>NZ_JCAUAV010000002.1:0-1330617 GCF_059692115.1 Paenibacillus sp. J31R30 | reverse complement strand
GGTTCGGGTTCGGGTTCGGGTTCGGGTTCGGGTTCGGGTTCGGGTTCGGGTTCGGGTTCGGGTTCGGGTTCGGGTTCGGGTTCGGGTTCGGGTTCGGGTTCGGGTTCGGGTCGGATGGCTCCAGGTTGTTCAGGTGGTTCCAGGTAGTTCGGGTAGTTCGGTGTTCGGGTAGTTTCGGTCGCCTTGGCCGTAGTAGCAGACTAGGAATTCAGGCAGGTTTGGCGGGTTTATGTGGCTCAGGCTGTTCTAAGGGCTCAATGCGCAGGTGGGTGCATGCTAGGTACTCCGTTGACTCAAATGGCTCATGTGATTGTGTGTTAGGAGGTTCAAGTGGCGCGAATTGTCCGGTGGGTTACGTGTCTCAGGTGACTTGTTTGTCGGCAGGTCACTTCATGGTGACAATGATCAGGTTTGGGTTATAATGTTTAATGGAGATGATTCGAGGATTTTGGACATTTTTTTATTTTAATTTTGGATTGAAGGAGTTTATTCGATATGATGATTGAGATATTTCAGGATTTAGTGTGTCCTTGGTGCCGCATCGGTAAAAAGAATTTGATGGATGCCCTTGAACAGTTTACTGCTGAACCTGTTGAGATTCGTTACCGTGCATATCAGCTTGATCCTTCGACACCAATTGAGGGTGAGCATTTTGAGACGCTTATGCGCAATAAGTTTCGTGCGGATGAGAGCAAGTTACAAGGTATGCTTGAGCAAGTGACTCAGGCAGGAAAAGCATCAGGTTTACATTTTGATTTTTCTCAGGTTGAGAAAATGCCGAATACGTTAAAAGCGCATCAGCTCATTGCGATCGCACCTGATGAAGTCAAAAAGCAGCTTATTGACGACTTGTTTAAAGCTTATTTTGAGGATGGACAAGATATTGGTAATGTGGAATTCCTACTTGAAGCTGCAGGGCTCTTGGGTATGGATCCGCAGCAAACGCTCACGCGACTTAATGCCAAAGAAGGCTTGGAGCAGGTTGAGGATGATCTTGAATTTGCTAGTCAAGCTGGTGTTACTGGCGTCCCGTTTTTCGTTATTAACCGCAAGTATGCTTTAACAGGTGCTCAACCAGCTGCTACGTTCATTCAAGCACTTGAGCAAATTAGTGCAGAGGGTTCAAGCGAAGCTTGAACTAAAATAACGCCCGACATCTCCGACGTGGAGAGTCGGTTTTTTTAAGCTGATAAATAGGAGTTTTACAAATGACTACTTTACTTAAGGCGCTCAAGCAGTTGCCTACTCGCGCAATGATTGTGATTCTTCCTTTTGTTTTGATGTATATGGTTGAATATTTGGAAAGAGGCTCATATAAGGAGCTTCATCATTGGATTACGACTTATCCTTTAGCTATGGTGCTTGCTTATTTCGTTGTTGGCGCTTTGTATTTGTTTCTTATCGCGGTGTCTGGTCGTGTTAGGCTGTCGTTTTGGCTCCTTTGTGCCATGTTGTTGCCTCTAGGCGCGATTAGCGGCAGTAAGTTAAAGGCGATTGGCGCGCCTTATTATCCATGGGATCTATATTTTAATAACCAACTCATGGAGTATAAAAAGTTTTTGAGCGAATATTTAACTAACTCTATTCTTGGTTATAGCCTTCTATTTCTTGTTGTTGTGGCTTGTCTGTTTCATCTCATTTTGCGCAAACAAACAATGAGGTTTAACTGGATCGAGCGCAGTATTTATGGCGTTATTGCTATTGTGCTGGCAACGAGTTTGTATACGGATAAGCCCATTGCTTTCACAAAACTATACGGGGTGTACACGGTTCCATGGGACCAAACGATTACTTATGATGAGAATGGTTATTTGTATTCTTCGGTGCAGATGTTGAACTTTTTGAAAGTGGCGAAGCCCGATGGTTATAGTAAAAAAGCCATCACAAACCTACTGGAGCAAATCCCTGAGAAACCTGCTGCGAGTGAGAAAAAGCCGAATATTATTGTCATGCTAGGTGAGTCATTCTTCGATCCAACGCAGATGAAAAATGTCACTTTCAGCCGCGACCCTATTCCGCATTTGCATGCACTACAACAAAAGTACACAAGCGGCAAGATGCTTTCTCCACAATTCGGCGGAAGCACAGCTAATGTTGAGTTTGAGGTTTTGTCGGGGAATTCGATGCGTTTTTTTGGGAAGTCACCGGATAAAGTCATCCCTTATATTGAATATATGAATCATGGTGTCGATTCCTTAGCGAGTATTACAACAAGACAAGGATACACAGCAACTGCGATAAATCCTTTCTTCAGTTATTTTTTTGATAGCAGAAAGGTATATAAGCATCTTGGTTTTTCGAGATTTATATCGAGTGAATATTTCCCAAATGATTTCTCAGGTCCGAATTATGCAGATCGTGCTGTTGTTAACAAAATTATTGAGGAAACCGAAAAAAGTGTTGGACCTGACTTTGTTTTTGCCAATACGATGGAAAATCATCATCCTTATCCTGCTAATAAGTTCAGCAAGAATACGATTCAGGTTACTGGGAATATTTCAGCAGAGTCGAAGAGCATTTTGGAAACTTACGCACAAGGTATCACCGCGACAGATCAGGCCCTGCAAGATCTCGTTGATTATTATTCCAAAAAGTCGGAGCCAACGATTATCTTGTTTTTCGGGGATCACTTCCCCTTTTTCGAGGAGGATTATAAAGTTTACCGCGATGCCAACTATGTGCTGCCTAATGACCCAGATCTGTACACGAAGACGCATTACACGCCTTTTGTGATCTGGAACAATTTTGTGCCTGCCGATAAGGAGAAGCTGAATCTGACATCTAGCCCCTCTTTCTTAGGACCGATGTTATTGAAATTAGCTGGTGTAAAGGGCAGTTATTATACGGACTATTTGTATGATTTATCTAAGAAAATACCTGTTATTCCTCCGCAAGATATGTGGGCCAAATATAATATTCAGGAGAGCGATCTCGCAGGTTATGAGAAGTTGCAGTATGACATTCTCTTTGGAGGTCGTTATGCCTATGAAGCCAAAGGATATAAGGATACGATCGTTCAACCTGCGTACATACTTGGATACGGTGATCCTGTGATTTCGAAGGTCACACGAGTTGACAATAAAATTTTGGTAAAAGGGACTCCCTTTTTCTCCTCCTGTAATGTGTACGTTGATGGGCAGGAAGTGAAATCTAATTTCGATGGTAAAGATACTTTATATGTTGATTTGACAGTGAATCCTGAAATAAAAGCAGATGAACCGCATCAAGTCGAAGTGCGTGTTTATGATGATAAAAAGATGAAGATCGGTCAATCCAATCTTTATCCGATGCCAACGTCATGACAAAAGCCCCCTATGAATAGGATGAAGGATATCCTATTCTTAGGGGGCTTTTTGTGTGGTGATGATCATTCCACCCGCTCATGTTCATTTCTTCACAACGGTGACTTCGGATGAATTAGGACACCATCATCTTTTGCGGCTGTACACTTTCAGTGTGAACGGGACCTCTTATGATCAGCATGTTCATCAATACCAAGGTATTTCTGGGATTAAGTATGGGCATTATCATGCTTTTTATGGCGTGACTGGACCGCCAATTGCTTTAGCTAATGGTGAACATTTTCATTTCCTCCAAGGTGTTGTAGATTTTAATCTTTATAACACCGGCAGAAGAGGCGCATTGGTTAAATCTGCTGAAATGGAAGGGTTAATTAGACAGCTGCATCAACATGCTTATCAAGGCTATTCGAGAACTGGCATTGGTTATGAACCTTGGTGACAGCTTACTTTGTTTTAATATGAATGGCCCAGTTGAAGGCAAAGGTAGCTCCCGCCTCTAGGGCTAGTGCCCCAGAGAGCTCGGGTGAATATGATTCATTAAACACGTTCATGATGCTTGTGTAAGGCTCTAGGGAGACGGCTTGCGACCATGGGGCTGTAAACAGCACATGAACCGGAAACTTATCTCCCATCTCAAAGATCAGCTTCGTACCGCGAGCTTCATAATCTAGCTCGCATACTTGCGGCCCTGGCGCGATGCTGAGCATCTGGGAGCCGCCAGGGTAGCCAGGTAGCGAAGAGACGCTCGCGCCCTTCTGTAAGGCCGCTGTGAGCGCTGTCGGCACAGGCTCGCCTGCCGCAAACCCACCCGCGGTTAGCGGCCATTCTGCCGCCGCGGGAATGGTTACCCGCACGCGGTCAGCCTCGCCCTCCGCGAACGCGAAGTACGGGTGAAAGCCAAGCGACAGCGGCATGGAATCGCCGCCTCGGTTGGCTATTTCACCGCTGAGCGACAGCGTACCGTCCTTCAAACGGTACGTGAAGCGGAAGCATGCGGCGTGTGGGAAATACGCCAGCATGTCCGGGGTCTCCGCGATGTCAAACTCCGCGGAGACATAAGCCCCGCCAGCCGCGTCTGCGCCGCTGGCGACGACCTTCCACGGCCGCTCGCGCAGCTGGCCGTGGGCGTGATCAGGCTCCCGATTCGCCGGGAGCCGGTATTCGCGGCCACCGAAGGTGAACGCCGCGTTCTTGACGCGCCCCGGCGGGAACAGAATGGGCACGCCGTAGCGCGAGGAATTGACGCGAAGCTCCGCCAAGGCGGAAGGCTTCGCGATGTAGCTGTGGTTCCGCACATCGAAGCGGAACAGGTGCAGACCGACGGCCGGAATAATTTCGGCCACGGCTTCTGCTTGGTGGTCGACGAGTCTTAGCGTCGACTCCCCTTCCCATTCACTATGTATGAGTTCGTACTGGCTCAAAGATGAATCCCCCTTAGTAGTTGTCGTGACGAATCGCGACATGGCTTGTTCGATTGAAACGATTTTGTGTTTGATAATAGTTATAAAGCATTATAATGCCAAGTACAAGAATAACACTCGTAATTAAGCTTCCTTCTGCCCCGAACGCGCCGCCTGAAATAATAATGGGGCCTTTCGTTTCGGTCGTTAATAGCGATGACATCGGCATGCCTGAAACATCAAAGCCAAATAGACACCCTTGCATGAAATTCCAGGCTAAATGCAGACCCACGGGCATCCATAGACTTCCCGTATACTCGCGGCATAATCCCATCAAGAGACCTGCTAACAAAATATTGATAAAGGGAAATACCGTCGTCCACATCCCAGGATTAAAGCTATGCAGCAGCGCGAAAAAAATGGTAGATACCCCAACCGCCACTTTGGGTCCGAAACGATGCTTTACAAGGCCTTGTAAATAACCGCGAGCAAATAATTCCTCATTGATCGCTACGCCAATAAAGAGAAGAAAGCTTGCGCCAATCTCCAGCCCTTTTGCCAGATTCCATTCAACATCTACAATCTGGATGCCACCGAACAGCCAAATCCCTACACTGCTTATAGTAATTAACGCGCCGCCCCAGGCGAGGCCCTCTCCTGCACGACGACCAAACTTTACGGTATGCAGGCCTAGAGACCAACCTTTTTTCCTCTCAAATAAATAAAAAGCAAGATAAACACCACTAATAAAGCCTGCAATCTGCGCCCATAAGGACGCCTTAATGAAAAAGGGATTACTTGTGACTGCCTCCATGCTTACAATTAACTCCGGATTAAGCCTCACTGCCAACACAGCTGCGGCTATAGAAAGAATGACAGTGATGACGATGATGAAAATGAGGGTCAACAGGACTTTGCCCACAATCCGGAGGATGGGGAATTCTTTTCTCTTCTTCACTTCGATATGGCTTCACTCCTTTCCTAAACAAACAATTCGAGAAATGATGCCTTAATCCTCCCATTTATTAGTAAGGAAACTCTTGTGCAAACGATTACCTCATGCCACAATAGTAGTATCTTATCGACTCGAATGACGGAGGAACACATGCTTTTTGTCCTTTTTGCACTATGGTTCATCGCATCAGGTCTTCTTATTGTAGACCCTACTTCCCGTACGATGCGCTGGATGAGCGCAGTCGCTTTTACTGGCGGATCAGGGGCCTTAGCAGCCGTCATATCGGCGGATGTTATCCCTTATTTCCAAACAACCGCACCAAATCCGTCGCTGAGTGCTTTATTTTATCGCATTATGGGCATCTGCTCATTGCTTTCCTATTATGGCCTGCCTTACTCATTCGCGATGTTATCCTTGGCCTATCATACAACTTGGCAAAAGCCTCTCCTGCGAACCTGGTTGCCACTTGGATTGCTGATACCACCTATCGCTTGTCTGCTCTTGCTGCCGGGATATACCGAAGAAATGCCCATAGATTTTCGTGTTGTCGCAACTTGGGCCTTCCCCTACATTCTCATTGGTTCCATTTTGATTGTTCTTAAAAAAGAGCATCTCCCAGCGATGAAACGAACTCATTTGTTCACCTGTCTTGCCCTACTTCCGCCTATCCTTTGTGTTGGCGTTCTCAATTATGTCATGCCCAGCTTTGGATTCTACCGATTGTGGATCTATCACGTGTGGATTTTGGCATTCGTGGTCCCTTTTTTTGTATTTACGTTTTTCAAATACGGATTTCTCGGCATTCGGCTGCTCATTGAGCGCCGCAAATTGGATTCCACGCTCCGCGCGATTACATCCGGAACTGCTATTCTTAATCACGCGATCAAGAACGATGTAGGAAAAATGCGTTTATTCTTGGAAAAAATGAAGCAGCACGCCGAAAACACGCAGCAAACCGAGCTCATTCAGGACATTCATGTGGTGATGAAAGCATCCAGACACATCCAAGATATGATCAGCCGCGTACATGAACAAACACAGGAGCTTCCTTTGCGTGTTTCACAAGTAAATGTACGTCAATTGATTCTGGATGTCATTGAGCCTCTTGAGGCATCGCTCAGCACGATTCAAGTTCAGATGGAGCTGCCAGAAAGCCTTGAACTCCGTCTTGATCAGATCCAGGTTGCTGAGACATTGACAAACATCCTGATGAATGCGATCGAAGCCATGAGTAGCGGCGGCGAACTATCCATTAAAGCTTTTTCGAGTAAAAAAAATATCGTACTTGAAATCAAAGATACGGGGATCGGGATGGAAAAAGCCACCCTTAAACAAGCTGTTGAACCGTTCTATACGACCAAGACAGGCAATCGGAATAACTTCGGACTCGGTCTGGCTTATTGTTACAGCGTTATGAAAAAACACGGAGGAAGCTTGGAAATCAGCTCGGAACCGGGTAAAGGTACAAGTGTCTATTTAACTTTTCCGGAGCAGCGATAGTCAAGCAGAAGAGAGGAAGTTCCGGATGGAAGCAATTCGCATACTTATCGTGGAAGATGATCTTGATTGGCTCCGCGGTCTAACGGATTATTTGAATCGTCAAGGGGATATAACGGTCGTGGAGAGCCGATCTACAGCAGATGAAGCTCGTGCGTTATTTACACATGCAGCACCATCTGCTGATGTCGTTCTCATGGATATTATGCTTCAGAATGAACCGGCTGGCATCGGACTTGCGGAGCAAGCCTTTTTATTATGGGGAGCAAAAGTTATTATGCTTACCTCGATGGAGGAAAAAGACTTTATTTTCCGCTCCTTTCAAGCAGGGGCAATCGACTACCAAATTAAGTCGCGTTTCGAGGAGCTCCCTGGCATTATTCGGGCGGCACATGCGCGCCAATCCGCTATTAATGCTGCAGTTGCAGAACAGATGCGCGAAGAATTCCGCAGACTCAAACGGTTGGAGCAGCAATTCAAAATCAAAGAGGTACGCGACCTCATCACCCCAACAGAGCTTCAGGTGCTTGATATGATTGATCAAGGACACACCCAGACCGAGATCGCGAATCGGTTCTTCATCTCATTACGAACAGTGAAAATTCATGTGGGTCATATTTTGAAAAAGCTAGGGAGCCCGAGCAGCAAAGATGCCGCTCAGCAGCTAAGAAATTTAGGTTTTTTTGAGCGAGGTCCTTCTCCCAAGGAAAAGGGAAATGACAACGAGAAATCCAACTAGTGGATATCTCGTTTTTTAAATCTTCCGCCTTTGACATCATGGATGTTGCCAACGGCCAGAAAGGCTTTGGGATCCATTCCATCGACAATGGATTTCAGCTTGGCTTCTTCCAGCCGCGTAATCACACAGAAGATGACTTTCTTGTTATCACCGGAGAAGCCTCCCTCTCCCTCTAGATAGGTGACGCCGCGTCCCAAACGATCCAGGATCGCTTCCCCGATCTCTCTAAAGTTGTCGCTAATAATCCACACGGATTTCGACTCGTCAAAGCCTTCGATGGTGACATCAATCATTTTATAAGCAATAAAATAAGCAATTAAGGAATACATCGCTCGGTCCCACGTGTAGACAAACCCTGCACTTCCGAGAATGAACAGGTTGAAAAACATGACGATCTCGCCGACGGAAAATGGAAGTTTCTTCGAAACAAGAATCGCAATAATCTCGGTTCCGTCCAATGAACCTCCAAACCGTATGACCATCCCGACGCCAATGCCGAGGATAATTCCGCCAAAGACCGCAGCTAACAAGGGATCGTTCGTAAGCTCTTTTACAGGATGCAGCAAGTAAGTACCTACCGACATCACCACAATAGCAAAGAGCGTAGATAGAGCAAAGGTTTTACCAATTAATTTATACCCGATGAATAAGAAAGGAATATTTAATAATGTCAAGAACACACCGATTTGGACATGTGTCAAATACGATAAAATAATTGAAATCCCCGTAATGCCTCCATCAATAATTCGGTTAGGGACTAAGAAGATTTCTAACCCTACTGACATTAACACTGCCCCAATAAACAAGAACAATCCACGTCGAAAAAACGCACTTTTTGTCATTTTTCGATGTTGAAGCTGCATGACTGCTTCTCTCTTTAGCTGCATTTGTTCTCTTGCCATAATTGAGTCCCCTCCTATCTTATCTTCTCTTTATAAGTATTCTTGATATAACCACCAATTTCCTCTGTAAACGATCTTTTTTTTCATAGAGATACCATCGAATAATGTCGAAAGGCATGGTATAATATCAGATGTTCAAGGACTATTAACTTATTGTAAACAGGAGAACCTATGAAACAACACATTGAACGATTGTTATTGGTCATTCGGCCAAGACTGCCCTTATTACTTCTTGCAGTAATTCCTGTTCTGATCATGGAGATTTTGAGCCGCGGGAACTATATTGAAATGATGACTTGGAGCTTCAAGCATGTTCTCGAACTCCTTTTCAATGAATGGATCGTAGTAAGCCTTCTATTGATCTTTATTGCAATCATAGGGCGTACGCGAATCGCTTATTGGGTAATTGCCGGATTTCTCATCATCCTAGCCCTCATTAGCGGCGTTAAGCTCAAAATTTTAGGAGTGCCTCTAACACCTTGGGACTTAGTTGTGGCTGGCGAAGCCTCCGATATGGTGAAGTATTTATCCAACATTTTGACCTTTAATGTATTATCTGTCATACTCCTGTTTCTTGTCGGCAGTTACTTCATCCTCTACCGTACAACCATGTTTATTAAAAAAGTAGCCTTAAAAGAACGAGGGATTCTCGCTGGAATTGGTTTATTGATGTTTTTGGCGGTTTACACTGACCTGCCCCTACCTGTTCAGAAGTGGTTTGGGATCGAAGCAGCCGTATGGAATCAAGTTCAGAACACCAAAACAAATGGTTACGCGCTTGCAACGGTGTTAAATACTAGAGCCATGTTCTCTGATAACCGTGAAGGCTATGATGATAAAGCGGTTGAGGCCATTGTGAATGCTTCACCCAAGCCTCCTATTAAAGCTGGGGATTCACCAATTAAACCGAACGTTATTGTCATTTTAAGCGAGGCATTCTGGGATCCTACTGTTATCCCTGGTGCAAAGTTCAGTAAAGATCCGATTCCTTTCTTCCACAAACTGCAGAAGACGGGTACGAGCGGATCGATGCTTTCGCCACAATATGGCGGCGGAACAGCCAATGTTGAATTCGAGGTTCTTACGGGGAACTCGATGCGGTTCTTACCACAAGGATCTATTGCTTATAATCAATATATTTCAAATGAAGTCGATTCATTAGCAAGTATTTATGCGCGTCAGGGCTACACGTCAACAGCTATTAGCCCTTTTTATAATTGGTATTTCAACAGTAATAAAATTTATCAAGACTTCGGCTTTAGTAAATATATTCCGATCGAATATTTCAAACCGACCTATTCCGGTCCTTATATCGCAGATAGCGAGGTTGCAGCTAACATTATACACGCGACTGAGCAAAGTGCAGGATCTGATTTCGTCTTTGCGAATACGATGGAGAATCACTTCCATTTCTACCCTGGCAAGTTCCCTAAAAACACCTTTGATGTAACGGGCAACTTTTCCCCATCTTCGATTGGGATGCTTGAAACACTTGCACAAGGTATTAACGGGTCCGATAATATGTTGAAAGAACTCGTGGAATACTACGAGAAAAAAGGAGAGCCTACGATTATTGCCTTCTGGGGAGACCACCTTCCAGCCCTTGGCGATGATTACGCGACGTATATTGATACCAAATATATTAGCGGCAAAGATGACCCTGATTTCTTGAAAAAAATGTATAGCGTACCGCTGGTCGTGTGGAACAATTTTGACACGGAGCGTAGAGATAATTTGAATATTAGCCCATCTTTCTTAGGTCCTTATCTGATTGAATTATCCAAGCAACAAGGCAATTATTATACAAATTTCTTGTCTGAACTTGCTAAAAAGTATCCTGTTATTCCACCAAAAGATCATTTTGCTGAAATGAACATAAAAGAAGAAGATCTGAAAGATTACGAAACGTTGCAATATGATATTCTTTTCGGAGAGCGGCACGCTTACAAAAACTATCTAACACCGATTATTGATCCTAAATATATGCTTGGTTTTGGTCCAATTATGTTAGATAAAGTCGAATCAGATTCACAAGATATTTCAGGGCGCAGCAATGTAACAATAACGGTAAAAGGTACGAATCTTCCACCGCTTGGTTATGTTACCTTAAACGGCAAACCACTTGTTACAACGTGGAAAGATGAGCATACCGTTACTGCCTTGGTTGATGGGCCTTTACTCAAAGCCGGACTCTGGGACATTCAGGTAAATGTGAAGGACTCCAAAGAGACGATTGTTGGCAAGTCAAACTCTGTAACCATTGATATTGGTGGACGTTAAAATCAAGCTGTGTAGCCCCTTTTTCTCGCTCTGAGAATAAGGGGCTTTTCCATGCCAAAAAAGAAGCTCACCCTCTTGGGATGAGCTTCTTCGCTAAATTTAGGCAACTTGCCATGCCTTATAGATTAATAATTTTACCTGTAGTTTCGGACTCGAACGCTGCAAGGATAACTTTCAGAGCGCGGTAACCCTCTTCACCTGAAATGCGAGGCGCTTGATTAGTTAAGATAGAAGTAATGAACTCATCGATAACGCCGCTAGCTACTTGTTTTTCATTCGTTGATACTTGACCCACTTTATAACGCTCAACAGTGCCGTCACGCAGTTCAACGATTACTTGATCGTTTGGATCTGTATCGATTTTGATAACACCATTCTCACACCAAAGAACAGTGGAGTTGTCTTGGCCTTTGTAGTACGTCCAGCTTGCTACAAGTGAGCCTGTAGCTCCGCTTTTCATACGAAGCAAGCATGTCGCATTATCATCAACGTCAGTACCATCTTTGTGAAGGGTACCTACGAAAGCGGCTACTTGAGCAACTTCGTCAGCAAGCAACCAACGGATCAGGTCAGACTTGTGAACGCCAAGATCGCCCATTGCGCCCATAATGGCTTCTTCTTTGCGGAAGAACCAGCTCTCGCGACCATCCACGCTCCAGCCCTCAGGACCTGGGTGACCGAAGGACGTGCGGAAAGTAAGCACTTTCCCAAGTTTACCGGATTCCAAGATTTCTTTCGCTTTCACGTGCGGAGGCATCAAGCGTTGGTTGTGACCAACCATCAAGAATACGCCATTTTTCTTCGCAGCTTCAATCATGGCTTCGGATTCAGCTGCCGTTGTTGCCATCGGCTTCTCAACTAGCACATGCGCACCAGCATTAGCCGCGGCGATGGAGATTTCTGCGTGAAGATAATTCGGCGTACATACGCTGACTGCGTCTACCTTTTCAGCTTTCAACATATCAACATAGTTGCTGTAAGCTTTTCCACCATGAAGCTGTGCGTAATGCTCCGCTCTTTCGATGATCGGATCTACGAAAGCAACGAGCTCAACGTTGGAGCTTGAAGCGTATTCCGGGATATGTCTATGCTTGGATATGGAACCACAGCCAATGACGGCTACTTTAATTTTACTCATGTGATAAATGCTCCTTCAGCTTCTAAGAATGAATAATGAATTAGTTATGAACGTTTAGGTAATGCTCTTTAACCCAGTTGAAGCTGTTTTCAATGCTTGTTAAAGGTGCTTTCTGGCAGTTATCCTGTTCAACCACAAGCCACTCGACACCAGCTTGCTCTGCAGCCACAATAACTTTTTCTAGTGGAACATCACCTAAGCCCAGCTCCAAAGTAACCAATTTGCCGTCAGCATCCTTCGTGAAATCCTTGAAATGAACCAAAGGAAGGCGACCTGCATATTTGGCAATGTAAGCAAGCGGGTCTTGACCTGCGAATTGTACCCAACAAACGTCCATTTCAACTTTAATCGCATCCTGATTCGCGTACATCGCATCGAAAACAAACTCATCTTCCACTTTGAAATGGAATTCGAAGTCATGGTTGTGATAAAGGAACTGCAAGCCTTGTTTTTGCGTCTCAACAGCGAGTGCCTGGCACTCAGCAATTAGCGCTTTCCATTGCTCAACAGACTCACGCTCTTCAGCAGCAACATAAGGACAAATCGCATATGTAGCACCGATTGTTTTCAAGTAATCGATCTCACCTTGAAAATTTTCACGGAATTTCTGTAAGCTAACATGGCTTCCGAAAGCTTTCAAGCCAAGCTCATCAAGCAGCGCTTTTAGCTTGTCAGCAGGCATATCATAATAGCCAGCAAACTCCACGCCTTCATATCCTAACTTCGCAACATGGCGAAGTGTACCTTCCATATCACGTGCCATATCATCTCTCAATGTGTACAATTGAAGACCAATTCCTAAGCGTCCCATTTGTTCTCCTCTTTTCTCATAGTGAAATCGATATTAGTAACTAAACATTAGTATAATCGAGATTAGCCTATTATGACCATTCACGATATAATTAAAACATCTCTTATTTGGCTACGAAAGGCGAAACGACATGAAAGCTGAACTATTAACTTGTGGGTATTCTTTTCATATGGAACCGTTTTATGTGAGTACCAAATCTGGTCTCCAATCTTATCTTTTTCGATTACAAACGGAAGGTTCCTCCGAAGCGCTTGTCGACGGACAGATGATCCCAATAGAAGCAGGTCACCTACTCCTATTTAAGCCAGGAGATCCTTACGAGCTGCGCATAGAGAACGATCTTAAGCATACTGACGGCAAAATCGCCAGCGGGGATTACTACTTATTTTGTAAAGGCGACTGGATTGATGCCTGGTGGAAACGCAGCAACAAACCAACCTGTATGCGAATTGACCTCGATCCGCGATTAATCTCGCTATGGCGGCAATTAAGTCTGGAGAAGCGCAGAATGGAAGATGAGAATGCCGAGCTCAGCGGCTATCTGCTCCAAGCGCTATGCCTCTATCTCGAGCGAGCAGCGACAGAAACCGTCTCCTTGCAGGGGCGTCCATTCACAGGCACACGGATGAAACGCTTCATTGAAGCACATGCAACGGCCGCATTCAAAATCGAAGATGTGGCAGACCATGTAGATCTTAGTATCTCCAGAGCTGTTCATTTGTTCAAAGAATATTTTGGTAAAACGATGATCCAATATGCGATGGAAGTGCGCTTATCCAGTGCGGTTGAGCGCATGCATGACAGCTCCATGTCCTTAGAGCAAATTGCGTTAAGCTGCGGTTTTGGCTCCTATCCCTACTTTCATCGCGCATTCAAACAGCGCTTTGGGACTTCACCCAAAACCTATCGGCAAAATATGCAAATTACATAAGTCATACTTTTTGATGAAATTCACACAATATTCAATATTCATACTAATTCTATGAAACAAATTCCGCCGCTGATTCGTATTATCTATATACGAACATACATAGCAATCTCTTATTTGTCTTAAAATTGTAAAACTATTTTAAGGTTCTATTAATAATAATCCGATATGCTAGTACTATATCCAATTCTTAGGATGGTGGAAATCATGAAAATGTTTATTACGATTCATAACAAACCCGTACCCGTATACTCCGATGAGAAAAATAAAAAGAAATTCAATCTGCTGAAGTCTGCACTTGAGGCCAAAGTAACCAAAGGAAGAACAACGCTCAAGAAATGCTTGGACTCCATTATTAGCATCGAAATCGTCGGGTGCGAAGCGATCCTTCATTCATTGAATGAACGTGACTCGTTAGCTCTATCACTCTATTAAAAAAAAGCCTGAAATCCATCAGTGGATTTCAGGCTTTTTTTCATAGGTATTTCTCTTCAACCACGTTCAAGTGATGCTGAGCATGCCCGGCAATCACATAAGCAAGTGCGCGTGCAGAAATAGTGAACGTATTCGCTGTGCCTGTACGAGTCCATGCCTCCGCTGTAATCGTAGGTAACAACGTCAGCGTAGATTTGCGAACCGCTTGGAAGTCTTGAATCAAATCCGTCAGCGCAACGTCATCAAAGGATGTATTCGCAATAAAAATATCCTGATCAAAGCCCGGCAGATCGGTTGTATCCCCGCGAGAAATGCGTAGCATTCTGTAGCTCATGATCCGCTCCGTATCCGTAATATGCGCGAGAACCTCCTTCAGGCTCCACTTTCCTGGCGCATAGCGAGATAGGGCCTGTTCCTCACTTAACTGTGAAAATAAAGTAACAAGTACAGCTTCTTGACTGTTCAAAATAGCTACACAATCCCCCTCGGGCACCACCCCAATATATCCGGTATAGAAGGATGCATATTCGTCATGACTTGGTCGTTGCAGCATGTTTGATTCCTCTCCCTTCACATGTATAAAATTGGTATGAATTTCTTAATCATAGCGCAAAATTCCCGAAAAATGAATCTACTTACACTGAAAGTTGAGCAAAATCGATTTTGGGCTATTCTCCACCATAACATATTTGGCTGAATCGATTTTCTGTGGTATCTGCAAGAACGGTTGTTGTAGATACTACAGAAAATGATTTTCGCCGAAATGCGACTTCCGAGAAGAGAAAAAAACACCCCCATTTCCCTGAGAACGGGTAATGGGGGGAATATGTTTACTGCTGCTTAGCCTCAAGCAGCCAAATCTTGCTTTGGAAGTCGCCATGGAGACCAGCGACAGGAAGACCGGCGTACAATAGATGATCGCCGGGGAACAGCCCTTCTGAGCCTTCGATTTGATAATCGAAGTCAGGGTTAAGTCCCTTGAGCCGCAATGTTTTCAGCGGCGCATAAGGTTCAGCAAGCACGCGAACGAAGACGACCATGGCCTGTGTCTTGTCCTCGGAGACAATCATCCATGCGGTATCGTTCCCCTCGAACGGGCTCAACAGGCGATACATATCGCCAAATTGGACAAGCGGTCGAATTTGCTTGTAGTCGGCAACTTGACGTTTGACGAGCTCTTTCTCTTCGTCGGTGAACTTCGTCAGATCCAGTTCATAGCCGAAGTTACCAGACATCGCAACATGCCCGCGGGTTTCCAAGGACGTTATGCGATGAACTTGATGATTAGGCACCGCGGATACATGCGAGCCCATGGAGCTAACAGGGTACACGATACTAGTCCCATATTGGATTTTCAGACGGCACACGGCATCGGTGTTATCGCTCGTCCAAGTTTGCGGCATGTAATGCAGAATGCCTGGGTCGAAACGGCCGCCGCCGCCTGAGCAGCTTTCAAACAGGATGTGCGGATATTCGGTTGTGATAGCTTCCATAACGCGATACAGGCCAAGCATATAACGATGAGCCGTCTCTCTTTGGCGTTCAGGCGGCAAGGCAGCGGAGCCAATTTCGGTCATATTCCGATTCATGTCCCACTTGACATACGTGATCGGAGCACTGCTTAAGATGTTACGCAGCATGCTCATCACGCCATCACATACATCTTCACGTGAAAAATCAAGAATTAGCTGCCCACGACCTTCGGTACGTCGACGATCCGGCACATGCAGGCACCAGTCGGGGTGCTTCCGATACAAATCACTCTCAGGCGATACCATTTCAGGCTCAAACCATAGGCCAAATTCAAGTCCAAGCTTGTTCACACGCTCTACCAAATCCTCAAGCCCGCCGGGAAGCTTCGCCTTGTCGACAACCCAGTCCCCCAGTGACGTCGTGTCATCATTTCTTTTACCAAACCAACCATCATCAAGTACGAAAAGCTCAATACCCAGCTCTTTACCAGCCCGAGCGATACTCTCAATTTTATCCGCGTTAAAATCGAAATACGTCGCTTCCCAGTTGTTGACTAGGACAGGTCGTACACGATCTCGGAACTCACCGCGGCAAAGTCGCGTACGGTACAGGCGGTGGTAAGTTCTGGACATGTCGCCAAGCCCGTTACTGGAGTACACCATCACAGCTTCCGGTGTTTGGAATTGTTGTCCTGGCTCTAACAGCCAGCTGAAATCAAACGGATTGATTCCGATAGAGACACGTGCAGTTGCAAAAGGATCTACTTCCGCATACGCTGCGAAGTTACCGCTATAAACGAGATTAAAACCATACACATCGCCATAATCTTCATTTGCATCTTTGGCGAGCAAAGCAACGAACGGGTTATGCTGATGACTGCTTGCCCCGCGGCGGCTTTCGACCGTCAATTTTCCAGGAGCTAACGCTCTTCTTTCAATATGACGCTCGCGCGCCCAACTGCCTGAAAGTTGTAACAAATCCCAATCTGCATGAGAATAATCGACGCTCATACTTAATGCGCGAAGCAGCTTGAGATCCGCCGTGCCTTCGTTAACCAATCGAACGGAACGTGTGATCGCTGCATGATTGGCGAAAATCGTATATGACAGAATAGCTCGCAAACCAGCAACTTTATCTACGAGTTCAATTTCCAACGTTTCAGCTTCATGATCATCTTCTACATAAGTAGATGGTAAGCCCTCCAGTGCAAGCTTTCCTTGCACAATACGATGCTTGTCATAGACAAGCTCAGTAATCGTAGAACCGTTAGGAAGCGCAACTTGATACGCCGGCTCGCGAAAATCGCTTGTCCCATATGCAGGATATTCCTGTGGTAACGTATCAAAAGAGATCTTTCTATTTTCCTTCACTGGATTCGGACTAAAAGAAGCGCGTTCTGTATATTGAATAACCGTACTAAGTTGGCCTGACCGAATAGGACGCCCCCAGTATACGTGGGCTGGGTAGGATGCGTTAACGAGTTGAATCACATAGCTCATGTGCTTATTGTGTAAATGAAAGATACCTTCTGCTTGTTCAAAAGAAATGGTCATTAATAATCCCTCCTACCGTCTATTATCGGTTCCTGAAGGGAACAAAACTATGGAGAATCTACACCTACATATGGAGAAATGTCGTTTTTTGCAAAAAAATAGAGCCAAGACCTTTGATTGATCGGTCTTGGCTCTATTTTCATCCACATGTTACATTTAGCCGTACTTATACGTCATGCCGTGTCCGCCCTTCGGATACACCCAATCAATATTGTACGAAGGACACGCAATGCGACATGTGCCGCATTCAATGCAATTTTCAAACGCAACGGTCGTGATCTTGAGTTTCTTTTCCCACTCGTACACATCGGAAGGACAGAAATAATTGCAGTCTTTGGTCACACAGTTCAAGCAAGTTTGTTTATCTTTGATCACGAGGTGGGATTTATCATCGCATTTGTAACGAATGGTAAACAGTTTATCTGAAATATCACTTTGGCTCATCCGTTCATCGCCCTCCATCCCTTGTAGCCCAGCTTCATCAAGTTTACAGTGCCGCCAGCGGCATTTTTGATGAGCTTCATGGCCATTTTTTGCTTCTCAGCTTTCGTAATACCATCGACGAGGAACATGTTATAGGCAGCTTCATTAACAGCACGAGGCAGCCTGTCAAACAATAATTCAGGATCCTGCTCTTTCAAAAATTGGTGCATGCCTTTGTACTTCTGTAAATCCTTGTGAACAAAGGATTCGCGGATTTTATTATCGTAGAGATGCATGGTCGGGGCTGAAAAATCCCCGCGTGCCTTCGCTTCGATAATGGCCTCCCCTGCCAGTCGACCGGAGGTCATCGCGAGATTTGTCCCCTCCCGGTGGACAAAGTTAATCAATTGCGCGGCATCGCCGCACACACACCAGCCATCACCAGATAAGGTAGGAATGGAGTGAAAACCGCCCTCTGGAATGAGATGACCGGAATATTCTTTGGTTTCCCCGCCTTGAATCAGCTTACGAATCATTGGATGCTGTTTGACAGCATCAAGCACAGCGTATGGCTTCACTTTTTTATCACGCAAATGATTCACCATCACACCGACCCCTAACGAGATCGTTTCTTTATTCGTGTACAGGAAGCCCATGCCCGCCATACCAAGCGAAGTTTCGCCCATGAATTCAATGGTGACCCCCTCGTCTCCCTCAAGCCCGAAGCGATCCTCAATTTTCTCCCGGGGCAGCGCAATAACTTCTTTTACTGCCAAAGACACCTCATCTGGCATCCATTCCTTATGAATCCCCATCGCTTTGCCTAGCAAGGAGTTCACGCCATCGGCAATGACGACAACGTCGGCATACAAATCACCGTCATCACGGTCAGTTCGCACACCTACAACTTTGTTGCCTTCCCGAATCACGTCTAGAGCAACGGTTTCGTAAATTGGAATCGCCCCAGCCGCGACGGCTTTTTCAGCGAACCACTGATCGAACTTAACTCGCAGACCTGTGAAGCAGTTGAATGGCTCCTTGTAAGCCTCGTTGCGATGACCGAATGTGACCATGGACTCTTTGCCCATCATCCAAATCCGCTGCTCAACAATGTAACGCTCCATCGGGAAGTTTTTCTCTGTCCAAAACTCTGGAACTAGCTCTTCAATTTGCTTGCGATAGAGGACGCCTCCAAAAATGTTTTTGGCACCTGGAAACTCGCCTCGTTCGAGAAGTACAACTGATAGGCCAGCTCTTGCCATCGTTAAGGCCGCAGCAGCTCCGGCTGGACCACCGCCAACGACGATCGCGTCGAATTTTTCGTTCATTTCGCTTCACTCCTCTCTCGTGCGAAGGTGGTCACTTCCGCAGCCGGGGTCGTCGCTGCTTGCGTGTCAGCCACTGATGACGATTGAATGCCGAAAAGCGTTCGACGCTTTCTGAATTCCTCCGTGATGGCAGGGACAATTTTGAACAAATCGCCAACAAGGCCGTAATGGGCAAATTGGAAAATGGGCGCCTTCTCATCCTTGTTGATCGCGACAACGACATCGGCATGGCTCATGCCGACTGTATGCTGCACCGCGCCAGAGATGCCGATGGCGAAGTAGAGCTTCGGCCGCACCGTGGCGCCCGTCTGCCCTACTTGATGCTCATGGCTGATCCAGCCAGCATCAACGGCGGCGCGGGACGCGCCAACGACACCGCCGAGCGCATCCGCTAGCTCGGCGAGCAGCTTGAAAGCCTCGGGCCCGCCTAAGCCGCGGCCCCCTGCAACGATAATCTCGCAGTCCTCGAGATTCAGCTTGCCTGTTTCGCGCAGGAATTCGAGCACCTGCGCGTCAATCTCTTCCTCACGCATCGTGGCCTCAATGCGAATGATTTCACCTTGGCGCGCGGCATCCTTAGGCAGCGCCTGAAACACACCGGCACGCGCTGTCGCCATCTGCGGCCGGTACTGCTTGCAGAGGATGGTAGCCATCATCTTCTCGGAGAAAGCCGGCCGGCTGGCCAGCAGCAGCCTTGACGGCGGCGGCTCCACGTCGAGCTGCGTCGTGTCGGCCGTCAACCCCGTCGGCAGGTGCGTTGCGATCGCACCTGCCAGGTCGCGGCCCGTCGCTGTCGCGCCGAACAGCACGATCTCGGGCTTCGCATCCTCGATCAGCTTCAAGCAGACCCGGCTGTATGGCCGGGTCCTATAATCGCGAAGCTCTGCGGCTTCGCAGAGGTAAACCCTGTCCGCGCCGTATGCCACGGCTTCATCGGCGAGATGTGCGACATTCTCGCCGATGACGAGCGCCATGAGCGGCGCTTCCAGCTTCGCTGCCAGCTTCTTGCCTTCGCCCAGCAGCTGCCAAGACACCTTTTTCGCAATGCCTTCGCGCTGCTCAACAACGATCAAAACCCCTCGATACGCCGACCAATCCGGCATCGATGGATCTATCTGTTCCGTTTCTTTTGCCATCGTGTCATCCTCCGTTCCTATCTATCAAGCCCAATCCAACAGGGTCTGCATGTCTTTCGTCAGGAGCTGGTCGGCTAGCTGAGCAGCCGCAGTTTCTGGACTATCAAAAGAGATCATTTGCGTTTTCACCGCTTTGACTTCTGGCACCCATGTTTTGGCAACGATCGTTGGTGAGCCTTTAAGACCAATCTTTGCCCGCTCCAAATCTGGGAAATCAGCCGTTGTCCAAACGGTAGGCTTATAACGGGCTGCTCGAATCATACCTGGCAGCGACGCCCGCCTTACTTTATTCAGCTCTTTCAGCGCCGTGATCAGAACTGGCATGCTTGTCTCCACAACCTCTATGCCATCCTCCAAAAGCCGGTGAACGCGTACTTTGCGATTTTCTTCATCGACCTTCACGACTTTGTTCACATAGGTAAGTTGTTCCAAATCCAATCGACACGCTACGCCCGGACCAACTTGTCCCGTATCGCCATCCAACGTTTGTTTGCCGCAGAAAACGATATCCACCGGCCCCCAAGTTTCCGCAATTTTGCGTATCGTTCGCGCGACAACGTACGAGGTAGCTAGCGTGTCCGCTCCTGCAAAACCACGATCCGTCACCAATACAGCATCATCGGCGCCTAGGGAGATACATTCTTTGAGCCCTTTTTCAGCGGGTGGCGGCCCCATCGTGACAACCGTAATGCGTGCACCTTGCTCATCCTTAATGCGCAGCGCCTCTTCCAAGCCATGCATATCATAGAAATTCACAATGCTGGGGACACCTTGACGAATGAGCGTATTATTCTTGGGATCAATGCGAATTTCTCTAGAATCCGGAACTTGTTTAATACAAACAACAATATGCAGCATCTCTGCACCCTCCTATTTCTGCGGGGACTGGCTTGCATGTTTTCACAACTGGCTGGTGAGAGCCTGTCATCATTGTGAAATTTGTCACGTAAATGTCGATACGGAATCGCTTTCAGGGCATCACATGACTTATCGAACAAGCAGAAAGATAAGAATCTAACACAGTATATGCGCGAAGGTGAGGAACTTGACTAAAGCATTGAAAAAAAGAAGATACCTGTTCTCGCTCATGAACGTAGTTATTCAGCTCTATAATGGAACTACTTCTGAAGCCTCAATTTTATTGTAGATACCATAGAAATTAGTGTAGCTAGATAGGATGGGAGGGGGAGAATCGACTTACTTCGGATCGTTAATGAAATAGTTCACTACTAGAAACGGAACCCAATGATTTACACGATCTCCTTCGTTCGACCCACAATCTCAACAAAAGCCGTATTCTGTGATATCTGCAAGGATTCAAAAAGTTTATCTCCAACCTCTCTTTTTTGACCATAGTAATATTAGAAGTGATACTGCTGAATCCACAATTTTTATTGTAGGTACCACAGAAAATTGATAACTAGATAGGATGGCGGTGCTGTAGTCTTACTTTGTGCGGTGAGTGACTAGACTTGCTTTGGACACTAATGAGCGACCTTGTTTCGAGAAGATGGTTTCAGTTGAAAAGAACTGACGAAATATAAAAAGACTGTCCACTGGCTGTTTCAGCCAAGTATGAACAGTCTCACAAATAATTGCTATCCCCTACACATTCACCTTCGTATACCGATTCGCCGGAACCGGAATGCCGAGATTCCCGCGAAGTGTATCTGCTTCGTACTCAGTTCTATACAGTCCGCGCTCCTGCAGAATTGGCACAACGTGATCAACGAAGTCGTCCAACCCTTTGGGCAAGGCCACAGCGATAATAAAGCCATCTGCGGCATTTTCTTCGAACCATGCTTGCACACGATCAGCAACATATTCAGGCGTGCCTGTGAATTCGTTACGAGGCGTAGCCACATTCAAAGCTACTTGGCGCAGCGTTAGATTCTTTTCTTTTGCTGTTTGCTTAATTTTGTCGGTTCCGCTGCGGAAGCTATTGCTGCCGAATTCACCTAAATCGGGGAATGGCTCATCTAACGGATATTGAGAGAAATCGTGATGCTCGAAGAATCTGCCTAGGTAATCCAGCGCTTTGTCAATGGTGACGAGATTCGCGACTTCTTGATATTTGCGCTCGGCTTCTTCTTCTGTGAGTCCGATAATCGGGGCTATGCCTGGTAAAATAACAACTTCGTCCGGATTACGTCCTTCGGAGGCGGCTCTCTTTTTGATATCAGCATAATAAGCTTTCGCTTCTTCAATCGACTCATGTCCTGCAAAAATCGCATCCGCCACTTTCGCAGCAAACGCTCGGCCATCTTCTGACGCGCCCGCTTGGAAAATGACCGGCTGCCCCTGTCTTGAACGAGCGATATTCAACGGCCCCTGGACGGAGAAATATTCACCTTTGTGGTTCAAGGTGTGGAGCTTACTCGGGTCAAAAAACACGCCGCTCTCCTTATCACGTACAAACGCGTCATCTTCCCACGAATCCCATAGCCCGCGTGTCACTTCCAAGTATTCATTGGCGATCCGATAGCGCTCTGGATGTGACGGGTGCTCCGCTTTGCTATAGTTTTTGGCTGAACCTTCCAGTGGCGAGGTAACTACGTTCCAACCGGAACGTCCATCACTAATCAAATCGATGGAAGCAAATTGCCGTGCCACGGTGAACGGCTCACTGTACGAAGTCGATAACGTACCCACCAATCCAATGTGTGAAGTGACGGATGCCAAGGCAGATAAAATGGTAATCGGTTCAAACCGATTGAGGAAGTGGGGGATTGATTTTTCCGTAATATATAAACCATCCGCGATGAATAAAAGATCGAATTTACCGGATTCGGCTTTCTGAGCCTGTTGTTTATAAAACCCAAAATTCACACTGGCGTCCGTAATTGCCTCGGGGTGTCTCCAACCTGACACATTACCGCCAACCCCATGAATAATAGCACCTAATTTTAGTTGTTTCTGCTTAGCCATTGTCCTCTCCATCCTTTCACAATATCGATGCGGTCTGTATGTGTAGGCGATAGCTTTTCACGAGAATATCACCTTTTTGAATATCTTTTTCATACGCGCGTTCAAAGCCCAGACGTTCATAGAGCTTCACAGCCGATTCCATCAAATCCGAGGTGTGCAAATGCAGGGTGTCTGCACCTAACTCGGCAGCGCGTTTCACATTTTCTTTAATCAACGCTGTAGCGATTCCCCTGCCTCTAGCACTTGGCGAAACTGCAAGTAACCGAAGGATGGGGGACTCAATCTCAAGCTCTGGCGCGCCATATGCGTCTTCGGAGGAATGGAACAACTGCGAACTCCCGATTATTTCATCGCCGATTAAGGCAATGATGCGCGCAATCGGTTTATCACTATCAACTGAAGCTAAGATACTTTCTTTATATTGATCCCAGCCCTCTGGAGGCAGTACAGCGCGATATTGACCATATGCATCTTCTAGAACTCTTCGAATCGCCTCACGGTCACTTTCATTGGCATCCCGAATGTGAACGTCTTTTGCATCCGCCATACGCTACCCCTCCCTATACACGCGCTTCAAGAGCGCTTTTAATTCGTGCAATTTGTGCCAAATGAACCTGCACATGTGCGATAAAGGAATGAACAACATCTTTTAATGTGAGTGTTTGCCCTTTGAAATTAACGCCTGTTTTCTCCCAATCCTCCGTTGACAATCGCCCAAACAACGCATGGTTATATACTAATAAGGACTGAAAAATAGCTAATATATCGGATGCTAAGCTTGCATTTGCCTTGGAATTGCTGACCCATGAATCTTGATCAAAAGCTGGCAATAGTGCGGATGCACCCGCTAAGATGGCACGAATACGAAAGGAAACGACAATGTTATGGTCGGCCAAATGAGACAGAACCTCCGTTACACTCCATTTATCCGGTGCTGGCTTCCAAACCAATTGCCCTCCGCTCAGTCCCTGAATAGCTTCCTGAAGTTGTTGATGGGTATGCAAATAGGCTGATAAATCGGGAATCGATGTACTCATGTTGATACCTCCAGTGGAATGTCGGATGATAGGTTTTCTAAGGCTTTCTGGGCTAAAATAGCAAAATATCGCGCGCTAATCGGTAATGCTCGTTCATCAATATCAAAAGCAGGATGATGCCACTCATGCGGACCTGATGTACCCATAAATACGAAGACACCAGGGACTTGCTTCTGGTAA
Source organism: Paenibacillus sp. J31R30 (assembly GCF_059692115.1). Classification (NCBI taxonomy): domain Bacteria; kingdom Bacillati; phylum Bacillota; class Bacilli; order Caryophanales; family Paenibacillaceae; genus Paenibacillus; species Paenibacillus sp. J31R30. The sequence goes on along the minus strand of NZ_JCAUAV010000002.1, from coordinate 1,306,172 downwards.
AAAGCGAAATCCTCACCAGCTGGTGACGGGATAGGTGTAATGACATCCAAACCAGCTTGCTCGGCAGCTTCCGTCGCCAACAAAGCTAATTCCTTATCATTGAACACCGCTGGCGGCCCTTGGATCCAACGAACAACAGCCTTCGTGCCATAAGCAGCGGCTACACCATGTACAACCTGCTCTAATCGCTTGATTACCAGAGTTCGAACACTATCTTCAAATGTACGCAAAGTGCCATCCAAAATGGCTTTATCGGGAATCACATTCCAAGCCGTACCGCTGTGGATACGTGTCACACTAATAACAGCACTCTGCAATGAACTAACATTTCGACTAACAATCGATTGAAGCGCGGTTACGATGTGGGCAGCAGTCACAATGGGATCAATGCCCGCTTCTGGAACGGCCGCATGTGTACCTAATCCTTCTACTTCGATTACAAAGCCATCTGCCGACGCCATTAAGGGGCCTGCTTTAATGCCAATCGTCCCTACAGGGAGATCCGGTTTATTATGCATCCCATAAATGGCACGCACATCGCGCAACGCACCGCTGTTGATAACGAGCTCCGCGCCCTGTGCTTTCTCCTCTGCCGGTTGGAAAATGAAACGCACAGTTCCCTTCAGCTCACTCTCGTGCTGTTTGAGCAAGAATGCTGCGCCAAGCACAGCAGCCGTATGAAAATCATGGCCGCAAGCGTGCATCTTACCTGCAACCTGCGACGCATAAGGAAGACCTGTTTCTTCTTCAATCGGTAGGGCATCGATATCAGCCCGTATGGCAATAATCGGTCCCTCCTGCAAGCCACCTACCTCGGCGATTAGACCCGTTTTGAGCTGAAAATCAGTTACACGAATCCCTGCCTCTGTGAGCCAACCGCGAATGGCTGCTGTGGTTTGTATCTCCTCATGCGATAATTCAGGATGCTGATGTAAATGACGTCGGATCTCCACAAGCTTTTGAGCAAATTCCGGTGACGTCTGATGGAAATTTGTTGCACTCATCTCACATGCCTCCTTCGAACTTACACCAACGATTCCGCGAATGCTTCACTCAGCAATTCAAAGGAACGCAGTCTTTTGCTAAAATCTTTCACGGATGTCGTTACGATAAATTCATCGATGCTATATTTTTGCTGAAGGTCGAGAAGTTTGTGACGTACGGTCTCTTTCGTACCTCGCGTAATTTCCGCCTGTTTCTCTTCAACAGTAAACTTAGCCTGCGTTTGGCGACCATATTCCTCAGCCTGCTCAAGCGTTCCGACGGTTAAGGTTTTGCCATTTTCCAAATGGATTTTGACATTCTTATACTCTCCAGCAAGCTCGTTAGCTTCTTCTTCCGTATCTGCTACGATAAGCGAGAGTGCCAAGATCAGCTGGGGTTTGGTTCCTTTTTCCGTATTAAAATGGTGATGATACGCTTCAAAAGCGGACTCAGCAATCGCATGATCCCCATTGATGAACTGGGCGAAAACATAAGGTAATCCGGCCTCAGCAGCTAATAGTGCGCTTGCCGCACTTGCGCCAAGGATATAAACATCCACAGGCACGGTAGGAATTGGCGAGACACGCAAACCTTTCAAGGGGTGATCGTCATGGAGCTGATTGCGAACAAATTGCTGAAGATCACTCAGTTTATCTGCTAAAGATGCTGCTTCAGTAATGCCCTGCTGCAGCGCTTTGGTTGAACGAGGCAATCCGCCAGGTGCACGGCCAATGCCAAGATCTACCCTGCCAGGTGCAAGCGAAGCCAGAACATTGAAATTCTCTGCCACCTTGTAGGGGCTGTAATGCTGCAGCATAATGCCGCCGGAGCCAATGCGTATACGCTCTGTTTTGGCAAGTAAATGTGAAATTAAAACCTCGGGCGAAGAGCCCGCTACTTGCTCGGAATCGTGATGCTCAGACACCCAGAAGCGGTGATAAGATAGCGTCTCTGCCTTCTGTACGAGTTCGATCGTATGTTGAAAAGCGTCGTAAGCTGTCTCACCTGGAAAAACCACACTTTGATCCAAAATACTCAATTTAATCCCCATGTTTGTACACTCCATTTCCTTAACTGACTTGACGCTATATGTTGTAGCTCCACTCTGGCGTAATTCGCTTCAAAAATTGTCGGGTACGCTCTTCTTTGGCTGCACCGAAAATGTCTCTTGGCTTGCCTTCTTCCACAATGACACCTTCATCCATAAAGACCACATGATTAGCCACTTCACGGGCAAAGCCCATTTCATGTGTGACGATAATCATCGTGATGCCTTCCCTCGCAATCTTCTGAATCACATCAAGGACTTCGCCTACGAGCTCAGGGTCAAGTGCTGATGTTGGCTCATCGAATAAAATAACCTCGGGATTCAAAGCCAGGGCGCGTGCAATACCTACTCGCTGCTGTTGTCCGCCAGATAGCTGACTCGGATAAGCATCTAATTTACTGCCCAATCCTACTTTCTCCAGCACTTTTACACTGGTCTCTCTTGCCTTCTCCTTAGACTGCTTCTGGACAATAACAAGCCCTTCCATGACATTTTCGAGTACAGTTTTATGCTTGAACAGATTGTAATGCTGAAACACCATGGCTGTTTTTTGCCGGAGGGCATGAATGTCCCCTTTGGTAGGACGCTTGCAATTCACGGTGAAATCCCCGATCGTCACCTCACCAAGATTCGGCTTCTCCAAATAATTCAAGCAACGGAGCAGCGTTGTTTTGCCTGAACCGCTGGGGCCAAGAATACAGACGACTTCTCCTTTTTGCACCGTCAGGTTAATCCCTTTCAGCACTTCGTTTTTACCAAACGATTTGGTGATATTCGTCAGTTGAATCATGATACGCCACCTCGGTTATACAGATTGATTCGCTTCTCTAGTAAGCCTGTGGCTCGTTCGATCAGGAACGTAATCCCCCAGAATAGGAGGGCTGCTGCAATATAAGCTTCGAAGAACTTCCAATTCGTCGTAGCGACAATTTGCGCTTTGGCGTTAATTTCCACCACTGATACGGTAAAAGCAAGCGTAGAACCGTGCAGCATACCAATCAAAGTATTGGATAAATTCGGTAAGCTTACGGCTAATGCTTGCGGCAATATAATGCGGCGAAGTGCCTGTGTCGTCGTCATACCGATCGAATAGGCAGCCTCCATTTGCCCCCGATTTATCGCCACGATACCCGATCTGACTACCTCAGAGAGGTATGCCCCGGCCGTTATGGAGAAAGAGAGAAAGGCAAACCCGATCATGGGTATAGACACGGAGCGGAAGCTCCAACCGAAAGCAACAGCAATCCCATCAATGATCATGGGTAAGCCGAAATAGATGAGCAGCAGATGCATAAGCATCGGTGTACCGCGAACAAACGTCACATACGCTGTTGCGATGTAATGAATAAAAGGCACACGGTATAGTCGGATTAAGGCTACGGATGCGCCTATCAGAAATCCAAAAAAGACAGAAACGACCGTAATCAGCAGCGTGGTAGGCAATGCAGAAAGCAACTGAACAAAGGCCGTCCATATGAATCCAGGATCAATGCTCATGCTTGGAAGCCTCCTTTATCCGGCTGTGAGGACCAGACTCCTTTGAAGAAGCGGCGCGAGAATGGCTGACGTTCTTCCGAAACTAGCGGCTGCTCGTGCTGGAGCAAACGTTTCTCGATATACATAAACAGCTTTTCTAGTCCAAAACAGATAACAAAATAGATAATGGATAATGAAATGTACGTTTCCATAAAATGCTGGGTAGCCGTTCCGAGCGTCTGTGCTTTTCCCATCAATTCCATAGCGCCTAGCGAGAAAGCCAGTGAGGTATCCTTCAAGTTGGCAATTAGCAGGTTCGTAAAGTTGGGAAGCGAGATCGCAAGTGCCTGCGGCATAATAATCCGGGTAAAAGCTTGGTAGCCTGTCATGCCTACGGAATAGGCGGCTTCCACTTGCCCTCTGTCGACTGCTTTAACCGCTGCTCGAATGACCTCTGAAATATAAGCGCCTGAATGCAGCGCAAACGTCAAAATAACGAAAGTTAGCACCGGTGCTTTGGAGACATCCACATGGATCGCCTTCAGCATTTCTGGCAGTCCATAGTAAATCAGGAACAACTGAATGAGGATCGGTGTCCCTCGGAAAAAGGAGACATACATCTGTGAAATCCGTTGCAGGACTAGGATTTGATAAAGACGGGGAAGTGCAATAAGAAATCCAAAGACGACCCCGAGCAACATCGAACAAGCAACAATGAATAAGCTGATATGAATGTAATTCACTAATTTAGGCAGGAAATCGAAAACATAGGTGATATCGAATTGGTTTGCCATTATGGCGATCTCACCTTTCTAAGAGTCATGAAATGCTTAGCTATTTCTTATCATCTTTCTGCGTGAAGTCTCCGCCTAACCACTGCGTGCTTAGCTTCGACAGCGTGCCATCTGCTTTGACAGCTTTCAGCGCCACGTCAATTTTGTCCGCAAGCTCTTGGCCGTCTTTATCGTTTTTGCGGAATAAGAAACGAACTTCGGCTTCTTCAATGATTGGGCCGACTGTCTTCAATTTGCTTTGCGGATCGACCAGTGGAAGTAAGAAATCCGCACCTAGCGATCCATCAGCCCGGCCTGTTGTAAGCTGCGTAACCAAATCATTGGCTGCACCGCTTTGATAAACGATTTTGATCGCATTATCGTTGGCTTTGTTATAATTCTCTAACAAGGTAGCCTCTGCACTCGTTGCGGTTGTTAGGGCTTTTTTGCCTTTCAAATCATCGATCGATTTCACCGTTGTGTTATCTTTGGCTACGATGACCTTCGTTTTCCAATAAGCATATGGCTCATTGTTAAACAGATATTTCTGCTCACGCTCTTTGTTCTTCTCAATTTCATGAGCGACGAAATCAATCTTGTTCGTTTCTAAGCTAAGCAGCAGGTTAGCGAAATCCATCGTTTTAAACTCCAATTCAAAGTCCGGCAACCGTTTATCTAGCTCTTTCACTAGTTCAATATCATATCCAGTCAGCTTGCCGTCTTTATCTAGAAAGGCTACATTAGGAAATTGTGTACCTGTACCTACGATAATTTTCTTTACTTTAACGGGCGCAGCCGTAGCAGCTGTACTTGCCGCAGGAGCTTTCGTGCCTTCAGCAGCAGCTTTAGGAGATGCATCCGTTGTTGCGCTTTTGGAGCCACAGCCTGCCACTACCAAAGCTAATGTTACTGTTGTTACCGTAAGTGTCGTGAATTTTCTCATCGTGAACCCCTCCGAATTTTCCGTTTATTTAATTCATATAATTCCTACTTGTTTTGTATGAATTATTGCTATGCCTTTAATTTACCATCAAGTTATCGAACTGGATAATAGAGTTTTTCTATATGCATATCGAGTGGTCAAATCGTATTCCGGATCGCCTGAGCGATTCCTTTACATAAATCTAAAGCAGAATTGAAAAATACGGCGTTCTCGCCATTCAATGCGATCATGTTGGTTTGCAGCGATATACCTGCTAATTCTGGGAAATGAATGGGGAACAGCTTTCCCTCCTTCACTTCCTGTTCGACGCAAAGACTAGGAAGAAACGCGATTCCAACACGTCCAAGAACTAATTTCTTCGCCGTCTCCAGCGTATCGGTCTGAAATTCAATGTTAGGCGGTTGCTTCATACTCGCAAATAAGCGGTGTATTCGCATCCAATCGAGAGAGCCGCACTCGAAGAAAACAAGCGGGTATTCACCAATATCATCTATAGCTATCTCATCGTTACCAATAAACGGATGACCTTCATACACATAGAGACGAATAGGATCCTCATAAGCTTTCGCCGAGAGCAGATTCGGATGACTAATGTTTCGAACAAAGCCTAAATCAAGTTCCCGATTCAGCACTTTAGTAATGATATCTTCTGACGCAGCTGTAGTTAGCTTATAGTTGACATCTGGGTACTTCATCTTCATTTTCGGGATAATCCTCGGGATAATATAGTTAGAAACAAATACGGTACACCCCAAGCGCAGCTCATTCGGCAGTGTTCGTTTCTGCTTTAATTGAATCTTACTTTTTTGAAAAGTTTGCAACAGCTGCCCGGCATATGGCAAAAACTTTTTCCCATCGTCAGTCAACGAAATCTGCTTCCCGATCCGCTCAAATAACCGACAATCCAGCTCGCGTTCAAGTGATTGAATCCGTGCTGTAACAGATGGCTGGGATAAAAAAAGCACCTCCGCCGCTTTGTTGAAGCTGCCATAATGAATGACATAGACGAATGCTTCGATATTCTCAATGTTCAATGTAAGACCACCTTTCATCAAGATTCTAATTAAACTCATTATTCCGATTAATTAACTTGGTTTTATGTTGGTATAACTATAGATCAACCCCCAGTATGTGTCAATACCAAAAAGCTGCTCCCCATGTAGTGGGAAGCAGCTTCTATCACATTAATAATCCTGCTAGCTATGCGCAGCAATCGCCTCATTAATCCTCTTCCGCACCTCGAGCATCCATTCTGTGCTGCGCGGAAAGACGGAGAACGTAAGCGGCTCTGACAAGCCTTCTTCGATTAAAGCCACTGTCCGCTCTTTGCCTATGAACGTCTCAAGCAGCTCTAAAGCTCGCATATCCTGCAGCGCTTCATAAAACACTTCCATTCGAATCGACTCAATAGGCCCTGTTTCTCCTGGATAAACCAGAAAGCTGTCTCCTGAAGGAAACGCATGCAAGGCATCCGTCACTTTAAAAGGATCCAACGGTTTAATGGCATATTGGGAGTAATAAAAGTTATATCCCCAATGCAGAAACCCCTGAATGCCGAACTTATACAACTGCAATCCGATGATTCGGTTGCGGGCGGACGGCATGTTAAAGAACCGATTCGACACTTCTTTGTACTGTGCACAGCAGTAATACGTCCATAAATCAGGAACACCTGCTTCTAAGAATGGCTCAATGTGATCGTTCGATGGAATCGGCTTCTGAACGATGCCCTGTTCATAGAAGGAGATTTCCGTCAGCGCATCAATGATCGGATACTCGGGTGGAAGAAGCTTCTGAACGAGATCACTCGCCTTCTTATACGTTTCCAAATGCTTTTGAGTAGGCTCATCCGACACGTGGAAATAGCTGCAAGAAGCGATCCCAAGTCTACGGATGACGCGATCCAGATCAGGGATCAACTGGCTTAGGAAATTGGTGTATGCCTCTCCTGTGGCAATCGTATCCCAACCTAAGATCCGCTGCGATACGCCGTCTATGTCAGCAATAATTTTGGGTGTATGCTTGGCACCCCATTGCGTAAATAAATGAGAAAATTCGAAGTATTCGACCCCTTTGCTTTGGCAGAGCTCGACCCAACGCTCCAGCTTCTCGTAATCAAATCGATACTTCGTATAGCCATCGATGTCCCCCTCAACGACTTGGACATCAATCAACTGCACCGTTGGTCGCTCACCACCAATTACGGTGTCCAACGGCGGTGTAAAGATCGGAGTCAGAATCATGTTGATTCCATGCTTGACGGCTGTATCGATAAAGTCCCCCATGAGCCTCCAGTGCTCCTCACTGAATATCGCAACATTGTACTGCGTGGCTATGCAATCCGCATGAAACCATTCGGTATGGATCAGCTTCTGCTTGGGAAGCATTGCGGAGAGGATCGTGAGCTCCAACACTTCCTCACCAAGCTTCTCCCCCTCTGCGGACAAGAAACCTACATGGATACTATATGTTCCAGCTAAAACTGAAGGATCTAAGTCAACATGAATCCAGATGGCTCTCCATTGACCTGGAAGTGCTGTTACAGTCTCCTCTTCAAGCGGATACAGCGGATCCGGATACAACCCTGGCGCTGTGCGCAATACATGCGAATCATGGTCCACATAGCAGGGCATTTCAGAAGGCACAAGACCAACCGCGCGAATTGTAAAAGGAAGACCAAGGGTTGAATAAACCTCAACTCCTATGTTTTTCAATAACTGACTTGAGGTATATGCAACCTGAAAGGCAAAGGTCTCACCTTTCAGCGCTGTTGCATGTATATAGGCAGCCTCGCGTGGAGCTTCATCTGCAAAAACCTTGGATAACGAGCTCAAGCATATCGTTTGAAAAAAACCTACTTTTTGCATGTACGTATACTCCCTCCAACTACCGATCTATCCGTTTTAATAGATGAGTTATGTCCAACTCAATGTCTGGAAAGTGCCTGTTTGTGCAGACTCCTGTGCTTTCATACACATCAGAGCACTCATCAAACCATCGTCAAGTGTCGAAATGGAGCTTGCCGTTCCCTTCATGATCTCGGTAAAATTGCGGGCCAGCTTCTCATCACCACCGAAATGATTGCTTCCAGCCGCTAATTCATAAGTTTCCACACGCGCCGTATGATGCATATGCACCTTCACTTGCCCTGTGTAGAAATCAAAATCTACTGTCCCTTTATACCCCATAAATCGCGCCCCACGTGCTGCGGCACCTTTGCGAATGAAGAAGTTTTGCGAGTAGGACATATGCATACCGCTTTCATATCGGAATAGCGCACTTCCTGAATCTTCATTCCCAGTATCTTCAGCATAACAACAATATTGCCAAGTGGGATCTAACTCTTCAGCAGACCCAACGGTACTTTCCAAGCAGGTGCGATTATCTTCACAATCCACACATTTAAGACCAGCGGATTTGTTTCCCTTGAATATTTGCTTGGACGTCATCGCACAGACGCTAATCGGATTTTGCCCCAGCACAGCTTGGATATAGTCAAAATCATGGGTTGCTTTTTGCAGGAAAAGCCCGCCTGTTTCTTCCTCATTGCGATACCAGCTTTGAAAATAAACCCGACCATAAGGCACATTATTAATGGCCTGCACGTGTTCAACGGTGCCAATTTTGCCAGATTGAACGATTTCCTTAACGAGCTCCACAATGGAGGTTACTCTTAAAGGGAAGGAGACGACGACTGGTGAAGTGGATGCCTCGTAGCCCTGTTTTAAACGTTGTAGATCTTCGAAGTTTGTAGCTACCGGCTTTTCGATATAAAGGGGAAGATTCTGGCGCAATACCTTCAGCCCCATCGTTGTATGTAGATTACATCGCGTGCCGATCATCGCCCCGTCTAATGATTCTGATTCCAACATTTGTTCTGATGTATCATAATACTTAACGTGATGCCAGCCTTTCTTATCTAGCTGAGCTTTAATCAAGTCTTTCCGTATATCTACAATCGCCGCAATTTGGCAGTCCGCATCTGCCTTCATCACTTCATGAATAACCGTTTCAATCCTTTTCCCATACCCAATTACACCAATCTTCATGCTAGCTCCCCCTCAAACTCAACGATACCTTGATTATAAAAGATGCCCCCTGCCTTTTCTTTGTCTTGAAAGCCGATTTTTTTGTTATTTCTGCTGTGATATGATAGTCCTATACACTTTGCATCGAAATATCAGGAGTGACGCCCATGGCGATTAGCGAAACGAACGCTACCGAGTATCAACGCACACATTTGAAGATGAGTCTAGTTATCCATAAAGTCATTACGATGCACTATTTTGAGTTTGGTAAAGATTATTCGTTCAATGGGGAAAAACATGACTTCTGGGAGTTTCTCTATGTCGATCGTGGCGAGGTAGAGGTTCATGCAGATGAGAATCGTTATTTACTCAAGCAAGGGTCCATTATTTTTCATAAACCGAATGAATTTCATAGCTTCTATGCAACCAAAGGAAAAGCGCCTAATTTAATCGTCATGACATTCGACTGTCATTCGAAGGCTATGCAGTTTTTTGAGCAGAAAATGCTGGTTTTGGAGGATGAGGAGCGTAATCTGCTTGCCCAAATCGTGAGAGAAGGACAACAAGCCTTCGAATTCCCTTTCGCTCACCCCCTCGTGCGTCGGCAGGATGCGCCTGTCGGAAGTGAACAAATGCTTCAGAGCTATTTGGAAATTCTTTTATTGCGTTTAATTCGAAAAACCGCTTCAGCCGAAGTTGATTTGCCGCTATCTACAGTTGCCAAAGAGAAGTCAGTCCATGATTTGACAACCCGAGTGATGGCCTATATGGCCGAACATCTCGATTCCCAACTCACGCTGAACGAGATCAGTCATGCCTTTTGTGTAGGCAAAACTCAGCTCAAAGACCTTTTCAAAAAACATACAAACTATTCAATCATGGAGTATTTCGCCAAATTGAAAATCGATCAAGCTAAAATCTTGATTCGCGAAGAATCGTATAATTTCACCGAAATCTCTAGACGGTTGGGTTTCAGTTCTGTCCACTATTTCTCCAAAGCTTTTAAGAAAGCGACGTTAATGAGCCCTTCTGAGTATGCCAGAACCGTTAAATCACGCATGTAAGCCATCATCTACTTTTACGCCAAAAAATCCCGAATGCTGCCTAATGGCATTACTCGGGATCTTCCAATTTACTCACCTATGTTTACTCTTCCTCGTCTACTTCAACCTCATACGTGCACAGGAATCGCTCCACACCGGGATACTTCTCGCCTAGGCTGCGAATAACGAAGCCTACATTTCGATAAAATTGCACTGCGTCTTCATCAGTTTCCACTGTAATACGCGTAGGCTGCATGTCTTCGATGATTTCTAGCAGCATGCCTCTACCGAAGCCAACGCCTCTGCTCTCAGGCCCAACCGCTAGATGATTCAGCGTCATCTCTTGCTTCGCGTTCATCATAAATCCAATGATCCCGACAAGGATACCTTCGGACTCGTAAGCAAATAACCAAGAGTCTTCATCTTTTTCATATAGACTAAAGGCTGACTGTAAGCTATCATCGTCAGGAAAAACACTGTAACCAAGCAATTCCTGGATTTCACCTTCATGCAGTCGAGATTTCACATTCAATAACACGTGCATTCACTTCTTTCTTTCATCGTATATCTTTCCATAATCTACTAACTTGAGCATGCTGTCAACTTGAAGCCAATTGTTGCTCTTTCCGCATCGTGCGAATCGCTAACGGCACTGCGAACGCCATCAAGCTTGCTATTAACCCATATACGAACATCCCATGGATACCTGTATAAAAGTCGTTTGATTTCGTAACGATCGACCCCATCACGGTCACACTTACCGCAGTTCCGATATTCCGGGCGAATAATTGAAGCGAAGTCGAAATCCCCTTTTGGTGAGCTTCGACGAGCTGTTGCGCGCCAATCGTAGACACCGTAAACAGCAGGCCAAACGAAAGTCCCAACATCGTTAGCGTACTGAATACGTACCAAAATGAGGTGCCTTCACGGATGAAGAAAAGCAATACCGCGGTGACGACTAGTAAAGCGTTACCTGATAGGAGCAGCGGCTTGTACCCATAGCGAATCACCCATTTCCCGCTCGGGACGGCCACAGCCATCCATCCGATCGATGTACTTAGCAGCGCAATACCGCTGACGAATAGCGAGTGCCCTTGATTTTGCAAAAACAAGGGGATATAGCTGGACGTCCCGAAAAGTGCCGCGCAGCTGAGAAACGAACCGCCAATCATGAAGGCGACTGGCCGATTCCGCATCAAATTCAAAGGAACAATCGGGGCTGCATGCCCTTTTTCATACAGGAAGAAAACGACAAGCAGGACTACACCAACGGCACCATAAAGGTAGGTATAGGAGTGGACCACAGTAATTAGAAGTAAGGACGAAATCCCTGCGGCAAACAATAGGGCCCCCCAGTAGTCGATCACGGCTTTCTTCGGTTGATACACTTCTTTGTAGGGAAGCAGGGCAAGCAGGGCAATGAGACATATCGGAACATTCACGAAGAATATCCAGCGCCAGCTCAAGTAGGTTACAAAAAACGTTCCTAATGAGGGGGCTAATATAGCGGATAATCCCCACATACCTGTGAAAAAGGCTTGCACCTTCCCTCGCTGCTCCACCGGATAGATATCTCCGGCAATAATCGATGGAAATGGCATCATCACGCCTGCACCAATTCCTTGAATGGCCCGAAAAATAATGAGCTGCACCATACTATCCGATAATCCACAGAGGACAGAACCCCCGAGAAACAAGAGAATGCCTGCGGCATATATGCGCTTGCGCCCAAATAGATCGGATAAACGTCCTGCTAACGGGGCAAGAACCGTTGAAAGCACCATATAGGAGGTAAATGCCCAGGCATACAGGCTATTCCCGCCAATATCATTCACAATGATCGGCATCGTTGTATTCGCGATTGTCGTATCCATAGACGCTACTAGCATAGCCAGTACGATACTGACCATCACGGTAGTTCGATTTCGCATGTTTAATCCTCCCAAAGCTGATTTTGACACGTCTATCCATTGTACCTGATTCTGTATTCGAAGGATAGCAAACAGTTACTCTCTTGACGTCGATAATTGGAAAATTTCTCTTTACAAATGCCTACTTCGGCACTAAAATTAATCCAATGTGTTTAGTGGGTAATTGAAAAGAGGACATGACAACATGACTTTGAGCATTATTCTAATGGGCGTAATTGTTGGATTTCTGGTCGGAATGACAGGTGTAGGCGGCGCTTCCTTACTGACTCCGATCCTCATCTTGATTGGCATTCATCCTTCCATTGCTGTAGGTACAGACCTTCTGTACAATTCGATTACGAAGCTTTTCGGTACGATCCAGCATTGGCGGCAGAAAACAATCGATTTCAAATTGGTCAAAATGCTAGCTCTTGGCAGTATTCCGGGTGTGATCGTTGCGGTTGTATTTCTGGAATTATTTGATTCTTTCTTCGACAATCAAGAAGTCATTATCAAGCATGCGCTCGGCTATGTGTTAATTCTGGTAGCCTTCGCGACGTTGTTCAAAGTCTTCTTCGGACATCGGCTGAAAGAAAATCGTTGGCAGCTGAAAACTTTAGAAGAGAAACGCTGGCTGACGATCACGATCGGAGCCGTACTAGGCTTCATCGTTGGGCTCACATCCATTGGCTCTGGCTCCTTGTATGCCATTGCCATGCTCTACTTTTTCCGAATGATTCCCGTTCAGCTCGTAGGTACGGATATCGCTCATGCCTTTCTTCTCTCCTCGACAGCAGGCATTCTGCACGCAAGTTTGGGGAACGTGAACTATTCTCTAGTTTTAAATCTTCTCATTGGTTCCATCCCCGGGGTACTCATCGGAAGCATGCTCGCAACAAAAGCACCTACGACAGTACTTCGTACGATTATTGCCACCTTAGTTTTAATTAGCGGCCTTAAATTAATTTAAAGTTGTAGCAGAGCCCTAGGCTCTGCTTTTTTTTCTATATGGAATCGCATGTCGGATTTTGCGGTTACCCGGGAAATAACGATGGTTATTCCCCCTTGGAAATGCCCATTTTTCAATAGAATTAGACCCATGCCTACACCGTGATACTTGTCTCTCTCATACGCTGTGAAGAACAACATGTGATCATAAAGGAGCGCTACTGCACATGCAGCGACTAATGTGTAAAGGGAAGATTCATCGCGCGACCGTTACGGAAGCCGATTTGGATTATGTAGGCAGCATTACTATTGATGGACTACTGATGCGCAAAGCGAATATTTATCCCTATGAAATGGTTCAAGTCACCAGTCTGCGTAATGCCACACGTTGGAAAACGTACGCGATTCCCGCTCCAGAAGGCTGCGGCAAAATCGGCCTAAACGGTCCGCCTGCCCATCTCTTCTCCCCTGGCGACCTCGTGATTATTCTCAGTATGGGTCTGATGAACGAAGAGGAAATCCGCACACTTAAACCGCAGGTTGTCTTCGTTGATGAACGCAACCAGCTTCTTCAAGTGGAGGAACATGATTTAGTCATTCAAAGGCAAGAAGAGAAAGCGTATGAGTAATCTCTCGACAAGTAAATGGACCAAATATAAAGTACTGCGCAAGTCAAAGAGGCTTCAAGCCAATCTGCCTGAAACCGAATGGTTGAGTGCCAGCAGCTTCTGGCGCATGTTAACCAAATATGGTCAAATCATTCTCAAACCGACTGGCAGTTATGGCGGGAACGGTGTTATTCGGGTCAAAACCGTCAATAGCTCAACCTATGAATTTCAAGATGGAGCCAAGAAACGGACGTATACGGCACAAGAGGAAATCAATGCCTTTATCAAGAAAAAAGCCAATAAAAATTACATCGTCCAACAGCGTGTCAATCTTGCCACCAAGAATGGCCGTCCCTTCGATCTTAGAGTGATGGTTCAACGTCACCCGAAATCGGATTGGCAAGTAACGGGGATGCTGGCGAAAGTGGCCGGCAAAGGCTTTATCGTCACGAATATTCGCAGGAGCGGCGGCAAGGTTGTCACCGTAGAGAACGCGCTCCAGCACTCCGGGCTGCAACACCTGCAGAGTTCTGCGCTCATCGCTGACCTGCATGCGGTTGCACTGCGAACGGCTGCTCAGCTTGGCCCCTCCTACCGTTGGGTCAAAACAATGGGCATTGACATGGCTTTTGATAAGCAGGGACATGTATGGATTATCGAAGTGAATTACGCCCCCATGCTCGAACTATTCTTGAAACTTCCTAATAAAGCTGCGTTCCACAAAATCAAATCATTTCATGCGAGCAGGAACAAACAATGACCGCTCTTGCCAGAGACGCTGAGGAGGCCCAGAGATGATACAAAGGGAGCTGTGTTGCTCACGATGTTCTGCAAGGCTGCCTTTCCGCTATCAAGACATGAAATGCATGTGCGGGGGCACTTTATTGGTTGACTATGATCTCGAGCACGTTGCGCGATCCTTCTCGAAACAATCCCTACAGCTGCGTTACCCCTCGATGTGGCGTTATAAGGAGCTGCTTCCGGTTCGTAATCCTGAAAATGTCGTCTCTTTAGGTGAGGGATGGACGCCTCTGCTGCGGATGCCGAGCTGGGAAAGTAAGCTATTGATTAATCGTTTGTGGATCAAAAGAGAAGAACAGAATCCTACGGGCAGCTTCAAATCGCGAGGATTTTCGGTTGCGGTTTCCTTATTGAAAGAAGCTGGAGCAACGAAGACCGCCGTTCCTTCCAATGGGAATGCGGCAGGCGCCTTGGCCGCGTATGCTGGCAGAGCCGGTATTCAAGCTTACGTCTTCATCCCCATGGACTGCCCTTCTCTCATCGTCGATGAGTGCCCTTTGTATGGGGCAATGACGGTACTAGTCGATGGCTTTATTCATGATGCCGCGGCGATTATCGAGTCTGGTCGAGCGGAGCAGGGCTGGGTAAATGTCGGTACTTTGAAGGAACCCGGCCGTGTTGAGGGCAAAAAAACAATGGGACTTGAGCTCGCCGAGCAGCTGGGATGGACATTCCCTGATGTGATCATCTATCCCACAGGCGGCGGCTCCGGTATTATTGGCATGTGGAAATCATTCCTGGAGCTGAGGTCCTTAGGCTTCATCCAAGGCGACATGCCCAGATTCGTTTGTGTCCAAGAGGAAGGCTGTCAGCCCATTGTCGATGGTGTCCTTAACATGACGCCTAGCGTTGTCAGTGATGCGACTCCATCAGCCGCGGACAGAATCATCCCGAATCCGACAGGGATGCGTGTCCCCAATCCCCCGGATTTGGGACTGCTTCTGTTGATTGTTAAGCAAAGCGGCGGAACTGCCCTCGCGGTTTCCAAAGAGCAAATTGCGGAAGCCACGCAAAGCTTAGGCTCAGAAGGCATTTCCTCTTCCCCGGAGGGCGCAGCGACATGGGCAGCGATGCTTGCCCTTTGTGACAAAGGCTGGCTTCGGCCCACTGACTCCGTCGTGCTGTTCAACACCTCGCATGCGATGAAATATGCGAAGCTCGGAGCGAGTGCAGCTATTCCCATCATCCGAACCTATGATGACTTTATGATTTATCAGGACTTATAGCCTCACACGTAAGGTTGCTGGCTCGGCGGCGGATTCCTCGCCCTTTCTCTCGCTGTAAGCGTGTCAATGGGATTAAAATAAACGGCTACGCCGACCTTCAAGGACTTCACCTACATGCTCATGTGGCATGAAGCTGCGTGTTGTAACTTGCATGAGACATCCTCCAAGCTGCAAACTGCAACCAGCATACTCTCAATCTGCTGAGAAATGCAAAAGTGCAACTTTTCTCTATCAAATACACGATTTCAGCTAAAATTGATGCTAAAAGGCATCAATTTGTGCATATTCCGCTCTGTTTAGTCCTTTTCGACCCCAAAAGATGCCTATTTGCATTTATTTAACACGTCGAAGTGAATTCCCCTGAAAAGGATGCTCTTTTGCATTTTTGCCACCTGTGAACCGAATATAATTAAGGGGCAAGCTTCGCTTACCCCAAAAAACCAATCAATTCTGATCTTTGAAAACAAACAGCCAAGAGGGAATCCCTCCTGGCTGTCGTCTTTTCGATCCTTATTGACCTAAATTATTTTCCTCATACAAACGGTACATCGCTTGAATCAACGGTTCTGCTGGGTCACGATTCAATAAGTATAACGTCATTAAATATTGCAAAGGTAGTGCGCATGTATTATTGCCTTCTTCAACTGCGACAAAGCCAGCCTCAAGAACCGGGCCATGCTCTTCATGAAGCTCAAGATCTACATAGATCTTCTGCTCAGGGAATTCCTCGCGAACTGCAGCCGCACAGTAGGGAACAATATGCTTGTCCAACAGTTCTTTGGCTTCATCTTCGGATTGTGGTGGATTCGGAAGAAGGTGACTTTCTTCACTTCTCAACAAATCAACGAAGAATGAGGACATCCACAGACCTGCATTTGGATTCGTTTGGAAATTTCTCATAATTTCATTCAAGAAAAATCCGCATGCTGTGGACTTCTCATCTTTTTTAAGTGTAAAAGCAAACATCGGACCGTAGGTCGGGTTATTACCAATTTGACCATCAACTTCATACTCAGGAAATTGTTCTTTCACAATTTCAAGGATATGTTGGAACCATGTAATAATGACTTGGGCCTGATCGCGTTCTGGATCATGTTCGGGATCATGTTCGTTCCCTACGAGTGCTTCTGTTTCGATATCTTTGTCTGTCATTGTCGTTAAAGCCTCCTGAATCATTCTTAATGGCACGAATATTCCTATTGTACCGCATTTACGCCAGATCAGAAAGTATATGTTGTAATTTACATGGCAAAAAGCATTTTCAAGAAGCAACTAGCTTCATCATCAGTATGCCTACCATTGCTATGGCAAGGCCAGATTGTTCCAGCTTCGAGAATTTATCCTTCAGAATAAATCGCGTATACAGCAGCACAATCAAGACATTCAGGGCAACTACGGCCGAAACAAGTCCCGTTATCCCATGTGCAAACCCATGAATGATTAGTATCATTCCCAACACATTGGTAATGCCGACAATCATCCCGAATATGAATGTCTTACGTTCAGTCCATGCACTTGTAATTCCTGCTGATTGCTGCGCATCACCATGTTTCTTATCTCTCCGCCACCAAATGGCGAAGCAAATTGTGCCTGTTGCAAACATAAAGAACAACGTTGGAAAGAGTGATGCATGAACTAGGGTTGTCCATTTACTGGACAAGTCGTTAAAAGCAAACAGGAGGAGTGCAATAACCCCCCAGCCTGCACCCTGCAGATTTTTTAAGGTAATATCATTGGAGTACCTAACAAATAAAATACCTATGACAATTACAACAAAGGCAAACAGCTGAAGAAAATTCAGCCGTTCACCCCATAGCATATAGGCAAATAGTACAACAACTACTGAGGGCAGCCCTGTCAATATCGCGACTAACGAAGCCTTGCCCACTGCGAATCCTTTGAACATGCTGGCGTTGGCCCCGAAGGAAAACAACCCCATTTGAATCCCAATAAACGCCGAGATTTCCCACTCTGACTGCCATATTAGGGCACATGCTAAACTCACAACTGCCCCCATAGCAAAGGTTCCACAGAGCAGGACATTTCGATTCAATGATTGCTGACTTGACCAATGATAAAGAATACCTCGCAGGCCAAAGCACAGCGCCGCGAGGACGGAAAATAGGAGCCACATGATATTCGTTACCTCATTCTTTCTATAAATGCTGACTTATTTCTCTGTTAATCGTACTAAGATCGCATCCCCGCTTGCTGATACTTTGACTTCAGCAAACTTGGCATTCTGTTCATACTCTCTCCCCGTGCCTTCTGAGATAAAGAAATTCTCGATACCGTACACAATACCCTCGTAGCCCTCTCTCTCACCATTCAAGCGTACTTCATCAGGTGCAAGCTGTTCGCCTGACTTATATTCCCGACGGAACTCATAGACATCGGAGGTACCACTGGGGGCAAGAACAACGGCTATTTTCCCTTTGGAATTCAGTTCTTCCACATGTCGATAGATCTCAGGCTCTGAAATCACGTAACGCAAGCGAACATAGTCACCTTGGATCAATGAACGCGGATCCAGCGGCTGCAGCTGCAGCTTAATCAGCTTGCCATGACTGAGAAGGTACTCACTCTTGCCTATTTGCAAAGACATTGCTGCTACTTGCAATAACACTAATAGTGCGATAATCCAACGGTTCGGTCCATAAACGGGACGAGGAAGCGTAGTCTCGTCTGGTTCAAGTCCCTGCCTCTTTTCAATCCATACTGTAAACCCAAGAATGAGAATTCCGATAATGGCGAAGCTAATTGATTTATGCAAGAGCTTCCATGCCAGATCGTAATATTTGTATACGAGGAAAGCGATCCAGAAGCCCATCGACCATGCGAATATCCAGCGAACCTGAAGTTGTCTGCTTATTAGGATGGCAGCTAGAACGAGCAGGAAGAACAAGGCATTCGTAGCGTAATACCACCCAGACTCTGTCATAAAGGTTAATGCGAATAACGATAACAAGAAGGCTGGCAGACTACTGTACAATATTGGCTCACGAAATGTTACCTGACGGATCAAATGACCACCAGCGAACAGTAGGAACAGCAAGCCTGAAAGGATACTAAGTACCGCGACACCATCATTCATCCAATCGAACAATACAAAAGCCAGAATGATCACAGAAGCTAAGTAAAATAGAATCCTTGTCACCAATCCATTCAAATACAAGAAAGCAACTACAGTTAGCGCTAGGAAGATAAGCAGCATCGATGATTGTTCCGTTCCGACTGCCGCGCCAACCCCCAACATAAGTCCACTGATCAAAATGGTAAACCGAGCTAATACATTGAATTTCTTAGCCGCCAACATCCCAATAACGGATAGAAAACCATATCCAATCAAGATATTCGCAGGATCATCAAACCCTAGAACGACTGTCACTAATCCAATCAGTGTAAAACTACCTAACAGTGAACCGATGATGATCACGGAAATCGTGAGCACGCGAACGACCCATTTCGTGAAGTCACCATCTCTTTTCTCTACCGTTGCAGTTTCACTACCTGTGTTCTCCTCCATTCGCTCAGAGGCAGGCTTCCAGGCACGTACATAGTTCATAAACATCACATTGGCGCCAATAAACACAATTACGAACAACAAGCTGATGATAAAAAATAATTCATTATGATACTCGATGATAATTTCAATGTATTTGCACGTAATCGCAGCCGAAATCCATAGTCCTGAGAACAACAGGTACACTTTATTCTGAGTCTTGTGCGCATACATCACGGCAAGGGCTAGCACAGCAGCAAGAGGCACATTCATCCAGATCCCGTAATGCTCAAACATATGGGACACTGACATGATAATGAAGATACAAATTGTCGCTTGAAAAGTCACCCATTTAAGAAATGGAGAATATAAACGGCCCCTCTCAAACAGGACGAACAAGGAGCCGTTCATTACCGCTAGCCCTAACCATATCGTGAGGGTCACCCCTTCCGCTTCGGAATAGCTCCCCCATTTCGGGAAAAAGAACAATCCATAAGCAAGATGGCCTAAAATATAACTTAACACATAATAGGGCTGCCATCGGGTAAGAATCGCGTACAGCATAGCTGGCAGGAACCAAACGAGAAATAGGCTGTAACTATCTGCATGCGAATTGTAAGTTTGACCAATCAGCCCGACACCAACCCCAAAGGAAATGCAACTTGCAAACAAGCTTAATTTACTTAAAAACTCTCTTCCTCCTTGGCGAGAAAGCCAAACGGATAGACCGTAGAACCCTATAATGAGCACGAATACTGGAATAAATTTCTCTAATCGGTTTAGCTTCTCCCAGTTCGAGGCGAAGAAGTAACCGATAGCAGTTAAAAGAGCACTGGCCCCCAATACATACCCAAGTTGGATCATGATTTTGTTGGATTTCATGCTGTTTTCCCTCCTCTCGACTTACCACTAATTGTACAGGAGATCACCGATTTGAGAAGTACTATCTATTCCTAGTACCTGATCATTAGCCTATGGAAGAAACCCGACCGTCGGCTTCATTCCCTTGCGCATGACTTCCTTGCGAATGGTGAACCAATTGCTCATAGACGCCCCCGAGTGCAAGCAGCTCTGCGTGTGTTCCTTCTTCTACAATTTCCCCGTGACTCATCACAATAATACGGTCGGCATGCATAATCGTTGAGATCCGGTGCGCAATCACTATGGTCGTTCTTCCTTCTGCGACAATGTTCAGTGCGGATTGGATGAGCTGCTCGGTCTGTGAATCCAAGTTCGCTGTAGCTTCATCTAGAATGAGTACTTTAGGCTGGAAGACGATAATCCGAGCAAAAGAAATCAATTGTCGCTCACCCGCCGACAGCCCGCTCCCTCTCTCCGAAATGCGTGTGTCATACCCATCCTTCATGCGTGTGATCAGCGTATCCGCACCGACCAATTTGCAGGCATCGATAACGGTCTCGCGCGAAATCTGAGGATCGAACATGCGTACATTTTCCACAATGCTGCCCGCATATAAGTAAGGCTCTTGTTGCACCAAGCCAATCGTCCGATGCAGATCTGCCTGAGAAATATCCCGTATATCGATACCATCGATCCGAATGCTGCCTTCCTGCACATCATAGAAGCGGCACAGCAAGCTGATCAGTGAGCTTTTGCCTGCACCCGTCGTGCCTACAATACCGATCATGTCGCCAGGAGCGATATGTAAGTCCAGATTTTCAATGACCGCTGTGTCCTTCTGATAGCCGAAATGAACATGATCAAAGCGAATTTCACCTTTAACATCCTTTAACTGGATCAACTCAGAAGCCTCTTTGTCCTTCACTTCAGGCTGTGCCGAGAAAATATTCCAAATCCGAGTCAAGGAAACCTGTGTGGACTGCAGAGTATTCCATTGCTGCGTAATATTATTGATCGGCTGAAAAAACTGTCTAATATAGGTGATGAAGGCATAGAGCACACCAAATTCAATCGCTTTATCGAATACGGCAATACCGCCAATCCACGTAATAAAAGCAACAGATAAATTCCCCAAAATATCGAAAGAGCGGTTGAATAAGACATTCGTCCGTATCTCTCTCAAGTTCGCCCGGAAATAGCCCGTGTTCTTATCTGTAAAACGGCTCATCTGCTCCTTCTCTTGATGAAACGCTTGAATCAGATGCATACCCGATAAATTTTCAGCTGTGAAAGCGACCATTTGAGATAACTTTGAACGCGAAAGCTGATAGGTTTTGCGCATATACGAGCGGAAGCTCACCGCGATAAGCATGATGATCGGAATGACTATCATACTGTACATCGTCAATACGGGATCCAAGTGATACATAAGCACAATGATGAAGATCAGTGTCATGCTGTCACGTACCAAGCTCAGGAGCACCTGCGTGAAAAACTGGTTCAACGTTTCCGTATCGCTGGACACATGGGTGATAAGGCTGCCGCTTGGCGTTTTGTCATAATAAGACATCGATTGCTTGAAAATATGCTGGAACAAGTCCTTGCGGATTTTGGCTACGATGCTCTGACCTGCGAATTGCAGCAGATTATTTTGCAAGTAGCTGAAAATCAAGCTCGAGATGGATAACACCCCATACAGTAAACAGATCATGATCAGCGAAGTGAAATCATTTTTGCCGATCATCAGATTATCGTCGATTGCAATTTTGACCAAATACGGCTGAAACAAATCAGCTGCAATTCCTAATAACGCGCATATGACTACAGCAAAAAAAGTTAATCTGTGCGGTTTGGCATATACGGCTAACGAACGAAACGAAGCTTGTGTTTGCTTACGATCTTGTGGAGGTTTATTCCGCTTGAACATCGTCGCTGCCTCCTTCCTGTATCGCGTACAGCTCCGCATACAACCCATTCTGCGCAAGCAGTTGATCATGCGTCCCGCGTTGAACGATTCTACCTTCATGCAGCACGATGATTTCATCGGTGTGCTTGAGTGCGGAGATCCGATGAGCAATCCAAATGGTCGTCTTATTCAAACGCTCTTGTCGAATCGCATCAATGATATGCTTCTCCGTCACTGAATCTACCGCACTGACGCTGTCATCTAGAATCATTAAAGGTGAATCCTTAATAATGCCTCTCGCTAAGCTCGTTCGTTGGCGCTGACCACCCGACAAGGTGATTCCGCGTTCTCCGAGCTTCGTCTCAAACTTTTCTGGAAATGAAACGATGCTGGACAAAATTTGCGCCTTGTTCGCTGCATGCTCCACTTTTTCTATGGAGGATTCCCTTTTGAAGAAAGCTATATTATCCCGAATCGATGTACTGAAGAGAAAGCCTTCCTGCGGTACGTAAGCGATTTGATTTCGCAAGCTTTCTAGCGTCACATCGCGGATATCGCTATCTCCGATCCAAACCGTTCCCTCCGGAGGATCATAGATCCGGAGCATGATTTTCATTAGGGTGGATTTCCCGCTGCCTGTTTTGCCAATAATACCGATCGATTTGCCTGGCTCAATCGTAAGTGATATATCATGGAGCACTTCATCCTCATCATCCGGATAAGAGAACGACAAATGCTCAATACGAATCTCTTCTTGATCGAGATGCGTAGGCTGCGCAAGCTCTTTCTGCTGAATTTCCGATTCCATCGCAAGCAGCTCATTCACTCGTTCCAAGGAAGCCCGTGAACGCTGAAGTGCATTAATCACACGGCCAATTTGCTGCAAGGGATTGACCATCATCCGAATATACAGCGTTAATTCAACGAAATGCCCAATCGTAATTCGACCATGAATCGTCAAATAGCCCCCGAAGGCAATCGCAATAATTAGCGATACCGCACCCAGAAACGGAATTAAAGCTTCAAATAACGAAGAAAGTCGAACTAATTTTAATTGATTGTCACGTATGCGATCGACCGTTTCACTAAATCGACCAATCATAATTGGTTCTACAGCGAATTTCTTGGCAACACGGATGCCTCCGAATTGCTCCTCAGCTGACTCTGTCATCGTTCCTAATGCTTCTTGGACCTGTAGGGATCGTTCCTTAATCACTGGTTGAAACTTAACGGATAACACAGGAATAAGTAATAAGGGCACGATACAGATCAGAATCACATACAACGGAATGGAGCTAAACAACATCGAAACGATAGCGGCTGCTATTAAAATGACGGAGTTCGTAATCTGGTTGATTCCTAATGAAATGGATTCACGGATAACCGTGACGTCGTTCATTACGTAGCTCAGCAGCTTGCCTACACCATTTTTCGAATAAAAGGTTGCCCCTAAGTGGGTGAAATGATCGAATAAGCGATTTCTCGTTTCGAATTCGAAGCGTCTCCCGTTCCGCATGATCATATATTGCCCAATCGCGCACAATACACCGTAGGTAATACCAATGACGAGCAGCTGCACACTATACTGAGCAATTAAGCTTTTACTGAGACCACCCTTCTGGAGCTGGTCCGTGAACATCCCTAGCAGCTTCGGATAGTACGAGTGAACAATGTTCCCTACCGCAATAGAGAGTGCGGCGATGACATACAACGGCCATTTCTTTAGTAAGAAATCAACCAATAACCGTGTAGGCTTCAAAACTACATCACTTCCCATTACAATTTTGACTGGCATGTAAGACTTAAACCATGTATTCTAAACGTCCGATCCCCTATCATTTCCCAGTATACGCCTCTTCAGATATACTTCCTATATCAGATATTGACGTTATAATAAGAGAAGCCGTCATAAATTTACATATAACTGAAGGAGGCGCAGGATCATGGACTTTATTTTAGATCGTATTGAAAATAAAATTGAGTTTTTTCAAGCTTATGATTTAAAAACACTTGAAAAGAAAATCAATGAACAAATTGATAATAACAAGGCGCTGATGCTCGATGTGTATGCCATCCAGCACAACATCGTATTCGACCCGAATGCGGGGAAAATGTTGTATAGCGCTGTTGTTCATTTCAAAGTGAAATAGGATGACGATCAAGCGAAGCATTACGGAAACGGCTGGCCACTTATTTTTCGTGCCTGAACTGCCCCTCTATGTAAATCGTGTTCACGAATCCTTCGACATGCAGCAGCACACCCATGATTTCATCGAAATCAGCTATGTGGCTGAAGGAAGCGGATCCCATTATATTGACAATGTCAGTCTGAAGGTGACCAAAGGAGATCTCTTCTTCCTGCCGGTTGGCATCTCCCATGTGTTCCGACCTTCCTCGACGAATCAAAAAAAACCGCTCATCGTGTATAACTGTATTTTTACACAGGCATGGATGAACCAATTGCTTCAGCATGCTGCAATGATGGGCGAGCAAGAAATTCCGCATTTTTTTCAAAAAGCGGTTGAGCCTAATAGCGAAGTCGAATTTCTCTCCTTCCATGAGCAGAACGGAGAGTTCCAGCCACTGTTCGAGCGATTACATTTTGAGTATAATGCCCGTCGTGTTGGCTTTATTACGGTTATGCAGGCTTGTGTAGAGCAGCTGTTCGTGTACATGCATCGTGCGAAGCTGGATCCGCTCCCACAAGTTCCACAAGCAAATATGAAAAGCATCGAAAATCTGCTGAGCTTTATTCGTATGAATTACAGCAGACCAATTACGCTTGTAGAGGCGGCGACCAAGTTATCCATTAGTGAACGCCAGCTTCAACGACAGTTGAAAAAGCTCACTGGCATGAGCTTCACAACGTATGTGCAGCATGCTCGATTGGAAGCTTGTTGTCAGTATTTGCGTGAATCCTCCGATAAAATCAGTGACATTGCTGCACGGGTTGGGTATCAGGATATGAAATTCTTCAACCAGCTTTTCAAAAAGATGATCGGTGTCACACCGAGCCAATATCGCCTGCAGCAGACTGAGCGCAAAAAACCACTCACATTGATAGAATGAGAGTGGTTTTGTTTTTGTTAAAGATCCAACATAAACTGGAGAGTCAAATCACCGAAGCCTGGTAATCCCTCATGTCCGAAATCAGGGAATATTTCAAGCTTTTTATTTGATTTGATCTTATTGTATGCGGCAAATTGTGTAGACGGAGGGCATACGGTATCTATGAGACCAACAGCCATCATCACATCACCTTCGATGCGATTAGCCAAATTTTGAATATCGATGTAACCCAATTTGGTAAAATATTCTTCCTCACGCTTATGTTGCGGGTCATGACGGCGGAAAAAGTCTTTCAGCTCTTGATAGGCATCCTTCGCCAAATCCATCTCCCACACGCGCTTATAGTCGCTTAGGAAAGGATAGACGGGTGCTAATTTCTTAATGCGTGGCTCAAGCGCCGCACAAGCAATCGTCAAAGCACCGCCTTGCGATCCTCCCATTGCACCCACACGCGTAGGATCAACCTCAGGCATGTTCATCGCAATACCCGCAAGCTGTGCGGTATCCAAGAAGATATCACGGAATAAGAGCTGGTCCGGATGATCGTCCAAACCGCGAACAATATGCCCTCTTAATGTCGTCCCTTTGGTTCCGCCAACGTCCTCGGATAAACCGCCTTGACCGCGGCAATCCATGGAGAAGAAGGAATAGCCTAGCGCTGCATAGGAAAGCTTGTCATGCCAATCCCCTGAATTCCCGGAATATCCATGGAACTGAACGATAGCTGGATGCGGCTCAGTCACATGCTTCGGGCGAATATACTTCGCGTAAATTCGCGCTCCCTTAACACCTGTGAAATACAGATCAAAACAGTCAGCATACGGCACTTGAAATTCACTTGGACGAAGCTCAATTTGGGGATCTACCGCTTTCATTTCAGCGATCGCACGCTCCCAATACGCATCAAAATCATCAGGTCGAGGGTTACGTCCTTCGTACGTGAGAAGCTTTTCTAATGGGAAATCAATTGCTGGCATGTGTCCATCCTCATTTCTATGAATTTAAGCGACCGTATAGGAATTGAAATCAATAGATTCACCGTCGACAAGTCTTGTGATTTCCTTCGCCCGATCGCCGCTTAATAACAACGTTTGATTTGTCAATGAAGTGTATGTGATCGTGTTAGCTGCACTGTAATTAGGTTGCTTAGCCATCATCATTTCTGCAAAATGGTGAACATCGCGAATACCGTATGACTCTGCGGACGCCAGTTCGATACATTCGACGACGACTGCATTCGTTCTACCACGGCTAGTTACAAAGCAGCGATCTTCCAGAACCTCGCGGTTGTACGGTTGCTGAATAAATACAGCCATCAGGACGTTACCGATGCGGCCAAATAGTCCGCCTGACTCCTCTACCCACTCCCCTAAAGGTAGGCACCCTTTGATGTAGGAAGGCTGATCCTCTGGCATTGCGTACGTAGCCATAATTACATTCCGATGAAAAAGCACTTCTGTGTATTCGCTTTGATGACGTAAATCTCCTTCTGGCTGCTCCAAATCCGGATGGAAAAAATAAGCATGGTTCACGCCTTGCACGTCATCGAGCGGGAGGGCAACGTCCCAGCGGTGCTGCTCGTTATCAAACTCGCGAATTCGCTCCCACATACCGCCCATTGCAAAGCTATCTGACATGTAGACATAGCTGTGGAGATGATCATTCTCATGCTCAGCTTGACTAATTTGCTTGGGAATTTGTCGTTTGATTTCCACGGGTATTGCTGACCGATTCAGAGCATCTTGCAGACTTTGCTCAGGTGCTTCATGCACAAGGAAACCCGCATATTCCGTTCTAGGCATGTGAGCCGGCAGCTCGAAATCCCCGAATTGCACGTAATCATGCAGTACATTCGTATCCTTCGGCATATCATGCGGCCAAATCCGTGAATGCGGACCAACCCATGCGCCTCCGAGGTAGTACGTTGCACGAACGTTCCAAAGATAATCCAGCATGCGAGTTAGCTCAGTCCGGATTTCTGTATCTGGGATCAGCTGCCACGCACATGTGAATGCCTGCACCCAATGCCAAAACCATGGGAGACCACCATACTCCGACATCCCTTTGGTTGTAACACGATCAAGTGTCATTCGTAAGCTTGCTAAGCCATCTTTACGTAAATCAGCATCCTCGTATCGATGTCCGAAAATTAACTTAGCTGCCGTATACTTCGCCTCGTGATGCCCGTAATTAGATATTGGCTTCCGATAAAAGTTACTTTCATAAATATGTCGAAGTGTCTTATCGAATGCCGCTCGAATTGCTTCACTCAACTGCGCCTGATATCGCTGAGCAAAATAAACCATCAAGCTCCCCATCAACTCAACGGGTAATGTATTCTTCTTCGCCTCTTGAGGCGTTGGTCTTAAGTTAAGCGGCCAATGACCATATGTAGCACTCGATGGCTCCTGATCTTGGATCTCTAGCAAATGGTGAAGAATGCGCTCTGCTTTATCCTTCGCCTCGTTGCGATCACCATCGAAAGCGATTGCAGGATTTACTGCAGCGGCGAACAGATAGGATGCGTAATAGAAATTATCACGAACATCCCCTTCGAATAGAAAGCCATTGCTTAGTACAGGTTGTTTATACGCAGCTGCCGCAATGCTAGCAATGATTTCATCTTGTCGTTGCTGTATCGTAGTCAAATTGTCATCTCCTATTATATATGAAGGAATCTAAAGTTGAAACGTTTCACTTGTTCAATTTTATATGTTAATAAATGTAGCGTCAATGCGAAGTTGCTGGGATGTAGGAAAATGTATCTCCTCCCGGGTGGGCGCCTCAGCACACTAGTTACTCCAAATCATATAAAAAAGAACCTCCACAATTTTGTGGAGGCCCTTCAACTTTATTCTATTGAATCAACGAATAAATATCGGTATGCGTATAACCATGCGCCTCTGCAACGGCTTGGTAGGTTACGTGACCTTGGGCCACGTTAATCCCTTTGGCAATGGCTTTGTTGTCGAGCGCAGCACGCGCGAAGCCTTTGCCTGCAATTTGCAAACCGTAGGTAGTCGTGACATTTGTCAGCGCCAATGTAGATGTACGAGCGACGGCTCCCGGCATGTTAGCTACGGCATAATGGATAACACCATGCTTCACATAGGTTGGTTGATCATGAGTAGTAATACGGTCGATCGTCTCGATCGAACCACCTTGATCAATCGCAACGTCAATAATCACGCTGCCAGGGCTCATCGTTTTCACCATTTCCTCCGTCACAAGGCGAGGTGCGCGAGCTCCTGGGATAAGTACCGCGCCAACGACCAAATCAGCGGTGCGTACGACTTCTGCAATGTTGTAAGGATTCGACATGATCGTTTTCACGCGTCCTTGAAACAGATCATCCAGTTGACGAAGACGGTCAGCATTCAAGTCTATGATCGTCACATCTGCGCCGAGGCCGATAGCCATTTTGGCTGCATTAGCCCCGACGATGCCGCCACCAATGACTGCGACTTTACCTGGTTCAACACCCGGTACACCACCTAGCAGAATCCCTTTGCCGCCATGCGCTTTCTCCAAAAAGTGAGCACCGATCTGCACGGACATGCGTCCAGCCACTTCACTCATCGGCGTTAATAGCGGCAAGCTTCCATTGTCGAGCTGAATAGTTTCATAGGCGATGGCTGTCACTTTTTTGCTTACCAAGGCATGCGTCAATTCCGCCTCAGGTGCGAGGTGTAGATACGTGTACAGAATCAATCCTTCATGGAAGTAACCATACTCCTCTGGTAGCGGCTCTTTCACTTTGACGACCATATCCGATGCCCATACCTCAGCTGCGGATGCTACGATCGTCGCTCCTGCTGCAGCGTAATCCTCATCTGTAAATCCAATGCTGTGCCCGGCTAACGTTTCAATTCTAACTTCATGTCCTGCTTTTTTGTATGATAGCACCGAGCTCGGTGTCATGCCAACGCGAAACTCATTATTTTTGATTTCTTTAGGTACCCCAATAATCATGCCCCATCAACCTCTCTTGAGGACCCCTTGAATGAAGGATCGCTCTCTACTTGTCTCCAAGTATAAGAGAGAATCACATACGTTCCATTAGACATTTTGTCAAAAATTGACCGCTGTTCTTTTCACAATTTTCTCTCCGGGTACAGGAGCTGATAAGCCCTAATCGCTACTTG
This sequence comes from Paenibacillus sp. J31R30, assembly GCF_059692115.1. NCBI lineage: Bacteria > Bacillati > Bacillota > Bacilli > Caryophanales > Paenibacillaceae > Paenibacillus > Paenibacillus sp. J31R30. Next base: position 1,276,901 of record NZ_JCAUAV010000002.1, on the reverse strand, counting down.
CAGCGCCAATCTTTGCTCCGGAAGCATATAATTTGCGCCAAGCAGCTCTTCAATTTTGTCCAAACGATAATACAACGATTGTCTTACGATAAAAAGCTGCTGGGCAGCGATTTGCTTCGATCCGTCATGATTGAGATATACCTTCAGCGTTCGCAGCAGCTCACTGCCTTTCAGGTTATCGTGGTCAATAATCGGACCGAGATAGGAGCGAATGAAGGACTCCAGTATCCCCTTGTCCGCAATATGAAATAACAGCTCAAATACACCCAGCTCATCATAAAACATGACGTTCTTCTGCTGCAAAGTGACCGTTAACGACAACGCTTGAAGGGCTTGCTGATAGCTGCGATGCGCCTGCAAAAAGCTTTGATTCGGCTGACCAATCCCGATTTTTAATCGGATCCCCTCGTTATCCTTCATCCCTTGAAGCGATTCAAAAACGTGCTGCAGCCGCTCCTTCGCTGGCTTTTTGGGAGCCTTATCGAACGCAACGACAACAAGTCTGTTGTGCTTCAACGTGATTAACAGATGAAACAACTGCCCTTCAAAAATAGAACGTGCCGCAAGTGACAAATGTAAACCCGCAGACTCAATCCCGTCGTCTTCTGTGGGCTGCTCTTCTTCGTGCTCTTGTTCAAATTCAAGTAAAATCACCTGAAAGGTCAGCGCATTCAGCCGCTTAAATTCAGCACCAATCAGCACCTTAATCTGCTCTTCATCATGAATGCGCATATGGAGCAGATCATCAACCCACAGCGTTTGCGAATACAATTTGCGCTCTTCCATGTAGCGTTTCCGCAATAAATCCTGCGCAATGGAAAGGGAGGCCGAATCCAGAATTAAATACTCGTATTCTTGCGGTTTTCGATCCAGAATGAGCAGAATGTGAGCCCAGGTTTTGCCCATAGCCCCGACTGGCTGAACAATGACCGATTGACCTTCTACGTCTTCAAAATACGGCACAGCGCCTGGACTTTCATGCCCGCTATCTAAGCTTCGGCTTGCCAAAAAAGCCAGCCATTTCGCAGACTCGCGTCTCCCAAGCGGTGGCGTGAACTTCGGCTGTGCATCGACAGGCACATACATGACTTGGCTTTGGGTACTGCTTTGCAGCAGCGCAAGGACATGCGCAACGCCTCGAGAAGATAACGTCATGCGATGAAATTCCCGCGATATTTTCTCCAAATCCTGCAGCGCTTTATGATGCTGATTAATGATATGCGCATGAATATCTTGCGTGATATCAATGAACCGCACGGCTTCCGGGAAAATAATAAGCGGAAAATCATGTGCCTCAGCCGCATCCATCCAAGCTTGCGGAACCGAATTGATGTAGTGTCCCATCTCGATACATAGACAGGTCACATTTCTATGGATTAACTGGTCTAGATAGGTCATGAAGGATCCTGTATCGTCTTTGAAAGCGGCGCCTGTGGTTAGGATCATCTCGCCACCTTGCAGCAGCTGTTCAAACTGAATGACTTCAATGATATGTACCCAGCGAACAAGCCGTCCTAACCCCATTTTGCCAGCCGCGATATAAGCATGTTGAAAGGAAGGACGCGTAAGTACCTCTTCAACAGTTAATTGGTAGTGTTGATGCATGTAATGTCACTTCTCTCTTCTCGTTCTACTCGTCTTCCAAAAGTTATCCACAATCTATCATTCATAGTATATGTGGATATTTATAAGACTGAAAACAATAAATCATTCCCAGCCTAAGTGTACACGAAAATCAGACTGGTTCCAAAGCAATGGGAGTAGACGGCGCGTTCGCTTATCGCGTAAAAGGCAATAGCGCTATACCATAACGTTATTCGGGGCATTGGCACACTCGCAAGGAAAATAGAATGATGGCATAACGCTATTTCTGCTTTTTAGTTGAAAATCAGCCAGTAGATGCACAATAGCTACCAGAACACACATTTTGTGTGCTTTGGTTGCAACAAGAAAAGACTGTCGCGCAACCGCGACAGTCTTTCCAATGCTAATATAATGCCGAATCGATAGCAACCGTTTGGCCTAACCAAACTTTCTGTGAGGTCCATGGTGTAGCTGCACCCTGCCAGAACTCATCATCCGCTGGCAAGCCAAGCGGCAGAAACACCGCGGAGCACAAGTATAAGCTTCCCGTGGAAATGTAAGGCTCGCCCAGCTCGGGCTGATGTCCGCACAGCCCAATTCGCAACCAACCGCCCTCATCGAAGGTGCCTGGCGCTTCAATTAATTTGCTGATAACGGCGGTCAGTGCACCGCGCACTTGAGCTGGAGCTACGCCAACAGGCAGCTCGCGTCGCAACGCTGTCTGTGCCAGCGCTTGGAACGCACCGAAGCGATAAGCTAAGGAACGACCAATAGCTGGGAACGTTCCTTCAGGCGAAATCATGCGTTCCTGTACGGCCGCATAGCGCTGAGCACGTTTCAAGATGTTCTCACGCATTTTACCCCAATCCTCGTAATCCGTTCCAACCTGTTCTATGATATCGACCAACATCGGCTGAATAACGAAGCTGTTGTAGTAATCCGCGTGATAGTCAACGCCATCACCATACATCCCGTCGCCTAAATACCACTGCTCGTGCTGCTTCAATGCAAAATCAACACGCATATGATCGTATTCCTCGCCCATGTAACCAAGCGCTGTCTCTGTCATCGCTGCGAAGAGCAGCCAGTTATTGAAGGCAGGCTTGCGGGTCCGCGATGTTTTCATCGCCGCAGCGAGATTGGCTTGGACTCGCTTATCCAAGTTATGCCACAGCGTGTTAGGCGCACGCAGAATGGCATTAGCAAGGAAAGCCGTATCTACAATCGGCTGTCTACCCTGCGCGAAGTTCAAGAAATCGGGAGATTCTGGATCCGTCGCGGCATCCATAGCCTCACGTACCAGTATGCCGTACGCCAGACGCAGTTTTTCTTCTTCTGCATCCAGCGCAGGTGTCTCCAGCCAAGGCGCCATGCCAACAAGTGTGCGACCGAATGCTTCGAGATGCGTGTATTCACGCTGCACCTCTTGTTTACATTCGACTGGCATCGTGGCACGAAGTTTTCGAGCTGCAAGCGCCCGCAGGACAGGTTCTGCGATTCGCAGCATCGTCTGCACCCAATAAGCGCGATCTGTTCCTACTGCCGATTGCGAATTACTCATACCAATACCCCTTTAAACCTTTTTCTAAACGAAGCAATGCTTCTAGATAATAGTAGTCGCCCCAAATGACATAATCATCTGGCGCTGCCCCACCGCGTACGCTGTATGAACCGCGCTCCAGAAAACCTTGTGCATCTGGTTTACCAATTGTAGCATAAGATTTCACTAACCCTGCCATCGAACGCTGTACGCCATTTTCCAAAGCAGCACGATCTGGATCATCCGCAGCTAAGTGCTCCAAAATTTCCAAAGTACCGGCAGATGCAATCGCAGATGCGGAACTATCTCGTTTCGTCTCGGCATTCACTGGCGCATCGAAGTCCCAATACACCACATCATCCGCAGGAAGACGATCGAAGAAATAACGCGCTAAACGTTTGGCTGTCTCTAAGTAAAGCGGGTTTTTCGTATAGCGATATGAAAGGGCAAAGCCGTAAATCCCCCATGCTTGTCCACGTGTCCATGTTGATCCATCATGGTAACCTTGATGCGTCCCACCGCGTAAAGGTTCACCCGTTTCTTGATCGAAATAGAACGTATGATATGAGGAATCATCCCCGCGTACCAAGTAGCGGCGCGACAAATCAGCATGAATGATAGCAACTTCTTTATATTTAGCTTCGCCAGTTTGCTCATAAGCCCAGTACAACAAAGGTAAATTCAACAGGCAATCGATAATGATCCGCCCACCGTTTTTCTCGTCACCCTCAGGTCCCCAAGCTTGAATATATTGGCCTTTCGGTCTCCAACGCTTCATCAGCACATCTGCAGCTTGCAGCGTAAGTTGTCTCGCGTTTTCATCCTTTTCAAGGATCCATTGTGCCTTCGAAGATAAGGAATAAAGGAAGCCAATATCGTGATGATCTAAGACGGAGTGATTCTCAAGTCTTTGTTTAAAACTCGCAACCGTTCTCTGTGCAGCCTCTTGGAACACTTTGTCCCCGCTATACTGATAGCTCAGCCACAAGATACCTGACCAGAAGCCGTCTGTCCAATCCGTATTTGGATTCAAATGATAAATATCGTTCTCACTGACATGAGGGAACTGATCCCCGAAACGCTCAATATTTACTTTCGTTTTCTGCAAAGCATCCTCAATAGCTTGTTTCCACATGTTAGAATCACTCCGTATCATTTGTTGTAGGTCGCACCATACTAGCTTCATCTTGCTAATTTGTTAAACGTTTAACACCCACTTCTAGATTAATTTGAAACGTTTAACCTGTCAAGAAAAATATACGGCAACATCGTCTTTCTTGCAGGAATACTAACTGTCAAAAAAAATAGGCGCCTCCCACTAAAAAAAAAATAGAACCATCGTCAACTTTCTTACGTAATACTATTCATGCATGACATTCTTTCAGGGTTAGGGAGGTTTCTTGCTTATGACAATGACATTAGCTTTTCGCCAAAACATCTCAATTCGGGACGCTATCTCGATGGTCGTCTGGTATCTAAGAAAGAAACGTAGAGCCTAATCAAGCCATTTCCCTATGAAACATAGAAGAAGAACAAAGCCTATGCCTTTCCATTACTGGAGAGACATAGGCTTTGTTGTATTCGGCAGCAAATGTGGTTTGTATCTATAGGGCTGCGCCTTTTCCACCATCGATGTTCACTGATGTTCCAGTAACGTAGGAGGCAGCATCCGATGCTAAAAAGGTGATCACATTAGCCGCCTCCTCCGCTTTACCGATACGGCCAAGAGGAATATCGTGCTTAGGATCACTTGCGAATTCCTCCCAAGTTAGGTCTGGAGCTACTCTTTTCCATACCTTCTCGATCTGGTCGCTGCGAATCGTTCCAATACACACCGTGTTCACACGAATCTGAGCCGAGCCCAGATCCTTGCTCATTGCGTTCGTCAAGGCCAATCCAGCAGCTCTGCTGACCGACGTTGGAAGCGAGGACGCTGGAGGCGTTTTGGCTGCAGAGGTCGTGATATTCACGATTGAGCCGCCTCCTGCCTCGCGCATGTGGGGAATTGCATACCGCGAGCAGTGAATCGCCCCGAACAATTTCAGCTCCAAATCCTGACGCCATACCTCCGTACCTACTTGCTCAAAAGGTGCAGCAGCTGATGTACCTGCATTATTCACAAGAATTTGTAATCCGCCAAAACGTTGAACTGTCTCTTCAACCGCTCGCTTACAATCAGCTTCCGATGTCACATCTGCCTGAATTGTAAGCACTTCACCCTGGGTCAAATTGGCAATTTGAAAGGCAGCTTCCTTCAGCTGCTCTTCATTCCTAGCGAGTATGGCTACTTTCGCCCCCTCACGGGACAGAGAAATGGCCGTTGCAAGCCCGATTCCTTTGCTTCCTCCTGTGATTAAGGCGACCTTATTTTGTAAGCCTAAATCCATAGCTTTCGCTTCCTTTCTTTCGATAAGTTTCCTTAATAAACGGAATAATTTCTACACAAGGATAAGCATACGCCATCTCCGCGCCATTTTTCAAATCTGAATTGGAACGTCCACGACACTATGGCAAACGGAGTTGCGTAAGTCGAAAAAATCGTGTTACGCGTGACGGACAAAGCAAACGGAGTTGCGTAAGTCGAAAAAGTCGAGTTACGCGTGACGGACATGGCAAACGGAGTTGCGTAAGTCGAGGAAATCGAGTTACGCGTGACGGACATGGCAAATAGAGTTACTTAAGTCGAAAAAATCGAGTTACGCGTGACGGACATGGTAAAAAGAGTTGCGTAAGTCGAAAAAATCGTGTTACGCGTGACGGACATGGCAAAAAGAGTTGCGTAAGTCGAAAAATCGAATTACGCGTGACGGACATGGCAAAAAGAGTTGCGTAAGTCGAAAAAATCGTGTTACGCGTGATGGACAAGGCAAACGGAGTTGCGTAAGTCGAAAAAATCGTGTTACGCGTGATGGACAAAGCAAACGGAGTTGCGTAAGTCGAAAAAATCGTGTTACGCGTGATGGACATGGCAAAAAGAGTTGCGTAAGTCGAAAAAATCGTGTTACGCGTGATGGACAAAGCAAACGGAGTTGCGTAAGTCGAAAAAATCGTGTTACGCGTGACGGACATGGCAAACGGAGTTGCGTAAGTCGAAAAAATCGTGTTACGCGTAATGGACATGGCAAAAAGAGTTGCGTAAGTCGAAAAAATCGTGTTACGCGTGACGGACAAAGCAAACGGAGTTGCGTTAGTCGGCTGCACGCCCCCCCGATGACGAGTGCAATTAACATAAATAAGGAGTAAGCTTCGCTTACCCCAAAACATATATTCACTTTCAAAAAGCCATCAGGACCAACATCCTAATGGCTTTTCATGATATGGAGATCTATTGATTTAAATAAACAGCTTTGCCCGTACGAGCAGACTCGTAAATAGCTTCAAGAATTTGCGAAACCACATAAGCTTGCTCTGGTGTCACGACGGGATCGATATCTTGGTCAATGGCGTTGATCCACGTACGCATTTCTACATCAGCCGCACTTTCGCTTTTACCGTCGTAGAAAGCCACGCCGCCTGTTTTCAATTCAACTTCCGTTGTGTACAAACGGCTATGCTTCTCACCATTGATGCGAAGTCCGCCCTTCATGTCTGCTCCACCCTCGGTACCACTTAGCGAGCATTTCGCTTCATCCACTTCAAGCGTGTTTAATGCCCAGCTGGATTCAAGCATAATTGTCGCGCCATTCTCCATCACGATCATCCCGAAAGCGGAATCCTCAACGGTAAATTTACTCGGATCCCATGGTCCCCATGCGTTGGCAGCATTTTCTGTTTGGGACAATTCATGATAGGACGTACCTAATACAACCTTCGGCTTATAGTTGTCCATCATCCAAAGTGTAAGATCTAGAGCGTGTGTACCGATGTCGATTAATGGGCCTCCACCTTGCTTCTCTTCATCAAGGAAAACACCCCATGTTGGAACCGCACGACGGCGAATCGCATGTGCTTTTGCGAAATAAATGTGCCCAAGCTCACCATCTGCACAGACATTTTTCAAATGCTGACTATCTGGACGGAAGCGGTTGTTGTAGCCAATCGTCAGCTTTTTACCTGTGCGCTTCGCTGCTTCAACCATGCGCTTCGCATCTTCCGCTGTCTTCGCCATCGGCTTCTCACACATAACATGCTTGCCTGCCTCAAGGGCTGCAATCGAAATTTCCGCATGTGAAATATTCGGTGTTAATACGTGCACAATGTCAATCGTGGCATCTTGCAATACTTCTTTATAATCCTCGCAAACTAGCGCGCCTTCAATTCCATATTTCGCTGCAGCGGTTGCTGCACTCTCTTGAACAATGTCACAAAATGCGACTAATTCAACATTTGACAGCTTGCTCAAGCTTGGCAAATGCTTGCCATTCGCAATTCCACCGCAACCAATAATTCCAATTCGATACTTACGTGACATGTGACGACCTCCAGTAGGTTTATTACTTGCATGAAACTATATGATATCTAGACAACTTCATTAAATGTAGCATATGAAAACGCTTATTTTTAGTCTAACTTTCGGACAACTATACTCAGAAAATACGACATAAGAAAAAACCAGGAGATTACCTCCCCTGGCCCTTATTTTGCAGTTAGCTTCCGCCTGCCCGTTTTTGGGCATCCTCCAAATAACTCCGATACAGCTGCTCGTTCGGCTGCTCTTTCGTTAAATCCTCGTAATAACGAGCGACCTTTTGAAAATAATAGCCATGCACATCACTGGTCGGCACCAATTGGTAAGGATCCCAGCGATAGGTTTCTACACGATACGCCTGGCCTTGCTCTTGCGTCCACAGGGCTAATTCACAGAGTCCATCGGGGCCGTTTCGGGTTGGCATATCTTCGATTTCCAAATGAGAATACGACGTGCCAGGTGGAATAACGCGCTGGAAACCTGACTGTGTCCATTGAATAATATCCAGCTCTGCCATAGGTTCTTCCGCCCTTTGCCAGCCGATGATGACATCCCAGCCTTCTTTGCGTGACACTGGAGCTGCAGCAAAATCCTTCACTGCCTGCTGCCCTCTGCCTGTGGAGGCGGAGCCAATCGGGAACCAATTGCCGGAATATTCCTTCAAGGAAAATAAATATTGATGATCTAAATATCTATACAAGGCTGTGATTTCTGGAAATCCATCACCATCCACATCCGCATACAAGATCGCCGCGGGACTTCCCTCCTGCTGCAGTTCGACAATCTCGGCCTCCTGCGGTATGCAGCTGCGGACGACGGAAAGAAAATCAATTGAAGACAAGCTCATGGTTATCCCTCTTTTCGCATCTTCTCAACACAAGTATATGCGGAGGGGGACTTGGCACATGTATAGCAATATCATGGATCATTGTTTGTTCAGCGATTATGCGCTCCCGCGCTGCTCCATGTGCAGCTGGTGGACACATTGGATGAACCGCACGGTCTGCGTTTGAGCTCTCATGACGACCGAGTGGGTGTGAGCACGACCGCCCCAGCCATATTTGACACCTTGCAAGAAATCGCCGGAGGTTACCCCCGTTGCCGCGAAGATGATATCGGAATCTCCCACAAGATCACGCATACTTAACACTTTCGATGGATCGGAAATCCCCATTGCTAGACAACGAAGGCGCTCTTCCTCATTCTCAGGCAGCAAACGTCCTTGTAATTCCCCTCCCATGCAACGCAAGGCAGCAGCTGCAAGCACACCTTCAGGTGCACCACCCGAGCCTACATGTAAATCAATGCCTGTTTCTGGGAAGGCTACTGCCATCGCGCCTGCCACATCGCCGTCACTGAGCAAATAAATTTTGACACCTAGCTTGCGCAGGATCATGATGTGCTCCGCATGCCGATTACGATCCAGAATGGAAACGGTAAGCTCTGAGATCTCCTTTTGCAGCAAGCTTGCGGCTTTCTGAATGGTTACCTCGAGCGGATCATCGAGACTCAGCTTGCCAGCCAAACGCGGCCCTACGGCTAACTTCGCCATATACATATCCGGGGCATGAAGGAGATTGCCCTTCTCGGCAATGGCAACAACAGACAGGGCATTATTCCGGCCACTCGCTACAATATCAGTTCCCTCTAACGGATCAACCGCCACATCAAATTCAGGCCCTGCTCCACTGCCTACCTCTTCTCCGATATAGAGCATGGGAGCTTCATCCATTTCTCCTTCACCAATGACAACTGTCCCCCGAAAAGGAACGGAGCTAAAATATTCTCGCATCGCAGAAGTGGCAGCCCCATCCGCATCAATCTTATTTCCTTTTCCTGTCCAGCTCGCCGATGCGATTGCTGCAGCCTCAGTTACCCGTACGATTTCCAACGACAAATCTCTTTCCATGAGCGATCCACCCTCTCCAAATTGGTTTGATTCGATGTTGATGCGTTATGCTCGTTCAGCCAATATCAAGCCTGCTGTTTCCTCAATCGCTTTCTCACTCACATCAATAACCGAACAACCCAACTCGCGATACAATCTCATGGCAAAAGCTAATTCTTCCTCAATGCGCTCTTTCGTTGCATATTTGGCTCCAAAAGGAAGTCCAACAGCTTTCAGCCGTTCCGTCCGAATGCCGATCAGCTTATCGACACTCATCGTGAGTCCGACCAATTTCTTCGGGTCCAGCTCATATAAAATAGCAGGAGGTTTGACCTCTGGTACAAGGGGATAATTCGACACCTTAAATCCTTTATGTGCCAAATAAATACTAAGCGGTGTCTTCGACGTCCTTGACGGCCCCAGCAGCACGATATTCGCCTGTTTCATCGTGCTTGGATCCTTGCCATCATCACTATTGACGGTAAACTCAACGGCTTCTACCCGTTGATAATACTGTTCATCCAGCTGATAGAGCAAGCCGACTTTTCGTTTAGGCGAATCCTTGAACGTGTCGATAAAGGCTTGCATCATAGGACCCATAATATCGATCGCATTCACATTCAATCGGATGGCTTCCTGTCGCATCATTTCTCTTAACTCTGGCAGTACGAGGGTATAAGCAATAAAACCCTTCAGCCGTGATGCTTCTTCTACGATCGCACGCACTTCGTCTTCCGTGCGGATGGAACCGTGTCGTTTGACGACAACCTGACTTGCATTAAACTGCCGAATTGTTGCTTGTACAACCGTATTTGCCGTCTCTCCTACCGAATCCGAACATACGAAAATGGTATGCAGCTTCTCTCCCATGTAAATTCCCCCTGATTTACGTACCCAGCGCTACATCCAGCAGCAATTTGGTCATTGTTGTTTTCGTAATTCGGCCTACGACTTCAAGCCCTTCCTTGCCTTCCATTGCTTTGACGACAGGTAAGCTGTCAACTTCATGATGAATCATCTTCCGAGCTGCTTCTAACACACTATCTTCTGGTTTTACCGTAACAATGTTCGGTTGTCTGGTCATCACGAGCGATACAGGCATTGTCGTTGCCGTTGCATGTCCAAGGGTTACCTTAAGTAAATCCTTTCGCGAGACAACTCCAGCTAGGGCACCTTCCGGACCCAGAATCATCAGACTGCCCACATTTTCGAGAAAAAGGGTTACGACAGCGTCGCTCACGGTTACCGTTTCACGAAGTAAAACAGGAATACCCATCACGTCCTTCACTTTCATGGACTCGACCATCTTGAAAGGAGTTTGTGAGTCAAGTGCGGCTGTTCCAAGAAAATAGCCAACCTTGGGTTTAGCATCGATATGCCTTAACATCACTAGGACAGCTAAGTCTGATCGGATAGTCGGTCGACTAATCCCCAACAGTTCAGCTATACGTTCCCCAGCAATAGGCGCATATTTGGCGACGAGATCAATAATTTCTAACTGGCGGGCTGTTAACTCGATGATGTTTCCCTCCTAAAGCAATGAATCACCGTTATATAGTGTGTTCTATTTGTTATATATTGTACATTATATAACATTTATTCGAAATATAAAGTTGTTTATTGCCTAGAAAAGAAATATTTATCACTTATTTCGTAAAAATAGACAAAAAAACGCCATCTTTACCCAATTGGTAGAATGGCGTTTGTCATGGAAACTCTTTTATAAGAAAAAAACGATCCCCAAAATTCCAGCAGATACGATCACGATCAACGGATGCAGCTTATATTTGACAATCCCTATAAAAGTGCCGCCTGCAATGAGCAGCGTTGCAACCTGTCTCCATGTGATTCCCGTTTGAACGGTTCCGAATGATGATTGGCCAAAATGCAGCGCAGCATAGATGATAAAGCCCGTCACAACAGGCTTTAACCCGTAAAACGAGGATTTGAACCAAGTATGAGAGTGCCAACGGAATAAAAAGGCTGCCACGACGATGATCAAAACCAAAGACGGCAGTACCATGCCTAAGGTTGCCATGATCGCCCCGGGGACACCCGCCGTTTCATAGCCAATTAAGGTGGCACTATTCGTGGCAATGGGTCCGGGGCTTGTGCCTGCCAACGAAATGACATGATGGAATTCGTCCAATGTCAGCCACTGATGCTGCTCGACCTCGAGCTGAATAACGGGAATCATGGCATAGCCGCCGCCAAAGGAGACGAGTCCTATTTTGAGAAAAGTGAGAAATACATGGAGTAGCATCTACAAGCACCTCATCCCTATATCCCATCCGCCATATAAAACTCAGCGGTCTTGGAGTCTGTGCTCGTAGTTCCTGTTGATTCTGTATGAGAAAGGGGATCTTTCATGCCCCATTTTTGCTTAAGATACGTAGCGATGATTCCGACCACAATGCCTAGCACAATCAACACAAATGGAGAGACGGGAACAACGATCATGATAATGACGGTGCCGATCGCTATTAGGAGGGTTAGTCGATCGAAGATCGAGGTTTTGGCCATTTTGTAAGCCGCAGCCGCAATGAGACCTATAATCGCCGCATGAATGCCCTCCATGATCGCTTGCATTCTCGGGTAGTGCTCAAGCCATGCGTACAGCATACTCAATACGAGGACTAGCAGGAAGGTCGGAAGCGTTATCCCAACAACGGCTGCGATAGCACCTGCAATTCCTGCTAAACGGTAGCCAACCAAAGCAGACACATTGACACCAATTCCACCTGGGGCAGCACCTGAAATGGCCAGAAGCTCTGACATTTCGGTGTCTGACATCCATTGCTTCGTCATCACTACCTCACGATGAATGGCCGGCAGCATCGCATAGCCCCCACCGAATGTCAGCGGACTTATGCGCAGAAATGTCCAAAATATGCGGATTAGTTTGTGTATGATGTTCATCTTCATGTTGATCACCTCCTGCACTTAATTCTATTTTGAACTAAAGTGAGGAGAGAATCCAATCAATAATAGTAATTAGATTCTTGAAATATGCTTATAATCCGAGACTTCTGCCCATTTCCATATTAATGAATGTTAAGTTTCGGGCATTGTTTGAGTTATTTTGGAAGAAAGAGGCGAATTTGCTTCTTCATCGCCATATTCGTCATGTACACACCTATCACGATAAAGAAGGCACCTAACAAATGATACAGCTGTAACGACTCTCCAGTAAACGTGGTTGCAAAGATGGCACTAAACAAGGGAATGAAGTTGAGGAAGCCCGCACAACGCTGTGGACCCGCAAGTTCAATCGCTTTATTCCAGCTCAGGAATGCCACGATCGATGCAAAGATGCCTACATACAATAAGCCGCTCACCAAGGCGGGACTCCACGAAATTTGAGGTGCCTTGATCATCCACTCGATGGACGAACTCGGAATGAGTACAACAAGCGCGACAGTTACTTGTACCAGCAAAAAAGGGCTCGCCGGGAAACGACTGGCCAGCTTTTTCATACCTACCGAATATAACGCCCAGCATAAAACAGCGATCAGCATAAATAAATCACCTTTATTGGCAGATAACTGAAGAAGTGCGGACAAGTTCCCTTGGCTGATGATCCAGCACACGCCTAGGATGGATACGCCGATTCCCGGCAGTGCCCACCAAGCGAGTCTCTCCTTCATAACAGCCCAAGTGATAAGAACAACGAAGATGGGCGTCGCCGAATTCATCAGTGATGCGTTGATTGAGCCTGTGTATTGTACGGCGACATACGTAAGTGAGTTAAATCCAGCTACCCCGGTCAGGGAGAGGAAAAGCACCATTTTCCAACTAGCTAGAAATTCATGTTTAAGCCGCCAAGCCGCTTTCCCAAAAAAGGGTAATAAGCACAAGAAGGCAATCCCCCAGCGACCTGCTGCCAATGTGATGGGAGGAATATGTAAGACGAGTGCCTTACCTGCAACAAAGTTCCCTCCCCAAATGCAAGTTGCTAGAATTAATAATAGGTACGGGGAACGTTTCAGCATGGCATGCGTAGCTCCTTTAGGTAAGTATTAGATGGGACTGCACCTACAAACTCGAATAGCCCCTTGGAAAAAGATACAGACTAAGCATGCTTTTAGCAAGTATTAATATTATATCTGAGAGGTATATGCAAATAAGACACGAAATAGAAAAGTCCCCGTTATCCCGGAGACTTCAGGTGAGCTATCAAGATACTACATGTCATCCTCTAGAAATCTAACTTCACAAAAACATCCGAGGGGAATCATTTCGCGTAAATAGCGCAGCATGTCTTCCTTCTCTTTCTCCTCCATTCGCCTAAGCGCATCGAAATCAAAATGTATAATGCTATTGATGACGTCATAATGCTTAAATCGCAAACGTCCGAATACAAATTTCCGGTTGATCGCAGCTAGAATACCATATTGATTCAAATTGGTGCGCAAGGCAGTTTGGGCAATATCAAGGGGGACTTCCTCCTGCAAGGGTACGTTATCTGCTCTAACCGCGCAATATGCTTTTACTTGAAAAACCACATACGGATACAGGTAAGCGTTTGCATACTTCTCCACATTCAGCACATCCTGCTTCGATAGCTGTAAATCTTCCGTCCAGGCATAAATGGTCGCCTTATATTTGTCAGATGTATGAATTCGGATATACCTTAAATGGGGAAAGCGAGTTTTCAGGAGTTGCTCCGATAATAAGCGAGTTCCCACTAGGATCACCTCTTTCAGTCCTACTTTTCTCCAATTAGTATATGCGGGTAAATAAAATCAGCTAATATTTTGCGTCGAAATATCTCATATCATCATTCATTCATCTATATTCCAGAACTTGTCCTGTTATGTTAGGAAGGACAAAGAGGTGGTCATCGTTACAGACGACAGCAAAAAGCCGCCCCACAAGGGACGGCCCCATTCGCTGCGCTTCTTACAAACCTTTCGCTTTCAAGAAAGCTTGCCACTGCTTCGTTGTTTCCGCATCGATTTTGTCTTGACCAGCGGCCTTCAACTTGTCGATGTATTTCTGCAGTTGATCCGCAGGATCTACGGCACCTGTTTCAAGTGCAACTTGGAACTCGTTATCCACGGCGGTCACGTTAGCAACCTCAGATTTGATCGTGTCTCGATTCACATCAAAACCGTAAGAAGCTGGAACCATTGCACTTTGATTCAATTTAATCGTTTTGTCCCACACATCAGGCGTTTGCGCACCTTTCAAGTAAGCATTAAATTGGTTACCGAACACCCAATCCACATTCGGTGCATAGCCGGAATCCTTGATCGGCTCAATATATTTGTCATCCTTCTTCGTGTAGTGCTTGCCTTCCAGACCATTCGAAATCAGGTTATACAACACTTTATCTGTGTTCAGAAGGTTGATAAACATGAGTGCACGTTCTGGGTTTTTGGACGTTTTGGAAATAACCTGCATGGCGCTGGCAACACCAGTAAAGTAGGAGTCCGAAATCGGAACATACACAACAGCGTTACCGCCATTGTTAGCCATTTCATCCACTTCGCCGCCTGGTTTCGTTGTAAACTCCAGACTTACCGCTACTTTCCCTTTTTTCTTGAGATCCGTAATGTTTTTCAATAGGGGAGCATCCTCATTAATGTAGCCTGCTTTCGACCAGTTGTGCATGGTTGTGAAGAAGTCCTTCTTATTTTGAAGTTGTTGAATTTTCGTAATCGACGTGTACGTTTTGTCATCCTTTTTATATGCCACAGCAAGACCATCTGCTGCTACCAAATTCGGATCTGTATAGAGACCCCACGAATTCTGAGCCATGCCGAAAGGAATGACATCCTTCTCATTGTCCTTAATTGTCTTCAGGAAAGGTTCAATATCTTTGTATGTCTTAATGGAATTAACATCCAATTTATACTTATCGACGAATTGTTTTTGGATAACGAGACTTTTCGTCTTCGCAGCGATTTGATAAACCGGGAAGCCGTAGACTTTGCCATCAGTCGCTTTCATATCCGGCCAGAATTTATCCGGGATATTCTTCCGCGCTTCAGCCGCATTTTTGTTAATCATCGCATCGGTTAGCTCCAAGAGCGCACCTTTATCGATGTTCGGTTGATAGCTTAGCAACCAATATTTGGAGCCCCATGCCACATCAAAAGCTTCACCAGAGGCCATGATCGTGTTCAATTTCGGATCGTATTCATCGAATGAAAGTGGCTTTAAGTCCACCGTCGCATTAATTTTACTCTTCACATACTTATTCACTTCTTCATTTACGAGTGCCTGATCTTTCCCTGGCGGATTACTTGGATAATAAAATGTCAACTTGACTTCCGGCAGCGTGCTTGGTGCAGGTGTTGCGGGAGTCGCGCTTGTCGTGGTTGTTGGTGTAGTTGCCGTCGGTGATGTCGTTTCACTTGCCGTGTCGGTCTTACATCCAGCTAACACGGTCATACTCAGAATCATAATGGCTACACTGCTCAGGTACATTTTTTTTGCTTTTTTCAACCTTCACACCTCCATATTTATAACCCCTACTATTATCAGATCCACCAATCAAACCTTACAAACGCGCCCCCTCACCCCCTCTCAGCTTTTTAATGAGCCTACTGTAATACCTTTCACGAAGTACTTTTGAAAAAAAGGAAACATGATCATCATCGGGCCGCCCGCAACTAAAGCCATTGCCATCCGAACCGACAATGTCGGAAAGTTAGCAAATTGCAGCTTGCTTGCTGCTTCGGCTAAAGGCGAATTCGCTAGAAATTCAATCTGCGACAGAATGCGAACCAGTAGCAATTGAATCGGGACATATTTGTTATCATCAATGAACAACAAGGCGTTAAACCAATCATTCCAATAGGCAAATGAAATGAAAAGTCCAAGTGTCGCTAACGCCGGTGTAGAGAGCGGCAGGATAATGCGATAGAAAATGCGAAGCTCGCTGGAGCCGTCAATTTTGGCGGATTCAATAATCTCCATCGATATTTTATCCAGAAAGCTTTTCATAATAATGACATTGAAGGGATTCATAAGCAGCGGAATGATGAGTGCAAGAATGGAATTTTTGAGATGGAGGTATTGCGTCATCAAGATATAAAACGGAATTGTTCCCCCATTGAATAACAACGTAAAGAAGATATAAAACGTAAGCGGACGATGATAGCGAAAGTCACGTCGTGACATCGGATAAGCCGTCAAAGTGGTTAATAACAGGGATAACACAGTCCCCGCAATGGTAATGGCAATCGTAACCCCATATGATTTCAGCCAAATGTCTGGTGATTTGAAGACAATCCGGTACGCTTCCAAGCTGAGCTCTTTCGGAATAAAGCGGTAACCGAAATGAATCAAGCTGTTCTCCGAAGTCAGCGACACCGCAATAACGAGCACAAAGGGGATGATCATCAGCAGGCAGATCAGTGTGAAAAACACATGAATATACCAAATCGATGCTGGTTTCACTGGTTTTGCTACTGCAGCTTCCATAAGACTCCTAGGCTCCTCCCCATTAAAATAAAGCGTTATCTTTATCGATTCGTCGTACCGCTGCATTCGCTGACACAATCGTAATTAACCCCACGATAGATTGCAGAAAGCCTACCGCTGCCCCAGAGTTAATGTCCCCAAGCTTGGCCAAAGCGCGATACACATACGTATCAATAACATCCGTTGTCGCCATATTGGCTCCCACATTGTTCGGCACAAAGTAATGGAGTCCAAAATCGCCACGGAATATATTGCCTAAGCCTAATATAAACACAATGATGATCAACGGCTTCATAAGTGGCAGCGTGATTCGCCAAATCATCTGGACACGCGAAGCACCATCTAGCTTAGCCGCTTCATAATAATCGGTATTGATGCCGACGATCCCTGCATAGTAGATCAATGTCGAGAAGCCAACACCTTTCCACACAGCAACCACAGGCAGAATGAACAGCCATGGCGTTGTTTCCAAGTACCATTTGTGTGGCGAAAGCCCGATGGTCTGTAAGAAGCTATTGAGATAACCACTTTTAGTCTCCAAGAAAGCATACGTAATGTAACCAACCAGGACTAGCGAAATAAAATAAGGAAGAAATAACGTGGTTTGATACACCTTCACCATTCGTCCGCTTACCTCATATAGCAAAATAGATAGGACTAGCGCTGCAAGCGTGCCGAGGAGGATATACGTCATGTTGTATAACAAGGTATTTCGGATAATTCGATAGGCATCTTGCGACTTAAAAATAAATTCGAAATTTTTGAAGCCGACCCATTTGCTCCCTAGAATCCCTTGATCATATCTGAAATACTTGAAGGCTAAGATAAGTCCGATCATGGGCAAATACTTAATGACCAGTTCAAACAAAATGCCTGGGGTCGCAAGCAACAACAGCTCACGATTCTTTCGCAGGTGTTTGAATTCCTGTAAGAGCCTTCGTTTTTTGATTGGCTGTGATTTCCTCATTGTGCTCCTCCTCCATATTCGTATCTTGCCACAGAATGAAGCGTTTACATAGCGTACGATTTCCGAAATCATGTACAACGGATGTGTACAATATTCGAATTACTCTCTTTTAACCGTTAAAATGCGAAAAAACCGCCCTCCATGCACCAATTGGTGGAAGAAGTGGCGGCTAGAATGACACATTTCCTCAGTTATGAAATAGATTTCTTCATGCGATATTCCTTCGGTGTACTGCCGAATTTGGCTTTGAACAACCGGAAAAAGTAACTCGGATTCGCATATCCACACTTTTCCATAATATCTAAGACCGCATGATCTCCATTCTCGAGAAGACGCTGGGCGTGCTGCAAACGAACTTCATTGATATACTCCGTGAGCGTAATTTGGTAGCTATCCTTGAACAATTTTCCCAAATACGCGGATGACAGCTTGACTGTCGCAGCGATCGTTTGCTGACTCAGGTTGATATCCGCATACTTCTGATGAATGAGTTCTTTGACCGTTTCCAGGATCATGTCATTCCGTTCCACATTGGACGGCTTTTGACCTTCACAAATTTGTGCACATAAGGCCAGCAGGGATAGGTACATTTCCTCTAATGTTTCTTTTTCCTGCGGAATGTGATGGATATAATCGACGTTGAAGCTCATCTTCGTTACCCTATTTTCCATAATCTCAACAACGGTATACTTTATCACCCAAGCTAAATTCGTTACGGCGCGATGGATATCATGATAATGAAATGTGGCAAAAAGGGAGAATGCTTTCTCCAGCTCGATCCCCGCTTCTGTCATTAAGCCCTTCTTCAAGCTTTCCGATAATTTCCTCTCAATCGTTTCTGGAATGGAAACTCGCTTATTCGCGTTATTTTCTTTCACCATCTCGCTCGTAATGATAGACTTGTAGCCAAAAATAACTGTATACAAGCTGATCTGCAACGCTTGCGCATAACCCGTTGACAGCTGCGTCAGCTGCGAAATCGGATCACTGAGCCCACAAGAAAGACTTAAACCGTAATAGGTTTCGATGGTATCCTGAATATCTTGTAGGATAGGAAGAACGGCTTCCTTCTTCGGATTTGCCTCCTTGTCGATGAGGGATACAATGAGTATGACATGATCCCCCCAGACCTCCACAGCTTCACAAGGATACATCTTAGACATCATTTCCTGCGCAATATTCGTGATCGCAAAGCTATGCATTTTCTTCAAAGAAAGGGCTATGTTACTTTCGTACGACTTGAAATGGTCCAAACGCAGGACACAGATTACAATTTCGGAGGGGTAAGCGATGCCCAGTCGATGCTTTTCAATTAGACTAATCATGTCGTGATGCGAGAACATCTGGCCATCTGTCATAAATTTACGTATGTAATATTTATTGACGATGTGTTCGGAGCTGATTTCCTGCAGGGCATCGGACAATTTCAAATAATTCTCACTCATGGCATGAAGTTCATCACCTTCGGTTCGCCTAGCGTGTTCATCGCGGGGATGCTGAAACCGAATCCGCCCAAGCATATCTTCAATCGGGTGATACAATTTATAGGACAGCCAGACCGATATGCCAATGGCGATCAAAAGTAATACACCAGAAACAAGAAGTGATTTCACACGTGTCTGTGTAACTTCAGCCATCAATTGGTCATACGACTGAACATAGAGAATCGTCCAATTCGGGATCGGATCTGCCATGTAGGTAATCATGCTTTTTTTACCCTCAACATCCCCAATGACGAATCCAGATGGTTCGTTCGTTGTTTGCTTATGATTCACAATGTAGTTGTGGATGGTGGCTTGCGTCGATTGACTTGCAAATTCATCAATCGTCCGAGAGGAGTATAATCGCCCCTCCTGATCAGCCATCAGGATATCACCTTGGGATCGGCTGCCGGTATCATTCATTTTCTTCAAGCTGTCGAATACCCAATCGGACTTAATATACAGAACAATAGCCGATTCGCTGCGTGTGAAGGGCTTCAAGGAGTCGGTAACGACGAAAGCGAACGCATCGATTTGGCCATCCTCGTGATCAAGGCTCACTGGAATGAGCCGCGAGGTTTCGCGCTGCCCAGAGGGATCGAGCAGCCAATCTGCAATTTTCTTTTTCGTAACGCCGCCGTCTAATAAGAAATTACTGGTGGTTCCGTAAATCTCATTTTGAGAATGATTATAGACGACCATGGAATGTAGAAACGATGAGCTTTCCAGAATACTGGACATTCGTTGGTAGCTGCGGATTAAGTCCATCTTGGGTAAGGTTTCATCATACATTAACGGAATGAGTAAATTATCCTTAAAAACAAAATACGATAAGTGCGTAATGATTTCATTCATATAGGAGAAGTTGTATTGCATTTGGGTAAGAATCTTGAGATTCGAATCCTCTTGAATCCTTTTCACCGATTTCTCCAACAGATACGTATTGGCAAAAGAAGAAGCTAATAGGACAATAACCATCGATAACATGATCGAGCTCAGTACGCGCTGCAAATATTTCTTGGATTTATAGAAGCCGAATCCTTTCAAAAGCACCAAGCCCCCTCTCCATATTACGTGCTTACTGTGGCCCTATTTGGTTCGCATCGATGTCCACCCAACCTAGTTCATACGCAGGTGAATTCGGTTGCAGCTGAATCTGCCCTTTGGGCAAAAGTATGCATTGCGGGTCCGCGATGCGCGAATGTGCATCAAACTTTCCTCCCAGTAAGGAGCGCCACAACTGCCAGTCATACACATGCCGACCTAGCAAATCAGCACCAGACGATGGGAGAGGGAGTTTACCAGCAACCTGACAGACACCCTCAGCCTGATCCTGCCAATAGAGATTACGATCGGCCTCGGCAAATTTATCATCACGCCAATTGACGAAATAGTAGAGGTAGCCGGAATTGTAAATGACGTTCCCCAGCACCCTGACATCCTTATTATCCTCGCCAGCCATTTCTTGAGTCCCAATAGCAGCGATTGCATGTGGATTTGCAACGAGTAGATTCCCTTGAATGAGATTGCCAATGCCTTTGGAGAAAATGAGCATCCAAAGCTTTCCTTCTCCAGTACTATACAGCTGAGTCAGCACATTCTGGGTAACCGTGAAGTAGTCCGAAGCATCATCCAAATAAATACCGAAGCCAAAAGAAAAATGTATGCCACTATTGTGTAAGCGGTTACCATGAATCGTATTCCGTGTACCCACTCCCCACGATTCAATCATTCCGCCGTCTTGACTGTCGATCATCACGTTCGAAATATCATTATAAGCCATGTAATTATGACGCGTATGCAGGAAGTCCCAATGATTCTCCCAAGTCACCTTTATTCCATATATGGCTTCGGGCATGACCTTGTGACGTAAGCCTTTCAGCGAGATGCCATACCGCGGCATATGTGAAATCAGATTATGAGCGATCTCGTTATGCCCGCTTTGATAGAGCAGAATCCCGCAGCCATGTCCGATAAGCTCACCACCATACCGAATGGTGTTGTTCGTAATCTTATGCTCTTTATTCGTGTAGGAGGCTGCCGCTGAGGTAAATGAGCCTTGGAGCGGTGAATAGCCGGAAGCACATATCCCCATATATCCCATATGCTCAATGTGATTACCGTTAATTTGGATGTTCCGCGTATGCTGATCCAAGAAGATGCCGCAGCTGCCTGCATTTGTGATTTGGCAATGTGAGATTTCAATATCTGCCGCGTACTGCATGTAGACTAATCCTTCGCGATGCTCATCCCGCTCCACATTACTTAAGCCTTCATCTTCCTGAATCATCTGATACTCCGACCAAAAGTCTGTACATGAGAAGTGCAATCCATGTATATGAAGATGCTGAATAGGCTCATCCTGATCGTTGCCTCTCATTTCAATTAGCCTTGTGACCGTTGGTACGATAATCTCTTGTTGTAACGGCGACCCATTATGCGGTTTATAGTAGAGCCAACCTTCCTTTTCATCCAAGTGAAATTGGCCTGGTGCTTGGAGAAAATCCAGTGAGCCCTGGATATAATAGCGCGAGCCCTCGCCTATTTCCCAGATCGAGGGATGCTGGAATTGCACAAATCTTGCCGCAGCATCATGAGATTTCACGGCTCGCAGCTCTGAGAACCAGTTCCACTCCCCTTTCCCAGGCCAAACAAATACCTGCGCCTCAGAAAGGTCGCTTCCAGCCGGAATATCTCCTTCGTGGTAGTAGATGCCATCACGGTAGGCGGCTTCTGGTGTACCAGCCACCTGATAATATCCGCTTGCCGGAAGCCGCGCTTTGGCAATGCGCTCCCCATCCGCGTACATCGTGTGGAAGTTACTTCCAGTTCCTACCCATGCGCGCCATATGTCTGAGCGATTCGGCTCCCAGTTCGTAACAACCCAGCCGCCGATTATGTTTACCAGTTCTCCGGGCATATTGCGATACGTAATACGGAAGCCATCTCTGCCTGAATCTCGTTCATCTAATTTCCATGTATCTCCTAAATAATAGATGCCTCCGTACACAAACACGATGACATCGTGAGTCATCCCGTTCTGGATGATGTTCCGAACTGTCATCTGTGCTTTCGTTATCGTGAGGAAAGGTGCATCTATACGCCCATCGTGATCATCATTCCCAGTTGTCGCTACATAGAATTGGTTTACCAATGTCATGAGCCTACTCCTTTATACATCATGATAACCTTATTTATGACTATTGACTTGGTTGTATACCACTTTCATAAGCATAAACTACCACTATTGCTCCATCTTTCTTCCTGCCAAAAAAGTACGTATAACCTGCTCTGCTTTCTGCGTGAGAAGCTCAGGTGTTCGCTTCATTGCCTCCTGCAGTGACATCGGACCGTTCACAATACTGTGAATACTCGTCACCCCGTAATCATAAAGCTTCTCAATGCCCTGTCCCACTGAGCCTGACAGAACGATGACGGGAATGCCTAGTTGCTGCGCTGCCTGCGCAATCCCCATTGGCGCTTTGCCCGAAGCCGTCTGCGCATCCGTCTGCCCCTCACCTGTGAATACGAGATTCGTATTCCGTAGATGCTCATCAAGCCTCGTCAACTCGATCACAACATCGATACCGCGTTTTGTGCTAGATGGGAAGAACGCTTGAAACGCACCGCCCAGCCCACCGGCCGCACCAGCCCCGGGCATGTGATGTACCGCTGTACCGGTATGCGCCTCCATGATATCTGCCCAATGCGCAAGCGCGCTATCTA
Source organism: Paenibacillus sp. J31R30 (assembly GCF_059692115.1). Taxonomy (NCBI): domain Bacteria; kingdom Bacillati; phylum Bacillota; class Bacilli; order Caryophanales; family Paenibacillaceae; genus Paenibacillus; species Paenibacillus sp. J31R30. The sequence continues at coordinate 1,253,873 of NZ_JCAUAV010000002.1, read as the reverse complement.
GCACTTCAACCATCTCTGGTGTCGCACCTTTCTGCGGCCCGAAGACATGCGATGCCCCTTGCGGACCAATGAATGGATTCGTGACATCTGAAGCAATGATAAATTGCGATTCACCAATCCGCTCATCCCACTTTGAAGCATCGATACGGGCTATCTGGGAAAGGGCTTGTCCTCCGACGCCAACTTCCCGTCCTTCCGCATCCAACAGCTGCAGGCCCAAGGCTTGAAGCATGCCGCATCCCCCATCGTTCGACGCACTTCCACCAAGCGCAAGCAGGAAGGAACGATATCCATGATCAAGCGCATGCTTTATTAGCTGCCCAGTGCCATATGTAGTCGTCACCATGGGGTTCCGCTGATCCGCTGGAACAAGGATTAAACCGGAAGCCGTCGCCATTTCAATTACACAGGTGGCGCCGTCTCCCAGAACACCATAAGATCCAATGACTTCATCCTGCAGCGGGCCTTGCACAGGAACGGAGATTTTAACGCCTTGTGTGGCCTGCAGAAGGCTATCGACCGTTCCTTCTCCCCCATCTGCCATTGGAAGGAGGACGGTTACTGCATCTGGCACAGCACGCAGAATCCCGTCTCTAATCGCCATGGCTGCCTCTTCTGAGCTTAGGCTGCCTTTAAAGGAATCCGGTGCAATGACGATTCTCATGTGCTTCCTCCCGCTCCTATTTGCTTTTACAACACAAATTTACTTATTAATTAATTTATACAACGCTTGGGTGCCACTTTCCTCTTCGCCCATGGCAGCTAATTGCTCATAAAGTGATTTGGCAAGGGCCAATCCAGGAAGCTCTACCTTCATCTCTTCTGCCGACTGCAAGGCAATCTTCATATCTTTAATGAAATGCTTCACATAGAAGCCTGGCGCGAAATTGTCAGCGATCATTCTTGGTCCCAAATTACTTAACGACCAGCTTCCCGCGGCACCAGTTTCAATGCTTTGCAGCACGGTTGTAGGGTTGAGCCCAGCTTTCTTCGCATACACAAGCGCTTCAACTACACCCATCATATTGCTTGCAATCGCAATTTGATTGCACATCTTCGTGTGCTGACCCGCGCCAGCTGCGCCTTGATGGACGATGTTCGTGCCGATTTTTTGGAAAATAGGCAGCATTTGCTCGAACACTTCACGCGAGCCACCGACCATAATGGACAGTCGAGCTTCTCTCGCCCCGATATCTCCACCTGAAACCGGTGCATCCAATACATATAGCTGACGAGTCAACCCTTCTTCATAAATCCGCTTCGCCAAAGATGGACTCGATGTGGTTAAATCGATCAGGTAGCTGCCTGGCTGAGCCATGGCCACAATCCCATTTTCGCCAAAATAAATAGCCTCAACATCACTCGGAAAACCAACCATGGTCATAATAACCTGACATTGCTGCGCTAAAGCCCCAGGCGTGTCCTGCCACTTTGCACCCTTATCCAATAGCTCCTGTGCTTTGGCCTTCGTACGTGTATAAACATGAACCTCATAGCCTGCTGTTATAAAGTGGCCTGCCATGCTTTTACCCATAACGCCAGTTCCGATGAGTCCTATAATTGGTTTGGCTGTATGTTCTGTCATATGAATGTCCACCTTTCTCCCGATCCCTAGTTGTCAATTAACTCCTTTTAAACTTATCACCCTCGCTCATTCTGGTCAAACGTTGATATACTGCAATTTCCATGGATAACTTAAACTTGGCAGACACAACCTTTCATCATAAGGAAGAAAATACATCCCTAGGCTGATATCAAGCTGAAATCGCAGCGTACATATTTAATATAAAAATGAAATCAATCCAGGTATCGAGAAAGTGAGGAAAAGCAACGTTATGTCGACACCAAACAAGAATAAGGGACTGGGCATCGTCCTTGCTGGGCTTCTATTAGGCATCCTAATGGCAGCCATGGATAACACCATTGTGGCAACGGCAATGGGCACCATTGTTGGGGAACTAGGCGGATTGGATAAATTCGTATGGGTAACCTCCGCTTATATGGTCGCTGAAATGGCTGGGATGCCGATCTTCGGTAAATTATCCGATATGTATGGCCGCAAAAAGTTCTTCGTGTTTGGCCTCCTGTTATTCATGCTGGGATCCATTCTTTGCGGTACAGCAGAGTCCATTATCGAGTTAAGTATTTATCGAGCGATTCAAGGCATCGGCGGCGGTGCACTCGTTCCTATTGCCTTCACGATCATGTTCGACGCTGTCCCGTTGGAATCCCGAGGCAAGCTGGGTGGGTTGTTCGGTGCGGTATTCGGCATGTCGAGTATTTTCGGCCCGCTTCTCGGCGCTTATATTACCGATTATATTAGTTGGAAATGGGTATTTTACATCAACCTTCCCCTCGGCTTGCTCGCTTTCATCTTCATTGCCTTCTTCTATAAAGAGTCCGTTGAGCACTCCAAGCAGCGCATTGATTGGTTGGGAGCCATTACACTTGTCTGTGCCATCGTGTCCCTCATGTTTGCACTTGAATTAGGCGGCAAACAATATGCTTGGGATTCCGCGTTCATCCTAGGTCTATTTGCACTCTTCTCAGTATTGACGATCTCGTTCTTATTTATTGAACGCAAGGCGGCCGAGCCGATTATTTCGTTCGCGATGTTTAAGAACCGTCTATACGCAACAAGTAATGCTGTTGCTATCTTTAGCGGGGCTGCTTTCATTACAGCATCCGTGTATATCCCTATTTTTATCCAAGGTGTATTAGGCGGTACCGCAACGAACTCCGGCTTAGTGCTGCTGCCGATGATGCTAGGTTCTGTTGTAACTGCAACGGGCGGCGGGTTCCTGATGACCAAATTCAGCTTCCGTGCCATTATGATTCCGACAATCGCACTGCTTCTGGTTGGCACGCTGCTGTTAACGACACTTTCAGGGGATTCACCGCGGTGGCTTGTCACGCTCTATATGATTGTGATCGGACTTGGGATCGGCGCTTCTTTCTCCGTCCTTAGTAACGCTGCCATCTACTTATTCGATGCACGGCAGCGAGGCTCAGCTACATCGACCTTGAACTTCCTTCGTTCCTTAGGCATGACGCTCGGCATTACGGTCTTCGGCATTATCCAAAGCCATGCGTTCACGAGAAAAATGACCGAAGCCTTCACCAGTGGCGGGCAATCGCCAGTCGACATGCCAGCCGGCGACTCGCATACCTTGCTGGATCCTGCCAAAAGGTTGGAAATCCCCTCCCCTGTGCTGGACAAAATCACGAGTGCTTTATCCTCATCTATTGTACTCACTTTCGCTTGGACAGTGGTCCCGGCGGCATTAGCGCTCGTCTTCGCTTTCGCGATGAGCAAAGAGCAGCTCGACCCTACGAAGGAATTCGAAGGTGCGACTGGGCATTAACACAAAAAAAGGAGCAGTCCCCAGAGTGTTTTCCCTCTAGAGACTGCTCTTTACTTCTTAAATACCTTTGAACGTGAACGCATACGCATAGGTACGGTTCGCGAATAGTGTGAACTCAGGGTGTGTTCTTGCACCCCAGCTGTCGTCACCGCCAACACCCATCTGCTTGTAGTTCACACGCAAGACTACTTTGTCACTGACAGGCAGCTTATACGTGTGATCGTGCGCTTCCAGCTCGGATGGCGAGTAAGGCAGCGCATTAAGCTCGACAGTTGGCAAGCCAGTTATGCGAAGCCCACGACCTTCTGTATTCGTTAAGGTAGCCCAACGAACATCGGTCTTATTGCCACATTCCTGCGGACGTAAGTACGGAACGAATTGCTCTTCGACGGTCCCGCTATGCAGCGCGAGCTTGGCGCCAACATTACGATCCCAGTGGTTTTCGTGCGGCCCGCGGCCATACCAGGTCAAGTTCTCGCAGGCAGCATCCAATTCGAACATGACGCCGACTTCAGGGATTTCTGGCAATTTGTCGCCTGGCGTTAATTGCATGCTAACTTCGACTTCGCCGCAAGTGGACACGGTGTACACGAGCTGCACTTCGGAAGCAGGCTGTGTCGCTAGCTCAAACCGTACACGAATCTCTGCGCGTCCAGCATCCAGCGGTTTCGCGTTCAAGGAAAGGAGTTTACGTCCACTTCCAGCTTCCTGCCACGGCGCACAACGAATGTGGTGCTGGTTCCCGCGGTCATTATCCGTATAAGCACGCCAGAAATTAGGTACTGGCCCTGCTTGGAATAGTTCCACTCCTTCGTACAAATAGGAGGTAATATCGCCAGTCATTGCGTTAACGCGCAGTGCAAAACGCTCCCCTTGAAGCGTGATGCTATCTGCCAAGTTCAATACTTTCACAGCTGCCTCCGTGGAAAGAGTTGCGGCTGATTCTTGTTCCGCTGTCCAATTGCGTGAACTCGCTGCTTGATTCACCACTGGAAGGATGAATTGCTCCCAAGCGATTTCATGCCCTTTAGCTCCCCATAGCGTATCAGCCTTCAAGACCAAGCTTAACGTCAACACAAACTCGTCGTTCGGGAAATTACTTTCTACGCTATCCAATGCAAGCTCAATCACCTTTGTTTCACCAGGTGCAACTCCAAAGGAATCACTAACCACGCGACTAGCCGCCGCGACACCATTACGAGCAATCGTCCATTTCCAATCAAATTCATTCAGATTCGTGAACAAAAATTGGTTGGACACTTTGATTTGACCTTTCGCCGCATCCACCGCTTCGAACTTCACATTCTGGTAGCACTTCTTCACTTCGTGCAGCTTTGGTGAAACGGAGCGATCCGCGAAGATCAAGCCATTGCCGCAGAAGTTGCCATCATTTGGCGTATCCCCAAAATCACCGCCATAGGCTTGATACGTGATACCATCTGGCGTCGTTGTGCGAATAGATTGATCGATCCAATCCCAAATAAATCCACCTTGAAGTACCGGGTATTTATCAAACAGTTCCCAGTATTTAAATAGATTTCCGCAAGAATTCCCCATCGCATGGCTGTATTCACAAAGAATAAATGGTTTTTTCGGCTGGTTTTTAGCGTATTCTTCGACTTTCTCAATTTTGGAATACATTTGGCTTTCCATATCCGATGCTCTTTCTGACTCACGCCACCAGAACACACCTTCATAGTGAACAACCCGGGAAGGATCAGCTTCACGCAGGAAATCATGCATTTTCAAGAAATTATCTCCACCAAAGGACTCATTACCTAGCGACCAGATGACAATTGACGGATGATTCTTGTCTCTCTGCAGCATGGAGTTCGCACGGTCCAGCACAGCCCCCGTCCACTCAGGTCGGCTTCCTGGTACCGTTTCACCTAATTCAAATTGCGGGTAGCTCCAAGAACCATGCGTTTCTAGATTCGTTTCGTCTATGACATACAGACCATATTGATCACAAAGCTCATACCACCGCGGATTATTCGGGTAATGCGAAGTACGAACAGCATTGATGTTATATTGTTTCATAAGCAAAATATCAGCAAGCATACTTTCCTCTTCAACGGAGCGTCCACGATCACGATCAAATTCATGGCGATTCACACCTTTGAAAACAATGACTTCGCCGTTGATTTTCATCAAGCCGTCTTCAATTTCAAACTTCCGGAAGCCTACTTTGCAGCTCTCTGTTTCTATAAGTGTCCCTTCTTCATTCCATAAACGAAGGACGAGCGTATACAAGTACGGACTTTCCGCACTCCATTTGGCCGGACGATCCATGTGAGCAGAGAATTCCACCGCTTGCTTAGCAGTGCCACTCGTTTGAATGCCAACACGCAGCGGCTCTTCCCATAATGCTTGCTGCTCACTATCGTATAACATCGCTTCCACGTGATGCACACCTTGACTCTTCAGATCATAATTCGTGATCGTTGCCTGAATGTTCAGCTCCGCATCCTCACAAGCGCTATCTAAATTCGTGTTTACTTTAAAATCAGCGATATGCGCCGTTGGTGTCGTGTATACGTACACATCGCGGAAAATCCCGCTCAAGCGCCAGAAATCCTGATCTTCTAACCAGCTTGCGTCGCTCCAACGATACACTTCCACCGCGAGCTTATTCTCGCCTTCAATCAAATAAGGCGTAATATCAAAATCCGCTGGTGTAAACGAATCCTGGCTGAATCCAACCAAATCTCCGTTCACCCACACATAAAAAGCAGATTCCACACCTTGAAAACTGATGTAGACTGGCTGTCCGTCCCAACCCTTTGGGATCGAGAAGCTGCGCACATAAGAGCCAACTGGGTTATACTTCACCGGGGCAAATGGAGGCTTGAGATCCTCATGACCTACCCACGGATAAATAATATTCGTGTACTGCGGGAAGTCGAAACCTTGCAGCTGCCAGTGCGATGGCACGGCGATATCTGCCCAAGTGTTTGTGTCAAAATCAGTTTTGTAGAAATCCTGAGGACGGCCCTCTGCATTCTCCGCAAAATGAAATTTCCATGTGCCATTTAAGTTTTGATAATATTGCGAAGCTTCCCGAACCCCTGCCAGAGCTTCCGCTTCTGTATGATAGGGCATTAAAGTGGCATGAGCCTCTAACCGATTCAATTGATATATTTGCGGATTATTATTCCATTCCGGGTAACCGTTTTCAGGTGCAGTGTATACAAATTTGTTCGCCATGAATGTTTTTCCTCACTTTGGGTTATAGGATGTTGAATCAACCTGCTTCCCTTATTGTACAAGACAACTATTTCTTTTAAAATATAAGAAACGACGCCTGACATATTAAAAAATGAAAGAGTTGGTCATTCCTTGGCAATTGATTATAGAAAGTTTTTCGTCATCACCGAAACCGACCGCAAGCTCCCTCTTATCCTCGAAACGATTGGATATGAGCGTGAGCAGCAATTTTATATACGTGAAGAAGGCTATCCTTGCTTTCATTGGCTGCAAACGATCTCCGGCAGTGGCGAAATCATTCTGGACAGCGGCCCTATTCGGCTTGGCGAACGGCAAGGCATGCTCCTCGCTGGTGGGGTTCCTCATGCGTATCAAGTACCGGAAACTCCGTGGTCCACTTGGTATTTAACATTTGATGGCGCGTTAGCAGCGTCGATCGTACATGCCTTGGAAATTCCACTCTCAACGCAGATTAGTTGGGGGCCTGATACCCCTCTCGCAACTATTCATGAGTATTACTATCATAAATATCGTGATAGTCACGACTTCACCGGTACCAACGGTTCATTGGAAATCTACCAATTCCTGACGCTGCTGAAAAAACACGGCATCATCAACAAAAGCGCCTCCTTCTCGCAAAGTCACGAGCGGCTGCTGCCGCTGCTGCTCGAGCTAGAGCAGAACTTCGCCGCTGCCCACGTTGGACTCAGCTGGATGGCCACGCAGCTAGGTGTCTCTCCGCAGCATGTAAACACCTTATTTCGTCGCGCTTTTGGACTCTCTCCCTATCAATACCTGCTCCAGCTTCGCCTGCAGAAGTCCAAAGAAATGCTGATCGCTCAGCCAGAGCTGACCGTCAAGCAAGTCGCAGAGACAACGGGCTTCCTTGATGCCTCGCATTTCATTTCTACGTTTCGTAAAGCCGTAGGTCAGACACCGGATGTTTTCCGTCATCCATATATCAACTAAGCACAAAAAAACCGCCGCGGCGGTTTTTAAAACATAAGCTTATGAAATTTTATGATTAGGTATGAATTCGCTATGCAATTCAAGCAGCTTTTGGACGAAAATCTCAAAGTCTCGTGAATTCGACGAAAATTTGAAATCGGTTACACCCGTGTTGAAATCAATAACTTGTAAAGCAACGCGGTTTAATGGATACTCGGGAATCGGCTCAGAGGCAAGGGAAATATTTTTGAAAGGGTAAATGGATGTTTCACCATAGAAACGAAGCACTGTTAAATGATCATCTCTTAACTCCAACGAAATCTGCTGTTCCGAATCCGTGAAACTCTTCAGTGTACTCATCATAAATCAATCCTCCTCTTGTCCTCTATTTTACTCTCATATTGGAAGATTAAGAAGCCCATTTTGTAACTATTTGTTGCTGTATTCCTTTCTCCATCGGCTATCATTCAGACCATACAGCATATGCTGCAGGCAGCGGTTGGTATAGACATGGGAAGCAAAAAAACCTCGCCAATGGCGAGGTTCCACGAACTATTTAAACTTTCGAATAAAAGCAATCGCACTTGCGATATCTTTCTCTGGTTGATCCCCGACTTCACGCTCGATCGTTAGATATCCTTTGTATCCAATCTCCTGCAGCGCCTGGAAGTAACGACCGAAATCCACATGGCCTTCGCCTAATGCTAACTCGCGGTACGTATCCCCGGATGTTGCAGCCTCAGCAATATTCTCGTGCGTCATTGGCTTATAGCCAAGTGAACCGTACACTTCACGCGGATCCGCTTGACGAAGTCGAATGCCGTCCTTCACATGGGTGTGAACGATGTAATCTTTCAGGGTGTATACACCTTGAACAGGATCATCCCCCGTTACCATGACCATATTCGCTGGGTCAAAGTTAACAGAGACACCTTTGGTAGAGAGGTTATCTAAGAAGCTTTTCAAATGTGCCGACGTCTCCGGCCCTGTTTCCACCGCGAAATAAGCGCCTAAGCTGCTCGCATACACCCCAAGCTCCTCACAAGCTTGCAGCATTGTTTGATAGATTGGATCGTTCCGATCCTCGGGTACAACACCGATATGCGTTGTTACAACGTTCGAACCTAGTTCCACAGCAAGATCAAGAATGCGCTTTGACTTCTCAATTTTAGCTGCATTCACGGTCTGATCTTGAAAACCATGTCCGCCTAAGTCACCGCAAAGGGCTGAGATTTGAAGATCCAATGACGCGATGTAGTCACGCAATTCCTTACGTGCCCCAGGCGTTAGATTAGCCGGATCCATCTCACCGGATACGGCATAAATTTGAACGCCGTCTGCTCCAAGTTCTTTGGACTTCTTTAAGCCATCCCGTAGTCCAAGACGCAAGCTATCTACCATAATACCAATTGGATTAATCAACATGTCTTCATACACTCCTTATCGCGAGCTAGCGCTAGTTTATTTCATCCCACAGTCTACGGATATTCTGCAAACCGATCAACGTGCCCTTCTTACACTCTTCCATGCCTTCGAATTCCAAGGAAATGTAACCGTCGTAGCCTGAGCTTTTGACCACACGCAGAATTTCACGCATATTCAAATCCCCTTGTCCGACAATCGCTCCACGCAAATAGGTACCATAAGATGACTTGAACCAGCCTTCTCCTGGATTCTGATTGGATGGGCGAATGTAGAAGTCCTTCACATGGACAATAGAGGCATATGGAAGATTATTCGTCACGGCTGCTACAGAATCCTCGTCAACGCACACAAAATTCCCTACATCCAATGTTGTCCGGAAATTCTCACGATCAACCGCATGAATCAGGGCTTGAACACGTTCACTATGCTGCACGAAGAATCCGTGGTTCTCAACGCTTGTCACAATCCCATATTGGTTCGCATAGTCAGCAATTTGACGGCATGCCTCAGCTAAACGATTCAAGTTGGCATTGAAATTTCGAATCGAGAGATCCTCACTACGTGCTACATCGTGCCGCATCTTCGTAACGCCCAATCTGGCAGCAAGATCGACCTCGCCCTTCACACGCTCAATTTCCTGCAAATACTGTTCCTCAGTCTCTGTTAAGAAATTGGCACCGATGGCGTAATTGGAAATAGCAATACCTCGGGCCTGAGCTTTCTCGCGAATCGCATCCGCAAGCGCAAAGTTACCCGGTAAATCATACCCCAATGGCACGATCTCGACATGTTCACCTCCCTGATCCGCAATCCAATCGATGACATCCATAATCGACATTTCGCCAGACTTTAACGCCTGGTACAAGCTATATGTGCTAACCCCTAGCTTCATGCGCGCTCCTCCAATGCTCCGATTCGTTCGGGCTATATTCTGATTTCTTGTCCCTTCGCTGCTGACTCATAAATGCCGCATAGAATTTTCATTATTTCAAGACCATCTTCCACTGGACTGATCGGTGTTTGTCCTGTTTGACAGCAGGAAACGAAATGATTGATTTCATTTTGAAAAGCACTGCTTACGTCGATCGACTTGTTATTGATCTGTGGTGTCACATTCGTAATCGTATCCAGAATCTCGGTTACAAACACAATTTCAGGCTCAAGCTCAACGCCGCCTTTGTCACCATACAGCTTGACAGCGATTTCATCCTTCTTCGCATGCAGTGTGAAGCTGACGTCCACCATGAGGGATGCCCCATTTTCAAAACGTATCAACACATTCGCCAAATCCTCAACGGTATTGCGTTCTGCATCATAATCCGCTGCTTTATAAAAAGATAAGTTCTTTACATTCTTCCGATTGCCAAGCTTGTTATACGTATGCCCGCTCACTGCAACTGGCTTCGGTTTGCCCATCAAGTACCAGCACAAATCAATGACATGTACACCAATATCAATCAATGGGCCGCCGCCAGAACGCTCAACATCCGAGAACCATCCACCAGGATTCCCTAAACGACGCAGGCAAGACGCTTTGGCATAATAAACCTCACCTAATTGACCATTATCTATAAAATGCTTCACAAGCTGAGCATTCGTATCATATCTTCTAACAAATCCAACTTGTAGAATCTTCCCTGTTTCAAAAACCGCGTCTTGAATGCGTTGCGCTTCTTCTACGGTTTTGCATAGCGGCTTCTCTACCAAAACATGCTTACCAGCATGAAGAGCAGCAATACTGATCTCAGCGTGTGTATTGTTCCATGTACAAATACTGACCGCGTCAATCTCCGGGTTGGCCAAAAGTTCATTATAATCCGTATAAATGTGTGCAATGTCATATTTCTCCGCTTTCGCGGCTGCTCGTTCACAATTAAGGTCACAGACAGCAACAATGACAGCATCCTCTGATTTCGTATATGACGCAAAGTGCAAATCAGAAATAGAACCTGCACCGATAACACCGATTCTCAATTTGTTCATGCTCACTGCACATTCAGCCTCCTTCGAATAAGTACTCTCTAAAGTTAACATGCTTTGGACATAGCGAGAATAACTAGGATGAGCAGCTCCATGGACTATATGTTCAAAATGCTTGAAATGAGAAAAGCGGCAATCCTAGATCTTATCTAAGATTCACCGCTTCTTTCTCATGGTATTAGCAGAATTTTGCCTGTACTTTGTCTGCTCTCAAGTAATCGGTGGGCCTCAGCGCCGTCCTGCAAGGAGTACGTCGTCATGCTATCCAGCCTCAGGCTTCCTTCGCGAATGGCTTCGAACAAAGCATTAGCTCTCTGAATGCGATTGTCCAAGCTGGTCACGTGATTCCAGAGATCGCCGCCTGTTAAGGTTTTGGAGGTATCCATCAACATTCTTGGATCCACAGGAGCTGGGTCTCCACCCGCCATGCCGTAGAATACGACGGTTCCCTTTGTTCGAACAGCTGCGAAGCTGTCCAGTAAGGTGGAGCCTACCGAATCATAGGCAACCTGGGCACCGCCTTTTTCATAAGACCACTGCAGCACTTCTTGGACCCAGTCCGTGGCATAAAGGATGACTTCGTCTGCACCTGCGTCTAGCGCGACTTGCTTTTTGGCTTCGGATGAGGTGAGTCCGATCACCCTTGCGCCTTTTCTTTTGCATAATTGGATCAAAAGCTGACCTACTCCGCCTGCCGCGGCATGGATTAGAACTTCATCTCCAGCCTCAACAGGGCAGCTGTCATTCACCAAATAATGCGCGGTCATTCCCTGCAGAAGCAGGCCAGCCGCTTGTTCGTAGGAGATGTCCGCAGGCAGCGGAATTGCGCGGTCAACAGGAACGGCAACCAGCTCCGCATTCGCAAAGGGCACGTCGGCAAAAGCGATCCGATCCCCGATTCGAATATGCTGGATGTGCTCAGGCACCCACTCGACGATCCCGGCCCCTTCATACCCAAGAATGTACGGCGGCTTACCTGCCAAATGATAATTGCCTTTGCGACGATAGACATCCGCGAAATTGAGTCCAATCGCTTTCGTCCGTACCAGAAGCTGATCCCCTTCTACGATAGGGTCTGGAATCTCTTTATATGTAAGAACTTCGGGCCCCCCGAATTGTTCGAAAATTAATGCTTTCATGTGTAACCTCCCACGCTTAATTGACCGTAGTAATTTTAACATATTGAATAGAAGAAGCAAAAAAAAGTGCCTCCAAACGCTCTGCAGCGAATGAAGACACAAGGAAAATTAAAATGATTTATCCAATTAGACCCCTGTCCGTTCATGTAAAGAAGGTAAATCTGAGTAAGGAACAGGCTTATTAATATAATAGCCTTGGATTCCCCAGCAATGCATGTCTGCCAGCATGTGGAAATGATCACTTGTTTCAATACCCTCTGCGACAACCAGTAAATTCAATGCTTTGGCCATAGCTAAAATAGCTGCAATCAGGGGGACGTTCCCATCCTTGATGAAAAGACGATCAATCTTCAGCTTATCAATCGGCAGCAACGTTAACATGCTTAACGAGGAATAACCCGTTCCGAAATCATCCAATGCAATCGTGAATCCTGCCCCGCGAAGCTTACTCAAAATAAGCTGTACTTCCTGCAGCGAGTGAAGCGTCGTGCTTTCGGTAATTTCTAATTCCATTACGGATGGGTCTACACCCTCCTCCTGCAGAACTTGCAACACCTGTGCAACAAAGCTATCTTCATTCAATTGAATGCGCGAGATGTTGACGGATATTTTGAAAAGAGGCCCGTAAACTTCCTTAAGCTGATGCCAGTCCTTGCAAGCTTGACGGATAACCCAATACCCGATGGGCACTATGAGGCCCGTTTCCTCCGCAATCGGAATGAATTCGCTCGGCTGCATCTGTCCGCCTTTCTGGCTATGCCACCTCAAGAGCGCCTCAGCACCAACAGCCATCCCGGATGCCGGATTATAAATAAGCTGATAATGCAAGTGCAGTTCTTCCTTCTCAATGGCTTGCGAAAGAGCTAGTTCATGGATGAAATTTTCTACATGATCGTACCGCGAAGATGCCTCGAACAAATGATACCGCTTTCGACCAGCTCCTTTGGCTGTGTACAGCGCGATATCCGCTTGCTTAAGTAAATCTTGAATCGTTTCATTGTGCTTTCGCACCGCAATGCCGATACTCACATTCACCTTCACCGCATGTTCATCTACGCGGAAAGAATCATGAAAAAGCTGACTCAACAGCTCCGCCGTCTCTTCGACACGCCCCATAGGCTTGGAATCTACAACTACAAACTCGTCACCGCCAAGGCGAACAAGCGAATAACGATTATCACCAAACACCTCAATGAGGCGGCATGCTACTTCTACAAGCACCGAATCTCCAGCCTGATGACCGAAGGTATCGTTAATATTTTTGAAATTGTCTAAATCCAATAAATAGATAGTTGAAGGCTCTGACACATGCTCTAATAAATATCTGCGATTAAACAGATTAGAAAGATCATCTTGATACGCATAGTTATACAAGATATTCTCATGCTGTTTACGCTCTGTAATATCTCTAGTCACTGAAAAAATAAAACTGACGTCCCCATTCTCATCTAAAATTGGCGTTAAAATGCTTTCACCGCTTAACGTTCCATTAGGTAGAATAACGCCATCCTCAAACCGAATCGTCCGACGTTCATCGACTACTCTGGCATATTTTTTATATAAATAGTCCGCCATCTGACTCGAATTGGATTCAAAGAAAGATGTCCCCACTTGTTCCATCGTGATCCCACTAAATTGCGTTGCTGCTCTGTTCACGTAATAATACGTAATCTCCGTACCTGACACCTTCATTATGTAAATAGAGTCTTCAATATCATCCAGCATCATTTGCAGTAAATTCAAATCCAATGTTGTATTTGCAGGAATTGTCATCCGTAGGACTCCTTTATCCGAATAACCTAAACTTTACGCCCGTATGGGACGTATGTACTATAAGTTCGACATGGTCCTATACTTTTCCTTCCAATGATGTCTTTTAACTGACCTCAAACGACAAAAATTAGCTAAACCTGCCCGATTACCTCGAACTGCTCATCCCGTCACCCATATTTGAAAATGATCGTTTTGTGCTATTCATAATCGTTTTACTTCCTTATTTTGAGAGGCTGCGAGGCTTACAATTACATTAAGCAAACAAAAAGGCTAGCCAATCATGGGAGGTTAAACAAATGATCACTAAAGGAAATCCATTCTCGCTCGCGCAATACGTCAACGAAGGCTATAGCGGACCTATGCAAGGACTTTCGCTGGAAGAATCCGATATGTACTATAACCGATTCTTTGAGGTGATTGAACAGAACAAATTTGAACCTGGTCCCACCAAAGTAAACCTTTCCGCATGGCATCAACGTCATCATTGGGCTTATACACTTGCTACTCATCCTAGCATCGTAAACGCGATGAAGCAGATTCTTGGTGATGATTTGGTGTTGTGGGCCATGCATTTCTGGTACAAAGAGCCTAACAATGATAAATTCATCCCTTGGCATCAGGACATTAATTATTGGCCGATGGAGCCTGCGATCAATGCGACAGCATGGGTGAGTCTGGGCTGGTCCATTCGTGAGAATGGCTGCCTGCGTGTCATCCCCGGTACGCACAAATCGATTGTCGAGCATGTTTCTACGGGCACCGATCAAAGTGCTTTCGAGCAAGGCTTGCCTGCGGAGTCAATCGACGAATCCCTAGCCATAGACTTAGAGATGTCCCCGGGACAAATTGCCTTTTTTAATGAAGCGACTTTCCATGGCTCTGAAAATAATAAATCAAACATCCCTCGCGTAGCCTTCTCGGTACGCTATACAACGCCTGAGGTCAAATTCAAGATCGATGAGTGGGGCGGCGACACCACGCGAATTCGCACTTACCTCGTGCATGGTGAAGATACGTTGAAACGGAATGAAGATATTAAAGGTGTCGTGCCTCAGGCGTAGGCGAGGGCAGACTAGGTTAGGACAGGTCAGGACAGGACAGGTCAGGACAGGTAAGGTCAGGTAAGGTCAGGTAAGGTTAGGAGAGGCAGGACAGATAATACCTCCTTGTCTCGTTTAACTAACACGGACATGGTAGAATAATAGAAACAGACGAGTCGTAGGGTGAGGAGGCCGGCGCAGTGAATTCTTTTCAGATGATGATTGAATCGTTGGAGATTCGCTTTCTGCACATTACGCAATATCAGCTCGATTATCGCTGGCAGGCAAGTGCGCGCACCCTACGACACTGCGTGATGTGGTTCGTGCATAAAGGAAGCTTTCAGCTAGAAATCAACCAAGCTAGCTTACGCTGTAAAGAAGGACAAATTCTTATCCTTCCCGCACAAAGTGTGATCAGCTTTCACGCCATCTCGGATGAGCTGTCGTTGACCAGCATTAACTTCGATGCCGAAATCTCCTTAGTGAGCAATCGAAGCTGGGTGCAGCTTTTGAATATTCCGATATTGTTCGAGGACAATTCGAGCGCTATTGAACAGGTTATTCAAGACATGCTTAAGCATGAACGTGGTGCAACTCCCTATATGCATCTGCTCCAGCAGTCTGCTTTGCTGCGTATTTTGTATGAGTTGCTGCACAAAGGGGGCACGGACGATCCGAGCTCCAGTTATACGCACTTGGATAAGCGGATTCATACCATCATCCACTTTCTTCATGCGCATCCCCATCGGATGCCCGAAATACGGGAACTGGCTGAGCTCGTTCAGCTGAGTGATTCCCATTTGCGTAAAATGTTTATCAAACAAACGGGACAGGCGCCGCTCCATTTCGTGCACAGCATCAAAATCGAGCAAGCCAAAAAACTACTCGCCTCCAGCTTGAAGCCCGTCTCGCAAATTGCCTACGAGCTTGGCGTCGACAATCCGAACTACTTCTCGCGAATGTTCAAAACCAAAACAGGACTTACCCCGCTGCAGTATCGTCAGCAGTACGGTCTGTGGTTGAATGAGTAGTGAGGTTGTTGATTGATTCAGTATATTTATGTTATAATTTCCCAAAATTACAATACGGTTGTGAAGCACACACCGCTCTCTCAAGCCAGATACCTCTGGCATTGAGGAGCGGTTTCATTTTTTTATAAGGGGTGTAGAGCTATGATGAAAACATTTCAAGACGCGCACGAAGCTTTCCTTGCCAAGCATTTGTCACAGCGAGAAGGAATGCGTTTGAGGAGACTAAAAGAGGGGCATGGGTATGCGGAAATTAGTTTTCTCCGCTATATTTGGTGGAAAGCCTTTGGCAACTTTGATTATTTGCATCCCGAGTATGAGGTTAAAGATTTTCGTGATGGAATCCGTTTCTTAGACTTCGCTTTTATTCGACATCCGCTCAAACTTGCAATTGAAATCGATGGATACGGCCCGCATTATACCGAGCTTAGTCGAAAGCAATTCTCAGATCAGTTGATTCGTCAAAATCACCTAATCCTTGACGGATGGTTGGTTTTCCGGTTTTCCTTAGATGACATTAAAAATCATCCTCGCATGTGCGAGCAAATCCTGCAACAGTGTTTAGGAAAGTACTTCAGCGATTTTTACGCACAAGAAATTTCCCTAACGTATATCGAAAAAGAAATCATTCGTATGGCCTACTCATCAGATAAGCCTATTAAACCTATGGATGTCCAAAAACTATTCCAGTTTGGACAAGCCAAAGCGCAACGCATTTTGAAAGAGATGCATGCAAAAGCTATTCTTTTACCTGCTGGAAGTGGAACTTCCCGTATCCGTAGCTATTCTCTTAATCACGCCAATGTGAATGCAAAATGGAAGTAATTGACGACGGCGGGCACTTTAGGCTCGGTTTACGAGCCTTTCCGCCGACGCCGGGCACTCTAGGCTCGGTTTACAAGCCTATCTGCCGACGGCGGGCACTCTAGGCTCGGTTTACGAGCCTATCTGCCGACGGCGACCTCTTTAGGCTCGGTTTACGAGCCTATCTGCCGACGGCGGGCTCTTTAGGCTCGGTTTACGAGCCTATCTGCCGATGCCGAGCACTTTAGGCTCGGTTTACGAGCCTATCTGCCGATGCCGAGCACTTTAGGCTCGGTTTACGAGCCTATCTGCCGACGGCGGGCACTTTAGGCTCGGTTTACGAGCCTATCCGCCGACGGCGGGCTCTTTAGGCTCGGTTTACTAGCCTATCTGCCGACGGCGGGCACTTTAGGCTCGGTTTACGAGCCTATCCGCCGACGGCGGGCTCTTTAGGCTCGGTTTACTAGCCTATCTGCCGACGGCGGGCTCTTTATAGGCTCGGTTTACGAGCCTATCTGCCGACGGCGGGCTCTTTATAGGCTCGGTTTACGGGCCTATCCGCAGACGCCGGGCACTCTAGGCTCGGTTTACGAGCCTATCTGCCGACGGCGACCTCTTTAGGCTCGGTTTACGAGCCTATCTGCCGACGGCGACCTCTTTAGGCTCGGTTTACGGGCCTAAAGAGCCCCGGCTCCCTCACTTTCACCCCAACTCCAAAGTAACAACAATCCCGACTCGTTCTCCTACCTCCGCTGCGGCTAGATCGATCAAGTATACAGTCTCTGTACCGCCCTCATGATTCTGGTGCTCCACCGTTTGAATCGACGCCGTCAGCAGTGTCGCATCATATCGCAGCAACTGCTGATGTTGATCACTCGCACCAGACACCTGTGCATCCTCTGCATCAGTCACAAGCCGGATCTCGCCAGGCCGCACTATGATCGGCTTATGCTGCGTAACGAATCGTTCCGTCACAGCTGCACCAGATTCACGAAACTCGAAAGCATCCGACAAGATCAGCCTGCCTTGCAGTTTATCAAACACAAAACTCCGCTCCAGCTTCTCCAGTGTAGGAACGGCATACGCTTGAGTCAGATCAAGCAGGAACTTGTCACCAGCATCCGTAGATTCTGCTGCTAGTACCTCCGCACGATGTGCGCTGCCCTCTTGCTGGTGGCTGCCGTTAATGATTGGAACGCTATGCCCCGCTGAGCTGTTACAGAGAATAGAATATCGCTCTTCACCGAAATATTGCTTCGTGTAGAGGCCCGCTCCCAAATCTTCGAACCATCTAACCCCATCTACGATCCAGATGAAATGTCCAATGTCATTGTGATTATGGGGCTCATCGTTATGACCGCCTTTTGCTGCAAAGCTAACAAGCTTATCTCCCACCTTGGCACGGCTCACCATCCATTGCGCTTCGGGCAAGATATCTGTTTGGAGCGGCATATTTTCACGTTCACGAAGCAGGGAATCATTCAACCAGACCACATTACGCACGGCACCTGCGAAGCGGCCGCAATGATCGATGGTGACTGGCTGGTGCTCTAGTGTAGGAATTCGAATCTCTTCAAATTTCTCACACAAACGGCTGAAAATCCCGATTTGAATGCCATTTTTCCGTGAGCAGTCGGAGAAATTGGCAATGTGATTCCCCTGCAAGAAGCAGCTCTGCGGGAATTGAGCAACCTTGCGTGCTTTCGCATCCGTTTGGAGGATATCCACCTTGCCACCTGTACGCTGCTTAAGCAGCTCACTGAAATATACGTAATACCCAAAGCCATAATACCAGTAACCCAAGCCTTCCAAACAAGCGCCTTCTTCAGAAAATCCTTCCAGAAAACAATCCATAGACCCAAGAACTCGCTCAATAATTGGCAGCAACACTTTAGAATCAGGCAGCAGGTAAATAGCGGCCATACCAACATTCCCTGCACAAACAGCGGACCAATTAATCTCGCACGTCTCCCACCAATAGGCTCTTTTGAGAGCCATATAAGGTTCAAGAACCCGCTCCATCACCTCGCGCTGCACCCTTCTCACCACTTGACCATTTAACTGATCTCGGAAAATGTGGCAGGTCTCGCTTAGCGCATGTGCCGTTTCTGAAGCAAATAAATCAATATGCTTAAACTCTTCTCCCTCTACCGCAGCATCATGATTCATCAAATGTGCCGGCAGACACCATGTATATTCGTCGCAAATAGCCCAAATCGTATTCTCCAATGCAGGCAGATAGGCCTCACTTCCATCTTTCAACGCCGCAACGACCAGAGCTGCTAACCGTCGACGACGATCAAAATAAAGCGCTTCGAATTCGATTCGTGAGCCTATTGAACGATATAAATCCCACTCTTTAAAAGGTAATGCCGCGATTGGCTTACTCTTAAATTCCTGTACCAGCGGCGTAATTTCATTATAGACAGCAGTGAGCAAGGAACTCTCCGTATGCATAACAGGTGATTGAGTCACCTGCAAAGCTTCGTGAAACAAGTTTCCGTGATCGCTTTCAGCTTCGAGCAAAGCTTCTAATAAGAATCGACTTTTCATAGAAACTCCCTCCTAATTCTAGTTTTACCCTTAACTATACGCTCAAATATCGAAAGCAGACTAGCCATAATTTTGACCTTTATCCATCAAAAATTGACCATTTCGCAGCTATCTAAAAAAGCTTCACGCATCAAGCGGAAGCTTTCGTATCCTACCAAATATATTACTCTCCAGCTCCGACTGCCTTCAACCATGCATTCGCAATAAGCGCATGCCCCGCAGGTGATGGATGTACGCCATCTGGCGCCCAGAAAGCGCTGTCCGCTTGCGTTGAGGCTTGTGCAAATAGACCATCCAAACATAATAGACGGGCTCCGAATTCTCTTGCCAATTCACGAACAACGTCAATCTTAGGATCCAAATCTTCTCTCCACAGCTTGCGATCCTCTGGCACAGGAAGAACGAATGGCTCGATAAGCAGCAGCTTCGCACCCGTGCTAGCCGTTTGGTCAAGCAATTGACGATATCCTTCTTTAAATTTCTCTGTCGAAGTCCCATCATTGCGATCAAATTTTCGCCATGTATCATTGATTCCAATATAAATCGAAACGAGATTCGGCTTCAAGTCCAAACAGTCTTGTTGCCACCGGCCTAGTAGATCAGGAACACGATTGCCAGAAATCCCGCGGTTCAGGAAGGTAACCTTTTTCTCCGGATATTTCGCTGAAAATAGTGCAGCTGTCATAAGTGCGTACCCTTTGCCAAGATCATTGCCATTATCACGAATACGTCCTGCATCCGTAATGCTATCTCCTTGAAATAGAACGATATCTCCTTGCTCCAACCATGCTGCCATTGTAACGAACCCTCCTTTGATTTACCAAGCCTACTGCATGAAGAATCAGAATAAATTCCCTCACAAATTATACCATGTCAAATGACTCCAGTGAACAAGCAGTATCTACAATCAAAGAGAACACGCCAAAACAAAAAAACCGAGATTCACACTCGCAAGTGTGAACTCGGTTTTCTAATTAAGCGATAGTTCGTAGAAAAAGTGACTGATAATAGGTATTCAGCAGTTCATCCAGTGCGATAGAAAGTTTCAATACCGTGTCAGACAATAGGCCATATGTTTGACTAGCAAGATTCAGCTCATTTCTTAGTGCCTCAATCTTCTCTTCCAACTCATATCGTTGCCCCATATTGATCCCTCCGATTTTGAAATTCTTCCAGTGGATAACTCATACGTTTTGATACCCATATCGTAATTGAATATTGTTAAGAAACTATTAGCAAACTATGATTTTTTGCGAAAATTTACAAAAAATTGCTAGATTCTCACTATTTGACCAGCTGGAATTACTAATATTTCTCCTTCGACACTGATCCAAACAGGGATCGCGGAGGTATTATGGATGATACGGCAATTCGCAGAGAAGCGCAGACGTTCAAGCGCTTGCATATACGCTACAATTTCGGCATTGGTGGCAAACCAGATATCAGACCTGCCCTTTACTTTTTCGCCAAATTGCTCAAGCATTTCCCAATTGTTGTCGTTCTCAAATTCGTAGCTGTGACCCCAAACATACAAGAGCGACATCCGAGAATGTCTCTGTTCTAATTGCACGAATGCATCCGCCTGCTCAAGCATGTGCTTATGATGGCATGTTGGATGCCACCGCAGAAAATCACTCGGCATTTGAAATCCGCCATGGCTAGCTACGGTTCGCGCATACTCAATACCCAGCGTGGGAAGTGCGTGAATCACGCTGTCCGAGTAGGTGCCGAATGGGAAGCTCATCCCGCGCACCGGGTAGCCAACTAAGGATTCCAACGCCTCTCGATCGTTCGAGATTTCACGCACAATTTGATCCATAGGCGATTGCTCCAAAAATGGATGATCGATCGTATGTGCAGACACTTCGTGACCTTGAAAAAGCGATGCCACTTCAGAAGCTTCAATGATGCCTTCTTTTCCCAGAAAACCACTGTTTAAATGAAAAGTCCCTTTCATCCCGTACTCATTCAGTATACGCACGAGTCTGCGATCATGTACTTTCCCATCATCATAACTTAACGTTAAAGCTTTGGTAACACCTTGTGGAAACCGATCGAACCGGATGCGCAAAAGAAATCCCCCCAAATATGAGTAATCCATACTTTCAATGTATCAGAAAGTTCATTCGGGGGCTATTATTTCCTGTCAGGATAACCAATTCGAAAGATTCGTCTTCACAAATGCATCGTCATTCAAATGTGGGTAGTCTCTATACATGCGATCGATTTCTTCAAATTGCCCTGGAGACAGTTCTTCATGTGGATTCAAGCACCAGGTTCCTTTCAAAAGTCCTTGCCGACGAAGTACTTCATGAATGCCTGGAATACAGCCGGCGAAGCCATGAGCAGGATCGAAGAAGGCTGCGTTCGTTTCGGTCACCTCGATGTTGCGCGTAAGCCATTCAGAGGCGAGCGCAGGATTCATTCGTACCCCCTTAACTTCTTCTAACAGCTCCACCGCCTTCTGTGTCCAGACAGCCCAGTGTCCAAGTAAGCCGCCAACAATTCTTTTCTCTATGTTCTTACCCTCAACTTGAAATCTATAAACAGTCAGTAGATCATTTATGATGTTATCATCATTCCCCGTGTATAAGGCGATCTCATCGCGACGCTCCGAATAGCAGACGGCTCGCACAACATCAATCGTTTGATAGCGATTGAAGGGTGCCATTTTGATCGCGATGATACCCGGAATGTTCGCAAATTGCTTCCAAAAATCAAAGCTGTATACCTTACCGCCAACGGATGGCTGAAGATAAAAGCCAATGACGGGCATTTTCTTGGCAATTCGTGCTGTTCGTTCCAAGATTTGCGCCTCAGTCCAGCCGCTCAATCCGCCCATCGATAATAAGGCAGCATCATAACCAAGTGAAATGGCTGTATCTGTTTCGTGAATCGCTTGATCTGTAGGCCCGCAGATTCCTGCAACCTTGATAAACGGTCTGGTGAGTCCGGCACGATCCACCTCTTCCGAAGCCATTCGAAGAACTCGCTCATACAAGTTGAACTTCGGATCGCGGATTTCAAACTGTGTCGAGTGCACCCCCACAGCAATGCCTCCCGAACCAGCAGCCAAATAGTAGCGTGTTAGTGCCCGTTGACTTTGCTCATCAAGCAAACGATCCGGAGTTAGGGCAAGTGGATGGGCTGGAATGACAAGTCCATCATGCAGCGCAATGCGTTGCTCATTACTTAATTCTCGACGCTCAGTCATCGCTAGAATTTCCCCTCTCGCTCTTGAAAATGCGTAGGTTTATTGATCATGCTGCCACCATTCTCGATCCACTCGGCCACCCAATCCAACATCTGGAGAAGAGAAACCCGCGGGTAGCCAAATAGCTGCATGCTCTTCGCTGCGTTACTAAGCAACGCTGATTCGGACTCTTGGCCTTTGAAGATCGGCTCTATGCCAAGCCTTTGCCCAAGCTGCTGTGCGGCATATTTCACCGATACTGTCTCTGGCCCCGTCACGTTCAGGAAATTAGCTGGACTTGCTGTCGAGAGCAGTGATCGAATCGCAATTTCGTTGGCATCTCCCTGCCAGATACAATTGAAGTGACCCATAGAAAGATCAATGGCGCGTCCTTCTTTGATCGACTTTGCAATCTCCAAGAGCACGCCATAGCGCAAGTCAATCGCATAATTCAAACGGTAGATCAATACTGGCGTTCCATTCTTGTGACTATAGTGCTCGAACATTCGCTCACGGCCTAGACAGGATTGACCGTATTCACCAATTGGTGCTGGGCTGATCGCTTCATGAGCTCCGCCATACGCAACGGGTGTGAACGGGTACACATTGCCTGTTGAAAATACAACAATGCGTGAATTGCGATATTTCTCCGCCACTCTTCCTGGCAGGTATGCGTTCATCACCCACGTGAAGTGTTCTTTCCCCGTTGTTCCGAATTTGGTGCCAGCCATGTAAATGACATTAGGGACATCAGGCAGTGCCTGCAAAGCCTCATCATTCAAAAGGTCACACGCAATTGTTTCTATCCCAAAGGATTGAAGTTCTTCCTGCAAACCACTTTCGGAGAAGCGAGAAACTCCGTATACCTTTTTATCAACACCTGCTGTTCGAATTGCGTTCATTGCCAGCTTAGCTAGACTTGGTCCCATCTTTCCTCCAACACCAAGCAGCATAATATCCCCATCCAATTGTTGCATAAATTGTATTAATGCCTGGGAAGGGGTCGACATGACTTTATCCAGATCTTCTAGTGTTCTCATTCTCACAATCTCCTCACGTCATGATCATTAAATAGCTTCCTGACTGTAGTATACGGACTCTTGAACATAAAAGACAAATCTTTATATTGTCTTTAAATAGATATGAAAAACCGCTCCCATTGACGTAGCCAACGTAAGAGCGGTTTCTCTTCCTCCCATTATACGCCGCTGGGATCGGCGGCCAGGTTCTCCAGAAATCGAAGTCGGAACGTCTGCTTCGGTCTGCCTTTGGGCACCTTTACATAACCAACACTCGAAATCAAGTCATGATCCATCCATTGCAGCAGCAGTCGATGTGTACTTCGAACTGTAACCCCTAGGATACTCGCAAGTTCGTGTACCTCATACTCCAGCTTGCTCGTTCGTGCAACAGTCGTCATTAGGCGACTCAAATAGGTAGATGTCATCCCGGCATCCTCAGCACTCTTAAGCAACTCAGGATCCGTCACCGACAAGTCCCGACTGAGCGGATCGGCCATTTCCAGCGGGCCAATCAAGGTCTTGTCTTCGCGAACAATGAAGCACGTATTGCCGCCTGCTTCTTTGCACCTACGGAGCGCAAGTCGCGCATGTGTACCCGCTTCATTGGCGCTCCGCCCAAAGCCGATGCCCATACTAAGAGACAAGCCTAGTGATTTCCAAACTTCACGGGCGAGCGGAACGGACTTATAGCCAACCGTCTCGCGTTCGAAGATCCCTCGTGTCGTGAAAAACAAATACTCATCCGCGCCAAGATGTGTCAAATAGCCATCCAACGACTCCACGTAGTCGATCAGTTTCCGATGTACTTCAAGCTTAAAACGCTGAATATCATGCTCCGTACTTTGTTGCTGAAGCTTTTTACCGAACTCATCTACATTGATCATGCCGACTAGTATTTGCGCTTCTTTACTACGACGAGTTTCCGTCGATAGAAGCGCGCGCTCCAATGCGACAGTGATGTTCTGATCGGTCGGCGTGATCCACTCACATGGAATCCCCCTCTGATTGAGCGCTTCGGCGACCTCACTTTCCGTTGTCATCGCCGCTTGGGTAGTTCCCTTGTGATAAGCCTCCACATGAAATGCCAGAATCGTTTCCATTTGCGGATAAGGTACGCCATCATAAATGAGGAAATTGGCCGAGGCTTCGCCAATCTCTTTCACGTGTCTGCTTAAGGCTGAGGATGTGAACGAATCAATACTAAACACCGTATCCGTTGATTGAAGCTCCGGCTTACTGCGCAACCGATATAAAGCGCTAAATAGTCCTGTATCTGTCAGCGGGATCATATGGACAGGCAGATGCGTGACAATCTGTTCCTTCACGCGTCGATAGAGCGTCGGTCCTGTAACAAGCAGCACTTCAACCTCTAACAGCAGTTTCTCAGCTACCTCTGGCGCAGTTTCTGCTGAATATGCGTGCGCAATGGGTTCAAAGGAAGGAAAGGACGTCGCGATGACGCTTAATACTTTATTTACCAGAGCTTCCGGCCCTAGAATACCTATGGCGATACGATTCGGACTATCCATATATGGCGGCTCCTTTACTTCATCATTATGAATAAGTATACGTCGTAGATCGAATAAAAGACAAATCGTTATTGTGTCTTTAAATCAATTTAGAAAATCAAATAACCTGCCGATTGGGCAGGTTGTTTATGAAGAACACGCTAACTGTCTAGCGTCTTGGATTTTCCAGCATCGCTTCCTGCAACTGCTGGACGCGGTGCTCCGTTGTCATCATCAAACATGGTTCCAGTTAACCTGTAAAACTTATTAAGGATTTTGTGCAAACTAAAACCAGCAAGAAACCCAAGCCCCACTACGCCAGCACCGGATGTCACTTCCAGCTTAGTCGGATCAGAAAAAGGAAACAGTTGTAAACCGCCTTGCACAAGCGCGAGAGCAATTACAGCACAAACACCGGCAATCCAAGGACGAACCGTGTAATAAATCCAATAGGTTCTGAGATTTAATGATTGATTTCGTATGTATTTGAAATAGTCCAGCATCAGAAATATGCTTTGACCGCTAATCGCTGCCAAACCACAATAGGCGTACAACTTGAATGGTTCAGTGATTTCTAGCAAGTGAAATAGGGTATGTTTATTGGGGTCGAAGGCAAGATGGCCATTTGCAATATATAAGATGAGATGCGGAGAGAGCATAATAAGGAGGAATAAGTAGGCAAAAATAGCAAATCTAAATTGACGTCCTAAGGTTGTATGCCAAGTGAAATGATCCATTACCTTCGGAATTTCGAGGTTGACTTGAATGTTCTCTGTAGCTACAAGTTTATTGTCTTTATCGAAGCCTTTCACAATAAATTTGAGTTCAGGGTACCCGAGATCTTTCGCCAATATATACTCTGCTGCTGTCGTACTTGCAAGTAGCGATTTTCCACAATAAATTTCGTAACGAATAGGTTTCGTATCCTCATTTGTGTCTTTTGGCACCCACCACAATCTGATGCCTGCTTGTAACTCCAGCGTCTTATCCGCCAAACCACACGCCTCCTTTGTTAAATATTCCCACATACACCTCTACTGTAAGATCAATACGAAGCACTGTCAATTAGAAAAAAATAAAAGCACCCTATGCATTTCGCGAGAGAAGCAAGTGCTTTTCTCGCTGCAAGAGTGCTTTCTTTGTAAAAGTGCTTCTTTGAAAAACTAATTAATAATTTCATCCACCATACGATTCGTCAATGCACCTAGCTTTTCAATCTCAATGGTTACAACATCGCCATGCTTTAAGTACACACGTTGATCCACGGGTTTACCCAATACTACGCCTTCAGGCGTTCCGGTCAAAATAATATCACCAGGCGACAGCGTCATATGCTGAGAAATGTAGCTGACGATTTCATCGCAATGGAAAATCATATCCGATGTATGTGAATTCTGTCTCGTCTCACCATTCACCGTACACGAGATTTTCAGCTGGTTCGGATCGCCTACTTCATCAGCTGTGACCAAGTACGGCCCTAGCGGACTGAATTTATCACAGGATTTGCCCAGCAGCCATTGTTGTGTACGCATTTGCAAGTCACGTGCGGATAAATCATTCACATTACAATAACCAAACACATGGCTCAAAGCATTCTCTTTGGACACATATTTTGCTTGCTTTCCGATAACTATCACCAGCTCAGCTTCATAATCAACCTGACTTGTAACGCGATTAGGAAGCGGAATATCATCACCTTGCGCTGCAATCGTATTGTTAAATTTATTGAACAAAATCGGATACTGCGGGATTGCAGCATTGGTTTCTTCAGCGTGCTTGCGATAGTTGAGGCCAACACAAATAATTTTGCCAGGCTGGGTAACACAAGGACCGTACTTAACTTGGGATTCGTCTAATAAGAACGCATTCCCTTCTGACCCTTCTGTTACTTTTGCCAAGTACCGTTCAATCTGAGGTAATACCGTTTCTGAATTACCGATGACAGACATGATGTCGGTAGGAATACCTGCTTCAGGAAACGCTTTCAATGCCTCCGTAATATCGAATACGGAATTCTCAAGCTTTACACCAAGATGACGTACACCGGAATGATCAATCGTGACTAGTTTCAAAAGATAACATCCTCTCTCAAATAGGTAAATTGGATTTAACTGATTTTATCTAAGCATTCTTGCCGAATACGGCGCCGCCATCGATGTATAAAGGCGAGCCCATCATGAATTTGGATTCATCCGAAGCTAAGAATAACGCGGCTTGCGCAACATCCTCTGGCGTTCCGAGTTCATCGCTAAGCTGTCTGCTTTTGAGTGATTTAATGGCAGCCTCAGGATCATCATAAGATGTTTTCAAATAGTTCTCAACAAAAGGCGTCAAAATTGTACCTGGAAGGAGCGCATTCACACGAATCTGGTACGGTGCATAATCGACTTGCATCGATTTCGTCAACGCTAGTACCGCTCCTTTGGTCGCTGCATAAGATGCGCGTCTAGCCAATCCAATTTCCGCTATGCAAGAGGACATGTTAATAATAGACCCGCTGCGCTTCTCCATCATATGAGGGATGACATATTTGGACGGTAGAAACACGCCGCGAATGTTAACACGAATAACGCGATCCCATTGTTCAGGCTCTAGCTCATGAAGGGCACCAACACCGCTAATTCCTGCATTATTGAAAAGAACATCAATACGTCCACATGCTTCAATGGCACGATCAACCATCGACTTGACGGATTCTGGATCCGTTACGTCCGCCTGTAAGAAGAGCGCTTTGCCGCCATTCGCTTGAATTTCGGAAGCTGTTTCCTCCCCTTTGATCGCATCCAAATCATTAACGATAACATGGGCTCCTTCTTGACCAAAAAGCAGCGCTGTGCTTTTCCCTATCCCTGAACCTGCACCTGTAATCATGATGACCTTATTAAGCAATCTCATTTGGTATCAACTCCTCTGTTTATTATAATAAACTTAGTTTTATATTTAGAATTATAACTGTAGTTTATCATCCGTTTTCCGTATCGTCAATCCAAAAAAACTAGCTGCTCTCCGATCTCCGAATGCACAGCTAGTTTATATTTCTTTAAAAGATGGCTGACAGTGACTGTGCAAGCAGCTTCATTTCTTCCTTCGCCAGCTCTTGCTTCACTGTCCATTGATGCACCGGCATGGAGCAGCTCACCGCTGCAATCCGACTGCCTTTGCGATCGACAATTGGCATGGCCAAACAGCAAAAACCGAGCACAATTTCTTCTAGATCAACCGCGAAACCGTTCTCCCTTGTGATACGAAGCTGTTCCAGAAGCTCTTCACCGCTCCGAACCGTATTCGGCGTAAATGGCTGGTAGCTGCCTTCCTCATAGAGAGAGAGCACCTGCTCATCTTGCAACACAGACAGCAGTACCTTTCCCATTGCCGTTGCGTAAGCGGGTAAACGCATACCTGGCTCAGAGATCAGACGGACTTGCGTCGCTGCTTCTTTCTTAGCCAAATAGACAAGCTCCCCCTTCTCCAATCGGGCTAACTGGATCGTTTGACCAAGTTGTTCTACGGAACGGGCCGCCTTTTCTTCAAAAAGCTTCACCAATGACATCCCAGCAAAATAGGCATTGCCAATCACACCGAAAAAAGAGCCCAACGTATACGTGTCACCCTTCTCTTTGATCACCCAATTCAACGTTTCCATTGTATGTAAAAGGGAAAACATCGTGCTTTTATTAATGCCCGTCGATGTGCTCAAATCCATCAATTTCAGCTTCGAGGGCTCCGCTGCTATAAGCTGGAGCACATCTTGTGCTCTTTCCAGCGCTGGGACCCAATACTTTCGTTCCATTCTTATCCCCCACAGACCACCAAGCAGGCTTTTTCATTAGATGATATCACAAAGAGTGAGCTGGTGTAAGTGAGGATACATTTTCATGGATTCTCTTTTAGATTCACTATCTTTCCTTCAAGCCATGTAACGCAACAGATAAACTCGCGTAATCGCCTATTCTTTCGCCGAGCTGAGCTGGAAGAATGCGACAAGCGCGACTAGCAAGCTGCAACGCTTCCTCCTCAATTTCTTGCATGACATAAGGTTCTAAAATAGCTTGCTGACGTCCATAGATACTCCCAATTACGATCATTTCGGGATTAAGTATATCGATCAATAAGGCAAGTCCTTGGCCAAGTCTGCGTCCTGTCAGCTGCAAAATATCAATTGCCGCCGTATCGCCTTGTTGCGCAGCTAGGCCAACCGACTCCGCTGTCACGCTGCCCAGTTCGGACTCTGATCGGCAGAAGGAGACAGGTGTCCCTTCTTTTAACTTGCGAAGAGCAACGGATTGCGCCATTTGCGCGATACCGCCTCCGCTGCAGAAGCCCTCAAATGATCCCGCCTTTCCGTATCCAACGGGGCCATCATCTGCAAGTCGCATGTGGCCTACTTCACCAGCCATATCCGTCGTGCCCGCATAGAGTGCACCATTCAAGATCAACCCGGCACCCATGCCTGTGCCAAAAGTTAAAAAAATCATGTTGCGGCTGCCTTGGCCAGCGCCCCATTTCCATTCCGCCAATGCACACGCATTGGCATCATTTTGAAGCGCTGCTTGCACACCGTATCGTTGCTGCAGAGGCGTGAATAGATCTACGGCGTCCCATCCTGGCAAATTAGGCGGTGATAATATAAGCCCCTTAGTGCTATCCAAGGGTCCCCCGCAGCTAATCCCAATGGCTTCTAGCCCCTCTCTGCATGCAAGTTCAGCTAGAAGAGAATCCAAAGCAACCATGATTTGGTCTATGGTTTCACCTGGTGATCCCGATGTCAAAAAGCGGATTTTCCCACAAAGCTCTAAGCCGCCATCTGATTGAACACGCCCTACATTTACTGCACACTTGGTACCCCCAATGTCAATCCCTGCTAACCAAGTCATATCACTTCGTTCCTTCCTTACTAGGTGGTTGGGAAGAACGCTTCCTCCAGCATCCTGCACAATGCATGGTAAATCGGCAGATGTCTTTCTTGAATATCCGGTGTGGACAGCCACGGGACGCAAATGGTAACGTCACAAAGTTCCCGAAACTTCCCCCCATTTTGCCCCGTTAGACCAATGGTTCGTACACCTTGCACCTTCGCAATTTGCAAAGCCCGGACGACATTCAAGGAATTCCCTGATGTACTAAGTGCAAATAAGACATCTCCTCGATTGCCATAGCCAAATACCTGTTGCGCAAATATCATTTCGGGCGCCACATCATTCCCAAATGCCGACATGAGGGATGCATGCCCTGTTAGCGAAATTGCTGGCAGGGCACCTTGCAAATGTGCGGACAAATAGTCGCCATCGCCAGGAAATAAGCTGCGAATCTCTGCCATCTTCTCTTCAGTCAATGCACGGCGGGACATGAAGCCTTTCATGAGTTCGCCAACGATATGATCGCAATCTGCGGCACTGCCACCGTTTCCGCACAGCATCACTTTACCGCCTTGCTGAAAGCAGTCCCGCATGGTCTCGAATGCTCGCTCAATATCGGTCTTGCACACTTGAAGCTCAGGGTATTTCTCCACGAGATGATTCAAGATCGCATCCATTTGATTCCAGCCTTCCTTTTTTGATGACACTATTTAACCCACTTGATCCCGTCAGCTCGAGTTGGAGCGCCTCCACCAGCGCCAACAAGCCGCACACTGCCAGCTGCACCTGAATTAAAGTTGAATGTACCTAAGGAAACCCATGTCCCTCCGCCAACGGCTTGATTGACACCAACGTTGGTTGTACCGCTAGCATGAGTAACCGAATACGTCACAGCTACATTAGCCGCATTGGTAGGATATTGAACAAATATCTCATAAGCTCCCGCAGTCGCAATGATGGGTGTCCATGTCGCATAGCTAGTGGAAGTATCCAAGGTAAATCGTGAGTCTCCCGCGTAACCGCCTAAGCCACTCGCGTACCAAGTCCCCGTCTCTACATAGCCCGTATCACCGTCATCGACGAGATCTTCAAAGGTAGTTCCCGGGCTAACAGTTACAGCGGTCGTATCAGTACTCTGACCTACAGCGTTGGATGACGATACCTTATAGTAGTACGTAGTTCCATTACTTAGTCCGGTTGTATCGACATAATACGAATTGGTGATACCTGTCGCTATGGTTGTGTAAGGTCCACTCACGGATGTTGCTCTTTTCACATTGTAGGATGTCGCCCCTGTAACCGAACTCCAATCTAGACCTACGGCTGCGTTGCCAGGAAAAGCATTTAAGGAACTAGGTGAAGCCGGCAGCTCTAGAAGCGGTGTCCTCCACAGCCTTGGATAGAGGCTATCGTACGGACCTAGTCCAATACTATCTGGTGTGGCATTCGATGGTGCGGCAGCCGCTGGCAGGAATACATTCTTAATCGCATTCACATAACCAAATCCGTTTTCAATGGATGGATTGATCACATGACCTTCGCCGTATTCGTTCCAATTGTCGAGAAGCAGCATGGATTTCCCCAATGCTCCCGTCGAATAAGTCGGCATATGCGTATCCTTGGTCCATTGAAGTAAGGACTGGAAGGTCGATGGGCTGATTCTCGAATCCGATGTGTTGCCATACCAAGGTTTATCTGCCCAACCAACGGATGGGGACGGAATATCCTCCAAGTTACCGCTGCCGGCGTTCTTCTGGCTTGCCATCCCACTCGTCGTTGTTGGCCCAACATAGGAGTAGTAGGAGTCATAGCCTTGATTTTTAAAAGAAGCAATTCGACTCGCGTTCATCGACCGTTCTTCGGTTATGATGATAAGTCCGTCAAATCCAGCGCTCACTGCTGCTGCACGAAGCGCGTCCAGCGCCGTTTTCACATTGGCATCCGTGCCGCCAAGCTGACTTTTCAGCTTATCTGGGGAATAAATACCCAATAACGGTTTATTTCCTATTTTCAAATAGTTCGGATTCTTGAAATAATGCTCCAGCCAAAAGTTGAATAAGTTGCCAACTAAATCTGCCTGATTACTTACACCGCGCTCTTCATTCCCATTCTCGTAGGTAATCGCGAACTTCACATAATTTTGATACTTCGATTTAAAATATGCGTCATAGCCGTGATCCAGAAATGGCGTTTTCACGGGTTGGCCCTTACCGCCTACATTGCGAAACCATGTGGTAAAGAAGAAATCGATCCCATTTTCAGCCCACCACTTAATATCCCAATCCATCACTTCCGGATTACCTTCATCGTACCAACCGATTAACGGCTTGCGATCCGCGTACTTAGTGATAGCCTCCCAACCATTATGCGTACCCTCGCGCCATCCGCTGAAATGCTGCACCCCTACGAGGTATGCGTCGCTTCCACTAATGGAAGCTGGGGTTGGCACATAGGTTGAAGGCATGACTGGCGTCAGAAATACCTCAATATCGTCGACATACATGACGCCGCTATTGCCAGTCGATGACGAAAACCTCACCTTATCGATCGAAGTTACTGCATTTTTAAACCCTACATTGGTTGCTGTGAGAACATTATTGACATAGATATCTGCCTTATCTGTCGAAGCATCTGCTTCAATTCTTATTTTGTAATACACATTCGCTTTGTAATTGCTCCAAATGGTGACAGGCGCACCGCCACTGTTCTCATAGCTCAAATTTCCATTGGCGGTATATACCTTGACTGCTGTTGTTGTTCCGCTGTCGAACTCCGCATAGAAGTTATCCACTTTGGTCGGTAACATGACATTGTATTCTAACGTTGTTTTGCCTGTCTGAGCAGCAAACGTTTTGGAAATCTCCACGTTGCCTGTTGCGCTCGTATCATCAAACTTAAACACGCGAAGGTTATCCGACTGCTGGGAAAACTGATTTTGTACAGAACCCGATCCGCCTGGAGCTATATACGTCCAATCTGTTGGCACAATACTCGTGCCAGAGCTGAAGAAATTCTCCTTCACCAAATAGCCTTTATAGAGCTTAATCCCATGCAGATGCAATTGCCCTGTACCTGCCTGCGATGTAGAAACATAGACACGATTTAGCTTAGTAACGCTATTCAGATAGGCTGTTCCGCTCGCTTTCAGTACACCATTGACATAAATATCAGCCGTATTCGCTGCGGTATCTGCAACCACCTTGAGACCATACCAAGTGTTCGTACTGTAGGCTTGTAAGGTCGTGCTGCCCGAGGAGGTTTCAACCACCAGATTGCCTCCAGCCGTTTTGATGCTTACACCTACAACGCTGTCATTCCGCAGCTGGAACTTTACGCCATCCATTGCCGACGTCAATTTCAATGCGGCTTCATACACTATTTTCCCTGATTGATCTGGGAAGGGCTTGCTCATCTGAATCGGATTGATCGTACTGGTATCATCCAGTTTGATTCTGCGATCATAGCTCGATGTATCGGTATCAAAGATATTGGTTATCGTGCCTCCGCTTACATCTGAATCCCAACCACCTGGAAATTGATTCGTCCCGTCTGTTGTGTAATTAAATTGGTAAAAGATATCATCAATGAGCGTGGCGGTCGTCTTCACAGGCGTTATGATCGGATCCGTAAATTGAATTTTATCCAAGAAAGCGGCGTCACTCGCATCGGATACGCCCTCCACCGTAAACACATCACCGGCAGCAACTGCGAAATTCGATTTCACGCGTCGCGTCATCCATTTGCTGGTATGTTTATCCGTTGCAAACCATTCGTCGATCACAGTGCCATTTTGTTTGACACGGAAGGTTGCAGCACCATTGGTATGATCGTAATAGACGACATTCATTGAGTAGTCGCCTGTCGTGCCTGCGAACGTATATGTCGCAGTTCCCGTTCCCGTTGTTTTGACATAGGCACCTCCACTAGCTCCAGCTAGCGAAGTATCGGATACATAACCCGTGAGTGTCGTACTCTCAGCCTCCACATTGATGGTTGCCGCATAACTAGTCGAAGGTAAAACACCTATCATTGCCACCGATAAAACGATGCACAAATAAACCAATACCGAAGATTTCCATCTCATTATTGATCCCTCCCTAAAATGTTAAATTGACGACTTTCTTGCTGCTAATCGAGCTCCCCTTCCACAAATGTAAGCGTATACAAAGATGAAAAGGAAGGCAACATACATTGCACTATCCTTTCAATATTCAATTTGTACTTGCTTTCGGTTCATGTCTGATGTCTTTACGCTTCTTCGCTTTTATTGTCAGCAAGGCATTCCTTGATTTTCAATGAAGCTCTTTGGGAAATTTCAGTCACAATTTCAATCAGCTGATCCTTCTTATGCCGCATCCTGATCTCAGGCAATCCAATCGCTAATACATTCACCGCAATCTGTCCTTGCTCATAGATCGGAGCTGCAATACCGCATGCGCCATCTTCCGTTTCTTCCATGTTCAATGCGTAGCCTTGCTCACGCACTTGTTTCAGATGAGCGATAAGCTCTTCCTTATCCGTGATCGTGTTCGGTCCGCATTTCTCCAGCGGGTGCGTTTCTAGATATTTCTCCAGCTTCTGCGGCGTCATATAGGCCAGGAAAATCTTCCCTTGTGCAGAGCAGTGCAGCTTATCTAATAAACTCGCTCCCAGCGTCACACTCAGTGTATATGAACTTGGATAGTAAATTTCCGTTGCGATGCCATTCTTCCTTAGCACACTATAGTACGAAGATTCTCGTTCTGATCTTTCGTATAATTCCAAAACGAAGGGCTTCACGATATCATTAATATGATGCAGCACCATAACATTGGAAGCCAATTCTACAAGACCGTAACCAAGTGTGAAGCCACCGCGGGCTCCAACATGCTGCACATAGCCTCTATCTACCATTGTGCTAATTAGATTATGCACAGTACTTACGGACAAATCGAGCTGCTGAGCGATTGATTTCAGTGGCATTGAGGAATTGTTCGCAGACAATAATTCTAGGATATCCAACGCACGGTCCAATGATTGAATGGACAATAAAATCAACCTCTATTCTTAGATTATAGGAATAATATACCTCCAGGCTGATAAAGTTTCAATCGCCGCTGGAAAATCCCCCCTAGTTAGGGGCTCTTTACATAATAATTGCAGGAGAAATAGCGTTTCCGCTATTTCTCCTTACTGTCATTTACTTTTTATTCGCAACCTCTTGCACTTTAGCTAATACTTGATCCATGTTCATTTTCCCGCCAATCACTAGCTCATAATTCGTTTTAAAATCTGTCCATTCTTGCTTGTTCGCAATCAAACCTGGTACATGCGGGCTGGATTGGCTTGTTTTTTTATAGATATTAATCATATCCTTCAGTACGGGGTAATCAACTTTCGTCATATCCACGTTCTTGTTACTTGGGAATGTGCCCGCTTCCTTCAACGCAGCCAATTGCACATCTGCACTTGTCATATGTTGGATATATAGCTTCGCAGCATCCTTCTGTTTGGTCCAGCTTGTAATTCCCCAACCTGTGTCAAAGAGGGAGAATTGTGTCTTCGGCTGCACCGACCCGATACTTGGGAAAACGAATACGCCGACATTGTCATGCCCAATCCCATCTCCAAGTTCCTTCCAATTCAATGTATCAGACCATAGGCCGCTGATGATGGCTGCTTTCCCATTTTTAAACATATTCGCTTGATCTGGATATAGGGCCAATGAAGTCGCGTCCTTGTTGTAATAGCCTAAATCCCGTAGATCTTGAATCTTCTGTAGAGCTCCCGCCACTTTCGGATCTGTCCACTTGATGTGATCCGCCGTACGGAAGGTCGCTAACTCCTCGTAAGATAAAGAGTTAAAGAGCAATGAAGTCAGCCATGCATTGGCATTGGCTCCGCCTTTGGCCGTCGTACCAATTGGCGTGATGCCTTTGTCCTTCAGCGTTTTGCTTGCGGCTAGCAATTCATCCCACGTTGCCGGCGCTTTATTCGGATCAAGACCCGCATCTTTAAATAATTTCTTATTGTAGTACCAGATAGAACCTTGAACGGAAATCGGTGCTAAGTAGATATGCTCAGCGAACTGAACCGGGTCTTCTTTTTTACCTAACGGGAAGTTCAATTGCTCTTGTGTAGCCGGATCAAGAAGCGTTTCAAGCGGCAATAGGGATTCTTTCACACCCTGCAAATTGCTGCCTCCGTTGTACAGCGTCACGTCTGGACCATCCTTGGACATCATCGCCGTTTTGAACAAATTGCGGAAATCATCGTTGGCCGGCTGACCCACATGCTCAATTTTGATATAAGGATACTTCTTCATGAAAGATTCGTCGGCTTCCTTAAAGACCTTCCCAAGACCTTTGCTCGTATCCCCGTAAAACCAATCCCATACAACCAACTTTACATCCTTCGGTTTCGCTTCAGCAGTTGCAGCTGCCGTTGCTGCTGCTGGACTTACTTGCGTTGCCGGGCTGCTCGAACTCGTTGAAGTGGTGCTGCTGTTACTTCCACATGCACTTAAAATCAAAGTCATCACTGCGATTGAAGCGATCGTGTTTACGTTTCTCTTTTTCACGGTATGTAAGCCTCCTTTTAATATGAAAGCGGTATCTTTATTACTCGAAATCAATATAGCAAATAGATCTTCAAGTTGTCAAACTATTTTTA
Source organism: Paenibacillus sp. J31R30 (assembly GCF_059692115.1). Taxonomy (NCBI): domain Bacteria; kingdom Bacillati; phylum Bacillota; class Bacilli; order Caryophanales; family Paenibacillaceae; genus Paenibacillus; species Paenibacillus sp. J31R30. Next base: position 1,217,381 of record NZ_JCAUAV010000002.1, on the reverse strand, counting down.
TTATAAAATAAATGTATTTCACTATTATGGGAATTAACTTATTCTTTAATGGAACCTGCCGTAATACCAGCGACAATTTGCCTTTGAAATAGGACATAGAACAGGATGACGGGCACAACAGCAATGAGCAGACCTGCGGTTAACAGCGGGATATCCGTTTGATATTGACCTTTGAGCAGAGCGATCCCCGTTTGCAACGTACGCTTATCTGGATTTTGCAAAATGATGAGCGACGCATAAAACTCATTCCACACATACAAGAAGCCGAGGATACATACGGTTGCTATGGCAGGTCGATTCAGAGGCAGGAATACGCGAAGGAATAAGCCCGTCACGGAAGCGCCGTCGATCACCGCAGCCTCATACAGGGATTTGGGAATAGCCTTATTGTATGAAGTCAGAAACAAGATAAAGAACGGCCCATACATCGCAATATAAACAAGAAGCAGCCCCGTGAACTTATTGAACAAATGAAACGTGAGCAGCTCTTTGAACAAGGGCACAATAATAACCGGAAGCGGGATAATATTACTTAGAATAAATAGGACAAGTACAACGGGCAGCCACTTGCTCTTCCCCAGTGTGAAGGTGAACGCAGCCATACTGTAAAGCACGACAAAGCAGGTAAGTGACAACACGGTCATCCAGAGCGTATTCACAGAATACGATAGCAGCTTGCCGATTTGCAGCGCACTCGCTAAATTGTCGAACGACCAGTTCGCTGCCAAGCCTAGCGGATGGAGCGAATATTCCTTCGAGGTTTTGAAGGATGTCACCACGATGAAATACAGTGGAAATAGCGTCGTCAGCGAGACTAAGGATAGAAAAAGAACGGAAGGGAATTGGAATTTAAACGTTCTCATCACTGCTTTTTCCCTCCTCGTTCAGATAACAGTAACCGCTGCACAAGCATCACCAAGGCAACTAAAATCATCAGAATGATGCCAAGGGCGGATGCATAGCCAAATCGGCTTTGCCCATCGGTGAACGCGACATTGTAAATCAAATAATCAAGCAGGATCGTCGATTTCCCTGGGCCGCCTTTGGTCAATGCATATACGAGGCCGAATTGGTTGGTAAATAGACTAATCGTATACATGATGGCAAGAAACTCAATAGTTGGTTTCAACATAGGAAGGATAATGCGGCCAAACGTCTGCCACCAGCTGGCACCATCAATTTTGGCTGATTCCAGCACCTCATGTGACATCGTAGACATCGCTGCGAGAGTGATAATCATCCCTGTCCCCATGCCGGCCCAGACAAGCACAACGATGAGAATCGATCTAGCCATCCACGGCTCTGTTAAAGGATCCATGATAAGCTGTGTAAGTCCCAATTCCTTCCACATCATATTAATGGGGCCGTTCATGGACAGCATAATTGAAAAACTAAAGCCGATAACCACAGCTGAATACACCTGCGGCAGGAAGATGACCGAGCGGAAGAAGGAAGATCCCCACACCTTTTCATAGACAAGCACAGCCAATAATACGGATAAAATGATTTTTATCGGGATGCTGATGAAAAACAGCAAACTGTTGAACAAGCTTGTTTTGAAGGCTTCATCGGTCATGATTTCCGTATAATTTTTCAATCCTACGCCTTGCGCTTCAAAGCCATTGTAGTCTGTAAAGCTGTAATAAAAGGATTGGGCAATCGGAACCCCTTTGAAGAGTAGGAGAATAAGGATGACGGGAAGTAGGAATGCGAACAGTACATAATGATCTCGTTTGCGAAGCAAGGAGAATGCCCCCTTTCGTGTTACTTCTTACATGCAAATCAATTAATGAGCTGCTTTGATGGCAAAAAGTTTATCCTGAAGCTCTGTCATCGGAACTTCTCTCATTCCGCATTGCTGCTGAATAGCCATGACAGCAGCAGTCCCTGCTGCTTCGCCCATCCCCATCGCGGTAATAGTTACCCTCGATGAGCTTAAGGCTTCGCGCGTTGCCGAGTGGCAGCGCCCTGCAACAATGACGTTATCGAGCTTCTGCGGCAATAGTGTCCGATAGGGAATATCATACGGGGCCGGTTTATAGTGTGTATGCGGATGTACGCCTACAGAACCGTCGGACGGATGCATATCCAGAAACCATGAGCCCTTCACAATGGCATCATCGAACGTCCGCGTAGCGGTAATATCATCGACCGTTAACGTGTAATCCCCAACGATACGCCTCGTCTCCCTTACGCCAATCTCCGGACCCGTCGAGATGAGATAGGCATCTTGAAATTCGGGCAGCGCCTTTTTCCATGCGTCGAACATGATCCATGCGTCCTCGCGTCCTCTCATCTCTGCCTTGCTTTTCAGATCGGGATCCAGCGGCTTGGAATGAATTCTTGTTGCGTTGATGGTGATCTCGTCTTTGGCCAAAGAGAACATCCAAGGTCCGCCGTAACAAGGCAGCTCCCCATTCTCGAACGGTGCTTTCAAGGCCTCTTCGCACTTGCGCGGCAAATCCGCATCTACCTTCACATTCCCAATGCGAAAATGAAGTGTCATCGGTTGGACCGTCTCACTGATTTCATAAGGTGCTCCTGCCCAGCCTGCAATATCTCCATCACCTGTACAGTCAATAACGACCTTCGGCTTTATGGCATACATGCCGCCTTTGTTCGCTGTGATGACAGCTTCAATTCGATTTTGACTAACACAAACGTCCACTACTGGGCTATGGTACCAGGTTCTGATCGCTAACTGCGAATAATATTGATCAACAAGGGTCTTTAGCTTTTCAGGATCAACGGTCTGGTGAAGGCCCTCAAGTCGGGTAGCTTTGGGACTTGCATACCCCATTCTGGCATATAGCTCAAATGCGACGCCTTTCACGATAATATCGCCATTGCGAAGATCCGTTAAGCCGTCGAAAAAGGGGTTGTGGACAGCGGTAATGATACCTCCGGAGTAACCATTCTTCTCAAGCACCATGGTGCTTGCCCCGCCTCTTGCCGCCGCTATTGCAGCGCCAATACCAGCGCAACCGCTTCCACAAATGAGAACATCCACTTCAATTTGTTGTAATCCCTTCGCATATGAATACATAGATATCCTCCCGAATATTCACTATTTTTATATTAATGTAATTATAGTACCATAATATAAGAAATAATGCATTAAAAAAGCGGGAATTCCCGCTTTAATTCTCTAAAAGGTATCTCTTCGTTCCGGAAGCCGCTTCGTTACAGGTGTTTCACCTCGAACTCCCAAACAATTAGTCTGAACATTGCCTGCGTAATCGGTAATATATACCTTGTAATACCAGACATCCCCTGGCGTAAGTCCCGTATCTTCCCACACTTGTAATTCATAGTGATTCGGATTCAGACGTGCTATTCGATTGTCACGACTAGGCTGAAAATCCGGCTCCGCACCTCGAAATAATTCATAATAAGCAATGTCTGGTTCCATATTCCGCTTCCAATAGATGGCTAACGCATCCCAATCCAAAGGAATGACGCTCAAATTATGTACAGGTTTAGGGGCGGTCTTATTCATTAAGCTCGTTTCAGCCATAACTTTCAGACGCGTATGCTCGGACTGCCCATTATGCACAGTACCAGCAATCACCTGATAATAATATTCCGTGCCCGGATGAAGCCCAGTGTCCATGAAGCTAGCCGTCTCCACATAGCCCACCTGCGTGTGCAGGGTTGGAGGCGCTAGAGCGTCTTCGGAACGGTAGATAAAGAAACCATGTCCAGCACTTCCTTTTTCCACCTGCCACGTTAATTGGATCTCACTATCACTCATTGGAGTTGCTTCTAGATTGTGGATCTCCCTATACTCCGCTTCTTTCACATGCAACTGGATCGTTGCCATATCATAAGAAGTTATTGTGATGAAGAGATTACCATCTTCTAGTTCCAAAGGCTGCAAGCGATTTTCTACCAGATCACAAGACCATGCCCGATCTATCTGAGCAAAGCCAAGCTTTACTTTAACACTTGTAGACTCTCGTCCTTCCGTTTCAACAAGTCGGAGCGTGTAGCCATCTCCTGGTTTTTCCGACCTTTTCAAGACAACGACTTGCACATTCCTATGGTCAACTTCAAGGAAGCTGATCTGTTTCTCGCGGTGCTCATGATGCACATCAACCAAGAGCGGGCTGGCTTGCTGCCATCCAAATGTCGCCGCCTCCCCTTTCTGCCAATTGCCCGCATGGGAACGAATCGAATAAGAGAGCTCCGCTTTATAATCCTCTAAGCTTAACGTCGTAAGACCTGACATACGGTTAGACCATGCGTAGCTATAGAGATGCGAACTTTCCGGGATATAATCTGCGCTTAATTGGTTATACATGATCTTCCCAAGATGAATCGCTGAGGCTTCGTGGGGAACAATGGTTATACCGAAGGAACCATCCCCGCTGCTTACGTCCAACCATCTATTGACCGTGACGAAATCGCGTACAGAGGGTAAAAAGTCCTCGGCAGGATCAAGCGTTCCCCCTGCATATTCGGCTCTAAACGTTGGATTGTTCACGTGAAAAGGGAAGGAGACAAACACATTTTGTTTGTATCGATCATTGACCGAAGTATGCAGGAAATCCATGCGCTCCGTTCGATTGATGACATCCAAGTGATCCGCATTGGCATACAAACGATAAATGGATAGAAGTTTAACACCAATACGCCGATCGGCTAACTCCACTCGGATTTCTGACATCACAGGTCCAATGGTGCATGATACGTCGACTGTCTCTCCGATGGAAGTAATCGTCAAATCTTTGGACAACAGCGTGTAGGAGAACTCGCCAGTCGTCACTTGCAGCCATTCATTAAACCCATGAGCCGCTTCTGCATCTAATAAGGAACGATTCAATTCTTTATCATAAAATGTACAAACACGTCCATTCGAGCGGTCGACGGCAAACCGATACTTCGCGTTTTCGATTGTGAACGAATCCAGCGCTTCACCCATTTGGAGGTCTCCAGGGGCAGCTTGAAGCTGTGATTCTTTTACGAGGGTATAGGTCTTATATCCGTAGGCTGGTACATCCGTTGCATTGAAGATAAAATCGCTGCTGCTATCGAGCTGTTGAACCCTTATTTCAGCACCTGTTGCTTCATCTTTCATGAGGCTGTACGTAAATAAATCGTCGGATGCTGCTTTGAAAATGACAAGCCCTGATCTCGAGTGAGCCAGTGAATTCCAAACGGTAATCGTTGAGCCAGATCCATCAGTCCTCGTTGTGGCTGATAAACGTGATAGAGATTCATTCAGCAGCGTGTTCACTTCTTCAGCGGTTTGTCTAATTTTCTTTGTTTTGACTACATTGGTGTTAAAAATATTCATATTGTTGCCTGGCAGCATGGTCGGCCAGCAATGTTCATCAAACTCCACGAGATGAATGTAGAGATCATTCAATAACTTCCCTGGATACGTCCTCTCGGATCGCGATGCCGCTATGGCATGGAGGCCCTCCGCGAAGGCTAAGTGACGCGTCGCTTTGCGTTTAATCCCTTGTGAGGCTGGATCAATGCTCGAATAATCGCCAGAGTAGTTGTTGGTATCCCCTCTGACAACCGGAATCTGGTCACCATATACCTCTTCAAGCCGCAGCATCGCTTCATTGGCATCAGCAAAACAGATCTGCGGATACGTAAACCTGCGGCGCCATTCAATGAGGATACGCTCATCTTCATGCGGTATTTCCCAATCGATATAGTTGCTCATGAGGAGTGTGTCATATGGATAGTCGCCGTACATCTCTCCACGCTCAACACGCAGCAAGAAATCGGATAATTGGCTAGCTGCGGGCTCGACATAGTTCATCCCCCCGCCGCCTGCCTGACCGATCCACAAACTCTCCCCATAAAAGTCGGTAAAATAGCCCAGAATACGGTCATTCCCGTTAGGCGCTGTCAGCCAGCAAACCTTCGGCATGCCAATTTCCTTATGCGAACCTGGACCGCGAAAGGTCGTTCCGAATCGATAGAAATAGCGAAACCCTGACTTCGCAAAGGCTTGAAAAGACGACCAAGAAGCGCTCGGATTATCGATGACTGCAATCCCTTTGACATCCAAATCAAAGCGATCCTTCATTTCCCTGCGAGCAGGATAAGAAGCTCGCGCGATCTGTTCGTAGTCCATCCAGTGCCAGTGAGGACCACTCGGATTACCCAACAACGTCATTAAACCGGATTTGACGTACTGATCAATGAATTGTCGCAGCTGCGCTGGCGTTCTCTGCTTCTCATAAGCACGGATGTACCCCATATGCTCGAGATGGTAGTGCCATTCATGCAGCTGGTCCTTATCCCCGACTAATCGTCTTGCCAAATCCATATAATCAGCCGCTTCCGCCTGCATATGATCCACACGACCATCATAGCCTAGATCATAATGGGAGGCTTTGACCATATGAACGCGCCATTTCCGCTGTGGCTGCCACAGCTCTGACCAAGAAGCAAGTGTTTCACCCGATTCTTTCACGAACAGTGTGATCGTAACCAAGGAAGGCGTTTCCATATCTCTAACTCTCACTTCGAATTGTTGATCTCCTTCTATAAGAATGACTTGGCTTTCCCACGTCTCTTCTGCTGCTTCCCCTTCGACTGTTACTTGCATCACAGCATCGATCTGCTCAATGTCTTGGCTTCTTACTGTCGCGTAAACGATCTGTCTTAGCGGCACTTCATTGGGAAATAGCACGGTCGGATTCATACCGACAACATTTATTCTCATCTCGGGATACCGTCCTTATTTTGGAGTAGTCGAAAACGAAGAGCTTGCTGTATAATCAAATAGTAGAGCTAAATAAAACGCTTTCTTTTATGTAATTCATATTTATAGAAATATAATTACCACATTATAATAATATTCCATTTCAATCTTTCTGACAACTTAAACATTTATGCTTTTCGCGTTGTCGATGACTCATTCACGGCATTTCTCCAGCTTCACAATCCTCCCATGTAAATCAGCAATCCACACATGCCCTTTATCAAAATGGAAATGCCATGCGTATATCCCAAACGTGTACCTACGAGAATTTTTGCCCAATCTAGCTGCATACGATAATGATTGTCTTGTGAACCTAATCTGATCATTGTGCTTCTTCATCTCCTCGTCGTTATGAAATAGAAATAAGAGCTCCCGATGAACACATCAGGAACTCATAGCATTTATTTCCTACCATCCTCGTTTCGTTCAGGCGCGATCCCAACTAAATGATCATTATAATGATAATGATCTACACCCTTCACTAGAAATGCTCGCCAGTTCGGATTTTTCTCAGGATCCCAGCCCATCTTCACTTCAGGTGTTGTAAAACGAAGACTTAATGCGACACGCGGAATGTTGGACGTGTTTCGCTCTGAACCGTGGAAGATCGTTTCCGTGAAAAACACTGCTTGTCCTGGCGTCAATTCAATATCGATCGCTTTGCTCTCATCAACTAGGGAAGCGTCAATCTCGCTGGTCAGAAACGACTTATCTGTCGGATCTACAGGTTTATGTTCAACCAGATCAATGTGAGTACCAGGTATAATTCTCAAGCAGCCATTCTCCGTAATCGAGTAACCAAGACTCAGCCAGGCGGTTGCGTTAATCGGCGGATCCATTGGCCAATAATGAATATCTTGATGCCATGGAATTCTTTTCTCGTTGCGAGGCTCCTTATACCAGAAGTTCGTTGACCATAAAATAATGTTATCACCTAGAATTTCGGAAATCGGTCCCAAGATAGCTGGATGTGTCGCAATGTTGTATACCCATTCATTTCGAATATGCCAGCCAGCCATATCCATCGTCGCACTACCTGAATTATACTTAGATTGCTGGATAGTCTCGAAGAAACGTTCATAGCCCTTATCAGCCTCTTCTAACGATAATACTTGTACAGGAGCGCAGTATCCTTCTTCGTTATACTGTGAACTAGAGAATGATTTACCTGATTGGATCATAACTTCTCACCTTTTCCTAAGATCATTTACCCTTTGTGGTATAGCCTAATTATAGCTACCTCTCAGGTGAGATAGAATTAACAATACTATTTATTTCTGAACAATTCTCATGTTAAAATTAAAATGTTTAGTGTGAGGAGGATACCATATGTTTCATTTTCACTATATTAACTATAATGAGCTTCATCCCGGATACTCACATAAGTCGACTTCCTTACCGGAGTGGCACTCTGTTTTACTCGGGCTTGAGGGGCAAATAACGTATCACTTTGGCGCAGAACAATTCTCTGTTTCCAAAGGAGAGCTTATTTTCATTCCAGCAGGCTTGCAGCGAAACTATGACATCGCAAGAGATCAGCTGCATGCGTCCTATTCCATTCACTTTTCAACTTTTGGCTCGGAAACGGACATTCCCTTGGTGCATCTCCAACAAGTTGTACATTTGAAGCTCCGCAATCATTTGTTCTATAAACAAAGATGTATCGCGATGCATCAACTGTGGCTTGCACAAGCTCCTTACTACCTTCAATCCTGTGAAGGCATCTTATTAGAACAATTAGCTGGACTTAATCGGGAAATGGAAATGCCTACTCCTACCAAAAAACATTCACTTGTAGCCGAAATACAGCAATTTATTATTGAGCATTATCGGGAACCCTTGCGCATTGAGCAATTGTCGGAGCATTTTGATCGACATCCTAACTACATTACGTCTGTGTTTCGTGATGTTCTTGGTTGTACACCGATCGAATTTCTCCATAATATTCGAATCACTTCTGCCAAAGATTTGCTTATGAACACTTCGATGTCTATTGCACAAATTTCAGACTTTCTTGGATACTGTGATCCTGCTTACTTTAACCGCGTATTCAGAAAAAGAATGGGACATCCCCCATCAGCTCTGTTAAAAAATCGCTAAGAACTAATGGTGTGTTTGGTCAAAGATGCTAACATACACTCATTTTCGAGGAAAACAGCTACGGTAGGATCACATTTCCTTGTCACTAAGAAATGTTGTTTCCTGTTTTATAAAATGGAAAAAAGAGGGTCCGTCCCCCGCCACATAGATGGCTTTTGGGACACCCTCTTTTATGCTTATCAGGCCTTAAATACCAAGAAATTTAGCAACCTTATCAAGCAATCTCTGTTGGGAAGACAACTGAATAGATATGTTATCAAAGCGTTGGTTCAGCAAATCCTCATTGGAAACCACTTGACTGCTAACCGCTTGTTCGATTAACTCATTTAACTTCTGAGTATTAATATTGTAGTTTTTATGCAGTTCTTGCTCTAACTCTGTAATACTTTCTTTATGCTGCTTGCGCAATTCATAAGTCGCTGCATGCATCTCATTCCTGAGATGTTGCTCCAGCGTCTCCGTTATTTGGGGTTTAAAGGTTTGAAGCTCTTGATCCAGCTTCAAGACATTTTCTTGAAGTATTTTCTGTAGTTCACTTGTCACTATTTGCATTTCATTCTTGAGGTTTTGCTCCAGCGCTTCTGTAATTTGGGGTTGAATGATATGGAATTCTCCCTCCAACTTCGAGACACTTTCCTGAAACTGCTTCTGCAGTTCATTTGTCGAAGCTAGTATTTCACCTTTGTAATTATGCTCCAGCGTTTCTGTGATCTTAGGTTGAACAGCATGGAGTTCTCCCTCCAACTTCGAGACACTTTCCTGAAGCTGCGTCTGCAGCTCACTTGTCGCCGCTACCAGTTCAACCCTGAAATTATGCTCCAGCACTTCTGTGATCTTAGGTTGAACAGCATGGAGTTCTTCCTCCAAATTCGAGACATTTTCTTGAAGCTGAGTCTGCAGCTCACTTGTCGCTGCTTGTAGTTCACCCCTGAAGGTTTGCCCCAGCGATTCTGTGATCTTAGGTTGAACAGCATGGAGTTCTCCCTCCAACTTTGAGACACTTTCCTGAAGCTGCGTCTGCAGTTCACTTTTCGCTGCTACTAGTGCAACCCTGAAATTATGCTCCAGCACTTCTGTAATTTGAGGTTGAATGGCAAGGAGTTCTTCCTCCAAATTCGAGACACTTTCCTGAAGCTGCGTCTGCAGTTCACTTGTCGCTGCTACTAGTTCAACTCTGAAATTATGCTCCAGCACTTCTGTAATTTGAGGTTGAATGGCAAGGAGTTCTTCCTCCAAATTCGAGACACTTTCCTGAAGCTGCGACTGCAGTTCACTTGTCGCTGCTACTAGTTCAACTCTGAAATTATGCTCCAGCACTTCTTTAATTTGAGGTTGAATGGCAAGGAGTTCCTCCTCCAAATTCGAGACACTTTCCTGAAGCTGCGACTGCCATTCACTTGTCGCTGCTTGTAGTTCACCACTGAAATTATGTTCCAGCGCCTCGATCAGCAGGGGATGACCAGTATAGAACGCTTGGAACTCCTCTTCTAACTTCGTGATTCTGGCAACTTGTTGCTCCTGATTCACCTTTGCCACTGCTAGCAATTCACCTTTGAGCTTGTGCCCCTGATCTTCTATCAGCTTAGGCTGCACAGAATAGACCACATGCTGCAGTTCTTGAACCTGATCAGCCACACTCTTGTATTGCATGTTGAGTACATCAAAGTTGGCGGCAACCTCGCTGCTGTCATCTTGTTCAATGACCTCAGCTACCTTGTACGTAAGAATCTTGATGATATTACGCAGTTCAGTAACTTCTTCCGAAATGCCATTAACTTGTGAATGTACGGATTCCGTCATGCTTGTAAACCGCTCATCTTGATTAGCGCCCTTCGCAACTTCGATCATCTTTTCCATAAATGAAAGAACAAGACTTCGAAGCTCTGCAACTTCATTCGTTAGCTGATCGAATAGAACATTCACGTAATTATTCTTCGGTGCTACTTGTCTACCACTTGAAATGGAAGATATTCCAACCAGTTGACTATCATCTACTTGTTCGTTTATAGGCCTCGGAGATTTATTGGCATCTATTTTTTGTGTTAGAATCTGTACCAAGTTACGCAATTCCAAGATTTCATCACTTAAAAGGGGGCTAGATTTCGTCTCCATCTGAGGTAATTTCAATTCTGGAACCACCTCAGGAGACGGAGTTGCAAGGATCTCCTCACCTTTAAGCACTTGATGTTCCTTCTGCGACATTTCCTGTAAATATTCATAAACCATCTTGTGCGATTTATTGGCATCTTTAAGCTTGGAGATCATGCGAAATGTCTCGACAGCCTCTTCTGTGTATCTTAATGTTCCCCCAACAACGATGGTTGGAAGAAAATCAGCAAATTGCTTCGACCATTCCACTATCGTTGCTTGCGTTTTTCTAAGTTTACGTGCGATCTCAACGATCCTATATGTCCTTTTCATCGTCAACAATCATATCCTTTCTGATCTTATTACGTCCATTGGGCTTAGGCATCTATAACATGGTATTCAGCACAATAAACAAATGACAATGAATGAGTAAAATAGTTCGCAAGCAAAAAGGCCGTCCTGTAGGAAGGACAGCCTCGAAATGGAATGATTTTATTCCTTATGGCGCATTAGGTCCAACCTCAGAAGCAACCAAAGGATGTTTGCCGAAGGATGTGCTCGCAGACCGTTCATCTGCTCCAACATCAGTGGTAGAGCGTGTTTCGCCATCCATATCTTCTGTCACATAGGTGTAAGTTCCCACTGCAGCGTTTATGGCAGGACTGCTAGATGACAACTTTTGCAACCCGTTTACCGTAGTCAATAGCGGATTGATACTCCAAATTTGGGCAGATGTCCTCGAACCATTATTGCTTACTGTGCTGCCGTATCCCATGTTCCCTTCAAATACCGTGTTAGTGGTTCCAACTTCATTATAGAGGGTCCCTGTGGAATTTCTTACGATATTATTAGCCACTCTGCTGTCTTGTGGAGCTAAGGGTTTACCAGAACCAACGATGATTCCCGTCGAGCTATTTACAATCGTATTGTTGACGACTTGCGCTCGGTATATTTTCCATTGTTCTCTCAGGTCATCTGCTGATGGATTGGAAGGATAACCTCCTGTACCGCCATCATAATCCGCATTATCAAGAATGATCGCGTTAGCTGTTAGATTTTCCATGTAATTGTTGTAGATCTTATGATCGTTCCCATAAATGCGTATGCCAGCTTGTTCTGATTCTACACCATCACCTAGGAAATAATTGCCGTAAAAAGAGTTATTATGCCCATGTCTGGAGGTGAGCCCACCCTTGGAAGTCTTGAAGGTATTGTAGCGAACGGTATTGTTACTGCTTTTCACAGAAACGATTTCGGGCTCGCCGTCGCAATTCTCAAATAGATTGTACTGGATGGTATTATACCCATTCGACAAGGAGATTCCCGATAAGCCAAGGCGTATTGTTTCTTTCCCATTGGCCACCCATGGCCCCACATCATGAAAATAGTTATATTCGATTACGTCATACTGTGAGATGTTCCCGTTATTGTCGCCCTGATAAGCAATCAGCGGATCCGTGTCGCTCTTCGGTCCAAAATCATTATGATCAATTCGATTGTGATGGCTATCGACGCCACTAACTTGAAGCCAGATCAGGGTACTTCCAGTTGCTTGAAGTGCAAATTGATTCCTCGTAACGCGAATGTTATTGGATCCATCTAAGAGAAGGCCTGTATTTCCTAAGTTTGTAAATTTCAGTCCCTCAATCACGACATTGGACGAGCTCTGTATTTGGAGGGAAGCCCCGCCAGAAATAATCGCCTGCCCCTGATTCGCTGCTTTGATCGTGATCGGGCTGCTTGATGTACCATTTTTGTTGCTCAGTACGAAGGGTCCTGTCTGTGAGTATGTCCCGTTCGCTAGTACGATTGTCGTACCTGCACTTGCATTACTTAAGGCAGTTGCTAACTGTGCGGAAGTGGAAACCGAAACACCAGGTGTCACAGGGGCAACACCATAAATTTCTACTTCGGTATAACTGTTCCATAAGTTGACGGAGTTGCCATGGCCAACAATGCGTACATAACGAGTTGACGCTACATCCGTGAAGTCAAATGTCTGCAAGCTTGTATTCAAACTGCTCGTCACATTGGCCTGAGCCGTCGTAAAATTCACGTTATCTGTGGAGGTTTGAATATCGAAACTGGAAGTTCGCGTATCGCCATTTAGAAATGCTATTTTGATGAAGGAGACCTTGGCATTCGAACCCAAATCGTACTTGATCCATTGTCCATTGCCGCTAGCCGACCACCGTGTGGTTAAGTTCCCATCTACCGTGTTAGCAGGGACATTCCCATCATCTGCGCTAGCTGTCACGTTAGACCCGGAGACAGAGAACTTCGTGTCTGCGGAAGCGCTTGCAGAAGTATCACCGTAAATTTCGACCTCGGTATAACTGTTCCATAAGTTCACAGAGTTACCATGTCCGACAATCCGCACATAACGAGCCGGGTCAACATCGGGAAAATCAAAAGTCTGTAAGCTGGTATTCAAGCTGCTCGTCACGTTAGACTGAGCCGTCGTGAAATTAATATTGTCCGTCGATGTTTGTATATCGAAATTCGATGTTCTCGTATCCCCACTAATAAAAGCGATTTTAATGTAAGATACTTTTTTCACGGAGCCCAAATCATACTTAATCCATTGCCCATCTCCGCTTGCTGACCATCGTGTCGTTAAACTGCCATCTACCGTATTGGCAGGCACGTTACCATCATCTGAACTCGCAGTCACCCCAGATGGTGCGACCGACAATTTCGTGTCCGCAGCATGGCCTGCAAAAGGGATCATGGCAAGAATCAAACTAATCAATAACATCATAATACTTACTTTCTTGCTTTTTCCCATTCATACATCCTCCCTTAAGTTAAATTCCATTTGAAACAATGAATGCGCTCTACGCTTTTAACTCCTTTCAAAGATATCGAGTGCGTACACTCTCCTCCAATTTAATACAAATCACAGAAAATAATCATCATCATAATCGTAAATTCATCTTTAAAATCCAAACTACCTACCCTCATTAACTAAAATGACTATTCAAATGTAGAGGTGAACGCATGCAAAGAGGCCCATGCGTACTCGCATGGACCACTCACAGTCAATATTATGATTTATTTACTGCGAACTGCTTCCGAACCAAGACGGTCCAGTAACTGTTGTGTATATAGACTGCGCGGTTCCACATGGCTCCCGAAGCTCTCCCAGTAAGCTTCCTTGCGCTGCCGCTGATCATAGGTACTTGGAAGAAGTGACTTCCCTTTACTTCCGACATGCCCAATCGCATAATTTTGAGCGGTTGGCGGTTGTTGCGAGACTAGCTCATTGGTCGTATTCCAAGTGACATAGTTGGCGCCTGACCAGCCATGCCCGCTTCCCAACCAGGCTCGATCCTGAATATGGATCCGGCCCTTTACATTGTCATAGAGGCAGCCAACTGACCAGCGATGATGGGGTTCACTTGTGTTGTAATCCTTTTGCGACTCGCAGTCGAGGAATACGTTCGGTCCTGCAACCCGCGCATCAACGGCAAAGGCATGCCTTGCCGTTTCCGAGTAGGCTCGCTGGACGAGGGTTAATTCACCCATAAGATGGAACGCATACCGACGTCCTCCCGTCACCACACTGACAAAGTCATAGGCTGCACAATCCTGGATGGTTATCCACTTCGCAGCGCGTCCAACCTGCACCAGTGCATGCTGGAGATGGAAGCCGTCGACATTGCGTATCCAGGCGTTCCGTACATGATCCAGATAAATAAAGTTAATTGCATGCTGCTCATCAGCCATATACGGTTTACTGCCCTCATTGCCATCGATTCGCGTCTCATGGATCGTGGGATCATACGAAACAACCACTCTCAAATACTCAATACCGAGCTGTTCGATACGGCCTCCATCCTCGTATTTGACAAGCGCCCCGCCTCCCCAGCGGGTTTCAATGGCATTCGCAATTGGAGCGTCCAACGTAATACAATTGCCATCTATATGAGTGATCACTCTGTCAAATTCCAGTTGGAACGGAAGCCATTGAGCAGTTCCGCCTGCCACTGGCCTCAAGCGAATCGCATCCATACCAATGGCATGAATCCAACGTTCATTTCCATAGCGAATCACCTTGACGGTGTCTCCGACCCGATAACAGGATGCATCGCTAACATGAATTCTTCGTGCTCCCGATGGCACATAAAGATCACAAATGGAGGTCTGTGTCTCAGGCAGTAGCCGAGGGGCTGATTCTCCCCTGATTTCAAACACATTTCGCTGCTTCGTTCCTGTGGCATACAGTAAGGTACCACCCTCGGTTTCCCCCTCACCACGTACGACAATGCCGCTTGCCAGAATCTCTAATGTACCATCTATGGGGTAGATGCCCTTCTTCAAAAGTACAGTGCCACGAAAGCCGGACGAAGATAGAGGGAGATTAGCGACCAGATCAATCGCCGCCTGAATGTGTGTCGTATTATCCCCTTCTACGGGTTCAAGTGAAATAACAGGTACGATCTCAGGGATCGCTACGCCACCCCCTCCGTAACCGCAATTGGAGAAATCGATGATCTGATTCCCTTTGAAATCAGGCACATAAGCCAATCTTCCGTTCTCATCGAAATGTACGATTTCACTTTGCCCTGCTTTGTTACTAAGTGAGGGCTGAACGGTAAAATAAAAGGCATCATAGAAAGAGCGTCCGTCTTCTGCTTTCATCACAACGTTAATCCGGTATGTACCAGGCTCCTTCACTTCACCAGGAAAAGTAAACATCGATGCCATGCACGATGCTAATTTGCTTTCAGGAAGGCTCCCAACCAGCAGTTCCGTTGACATGTTTACTAATGAAACTTGCATCGTCATCGCTACAGCCGGTCTAACATGCAGGCCTGGATAGGGTTGGCCAAGCTCCAAGAAGGCAGGCTGACCAATATCCATAACCAAAGAAGGATGTACCAGATCGATATCCACCAACCACTCCGCAGGATCGTACACATCTATATAAAAGCTGGACTCTTTCATCACCCCGTCTAAAGTGACACTAGTCTTCATCTGTGAGATGCCCGACTTGAGACTGGTTATCCCTTTACGCTCATCTACTGTCACCACGTTCTCGTTGCTGGTTCTAATCGAGATATCCTCATTCGCGAAGTCGACATCCGAACCGTCTGTCAGGATCCCCTTCAGATCCAATGCCACTCGGTTGTTCACTTGTATCGTTAATGTATCGTCCTGATCGTAAGCGCGACCTTCAACCGTGCAAACTACGCGATCTAACAAGGGACCAGAAGGAATCGTTAGCCGTTCATAAATACCGAAATTAATGAGCTGAAAATCACGCTCCGGATCAAATAGCTCCATTTCCAAGGTGACGTATCGTCCGCTCACTTTCGGAAAAAGAGCCTCTTCGTCTGTTCCGATTCCGCCTCTCGACGTTTCCCGATTAAAAGCTTCATGCCAAATGACTCCGTTTGAAGAATGAAGAATACGGTATCTATGAATGAAACCGGATGCCAGCTTCAACTGGACACCATTGAACAAGGAGCAGTCACCCAGATCAACCGTGATCCATACGCGGTTATTATCCTTTTGATCGGAGCTTAGTGGCTGCCAATAGGTATCCAGGGCACCATCTACCGCATGAAGGCCCTTCCTATCCGTCATTTCTGAACTGCAGGTTACTTCGCAATGCAGCGCGAGATTGATCTCCGTTATCGCTTCTGTTTTAGACATATCAGTGTCCCTCCATCCTGATACTGCTCATTCAAGAGCTAATGGAATGACCATATTCCACGTTTGTGTGGCGTCATGGAAGCCCTTGGTACCATCCGATGTAGCCGCAAATAAATGAGTAGGCTTACCCTTTTGAAATAAAAGAAAAGGCCTTTCTAAATTACCCATCGTTTGGGTGATTCCATTATCCCAAGTAACATTTCGAGAATATGCAAGTGAACGATGGATCTCCCACGTTATGCCATCGCTCGAAGAAGCGTATACGCCGCCGTATTTTTCACCGGATAGATCGCCATCCATATCCTTTGCAATCAAGGCATATCCGTTATCTGTTCGCCACACGAAAGGGTCTTCCAAATGCGCGTCAGGCGGGAAAAGCGGGTTTTCACTCATGACCCGGTAAGGGCCCTCGTAATGAGCTGCTCGCGCAACCCCAAACGTCATTTTTCCATGTCCATAGCCTTCATACTGTCTAGCCTTATAAATCAAGAGCACTGAACCGTCTTCATTTATACAAGGGGCAGGATTAGACGTTAAGAAGCTGTCGAACTTCCCTGGTCTTGTTGATAAAATAGGTTCATCACGCCGCTGCCAGGGTCCGAACACACTGTGCGACACCGCCAATCCGATGCGCTTGTTCGCTCGAGCAACGATACATCGCGGATCTTGCAGACCAAATCCATCTCCCTCAATCGGATCAGGAAAAGGATGCGTTGACCCCATGTAATACAGTAGATACATGCCTTCATGCTTAACAATATGAGGGTTATGTGTACTGCGACCATCCCAATATTCGGCTCCTCGTGCGGGCAGAACCACCTCTTCAAACGAGTAAGGTCCTTCGGGTCGATCTGAAACAGCCCGAACGATCTCGGAGGAAACCAACCAGCCCGGATGCATCGGAAGAGATTTAGGCCACCTGGAGGCAAATAAATGGAATCTGCCATCATCCCCTTGAACAGCGGATCCGCACCAGACCCAATAATCATCCATGTAGAATCCACCGTTCACGGGAGCTGGCAAGAAATTATGAAGCATAGCAGCGCTCTCCTTCCATGATCCCTTCCCTACCGCAAAAAAAGGAAAGAAAATAAAATGACCTTCGTCTCGATGTTACTATCCTTGTCCTCATTTGTAATTGTCTATATTTATACCTCTATGTCTTTTTTTAAGATAGAGGTTTGTATAATGCCCGAAGAACCGCCCAGGTCAACTACCCAGACGGTTTATTTGTAGCTGGTCAACAATCTTTTCACTTTGGACCCGTTCAGCTTTGCAGTTAAATCCGTGGTTACAAGCCAACTTCCTTTATGTTAATTCCGACCAATATTAGTTCCGCTAGGTGTTCCTGCGCCAATCAAGTCACTGCCTGTGGCAAGCTTCAAGAAGTTGCCTAAATTCGGTGAACCATCGGCATTCCGCGTTAGCGTCGGCGTTAGACTTACGAAATCTGCATCACTTGCTAGGAGGCCTGCAGCATTCGTGCTCTTACCGCTTTTCCACCACACATTTGAGCTAGCTACATCAGTTCCGCTCGTCTTGTCACTAGACGTTCCTTTGTAAGACAAATTATTCGTGAAGGAATGCGTGCCTGTGTCAAAAGTAAAATTACCTTCTCCGTTGCTAAATGATGTGTTATTTTTTAAAGTAATTGAGCCTGGATTGCTGTTGAAGGTAAACCCGTGTTTCTTATTGAGATAAGCAACGGAATTCGTAACAATATGGTTGACTGCGATTTGTTCCCCACCTAATTTGTAGCCGTTCCCGTCGCTGCTGCTTGTCGAGTTCCCCGATGAGGTTTGACCGTTATGATGCGCTACGCTGTTCCTAATCGTGATTGGATCAATAGGTCCCGTATCTGATTTCGTGTACAGATCCCAACCATCATCCGTGTTGTATGATGAGATACAACCATCAAACACATTGCCAGGTCCAACGGTCAGCTTAGCTGCGAATCCATCCGCGTCTTCCCCGTTATCTGGATCGAAATTGTCGTGTGAGTACACATTTAATACGGTGTTGTTCGCTGGCCACTCACTGCGGAGTGCCGTAGAAGCGTATCTGCCAAGTTGTACACCTGTATCCCGATTATCGTGGACATCCAAATTTTCCAATCGATTGTTATTGCCTGCTACATATACGCCATTATCGGCTGAGCCTTTGATTTCGAGACCCTTGATGGTCCAGTAACTGCCGTTCACTTGCAAGCCTCTAGCATTGAGGGATACGTCTGCCATATTGTAGCTCTGTGATGAGAAATCCAAGACAGGTTTCTCTGAGCCATAAGGTTCGATTTGTTTGATTGCGCTAGCTGTGCCGTTATTCGTACGATCAATCGTAATTTGACTACTATAGCTGTACGTGCCGCCACGTAAATATATGATACCGCCAGGAGCCACTTTAGTAAGCGCCGAACTCAGTGTTGTCGGACTCGCCAATGTTCCTGGATTACTATCCGAGCCATTCGGAGCCACATATACTGCGCCAGCCGTTGGAGGAGGCGTAGGTGATGGCGAAGCGCTAGGTGGAACTGATGGTGACGGCGACGGTGAGGCTGATGGTGACGGTGATGTCGACTGCGTTGGCGCTGGTGTCGATGTTGCACCCGCACTATCAGAAACGAGGATGTCATCAAAGCTTACCGCTGCCTTAAAGCCCACTAATCCAATGCCGCCAGAACTTAAGCTCGAATCTGTTGCTGTAAGCTGCAAAGTGCCATTCACATACATGCGAATTGTCGATCCAGCCAGTTCTAGCTTGACGGTATACCACGTACCTACGGTAAGCGGGTAATCCAATGTAGCCAACGTCGTACTGGAACCGCTTACTTTTTTGCGAATTTCAAGCTTGCCTCCATTGCTGTTATACAAAGATGCCGCATAAAAATTGTTTCCATCTTGATAACGGCCCGCAACATACGCTCGATTGGTGCCATTCCAATTATCAATTTTCACCTTGGATTCAACAGCATAATCCGTCCATGAGGCATTACCCGCTGATGCGCGCCCTTCATTTGAACTGGTCTGGCGATACACATAGGAGCCATTCTCTTGAACCACCGTCCATGTGCCATTCTGCGTCGACCAGCCGCTTGCATCCCCATCATTGAAATTATCGCTGAATAAATTAGCTGCGAAGACGGATGGAATGATCATCATACCAGCGATTAGCGTGGATGATACAAGCGCCGTAAGGGTGTGTGCAGGTTTAAGCTTTTTCATTATTGAATTTCCTCCTTCAAGTGATTTCATTCTAAATGAACACGTTAACATTTGCATCTTACTACCACTTCATCATGATGCTAAGCCATCAAAAGCCTGACACCCCCTCATTTCTCCCGGCTTCCAAGAGGAACTAGCTTGTTTCGATGTCACTCCCCGACTATATCCAGTGATTACCAGGTGCGGCAATAATCATTTTTACATAAATTAACTATCCGAGGTAAAAATAGGTCTCCTTAACCAGTTGTAATCACTATCTCAGATGATAATCATTTGGTTAGTTTCGGGGTTGGGGAGGCTGTCGTTACGCAAGTTCTCGCGGAATCCGACGTTAGTCCGAAATCTCCAAATTAAAGCGAGATTTTTTTCCTTCCGAGGGCAAATAGTCAGATTCTGCCGAACGATTCCCTCAATTTCTGAGCGTGCGACTTGTTTGTGGCGATTTAGGTGGGTTATTTAGGACTAATCGTGAAATGAAGGCGCGGATGGGGGAATTAATTCGGTAATTTCAGACTATTGTGCAACTATATCAATCGAAAGGTTCGTTCATGTAGAACAATTAGCAAAAGACTTCATTTTGGAAAAAAGTTATACTAAGATTTAAGAAAATGACGATTAGGAGGGGCTAACTTTTGCGGTATCAGACTATCGCTTTAACCTCTGGATACACCATTCAAGAGAAATTCGCCCAATTTACCGATCATGATTTACATATGCACGATGCGCTTGAGGTCAGCATCGCACTTGACCATGGCATGAAATATAAGCTCGGAGATGCTTATTTTTATACAGAACCAGGAGATATTATCTTATTGCGTCCCTTTGAGCCGCATTGGAATTTGACCAAAAATGAAGACCAACCCAGTCGTTGGATTATGCTTCTCTTCTCCCCATCATTCGTCGGGTTCATCCCCCGAGGTTCCAGCTTACTCACACCTTTTTATACAACAGATACATCTCCGCTCATTCCGGCAGACACTGTCTACGCACAAGCAGTAAAAAGACTTGCCATTGAAGCCCTTGAGGAGGGAAAGCAAGCCCTTCCTGGCTGGGAGCTTCAACAGCAAGCCTTGATGATCCAAATGCTTGTTCATATGCACAGGTACTACCAAACCCTTATGAGGAGTCAGCAAATAGATGCTTCATCCCCAAGCAGTATTGTTCTTGCTGTCGCGTACATGATGGAGCATTGGTCTGAGGAAATAGATATGGACGAAGTGATTGAACGATCAAACCTCAAACGAACTTGGTTTTATACGAAGTTCAGGGATGTGACGGGTCTAACCCCGAATGAATTTATCATCCGGCTGCGACTGCAGTATGCGGGACATATGCTGCTTTCCACATCTAAGTCCATTACAGAAATTGCGCTAGACTGTGGCTTCGGATCAGCCAGTTATTTCAACAAAGTGTTTAAATCGCTGCACGGGCTGACTCCGCGAGATTATCGAAAGCGATAACATATTTTATTCACCAGCTGACTCCTAAAAATGGAAACCTGAAAGCTGTACACGATCTTCCAGCAGCTTGCCCGTCTTGGCGTAACGACAGCTCGCTGCACCAACTTGGAACGCATAGGCACGTCTAGGCTTATCCGTATGGTTCTTTTTGCTATGGTGAAGGGTTTCGCGATGGAAAAATACCGCATCCCCCGGTGCCATTGGGTTGCAAGGCGTTCCATTGGCTGGCTCTGCTGCTCGCCTATGTCCCTCTTCTGTATTTAGATTCGGTTGCCGACCCAGTAAATGGGAGCCAGGAGCGAGCCAAAGTCCTGCATTTTCCTGCGAGATATGATCAAGTGCAATAAATCCATTCAGCATATGACCAAGAATGTGTGTATACTGATTATCCTGATGCCACTCGAGTCCTTTCCCCTGAGGCTCTACAACGGCGTACATGCCCATCCACAGCTTAACTTCATCACCTAAAATACGTTCAAATACACGGACAATATCTTGATTCGTCAGAAAGCTAGTTGTTTCAGGATAGGTATCCCTTTCCTTGGCGATATCGATAATGGCATGACTCGTCCATTGCCCGTTTCCTTTCGCATTCGCGAACTCGGCATTCTCCTTATTAATCGCCTCCACGGCTGCTTGGGAAATAAAACCCGGTGCGTAGAAATAACCCTCCCGATAAAACTGCTGGATCATTTCCTCTGTTAGATGAAAGCTCGTAATTTCTGACATCGCGTTTGCCTCCTCAGTATCCTATCATTGCTACACTTTTATCGTACCGAAAAAATTATCAGCATTCTTGCTATGGCAATAGTCAAAAGTAGCAAATTTGTTCAGTCGAGTCATGTGCAATTGCTACTAAGAATAGAAAAAACCGCAGATCGGGGATCTACGGCAGTCCTATTGTATAACTTGAATCGGTCTTTGAGCCTGTTCCACTATTCGAAGAACCCCATCGCTTTCAAGCACAGGCCATATAACTGGCCGCTCTAGCGGATGCTTATTGGGCTGATGAATGGTCAATTGCAGCGTACCGTCAAGCTTATGAAATAACATCCCATGCCCGCCATCGCGAATATTCAGCGGTTCGGCGTCTTGTGTCCAAGGTCCTGTCACCTTGCCCGAGGCAGAGCGCGCTAAGCCCATCGTATATCCGTTTACTCCTGTCGTTGACCAAAGCATGACAAGCTCGCCATTCGGCATTCGGTGAAGAAAAGGACCATCCGTGACATAGTTGCTTTTATCGTCGCCAAAACCAACCGACCAAGCGGCCTCAGAAGCTCTGAACAAGAGGATCGGTTCGGAAACGGCTTTCTGAAGATCCGCATCCAGCTGAACGGCGTACATCTCTCCGTCTTTTACTTCCAGCCACTCTCGGCAGAAGATCATCCACTTAATCCCCGCTTCATCTTCGTACAGCGTGCCGTCTAGGCATTCCCAATCCCGGGGTGTAAGTGTATCACCAGCAGGTTCAAACGGCCCAAGCGGCGAATCAGCGCTAAGCAAGCAAGTTGCCCTGCACCGATTTTCGGCCTTAAAGCTAGCCAGCATGTAATAGCGGCCATCACGCGCGTATACTTCCGGAGCCCAATAGTGTTTATTGGACCAAAACTCCGGCGAAGGACGGAAAGCTTGATATGGGCCTTCCCATCCAGCTAAATCCTCACTCACATAAACATCAAATCCGATTGCTGGACCTTCCCACACATTTTGCCCCGTGGAACCGTACAAATAATATTTGCCGTTCGTCTGATCAACTAAGATATATGGGTCGCGAAAATGAATATCGCTTAATTGAAGTAAACTCATTGTAACTAGTCCTCCAGTGATTATTTTTCTTTATTATACGGATATCGACGGTCAAAAAGTAGTACTAATTCGAACCCTTTATGCACATTTATATGAAAAAAATTAGCGGCAGCCCCAGACCTGAAGAATAAAGTCTGAAGCTACCGCTGTTTGTTTCACGATTACTATTCTCTTTTGCCATCATGTTCATAATCTTCAGCCAGCATGGCGAACAACACGTGATCCTCGCGTACGCCATTTATTTCCAACAATTTGCGAGCGAGTCCTTCTTGCTGGAAGCCCGCCTTTTCCAAGACGCGCATCGACCCCAAATTTCGCGGCATCACACCCGCTTCTACTCGCAGTAGGCCCGCCTCCTCAAAAGCAAATTTCAATATAAGTTGAATCGCTTCTGTCATATACCCTTTTCCATTATGCGCCTCGTCCAAACTATAGCCGAGAATGCACTTCTGATGCGGCCCACGCTGCACCTCAAAAAGCGAAATATCACCAATGAGTTGTTGCGTTTCATTTAGAAAAATGCCGAAAGCGTATCGCTTATCTTCTTCTCTTTGTTTGTTCCCGTTTTCAATGCTCTTCTCTTGCACTTCTCTTGTATAAAAAGATGCATTGCGCGCAGGGCATACTCCCTCAAATAGTTGACGGTTACGCTGCATGAGATTCAGTAAATCATCTGTGTCAGCTACATCCAGAAATCGGATATAGATTCTTCCATCATTCCCAGTCATGAATACCATCATCCTTTATCTAGAGCTCCTGTTATTATACGTCGTAATAAAGAATGGTTCAAACTGCGTTACTATTGCTTACTAAAATAGTGCTGCAATTGTACAGCAAGCTCATCATCCGATAGCGGATTCCGATGTGTGTTTTCCAAGTAAATATACTTCTCTGTTTCTGGCATGAGGTATTCTTTGTACCAATGGAAGAAGTCTGGACTATCCCCTTGCATCCGCAGGAATCGGCGCAGTGTATCTATATTATTGACAGTGCTTGTGATATTGGTCAGCCAATCAGCACGATAAAAATGTGCCCACTTGCCGTGCTCAGCTAAGCGAAGTGCTTGTAATCCTTTGTTATAGCACCATAGCGACTCCGATGCATATACGAATGCTTGCGCATACTCCTCGCTGCGAGCTGCAGCATAAGATCGGCAGAGATAAAGAAATCCTTCTGAACCTGTCTGATGAATGACACCGGGCAGCCACAAGTGGTCAACAACCCGCTGCTTGTCATCTCCATCCAGCTTGCTTAGCAGATGTTCACATTTCTCGACCCAGAGTGTCCAAGAAGTATGCCCTTCTTCACTACGATGTTCGAACCAACGTACCTGCTCAGTAAAACTGACTTCCCCCGTCGCCCAAAGTAAACCTCTATCTGCTTCACTCGTACGTCCTTGCATCCAATGGCCAATCAGTCTTCTCGCAGGATGATGATAAAATTCGTCACCAGCCCGATCATCGAAGTTGGGACCATAAGCGATTGCCGCGTCTGAATAGGTGCGATATAAATCAGAAATATCATCTTGATGACTCCTATAATAGCGATGAACAAACCCTTGTAAATGAGTCTCTGTATCCATTGTTCCTTGCAGCCACAACTCGCGAACAATATCGAGCATGTACACATGCTGGCGGATATTCCCACAATTCAACAATAGATAATCGGTACATCCGGCTTCAAATGCACACTCCACTTCCTGCTTAACAAAGGAGGCCGGGCTCTGGAACATCGTAAGATGATTCGATGCTTGAAGATCATGGAACGTCACATGGTAATAGATGCCATGCTTACCTCCATCTTCCGCAGCTGGCAGCGCCGGCATGCGCAAATTCAAATTGCCGTGTCTGCGAGACACCATTTTGCCATAGCCATTATCGGCCCAAATCTTAATCACATCGTGAGGCAAATCAATATAGCCGCCCTTGTACAGCTCAGCAATTTCTCCGTATAAAGCCACACAGTAAACGGGATTTTCAACAGCTTCCTTGATCATTTCATGCTGGCGATAAATCACACGGGAAATCATTTCTCCCCGCTTGGCAGGTGTATCAAAGGAAGGATCATTCTCCCAAAAAGGCTTATCACCCTGCCCCCTGAATGAGAGCACCCACAGGATGTTTTGGTCTTTTTGCTTTTCAATGGCTTCCAACCACAACTTTTCAAATAATTCAGGGGCATCCTTATAACTGGCTGATCTGCCTGTATAGGCTCGCAGGAACATTTCTGCGCCCAGAGGTTCTGCATGATGATGGGTAATCCAAAGCCCCATTTCAGCTGCAAGCTCCAAATGAATGCCAGTCTTCGGCAGATCTGTTCCCGGTATCACCATGTTCCCGCCACAACGCAGCAGCGCTTCAAAAACCGGTAACCACACTTCGCGTGAAGGCGGATAAGCTTCTTTCCAACCGATGAGGCATACCTCATCATTGACAAACCAGCCTCTAAATCTGACTTTAGCAACGGGTGAGTCATACGCTTCACAATTCAAATCGATCGAAGTCCGTGTCTGAATCGACTGATCCATCCAGAACCAAAACGGATGAATCCCTAACACCGTCTCGCTCACGTGTAGAATACCGAAAACAAGCCCCAAATCATCGTTGGCAACGATATGCAGCTGCGTCTTCTCACCATCATGTGTAAAACGAAGCCCGAATGCTTCCGGATGTGCGGCACAGCCATCGCTTTCCAGTGCATAGCGTACGACAAGCTCCGCCTGCTCCGGATCGTTGACGGTAACTGCTTCAGCGCCGAGCACAGTCCTGAAATCTCTAACAAACATTTGTAAAGCATGACGAACAGAAGAAGCTAATCGATCCGGCGGACAAATTGAAATCCTTCCCTCTAGTCGCATACTTGCATGGCTTTTCCCCTGTGAACTCATCGCTACACCCCTATCGAAGTAAAAAATCATGGCGCGTCCTAAGAAGCGACACCGCCATGATTCTATGCAATCTTATTTTTTCACTGCTGCATCGTATTCTTTCGCTTTTTTCATTAATTCCTCATAAGCTTGATCAGCTGTCGCTTTATCGAACATAACTTTCTCTACGATCGTTTTGTAATCTTTCTTGAAGTTACCCCAGCCTTGCGGTTCAGCTACGAACTTCTGTGCTGCAGGACCCACTTTATTAATAAAATCAACGGATGTTTTGTCAGTCGCGCTGAAATTAGGAGCAAGTGTTGTTACGATTTTCGCATTGCCTGGAATACCACGTGTGAGCGCCAATGTTTTCCCAGCTTCTTGGTCATTAATGAACCATTCAACGAATTTTTTCGCTTCTTCCTGTTGTTTAGAACCTGAATTCACACTCCAGAACATACCCGGTTTCAACCAACCACCTGTTTGTGTTGCTTTAGGCAGTGTTGTGAAGGAGAAGGCGTCTGGTTTAAGACCACTAATGGCACCTACTTGATTGGAGAAAATATGGCGAGCAAGCGCAGTTCCATTGACGACACTGTCCAGCTTCGGATCAAGTTCTTTGTCCGTTACGGTAATATCCGCAGGAGTCACAATCCCCGCTTTTCTCATTTCAGTTTGTTTATTCATGTACTTAATCCAAGTATCTTTATCAATGGTAAGCTTGTTATCTGTGAACGATTGACCTTTGCCTTGACTAAGTTGAAACGCTGTATAGTCAACTAAATCTGAGCTTTGATCAACGAAAACGTATTTATCTTTACCTAATTTGGCCTTCGCCTCTTGACCGAACTTATAATAATCATCCCAAGTCCAATCCCATGCTGGTGCTTTCAAGCCAAGCTTTTCGATCACCGTTTTATCGTAAGCCATACCAAGTGCTGCAGTTCCCAGCGGCATTGCGAAGAGCTTGCCATTTACTTTGCCTGACTCGATCAGCGCTTTATCCATATCCGCTACATTAATGCTTGCTAGATCAGCAACCAAATTACGTCCAACATACTCATTCAAGTAGGCAGCATCCATTTGGATAATATCAGGGGCATTTTTCGCTGCAAATTGAACGCCAAGCTTGTCGAAGTAGCCGTCCCAGCCTGAGAATTCGCTTTCAAAAGTAATATTCGGATGGAGAGCCGTATACTGCGTAAGTGCCTTCTGCGTCGCATCATGGCGTTCTTGCGCACCCCACCAAGCAATACGAAGCTTAACAGGCGTGGCTGGTTCTGCCTTTGGTGTTGCAGCAGCTGCTGTTGTCGGCTGAACCGATGCTTTCGCAGGAGCTGTGTCCTCTGATTTGGAGCCACAAGCTGTTACCGAAGCCATGACAACAAGTGATAGTGCAGCGGTCATTAATTTTCTTTTCATTGTATAATTACCCCTCTCGCATATGTCGATCTCACACCCTTATCGTATATCTGAAAGACGCAACGGTATAGGAGAGGATCGAACTGATTTCTTTCAGTATTTGAAACAAGTAGGAGGGAAAATTTACTTTTTCAGCAAATCGCTTGGGTTAATTCCGCAATATTTTTTGAAAAGCGTACTGAAATATGGCACATTTTGATATCCAACTTGCTCTGCAACTTCGTAAATCAACAGATGGCCTTCTAGCAATAGTGCTTTCGCTTTTTCAAGTCTTACACGAATGACATAGTTCATAAACGTTTCCCCAGTTACCTTTTTGAACAGTTGATTCAGATAATTTTTGGAAATAAACAGCTGCCCTGCAAGCTCATCCATCGTAATATCCTTGGCATAATGCTCATGAATATAGCCGAGCATGAAATCGACCGCTCCCTTATGCTTCTGGTTAATGGCTGGCTGCCGCTTCAACCCAATGCTCTTCACTTTCGCTTGCAAAAAGCTCTCCACATCCACACGATTAATTATCGTATCCGTCGTCGAGACTAACTCATTATCTTCCGTCTGGATAATCGTCATGTCTGCTTGCTGTGCGGCATATTGCAGCAGTGTCCAAATTTCCGTGGCTAGCACCCGATAGAATAATTTGGGGTCACCGCCTTTTGCCGAGTTCTCTTGCCGATCAATGAACCGCTGAATATGCGTCCATAGCTCTTCCTCACTGCTTTCCTGCAGAGACTGTGAAAGGTATCTGACGAGATCCACTGCCCCTTGCCCCTGTTCAACTGCCTGCAACGACTCGAAAGCAACGTCCGCTGACTGTTTCAAATCTTCCCACTTGCTAATTCTTTCGCCAACTGCCGCTTTCACCGTTAAGCCCAAATATCGCAGCATACTGCTGGTTAGTGTTTCTATGAAAACAGCTAATCGCTCCAGAGATTTCGCTGCAGTCTCACTACGGGGAATATGCAGAACCAAAGCTGAATACGGCCCGAAAAGCCAAATAAATTCCGATTCCGGCCATTCCTGCTGTGTCAACTCCTTGGTTATATTGGACATCGCAAAGCGAAATAAATGCCAATCCGCCACCGAAATATCGGTGATCCGATCTGTCTTCACCAGCTCGAGCACAACGACCTGCTGATCATAGTCTGTCCAATATACCTCTGAATTGGGCAGTTTCAGTTCATCCGCATTCGCTTGAAGGGTACCATTAAGCAGAGCTGCAAGCTGTTCGTCTGCCATTTGCTTCTCATAGTTTTGCACAAACCTAACAAGCCTCTTCTTTTCCATTTTCTCCAAATAGAAATCTTCCAACTGACCAATCGTTCGAAACAATACTTCACGAATTTGTTCAATGGTGATCGGTTTATTCAAATAATCATCAACATCCAATCGAATCGCTTGCCTAGCATACTCAAAGTCCGTGTAACCGCTATGAATAATAAACCTGCCTTGAAAGCCTTCTCCGCGCAATTTCTCGATCATTTCGATCCCGCTGATGCCAGGCATATATAAGTCCGTTATTACGATATCGGGTTCTACTTCTCGGATTAGCTCCAATCCACTTTCTCCGTCTATTGCCTCTCCAGCGAATTCAGCATCCAGCTCAGCCCATGGAATGATATGCCGTAAGCCTCGCAAAACCTGAAAATCGTCATCCACTATGGCTATTTTCCACATACGCGCTGCTCCCTTATGTTGTGTGTTGTTATTGGTCTGATAGTGGGAATCGAATGTCGACTTGAACCCCGCCTTGCTCCCGATTGCTTAGTTGTAAGCTATATTGATTTCCGAATAATGCATCCAGTCTTTCCTTCACATTGCGAAGACCATAGCCCCCGCGCTTCCTAGGCTTATTCTGCCAATTATCACTGAGACCCTTGCCATTATCTGTAATCGTTACACATAAGTTGTCTTCGTCTCGATGTATCTCTATACGTATCTCAGCCTCAGAAGCACCATGAAAACCATGCATAAATGCGTTTTCTACGAATGGCTGCAAAAATATTTTGGGCATTAAGCAGTTCTTACTGCTCTCATCTACTTGAATGAAGTAGGTCATTCTCTCTTCCCATCGCACTTGCTGAAATTTCAGATAGTGCTCAATATGGGCGACTTCCTCTGTTACAGCCACCAGACTATTCGTATTAGAAAGGGCTAAACGAAACATACTCGCTACTTGCGCCAGCATGGAGCTGATTTTATTTTGTCCGGCTTCAAGCGCCGTCCAATTGATCTGATCCAATGTGTTATAGAGAAAATGCGGATTGATCATCATTTGTAACGATTTCAGCTCGGCTGCCCGCTGCTGCACATGCTGTTCACGCAGAGACTCGTAAAGGTCCTCGATACGCCCAGTCAGCTTGCGATAGCCTTGAAATAATTTACCGAACTCATTCTTATAGTCGGTGGGTAACCCTTGCTCTTCGCCTGGCGAGTATTGCCCCATGGCCCGAATCAATTGATTCATCGGTCTCATAAATCTGCTGGATAGAAACAACGTTAGCAGCAGCACGAGCACAATCGTCGTAGCCCCGAGAAGGAGGAACAGCTGCGCCATGCTTTTGCTTCCCTTGGTCATGTCACTCCAAGAGCTTGCCTCGAAGAGTGTCCACTGCGAATCGGGTGATTTCGCCCAAACGAAGAAGTCATCTCCAGCGCGTAATGAACCACTAGGCTTACCCAATTCACCTTTCAAGGTACGTGTCGCTTGCTGCAATTTGCTGCTGTTGCCGGAATGTGTAATCAATCTGCCTGCTACATCAAGTAAAGCCATATTGGTTGTATCGTCTTCCGTTGAAATCAAATGCCGAATACTCGATACTTTAATATTAAAAACCATCAAGCTGTAATACTGGTTGCTGTTATTGATGACTTTGCGGGCGAAGCTGATAACCGATTCTTCACGTCCATTGGACATGATTTTGTGCTCACCAAGCCAAGCGCTGTCCGTTTCCAAAATACTCGGATACCACGCTTCCTTATCTAATTGCGACATCCGGAAGAACGTAACAGGGCCTTGGGTATCCGATGTAAACGGGTAATCCGAATACACATGGATGGATTGCAGAATCGGTGTTCCGAAAACAAGATATTTCAATTGACTCTGCAGATCCGTCTCTATTTGAAGGCGCTCATAAGCGTCCTTATCTCGCAAACGGCCGTAAAGGAGATCGACATTCTTGGCAGAGGTTCCCGAGGTCTGTTCAATGCCAATTAAGCTCGTGCTCATTTTTTTGCTCAATTCGTTTAGCAAGCGTTGCTGATAGAAGGATGTATTCGAAGCAATTTCGCTCGAAGTTCCCGAATAACTAACCGCAATGACAATGCCGATCAACATCGCAATAATGATGGCTGAGCTGAAGAAATATACCGCGATTATGCGATACGTTTTAAAAGGATTTTGCAGCATATGTCTGCCCTCCATAGGATTCAAACTAAGCCCTTATGCAAAGAAAGCCGCAGCAAATGCAGCAGCTTTCCTAGTCATTCCTAAGCTTATCCTTTTAAAGCACCCGAAGCAATACCTTCGACGAAATGCTTCTGAGCAATAAAGAAAATGATCACGGCAGGCATGACTGATACTAAGGACATAGCTAACATTTGCCCCCACGGCACAGTTCCCGCTGAATCTATGAACAATTTCAACGCTAAGTTAACCGTGTATTTATCAACGGAATTAATATACAATAATTGACCAAAGAAATCATCCCAGTTCCAGAGGAAGCAATAGATGGCGACGGTGACAAGCGCTGGCTTGGTCAATGGGATTATAATGCGCCAGTAAATACCGAACCACGAGCAGCCATCCATTTTCGCAGACTCATCCAGCTCCTTCGGGATCGAACGAATGAATTGAACAAGTAAATAGATGAAGAACGGACCACCAACACCGCCGGCTAACAAATGGGGTACATAGAAAGGTAAGTACGTATTGATCCAATCAAATTTACTGAATAACACGTACTGCGGTACGATCGTTACTTGTGTCGGCAGCATTAAGGTGACAAGCAGAATGCCGAACCACAGCTTGCGCAGCGGAAAATCAAGTCGTGCAAAAGCAAACGCGACCAATGAGCAGGATACAATGCTTGTGAACAATACGCCAGTAATTAACTGTAAATTATTGATATAAAACACGCTGAAGTCGTAATTAGGAACAGATACCCAGCCCTCTGTATAGTTAGCCCAACGAAATGTTTCGGGAAATAAATTTGGCGAACGCATTTCATCATTGCTTTTGAGGGAAGCTCCGAGCCACCAGAAAACCGGATACATCATGATGATGCTTGAAATGAGTAATAAAAGATGGGTTAAACCTTGGCGTCTTGCCATCATTTCCCCTTCCCTCCTTGCGTTTCATAGTAGACCCAGTATTTAGAGGTAGCGAATATTAGTGCCGTTACTACTGCGATAATGACGAGTAGAATCCATGCTAACGCTGAAGCATAGCCCATTTGAAACTTTGAGAAAGCCCGCTCATACAAGTACATTACGTAGACATAGGTTGAATTAACTGGTCCTCCATTGGTGATGATAAACGCTTGTGTAAACATCTGGAAGGAGTTAATCGTCGATTGCACAAAGTTGAATAAAATGATGGGTGAGAGCATCGGCAGTGTAATCGTGAAAAATTGTCTGACTTTGCTAGCACCATCAACGGAGGATGCTTCATACAAATCTGTTGGAATTTGTTTGAGTCCTGCAAGAAAAATAATCATTGCGGAGCCGAACTGCCAAGCGACTAGCAATATGATCGTTCCTAAAGCTGTATCTGGATCAGCAATCCACGATTTGCCTTGAATGCCGACAAGCGCTAATGCTTGGTTAATAAAGCCATCTTTGCTGAAAATGTTTTTCCATAGAATGGACACTGCGATACTCGTCCCGATCAGAGATGGGAAGTAGATCATCGTCCGATAAAATGAGATCCCTCTGATTTTCTTATTCAAGAGCATCGCTACCAGAAGGGCGGTAACGAGCTTCAATGGTACGGAGAACACGACGAACAGCATCGTTACTTTGATGGACTCACGGAAGGTATCATCTTCCATTACGATGTGCTTGTAGTTCTGTGCGCCGAGCCAATGCGGTACATCCAGCAAGGAATAATCGGTAAATGAGTAATACAAGGACATCAGGATTGGCCCTAGTGTTAACAGGAAAAATCCAATCAGCCAAGGGGATAAAAAGAGGTAACCGGCCACGGGAGATTCCCATCGGCTCAGAAACGGAATTTTCTTTTTCTTCGGTTTTGCAAGCAAACTGTCCGTTTGCAGCACGGTGCTTTCCATCAATGCTTCCACTCCTGTTCAAAGCGCTACGTGATTCGCTTGTTATCTGATACCTTAATTATAAAAGGCATCACATGTTAGTTACATTGCGCAATGAATGAAGTTCTTTCACTATTTCACATAAAAAAATCCCGAAACCTCCGGTGACGGAAGTTCGAGATCAATTCGTTACGTCTAGTTAAGGTGTATACACTTTCACATTATCAACGTTCGTTGTGCCTGTTTGTGAGTTATCGGCATAGAACTCGATCTTGGACACATTAGAGACAGCTGCTCGCATTGTAGCTTGGGACAACATCAATGAACCGTTGACATAGAAATCAAACTTATCTGTATTAGTATCTAACACAACTTTGAAGTCATACCATGTGTTCGCTGTGAATGCTTGAATTGTCGTCCAAGTCCCATTGACATTCGCTTTGATATTCCCCGTATCCATGGCGATCGATTCAGCAACGACACCAGTGCTGTCATAGAGGTAAGGCAAGCACCACCACGACGTTGTTTCACTTCGTTTAACTCTCGCTTCGATTGTAATCGTCCCGCTTGTAGCTCCGAATGATTTGGACATGGAGGTTTTGGCCGATGCAGTCGGCTTGCTGAGCTGCACGCTCTTATCGCTTGCACTTGGTACAGCTTGCACCGTAATTGCGTTCGGACTCGTTCCGTTGGCGATTGTCCAGCCTGTAGGGGCGCTGCCAGTGGTCACGGCATCGAATGTATCGTTCACCAAGTACGTTGGACCGGTACTTCCACCCGTTACCGCTGTTTCGTCAGCACCAATGTCAGCTGCTCCTGTGTATAAGGTATCTCCCCAGAAATCAAGTCCGCCATTGGAGGATATGGTTACACCTTGATTAATGATCGGTGAAGTTGTTTGAAGCTTATAGCCGCCCAATGTGCTCATGGCAGGCCCGCTCGCTTCTGTTCCCGTGCCGCCTGTTCCAGGACTCACCAATTTCGGATCTCCCGTTTTCGGATTGGCATCTCCTGCTGGAACGGTAAGTCCAGTCCCATAATAACTATTCGTATTATAAGCAATACCTCCGCCTGTCGTTAGAACAGCCGAGCTCTGTGTCGAATCTAAGATGTTATTTCTAATATTGTAGCTGGCATTAATATATGACCCATACCCATAAATCAAATACGTGCTATTGGTATTGTAGATCGTATTATTATAAATTTGCGAGGTCGCAGCAGAATCGGAATGGAGATAAATTTGATATCTCGAATTTCCTGTAATCACATTATATCGGATGATGGAGTCACCGAAGCTGAATTGACACAGCAGTATCCCATCCCCATTGCCATGTATGTAATTGTATTGGACGACCTGCTTCGTCGTTCCTTTGTCCGTATCGATGCCGTTATAGTCAGCGCCGCCGGCTTTTTTAACCACACCATAGGTCTCATTCTTCTGAATCACGACATCGTCTGCGTAATAGGTTTCAATTCCCGAGGTCCCCGCAGCCGCAACCACGTTACTCTCGATTAACGCGCCTTTGGTATCTGTCAAATAAATACCATTACATCCATAGATCGTGTTGGCTTGGCTAATGAAGTTATTCTTGATTGTGACATTCGTAAAAGGGTACCAATTCGTATCCGAAGCTGAGCTGCGAACACCCCACCCAACTGAAACGGATGGATTTCCGTTGTTATCTTTTCCATCACCCGTATATTGCTTGAAAATGATGCCGCCAAAGGAAGTGTCCTTAATGGAGCTATTGGAAATGACCACATCGTTGAACTTACTCTTTACTGTTGCTGCCGCAGGAGCAAGCACATTCGTTGACATGTCGAACACAATGCCGCCGGTTCGCTTGGATCGATCCCACCCGGTTTGGAAGGTGATGCCTGTAGCATTATCGGCCACATCGCCGCCAATCCAATTCACTTCACCACTCACATCGTGAACATTGAGGCCATCTAACCGGAAATAATTTAGCGTGCCGATATCCGCTCCAGTAATATGTACGCCTCTAAGATCTCCGACGGAACCCGTTGTTTGGTTACTAATATCGAGATTGTGAATTTCCCAATATTGCTGATTATACAAATATACCGTTGCCTTGACTGCGCCTTGACCTTGAAACTTTGGTTTAGCGCCTGTTCCGTACTGATCGATGATGATTGGGCTCCCTGAGGTCCCCGAGCCTTTCGGATACAACTGACCTACCCACGTGTTTCCGGCTTCAAATAAAATACGATCGCCAGGCTGAAACGTTGTGCTATTTACTTTCGTCAATGTTTTCCAAGCTGTTGCAGTACTTGTGCCATTGTTTGTATCAAGTCCGTTAACCGCGTCAACATAGTACGTCGTATTCGCAGCAAATGCGGTTGCCGGTACAAACACCGCAATCATCGTGAACAGCATCATGACTGTAACCATGAGTGCTCCTAAGCTTTTTCTTCTCCAAACTAATCGCATGATCATTGCCTCCTTAGATTGTAAGCGCTTAACTTTTTGTAGTAATAAAAGCAGCTTTCTCTCGTTGTCCCTCATGCCTTGCCAACTACTTGGTACATCCCCTCCCTTAGTTTAAGCGCAGCTTGGCACCTCGCTAGTGAATACTGTCTTGTTGTTTTTGCCTGCTTATTCAATTTTGAGTTCAGTATAGTTGACAATCGAGGCAGAACATAGGGGGAAATGAACAATTTTCTTTCATTTTCTAAGGAATTCAGCGCAGCCTCTACACACACCTGACTCCAAACACAATAACACCGCGGATCTGTGATCCGCAGCGCTTCATTATTCGTTATAAGGAAGTCGTTTCTGAAGTCTTACTGCCAAAACTGGCAAAAATCTCAGGTACTTGGCTTGCCTCAACTGGTCTACCAAACAAATACCCTTGCACGGTATTGCAATTAAAATCCTGCAGTAATCGTAAATCGTCCTCTTTCTCTACCCCTTCGGCAATCACATTGATTTTGAGATTGCGAGCGAGCGCAATGATCGTATTTACAATGGCGGCATTGGTTGGGTTAACGGCTATATCCTTCACGAAGGATTGATCAATTTTCAAATGATTGATGGGGAATTCTTTCAAGTAGCTCAATGAGCTGTAGCCTGTACCAAAGTCATCCATAGCGATCTGTAAACCCATACTTCTAAAGCTATTTAATGTCGCCAGCGCGACTTGAACATCCATCGTCATACTTTCTGTAATCTCCAGCTCCAAATACTGTGGCTCAAGTCCTGTAGCCAGAAGTATGCTAGAAATTTGTTCATTCAGTGTCCTGTCATAGAACTGCTTCGAAGACAAATTCACGGCAATGGACACCTTCGGTAACCCTAGATTCTGCCAGCGCTTATTCTGTGCACAAGCCTCCTCGATCACCCATCTGCCAATGGGATAGATGAGACCGGTTTCTTCGGCAATCGGAATAAATTCTAAAGGGGATACACGCCCAAGCTGCGGGCTTTCCCAGCGGATTAAGCTTTCAAAACCGACGATTTTATTCTCCAAAACATCAACCTGCGGCTGATACATCAGTATAAATTCATTCTTCTCGAGCGCTTTACGCAGATGTTTTTCTATTTTAATTCGACGTTCGATTTTGGCATAAATCTGAGGACTGAAATATTGAACTTGATTACCGCCAAGTTCCTTCGCATAATCCATAGCAATATCCGCGTAACGAACCAGTGTTTCTGGGTCTTGGTCATCCTCTGGAAACTGACTAATCCCGATGGAAGGCGAAATATAGATTTCATGCTCCTGGATACGAATAGGTTGATTGATGCTCTGAACGATACTGTCCGTGTAATGGTCTAACTCATATTTCGATTTATGCTTAACTAAACCGATAAATTCATCACTGCCTACACGGAAAACATGAAAGTCTTGAATTAAAAAGCTATTCTTCAATCTCCGAGCAATAACTTGAAGTATGCGGTCCCCAACATCATGACCTAACGATTCATTAGCCAGCTTGAACTGATCTAGATTAACGAATACAACTGCGAAACGCTCTTTCTGGGCCATAGCATCTTCAATCCATTTCGTTAATACTTGTCGATTGGGAAGTCCAGTTAATGGATCATGGTGAACCAAATAGCGAATTCGTTCCTCCATGCTTCGCGACTCTGTAATATCGACCGTTAATGAAATGACTTCGCGAATAACTCCATTGGTCTTGATCGGTCGAAGAACCGTCAAGAAATAGTAGCCGTGCCATTCGGTTTCGAAATCAATAACCTCATCCGTAGTCCAAGCAGATTCATAGTATGGAAGCATGAGATCTGCCATATATCTAGGGAAAATTGCATGGATTGCTTTGCCTACAGCATAATTCTCCTTGATGCCAAGCCGGTCGAACAGCGAGCCCTGCCAACTGGAATAGATAAATTCATCCTGCTCTTTTCGAAATTTCTTTAAAATTCCGTTTTGTTGTTTAATCTTTCGATGCAGCTCATCTTGGAATTGAAGCAGATCTTCTTCCATTTTCAGCAGAAACGTCAGCATCTCGATGTGACTTTTGACGGACTGTTCCTTGCCAGGCATACTGGTATCGTTACGCAGAAACAGTTTCTTTCTCATCGCCGTTTTGCATCTTAAGAGAAATTCTTCTTCCGTAAGCGTGTTGCGTGTTTTTTGAAATAGTGTTTCCTTTTGAAAAAAATCCATTGCTCCGTATTCCAGAGCTTTCATCGCTGCATTCGAGCCTTCTTCCGTGTAGCTGCTTAGCATAATAACCGGCACAGGATGAAAGGTCATAATTTGATTCAAAGCCGTTAAACCATCCATCTCCGGCATCTCGATGTCGAGTGTGACCAGATCAGGCTGTAGTTCTACGATTTTGTCCAATGCATTAGCGCCATTAACCGCGAAGCCTACCACCGTAAATTGCGGATCTTGATCAAAGAGCTTGGCAATCATATTTCGCATTACGATGGAGTCATCGACAATTAGTACACGGAATGTTCTCATACTTGTCACCTGATTCTTAGGAATTCGTCTTCAGCTGCGAGAGTAAATGCTCCCGATCGAAAACTTGGATAAGCCGCTCATCCTTCTTATATATACTGCGAATCGTAGATAGCGAGGCTTTACTTTGTGTAATATGTTCATCCATCTCGTGTTCAAACACGGTTACAATTTCGGTAACCGAATCAACTGCGATCCCAATGGACTGTTCCTCATTCCGTACGATTAGAACGCGAGAATAATTGGAGGATGCTTGTGTCGATAATCCCATACTGCTTCGCAGATCATAAACCAGCAGCAGTTCATCTCTAATATTCATGATACCAAGGACATTGTGCTCTGCCCCCGCAATCTTCGTAATCGGCGGCATAGCCAATATTTCTTGCACATGCTCTAGTTGGAAGCCATACCACTCTGAATCGAAATGAATTGTCACTAGTTCTCTCTTCGCGTTATGTTTGCCTTTATTCGCCCGATCCTTCATGCCAAATCGTACATGGCCTGAGGAGGATTTTTGCATGATCGCATTCACGTCCAAAATAAGGGCAACCAACCCATCTCCAAGAATGGTTGTTCCAGCAATATACGGAATATGTCCAACGATATCGTCTAAGGATTTGATCACGATTTCTTGATTCGCAATTAATTGGTCAACTACAAGGCATACTCGCTTCTCCGCCATCCCGATCATAAGTATCGACTTCTTCACCTTAGTTGTCTCTTCGTTCATGCTGTTCGCTGGTGAAAGCAACGTGTTCAAGCGGAGCAAGGGCAGAATTTCTCCACGCACATGGCAAATTTCTTGACCGTGTAGTATTTGAATTTCTTGTTCGTTATATCTGAAAATTTCTATGATGTTCGAAAGTGGAACCGCTATGGTCCGCTGACCTTGACGAACAAGCAGCGAACGAATAATCGCCAGTGTCAGTGGCAATTTCAACGTAATTGTCGTCCCTTTGCCAATCGCTGTCTCAATGTCAATGAGACCATTCAGCTTCTCTATATGCGAGCGAACAATATCCATGCCTACGCCTCTACCTGATAATTCCGTTACCTGCTCAGCGGTAGACATCCCGGAGTGG
Source organism: Paenibacillus sp. J31R30 (assembly GCF_059692115.1). Lineage (NCBI taxonomy): Bacteria > Bacillati > Bacillota > Bacilli > Caryophanales > Paenibacillaceae > Paenibacillus > Paenibacillus sp. J31R30. The sequence goes on along the minus strand of NZ_JCAUAV010000002.1, from coordinate 1,178,720 downwards.
AAGATGAGTGAAATGATTTCCTTCTCTGTCATATGAAGTGATTCGTCCTCGGTAATAAACCCCTTATCCACCGCTTTCTTGCGGATACGTTCTGGATCAATCCCGCGACCATCATCTGTGACTGTAATGACAATGGAGTTCTCTTCGTGGGCGGCTTTCATCAGGATATGCCCTTTTCTAGGCTTTCCTGCTGCTTCTCGGTCGTCGGGGCTCTCTAACCCATGGTCTGCTGCATTGCGGAGGATATGAATCAGTGGGTCGCTGATTTCTTCAATCAATGTACGATCCAGTTCCGTTTCTTTCCCTTCGATCGTCAACGCAATCTCTTTATTAGCGGTTTGCGACAAATCTCTGATTAAACGAGGGAACCTGCTGAAAAGCTGTTCTATAGGAATCATCCGTGTTTTCATCATGCCATCGCGCATATTGCTCACGATTTTGCCTAAATGGTGGGTGATATCCTCGAGCAAATGAATATCTGAATCTTGTTTATACTTCTCCTGCAAACGCTTCTTCACTTCAACGAGCCGCGTATTATCGATAAGAAGTTCTCCGACAAGATTAATTAAGTGCTCTAATCGCTGAACATCGACACGTACCGTATGAGAGACAGCCGCTGCTTCTTTCACGACAACAGGTGCTTGTTTCACTGATTTATTGTCAGCATTCGGAGTTGCAGCCACTTGTTGTGAAGGCCGATTAGATTCACTTCCTTGATCCATAGGTTGGCCATTAAATGGACCTACAATCACCTCTGCCAACTGCGAGATCCGATTGATTCTCTCTTGGATCACGTTGCAATCCATTTCCGTTGAAACTAGGAAATGAATAGGCGCTTCTAAATCCTCATCTTTACTGGAGGCATTGAAGCTCGGCTGCGTCGATACGACATCACCCAGTTCCTGCAGTTCACGAAGCACAAGCACCGCTCTGACTGCCTTCATCACGGATCCTGGTTCAATTAAGATGCGAACAGATACTAACGTAGGCTCTGTTATTATCGTAGGTACAACCACTGGTGCAGCAACGGGAGCCGTGCGATCTGGATGCGACAACTGCTCCAGAATGACTACCAAATGTTCCACGGCTTGCTCTTCATAATTGCCTTTTAAAAACAATTCTCTCTGTTGCTTCATATAATCAATACTTTGGAACAATACATTCATGAGTTCAGTTGTAACTTGAATCCGATTGTTGCGGAGGTGATCAAAAATATTTTCCAGTTTATGCATCATCTCTTTCAGCTTCTCAAACCCCATAGCAGCTGCGGAGCCTTTGAGTGTATGAGCAATCCGAAATATCGTTTGAATCGTTTCTGGCTTACTTCCGTTCTCCTCAAGCTCTAGTAAACTTTTATCCAGGAGAAGCAGCTGTTCACTCAATTCATCCAGAAATACACCCATGTATACTTCCATTTGAAAATCACTCATTGCCTCTCACCTCCTGGAGAAAAAGCTCTTGAATATCCAATATCCCTACGAAGCTGCCGTCAATTTCACCAATAGCTTGTAGAAAAATGCTGCCCTGTTGACCAAATTCCTCTGAAACAGGCTTTACTTCCGTGAACCCAACCACTCGGCTGACACAATCTACAACTAGACCCAGTGTTTTACCAGCGAGATGTACGATCATTATGCGCGTATGCTTCGTATCCACAATCGGTCTAATTTGCAGCATGGAACGTAAACAATAGATTGGAATGATGATGCCGCGCAAATTAATGACACCACGTAAATTCTTCTTATTCCCCGGAAGCACCGTAATCTCATGCATCTTTATGATTTCTTGGATATACGAGATAGAGAACGCGTATTGCTCGTGTTGGATTTGACATTCAACATATAAAGGAGTTACCGTCGTTGTCATGTTCAACCCTGCCCTCTCACACTTTGAAATTCGAAACAGATTGATTCAAATCATCTGCTAATGAAGCTAATGAATGGGAAGAGCTCGCCGTTTCTTCTGCAGCCGCTGCAGACTCTTGGCTGACAGAAGCAATATTTTGAATAAAGCTTAGGACTTCTTCCGATTGAGCGGACTGTTGCTCGCTAGCGGCAGCAATTTCGGTTACTTGCTGTGCTGTATTCGCAACCATGCGGACGATATTATCGAACTGAATCCCTGTGCGTTCCGATAGATCAGCTGCTTCTGAAACTGCTTTGACACTCAAATCCGTATTCGTTTGCATGCCTTTAATAATGATAGCAATTTGCTTCGTCGCTTCACCGCTGCGTTCTGCCAGCTTTCTTACTTCCTCAGCCACAACTGCGAAGCCTCTGCCTTGCTCTCCTGCTCTTGCCGCTTCGATTGCTGCGTTGAGTGCTAATAGATTCGTTTGGTCTGCGATATCATCAATAACCTCAATAATCTGGCCAATCTTTTGTGCGTCTTGTTCTAGCAAAGACATCTGCTTCGAAACATTCCCCATGGAATTAATGGACGCTTGTACCGCGATACCGCCTTCTTTGGCGCCATTTCTCGTTTGCTCGGAAAGTTCAGCAACGACTTCTGCGTTCTGTGCTACTGAATCAATGGCAAGTGATAGCTCTTTAAATAGGCTGTTTACGGTTTGGGTTGACTCCGCTTGATGCATGCTTCCTCTGGCAATTTGCTCTGTGGTTGCAGAAATCTCTTCCGCCGCTGCCGCTACATTTTGTGAGGATGATACTGTTCTGCTAATAAGTACGCGCAAGTTTTCCAACATGTCGTTAAATGAATCGGCTAAAGCCCCAAGCTCATCTTTCGATTTCGTAGTTGCTTTCTCTCTCAAGTCACCTTCCGAAGCTTTCCTTACAACAGCCAGCAGGGACTGAACCGTTTTGGATATTGTGCCAGACAAATATAGCGCTACAGTAATGCCAATAATGATTGCCAATATACCGAAAATAAGAATCATGGTCGTTCCGGATTTATTTTGCTCAACAGCCGTATTAACCTCAGCCTTGGAGCCAACGTCATTATAAGTAATCCACTTGTCGAAGAAATCTGATACTTGTGTACGTACTGGTCGAACTTGCGTTATCACATCGTATGCTTGCTTATCTTCATTCTTACTTGCCAGTTGAATAATCGTGTCGGCTTGGTTCATATAGGTTGTCATGGAGGCTAAGATACCATCATAGATGGCCTTTTCTTCTGCCGAGTTTACGAATTCAGCATAGCTTTTCAATCCTTGTACAGCAGCTTCTTTGCTTTTTAAAATGTTCGCTTGCACGGAAGCAATTTTATCGGGTTCATTCTCAATGATGATTTGATGATACATGACTCTAACTTCACTAAAGTCATTTTGAATTTTATTAATTTTGAGAATACTAGGAAGCCAATTCCCTTGCACATTAACAGCTGACTTTTGTATCGAGTTCATACTTAGAATAGCCACTAAACCAACTGTAAACGTTAGAGCTAGCACGAGAATAAAGCCTGCTAATAATTTCGTTTTAATTGTTGCTTTCATCATTAAATCCCCCTAATAATTGGCTACATATCTTTTAATTGAATGGCTGAGAACACAAGATCAATGATTTCCCCACGTGCTTGATTTAAAAAACCTAACTATGTTTGTTGCAAATTTTCAATGGACACACAGGACGTTAGGAGAATTTTATCCGAAAAAAAGTACATCGATAGCTCGTAGGAGGAGGACACATTTCTAACAACTTCACTTATATTGGTGTTTTTGTATCTCTCAGGCAGTTCAATCGCATACATGATGTATAATGGTTCACCCTGCATTTGCGTCATCTGGAAGGATTCTTTATACATGTTCGCTGTAAACGAATTCCATCGAAAACCAAATCTATAAAATGGTTCCTCCTCCCAATTAGGCTCGAATTGTGATACTAATTCGAGAAATTGCTCGCGATAGTAGTGGATTAGATTCATCGTTGTCGTTCCTCGCAATTCCATATCAAAGTTGTTTGTAACTTTTATACATTCTTATCTTATCTAGTAATTGTTGTGAAACTTCTGTTTAGGATTTTAGCTAATCATGTTTTTTGCTAATAATTAGCTAATGATTATGACAAATTATTGGGAAAAACGACGAAAAAATACCTACTTTTTATCGTGTAAATTTAACAATCACATCTTTATACTCATGTAAGCTGGAGAATAAATGAGCCATTATACCTACGCGATCGATGACATGAAGAAACGCCCATCCTCTGGCTTTTAGAAGCAAGGTGATGAGCGTTTGGGTTATGGGTTATATGGCTCGGCGGATAGCATCCAATACGCGATCGCCTTGAAATGGCTTTACAATGAAATCTTTTGCTCCAGCTTGAATCGCTTGAACGACCATGCCTTGCTGCCCCATTGCAGAGCACATGACAATTTTGGCATTCGAATCCTTTTTCCTAATTTCTTTCACGGCTTCTACGCCTTCCATCTCCGGCATTGTGATATCCATCGTTACAATATCCGGCTTGAGCTCCTGGTACTTCTGTACGGCAACCAGACCATTCTCCGCTTCACCAATAACGTCGTGACCGCCTTTGGTTAGAATATCCTTCAGCATCATTCGCATGAATGCTGCATCATCTACGATTAAAATTTTCGCCATCTTCTATCACTCCTCTTATCAAAGATCCTTAAGTAAGACCACTCGGATATCGCCAACCGTATCAATCGAAATCGGCAACGTCAGCTTGTTGGCTTGTTCATTGAAATGAAAATTATCCTGCAGCAAAGATGGCGTCGTAATATCCAGAGAAACACCTTGCTCACCTAAGATCGTTGTGGTCCCGCCCGCAATAATGTTAGCAATTTCACTAACACAGCTATCGAGCATTTCCCCTTCCATGTACATCCCAAATATCGCTTCGCTCATGCGGCTAAACACGACACGCTGTCCGTCTAAAATCATACTGTATTCGCTGTTCGTAAAATTGATGGAGACACCAATTTCGTCCTTGCTGATCGGTTCATTGCTTGCATTTACTTCAGCTTGATCTAACGATTGTGGAATCATGTTGCCAATCGAAACCCTAACACTATCGAGCAATAAATTTTGCAAGTTCTGTGTCATACTTCTCTCCCCTATTCAGCCCTCGTGAAACCGTAGTAATTATCGATACATTCACTTTAGTCTATAATTGTTAGTTATCTTCAATCCTAAATGTTAAGGATGTATGTGAATATGACAAAACGGAGCACGCTGCTCGCGTACTCCGTTCATGGACATGACTTATTTAGGATAATTCATCTAATAATTGCTTCAACACGATGGCATCTGAACGCAATTGTTCAAATGTACTATCCATCACGAATTCCATAAGCATGTAGCGTGCTTCATGCGTATCGATCTGTGCGAGATACTGGCGCCACTCGTTGATCCCCTCCGAAAACGGTCTGCGTACGTTTCCATTCCAATAATACGTATGTATGTTTAACAGCTTTTCTCGTGCAGCTAATTCACGAAGTCCCTCACAGCGAGCTTTCACGGTAAGCTCTGGTGTTGGCTGCCACAAACAGTACAGATTCGAATGATCTGCTTGATCAAGAAGTTGCATAGCTGATTCATTCGTATCTGTTAAGGTTCCCCTGTGCCATTCTAATGCTACTTGAATGCCTTCTCCTGCCGCCATTTCAGATATAAGTTTGGCTTCCTTTGCAAGCCGCGCACGATAGTCAGATTTTGCTTCCGAAGACGAAAGTGTCCCTGCCCATACGCGAATGATCGGCGCCTGCAAAGCTTTCGCTGCAATCAGGCTCGCTCGAAAAGTTAGCTCTGGATGCTCGTGCTCAGACAACTTAAAATACGAACCATATGCTGCAACCTGCATGCCATGCTCAATTGTCCTTCGGTAAAGTTGCGCTGCTCCTTCTTCATCCCCAGGATGCACATGCGCATTTTCCGACCATTCAATCGCTTTCAATCCACAGGCACTGCTAGCTAGAAGAATCTCCTCTGCTGTCTTGTCACGAAATGTCACCGATACAATCCCTGGTAAAATCATGATTACATTTCCTCTCACCTTGAAATAGTCCTAAATTACATGATTCCTCAAACTGCTGGAATTGTAAAGAAAAAAAGACTGCATTCACCCGAGTAGGAAGAGTGATTGTAGTCTTTTGGTACTTGCGACTATTTCCAAATATTTTAGCGTTTGAAGCCTTGCAGCTGTTGTTCAGCGATTTGAACCAGCCGCTTCGTGATTGTACCACCGATTGAACCCGCATCGCGAGTCAAGAGATTTCCATTGTAACCATTCGGTTGCAGTGAAATTCCCAGCTCTTGTGCAACTTCATACTTCAATTGATTTAAAGCGGCCTTAGCTTGTGGAACTAGCAATGTGTTGTTGTTAGCCATTCGTAAATCACTCCTTCTCGTGGTGTACTCTTATGATGTGGAGTGTAAGGAAATCTTATACATTCAAAATATTTATTTTTCGTGTTTTAATGGAATAACGATTGCGAACGTAACACCAGCTTCTTGCATAGTAAAATCAATGCTTCCTCTATACCGTTCAATTAACTGTTTGATGATATGAAGTCCTAAACCTTTATTTTTCTTATTTGACTTGGTGGAGAACCCAGATTCAAATATTTTGGTAGAAATCTCTGGACTCACCGGGTTGCAGGTATTCAGCACCTTAATAATGAGTTGGTTGCCCTGAACTGTTCCTTCGATCGTAACTTTTCGTTCCGTGACGGGAAGCTCGATCGTCGCGTCAAACGCATTATCAATTAAATTACTCAAGATGCGCACCAGATCCGTGGTCTTAATCGTCGTCAGTCGCAGGTTTTCCATATTTTTGAACTCAACCTGCATGTCAATGTTATGCACTTCGGATTGCGCTAGCTTGGCTTGGATAATTCCGCTTAATGCTGGAATATTAATTTCAACAGCTTTAATTTTGTTATCCATCATTTTAGCTTCCTGGATCAATGGATCGATATATTCTTGCAAGCTTTCAAATTTCTTTAATTTGATCATCCACGAGATGGTCGTAATATGGTTGATGATGTCATGACGCTGTTCCTTAATCGACTGAACAATAGAATTGATGTTCTCTAAGTAGACATCTTGAACTGTCTTAACGGCTCCTTCATTCTTTTTCCGGGTAATGGAGAAGAGAACGATGATAACTAGACAAACCAACACGGTTACAATGCTCATGAAGATGAAAACTTCACGAAATTGCTGATTTAATGTTTTCTGAATTTGGCTGTAATCGGTTGCGACCATGACCACTTTCGTGAAATCATCCTTCTTGTACTTCAGATTGGAAGTTACAATCGGTGTAAAGCTTTTTAATACATTTTTCCCATTAATCATGACATTGTACACAACGGTTTTATTGTGATCGATGGCTTCTCGAATTCGCATCTCTTCCGTAGCATCTCTATACACATAAGAACCGCCGACAACGAGCCTTTCCGAATAAAAACCACCTCTATCATAAGGTGTAGGTCCTTTATCGAAAATTTTCTCCGGATTCAAGACGCCAATTTCCAGCAGATTTCCTTGGTTATTGTCTAGTAGCTCCTGAATACTGACATCCACGCCTACTTTTTCCCGATAATGGGCAAGACTACTGGATACGTTTACATAAGGATTAATAATATAATTGGTGGTCCCGTCGTAATACTCCCCCCATTTTCTAATGTTGGATTCATCTGTAGAGGCTGTATCTATGGGCCCGCTCCAAAAATGGTCGAGCGTTAAGCCCGTACCTACATCAACGGTTTTCATGTCGGTTAATTGCAATTGCGCTGAATATACAATGCCCCACGTCTTGGAACTGACATTGATTTCTTTGGGATCTGAAGATCTCACGCCAATAAAATCATCGCCTCTTCGCTCAAATAACGTAATGCCGGCTAAATTCAGCTTATTACTTAATTCAATGAGCTGCTCATTCGTGACATTATGAAAATCTGGATCCAAAGACTTCTGTATAACTAACGAAGTTGTTCTAAGATCATGAGCAAGCATCTCATCGTATGTAGCTTCGACTTCATTCTGTTTATCCAGCTCCGACGAAATCGTAGAAGTTACAAGATTGATTTTCTCTTGTTGATGGTTATTTAGCAGAATTTTGGAGTGTTGAAAATACGTAATATTCATACTTATGATGGCGATTAAAAAGATTAAGATTGTTTTAAGCGGGAATTTATCCAATGATGCAAACATGCTTACGATCTCCCTCAAAATTCATGTAGTTACTTCATTATAAAGCAATTTTGTCGAATTTTGCAGTTTAATTTCGACACAGATATTGGATAATCTTGCGTTTAGATCATCAGATGACTTAGAACGCTTCGTAAAATCTCACTTGTTTCTTGTTTTTGCAACTCGAGTGCCGATTTCGCGAACTTTTCTTGTACCAGATCATCTTCAATTAAAAGAAGCAGCCATATCGCATGCAAGGCACTATATCTGTGATAATTTGTTATAAAATTCATCGGGGTTGGCTTACCCATGCTATGACGAACAGAGATGTATGTGTTCAGAATGTCTAAGCGTGCTGCCCGATGCATGGCTGGTCTCCAATATTGGGGGCTGGTGATGTCCATCAAGGTGTACAGATCCCAGAACACACTATTCTTATGGATATATTCCCAGTCGAAAATATAAAGACTCTGATTTACTTCTGCTATGTTTAACGGATATAAATCGCCATGTGAAATAACCGTTTCGGATTCAACTTGAGGTTGGAGAATAACTTCTCGGTAAATAAAATCGATGTTAGCTAAAGAAAATCCAAGACTACGAAGTACATCTTTCATTTGCTCAGCCATAGACAGAATAAAACCTTGAATCTCTTGGGTGTGCGGCGTGTGACCTTTAAATTCTTTCGGTACAAGATGAGTAGGCAAGAGATGCCAATGGGGCATGTAGGCTGCTGTTTTTTTCATGATATCCATGCTAAACGTATGAGTTAACTCACCAAGATCTTCGAAGACGATCCAATAGTTCTCGGGCTCCTTCGCGCTTGAAAAATAAGAGATCTTGGGCATATGCACCTTGGGAATTCGGAAGCTAATATTTTCTTGCACCCACAGTTCTCTTCCCATCGAAGGATAGTTCGTTAAGGGCTTATAAATATAGCTGGTTATTTGATCATCTAAACATACTCGGATCCGTTCCACCTGTTGACCATTGCGACCCACATAGATAACTTCTCGTTCATGTGGAATGGCGTGATGGACACTGCCCGATTCGTTAAATATGTATTCTTTTGCAGCTATCATTTGCTTCTGCCCCGTCCTGCGTTTACTATTCTTTACTATACCACATAACACTTGATGTAAGATATGCTCTTTCCGACAAAATATGATATATTTTGCATATACCTGTTCAAGAAAAGATTACATCCCCCGGATGGAGGCCTTATCATTATGTTACATGTACTCGTGGACGACAAAGATCAAACAGCGTGGTATCCCAATTATCTCAGTGGTTTAAGAAAAGGACTTGATTCCGCGGGAGTTCCGTATACCTTTTCCTCTGATCTACCCACAGACCCTCAACATCCAGTCTTAATAACACGATACACGTTATTTGATCTAATTAAAGAAGCAGATCCTGTTCCTGAGCAGCTTTATATTCAAGAGCATGATGTCTGGAATCCCTTCACCAATGTACTAGATTTAGATTCGTTATGGATCTTTCAACATCCATCCTTGAAAGCCATTTTCTATACCAATCCAAGCATGGTACCGTGGGGGAAACGCTGCCTGCCTCCAGGATCACAAGTCGAAGTCATCGCAGCAGGCTTTCCCTATGACCATGACTATGTGAATGCGACCTTGAACGGAATTACAGCTTCGAATGAACGCGAGAAGCTCATTGTATTCCCAGGTCGAATGAATGAATTCTATCAACCTTACCTTTCTGTACGCTTGTCGTTTGAATTTATGGAGCTAGGCTACAGAGTGGTTATCGCATCGCCGATTACGCCGCTGTCTCATTATCCAGTCGCGATGTGGAAAGAGTTAGGCATTGAAGTGGGCAGACTCCCGCATGCTGAATATTATCAACTCTTATCGAAGGCAACTGCTGCTGTATCCGTCACGATTGGCGGTAGTCTCACCTTGGCTCTCTATGAAGCGCAGCTCTTAGGCGCCACACCGATTGCTCCCAAGGGACGACCTGATCTGCCTCCATTCACCGAAATGTACAACCCGAGATATGATCTGCTGAATCCAAGAGAAGCCATTGACATGGTTGAAAATAAAGCTAGTGTTAGCATCGATACGAGATGGTTTAGTATTGATGAATACGTGCGAACGGTACTTGAGGCGATTGCCAATCAGTCGCCTATGTATGTGAAATAGAAAAGAAGAAGCCCACCTATCGGGCTTCTTCTTTGTATGTCTAGCTCTATGGCAGCACATTCCCTGCCGCACGATAAATTTCGTACCATTCCTGACGAGTCAACTGAATATCGCCGGCTTTAGCGCAATCGATCAATCGATTGATATTCATTGTTCCTGTAACTGGCTGCATCCGTGCCGGATGACGCAAAATCCATGCAATTGCAATTGTCGTATTGGACACTTCATATTTCGCCGCGATTTCATCAATCTTGAGATTCAATTCGGGGAACTTCTCGTTGCCAAGAAATACGCCTTCGAAGAATCCGTACTGGAAAGGCGACCAAGGTTGTATCGTGATATCGTTCAAACGGCAATAATCAAGAATGCCGCCATCACGGTCAACTGCAGAATCATTCAGCATATTCACATTCATACCATTCGAAATCATCGTAGCGTTGGTGATGCTTAATTGCAATTGATTCGCTACAAGCGGCTGCTTCACTGATTTCTTCAATAGTTGAATTTGTAGGGGAGTCTGATTGGAAACACCAAAGTGTCTGACTTTCCCCGTGCTTTCCAGTAGATCAAACGCTTCAGCGACCTCATCGGGCTCCACTAAAGCATCTGGGCGGTGCAAAAGTAAAATATCTAAGTAATCCGTTTTGAGCCTTTTCAAAATGTTGTCCACGGATTCCAAAATATGCTCTTTGGAGAAGTCGAACATTCCTTTGCGAATACCGCATTTGGATTGCAGAATGATCTTTTCGCGTACATCATCATTCATATGGATAGCATCAGCGAAAATTTCCTCACAAGTACCACCACCGTAAATATCCGCATGGTCAAAGAAATTGGCCCCTATATCCATGGCCCCTTGGACGAAACGTTCAGCCTCGATCTTGTCCAACGAGTTAATTCTCATACAACCTACTGCAATCACAGGAACTTCTAATGTGCTGGTTCCCAGCTTCATCGTTTTCATAATAAGATAAATCCTCCTTCAAGGCTCTTTCACTTTGTAAGTTCTATTGTGTACCTCTACCATTGTCACACATTGCCTAGTCATATTCAAGAATTGCGGAGAATGACTAATAGAGCCTCTTGGCATATCCTTCAGCTAATCGAGCTGCAATGACCTCAGCGGTCATACCTTCAAGTTTTGCATGATCAGATATGATTTGAGAAGGGGAAGGCAAATTATTCTTAGGCAGCCAAGTTGTATGATCCCATATCCTTGAACGCTTAAAAGCTTTGGCACAATGGAGAAAACACTCTTCAACAGCCACAACGATTCCTAGTAAATGGAGAAACGCCATTAACACTCATTGTTTGCAACAACTTTTGATCTTTCGTGATAAAAGCACGACCATTTATTCGTAAGGTTTCTCCTAATCCTGGAATTAGAAATACCATTCCAATCTGCGGATTGGAAATGATATTTCGAAAGGAATCTATTTTCTTATTCCCTGGCCGATCTGGAATTACTAGATATTGGTCATCAATGACTTGCACGAATCCAGCCGAATCCCCTCGTGGCGATACATCACATTTACCTGCAGCATCAGAGGTTGAAATAAATATGAAAGGTGACTTAGAAATAAACTCCCTGCAATGTTGATCTATATGGGAAATAACCTTATTTTCAACAAGTGCACTTGGGTAGCCGAGAATGGATCGAAGCTCATCTTCGGAAGTGATGAACTCCTTATTATCAATCAATTGCACACTAATCTCTGCCTCCTCCTTATTCATGTTGAATTACGCTGCCTTTTCTGAATCGCGTGCATACCCATGACTTACAGCCACAAGCTCATAGGTATCTAACTGTGCAGATTGATTACTCAGTAGGAATGCACCAGAAGAAAACCAGCCGTTTACTTGTTCGAAACGAGCAACCATCGCACCGGATGATTCATCAGCGATTTCATATTCCTTTGAAAATGCAGGAGAGATGATCTCGTAGCTGCCTCGACCTTCAGTTTCATATGTGAATTTCTTGGTGAAAAAGGCAAATCTGCTTCGCAACACGCCTAACACCTCGCCGTCGACATCGGTAACCTCCCATTTTCCTGAGAAAAACGGAAAGCTTCCTCTGCACAGCAACTGGCCGTTCTGTCCATACACATCGATCGCAGAGCCAAAAGTGCTCTTCAAATCAAGACGACCGACGTTTTCTTCCTTCTCGCCCAGAATCTCCGTTTCACCCGCACTAAAAAATTTATCCCGAAAGTATAGATTCATTTTGTTCGCCTCCCTCTAGAATAGATACGCTAAAGAGGTGGTAATAGTTACTCTTTTTTCCAGTCGAACATGCCAAAAAAGGAAGGTTCTTCATGAACCCTCCTTCGGCGTTGTCACTGCTCTATCCATATTTTTTCAATCATCTAAAAGCCTTTTTATTTGTTTCTCTAATCGTCTGTTAAGAAGATGTGCGAATCCAATTCCCAGCGATATGATAATTCCAACCATAGCCAACCAAAAATATTTACTCAATAAAATATGGTTAAATAACCAATTGTTCATCGTCCTCCTACTTTCCATTTTTCATTATTTCAGTAAGCCGATTTCGTTGACTTGGACGGCGATATCAAAGTCAAATTGCATCTTCGCATATTGCGTTCGCCACCATGGCTCCGTCCAGGTTTTCGGTGCAAACCTAGCCCTATAGAATAACCCTAATCCAATTGGATCTGCTTCCATATCCTGAAGTTGAAGTATGACTTTTTCACAATGCTTTTTAATATACGTTTCCATTTTTTTCTTGGCCGTATCCAGATCCGCTTTAATGTCTAGCTGATACCCATTATGCTCAAATAGTTGTCCTCTGACCTTAATATCAAAGCGGACATGATCCGGTTTTTGGGGATCAAAATTTAAGGTACGTTTATTCTGTACATAAGAGATACTTGTTAACTCCTCTTTATCTTCTGAGTTTACATACATGGTCATGCTATTGTTATAATTGACTCCCCTGAGTAAATAATAATAGGGAATCAACGATTTCTCGATTGACCCCACCATTTTCCCATCCCGGATCACAGCCAAACCTGCTATGTTGATGTCCTTCTCATTTAATTGAAGAATGGGCACAACCGCATCTACCCCAGTCACATGCCTCTCTGCCATGATGGTATTTAACCGGGCACCTCCCGATTTAGGAGGTCTTTCTTCCGATAAAATTAAACCATACAGATACATCGGTGTAATCATTTTATCTTTGAAGCTAGCTTCCAAATAAGCTGAGGCTTTTCCTTTGGTAACAACCACATACAAAGTAGGATTAACACTGGGATCCCCAAAAAGTGGCGTAATAATCGGCGTAATACCCGATTTAGCCAAGTCCTCACTGATTAGAATGAGCTTACATTGACCGGCAACCACACCATACTTACCTGACTTCAAACGAAACTGCTCCCATGCATCATTCATACCTTTTATATTTGCGCTTATGACTTCCACTTTTTCTTGAGCGCCATATACAGGATTAGGCAAGCTGCTCGTAACCGTTATCTTCTTGGCTTCTGATTGATCAAAAGCCATAGCTAAAATAAGCGATTGATCGTCGATAATCTTCTTATCAACAGCTGTTCCAGCTGTTCCACATCCGACTAATACGAGTAAAAATCCCATGACAACGGCAATTCTTACTAACACTCGTTACTTCCCCACCTTTCGGATGATGGTAAGAAACCAAAGCAATAGGATCGTTGAATAAATTAAACAAACGCCTATTCCTTGCATCATCTGATAATAGGGTTCTAAGCTTATGTATTCCCTAGGTAGAATGAGTACACCGCATATCAATCCAACAGAGAGAATGACGGGGAGCTTCGCCTTTATTTGGGGACTCATAAATCGAATACCAAGCTCGGAAATCCAGAGGTACATAGCTGTCAATATGATGATCGCGAGGGACCACTGAGCCACAAGAATAATTTCGGGTCTTTCAAAAATGGCAAATTCTGAAACCTGAAATATATTAAGGGCAGGATAGAAGTTCTCCCTGGCAAATTCATAGCCTATCGTTCCCGTTACGATCAAATTGATTAAGACATAGACCAAGGTTACCGTCCAGTGCCCGTATGAAATATGGACAAAGGCTTTGGATTTATCATTAATTAAGGGAAATAGAAACAGGAAGACACTCATGCCAAGAAGTGAGGAACCAATATTGTACATTGCATGTAAATAGCTCGGTCCACCCAAGTACATGATTGGCATTAAAAAGACCGGTTCAATGGCCTTTGTTGGCTGAATCGAAGGAAATATGATCCAAATACCCGTTATAAAAACGATGATGGTAAATCGAGAAATGATGGATATTCCTCCAGCTAACAAGTACAGAATCGGTATGATAAGAAGCATGCATAAAAATAGGTTTGATGTTCTTGGAAACAAGTAATCATGAAGGAGACCTAAATAATGTCTCATTAGGATGACCGAGAAGAAAAAGAAATAGAGAACAAATACAGCCGCGAATAGCTTACCTCCCACTCTCCCAAATAACTTTCTTCCAATGTCAAACCAGTGCATATCGCTATTTCGTCTAATCGTAACAATAGCCAAATAAATAAATAGCTGAATCAAGAAAGACGTGAAGGCAATTATCAGCCAGCCCTCATTATCGACATCGCTTGCCAATATAGCTGGCAAATGAAAGATTCCAAATCCAAATTGCACAGTAATCATCACAAAAAAAAGCGTGCTTTTATCTACTTTCAACTCTGCTTTCTGGTTTGACCACTTCATTCATTATTCTCTCTTTTCTGATCGGGATGGGCATGTTTAGACATAGGGTTGAAGTAAATTCTAGGAAATCGAAACAAGATGGACTTCAGTTGTATCACCCTTAAAGGCGCCAATGGATACAGATAAGGAGTCCCTAATGATTTAAGATTAAGCATATGAATCATAATCATGGAGAAAACAACGAATGCCCCTAATAGTCCACTGATACCAGAGAGGAGCAGCATTCCATAGCGAATTGCCCAAAACGAATTCGTCATCATGTAAGCTGGAATCGTAAAGGACGCTACGGCTGCCGCAGAGGCTAAGATGATCAAGTAATAACTCGTCATGTGAGCTTCTACCGCTGCCTGTCCAATCACAATACCTCCAACGATACCAATCGTCTGCCCGATTTTGACAGGTAATCGCGCCACGGCTTCCCGCAGCAGATCTAAAATCAAGGTTATGATGAAAGCCTCCCATAAGGGGGAATTAGGTATCTTGGAACGTTGCTCCAGCATTGGAATCACTAAATTCAAAGGTAGTAGTTGATAATGAAATGTTGTTACATATACGTAAATAGGCGTAGCCATAATGGCTAACACCAGAGAGAACAGCCGCAGAACACGAATGATTGTATTAAAAAACCAACTACTAGCGTAATCGTCAGGCTCGTCTAAAAAGTCCCAAAAGGTGCTTGGTGCAACGACTACTTGAGGAGAACCATCCACAATCGCAAGGATTTTCCCTTGCATTAAGCTGGAGATGGCTTTTTGCGGTAATGACGTGGTCACATAAGTTGGAAATACGGCGTAAGGTTGATCCGAGATACTTTCCGTCAGAACTGCACTATCAATCACATCAACATCAACTTGTTCAATACGGCTTCTGAACTCCGAAACCTGTGACTCCTCCGCATATCCGTCCATCCACATGATGGCAATCGTCGTTTGGGAATGTTCTCCAATTTGCAATTTCTCCAATTGCAGCTTAGTTGACTTAATATTTTTCCTGATAACACTCACGTTCGTATTATAGGATTCCACAAAGTTTTCTTGAGAACCTTGGATCGTGTTCTCATTCAACGATGTGGATATTGGACGTTGGTCCACTTTGTAGGTATTTATTCCAATTGGATGGCCTTGTTCAAACAGCAGAACTGTCCAACCATCCAAGATTTTCTCAATACAAGATGACAAATCGGGTAATTCCTTCTTCTCATAGCTTTCGCTGATCAAAAGAATCTCCTCACGTGTCTCTGCCTCACTGTGTATAAATTGCCAAATTTTCTTATCTATTTCTTCTCTAGATACCAAAGAATCGATGTAGCAGCCATACACGTTATGCATCCTTCTGACTTGGAAGTCTTGCATGGTGCAAATGGCTTGGATCTGTTGCAAATCATTTTCCAACCCCTGCCCCATTTGGATATCTGTGATTTGTGCCAATTGCAATCCCCCCAGTTTCACAGGTTATTTTATCCAATTGTTGTGTGACTATTCGTTTTGAATGGCAAAGTAACTTGCTACTTATGCAAAAAAAGTAAAAAGACAGCCCTTTGAACATGCTTAGGGACTATCCTTTTACTAATAAAATAAAGCCACGCTTTATCGTACCCGATATTCTTGGAAATACTTTGGAAGAATCGTCGTGGAAGCGCCCGGCATTTGAGGCAGCACATAGTGCCCATTGACCACCGTAGCTGGCTCTTCAAAAATGTGACGAATCCATGGGATATACTCAAGCATTATAGCACCTGGTGTAGATGCAACTAGATGTAGATGGATTTGACCCATATCACCCACGTGCGGACAGATCGGTACATCGTAGGAAGCCGCTAAACCTGCTACTTGCAGCCATTCTGTAATACCTCCAACACGCGTTACGTCAACTTGGCAATATTCGATGGCGCCTTGGTGGATATAATCTCTAAACGCATATTTGTTATAGACATGCTCCCCTAACGCAATAGGAACGTTTAGCTCGTCAGCAAGCTTTTTGTGCCCCATAATGTCATCTGGATTCAGTGGCTCTTCTAACCAGAACAGATCGAATTCTTCCAACTTTTTGCCCCACGTCATAGCGGTATTGATATTCCATTGTTGATTGACGTCAATCATGAAAATGACATCGTCGCCGATCGCTTTTCGTACAGCCTTACAACGAGCATAATCCTCGCGCGAATCCGGTTTACCGACTTTGATTTTAACACCCGTAAAGCCTGACTCAACAATTTCCGCACAATCTTTAACCAGACGCTCTTCGGACCAGTTCAACCAACCACCATTTGTATTATAGGCTTTGATCGGTTGCGATTTAGCACCGCCAAGGAACTGCCATAGCGGCTTATTGCAAGCTTTCGCCATAATGTCCCAAATCGCAATATCTACAGCTGCAAGTGCCATGTGCGTAACGCCGGATCTGCCGATCCAGTGCATTTTGCCAAAACGCATGTCATTCCACAGCTCTCTTACCATAAACGGATCTCTCCCCACCAAAAGCGGAGCATAATATTTATCGATTGTATCGACGATCATATCGTCCCCATGGGCACAGGTACCTGTGTAACCGTAACCAACGAAACCTTCATCCGTGAAGATACGAACACCGGCCAATCCCCAGTGTGTTGCAATATTGATAGCATCTGTAATCGGCGGGGTAATCGGCACATGCAAAACAAAACTTTCTACTTTTGTAATCTTCATCTAATCCATCTCCCTAATATGAATAATTGCACCATGTATTAATAACCAAGCGAAGCTCCGCCATCGACGGGAAGAGCAACACCTGTAATGAAACCGGATTGAGCGCTTGCAAGAAACAACGCAGCTTGAGCAATTTCTTCCGACGTTGCCGGTCGGCCAATGGGATGCATATCATTCAAAATCTGGATCGTCGCAATCGGATCATCCTGCTCTTGAATCCAATGCTGCAGCAAGGGAGTAGAGACCCCAGCCGGACATATGCAATTCACTCTGACGCCATCCGGCGCATAGTCCAAGGCTAATGCCTTGGTCATGGCGACGACTCCGCCTTTCGTTGCCGCATATACGGGGTTCATCTTCTGCCCTACCAAGCCATTGAGAGAAGCCATGTTGACGATCGCCCCGCGACTTTTCTTTAATTGAGGGAGTGAGTGCTTAATCATTAAATACACACTCTTCAAATTAATATTGAAAAGTCGATCCCACTCTTCTTCCTCCACTTCTTCCAGAAACTTGGGTAAAATTACAGCTGCATTATTGACGAGAATGTCTAGCTGTCCAAATCGACCTACGGTTTCTTGGATAAGTAATTGGACATCCGCATTACTGGAAACATCTGTTTTCACCGCCACGACTCCATGTCCGGAAGATGTTAATTCCTCTGCAAGCCGCGAGGCTCCCTGCTCATTCCAATCGGCGATAATGACCGCTGCGCCTTGATCCGCGAACAAGCGGACAATCGCTTCGCCAATACCTGAGCCGCCTCCCGTTACAATGGCTACCTTACCTTGTAGGTTCATTATCTTTGCCTCCATTTTCACATATCATATATCATGTATGATTATTTCGAAAAAAAATTTAGAGAAAGAAATTTCTAGTTCGAATATGCGAATGTTTTAAATGCTGTAGCAAAGCTTCTTCTGCTGCCTCAAAATTACCAATCGCCAACTCTCTTACGACGAGATTATGTTCATACCATTCTTCTTCAATTACTTTCAGATCTATCTCTTTATGAATGAAGGATAAGTATCTCTGTATTTTTTCAATATATAAATGGATCAGTTGGTTCAAAGATTGGTTGTCACAGTGCTCCAGAATTAGACCATGCAATCTTTCGTTCATCTCGGCAATGAATTGAATTTGTTCTTCGATTTCTGTCGGTTTCCTGCTAGACCAACTTTTCATCGCCTGCACCAGTTCCACAATGGAGTCATCCGGTATTCGAGGGGCCGCTTTCTTAATTGCCAAGCCTTCCAATTCGATCCGAATTTCAAACATTTCATCCAGCTCTTGCAGCGACATTTCGGCCACATACATCCCTTTAAATGGCACTGTATTAACCAAACCTTCTGCCGTTAATTTAGTAAGCGCTTCTCGAATAGGAATGTTACTGACTTCAAGATCGCGGGCTAGCTGGTCAATATTGATTTTACCGCCAGAAGCAATTTCATGGTTAAGGATTCGTTCCTTTATCAAGGTATAGATTTCATCGGTTAGTACATAGCGGCTTAAGGTCTTTTTCAAATCTTTCACCTCAATATCTAGAATGGTTGTATGTTTAATTAGCTCGATAGTTCTATATATTAAATCATACACGATTTATGAAATAAAATAAATAGTATTTTCAATTGGCTAATGCCTCACCCGTATCCTTATGACAAGTACACTCCCGAAATAACAAAAAATAATTACGAGGTTATTTGTTAATAATAGGTAATGATATGTACCGGAGGGGTGATGATGACATGAAATTCAATAAACTTAGACACGCACTCATGGAATCAGAGCCTTCTACCATAGAATTGGAACCTGGAGATCTCGAATTTCTAATTACTCAGATCCAAGAACACTTATCCTACACAGAAGATCTGAAGACGCATAATCTTGAATTTAATAATCAAGCGTGTGCTTTGATCTATATAGACTCCCTTGTACAGGCAGAATTACTTCAAACTAGTGTCATTCAGCCACTACTGGAATCAAATTCAGGCGTTGTTGAACAAATCGTCACTTCAATCGAAGTCAAGCAGTCGAATGAAGTTCTTCAAATTGGGAAGTATCTCCTAAATGGCTCTTGCATTATGGTACAGGAGAATGATCCAGTCGCATACATGATGCTAGTCGCACAATCACATGTCCGTAATATCCAAGAACCCAAAGCTGAACAAGTTATTCAGGGATCCCATGAAGGCTTTATTGAAAGCATAAGCACAAATATTTATTTGCTACGCAATCGAATTAAAAGTCCTAAGTTAAAGGTGAAGTACTTCACAATTGGTAGTGTCACGAATACGAAAGTCGCAATGATTTATATGGATAACCTAGCTGATCCAACGATTATTAAAGAATGCGAAAAAAGGATTAGGTCGATTGATCTGGATTATTTATATTCCGCAGGGGATATTGACGAAATGATCGAGGAGCACCCGTTTTCCCCTTTTCCTCAATCCCTTCAGACCGAAAGGCCGGATCGTGCTGTTTCTTATTTGATGGAGGGAAAAATCAATATTGTTGTTGACGGCAATCCGAGTGTTTTGGTTCTTCCCGTCACTTTTTTTTCCTTTTATCAATCACCCGATGATTATAACAATCGTTGGATCTCGGGGACGTTTTTTCGTTGGATTCGCTTAATTAGTTTTATTTCGGCCATTTCTTTACCCGCGATCTATATAGCAACTGTGTCTTACAATTCCGAAGTGCTGCCGATCGGGATCTTATATTCTGTTAAGGTTTCATTAACCTATGTGCCATTACCGCCGATTTTGGAAGCGATCACCATGCAAATCATTCTTGAATTGCTGAAAGAAGCTTCGATCCGATTGCCCTCCCCCATCGCTCAAACGATTGGAATTGTCGGGGGATTAGTCATAGGCACGGCCGTTGTGGAAGCTCATTTGGTTTCTCACACCATGATTGTTGTCATCGGATTGACGGCGATTGCCTCTTTTGCAACTCCTATAAATGAGCTAGGAACCAGTTTGAGAATTCTAGGGTTTCCGACCATGCTCGCCGCATCTTTATTTGGCTTCTTCGGAATCGCCATCATGATGATGATCATCTTTATACATCTCTGTAAGTTAGAGACTTTAGGGGTCGCTTATTTTGAACCATTTGGTCCTTTTACGGGTAAACGGAGGCTAAAAGATATTTTCCTAAGACTCCCTACATGGAGGAATAATAAACAACCTGGCAACACCAAACACTCCTTCTTCGTGAGGTGGAAGCGCCCTTGAAACCTACGATAAGTAGAATTCACTTGTTTTTTTTGATCATTAAGACACAAATTGGTATAGGCTTGTTATCCTTGCCTTCGAAAATTCAGGGTTCAGCTAAAGGGGATGCCTGGATCTCTGTACTAGTGGCTGGGATTGTTATACAGCTATTACTTTTCGTATATTGGCAGCTAATCAAAAAATTTCCAAATCAGACCTTGAGTGAAATGACAGTTCGAGTGTTTGGATTCTATGTTGGTAAAGCACTAAACCTGATCTACTATGCTTTTTTCATCGTTATTGCGGGTTATGCGTGTACACTCTATGTGAAGTTAGTGAATACTTGGATGCTCTCACTTACGCCAAGATGGGCACTCCTTTTGCTCATCATAGGGACAGCTGTCTATCTAGCCATTGAAAATTTGCGCGTCATTGGTAGATTTTTCTTATTATGTTCCGTACTTTTTGCCCTGCTGCTCTTGATTAGTTTTTTAAACTTTTCGAACGAAACACAATTTACGAACATTTTGCCGGTAGGTCAAGCAAGTAGTTGGCAAATCTTCAAGGGAAGTGAAAGCACCTTTTTTTCTATGTTAGGCTTTGAGGTGATCCTTTATTTCTCTGCCCAAGTTGGGCATAGCCCCAAAGGGTTGCTCCGTGTCATCACCTTAGCAAATGTCTTTGTTACGTTATTCTATACGTACTTTGTTTTCCTTTGCCTGATCGGATTTAGTCCAATCGCGTTAGCACAAGTGAATGAACCTGTTTTGTTTATTTTCAAAGGGTTAACTTATCAATTGTTTGACCGCTTGGATCTGATCTTCCTAACGATCTGGATTATTCCAATGACGGCTACCATTGTGTCTTATCTATGCATAGCCGGTAAAAGTCTAACCACAACGCCAAACACTTATAGATGGATGGTATTGTGCAGTGGGGCGCTTATCTTTCTATTAGCGTCCTTTCTTTCAACAATGGAAAATTATGATGCCTTCAGTAAGTGGTTAGAATATGGCTACCTATTTATGATCGTCATGATTCCAATGCTGTTATGGATGATGTCCTTCTTGCGGAAAAACATGAAAAAGGTCGGGTCAACATGAGAAAAAAACTTGTTCTTACGGTTTGCTTAGGATTTCTCGCTATGGTCCTCACAGGCTGCTGGGACATTCAATATTTAACGAGTAAAAAGATGATAAATGGCGTAAGCCTTGATAAAGCGGAAGATAATCAAATCCTTGGAACGATAAGAGCCGTTATTTTGGAGAGTAAAGGTGGCGGACAATTCGATGTGAAGGATGAACTCATGCAAGCAACGGGGGATTCCGTTTCCAATCTTGGTCTCACATTAGATAGTATGCTTCCAGGTACCATTGAAGCAAGCAAGAACCATGTGGTTATCATCGGTGAAGATCTTGCGAAAGGAGGGTTAATGTCAATTCTAGAATTTTTATATCGGAATCCTAAAGGGTATCTGAAATCGTATATTATCATAAGTAAGGGAAGAGCCTCTGACATACTCTCATTTAAACAAATAGAAAAGGGTCCTGTTGCTTTTGGCATTAAACAATTGATTGATGGCGCAGTGCATTCGACGATTGTTCCTGAGCAAACGATCTATTCGATATGGAGTGAAATCACGGATCCAGGTAATGATATGGTTGTTCCCATGATTCGTAGAATTAATAATAAAGCTTTAGTCGTTGACAGTAGCGGATTATTTGATGGTGACAAATTCACTGGTGTGACTTTATCTCGTGAGGAAAGTATCATCCTATTGCTTCTAAAAGACAAGCTATACAAACATGCCTTCTTGGATATTCCAATTGGGCAGAGATCTGCACCGAACAAGTCTAGCAAATCAGAGACTACTTTGATTGTTTTTGAAGTAAAGAAATTAAAGAGATCCTTCGAAGTTTCTGTTGATCCCAATACGCAAGAAATCGAAAGCACTGTTAAGATTGACCTATATGGTGCGATTAGTAGCTCCCCAAGCAGTTTGGGCCAAAAAATCGATAGAGAACAGCTAAATCACGAATTGTCTGCAGTACTAAATAAACAAGCAACGGGCGTCGCAAAGCAATTGCTAGAAGCGAATTGCGATGCGCTTGGAATAGGAAGAAAGCTCAGAGTAAAGTACCCTGAGCTTTGGAAAACCATCGACTGGAAGAACAAATACAAGGATGTGAAGTTAAAGACTAATGTTCAAGTGCACATAACAAGTACAGGGGCTATCAGTTGAACAGGGTTATAAAGCAAGTTTGGCATCACGCCAATCTCCTTGACCAATGGAAAGTTCTAAATGCCATTCAAAAGATGCTTTAGCAGGTATCAATTGCGCAGTCCCATTACTTACTGCCATTTCAAGCGAATCATAATAGCCGATGCTAGGCTCTAAGGCACAAGTAACTCGATCGTTAAACATCCCTTCGTCTATCCACACACCTAGGAATGGAACCTTATCTGGCGGGACAGACATAATCAAGAAGTTTCCGCTTTCTTCGCCATATAACCCTGACCAGCCCGCTGGTACTTGGACTTCGTAATAAAACTTTCGCCCATCCCCAGTAACCTCAGGGGAAAGCCGCGACACGTCTTCCCAGGTGTAGGATTCGCCTTTCTTCAGCGTGTTACCTTCGTACACGCAATGCATCTCCTTCATGGGTGCTGGGAGAAGTATTCGAGTCGCTTCCGTGACAGCGAATTGCGGATGCGGCACCCACAAAAAGTGGATGGGTTGATCACTATAATTGTATGCATGGTAATCAAACCGTACCCGGTCCGCAGAAGGGAATGAGATCCGTCTCATGAACCGATAGGGAAACTTTGGGCTCCGAACGGAACAAATAACCTCGTTACCTTCGATCATGTACTCCCAAGAAACTGCCCAAAGCTCACCATGATCAGGCAGATTAACATACTTATCCATTTCCGTTTTACATGCCGTTATCGTAGGAAAACATTCATCCCAACCGCTCATATCCCAATCCGTGAAGGTGGAGCCGTATTTCGGCTGACGCAATGAGCGCTCACCGGAATCCAGCATCCACTCCTTCCCTGTAGGCTTATAAGCAATGGAAACCAATTTACCACCGAGCTGCGGTACCATCTCAATACGAATTTGTTCACTTTCAATCGTTATGGACTTCATGCTTTTGTAGGTTCCTGTTGCGATATTAACCTTGTGCTCTTTCATTAGACACACATGCCTTGATGAATGCGAGCGCCTGTATGATTCGCTTCCTGACTAAGTGCTTTATTGAATTGCTCTCTCGCCAGTTCCAAATTTCCTAGACCGAGATGCCCAAGCCCCATCATGTAGTGGCAGTGAACTTCGTTCCGGACGTTCAGATTGTCCTCGAACACTAGGAAGTCTGGCAACGAAACCGCGAAATAGTCGAACTTCACATCGTCGAATAGATGTTTCTCTGCGTAATCAACCAATTTATTGAAGCGACGCTTCGCTTCTTTCTCATTGCCCAGAGCAAGCCAAGCCATTCCTTGATAGAAAATCATATCAGGCGGTTGGTCGTTGTAATACATCGCGCTAGCTGGTTCCTCTAATCCTTGCGAAGCAATTGTGAAGCACTCTTCTGCAAGTTCAGACTCATTTAAACTTTTGTGAGCAAGTCCAAGATAATAATAGACATTGTTCTCTTGGGCACCTGACAGCTTGCCTTCTCCTAGATTATTTGGATAGACAAGTGCTTTCCGCAATAAGATAACTGCCTCTTGGAACTGTTTCTCCGCCAAAGCTCGCTTAGCCAGTTCGATATGGGCAAAAACATGCTGACCCGTGACTTTGCCCTCTCCGCCTTCCCAAGGGTGGAAATTCCGCGCTTGTAGTGCTTGAACAGCTTCCTCATGATAACCTTGCGCATTCAAAAGGGTAACGTACTCGACATAAAGATCATCGCGTTTGTTGACTAAAGCTTGATGTTCTTCCAGCTTGCCGAAGCGAGTCTCTGCCGTGTAGCCAAGCTTTTTGTATAGTTGATCCAGTTCATAGAAGACACGTGCGTCATCCTGGTTACAAGCAAAGGCTTTCTCCATAGCTATTAGAGCCGATGCTTCGTCCCCTCGCTTGTTGAAATAAGCAAGCGATAGATTCCGATGTACGGTCGGGAAATCTTCTCGAATGGAACGAGACGCTTCCCAATGTGTAATCGCATCATCGTGTCTTCTTTTATCGTAAAACCAATTTCCCAGGTAATAATTTGCTTTATCATCTTTCGAATCGGCCGTAATGACACTCGTTAATACTTGCAAATCGAATAAATTATTCGGAAAACAATAATCCGATGCAGCCGCATTTCCAGCCTTTCTGTGCAGCTGAGCCAGTTCCAAATTCCCTGTTTTCTCATGCAAATAGCTAAGAGTGTAATGGAGCATTGGGTACACTTGGGTAGACTCGTCACATTGAACGATACAATCTAGCACTTCAATCGCTTCCTCGAAAAGACCGCAATTCGCGTAATCAGCCGCCACATTCAAATAATTATGAGCATCTCCACGCATAAGCCGCAGAAGCTCAGCTTTCACTTCGCTAGCAAGTGCTTTTTCCCCTTGGCTTGCAAGCGTCAGGTATCGTTCATTCGCTGAACCGAAATCAGCGATATCTAGCAGCAATGTCTCCTGCGAGTAGACTAATGCTTCTTGCAGCTGCCCCAGCTTACGAAGAAGCGCAGCTTTCAGGTGACGTGCTTTGTAATTGTGAGAATTGCGTACGAGTGAACGCTCAACCAATTCCAAAGCTTCTCCATAGACACCCTTCTCACATGCAATTTGTGCCAGTGTGAAGAAGCCAGCGTCTTGCCAAGCCGCGGACCACGTCGATTTGTAAAGCGCTGCGAAAGCTTCTTCCAAACGTCCTTGTTCTTTAAGCGCAACACCTAGTTGATAAAGAGCTTCACTGTCATACGGATTTGGATTCCGCCAAGTGAGCGACTTGACTGCCGTCCGGAAATGACTTTCTGCTTCGGTGAAAAGTCCGCGGCGCAGCAGAAGTGTCCCGTAGGCTACATTAATGCGGCTATCGTTAGGGTCACGTTTTAATCCTTCCAGATAGTACGACTCCGGTTCAAACGTTGCATGACGATACTGCTCTAGATGCAACCCAGCTAGGTACAGCTGTTCATTCGTCTTCAGTTCTTCAGGTGCCTGCAACGGCTTAGCAGCATCCGGCACTTGTTCGATGGATGGCTTGGCAGGCTGATAGCCAATGAGTAAGGTGCCATTGGCATCCCGAACTGTCAGTTTCAGGTCGTGTGGTTGATCGATTTCATCAAGCGTAATCACAGACTTGAACGTTTGCGTCGGCGACAAGTGCGCGACTTCCTTCAAGTATGTGCGGTTGCGGCCTTTTAGCTCAACAACAGCGCCTTCGAACACAGAAGTCGCATACGCAAGCACAACAGCTTCACGAGTCTTCTCGTCAACTTCTAAGTTGACGGCAGCATCGATAGAAGCATTTTTGACGACACCGATATTTTTGTATGGCATGAAATATTGTTTGAAGGACTTTTCTTCATAAGGCTGCAGCCACGTGAAATCCGGTTGATTGTCCGTGTAGACACCCGTCATCAGCTCGATATAAGGACCATCCTCATCGGTCAAATTGCGATCCCACGCTTGCCCGAATTCACCATTCCCCCAAGTCCATTGTTTCTTGCCTGGTGATACGTGATGGTTAGCCACATGCAGCAAGCCTGCTTGCACGCCATGATCATAACCCCCGACGAAGTTATAGTCAGATTTATAGGCCATATATGACGTAGGTACAGGAATGTTTTTGTAGCGTGAAATATCAACGCCTGCGGAGTAATCCATTTTGTAGTATGTTCCTGTCGCGATTGGAAACCTCGATACATCGCGTTTACCGTGGTCGAAGACAGCCGTTACATCAGGAGGAAATACAGATTGTGTATTTTCGTTAACCGCAACCGCGGGGTTGGCCCACCACAGGAATGTTTGTGGTTCAGATGTCCGATTATACAGCTGAGCTGAGATTTCTAGATAAGCTTTACCTGGATATAAAGTGAAGCCTGCTGTCACTTTTGTTCCGTACATACGGTCGATTTCACTTACCCATACAGTAGCGCTTCCATCTTCATTTTCAGTTAGCTTATATTCTACGGGACCATACGTATTCGGACGGTGATGCTGCGGCCAGTTAAACTCAATACCACCGGAAATCCAAGGACCAGCTAGCCCAACAAGTGCTGGTTTAATAACACGATTATAATAAACGAAGTCATAGTCATTCGTTTTGTCTAGTGCACGATAAATACGTCCGCCAAGCTCAGGCATGATCTCGATGCGAACATATTCATTCTCTAGAATCACCATTTGATACGACTGGGGTTTCTTCTCATCTTCAATTTTATCGATAACCGGATGCGGATAAACCTTACCGGAGCTTCCTTGGTAAACACGTTTCTCTAAAAACATCGGGTTGCGATCAGGCTCGCCGATGCCATAAGTCGGAATCGAAGTTACTTCTTCCCAAATGCGAACTTGCTGACTCACTTTCATCACTCCCTTATCTTATTGTCTCTACTTTACCTCGGTGGAAGGCAATAGCCAATTGACAAAATGCTTAATGTAATGGATTATATTCTTATTTAGAAGGGAGATGCGGAATTGGATAATACTAGGAAACCAGAAGGCTTTGAGGAGGAAAAATTGTTTGTACTGCCGGATTACATGCAGACGGAACTATCCCGCTCAGAACTGACGCGTGATTTATTCGTGAGCGATATTGGCTTTTTCCCGCATGCCCGTCATCACTATCGAGAACGGCCTGAAGGGAGCAATTCCCATATTTTTATCTTTTGCTCAGAAGGAGAAGGCTGGATCGAACTCGATCAGCACAAAGCGATCCCTTTAATCCCAAATCACCTAGCCGTTATTCCCGCTAAAACCCCACATCGCTACGGGGCATCTACGCATGCACCATGGAGTATTTACTGGTTTCACCTGCAAGGTGAGCATGCAGCCGCGTTTATACGTATGTACGATATGGATACTGGTCCTCTGCACCTTCCAATCGGTGCCATGTCCGAGTTCAAGGATGTTTTTGATAAATGCTATGTCCTTCTATCCGATAAAACCTACTCATTGCCCATCCACACGCACGTATCTCAGTCGATTCGCCAACTAATTAGCGGTATTGGTATTAGCGCAGGCGGTACAGCCAAAGACAAAAAAAGAGAGCAATATCTCGAACTCGCCATCCGATACATGAATGATCGTCTGGAGGATTCGATAAAGCTCCCTGAATTGGCCAAACATACGGGCCTGTCTAAACAGCATCTCATTTTATTATTTAATGAAGAAACGGGATTCCCGCCAATTGAGTACTTCCTGCGTATGAAAATTCAAAAAGCTGCCCAAATGCTCAGTTTAACAGGGCTGTCGATCAAGGAAGTTGCCGCGAACATCGGGATAAATGATCCCTATTATTTTTCAAGATTGTTTAAGAAAATAACGGGCTCCGCCCCTAGCGCTTATCGAAACGTTCCGAAGGGGTAATTTGCCTCACTTGATTTATTTAGTTGATCATTGCTTGGGGCTCGTCGTCCACTTGTGAAGTCACAGTCTTTCCGGTCTGAACGCCGTAATAATAAGGTCTTGCTGTAGGAGGCAGCGGACGAACAACCACATAATGCGGGTCTTGCTTCTGCTTAATCAGCGCTGTAATAACCTCTTTCAGTGCCGCCCATAGACTAGGACTTGGTGTTGGATAATCAAACATCAATTCTTTATGCAGCGCTGGCAATGCATGATAGGGAACCATTGGAAACATGTGATGCTCGATGTGATAATTCATGTTCCAATAAAGGAATCGAAAGAAAGGATTCAAATATATCGTACGTGTATTTAAGCGATGATCCAGAACATCTTCATGCAAACCCAAATGCTGAGCCAATCCTACTAATAGAAGGAGAATAGGGCCATAGAACGTCGGAAGACCAACAAACATAAGCGGTAATAGGCTCCCAATCTGTATGGACCAAATCATAAAGCCTAGTAAGATCATCACCCATGCTCGTGAAATCCAAACAGCTTTTCTTAATTCAGACTCTGGAACATAATCCTGTTCAGAAGCAGTTAGCTTCCCGAAGCAGTGTAATATGATGCTTTTGAGATCTCTTGAACCGCCATAGATATGTACAATTTCCCCAAAAATGATCCGCCAAACAGGGGGTCTAGTCATGGCAATTTCCGGATCACGACCGACTATATAAGTGTCCGTGTGGTGACGGGCATGACTCCAACGCCAAGGGGTTGGTGGTCGTAAGTCCATAAATGAGGCTATTTGATAGAGGACATCGTTCATCCAAGCTGTCTTAAATGCTGTCCCATGACCGCATTCGTGCCATCTGGAATCAGCAGTCGAGGCATAGCTAATGCCATACAAAGCAAATGCTGGTAATGCCCACCAAGTCCCCCACGAATAATAGGCAAGCATGCCCGTACCTATGAGCCAAGCAAACATCATGATCGTATCACGAATTGCAGGTCCATCTTTACGCTTCATAAGCTCTTTAAGACGCTGACGTGGAATTGGACTCGAATACCATTCCGCTGCTGCTAAGCCTTTTTCCTGTGCTCGCTTATTTTCTGGTCCTGTGAGAGAATAATCTCTTTTTATATATGCATTAGACATTATTTTGCCTCCTTGTTCAACTTTTTGATAGCGCTCTCTTTAATGATAAAGGTTCAAGGGCTCACTGTCTTTGAAATAGCAGGACATTGATTTGCACTATTCAGACATCCTCGCATTTTTAAATACAAAAAGAGCTGCATCAGCAGCTCCTTTCAACTATTCTTTCTACTTATATCCTGTATCGCTTGAGATTTGCTCTAATGAGAAATGAAGCTTGATTTCCTTGTTCGCATCCTTGCTAATCCATTGCGCAAGACGATAGTTGCCGTTTCGATTCGGCATCAGCCCAGGCAGAATCTCTAGTTCGACATCGCCAGACTCACCCTCAGGCTGAATCACATAGGTAGCATCGGCATAATAGGCGAAAAATTTATTCCCGTCGACACGTATTTCTGTCACATCGGTTCCATTAGATACGAGCACTGGAACCGTTACACCAATTGCGGATAATTCCGTATCCTCTGCAGCCTCTACTGACCATGCTGTTGTCACGCCCTCGGATGCAATACGATAAGATTCTGTGATCGCGGCTAAGCCCTCAATGCCAGGTCTTGGCATCAAATCGCCGATAGCTCGTAATATGGCGGGGTGTTGATCCTGATCTGGATCACGCAAATCGGTGTCGTTGATAAGCTGAAGTCCCGTCGACTCGTAGCGTAGTTTGAAAGATAGCGCATCACCATTGTCCTCCCCATTATCAAGCAAAGCATGCCAATGCAGCTTCTCGGGATTAGTCGGCACTCCTTCCTCGTCCAAGGAATGAAACGTTTCGTGCTTTCTTCTGCCATAGTTCGCTAACCTGTGCCAAGTACCGTGTGCATCCCTCCAAGTCAAGCCAATAGCAGCAGGTGTATGAGGACGTGGAATTAATTGTTTGGCTACAAAATAATTCATGTGAATGTTCCCGCTAAGCCCAGGTATTCCCATCGAGAGTGCTGATTCCTCTAGATAATCTGCTTTATGGAGCCGCACCCATCCCGTTGCGTCTTGCCCCATTTGCGCAGCCGTATCCATCACGAGGTGATAAGCGCCTTGCTCTGCTCCTGTTGTGGCATAAATTCGGTTGAAGGATTTAATGGGGACTACATATCCGCCCAGATCGGCTGGTGTTGCTTGCTCGGGAATGCTCTCGTCAGCACTTTCAAAGCATGAAGCGGCAATTTGAGCCGCATAAAGGCTGTATGTCGAATAATACGCATAGAACTCCCAACCATTTCGGAGCCCGCTATCGAACCGATTTTTCAACAAACGAAATTCGATAGGATCCTCTATCCAGCGCAGAATAGATTGCATGGCTTTGCGTGCAGCACGTTTGAAGATCCCAGCCCATGCAAGATCTCCCTCTTTGGCATAAAGCGATGCTTCCCGTTCGCACAGATTAGTAAAGGTCAGCTCATTCCAAATGATCTGGTTGCTCCTGCCTCCACAGCTTGTTCCTCCTGTGGTAGACTGCATGAACAACATCGTTTGGGCACCTTTGCGAAGCTGACTTTCTAGAAAAGTCCTCCATTCGCCGCTATAACCGGCATCGATTAAACCGCTAAGTTGCTGACGCGCAGCCAAATCATAGGCGGCTGGACTATTCGGATCACGATATAGTCCTTCACGTGTAAACCGCGTCATTTGCGGTTTCAAATACTTATCTATGAAGGCCATGGAGTCCGTGAACCCTTCACTACGCCTCATCATTTCGCCATGCATTGCATATGTTGCCCAGTTCCGGATGGTACGGATGTCAGGAAAATTTCGAACTGTTTGGCAATAGGTAACCTCAGGCTCAACGTTGGATATATTCAGTCTCCAGGTATTTCTTCGCTCCGCAGTTACCAACGGCGCTAGGAGCTGATAGGCCCGAACCAACATGTGCGTCGTGAAGTCGGCGTGATCGTCAGGGACTTTATTCTCGCCTAAGCAGGTACTAGCCCAGTCCATCGCGAGTAAAATCTGATCTTTGAGATCCGTGCAGCGACCATTGGCAAGTAGAATTGCGCCGGCTTTTACAAATGCAGCGGTTGCATATTCGTGTTCTTTTCCATCGCCTGGATCCAGGATCTCCCCGGATTCACTTAAGCATGGGGCGAATTGACGAACGCGCGCTTCGGAAAAGTCCAAATATTTATCACGCGTTAATCCAGTTTCTTGGAAATTATCTAATGTGCCTTTTTGTCTAAACGTGTCTATGGCTTGCTGAATCGGGTTTACCCCGGATAAGCTTTCTAAATAGTCCAGTTCCTTGGCTGTAAACATGCTGTGCCTCCGATAATTTGTCCTGTCAATCAATCTACCATGTAAATGCCTTATCGCCAAATGCCGAGATAGGGCGCATCCGCTACACTGGATAGTTGCAGCTCAGATTCCTCCCACTCACCGGGCATCAAGTAGATGCCATCACCTGTTTTCATGAAGATAGGTTTCGTTCCAAATGCAAAATGTTCAGGTAAGGCACGATCCCCACCGATCCAACTCATATCACGACCGAAGCGCGCTTCGTCCTTGCGGCCAAGCAGTTGGTATTGATCCCGAGCAAAATAATCCGTGATCGTCCAATGTTGGTCCCGCTCCATCCAGATGCAGCCGTTCCCAAGCAGTACCGAGGTCTCTTTCCCAGCCTCTGTATCGCGCAGCTCGCTCCAGAATGTTTCATCGGCTCCATAGCGAGCCACAATGTAGAGAAGATCATGCGAATGCCATGCTGTGGATGGGGCAACATCCGCTTCATTGTTCCAGCCTGTCGCAGAGGCAAAATAGCCTCGCGGATTCTGATAAGCTGCGTAAGTCTGGTCGCAACCTTCCAAATATACGCTGAGTTCCGCATCAGGAACATGCTTTAAGTACTGCTCTATCGCATAAAGCGTCATGCCCATACCGGCAATTAGCATCGGTTCGTCAAGCTTCACCCAATGGCTGCCAGAGTTATACCAGACACGGTGCATCCTTAGTTGGTTGCGACTGTCGTACCAGGTGCTCCTTGCAACGTGGCGGCATAGTGCCTCGGCATGCTGCAAATATCGCTCATCCCCGAACAATTGATATGCGAGTATGAGCGGCCCAATCAGTAAGCCATAATATTCACCTGGCTCGGTACTTGTTTTATCTTTATCGTAGCGGTAAGAGGCTTCACAATCCAGATCTGGCAGTCCACGGAAGTGGAACTGTTCGATCATCGCGTCCAATTGCTTACGCAGTTCATCGCGTCTCTCGGTACCACTTTCCGTTGCCCGAAGGTGAAGCAGCTTCCCCCACATACGGGAATATTCTTGGTTGCTAATCGCTCTGCCATTGGCATACATAATGCCAAAAGGATAGATCCGATCGATAGCTTCAAAGTTGCGTTCCATCGCAGCAAGCATTTGGTCTTTCATCTCTTTTGACAAATAATCTTCCCCATATTGCAAGGTTAAACCCAAGGAGACATTCGTTATCCCGTTATGAATAAGGCCGAATTTGGCGCTATCCCCGATCTGAAATCCGATATGATCATATTGACCATCTTCTTGAAAAGAGGTTGTTTGAAATCGAATCATTTGAAGAAGCTGATTTTCGAGTTCAGTGTCCCTTTTTTCATTGAGAAGTAACGCTAGCGTTGGCATCAAAGGACTGCCCCATGTACTGTGACCGCTTGTGAAATCTGACCAACGGTACGGATTTGATCCCCACACGGAGTGATTATGAAACCCGTGAATCTCGCCACTCGGCTGTACCCAAGAAAGCAGCCAATTGGCAAGTTTGCCCGCATTTGGCCGCTCTTCGATTTGATGATCTTTCATTTCAAATTCCTCCAGTCATAGCTGTCCATGAGTCTATATCTATCCTTATCGTAACTCATATCTAGGCTGTAAAGTTTCGTTGGTTTTCACGGTTTTGTTGCTATTTTGCACATTTAGAAAAGAAAAACCGGACTGGCGTATGAAGACACTCCAATCCGGCTATTTCAACGATTATTGAATACTTATGTCATCATAGTACACGGTGTTCGTATTGCCAGACCACAAATCTCCTATTGATATCCGATTAAAGCTACTTATGCCTGTAGGCGATGAAACCAATGTACCATCAATGTACATGTCTACTTTCGTACCAGATGTATAATCCCATTTGAACTCATGCCAACCTGTAGTTCTGGTTATGGATGTTGCCGTATGTGTACCACCTTGACGAACGACATATTTCGTTGATGACGTAGGGGTATTTACACCTATTCCCCGAAGCGTTACATTGTCATCTACAAAGCCTACAGTTTGCATGTTTGTCGCGCTGGCATTGTCGTAAAACCACATTGTAACCACTTTGTTATAACTCGTGTTAAATGTTTGTTGAATCGCATCCATATCCTCATTAACAATATAACTATTACTACCGGAATGCTTTACAGCTGTAGAGGTCGTTGGCGTCCCCTTACCTGGAACTACCACCCAGTTGCCTAACCCACTCTCAAAACCATCAAACGAATACATCGATTGGTATACGGTTGGATCCAGCACGAGTCCTGCGTCATCCGCATAAGCTTCACCTGACGCTGACGTTTTCTTGAAGTAGATTGTGGCACTTGTATTCGCTGCCCCTGACGTAAAATTGACCTTAACAAAGGTCCAAGTGGCACTAGTTGATGAAGTGGATACATCGGATCCGCCATAATTTTTGACACCTAAAGCAACAGTTTCACCCGCAGGTGTTCTCAACCAGCCTCCCGCGACATAATTCGTATTCGGCTGCAAGCCTGTAATCGTCTGGGCCACACCGTCTACCCCTCCGCTTAGTTTGACACCATATAGTTGTGAACGAGAATGTCCTGCATTAGCGGCGAGTCCCCAATGATTCTCATTGTACGCGACTGCATTGCCGGAATCCGTAGTTGACCAACCCGATAGGTTACCCAGCTCAAATCCTGCGTTGACTACTCTATTCATGGTTGGTGTACTTGGCGTCGAATAAGTCGGACTTGGTGGAGTCGTGAAATTGTGACCAGCCGTCCAATTCGTACCTCCGTACTCATACGCGCCAATATCAGGCGCACTGCCTACGTAGCCATCCGTAATACCAGGAATGACGATTCCTGTATCTCTAGCTGCTGAAGTCGAAAGCAACTGATAATCACGCGCCGTTTCATTTACAAATCCCGGAGTAGTTGTCAGATTGCTTCCAATTGTTGTATAGGCAGTTACTTCGGCATCATAGCCCTTCAGAATGTTATTAAAGATTCGATCCCCGTACATATCCGTTGTAAAAATATTTCCCCAAGCTTGCACCGTACCCGCATTCGTCCAGGAGGTATTATTGTAGACGAGGTTATACTCCGATGGTATGTTCAACTGCAAACCAGCGTTATTCCAAGTTACATTATGATGAATAATAAAATTGTTGGTGTAATTATCTAAATAAATGCCCATGCCTAGACTTGCGGATTTCGCATCGTGCACCCAATTGTGATGAATCTCCGTGTTTCCTCCATCCGTATTCGGTCCATAGAGCATGCCCAGGTCATTGGTTAGCCAGCCTGCATTATATACGTTGTTATATTGAATGTCATTCGCACTCATCCCGGCATAGAAGTAGATGGTTACCCTGCCAGAATCACTTACCGTATTATGACTGATCAAGCTATTAGCCCCTTTAAGGTTCACAAGCCCTTCCCAATCCGGTACATACCCGCCATCATGAATATAATTGTTAATCACGTTGTTCGAGTTGCCCTTTACTGTAACTAGACTGCCTGAGCTATAGGCCAGTTCGCTATCGCGAATCACATTATTGGTTCCATCTAAAATGATGCCAAGATTGTTTTGTTCATTCGCAAGCGTATTCAACTTATTATGTGAAATATATTTGCTAACGAGGCCTTGTAACAAACAGTTATTGGTGGAACTATCCATTTGAATCGTCGAAGCAATCGTTTGAATGCCTTTAATATCTACATAGCCCTTACTCGATAGATCGAAGGCAGTCGTTCTTTTTTTCGCTTCGACGGTTTGGCTCGTTGGACTTCCTCCACCCGGCGCCCATAGATAGAGCATGGCATTTGCTGAATCATACCACCACTCCTTCTCAATATCCAAAGCACCTTTGATCCCTGATAAATAATATTTATTGCCAGATGCTGGTACATAAGAGCCGCCGGTTGACTTTAATGAACCGAATGTCAGTTTTTTCGTTGTAGCATCAAATGCCGTAATCGTTGAAGTCATGGCAATCCATGAACTTCCACTTGTCGTCCATAATGTAGCTCCGTTCCAGAAACCCGTTCCTCCAGGAAGATTCGAATCCACAATATGCGTCAAATCACTTCCTGACTGCATGGTTGCTCGGGTCGGCTGTACCAATGTTCCTGTTTGGTTAGGCCAACGCGCTTCATCCATCATGGCGCTATTCACAAACACCTGGTTACCTGCACCTAACGTCCAATTCATTGGCGCTTTATAAATATTTCCACTATCCAACGTCCACCCTGTCACGACGTCATTGCCACTTACGATTACGGTTTCACCCGCATAATTCTGATATGTAATCTTGTTTCCCGCAGTCCCCGAATTAGCTGGGGTTACCGTTTCACGATATGTCCCACCTCTAATCATTACCGTATCCCCAGCAGTTGCTGTGAGAGCTGCCTTTTGAATCGTAAGAAATGGGGTGCTGATGGACGTTCCGTTATTAGAATCGCTTCCACTTGTAGATACATAATAAGTCGTTCCTGCAGCCTTCACTTCAGAGTTAGGGACTGCTATGGACAAGGGTGCGATAAGTAAGGCACTTAACATCACTTTCATTAGATTACTTTTCCATGTAGTTGCATTTCCAATCATGGCACACGCTCCTCAATTGTGTTTTACTGAACCGATAAAATGAATCATTCCCACCTTTCTTGTAACCGCTTTCTTTTTGAGGCAAAAGTTTTGAACTAACTTGGATGTCATTGTCCTTCCTCCTTAGTTAAATCTTTGTAACTCTTTACACAAAAGAACCATTTTCAAATTGCTGCTGAACCACCACCTTTCATTGATTTACTTTAATTTTATGAAATATGGGTATGTACGAATAGGGAGACAAAATAAAGATAAGGATAATAATTTGTCCTTATTGAGAAATGGCATATTCAAAAAATAGACACCATGCATCATTTAAGTTTGCAGGGTGTCTAGCTGGCTAAATGTTAGATAATTTTTTTACTTTTAGAAAGTTCGCTCACGTATTTCAAAACGAAACTCGGAAATGATCTCCCGATCCAACTGCGTGCGATTCCACACAATGCGGTAAAAGAGCATTCCTGATTTATAATGCGAATCCACCAAAATGTGCTCTATTTCCAATTCCCACTGCTTCGAATTGTAGACCAACGTCACAGAATTCATCTGTAAACGCCCAGAACCTGTTATTTCAGGTTGTACGGAGCTTATGAAAACCTCTTGATAAGTCTCAGGTAACTGATTAAAAAGAGCTTTATCTGTAATAACCAACTGTGGAGCCTCATTGACCGGGCGATTCCAAATAAATTCACGTGTTAGGCTTTCCAAAGAACTGCACGCATAAGCTTTCGTTAAATCCATGACAAGTTGAACGTTATCTTCTGATATTTGGCTAGAAACAATCTCAGACCGATAGGATTTTCCAAATCCTTGTCTACAACCATCAATAATCGGAACCGAATGTCCATGAGAACCTGCGTTGATCACCTCGTAGCGATAGCTGGGTTGGAAATATTGTTTGGTATAAACCCCTAACCCCAGATCTGCCATTATGTTCTGACCATCGACATGGATAATAAAATGTCCCAGATCATTATGATTGTGCGGCTCTTCATTATAACCGCCTTTGGCAGCAAATGCCGTAAGTCCACCTATCGAATTCCTTACTTTGGAGATTACCCATTGATTACCGGTAAAGATTTGCTCTTGAACCCTCTCATCACTACCCATTGAAGCTAACAATCCCGTTGGTGATGACGACCAAAGCATTAGTCTTGTTGCATCCACCCAATTACCCATAACTGGCTTCATCCTGTACTCTTCCGTTGGAAGCTGTAAGGATGGCACATACTGTTGCAAACGATGAAGAAGTCCCGGGTTTAAGGTTACTTCGTCAGCTGAATCGGAGAAATTGACGACCTTCCCCCCAGTTAACATGCAAAATTGCGGGAATTGCGCGATCCGTTCGACCTTCTCATCCGAAAGGAGAGAGATTCGACCCTGTGTACGTTCTTTTAATAATTCGGAAAAATAAACAAAGTGTGAGAATCCATATTGCCAATAAGCCGGGCCTTCTGGTGTCGCTCCTTGCTCATCAAAGCCTGAGAAGTAATTCCTCAAGACGCCAATCACACGCCACAACATTCCCGCCAGCTTCTCACTATCTTCGATCATATAGATAGCCGATGCACCTATACTCGATGAGCAAACCGCCGGCCAATTGTTCGTTTTTAATTCCCAGTTTTGCGGAGTGGGGTCATGGAAATACACTTGAAATATACGCTTATCGATCTCCTCTTTCACACGATGAACCACCCAGGGATGCAATCTATCTCCCAGCAAATGCACAGTTTCCGCTAAAGTGAATGCGGTCATCCCTGACAATAGGTCTACTGTTTCACGAGGGGGAACTGGTTGATCCCAGATGCCGTTCGGGTAATCATTATGATAGAGTCCAACATGTGCTGGTAATACCCACGTGTATTCGTTACATACGTTCCAAATGGCATTCTCTAGTCCTGTCTTCCATTCTTGCTTATCTTCTGTCATCGCAAGCATGCTGAATGCGTGAATCCCTGCGTACAAGTCATCTCTTTGTTTTTGAAATATCGCTCTGTCACCCGTATCTCCGAACAACGTGAACTCCGAAAAAAGCGGTGCTCGGACAGGATGTTCCATCAATTCTGCGGCTTGTTTCTCTAGATCGCGCCAGAAATCGGAGTAGTTCTCATCTTCTCGGATTCGTCTCCAATTATCGGAAGAAGTAGCTTCTGTATAAAGTGTACGGGGGAGTTGTTGTGTCTCCTCCAACGCATTCTTAAGTTGACGAAAAGTCACATGATTAAGCATGAGTGTATGCCTCCATAGTAATACTTTGCTTCAGTTTGTTACCCCTATTTTACTTTACTTCGTCCCTATAAAGTTTAGGTTGATTGCACTAAAATGTTGTTATATTGCACAAATAGGACTACCCTAGTTCGGATAGCCCCAATCAGACATTTAGCTATTTAATTTTCAAGAACTCTTCAATTTGTTTTTGCAGCTCAGCTACGATTTTGTCTGAACCTGCTTTTTTCAATTTCTCTATAAATTCCTTATACTTGGCATCCTCGTCAGGTAACGCTCCTGATTCTAGGATAAGCGCTGAACTATTACCTGCATACTCTTTAATAACTGCCGCAGTCTGAGCTAGCTCTATTTTAATCGGATCAAGATTAGGTTTATAACCAAGCAATGGCGAAACAAGAGCACCTGCATTTATTTCCTGCCAGATTTTAGTGAAGCCCACAGCGTCAGCCTGTGTTTCGTAACTATTCGCCGAATTGCCGAGAGTCCATTTCCATCCACCATACTTAGAGTCCCCAGTGCCTTGAAATCGGTAACCAATTGTTTCAATGCGTGTGTCGGAAACTTTCTTATAATGCTTGCCCTCGATTCCCCAAACAAGAAGGTTATACAAATCTTTCCCCTTTGTTGAATTCAATAAATTAAGTAACTGCATAGCGCGTTCTGGATTTTGGGATTTTCGGCTAATGGCCAAATTGGTGGGATCCGATAATGCAGAAATGATATATTTCTCTTCCATTGGAATTAACTGAATCGGGAATCCAGCTCTAATACTATCGTTTTTCGAGCCATCTTCAACGCTTCCTACCAACGAATGGAACCAAGCGATATTTCCGTCTGGCTTACCTTCATCTTGACGTTGATTTTGCAAGCTCAAAATATCCTTGCGGATGTAACCTTTTGCAAACCAATCTGTCATCGTTTGGATGAACAGCTGCTCTTTCGCTGTCTCGTAGGAATTAACAACCTTTAAACTTTTCGGATCCTTATAATCACCAGTCACAATAAAGCCAGGCACGATAATGTCGTGATACATAAAAGACTTAAGTATAATTGGGCTAAACCCTTTACGCAATTGATTAGTAGCCTTCAATCTCTCCAAGTAGGCTTCCATGACAGCAAATGACTCCTTGGAAACAGCACCGTACTTATAAAAAGTGTCCTGAGCCAGCTTCGGATCAATGTAACCTTTATCAATAAACTCTTTCGGTACGCGCATGGTTAGACGACTATCTACAGCTTGTTGATAGTTTGGAATCGCAAATAACTTTCCGTTAACTCGTGCGCGATCCATTACCCAAACGGGTATCTCGTTCTTGAGATCAGGCGCGTATTTATCAACCAAAGCATCCAACTCCATATAGGATCCGTTGTAAACCTCAGTTGGGTAATCTAATAAATATCCTGTCCATGCAATGTCAATCGGTTCTCCTGAAGCCGCCATGATCTTCCATTTCCCAGCGAATTCTGTATTAATAATGGCTTCAAACTCTACCTTTGTGTTAGGTAAATATGTTGCCAATTGTTTGTTAAACTCATCCCAAACCTCTTGTGTATCCGCTTGTTTTCCTGGACCCATGGTTACAAACTTTAGTGTCACCGGCTTTGGTGAATCTGTTGCTGCCGAGTTTTGTTTGGCAGATTCTTTTCCGCAACCAGACATCACGACTATTGTAGCTATACCAAGAACAAGCGTTTTACTCAGAAGATCTTTAAACGCTTTCATCTGTTCTCCCCCATTCTGTCAATAGTCATATTATCGTATACAAACTTGAAACTCAACTATAGTTCAAGGATTGGTATATAAGTGTAATTTAAAACAGAAGATATACGAATAAAATACAGAAAATAGGGCTATCCCAAGTTGGGATAGCCCTATTCGTCATTCCTATTTAGCTTTTAGTTTTGGCTGTCTATAGCGTCTCTGTAGCTAATAATAAGTTATACAGGACCTGAGCTGCTTCGGCACGAGTAGAGATGCCCTGCGGATCGAATTTGTCCGATGTGCGTCCTTGAATCAAGTTAAGTGTGGCTGCAGTTTTCACATATTCAGTCGCCCATGAGGATACTTGATCTTCATCCACAAATGAGTGAGTACCTTTGCCTACTGCTTTACCATTCTTTAACTCATATGCTCTAAGAAGCAAAGTAACCATTTCTTCGCGGGTAATTTGCGCATTAGCATCAAACAACGTCGCGCTCTTGCCCTGTACAATACCTGCCTTCACTGCGATGGATACCGCATCGGCATACCAATCGCCGGATTTCACATCGGCAAATGTTGTTTCCCCTTTTTCCGTAAGTTTCAATGCTCTAACCAGAAGTACTGTGAATTCGGCACGTGTTACGCTGCGTCCTGGTTCAAAGGTAGAAGCGCTCGTACCATTCAAGATTTGCTTCGCTGCGAGCTCCTTAATTACGTTAGAAGCCCAATGTCCGGATGGCACATCAGTGAATGTCTTCGTAACTTCAAGCACAGCATATTTACTAAAGTGGCTGATTTCAGCAGTGAGAACACCATTGTTTAATTTGCCGCCGACATACTCCAGTGTACCGTCGTTAGCAATATAATAGATACCTGCCAATTTCGGATTCATGGAAGCATTAACTTTAAGCTCAATCGTAATCGGCTTATCAAACTTCGAAAGATTGATTGTTTTCCCGTCAGATGTTTGAATGGATAAATTGAATTCATATACATCGCCGGCTAATTTATTTTCTGTATTCGAAGTCATGTTGCTTTTATTGATAAGTTCTTTCGCATCCGCATTGGATATCGGGTCCATCTTCAGTGAAATTGTTCCACCTTTTAATTGATCCGCGGAGAGCGTTCCTGTTAATTGCTTAAGCACCTCGGATGGGATCGAAACAGTCAATGCATCTGATTTGATTTCCAAATTGTTCTGTTTAATCAGTTCAGCTGTATTCCCCGGAAGTTTGATTTCCGTTGTGTTAGTAGGAATTATGACAGAAACGCTTCCTTGCTCGCTTTTCGTTAGTTGGCTAGGATTAATAATGGCTGTGTCCGATGGTGTTGTTACAGGTGGAATGAAACCACCACCCGATACAGGTATTTGCTTGAACGTAACATTGATCGTATGATTGCTTGTCACGTTGGTAAACGTGTAAGTATTGTTTGTTACCGTTGCAACCGTACCGTCTACCTTCAAAGTGTCAAGCAAATAACCGCTGTTCGGTGTGAACGTGAACGTTTTATTGGTTCCTTCCGTCACATTAACGCTGCCGCTCGGACTAATCATACCGTTACTTTCAGCACTTGCTGTGATCGTGTAAACCGTTGGAGGTATTTGCTTGAACGTAACATGAATCGTATGATTGCTTGTCACGTTGGTGAACGTGTACGTATTGCCTGTTACCGTTTCACTTTCACCGTCTACGGTCAAAGTATCGATCAAATAACCGCTGTCCGGTAGGAACGTGAAAGTTGCATAGGCTCCTTCAGTTACAGTTACATCGCCACTAATTGCACCGCCGACGCCTGCTGTAGCCATGATTGTATATACGTTTGGCGGCACAGGCTTGAATGTAACATGAATCGAATGATCACTCGTAACGTTAGTAAATGCATACGTATAGCTTGTTACCGTTGCATCCATACCGTCTACCAGCAACGTGTCGATCATATAACCGCTGACCGGAGTGAAAATGAATGTTTGATCTTTCCCATCATTGACAGTAATGCTGCCGCTCGGGCTGATTACACCGTTACTATCAGCTGATGCCGTGATCGTATGAAGAGCCGTGACATTGATTTGAATTGCTGCCCCAGATGTCGCATAACGGTTTCCATCGAAACCATTCCATGTAAATTCATCTGTTCCTGCATAATCAGTAGTTGGCGTATAGGTCAAGTTGGCAAGATTGCTTGCGAGAACCACTTGATCTACCACTACAGCTGTTCCGCTTAACTTCAGTGTTCCATGAGCTGGCAGTGTAGGAATCTTGACACTGGCCAAAGCATCGCCATCTGAATCACTGAAGCCAAAGTTTGCAGTAGTAAGGTTAACTACTGTGTTTACAGAAGTTGTAATCGTTGTGTTAGAAACGATTGGTAATTTATTCAATGAAATAGCAATCGTTTTGGTAACCGCATTTCCCAGATTGATACCATCATAGCCTACAAAACTCAAACCACGAGGTGCAACAGTTGGAGTTGAGCTTGATGTTTTGTACTCCACAGCTTGCAAAGCAGCCTGCCATTGAGCAGCAGTTGCACCACTTGCAGAAGTAAGTGTAAGAATACCTGCGGTTGCATCGTAGCTGCCTGCAATATCTCCCATCGTGCTAGGAGCATTGGTAAGCTGCAATACATCTTCTGCACTCTTGAAGCCATCCACGATACTTACCATTACTTTTGCAGTATTGAGTATAGTGGCGGAATCCAAATCTTTAAAGGTAATACCACTGTCAATAGCTACACCATTTGTATCCGCATAGTATGTGGTCGCGTTGGATGATGGTGTGATCGTTGGACCCATGGTGTCTAGTGAGGTAGTAACCGCTACATTGTCCCAGTAAGTGGTTAAAGCTTTTGAAATTGCATTCTCCCACAAATCACCTAGGGCAATATAATTGGGAACTTCTGTCGTCCTTGGTTCTTGACGTACCCGCGTACCATTAATATACATATCTGTCGTTGTAGCTGGGGTAAAGTCAATCTTTAATTGATGCCACCCAGCTGTTCTTGAAGTACCGGACGGAATAAACTGGTTAGCCGTAGCACCAATCTTCGTAGTCACTGTACGCATGCTATATATTGATGATGAACCTTGTGTTCCATTAGAATACTGTCCTAGGAACCAAGAGTTCGCAGGAGCAGTACTACTTTTCACTTGTAAAACCTGATTAACAATAGCAGCGGTAGGATCAGCGTCGTAAACCCAAGCAGTAACGACCTTGTTACGGAAATCCCATCCGGCTTGAGTTTGGTTAATCGCATTTAAGTTTCTGCCATCGTTACCTGTGGAAACAGCAGCAGTGCCAAAACTACTATAGCCATCAAAATTAAATTGATTTGTCGTAGCAGGTGTTGCTGCTACAATTCCAGCAGTTCCGGAAGTATTCGCCTTCCAAGGTCCCATCAAAGTAGGATTTGCACTATTAGTTGTGTTAGCCTTTCCGCCAGAGATGTCTACTGGATCATTCTCGAAGTTGTCAAAGTAATATGTCTGGATAACATTCACAAAAAATGTCTTCGTAATGACTGTAGCACCATCCGTTACCCTAACGGTCATAGTGGACAATCCAACAGGAAGCGAACCACCAGTTGTAAATGGCTGATT
This sequence comes from Paenibacillus sp. J31R30, assembly GCF_059692115.1. NCBI lineage: Bacteria > Bacillati > Bacillota > Bacilli > Caryophanales > Paenibacillaceae > Paenibacillus > Paenibacillus sp. J31R30. The sequence goes on along the minus strand of NZ_JCAUAV010000002.1, from coordinate 1,134,812 downwards.
TGTACCAAGGGCATTTGTCACGCTCATGGATACTTGCGGATCATTTCCGCCTCTGATTTTGGGTGCAAAGTTTACTGCGGCACTGGTATCTGTCGCGGTTGCTGTTCCCACTGTTAAGTTGTTTGGTACAGTGAAGTCCAACGGTCCTTTGAGAGTGGTTGTATCCACCACATTCACATTATCAAAGTTACCTGTACTGTTTCCCCCTGTGAAAAAGTCTCCCAACGCAATGGTGTTAAAAGAAGAAGCTTTGTTGGAATATCCTTGCCAAGTTTGATCAATATATATATCCACGCCAGAACCGGATGAATAATCAAATGTCAGCGTGTGCCAACCGGGCGTACGAGGAACGGTTGACGTTTGCCACATACCTGTGCCAAGTGTAATCGAGTAGTTCGTTGCAGAATTTGCAATGTGGATACCTGCGCCATACATAGAAGCAATCTTATCAAAGTTTGTTGCACCACTGCTGTCAACATGTGCAATTAGGCTCTTATTGCCTGCCGCCATGTCGTCATAGAAATCTACTGTTGCAACCTTTGCATAGGATGAGCTTAATACTCTATAGACTGCATTTTTGTCTACAGAGCCATCCAACTTATAGCTATAGTTACCCTCTGACTTAATCGTTGAATCGAGAAGAGGCGTACCCAAGCCCCAAGTCCAGTTAGCAGGATGCCATGAATCTTCAAAGCCATTAAAGTATGTGCTGCCCGCTGGATAGACAGGGCTGTAAGCTGCATCCTCTGATAATCCCAACTCGTCAATGTAACCTCTTAAAGTGTTGGTACCACTCTTTTTCACATAATAAGTCAAACTGGTATCATTCGGTCCAGTTGTAAAAGTAATACTATGTGTAGGGCGGGCTGTCACACCAGCGACACCAAAGGTTGAAGCCGTTGCTTGCTTTACAGGAGGATTCGTTGCAAGCCCAGTAATGCCCAATTCAAGATAATCTGAGGGTGCTACTGGCGTTTGTTTAAATACGACGAAGTCCATAAACATACAAATACGTGCCAAAGCCGTTGGGTTTGTGTTTGTAAACTTCAAGTAAATATCCGCTGTTGTACCGGCTGCAGGTACATTTGTCAGAGTATTTAAGGTCCTATAACCCCAGCCCACATTAGTACTCAGTGTCTGCGTAGTCATCAACAAGCCGCCTGTCGCTGGGTCACCATTATACATCTGTATCTTACCAGTAGAGTTTTCAGAAGCAGTACCAAAATATACTCTGTCTACACCAGCTGCAAACTCAACACCTGGGAATTTGAGTGTAACAGATGAACCTGTAATAAATGCACCTTCTGAATTACGGAAACTAAAAGAATCAGGAGCGGTTGCTGGTGTGACTGGAATTGCATCTGTATAGTATCTACGTTCACCCATTACCTTACCCCAAAGCGAGGCAGTATACTTGGTGTTTGGCTTTACAGTAACTGTTTGGGAAATCTGTTCGTTATTTTTTAGGACTGCACCTGTGTAGCCATCTTTTATAAGCATACCTTTTGCTGTTTGTCCACCGTTTCTAAAATCCCATGCGTTATGTGTAATGATTGATGGAGAACCTAAGGTAGTCCAATTAGTCAATCCGTCCACAAAACCGCCGTTCTTTAGCAACTGTTGATAAGGTAAATTCTTCAACTGGAACGTTGGGTTAATGTTTGAAGCATTCGCCATATCATAGCCAGCAGTCCAAACTACGCCCGGCTGAACTGCGCCTTGTACAGCAAAACCAGTCGTGTGTCCATCTGTTACACCTGAAATTTCTATGCTTCGATACTGCTCTGGTGTTTTTAGTCTAAAATCGCCATTGGCTGGGTCTACAAAAATTGCGCCAATAACAGCATTCGTACCCGTAGTATTGTACTGCTCAACTGCTCCACCTGACGTTTGGGAGGCCAATGGGCCACCCAAGATGTTGCCCATGAGTACCGTTCCAAAAGATTCAAGTTGGTCAGCAGTATCGCCCCAATTGCCAAAACTATTGTCTTTTGAGTTGTGAATTGTATTGTTTACAATCGTCATACGCTCGTTAGGCAAATTAATAAGCATAGCAACTTTAGTGTTGTAGATAATGTTGTCATAGATTTTTAAGTTTCCAGACACGTTATCAGGATAGATCCCCTCTACGTTTGCCGAGTTAGGCACATCATATAGAATATTGTGGTGAATTTCTGAACCATCAAAGTCATGGTTTACAAGGTAAATGATACCGCCATCGTAGGAAATCTTCATTGTATCATGCATTTTGTTGTACTGAATGACGGAGCTTTGGAACTTACCGCCGATAGCTGCACGACCCACGTTATAGATTTCGTTGTGGCTAACCAGTTGATTGTAGCCATAGATACCTACACCATCTTGATAATAACCAAACAGGTCAACATCGTGAATGTTGTTGTTGATTACCTTGTTGTCATGCCCCAACATTTTGATTCCGTAACCATACATGTCTTTGATTTCACAATCACGTACCGTGTTGTTATAGCCATCTAACTCAAACGATTTTGTAAGGCCATCTGTAAGCACACTCATTGTAAAAAGTTTGTTATAGGAATCTACTTTTTCGATAACAGCACCTTTGAATGTGTTGTCATGAGAGTTTTTAAAGTTCACTCCCGCAGAACGAATGTTAATACCTTGAATGGTAATATTTGAACGCCCCTCTAAGTTAAAAACATTCTCTCTGTTTTTGAACTCAACTTGACCGCTACTTGGGTTAATAACTGTAGCGGAAGCATCTGTTAAGTACACATACAACTTACCGGCAGCAACATCTTTATACCACACTGCTGCGTTCGATGGTTTTGTAGCTGCGCCAGCAATAAGCTTAAGCGCTTGATAACTGTTAGAAAGATACATACCACTTGCTACACCAAATGATTTTGGTGTGTATCCAGATAGCGGCCACTTAAAGGTGATTTTATCGGCCGTATTGCTAACAACTTCACCAGTCTGTGCAGAGAATCCATTGTTTGACGATGCATAAACGAGTGCACCTGTCCAAGCATCCGCTGTCATGCCAGTAAATCCACGTACATACTCGTTGTCATACGTTATAAATTGTCCATCTGCATTCACAGTGCCCGATGGGTCAACATTTGCATCTGAAGCATTTACAAATTTTCCATACTTCGACTTGTCTAAGAGTTCACTATCTTTTATATATGGAAATCTTGCTGGACTCATGGATACAGGGTTACCAGTCGAATCTGTAAAAAATGCAATGTTGCCGTTACCGCTATCAAAATTCCAAGACACATTAGCCTCAAAAACACCAGCATCTGCGGTTTCTGTCCATCCTGTCACCAAGTCGCCTCCGGACATGATAACTTTGTCACTACCGAAGTTCATAAATGTTACATTGTCACTTGCAGGGGTAACCGTCTCACGGTAAATACCAGCCTTAATCTCGACTATATCGCCGCTAGTTGCCACAGTAGCAGCTTTTTGGATGGTCTGAAAAGGTGCTACTAAAGAACCATCGTTAGAATCATTTCCATTCGTGCCATCAACGTAGTAGCTTGTTGCAGCTGCTGCAACTGTTCTTACAGGCATCGATAAAAGCGGTGTGCACATCATTAATAACGATAATATCAGGGCCACCCATTTGTTACTCTTAATTGCTCTTGCTTGAAGCATTCTGATCCCCTCCTAGTTGAACTTGTAAGCGCGATCAATCTCTTGAAGAAATAACTATCCCCCTTGATTCTTGATCTCTAAACGGAATTTACAAATGGCATTACCACTTCAACCTCGTATATAAAAAGAAGTCATTGCTTGCTTTGTTAGCAAGCAATGGCTTCTTTTTTCAATACTCTTACTTCAACTTATTTCTTAGTTTTAAAGAATTCATCAACTTGCTTTTGAAGCTCAGCAATAACTTTGTCATTTCCTGCTTTTTTCATTTTGTCAATGAATTCCGCATATTTCTTGTCAGAGTCAGCGACTGCTCCTGTTTCGATTACTGAACCCCCAGTCCCTGCATACTCTTTAACAACTGCAGCAATTTGTGCAAGATCTGTTTTAATTGGATCAAGATTAGGCTTAAAACCAAGCAATGGAGAAACGGTTGCACCAGCGTTGGTATCTTTCCAAATTTGCGTGAAGTTCGGAATGCTAGCTTGCGTTTCGAAACTATTCGCCGTATTACCCATAGCCCAGTTAGATACACCATATTTAGAATCAGCAGTACCTTGGCCTGAGTAACCGATTGTTTCAATTTTATTATCGGCAGTTTTCTTATAGTGCTTGCCTTCGATACCCCAAACTATAAGGTTATACAAATCTTTTCCTTTGGCAGTATCTAATAAATTAATAAGCTGCATAGCGCGTTCTGGGTTTTTGGATGTTCTAGTAATAGCTAGATTAGTGGAATCAGATAAATTGGAAATGACATACTTTTCTTCCATTGGAATGAACTGAATTGGGAAGCCATATCTTGTACTTTCTGACTTCGCAGCATCTTCAACGCTACCAATCATGGTATGGAACCAACCAATGTTTCCGTCAGGCTTACCTTCATCTTGACGTTGGTTTTGCAAGCTCAAAATATCTTTGCGGATGTAACCTTTGGCATACCAATCCGTCATTGTCTTAATAAACAGCTGCTCTTGCGGTGTATCATAGATATTAGTTACTTTTAAGGATTTCGGATCTTTCAAATCACCCACCAATTTAAAGGATGGTGTAATAATATTGTGATGCTGCATTCCCGTAAGAACTGCAGGACTAAACCCTTTGCGTAAATTATTACTCGCCTTTAGTTTCTCCAAATAAGCTCCGATAACATCAAAGGACTCCTTAGATACTGGACCATACTTATAAAAAGTTTCCTGTGCTAGCTTCGGATCGATATATCCTTTATCTACAAAGTCTTTCGGTACACGCAAAGTTGGACGGTTATCTACCGCTTGCTGATAGTTTGGAATCGCATACAATTTACCGTTTACACGAGCACGGTCCAATACCCAAGAAGGTATCTCTTTCTTGATCTCAGGTGCAAATTTATCAACTAAGGCATCCAACTCGATGTAAGATCCTTTATTAACCTCGCCTGGGAAATCCAACGCATATCCTGTCCATGCAATGTCAATTTCTTCAGATGACGCTGCCATTAACTTCCACTTTTCAGCGTATTCCGCACCAGTTAGAGGTATGAACTCAACCTTCGTATTAGGTAATAACGTTGCCAATTTCTTATTAAACTCATCCCAAACCTCTTGCGCATCTGCTTGCTTGCCTGGGCTTAACGCTACAAACTTCAGTGTTACCGGCTTTGCTGCTGCCGTCGCTGCAGGTGTTGCTGCTGGTGAGGTACTCGTGCTTGGTGTAGCAGCTTCTTTACTGCAACCAGACAAAATAATAGCTGTTGCCATACTAAGAACAATCGTCTTGCTAAACACACTTTTAAGCGGTTTCATTTGTAATCCCCCTTATGATCTGCTCGAATAATATATTATACAAGTATGGAACATAGCTAGATGCCCATACTTGGTATAAGCTGGTGATTAGCCTTTTACAGCTCCAACCGTAAGTCCTTTTGAAAAATATTTTTGAAAGAATGGAAACACCAGTAGAAGAGGTCCTGCGGCTACAACTGCCATAGCAAATCGAAGTGATTCAGACGGCAGCTTATATAGATTTATATTTTCTATATTCACGTCATAAGTAAGTGAATTTTTAAGGAATTCCATTTCCAATAAGATTCGTTGCAACAGAAATTGCAATGTGTACAGCTTCTCATTTCGGATATAAATTAAGGATGTAAACCAATCATTCCATTTGTCCAGCAGAACGAACAAAGCGATGGTTGCAAGAGCTGGCTTAGACAGCGGAAGAATAATTTGCCAATAGACTCGAAATTCGCTGGCTCCATCCATTTTGGCCGACTCAACTAAAGCATCGGGTAAACCTTGAAAGAATGTACGTAATATTATGATATAGAAAGCATTAGCAAGCGTTGGAAGAATATACACCAAGATCGTATTATTGATATGAAGATACTGTGTAATGAGTATATAGCTAGGAATCAGCCCACCACCGAACAGCATCGTGAAGAAAATAAAGAGGGTAATGGGTCTACGTAACTTGAAACTTCTTCTAGACAGCGCATAAGCGCAAGTGGACATGACGATCAATGCACAAATCATTCCACCTACTGCCTGAACGGACGTTGTTAGATAGGCATATAGGATTTGCTGTGGCTTTCCAAATATAAGGCGATAGGCCTCAAGATCAAATTGGACTGGGATTAACTTATACCCATATTTCAACAATGATTCCTCATTGGAGAATGAGACGGCTATAACTAGAAGAAATGGAATAATGAACGCTAAACTGAATACAATCATGAACACATGTAGCAAAGTGTTACCAATATTAGCCCTGAATGACTTAGGCATTCTTAACCGCCTCCTACTTACTCAATTATTCACAATTAGAATAATGCATTTTCTGGTCTTACTTTCGATACAATGAAGTTACTGATCAAGATCAGGATGAGTCCAACCACCGATTGGAACAATCCTACAGCAGCCGATATACCGAAGTCCCCTACCTTTAATCCACGATACACATAAGTGTCAATGACATCCGTCGTTGGATACAACACGCCGATATCTCTTGGTATTTGATAAAATAAACCGAAATCTCCTCTAAATAGATTACCAATTGCTAAGATGATAATGATGGTTAAAACAGGTGTTAGCGCAGGCAGTGAAATAGCGAATATTTGTCTAATCCTTCCTGCACCATCAATTTTAGCGGCTTCATACAGTTCCGGGTCAACACTCATTAAGGCTGCGTAATAAATAATGGAGCTTAATCCTACCGTCTTCCAAACTTCGACAGAGACGATAATGAAAGGCCAATACTTGGCGTTGGAATAAACATCTATGGGCTCAAATCCGAATAATTGAATCAATTGATTGAAATAACCTAAACCAGGATTGAATAACGCATACGTCATATACCCAACTAGTACCCATGACAAAAATTTCGGCATAATCATCGCGGTTTGATAGAATTTCAATGCCAATTTCCCACGAACCTCAAACAGTAAGAGCGCAACTGTGACAGCTGCTATATTACCCAAGATAATAAAAACGCCAGCATAGCTTACTGTATTTCTTGTAATCCGCCATGCATCCATGGATGTGAAGAAGTATTCGAAATTTTTGAATCCGATCCAAGCACTCCCGAAGATGCCATCGCTATACTTATAATCTTTAAACGCAAGTATGATACCGAACATCGGCGTATAGTGAAAAATGAGGTAATATAGGATTGCCGGTAAGGTTAGGGCAAATAAGGCTATATTCTCTTTAACTAATCGTTTAAATGAGTTACTCCTGAACGACTTAGCGACTGCTTTTTCCGGCATCTTATTTATAACCGTATCTCTCATAATGTTTCCCCCTCTTCGTAACTTAATTTTACGAAATAGGTGTATCATTGAATAGGGAGCCAAATTAAACATACGGCTACGAAGTTGCGCAATTCGACAAACCACGGATACTAAAAGCAATAAAAGTCACTTTTTTCAACTCATTATGCTTATCTCCATAGAAAGACTCCTATATGTAAGTCACTTTGAGCTATAATGGCTTGAGAACATCGAGAGGATGAAGATTCATGTACAAGCTTGTTCTGGTTGACGACGAAGAGATTGTTCGCAGGGGATTAAAGTATTTCCTGGATTGGGAAGCCATTGGCTTTCAAATCGTTGCCGATTTCGAGGATGGGAAAGAAGCTATCGAATTCTTAAAAACCCATGAGGTTGACCTCGTGCTAACGGATATTCGAATGGCAGAGATCAATGGTCTCCAGTTAGCTAAGCATATCTACGAAGAATTCCCCCATATTCGTGTCATTATCATTAGCGGATACAAGGATTTTGACTATGCGCAACAAGCCATACAATATAATGTCGAACATTATTTATTAAAACCAACCAAATACGATGAAATCACAGAAGTGTTCCAAGCTTTAAAACAAAAGATGGACAAACAAAAGACGCAACATCTGAATCAGCAGCAGCAATCTGTTCGCTTCCATGAACTGCTTCCTCTATTGAAAGAACAATTTTATACGGACCTAGTAATGGGGGCGTTAAGGAATACAGACGAGCTTCATAAACGAATCAACTTGTTATCCCTTACCTTAGATCCTGCACAGTGCCCTTGCGCTTTAGTTGAACTAGAGCTATGTGCGCCTGAGAAGCTAACTATGAAACGAGAAAAACTTACTTACTCGTTAAAAAGCATTTTCCATGCGGAGAATGGCAATTTCATATATAAAGCTGTTTTCAATGATTATCAAGGGTTGAAATTAATAGCTTTTCCTAATTATGCAATTGACCAAGAAGTACTTCACGAGCAGTTAATCCTGGAATTAAATGCAATTATTTCTCATATTCAGAACAACTTTGATATCGCGATTCGATATCACTTGACTGCGACGTTCCGTACACTTATTGAATTAGCTCGATTCAGTGAACCACTAAAGCTCGTTTATGAAGAAACGCGAGGTAAGGATCGGTTAGCGCCAGAGGAATATGAGAAGCTCTTAGAAAAGTACAAAGTATTCTTAGCCAATGTGACCGATGGTCAAAAAGAAGAAACGATGAGTTTACTTGACCGATTCCTTGACGAGTTTCGCGATTTGCCTGTCACGTTTGTTCATCGATTACTTATGGACCTATTTGCGATGGTATTTCGCTCGTATTCCGATCGAGGATTACTTGGGAAAACACCTCATGAGACCGCTCACAATTACCATACAGTCATCGAAATCAATGAGTTGGAGGACATACGCAAGTGGGCTAAGACGTACATAAGCGATCTCATGGTACTTAATGTATCTTCCAAAGAAACCAATGCGAAGCTGATCGTAGATGCCGCGCAGAAGTATATACTCGCTAATTTTCATCGTGACTTATCACTTGAAGAGGTGGCTAATCACGTTTTCTTAAATCACATTTACTTCAGTCGAATCTTCAAACAAACAACCGGAATCAATTATATTGATTATTTAACCCAATTGCGTATTCAGAAAGCGATTGAGTTGCTCGAATCTCGGCAATACAAGATTAATGAGATTACGGAAAAAGTAGGCTATATCAATAGTAAGTACTTTACTCGCTTGTTTAAGCAAGCGACTGGCGTCAGCCCGAAGGATTATGTTCGTCAAATGAGCCTGCAAGATAAAGGTGCAAACCATGAAAACAAACCGTAATTTAATTCAAGCTGTGCGTATGTACAAGTTCCAAAGCCTATTTATCAAGAGCTTAATCTATATTTTCTTACTCGTTATCGTCCCGTTCTCAGGTTTAAGTATCGTTATGTACTGGCAGATGAATAAGGCCATTGAGACGGAAGTCAGCGGCGTTAACATGAACTCCCTCTACCGTGTGAAGGATAGTATTGATAATATCTTCAAACAAATGGAACATATCTCATTGGAAATGATTTTCCAAGATGATGTATCGTCCTTCATGTTAACAGATACTGCCAGTAACAATCTTACCGTCAAAATGAAATCCATACATGAAAAGATCTCGATGTACACTCGTTCCTTTAAGTATATTGATTCCTTATACGTGTTCTCGGAGAGGAATCAGTACATACTTTCCAATCGCTTAGACTCTTCTCTACTCGAATTCGATGACAAGAGCTGGTACAGTACGGTTTATCAAAAAATGGAAAAAAGCATCTCCTATCGTGATCTTCGAAAACGAAATGATCTTTATCCGTTCTACATCTCTTTCACTCGTCCCGCCTATCTCTATGAGAATAAAATTGGTGCGGTGACCGCGAATATCGATATCGAAGAGCTACGTAAATTTTTAAATCAAACAACGGAACAATTCGAAAACACGTATATCGTCGACGGAGATGTCGTCTTGTACAGCCAGAATCGCAATGATTTCATGGCTAATATCCATAGCGTAGCTCTTCTGAATGCAGCTGATGTCCTTACCCATATCGGTGAACCTCACTCATCCATTAAGACGATTCTTGGACAAAAATATATCTTGTCCGTGCTTCCTTCAGGGGATAACGAGTTAACTTACATCTCGCTATTACCACTAAAAAATTACGAACAAAAAATGAAAGATCTCCGCACATTTTTGTATTTATTTTTTGGCATAGGCGCGATCATTGTCTTGATTGTTTCGTTAGTCATCTCCATCAAGACGTTCTCACCAGTGAATCAGATCATGTCCATGATTGAAGATCAGGAGAAATTAGAACCCTTCATGGCTTCCAACGAAAAAAGTAAATGGAATGAGGTCAGAACGATAACCAATTCAATCTTCCGAACCCTAGATGCGAAGAAAGGCTTAGAACAAGAGCTTCAACTGCGTATGCACTCCTTGCGTAAAGCGCAAACGATCGCTTTACAGAACCAAACAACACCACATTTCTTATACAACACCTTGGAAACGATTAAATATTTGGCGATTGAGTTAACGAAAGGACACAATACCGTATCCAATATGGTAACATCGCTTTCTGATCTATTACGCCGTAGTCTCGATACGGACAATCCTTTAACGGATATCCAAGATGAGATCCAGCATGCCAAACAATATGTGGGGATCATGCAGGCCAGGTATCCGAACAAGTTCGACGTAATCTGGCAAATCCAAGAAAGTATTCTGAGCTGCCACATCTTAAAAATTTCCATTCAACCCTTATTGGAAAATGCTTTCCAACACGGTATTATTCCTACACGCAACCCAGGTCAGATTATCATTACAGGGTTACGTACCTCAGATGGCCTTGTAATCACTGTATCCGATAATGGCATAGGAATACCTGATGCTCAGCTTAATAAGCTTCAACAGAGTATGTATAGCGGGGTTAATTTGGAGGAAAAGCATATTGGTTTAAAAAACTTAAACCAACGTATCAAATTACTATTTGGGGAGGAATACGGCGTATTCCTTACCAGAAATCTTCACAAGGGTACGGCAGTATTCATTGTCATTCCGGAACATATCGATACAGATGCAATCGAGTAGTCTACTCCAACATCAAAGAACCTGCCCTCGATACTTTCAGGACAGGTTCTTTTTCATCGGCATCTGATTTTCCAATAAAATGGAAATCCAGAAACAAGGACAATACTTTCAACATACAATGTAGTTCAGTGTAATGTTAAACTCCACGTTGAACAGAGGTATTCATATGACCAAAGAAGTTGAATCAGAGGCATTCGTTGATCTGGCTGATCAGTTCGATTGTTGCGAGGGTACAATTGAATTGGTGAAGGACGAAATTTGCGGAAATATTTATATAGATCGTAAATCGGCACATCGTACCGTTCTATGGGAAATCATACAACTTCCCGCTTTCGGGACAGTTAGTATCTTTTTGGCTAGCGGTACTGACCATCTAGATGCATTTATCAATGGTGTATTTACATTCAAGGTATTTCCTAACCAGACCCGATCTGTCACTGTTCCTCGTTTGCATAAACTGGAAGTTCAATGCGCCGCGGATACCACAAATACTAACTGTACTGGAAAATACTGCATCAATCTTCACTATGCTAGCCCTTATAAACACTGCGAAGAGGAAGAATAAACAACAAATCAGGCAAACTATCAGCTACTATCCGTTGCAGAATCCTAAAATTTGCATCCTATATCATAGATAACACATTTGTCTATGCTATGGGAGGAGTGTATTGTATGTGTAAGTCTACTTCTTGCTGTCCTACCGCTCAAATTTTCCAAGAGAATATCTGTGGTAATTTCACTGGACCTATCATTGGTGCCGGAGCAACGCTATGGCAGGTTGATCCAAGTGGTGTAAGTGACTATTTTCAAGGTACGATTGAAGTATTTAATGCGAGCAATACCTCAATCGACGACGTCACTATTCATCGAGAAGGTATGACAGATCTGATCTTTAGTGTACCTGCACTTACAACGGTAAGTAGATCCGTTCTCAATCCTACTGGGTTAGTGGTCTCACCAGACGCCGGCCAGTCAGGAAAGTACTGTATTAATTTGTATAAGCGGGTATATTAGCGTTAAAACAAAATTACTTGAAAATCCTTCCATTCGCATTCATTGGAGATGGATTTTTTTTCATTTCCTTAACTTGATTTTCGAAAAGAAAGCTTCAACAGAGGCGGAGTTATCAAGGTAGTCAGAATGACCACCATTACGATCGAAGTAAAATACTCCTCTAACAGAAGTCCCGATTCTAATCCAGCCGCGGCGATGATGAGTGCCACTTCTCCTCTAGACACCATTCCTGATCCGATAGCCAGTGATGATTGCAAATTAAATCCAGTTAGGCGGGCTCCCAGCCCTCCCCCAAGCATCTTTGTAGCAATTGCAATAATAGCTACGAGTAGAATGAACACAATGTGATTACCCAAGCCTGTAAATGTAATATTTAATCCAATACTCACAAAGAAAACAGGGACAAACAACGTATAGGCGATCGGTTCAACTTTCGTTTCTACATCGTGCTTGTATTTGGTTTGCGAAACGGCAATACCACCTGCAAATGCACCAATAATGCCAGCAACACCCATCATTTCAGCAAAATAAGCAAATGCGAAGCAAATAAGAAGCGAGGCGCTCATGACAGCTTCAGTAATGTTAAGACGTGCGAAGATTTTCATGATGTACGGAACAATAAACCATCCAAGTAGAACGATGGCGATTAAGAATACGGCCTTTTTCATAATTAGAAAACCGATAGAAGTATCTCCTGCTGTGCCAAGTATGCTCATCATAACGGCAAGTAGAATAACAACAATTACATCATCCACAACAGCTGCACCCAGAATTGTCGTTCCCTCTCTGGAGTCTAATTGATTCATCTCCTTTAACGTTTGAACAGAGATGCTGACAGAAGTGGCACAGAGCAGTAAGCCGATAAAAAGTGATTGTGAATTCGAAAGGCCGAGTGCAACAGAAATGGCGTATCCGCCGATAAAAGGAAGGATGATCCCTCCAACGGCTACCGCGAAGGAGGACTTCCAATCGCCTAGCAACTTATCCAAATCTGTTTCTAATCCTGCTATGAACATGAGTAACAGAACACCAATTTCTGAAAAATGGGAAATAAATTCACTTGGTTGAACCCATCCTAAAAGTGCAGGTCCCAGAATAATTCCTGCAATAAGCTTTCCCAGCACGGCAGGTTGCCCGATTCGAACCGACAAATCACCTGCCACTTTCGTTGATAAGATTATTAGTACTAAATAAAGTAGAAATTCCATGTGTTTCACACCTTTCGCACCATGTCCACATTGGTAGGTTTAGGAAAAAACAGCTTGCCTATTCACGGACTCTTCTAAAAACGACAGAAAGAGCCCGTCAATGACAGGCTCCTCCAAGTCGATCTTATTTAATTATTTCTCATAACTATACCCTAGAATTCTTAACATTTCAACCAACAGGTTCACAGTAATCTTGTCATTTTACGCCACAACTGTTGACCTTCTAATGCATCTTCCCAAGGCTCGAAATGAGGATACATGATCTCGTGCCAATTATCCGGAGAATTCTTGGTGCTCAGCAATCCTTGTCGTTTCATTGAGCTAATCCTAGAAGGCAACTCATAATAGGAAAATAATATCTGGCCAAATGAACCGATCATGTAGCTTGAATTAAAGCTATCCGGGGACTCTTCTTGCTTCTGATAATGATAAAAGATATAGCTCGAAACCATGTCCGGTTTCAATCTTGCGATCGAACCTACACGATCTTCGATGGTTCGGCCACTGTGCCAGGAATCAGCGTCCATAGGCAGCCCATCATGAAAGACATCTATCATTGGAATTGAAAGCCTATGCAGAGTCTGACTTAAACTACCTACTTGATTAGGTGCAGTTGGCCACTTCTCTAGGTAACGTTCGAAAGACATGGGCCAATCCCAATCTGGCGCACGCGAGCCCCCCAATACCTCTGCATAGACACAAACATACAGATCACATGAGAAAACGGCTAAATTGGATAGCCCTGATCCAGCCCACTCTTCACACAGCGCTGATGTATTTGTCTTGATGATTTGCTTAAATTCGTTCGCCAACCCTTTGCGAAGTTGCGAGTAATAGAGGTGTCTTTGAATCATATTTCGCTGTCCTCATTGCCAAAATAGAACACTCTCGCATTGTGCATGCGTACATTTGCACGCTCCTCATCGCTCCAATGTTCAGGCAGCAGCTGCTCGAATAATTGAACAACGTCTTGATAAGTACCCGCCATTAAGGCAACAGGCCAATCACTGCCGAACATTAGGCGTTTGGGGCCAAAACGTTCCGCAGTGTGACGGATATAGGGCGTTAGCAGTTCGAGATTCATCCCACCAGCGGCTGTAATCATACCGGACCACTTGCAGTACACATTCGGGAACTTGGATAGCTCGTCGATGTATGCCGACCAAGGCTCTAGTTCACCCGTACGAATAGGTGGACCGCCTAGGTGATTAATAACGGCCTTTAAGTGCGGGACAAGTTTAAGGCATTGAAGCACGATTGGCATATTTTCCGGTCCGATCAGCAGGTCGACAGAATATCCATATTTTTCCAGAAGTCGAAGATTCTCTATAAGAAGCCCAGGCAGTTGCTCCGTGCATTGTGAGAAAACGGCACGGTCCAATCGAACTCCAACGAATCGCGAGTTGTTACGTAATCGTCGATAGACGTCTGCGAATGAATCTGCTAATGGATCCAACCAACCTACGACACCGAGGATTCGCTCATTTTCACCTGCTAGCTCAAGCAAATATTCTGTCTCAGCCACAGTCGGCGCCGCCTGCACCGCGATAAATCCGCGTGCGGCATCAGCAGCCTCAAGACCTAACAGGTCCGATGGTAAATAATTCTGATAAAGAACAGAATTACTCAGCTTCAGCCAATGATAATCGCCTCTCTCCAGCTTCCAGAAGTGGACATGGCTATCAATATAGGTATGGTTAACATCACGATTAGATGACTGACGAATAGATGTCATGGATGACATTCACTCCTTATTCTTACTCACTATCCTAAGTTACGGCCTTGAATACGTTTCGCCGTCCCGCCTGCGACTTCTGCACTCCACGGCGTCTCGTAGGTCGGTTGATTCACATAACGTTTCATACCTAGTTTCAATTGGACGCCTGCCCCAGGTGCAAGAGTGACGGGTAACCAATTCGTATCAAGCTCACCCTCAACCACCTTTTGTCCACTTTGATTAAAGTTCTCCATATAGGTAAACTGGTGCTCACCAAAGCTGCCCGCTTGTACAACCAGTGCACGTTCATGAAATGCCGACAGGTTCACAAGCGTTAAAGTGACAAACTCGTCGCCTAGCGCTTCAACCAAAGCACCGATGTCCTCCGGAAGGCCGCATCGTTTACGGTCAGCATCGAAATAACGCACTCTGGCATGCTGTAGTCCGCCGTGAGAAATGTGCATTGGAGCACCTAACATCATTTGCAGTAAGCCTTCGAAATAGACAGGAGAATATTCCTGCCACTCATGAATACTGTAAGGATGATCCCAATCCCAGCTGGTTGGATCCCCCTTTGGCGAGCGAAGCTTCTCCAATTGAATCGAGATAAGCTCCAGATTTTGCTGCAAAATACGCTCTGGATAATCTGGGAATTGCCCTCTCATATATAAGTACCAAGGTACTGTATTCGCAATATAATGCTTGGTTTCCTTGCGAGTTACCGGATTTCGGCCTGAAATGGTTGGCATATCGATCAATCGGAAATGATCTTCATAAGGAATACGGTCAACACGTGCCGCATCTTCCTCGGCCATCGATATCGTCCATAAATAGATTGGGTAGGTTGGAACCGAGATTCGGTAGTCTGTCCAACCAGCATCAAAATGCTTATGGGGAACATGCCATTTCCCATTGATTTCTTTCCCTAGATCCCAGTTACGGTCCAATTGTGAACGTGCCAAATCTAACTTACTCCGATCACCAGTCAGGAGTACAGCGTTCATCCCAGCGTTAGTAAGAGGCTCGATGATGGACATGAAACCATGCGGCCAACGGTAACCGTAGTACCCGCCCCACCATTTACCTTCATTGTACTCCCCAATGATATCGTTTAATCCGACGTTGTCTGGAATTAACCCGCCGTTACGAAGCGTACGCTCTTCCCAAGCGGACAAGTAGTCCAGCACCCACTGCCGATAAGATTCATCACCCGTGTACATGAACGCATTCGTGATCAACCCCGTTGCGTTCAAATTCAGCGGGACATCCCCCTTTGCTTTGCGTTCATTCATTCGGGTGATGATTTCACCATAAATCGTATCGTCTGACCACTTACACTTCCCGCTGGCGAAGTCCACACCGGGAATATCCTCGAACGGTGCCAAATAATCATCCAACACGCCACGATGTGTTACCCAGTCCTCCTCCGTCATTTGGAAGCGCGGACCTTTACTACCCGTAATTGGCGAACGCATTAATTTGCGATCAGCATCATAGTTCGGTACTTCGGGATTCTTACCGGTATACAGCTCGGCAAACTTGACCGCTCGCTGACTATTCTTCAATGAATGTGGATCGGACAAGCCTAAGAAATAGAGATATAAGGATCCCTCGCCATGATGCATCCAGTCATAGTACGCATCAAATTCGTTATGAATCTGACCATATTCCGTCCATTGCCAAGTAATCGCATCATACATAAGGCGGGACAACCTTAGAATTTCCTCATTGCCCCCAAGTGCATACAGCAGGGATAAATTCATAAATGCTTCATACGGATCATCCGATCCGTCCATCCCTGGCCAATCTTCACGCCAGACGATCGTACCGTCCTCCCGTGTATAACGGCGCACATATTCAACCGCTGCCTCGTTCAATGTATCAATTAACTTCCGCTCCGTAAGCGCCCAAGTTGGCGCTGTCCAGGAGTCCCGCACATGGATGCCAGCGGCCAAAGAATTGGTTTTGTTCGTTGGTGTCATTGGATGCTTCCTCCTACCAGAATGTATCGTGTACGCCGCGCAGCTTGCAGACGGCCTCAGCGAAGAAATAGTCACCATAGATCATTGGGTTGTTCACGTGCGCTTGCTTAGGACGGTTGGCCGTACCCATTCGAAGAATCGCTTCCTCGCTTGGATCGTTCCAGGTCGTATATTTTGCATTTAATTTAAAAATCAGTTTCTCAGCCGCACTTCGATATAGCTCAGACTCGTCCTTCGGCACTAGCAAGCTCAACTCCAGCATACCACTGGCTGCGCAGGCACTCGCGCTTGAGTCCATCGCCATTCCCTCTTCCCAAGGAGCTCGGAAATCCCATGGCGGCAAGCCATCTTCGGGGACATTCGCCAGGAAAAAATGCGCTGAACGCTTAGCTGCATCGATATATCGTTGATCTCCCGTATAGCGTGCGCTAAGTGCCATGCCGTACAACGCCCATGCGGTTCCGCGGGACCATGCTGAATCCGGTGAGTAGCCTTGTCCGCCAAGAGCTTCTTGTCTCTCACCTGTCTCAGGATCGAAACACACGATATGGTGTGACGAGCCATCTGGACGAAGGAATTCACGCAAGGTCGTATCTGCATGGAGCGCTGCCACGTGTCTAAAGCGTGGATCTCCAGACTCTTCACTTGCCCAATATAGCAGCGGCAGATTCATCATGCAGTCAATGATCGCCCAACCAACCCGCTCCGGCTGGTTCCAAGCACGAATAAACTGGCCTTTTGCATTGTATCGTCCAACCAAATGACTGGCTGCCGTCATGGCCCGACGCTTCGAAATTTCATTACCAAGCAGCTTGTACTGCGCCACGGAAGATAAGCTCCACATAAACCCTACATCATGATGCAGCGGGTAAAAGTCGGTAAGTACAGGGTCCATCAAGGCTTCAATTTGTGCCGCTGTCTCTTTGAGATGCTCATTCTTATTTTCTCGATATGCCAACCACATTAAGCCTGGCCAGAACCCATTTGTCCACCAGTCCGCTTCTTCACTATTATACTTGCCTTCATAGGAGATATATGGAAAATCAGCGCCGATGGAATGACTCATTCTTTCCACTTTACCGGTGATTTTATCCCAAACTTCATCGATCCAAGGTGCACGTGATGCATCCGTTCCAACGCTTGCATTTATATTAGACATTCTTTAATATCCCCCTATTACCATTGTATGGGTTGACCTGGAAATAAACTTAACAGTTTATCCAATTCATCCTGAGGTAAGCCAACCCCATCGCTATAACTTGCATTTAGAGCTAGTGAGCGCAACGAAGTCGTTCCCGTTAACGTAACCGCAATGTCTGGACTAGAAAGGCTGAAACGCATCGCAGGTTCAATCAACCCTTTGGGCTCTGTCTTCCGAAGGAAAGCTATTTGTTGGATACGACGCTCCGCTTCTTGATACATCATCGAATCTTTCTTCATAAATGGTGCTGGAGCATCTGCAAGAAGACCCATGCCCAGAACACTTCCGTTAATAACAGCTACGTTATGCTTCTTAGCCGCAGGAATCAGTTCATCCATCGCTGAATAATCGATAAGCATGTAGCGAGAGAACGTCTGAACAGAATCGATAAGCCCTGACTCAATAAAAGGAATCAACAGGGATGGATGTAAACAATTAACCCCTATAGCCCGAACCTTCCCCTGCTCCTTCAATTTAAGAAAAGCAGGAATGGTTTCATTCATACCCAGTTCCGAGTTCAACTCCGAAAGTTCGTGCATTTGAATGAGATCCACATAATCCGTCCCAAGGCGTTTAAGACTGTTCTCTACAGAAAGTATCGTGTTTTCGTACGAATACGCCTCTCCACGCATGACCGCTTTGGTCGCGAGGAACACCTTGTCCCTTTTCCCCTGAAGCGCCAGCCCAATGCGCCGTTCGCTTTCTCCTCTTCCGTATAATGGCGCTGTATCAATAAAGTTGATCCCGAGCTCGATAGCTCGATCGATCACCTCAGTTACTTGTTCATCTGTGACCGGACCGTAATCCCCGCCAAGCGGAGCGCCTCCAAGACCTAGCTTCGAAACCCGGGCTCCCGTTTTGCCAAATGTCGTATATTCCACTTTGTTCACATCCTATTTTTTTCGTAAGTGATACCCCTATTATAGGGTATATATTCATCTTTTAGTTTTGCTGGTTGACACCGAAATGTTGTTATTTTGCACAACCTTCTACCTCAAAACTAACTGCCTCCAGAATTTGGATTAATTACATCAAATGGCATGCGAGCCAGTTCTGTATGCAACGTTTCTCCCAAATAAATCATATCGTAGCTTCCTTCAGAAAGATTCAAATCACTAAAAACCAGCTTTCCATCTGGTTGTGAAATCGTTTTAGTTTTTATCCATGCAATCGGCTCTTTGGGATCCGTTTCACTTGGACTAGTACCTCTCATGAAAATACCGAAGGCATCTTCTCTTAGTGAACCTATGTAACTAACCTCGATGAGTTCATTTGGCTGATAGACAGATTTATTCATGACCATCATAGGATGACGGAGAGCAAGATCTGGATCTTCCACAGGGTCTACCACCGGAATTGCGCCTGTGAGATTTACTGTATATTCTGCATCAGCAATCCATGATTTCGCAGCAAAATCTCTTCCTTTTACCAAGACCTTATCCTCGTAAACGTCCACATAAAATCCCTGTGAACCCTCTTTCAAGACGTCTTCATCTGTCCATAAATACGCTACGGAAGCTGCATTAAACATGGTTGCATACTTCGTGTTGTACATTGTATCTCTAGCCCCAAGCTCCCAATGGGTATGACCAGTAAATACAATAGATTGCGGATGTTTGGCGAGAATCAACTTCAACTCTCGGTCCTGCCTAATCCCATGCCATCCGAACTCGAGTTGAGACCCTGCGACCGTATTCATTAATGGCTCATGTACAAAAATAAAGGCAGGCTTCTCCGCCGATTCATGCTCAGACAATTTTTGATCCAACCACATGAGCTGGGTCTCTGATAAATAAGAGCAGTCTTTCAAGCCAATCTCAGTGCCAAGAAATAGGAAATGATACCCCTCCAGCCAAACATCATAATACTTCTTGCTGATCCCGGTATGTGTTGTAAATAATGACATTTGCTTGTCAAAGTCTTTCCAACGTACATCATGATTGCCATAAGTAAAGTAGATTGGCGGCAGCCCCTCCTTGTTCGCTTTCCAAACCTGTTCCATCTTATCAAATTCTGCTTGTTCTCCATTGTCTGTAATATCACCGATATGCATGATCCCGTGACTTTCCGGAGAAGTAGCTAAGATATCCTTGAGTGCCCGATCAAAATTTTGGGATTCTGCTGCCTCTAATGAGGCTTTCATATGTGTATCAGTTATAACTACGAACTGGAGTTTTGGTTTTTTCGCCATTTCTCTATCTCCCTTGAAAAAATAAGCCTCGAGCTCCACGATGCTTGTGGATATCGAAGCTTATTTTTGTTCATTTATCTTATTTTACAAGTCCATGTGGATCAATAACGAATTTGCGAGATACACCTCGGTCAAACTCTTGATAGGCATGAGGCGCTTCATCCAGTGAAATCAGCGTCGCATTAACGGCCTTCGCAATTTGCGCCCTGCCGCTGAGAATCGCCATCATGAGGTCACGATGATATTGCATAACAGGCGTCTGCCCAGTAACAAAAGTATGGGATTTCGCCCAGCCGAGTCCAAATCGGATTTTCAATGTACCAATTTTGGAATCCTCATCGACAGCTCCCGGATCACCGGTTACATATAGACCTGGAATACCTAATCTTCCGCCTGCGCGCGTTACCTCCATAATGGAGTTAAGCACGGTAGCCGGCGCTTCTCCGTGTGCCTTACCATGACCGTGAGCTTCAAATCCCACACAATCGATGGCACAATCCACTTCAGGTGAGCCCAAAATCTGATCAATCTGTTCGGCCAAATTGCTATTTTCACGCAAATTAATCGTTTCACAACCAAAGCTCTTCGCTTGCGCTAGTCGTTCTGCATTCAAATCACCAACAATAACAACTGCTGCTCCTAACAGTTGAGCAGAATGTGCTGCTGCCAAGCCTACTGGGCCTGCTCCCGCCACATAAACGGTAGAACCTGGACGAACGCCAGCGCTAACTGCACCATGATAACCGGTAGGGAAAATATCAGAAAGCATCGTTAAATCCAGAATTTTCTCCATCGCCTGTTCTTTATCTGGGAACTTCAGCAACTGAAAGTCTGCGTAGGGTACCATGACATATTCAGATTGTCCGCCTACCCATCCGCCCATATCCACATACCCGTAAGCAGAGCCTGCGCGATCTGGATTCACATTCTGACATACGTTGGTATTTCGCTCTTTACAATTTCTACAACGTCCGCACGCGATATTAAAAGGTACAGAGACCAAGTCGCCCTTTTTAATGAACTCCACATCTCGTCCGACTTCAATGACTTCTCCTGTAATTTCATGTCCTAATATAAGACCTGAAGGCGCCGTTGTTCTACCTCTGACCATATGCTGGTCGCTTCCGCAAATATTCGTCGTTACAACTTTTAGAATAACACCGTGATCACATTTACGCCCAACGTTTAATGGATTGACACCAGGTCCATCTCTTAGAATAAGATCTGGATAATCCGTATTTCGAATTTCTACGCTACCTGGTTTGTTATACACGACGGCTCTATTCCCTGCCATGATAAATCCCTCCCACATGAAGTGTAATTTCATTCACTTTAGTAAATTCTGAGTTGCCGCGGACCTTACTAGCCATACATATTACGACAAATCAAGCGAGGGTCTGATGTGCGGGAGCGCTTACATGAATCTAATCGCATCAATGTATGAATATGTGAATGGACCATTATTTCCGCCAAGTGACGAAAGTGATATTATTATTATATAGCATACAAGCTGCTTTTAGTTAAGTAGTTTTACATGAAATTGTTGTTTTCTTGTTATGATTCCTAGAGCATGTTACAGTATGCTAAGCAGCTCATCAGGAGGCATTCACCAAATGAAATACTTTGAAGACGTGGATTTACATGAAATCCCCTATCGTTTCAGCTACCGTAAGATAACGACTGACCATTATATAGGGTTCTACCATTGTCATCAGGGCATGGAATTTCTGTATGTGCATCAAGGCAATGGACAAATTGTAGTAAATAGCAAAGTCTACACGATTCAGGCCGGCACCTTCCTCTACCTACAGCCCTATCAGCTGCATCACATTCAGGTTGAAGTTCATCCGGATGCTCCTTTCGAACGAACGATTATCTCCTTGGAGCCGTCCATATTTGAACCCTATTTCAGTTCATTTCCAGTCTTGAACACTTATTTCCAGCATTTATGGAAAAATGAGCTCGAGGAACAAGTGCTCCACCACATAGATAACAATAGTTTTATCTCTCAATTATTTCAGCATCATCATAATGGGTTTTCGATGTACCAGCTCGATGCCAAACAGCAAAATTTCGCGATACTTCTGCTGCAGATGTTTCAATTTCTCTTTTCGATAGGCTTTGGTAATCCCATTGAAAATGGCATCAATCCGCAAAGACAACTTCGTTATTCCGAGAAAATCATGAATTGGCTTGAAGGGCATTATTCCGAAGAAATTTCACTTGATACGTTAGCGGATCATCTGCATATATCCAAATATTATGTATCACGTATTTTCAAACAAGAAACCGGTGCTACTTTGATGGATTATATTCTCGCCAGACGTGTCCGACAAGCCTGTCAGTTATTAATAGCAAGCAACAAAGGGATTGAGCAGATCAGCATTGAAGTGGGGATGAACAATTTCCCATATTTCTGCCAGGCTTTCAAAAAGCTTGTCGGCACGACACCAATGAAATATAGAAAGAAACTACAACAGGAAGATTAACTAACAAACAATAAGAAATAGAAACAGGTAACAAACAACAGACACTTAGAATGAATTCTATGTGTCTGTTGTTTTGTCTATCAGCCTAAGTTTGATATTTACTGTTTAACTAATTGCCACTGCTGACTCAATCCGCTGCCACTCGTATTCTGCACGATGGTCGCGCCATTGGCGGTCGAAGCCCCGTTCACGTCCAACATTTTACTGCTATTCCGATTCTGGAATTTGACATAACCGCCCCCCGCATCCACAGGCTTCCATTGCTGATTGGTTCCACCATTATCGGTGTACTGAATGACAGCGGCGCCGTCACTCTGGGAAGCGTTGGTCACATCGAGGATTTTCCCGCTATTGCGATTCTTCAGCTTGTAATACCCGCCGCCAGCATCCACGAACTGCCACTGCTGATTGGTTCCGCCATTATCTGTATACTGAATAATCGCTGCTCCATTCGCTGTAGATGCCCCGTTGACATCAATGAGTTTCCCGCTGTTGCGGTCAATAATTTTATAGTAGGCTGACGTATCGATCGTTGGGCCTGTGCTTGGTGTGAAATTAGCTCCTGAGATCACGAAGGTAGCTATCGCCCCAGCTGGAAGCGTGTGCTGAAACGTTTTGTTCGTGAGACTCAGTCCGGAGATCGGTGCCAAGTTCTCACTCGTGCTCGTTACAGTACGCGTCCCTGTGACAGAACCTGTAATTGAGCTAAACGCAGATAGATCATAGGTTACGGTGTTAGCCGCGCTGCTGTCGTTGATTGTGACAATGACAACTTTCTTGGATACCGTATCGTACGTTGCAATGGAATTCCCATCTTGAATGTCGATAATTTTGTATCCTGGTCGGATATATTTGCTCCATTGTGCCATGGCCCAATATTTTTTGTTCTGGACAGCCGTGAAGGTGGAGTTCGGGTCATTGAGGTCATTCACATCCAGCATCCCCCAACCCCCGCTATCAACGGCTTGCCAATACATCCAACCCGCGTTTTTCATATATCGCAAATCATAAACGATCGATCTTGCCATCTGCATGCCCGAGGCATCGCCATCCCCATGCTCCGACATCCAAATCTTTTTGCCTGCCGCGGCATTATTGAAACCAACCCGGTCACTCCCGCCATACGTATGCACATTATACTGGGAGACGACGGCTTTCGTAGCTGCGGAGAAACTGTTGATGGTATCCCTGCCAACATCGATGCTCGTTTCATCCGATGCGCTTACAGTTGTTGGCGAACCCTGTGCCGTTAGCGCTGCGGCAACTTTCTGAATGATTTGCTCCTGATTAGGCCGATCGAAGTGAGCGCCTTCTTGCCGATTGCCATATGTCCACCAAGTAGCCATTGGCTCATTCGTTGGCGTAAGTGTTCGGAACGTAACGCCCCAATAGTCCTTGAAGTGCTTATTTACGGTGACCAAATAATCCGCGAAGGCATCATACATATCCGTTCTCAGATTATTCGTCCCACCGGTATTACCCGTCACACTGCCGCTTATCGTCATCCACCACGGCGGCGAGTTGGAAAAGGATTCCGCAATGAATTCACCCGCAGCAATTCTGGATTTCGCTGCTTGGAGGAACCAACGTTGGTTCGCATCCTTCGTCCAATCATACGTCCCTTGCGTGGGCTGGAAGCCGGGAACTCGCGCGCGCAGCTCCATATTATTCGGGTACGCTGGGTTCTCACCGCCGCCAATATTATAACGGACGATATTCATATTAAGGCCGCTCGGACTAAAGAGCTGATCCGCATACGTATTCCTAACCGCATCAGGCGCTCCGCCAATTCGATTGGCGAACCAAGCCAGCGAAGTCCCCCATCCTTCCCATGTCTGGTACTGACTATTCGGATTGACCGTAGCCGTATAGGTGCCAGCACTAGCCAAGGGTACAGCAACCGTCGCACCTACACTGCAGATCAGCATCATGGATGTCCAAGCAGCTTTTGCTTTTCCAAATACCTTCATGATTTCATTCCCTCCTACTCATTGTGTACTTTGCCTAATGATGAGATTAGGCGTCAGAACTGTCAGCTTCTTCACCTTTTCTTTCTGAATCAATTTGGATAAAATCGAGATCGCCTGCTTACCCAGTTGTTCACTATGCTGCGAGACTGTCGTTAGCTCCGGATTCATCGCCGTGGCCAATTGCGTATCATCAAATCCGGCAATGGCGATATCCTCAGGAATCCGCATCCCGCGTGCTATAGCCACTTTCATCGCACCAATCGCCACATAATCGTTGATGCAACAAATCGCCGTGGGACGATTCGGCAGTTCCAGGATGGCATCCATGAGTCTAACCCCGCAGGACATAGAGAAATCGCCTAAACGTACCCATTCCTTGCGAAAAGAGAGATGATTCGCCTCCAGTGTACGCCGGTAAGCTTGCAGCTTCTCCATCGTCGTTGTCGTTTGCCCGTTTCCGCCTAAGAAACCAATCCGCCGATGTCCACGATCAATCAAATGCTGAACAATCAATTGTGTGCCCATGAATTCGTCCGTTTTCACACGATGACACGGATGGCCTGGCAGGGTGCCATTAATGAACACGATGGGAATTTTCTTCTGAATATCCACCACTTCCTGCACAAGGGCCTCCGGGCAATGACGTGCGTTAATACGGCCGCCCATGATAATAAGTCCATCCACCTGCCTTTCACAAAGCAAATTTAAATATTCGGATTCTCTGCTGCAATCGCTGAATGTATTGCATAGAAAAAGTGTGTATCCCAGCTTTTGCGCAGCTCTCTCTGCCCCTCCGAACACCTCAGGGAAAAACATGTTGCTGCTATCCGGAAACAATACGCCTATCATTCCGGTTTTCTTATTCACAAGACTGCGTGCTAAGGCGTTGGGCTGAAACTTATGCTTTTCGATAATGGCCATAATCTTCTGCCTGGTCGAGGTCCGAACGGGTGCAGTATCATTGAGAACGCGGGAAACCGTCGCGACGGAAACGTTCGCTTCCCTAGCAATATCGTAGACTGTAATGGTTTCCAGGAGCTCACTCTCCGTTACGTCAAAATGAAAAGCGAAAGATCGAAGGCCTGTTCTGAAACAGACCTTCGACACGATACTTCCCTTATTTCGTGGATTCTACCATCTTTTTGAATTCATCCAATTGCTTTTGGACTTCCGTCATGACTTTGTCAAAACCAGCAGATTTCAAACTCGCGCGGAAATCTTCTACTGCTTTCACAGGGTCACCAGCTTTTCCGTAGAGGATCGCAGGTCCCTTTTGTCCAACGACTTGTGTAATTGCCGTTAACTCATTCGTGACGTTGGCTTTGTCGAATACGAAGCGGCCATATGGATACGCTTTCTTAATCTTATCGTAGGAGGCATATAAAGCGCCTTTCCCAGCCCAGTCTTCGCCATTCGGAATTTCGTTCTTATCGATACGGCCACCCCAGAAGTTCGAGTAGAAGTCATCTCTCTGGACATCGTAACCATCTGGACGATAGCGTTTACCATCTTTCACAACATACTGTACGCCTTCGAGACCATAGTTCATCAGACGATAGATTTCAGGGTCTTGGCGAATGAGCTCATAGACCATCAGAGCGCGCTCTGGATGCTTACTTTTTGCACCAATGGACGTACCACCATGCGTGATCGACATCGATACGAGGTTGTTTTTAGTCGCCGAGAATGGGAAGAATTGCAGATCTGAGCCTGGCTGCAGCTTATCCATTTTGATGCGCTCACCGAGGTAGGTTTGCGTATGATGCTGATCCACGGACGTTTTCCCCGCTTCGAGCAACGAACGGTTATCGCCTTTGTAGTTCAAGACATCTTCGCGCCAGAAGCCCTTGTCACCCCAGTCTTTCATCATTTTGGCAAAGTCCACGAACGTATTATCCATAAAAGGGCTATACGCTTTATACTTATCCGCATAGGATTTACCGTAGATTAATGCGAATAAACCTGTATTGATGGGGAGTTCAATCGCGTCCGAGTAGGAATTGATATACCCGCCAATATTTCCTCCTGATGTACCATTCGTATCCCAAGGAATAACACCTGGCTTCTTATCCTTGACACCTTGCAAGTATTTCTCCAACATCTTCCAGTCCGTTATTGGCGACGTTATCCCGAATTCCTTCGCCCAATCACCACGATATTGGAAGCCGTGATTTACCCATTGTGTATAGTGGTCTTCGGGAATTAGCATGATCTGATTCTTGTATTTCGTCTCTGCCCAGTTCTCTGCCGGTACTTCCTTCCACGTGATCGGCGCATAGGTTGGCAGAAGCTTATCTAACGGTTGGAAAGCGCCCTTTTGCGCATTTTGCCACGTATCCAACCAGTCTGTTGCCACTGTAATTAAATCAACAGGCTCCCCAGATGCGAGTAATAAATTGTATTTTGTTTGCCAATCGGCCCATTCCACCCATTTTATTTCCAGTTTTGCATTGACCTTTTGTTTCAAAATGGCATTGAGTTTTTCCATGACCTTCTCGAACTGACCATTCTTCGGCTTGTCGCCCAACATGACATAAGAAATCGTTTGAAACTCAGAAGTATCGATTTTACCACCTGCTGCCGTTGCAGCCGCTGTCGAATTGGGATCCGTACTGCTTGAACTCGTACAAGCCGTCAAACTTACTGCGAGCGTTGCTGCGAGTGCGACACTAAGCACTTTCTTCTTTGTCTTAAACATGGAATTGCCTCCCCATCAATATTTTGGTCTATGCTTGGACGTCAGCCTTTAACAGCACCAACGGTGATACCTTGGATGAAATATTTCTGAATCATCGGGAAGAACAGGATGACGGGGCCGGTTGCTACGACGGCAGTCGCCATTTTCATAGACTCCATCGGCATATCTCGGGGTTGTACGTTGGAGGAAACCGACGAATTTTTGATAAAGTCCGCACTGGTAACCACGTTATAGAGAAATAATTGCAAGGGCCTATATTTCAAATCTGGTGAAAGGAAGAGCATGGCATTGTACCATTCATTCCAATACCCGAGCGCAATAAATAAGCCGATTGTAGCCAAAGCTGGTGTCGTCATAGGCAAGATAAGCCTTGTAAAGATTCTGAAATCGCCTGCTCCGTCCATTTTGGCGGACTCTGTTATCGCATGAGGGATCGATGTGACGAAGCTTTTCATCATAATAATGAGAAATGGGCTCATGAGTCCTGGCAGCAGAACCGCTAAATAATTATCCTTGAGGTGCAGCCATTGGGTCATGATTAAGTAGAAGGGGACGACCCCGCCTTGGAACAACGTAGTAAAGTAGATGAAAAAGGAGATCCGATTCCGATAAGGAAAGTCTGGGCGCTGCAAGGAATATCCCGTCATGGCGACAATGAATAGTCCGATGGTTGTGCCAACGATCGTGATCCCCATCGTTACCCCATAGGAGCCAATAATCATGCCAGGATTCTCGAACACGATTTTATAAGCAAACGTACTGAATTCTCTTGGCCATAAATTATAACCATGCAAGGTAATCGATTTCTCTGAAGTGAATGAGGTTCCAAGGACGAGTAGAAACGGCACTAGGCAGCATAGCGCGAAGAACCCTATAAAGATGTAGCCGAATAGTCGTATGGCAACGGATGAGAAATCTCTTCCCCTCTGACGTGCGATGACTCGCTCCACGGGGTGTCCCTCCTTTACGTACAAGTTAGATGAATGCTATTTCTATTAGAACAACGTGTTTTCTGGCGAAGCCTTTTTCACAAGCCAATTCGCTGTGATTACGATGAAGAAGCCAAATACGGATTGATATAAACTGACTGCGCTTCCTAATGAGAAATTGAAGTTGTTCATTAAGGATCGGAACACGAACGTTTCAATAATATCTGTCGATTCGAAAAGTGCAGTGTTATTGGCGCCAACTAAGTTGTAGAACAATCCGAAATTCCCGCGAAGAATGCCGCCCAAGGAGAAGAGCAATAGGATGATGAACGTCGGCTTCAGCCAAGGCAATATAATGAAGCGAATCCGCTGCATGGCGTTGGCACCATCAATTTCTGCAGCTTCCACGATTTCGGAGTCTAGTCCCATGATGGCGGCGAAATACACAATCGAGCCATAGCCGGTGGAGTGCCACAAATACGTGATGACAATGATGAGAGGCCAAATCGTCGGGTTAGAGTAGGTCTTCACGGGATCCCAACCGATGGATTTGAGAATGCCGTTCAACATCCCATAATCGTAGCTGAGTATGTTATACGCAATGAGGCCGACAAGTACGAATGAGATGAAAAAAGGCAGGAACATCATGGATTGCGTGACTTTCTTGAACCACTTTTTACGAAGCTCATTCAGTAATATCGCAATACCGATTTGCAAGATATTCCCAAATAGGATGAAAGCCAGATTATACGCAATGGTATTGGATGTAAGCTTCCAGAGTGCGCCTGAGGTAACCAGAAAATTGAAATTGTCAAACCCAACGAACTGACTGCCGAAGATCCCGGCCGAGTAGTTATAGTTGATGAAGGCAAGATAAAGGCCAGGCATTGGCAGATACGACATCACTAAGAAAAAAAGAATCGCAGGCACACACATGAGAAACAAGGTACGGTGTGTCCAAAATCTACGCAACGGTGTAACACGCTTGGTGAGAACCAATGGTACTTCATTTACCGCTTGTGTTGTATTGGCGGTTTTCATGCGCACGCCTCCTTCAATTAATTTGCGAATACAGGCTGCCAACGCAATGGCTCCAATACCGCATCCGCATCCAAAGCTACCGCTTCCAGCATCATAACAAGGTCATTCCCCGCTTCCTGCTCATGAAACCAAGCCCCAGGTAAATAAAAGGATTCATCGCTTCCTCCACGGAAATCTGGCCTGTTTGCACCGCCTTGGGTCCATAATCTCCCCACCAAATGACCATTGAAGAGCACCGTCAGCTTCATATCACGGCCTTTGGCGTAAACACGCCAGCCTAATCCCTCATTACTATCTTCAAGCTTGCTGTAGAGCCATGAGACTGCGCCTGGCTTCATCGCTATTGCATCTGTGACAGGTTGCGCATCTGCGCGCATCATCTGCGCATGTTGCAATAAGCCTTGTTCCTGACAACCTGCTACAGTCCACTTCTTTGCAGATGTTCCCTCGTACAGTGTGATTTGACCGCTCAAAGCGACATACGTTTTATCCAAAAACAGTGTGATTACCGCTGTCTCACCCGCCTCTACATAAGGCGTCAAATCGAGAAAAGGATCGTGTGGATTCACTTGACCAAGTGAATGTCCGTTCACATAAGCATAAGCTTGTGTGAAGTTACCCGGCGTATGCAGGATGAACGAATCAGCTGTGTCCGACAGCTTCACCTGCTTGCGATAGCAGTGGTGCGCAGGTTGTTCCGCAGATAACCAACCTCCAATGCTCACAATGGGCCACTGCCCATCCTCCAAATCTGTTGCAGCGTAATCGTCCTTGTCCTCCGTGGATTTCATGAGCTTGCATCGCCAGTTCTGGATTAAATCCCTCTCCGAAGTGATCCCAATGATGCCGGTAAGTCCCTTCAGACTGTTCAAATGCAGGCCGGGAAGCGTCGTATTGTGGAAATTCGTATGTCCCCAAATTTCCGCGCGAGCTGTTAGTTCAGTACTAACATGAACATTCTGAGGGATAGGAAGCATGAAGCTTGCTCCGCCAGGTGTTACTGTCCCTAGATAGGTTTCTCCCGAATAGAGAGAAATCACATCACTAGCACACTGAACAATAAAGCCTTGATAATGTTGCTGCAGCGGTAATTGCGCTTGATACCAAGCAAACCCGCGATAGATCCCCTGCTTTTCTAAATAATCAGCGTGATCTCCAAGCGGAGTGATAGCGCTTGCAATAGCAATTAGCGGGTCTACGCTGCTTTGCATCCACGTCGATTCCATGGTCTGGCTTTCCGCCGTTCTTACCACTGGCGTTCCAATTTGCAGCTTGCCATCTTCATCGACACCTTCCAACAGCAGTGCGCGAGCGCGACTAATACCGACGATTTCGAGAATTTGCCCATCGGCTAGGTGAATACAGGCTCTAGCATCGTTATCCGAAGCTTGAAAGGATAAGGTAATGTGATGCTCACGAAGCGAGTCATGAACCTCCATCGTTGTGTTCTGTATCTCAATCTCCGACTCGAAGGAGAACCGCAATTCCGCTGCTGCCTCCGTATGAAAGACGAGAAGCGTACGCTGCGTATTCGCAAGCTGTTTCGCATGAATCAGCTCTGCCGTTGCATAATCGAGTTGGCCGCCACCTGCGATCCCCCATGTTCGTAAGGGTATTCTTAGGGGCAAAATAGGGCAATAACCTGAAACCGCAACAAGCGAGGTATGGTGTGGAACTGATTCATCTTCGAAGGGAATTTGAATCTCCCTATTTAATTCTGAGACATTCAATAGAAATAAGAGCTCTCCACCTTGTTTTAAGGATAGTAGATTCGTGACACCTTCCGTTGGCGATGCTTCAGCCAAAGATGACCCGTAGGTTTGAATCACATGATGGAGCAATCTGCCTTCGTACGCTTCTTCACGGATATGACCTTCTGGCGTAATCATGCCGTGGAAATCATAATCCGATGTGAGAAAGGATAACGGGTTCCCCCAATTATTAGCCGCATTCGTAAAGCCGAAATTCGTTCCGGAAGCTTGCAAATAGGGACCCAGCAGCTTCGCTCCTGTTGATAACAGTCTTCGGAGAAGAAAGTGAGAACGATTCGTCTCGGTTACCAGTAAGGGATAGCCCCTACGCGATAATTCTTCTCTGTAACAGAGAACTTTCTCTTCAAATACCGGATCACGGTCATTCGGGTAAAAATTACAGGTAGGCACAACACCATCCGCATACCCGGTTGCCTGAAACAAACCGCCTTGTCCCGCACATGCGATCAAGGGAACCTGGATGCCATGCTGAATGGCCATCTCTCTCAATGCTGAAATGTATCCTTTGGGATCCGAGCAAGGGTAGAAATCCAGCTCATTCTCCAGTTGGACAGCGATGATTGAACCGTTCTGTCCCAGCTCATATTGCTGGAGGATAGGTAGAATTTGCGCAAACCACCTTGACACATGCTGCAAGTAATGAGGATCATTATCCCTCAGTCGCAGATTTTCATGGACGAATAAGTAGGCGGGCAGTGCGCCCCCATCCCACTCTGAGCAAATATAGGGTCCTGGTCTTGCAATGACATATAAGCCAGCTTCCGAAGCCTCCTGAAGAAAATACGCGACATCCTTCTCTCCACTGAAATCCCAATGCCCTTCTTCGACCTCATGATAATTCCAAGGAAAATACACATCAATTGCGTTATAACCAATGGCCTTCACTTTACGTAATCGCTCTTTCCATACTGCGCGAGGGAGTCGAAAGTAAAATAAAGAAGCACAGAGAATGATTGTTGATTGGCCATTTATTCGCATCGCTTCGGGCGATAATTGAACGATCTGATCTTGGCTAATGGATCGTTGCACTGACTAACCCCCTCCGTTCATCTCTCTAACAGGCTTTATGAAACCCGTTTCATAAAGCCTGACATGTGTGATTGTTGTCCTTAAAGTCAGTATAGATGATTTATAAAGCGCTTTCATTGAAGGAAACTTTTAAATATATAAGAAAACTCCGATGTTTCTGATTTCCGTGCATAGCAAAAAGCTGTGAATTATAACGCAATTCACAGCCCCATGCCTTCTATATTTCACTGATTTCTTATAGAAATCACAGAACCAACGATTTTTAAGACTCACATCGAAACTCTTTGACTGTTTTCCCTTCAAGCTCTTTAAACACTTTACAGAAATAGGAGGTCTCTTGAAAGCCCGTTTTTTCAGCGACTTCATATACCTTCAACGAAGCATCCTGGAGCAACAATTTCGCCTTGCGAATTCTACAGCGATTCAAATACTCTACGAATCTTAGCCCTGTCTCACTTTTAAACAAATTGGAAAGATAGTTCGCGCTAAGATGAAGGCTTTCTGCCAGCATGGCTACCGTTATATCCTCTGCATAATGCGCTTCGATATAGGCAATGGCCGTCTGAATTTCCTTCCGAAATGGTACATGTCCCTTCGATTCACACATCATTTCTTTCATCCAATCCCGGAATAATGGTTTCAATTGGTGAAAGGAGGGGAAAGTTTCAAGTACACGATTCAACTGTCTATACGTTTCCTCCGCACTAGGCGAGAACGTACCTCTTCCGATTGCCGTTGCTTTCGCTAGGATGGTCAATTCATGGAGATAGGCTACTAATTCCGCTAAAGGGGGCTGTCTTTCCAAAAGAAGGTCAAAGAAGAGCTCCGTTTGCTTATCTACTTCTGAGAATTGACCGTTTTGAATGGCCGTCGATAAGGCTTTTATTGAAATCGTTGTTCCCACTGTGTCTGCAGTCTTCCTACAGGAGTACGCATAGACTTGACCTGTCTCTTCATATATCGACCGTTCAAGGGCAGCTTCTGCTTGCTTATACAACATCGGCCAATCTTTTAATCCATACCCGATCGAACTGAGGCCAACGGTTATGGTATGATCGCCATTCTTTTTCATCATGAGCATGGCCGCTTGTCGCAGCAATTCTTCGTTGCAGGCTCGTTCACTTTTTTCATGTGGCATATACGCCATGACCACGGATCTATGAGTTGAAATCGGCACGAATACGGGGTTGCCACCTAGTTGTGAGAACAAGGTATGATCGCCATTCAAGCCAAACTCTCCTTCGATGAGGATTACGGCTGTTGGCCCCTGGGAAATCGGAAATCGAATCGCCTTAGCCTGCTCCTCCATCTCAATAATCGTCTTCAATTCCCCGAGTAAAAGTTTACGTCCTAATAAATGCCACATTTCCTGTAGATTGGCGTCGCGAATATTCGATTGTCTCTTCTGCTGGTGATCCGCTTCAATTTTCTTATTCATTTGATGCAGCAATTGCTGTAGGCATTCAGGCTCCAAATCATGCTTAAGCAAGTAATCTTCAGCACCTAGCTTTAAAGCTTCCTTCACGAAACGGAAATCATCGAAGGAGCTAAGCGCTACAATCTTGATCGAATCATCGCTAAGCTTCACTTTCTGGATCAACTCAATCCCATTCATCTCAGGCATCGAAATATCTGTCAGAATCAAATCCACATGCTGCTGCTCTAATAAATCGAGGGCATGTACACCGTTCAATGCTTCATTCACAATTTGGAAGCCGTAATCTTCCCATCGAATAATCGATTTAATCGCGTATCGGTAGATTGCATTATCCTCAACGATCATGGCTTTCAGCATGTTCAGCCCGCCTTTGTCGATATATTTTATAGGGAATACGCACAATTGCTTTGGTACCCACACCTATCGCACTCTCGTAGCTCAGCCCATATTGCTGCCCATAATACAGCTGAATGCGTTCATGTACATTGTGTATCCCAATGCCTGTCACGCCAGGGACTGATTCTTTCTGTGAGGCCATTTCCACCAAATTCGAGGCCGTTGTCTTATCCATGCCTTTACCATTATCTTCTACAATCAACGTTAAAATTTGCCCATCAACCCGTGCGCTTACCTGAATGCAGCCGAGCCCTTTGGACATTTCGATCCCGTGAAGAATCGCATTCTCAACCAAAGGCTGCAGGATGAAATAAGGCACCTCACTCGACATCCACTGCTCATCCACATCATACGTCATTTGAAAGGCATCCCCATAGCCTATTTTCTGGATAAACACATAGTTCTTCAGCTGCGTGATTTCTTGAGCTAAACTATGATATTCACCCACGCGCCGCACGGATGATTTCAATAAGTCAATGACCGCACTAACCATGCGCTCTATGTCCGGCTGCTTGTTCATCCGCGCATACCACTTCACGGTGCCAAGAGTGTTATAGAGAAAATGCGGATTAATCTGGCTTCGTAACACGGTGAATTCCGCTTGCTGTTTAGCGATTTGCTCCTTGTACACGGTATTAATGAGCTCATTGATTCGAACAAGCATGAAATTAAACCGGATCGATAAACTGCCGATTTCATCTTTCCCTAATGGTGTTATTCTCACGTCAAAGTTGCCATCTTCTACGCGTCGCATGGTCTGCTCCAAAATTTTGATATTCCTGCTGGATGAGTTGGACAGGATGGCCGCAATGCCCGTTGAGATCAACACGGCTAATAATGAAACAAGGATGATAACGAATACTAATACTTGTGTACCAGACAACAAAACAGACATTGGAATAAAGCAAAGTACGCGCCATCCCAAGGTTGGTGTTCGTTCTTGTACGAATAAATGGCTATCTGCGCCTGCAAATTCCACGGTGGCCATGGCCTCATCCTGTTCAGACAGTTCATTCGTAATGCTGTTCCTGATGAGCTTGTCTGTTTCAGGAGTGCCCCCGCCAACCAGCAATTCGTTTAATGGGTTAAGAAACGCGACATTATTCTGCTTAATGATCGAACTCCCACTGCCAAGAGATAGAAAATAGCTAGCATCAATACTGAAAATAATCGTGCCTAAGCTGCGATCAATTTGGTTTACATCAATGAAATCTCGCACGAGAAACACTTCTTTTTGATTTCGAAAAGAAGGTGACCATCCCATCGTAAGATGATGCGTCTGCAGATAGTCTTTCCCGCTTACCGTCATGGAAGACACATCTGCATGATTCAGTGTATGTTCCAGTCCTTTTTTATTCTCCCACCAATATAATTGGCCTTTGCTCGTTTGAATCATAATGGCATTCAAATAGGGATTACTGTTTCCATATTGGGCTAGCAAAAATGCCATGCGACTTCGGAAAGCTGGATAACTATCACTCGTTACTTGTTCCCCTTGTTCAGCCACAATTTGCCGAATGTTCGTATCACTGAGGACATACACAGAGGACGTGAAAGCTTCCTTTGCTTTGCTTTCAATATTATCCGAGACCTGGTGAATCACTTGCATGGAGAGATCCTTGGTATTGGCCTCAATGAACTGGGTTGAAGCATAGATCGCAGCCCCGCCGATGGTTGTGGAGATAAACAAAATAAGAATCATATTGGAAAGAAATAGCTTCGTACGAATCCGAAAATCTTTGATGCGATTAGATATCGCCTGAATGCCAATCATTCATCTCTGCTCCTTACCACTTCTCATTTGGAGAGTCTGCGAATTTGATTAAACGCTTGATCCAGCTCTAGCACACATTGCTCCACATTATGAGATTTGTCGATGACGAATTTCGTTATCGCATTGATGTACACCTTCTGCAAATCTTGATTGATAAAATCGACAGACAGGCTCGACCAATCGTATGTTTTACCCGTTTGAATATACGTTGTGTCTAAGTCGATATAGGTGGGATCAAAGTCTTTCGGCAAGCCTTTAATGACAGATAATGCTTTCTTCTTAGTCTGGAAAATGTCGCCCATTCGTTGCGTAGCGAACAGCTCCAACGTTCGTAATGCCGCCTCCTTATGCGGTGATTTGGGATTGACAACAATGCCTCCTGTCGATTTTAATCCGAAGATAGCCTTGTTAGGGTCAGTCGAATACGGAAATGCGAACAACCCCAGATTGCTCGATGGATTTTTGGATTTCACCCCATCAATTGTCCATGTGCCATTGATAATCATCCCAGCTTTCCCCTCCGCTAGGAGCGTCTGGGCTTGGTTCCAGTCTGTATCAAATGGCCGTTGATTAACATAATTTAAGCGTTCCCCATACCGCCGCAATATGTCTTTGAAATGAATCTGGTCATCCGCAAAGGATGTTTTACCTGCTTCAATATCCGCAATCCAAGAGCGATTTAGTGCATGTTGATTCGCCAATATATCTGCCGCGATATCCCAACTAATCGTCCAAGAATCCTTATAGCCGGCTGCGATCGGAGTGATCCCCACCTTTTGCAGAGCGTCACAGGCATCCATAAATTGTTCCCACGTCTTAGGCGGGTCCTTAATCCCGGCCTTGGCAAATGCCTCTTTATTGTAAATAACACCAACACCATTCACATCAATCGGCAGCGCCCATATTCGCCCATCGGAAGACTTCACACCATTCAAGTATCGATTATCGATACCTGCTAGGAAAGGCTGATTGCTTAAATCCATCGCGTAGCCTGTCCGAATAAAATCCTGCGCCGTATCCAAATTATCAATCATATACATATCAGGCATTTGGTTAGATACTGCCAAAGTACGGAGCAAGCTCAAGTAGTTACCTCCATCGACACCTGTAATGGCGAACGAATACGATGGATGCTGCTCGGTAAATAACTGCGTACCTATCTCAAGCCATTTACGAGCACCTTCCTCATCAAAGTGATGAATCCATGAAAGTGTTTGTTCGGTTGGCTGCTTCTTGAGAACATTCGTTGCGTTCGGTGACTGACAAGCCGTTAACCACATACATAGTGATACTACTAGGGAAATCCTGCGAAATCTCATCCCATCACTCTCCCGATGATAGCGTTTACAAATAATTCGAAGGACATCATCGTTTTCTGATCTAACATGAAGGTTGCCATTGATAAAGTAGAAGATTCTGTATAGTTTACTATAAGCGGTTTATCTCAAATAGAAAAGAGCCGAAACTCCAAATAGGAGTGTTCGGCTGTTATTTACTTCATAATGTCAGTTTTCGTTAGATTTCTACTACCTCCAAAATCGGCTCACTGGCATGCATGCGAACCGACTTGCGGACTCGCCGCTCCCCTTTGGTCAACAGCAGCTGCAAGCTATCCTCCGTCGATTGTTCTACTGTCAGACGCCAGACAGCGTCAGAACCTTCTGCCTTGCGAAGCTGATACACTTGGATGAAACGGATAACCTGCCCATCGCTCCGAACTCGTTCAGCCAGGGAAGCCTGTCTCTCTGTGGCTGGATTGCTTGGCGTCAACGCTGTCCATAGTCCAAGCGCATGACTGCACCACAGCTGCTGATCAAGTTCGCTGTGCCCCTCGCCTAGTTCCCATTCCAGCTGCTTAACTGTATTGGGCTCTATGTCTGGGTACGTATGCACATCCTCAAATAGCTCGGATGACAGCTGACAAATCGGCTCAGCTTCCTGACCGCTTTGCAGCCAATCCTGCTCCCGCTTCAGCCTGGCATTCATATGAAAGAGTACATCAACCCGCTTGCCAATCGGAGCCTTCACTTGGATGATATCAACCACATAATCCTCCGCTAGCATGTTCAGTCTGCTGATCGTCACGCCCCGATAGGCTTCTTCATCCCAAGGAGCGAGCTCGGGCGGAAGCGTGATCCTCTCCTGCATTCGCCACGTAGGATGACCAAACTGCACGTAACCCGCGCACCAGCTTCCCCAGTCCGCCTCGCCGTACCCGCTCAGGCAAGCATCTTGCGGAGGCTGATCACAGCCATCTATTCCTACCGTATTGTGCGAGTAGGTATGTTTATACCAGGCATAGTGCGCAGGTACAGCATATTGCACGGTACCCATATCCGTGAAAAGCGGCCTGTCCGCTAATCCGAAGGAAATGCTGAGTCGATCCATATGATCATGCTCACCGCCGAAGGGAGCATGCTTCGCGAGCAGATGCCAGCCATGCTCATTCACAAGCTTGGCCAAGCCGCTGCCTTTGCTGGCAAAGCTGCTTCGTAAGATCGCATCCAGATTCGCAGTAGGGATAACCTTGTCATTCTCATTTTCATTTTCAGAATATCCGAATAATAGGGCAAATAACGAGCTTCGCCCCGCTCGCTGATCAATTTCATCCCCCTGTGTCTGATAAACCTTGTTCAGAACTTCCAGATACAAATCGTCGCCATACCAGTCCAAAGCTACTTCATAATAGGGCGCATAATCCACAAGTCGCTTGTTGATTGGCACATCGTTCCAAGTAGGGAAATGTCCATTCGGAAGCACCAATTGTAACGGCAGATCAAACATCGCTTTCAGCTCCGGCAGATTACGCAGATCCCAACGCGTACCTTCTGTCAGTAAGCAATAGTGGATGATAGGCGTCAAGGCATAATAGTGATATGAGAACGAGCCTTCATACCAGAAGCCATCGTCCAGCACGCCTCGCTTCAGCTGATCAAGCAATCCAAACTCGCCCTGAAGTCCAGCCCTTTGAATCGCTAGATCTTGAAGCACAAATCCGCTCATCGCAATAGCCGAAGTAATCAGCAAGGAATGATTATGAATCTGACTCTCCTTCTGCTGGATGAGGAAGTTGGCGCATGGCAGAATCAGCCCTTCCCCAATCACATGGCGGTCCTCATCAGACAGATGCACATCGATCGCAGCATATGCGATGCACACATTAATCAGCCAATGCGACTCGTCCAGTGTCTGCTGAAACAGCTTTCCTGGACCGTTATACGGTATGCCGCCATGAATGGAATACCCACTGTAATGCTTCGCATATTGGCGCAGCAATACAAGCGCCTTCTCCACGTACCGCTTGTCCCCTGAGATCAACGAATATAACCCGAGATGCTCCAAGCCGCTCGCAATCCGATAGTGTGCGGCGCCTACCCAAGCCCCGTCATAAGGGGAACCGGCGAACCTTTTATCACAAATCGGACAACGATGCTCATGAGGGGAATGCCAGTCGAACACAAGCTTAACGCCGTGAAAATCGCAATTATAGTAATGCCCCCAGAGCGCTTGCTCCTGGGCCCCGATTGCATATGGTATTTGCATCGCTATCTCCGCTTTGTTGCGAAGTTCTTCTAGCGCTTCTGAGTATAGCTTGCTCTTACTATTAACTCGCAGCCGCTCCAATCTGTCTGGATGCACGATGAGCCACTCCTTATTAGAACATTCTAGAAATTCATTATGTAAACTACCCAGCTGTAAGCTATTCTCTGAAATTAATCTTCAACCACTCTACGCATAATCTAACCCAGTTTGCATTGTGGTTATAGTTCATGGGGTCGGGCAAGGGCTTCCGGTCTTTGACTGCAGGCTCGTTGAAAAATGCCAAAAGCTCCGTGTCGCTGACGGTCGTTTGACCGCTTTTCTCCGTAATTTCCTTAGCTGCCATTTTTCTGTAGAGCTGCGCAGCATCGGAATTCAAATAATCATGGCCCATCGTATACCACGATTCATCTGATGTTGACGAGCCGTGGCCGATATTCGGGAAAATATGCAACTCCAATGGAATCTTGTTTTTCAGTAACGCTGAGGCGAACAACATGGCATTTTCAACAGGTACAGTCGGGTCCTGCACGGTATGCCAGAGAAATACAGGCGGCGTGTGTGGACCGACGCTGTTTTCTAGCGAAACTTCGTCGAGCTGTTCCTTGCTGGCATCCTCCCCGAGCAGATTAATGAACGAACCTTTATGCCCAAACTCGCCGGTTGAGATGACCGGATAGCCCAAAATAACAGCATCCGGCTTGTTGGAATATTCCTTAATCCCTCTAACATCCTGGAGGAAGTCCCTGTTCCAATGCACAGCTAGGCTCGCTGCGAGGTGCCCACCCGCGGAGAAACCGCATATCGCGATATGCTCCGGATCGATGCGCCATTGCTCCGCATTCTCGCGTATCATGATCATGGCGCGGGAAAGATCACGCAGCGGCTGCTTCTGCACCGGTGCCAAGCTAGGTCTCATGCGCGTCGTATAGGTAAGCACAAATGCCGACATGCCGGCCTCAAGGAATTTCATCGCAACGCCTTCGCTTTCGGCAGAGCTGCAGCCCTTATAGCCGCCGCCGGGAATAACGAGTACAGCATTCTTGCGATTAAGCCCGTCGAGGATATAGGTCGTAAGTGTCGGTATGAAATCCGTTCCTGTGTCGTACGTATATTCTTCTCTTGTCCATAGGTTGATTGTTTGATTCAACATCCTATTTCCCCACCTTTTCCCATCCATTATGTATATCCATGAAATTTTCAGTGTTCAATTAAACAAGATACCTTTCAGCAGGAACCAGAACCCCGCCTAGAGGGTGATCGCCCCCTTGATAGCTAGAAGGTAAATTAGGGTCTCCATCGA
This sequence comes from Paenibacillus sp. J31R30, assembly GCF_059692115.1. NCBI lineage: Bacteria > Bacillati > Bacillota > Bacilli > Caryophanales > Paenibacillaceae > Paenibacillus > Paenibacillus sp. J31R30. The sequence continues at coordinate 1,094,091 of NZ_JCAUAV010000002.1, read as the reverse complement.
CGTATTCAGGAAGCTTTGGATAGGGGTAGATGGGTCTTTGGAAACTGATCCCATTTGGAGCAAAACTGTCTTTTAACGCTGTGGCGATCATTTTTTCCGGTGCTTTTCCAAGCTCTACCCAATCAACTAATGCGGACAACATGTTATGCTCGCTATCTTGCTGAACATTTTGAGCGCCGCCAAGACCAATTTCGTTTAATCCCGGACCGCCTCCACAATGTCCCATTCCAGGTACAAGGAAAAACCGAAAGAAATCTTGCGTTTGGGCGATCCCCCCCTGAGCTTCAATAACTCGATCGTAATAATGAAGCGCATCCTGAAAAGGTACGAGCGGATCAGACATCCCCGCGTACATCAATATTTTCCCGCCGTGTTCTTTCATCCCGCTTAAATCGGGATTATTGGCATTAAGAATCGGCGCCAAAATGGCATCCAATGTATCCAAATCGCGATCAAAATCAAATTTCGTGTAATCAAATTCAGCCCCGAACACCCATTTGAACGGGTATAACAGCGATAACGGCAACCTTTCTGAATCTTGCTGAAAATCCAACCCTCCGGAGCATGCCTCGCTCCCATAAGGTAGCGGTGTATATATGCGTTCTCCGGTTCTTGGATTGGTTGGACCCGCATAAATCCGTTTCAGTGCAGACATTTGCTCACTTGTGAGACCATTCGTATCGTTATCTTTACAAGTAGGAATCGTGTCAGGATCGAAGCGGCATCTCCTTGGGTCGGTTAAGAAATTATCATCAAGAGCGCCGCCATCCTTCCCACGCCATTGTTCGACCACTGTTTGTGTTATTAATGCTATTTGTTCTTTCGAAAACATTGCGCCTGGAATCTGATTCATTACTGCGTAATTCCAAAGAAATCCGGTATGCAGATGCGTGCGATTATTAGCCGGAGCTCCCGCGATGATTCCGTTATAGTCAGTTGGATAGCGTTGTGCTTCCATTAACGCTTGTTGGCCTCCGGTCGAGCAACCGATGAAATAAGAGTATCTGGCTGGCCTTTTGTAAAATAATTGGATGAGCTCCTTCGCCGCTACCGTCATCTCGTGTGTGGCACGATAACCGAAATCGGCCCATCGTTCAGGTTGACCAATGGCAGAATTGGCATTAGGGGACGTGCCCAGATCCGTATTGGCCGTTGCATACCCTCGCCGTATGCCAAATGCAAGTGGAGCATAGCTGATGGAACCTGCTCCTCCTCCATTCCCAGTGCCGAGGAATCTGCCGTTCCAATTCTCTTGAGGCAGCCAAATCTCTGCATGGATGTTCGATTGGGGAGTTGGCTTCAGTTGGACCGCAACGCGGTAAAATGCAGGTATGTCGGTTAGGATATGACCGTCCGGCAGGGTAAAGCTTCCAACTGGCACCTTTTGAACAGAGGTGATCATACCCCCACTTATTTCGGCATTCTTCCATATTTCCTCCAAACTAGACATCACCTTTCCAGTCATGTGACCCAAGCCTATGATTTACTCAACTATTCAATCCCACCAGCAGGAATACGTACTTCTTTATACATATTCTGATTGAGAACAACCTGGGATTTTCCAATTAAGTCATCAATCAAATCATTATATTTTTTTTCAATAAGCAATAATTTCACTTGCTCTTTAACGATTTCAAATTTCTCATACCCATACGCTTGTTTCGCTGTAACCATAGCTATGCTGTAGCAATATTGATCCTCTTCTTTAAAAGGCTCACTAATTTTACCTACGTCTAACAATGCTGCATGTTTTATCAAACTATCATGATAGTCCAGATCTTCTTTCCGCTTTTCCGAATGAAAGGTATGTTCTTCATAGCTATAAACAGCATTGTTTCTGCCTTTTATTTCTTTGACTGTTTGTTCAAAAGAATCACGGTCAATCAATCTCTTCTTAAGAAGCTCTATTTCATCCCGAGCCTTTACTTCAGTAAGGGCTTTTTCAGTTGAATCATTGGTATAGTTGACATATAGCCTTTGGACAGTTAGCGTATCCGGAATTTTGAAATTGTTATCCTTTACTTGTTCGTAATACATCATAAGATCATGATCGGAAGATACGAATCGCTTTTCTTCAAGCGTTTTCTTTAAATCTATTACCATATTACTAAATAAATAATTAGAAAAAGTCTTTTCTGTATATTGCTGAGGTCCGAAGATCACTTCACCTTTCGCTAACCGTTGCTTGCGAGTTTTGTTTTCTTTTTTCAACCGTGTTAAAAAAGCATCGTAACTGATGTCATCCAGTAATCCCATTTCTCTGGCCAGCATTTGTTGTACCTTTGTTCTAGTCAATTGGTTCAGGGCTTTTTCTTTTAAAATGTCTAGTGGTACCTCTTGACCATAGCCTTGCGTCCAGAAACCCTTATGGTTAGCATCCGCACCATACTTCTGGTGGAAGTATGCAATCGTTTCCACTCTTTGATCCATCATACTCGCCTGAAATTCATGCAAGAAAATCGGCTCGTCATTCACTTTGGCAACGATTTCATTTTCTTTTGGAGTCGATATGTTAAATGCAACTATAGCAGCAATAATCACTATAACGATTAGCGAGGCAACAACCGTTACAGACCTCAATCTCCCTTTGGCCATTTTATTCATCCTTTGTATAAATAAAATATCGCAGTATTGACAAACTGGCTGCCAGCCTGCCAATACTGCTTTGGAATGACTTTATGGGGTTACTTGCACATCGTCAAATCTGGCGGAAGTAGCATTCATTCTGAAGCCGACTTGGCCTGTTGAAAGTTCAGTTATACTGTTCGTCCAGTTAACCTGTTGCACTCCGTTCACAGACCCTACGATATTGTTTCCTGTAACAACGGCCTTTAATGTGTAGAATTGTCCCGTGTTAACCGTAAATGACTGGCTGGCTACAAGGGTTAATGTTCCGCCTACTTTCTTATATAACTCTACTTTATCGCCATTATCATTCAAGCGAAACATGTAGTAGTTGCTCGCGTCCGCATAACGGAATACAAGTCCTGCATTGCCGAGGGTCGAATTCAGTTTGACCTTGGCTTCATACGTATAATTCGCCCAAGTGTTGTTGCCGGTGTAGGCAATGGCTTCTCCTGAAACCAACGTCTGTGCATAGACTTTACTTCCATCCGTTGCGACACTCCATGTGCCGCCGACCGTCGTCCATCCGTTTGCATCGCCGTCTTCATAATCATCGGCCAAGAGCGCGCCGGATGTGGATGAACTAGTGACGGCCACATCATCAAAGTTAGTGGAAGTGGCATTCATTCTGAAGCCGACGAGGCCTGATGAAAGTTCAGTCACACTGTTCGTCCAGTTAACCTGCTCCACACCGTCCACAGACCCGACGATATTGTTGCCGGTAACAACCGCTTTTAATGTATAATATTGTCCCGTGTTAACGGTAAACGATTGGCTGGCTACAAGGGTTAATGATCCGCCTACCTTTTTATACAACTCTACTTTGTCGCCATTATCATTCAACCTGAACATATAGTAGTTGTTTGTGTCCGCATAACGGAATACAAGCCCTGCATTGCCACTAGCCGTATTCAGTTTCACTTTGGCTTCATGCGTATAATCCGTCCATGTGCTGTTGCCAGTGTAAGCAATAGCTTCTCCTGAAACCAACGTCTGCGCATATACTTTACTTCCATCCGTTGCGACACTCCATGTGCCCCCAACCGTCGTCCATCCGTTCGCATTCCCATCTTCAAAATTATCCTGGAGCAACGTATTCGGCGGAGGCGTCGGTGTTGGCGATGGTGTCGGCGTTGGACTAGCTCCTGTATACTCATGTGCACCAATGTCAGGTGCGCCATTGTACAGCGTATTCCCAAAGAAGTCCTTGCCTCCATTACCGGTAATTGCGGTACCGGAATTGATCGCAGGCGAACTTGACTGGAGCTTATATCCGTCGGCTGTCGCCCGGCTTGTAGCGGTTCCTGGATTTACGAATTTCGGATCTGCGACAATTTTGTGCGGATCGCTCGGAGCACCGGAATTGGCTCCATAGAACAGGTTGTAATCGTAGGAGATGAATGCAGAACCATTATATTGGTTGTTTGCTGCATTGTAGAAGATATTGTTTTTATAATAAACCTTGCCGCTATTAGAGCCATGAGTCATTGACGTGTTTTGCGACAAAGACCGGTAAAAAACGTTATTGTAAACGTGAAGCTGTCCCCCGCCGCTTACCAAATGGAAAACGCCTACCGACTGGTCCAAATCGTTCTGGGATATATTGTACCTGAAAATATTGCCGTCCGTGTCGTTCATGACGAGCAGCGTGCCGCCCTGGTTGTTATGGCTGTAGTTATATTGATACATACTATTGTACACGAATTGATCGAAATCCCACGCCTGACCGTCGCCACTGATTTTTTTCGTATCAAACGCTTCGTTATACTGGAAAACGGCGCCGTTCGAATGATATGCCCATTGAGCCGCAACAACGTCAATCGTGTCTAGATAATTGACAATTGCGGTATTTACGTCGCAATACGTCCCGATTTTATTCGTCGTATTATATTCAATGAGCGGTGTTTGGCCTCCCCTAACCAGAATGCCGTCTCTGTGGATTTTTTCAACATAGTTATTTCGAATGATTACATTGTTGAAAGCGTCGTCTTTGTGCAGCCATGAGGCATTCGAATAGGCATCCGTCATTGTTTGTATACCCGTGTCTGCAACATTGATCACCGTATTGCCTTCGATCAGAACATCGTTCCACGTGCTTTCAGGTTGCGTATTCGTTCCTCTGGCATGGAAATTAATCCCGCCTGTTCTTCGATTGGTTCCGAAAATATCATGAACATAAAGATCCTTAATATAAATGTGTTGGAAGTCACCTGCGCCGGTTCCTTCGCCAACAACAAGCACACCATTTCTTTTCATATCCGTTGCGTGCTGACCGCTTGTGATTTCCAAATTGTTAATCTCCCAATAGGAGACATTCTTCAATCTTACACCAAAGCCCTCGCCGCTAACGGCTGTATTCCCGAAATTGATAACAGGCTTGGCTCCTGTACCATACTGGTTTATAACAATAGGGTTTCCGCTGCTGCCAGATCCCTTCAAGTCGAGATACTCACTGTTCCATATCGATCCTGCTTTGAGGAGAATAACGTCACCGGGACTGAAAGTCACACTATTCACTTTCCCCAAGGTTTTCCAAGCCGAGCCCGAGCTTGTCCCGCTATTCGTATCAATACCGAGGGCAGAGTCTACATAATAAGTTGTCCCCGCAGCACTAACAGTGGGCAGTGGGATTATGCACATCGTACTAAAAGCTAGTACTAGTGATAGACATACTGCAAGCACCGCTTTCACGAAGTTAGTCTTCACGTTTAATTCCTCCACTTTATGATCAGCTTCAGTACGATTCCCCTCTCCTTGCTCCCGGCCTTAGGCACCCGCCCCAACATTATCTACTTTTCCTCAGATCACCTCTATTTCATCTAATCACTCGCTTCAGAACGGGTTGATCCCAGTGTAGCAAGCGTTTTCACGGGAAAATATACAGTAATATTGCGATAATGTCCGAATTTTTGCGAACGCTTTATTCTCATTTTTCTGCATGTACCGACGCTGGCAGCTCGATCCGAATTAATGTCCCAACTTCAGGCAAACTGAAGATCGTTAACCCATATTCCGATCCGAAATACAAACCGATTCGATCATGCACATTCATGATCCCGATACCCGTAAAGCGGTGCTTATTGGGTGCTTTGTTTCGCTCAGCGAACAGATTGCTTAGCTGCTCAGAGTCCATGCCAAGCCCAGTATCTCTTACTGTAATAATTAATTTATTCCTGACGCACTTTGTTCGTATTCGGATCGTCCCTGGACGTTTGAGCGGAGCCAATCCATGGAAGATTGCATTTTCCACAAGCGGCTGCAGTGTTAGCTTCAGCATCGCCTTATTCAGGGTTGCTGGATCTGCATCAATCGTCATCGTGAATTTATCGCCGTATCGCACCTTTTGAATGTAGGCGTACATTCGCAAGCCTTCTAGCTCATCGCCTAACGTGACAAACTCCGTACTTTTATCAAAGCTAAATGAAAGCAATCCAACCAGTGCCTTAATGGTTTCCCGTACTTCATCAATTTTGTGCTGCTTGGCCAAGCTGCTGATACAGGCAAGCGTGTTATACAGGAAGTGCGGGGCAATCTGACTTTGCAGCATTTTCAGCTCAAATTGTTTCTTCCGCCGTTCGGAATCCTTTGTCTCCTGCAGCAGATTATGAATTCGCTCCATCATCGCGTTGTAGCTGAAGACTAGGCGTCCGATCTCATCTTTGCCACTGCCAGAAATGCTGTGAAGCACCTCCACGTCTCGTACCCTGTCCATCTTAGCAACCAATGTGCGTACTGGATGGGTAACATAACGACTTAAGATATACGTACTCGAGAGTACGATAAAAATCCAAAATATACCTGCCGTCGTGAAGTTGGTATGTAGACTACGAATATGCTGATAGAAGAAACTATCCTCATAAAAGGAAATAAAATACCAGCCAAGTTTATTCATACCCGCTTTGACCGCTACCATGTTGCCTAGTGGTCCCTCAATATCGGATACACCAAGAGGCAGCTCATACATTTCATCAACAAATGCGGTATTCAGCTCCGGTGGAAAAACAGATGTGTTGTACGGCAGCAAGCGATAAGAACTGAGCGGTAGCGTACCATCGATCGCTTGTACAACATTTCGTTTATTGGTGATAATGGAGTAGGTTTGGTTTTTGGTATTCATGAACTGCGAGAGCATATTCGTTAATTGAACCAGATCAATTTCCACAACAGCTATCCCTATAAATGAACTGGTCCTAGCTGACATTAATGGCATCGTGAAAGCCACCGTTTTACCTGACATGGGAGATTGATACGGTTCTGTTATGAACATCCCCTGTGTATGCTTGGCTTGTTCAAGCAGCCTCTCGATATGGGGGTTGCCGATAATCTCAAAAGTCGTTTGAGAGCTGGACATGACCTTTCCATCCGCTCGAACCAAATAGATGGATCTATACAGCGTGCTGTTCATTTTCGAATATTTGCGAAGGATCTCTACAGCTTCTTCCTCATTCTCTTCATGCAGCAGATCTTCACGCGTCGAAATCAGCATAAGGATATTTTGGACATTGTCCAAATACGCATTCATATAGAGATTCGTGCGGTCAATAATGATTTGAGCATCGGAGACTACCTGCTTCCGAAACAAATCCTCCGCTTCGCGTAGATTGATCCAAGTAAGTCCACCCAATAGCAGCAGCGTTCCTATCGACAAAAAAAGAAAATGTTTGGCAAGCATACTCCAGCTGCCAAACCATGCGATGAGCCTTTTCATTTGTTATCAGCCCTTTTATATTCGTTTGGCGCTACGCCAGTCCAATTCCGGAATAGCTGGGAGAAGTAACGGTAGCTGGGAATACCTACTCGCTCGGCCACCTCATACACCTTCAACTGCGTTGTCTGAAGAAGCTCCATAGCTTTCTCTATACGCAACCTGGTGACATAATCATTGAATGATTCCCCTGTTTCTTCACGGAACAGACGGCTGAGATAGGACGAACTCAGTCCGACTTCCTCCGACACGGATGTCAGTGTAATCGTCTCTGCAAGTCGCTGCATGATGATTTTTTGAGCAAGCTGTACCTCACTTCTCATCTTCCGCGTCCCATTTGCTTCTGATTGTTGTTCCCGAACTAATACACTTAACAAATGAGCAAGCGTCGGCGCTGCCTGCAACATATCTGAAATAGCCTCATTCTCATTTCGCTTAAGTAAAGCATGCGCAGTGATAATCTTCTCACGAGTACGTATGACGAAATCTTTCAGCATCGAAGGCTCAAACCGGTTGACCGTGGCCCAAGAACTCAGATTTTCTTGGTAAAATTGGCGTAAATGTTCCTTTTCTGTAGCCACTTTCATCCAAAAAGAGCTTAACTGTTCGGCATCAGGATGATCTTCCGGTCCGATCTGGCTCGGAGCAGCTTTATCCGCGTGTAAGGAGGTTAAAGATCTGTCATAAAATAACATCGCTTCGGGAATCCTGCACGAGCGCAAAAAAGGAATGAGACCCATCTGCTCTGTGACGAGCCCTCCTGTCACCGCCATCAGTCGAACACCACCGCTGAGATAAGGCAACTGTTTCTCTAATGCCTGGTATACGATTTGCATGACGTTCTCCGCGCGGGTTCTGGCCTCTTCAGCTGAATGGGGATTACAGAAAACAAGAGCAATCTCTTGATCGCCAATGGGGGACCAATAGAATGGATTCGAAGCCTCTGCTGCCAATTGCTCGACAATCTGCTCGAACTCATGCATCAGATGAAAGCGATCGCTTTCTTTCAATGCGATGTGAAGTCTAACCGGAAAAAAGGGAGCAGCGCCTACCCAGGCCTTCCATATAATGGTAAGCTCAGCCTCCTGCACCGATTCCCCTATTGCAATCTTGTTCAATACCTGAGATATTTCCCGGCGCATCCGTTCCCGTTCATAACTTTGAAGATCACTTTCACGCCTAATCGCTGCTCTAGCCTTTTCAACCACTGCCTCGATCTCGGCTTCTTCAAAGGAAAGCTTGAGCACATACTCCAAGGCCCCTAACTTTAGCGCTTGTTGTGCATATTGGAAATCACTATGGGACGTTAACAACACAAATTGGGTTAAAGCGAATCTTTTCTTAACACATCGTAATAACTCCATCCCATCCATAATGGGCATAATGATATCCGTGATCACAAGATCCGGCTTTAGCTCCTCACATAGCAGCAAAGCCTCTTCCCCATTCTCTGCCTCCCCCACCAGTTCTGCCCCAAATGAATGCCAAGGCATAGATCTGAGCTCTTGTCTTAAAGGAAGTTCATCATCTACAATCAGCACCTTAATCGGTGTCATATTCACATGAAAGACCACCTGTCTATGAAATCGCTTGCACTACTATAATGATACCAATAATTTGCGGTTTTGTTTATACAGAAAAATTGTAATAATGTTCAAAAAAACAAACCGAGCTAAAATAAACTGCTATGCCGTCCTACATCTGCAACCAGCATACTCTCTATCTGCTGAGAAATGCAAAAGTGCAACTATTCTCTATCAAATTCACGATTTCAGCTAAAATTGATGCAAAAAGGCATCAATTTCTGTATGTTCATCTCTGATTAGACCATTTCGACCCCAAAAGATGCCTTTTTGCATGTATTTAAAACGTAGAAGTGACTTCTATTAAAAAGGATGCTCTTTTGCATTTTTGCCACCTGTGAACCGAATACAAATAAGGGGTAAGCTTCGCTTACCCCTTATTTTTTCAATTCTCACAATCATTTCAATATAAAGCTTGGCCTAACAATGAAGTCTGCCTGCAAGAGGGCTGATTCTACCTCGGCATTATGGCCGCCAATCAGCTGAACCAGCTTTTCCATTGCCAGATTGGCTGCCTGTACTCTTGGGTATTCTAATGCAGCAATCGGTGGGTTCGTCTCTCCAACCATGAGTATGTTTTCAGATCCGATGACCGATAACTTGCCAGGCACTGGCCAGCCTTTCTCACGGCAAGCGGCAACGGTGCCGACAGCCATCAAATCATTTCCGCAAATAATTGCAGTGAAATTGGGTTCATTCAGCTGCATGATGGACGAATAAGCAATTTCATATCGCCCTCGACCTTCGAGCACTTGATACTTCATATGGCGAAACGCCTCGTGCGTTTGCAGGATATGAATAGCCGCTGTCATGCGCTCTTGCAGCGGATTCAAGCTGTTGCCGTGGGACATTAACGCGATCTCGCTGTGTCCTTCCTGCTTCAAAAGCCGAAATACCTCAGCATAAGCCGCATGCCAGTCCACGTCAACATAGGTCAGCGGGACCTCCATCCTGACCGGTTTCATAATTGAAACCAAAGGAATGTTTCTTTTATGAAAAGTATGGAGGAACTCATCTGGCAAGCTTTGACCGAGAAGAATGATACCGTCTACTCTTCCCGACAATTGAGCCGTAAGCTCTTCTGCATGCTCCGTTCTATAGGTATGGTAATTGATCAAATAACCATGTTTTCTCGCCGCTTCCTCCAAATGAAGGAGTATACCCGCTTCAAACGGATTGCCAATGAAATTGGTCAGTACCCCAAGCTGTCCGCTCCTCTTGGTCTTCAAGCTGCGGGCCGTAAGATTCGGCTGGTAATTCAGCTCTTCCATAGCCCTAAGCACCTTGCGGCGTGTCTCTTCCTTCACGATGCTTTTATTATTCATTACATAGGAAACCACTGCCACCGAGACTCCGGCATGTCGCGCTACATCGTTGCGAGTGACCATGAACTATACTCCTTTATCAATCTTTACTCGAGTAAACAAAGTGTATAGCATTATCACACTCAAATGCAACTCATTAATAGCAGCGAACTTCATAGATTGCGGCAGAGGGGTCGCCGTTCGTTGCATGAACAACGATTCTTAATTGGGTGGTTCTCACTGCTTCGGACAAGCTATGCTTCATATGACGCTGATAATTGTCCTTCACACGCACAAGCTCCTCCCAACGATCTTCTAGCCATGCCTGGATGCTGTAAACCTTAGGACACTGCGGGTCTTTATAAAATGGCGGGTAATAATGGTATTCCGTCAGCAACTGCCCTGGGAATGCGAGATGAACTTCACGAATCGTCACTGCCTGTTCCCACTCCAGCTGAAGCCATTGGGATAATGGCTGCTGCGGGTCGGACTTCCATAAATTCGTGGACTGATGAGGTCGTGTAACACCGCTGATTGCATTCACAGCGCCGTAGCTTGGCTGCGCGGGCTCAATCCGGTAGCTGAGTGCAAATTTCACACCGCGCATTTGTCCGTTGCCCATATCCCAAGCGGAAGTTTGGCCAGGCTCAATTCCGCCGGCACGATGCCAGATCACATGCTCATTGCTGGATAGATCGAGACGAATATACGAGTTGGGTCTCAGATCGCTCAACCTTACCTCCCACTCTATCCATTGCGCTTCGCCAGGAGCAACTGACAATTCCATCGAGGCGAGAACTGTACCTGTATTAACGCGGTAATCCCAAATATCGTTTACCGGAACCAGCGAGGCACTCACGATTTGAACCTGATCGGACGTGTTGGTCAAGCATACGGCTACCTTGCTCAGCTCCGAAGTCCCCATTGCGATCCATTGTCCGAGTTTCGTTAACAGCTGGACCTCAGGCTTTTTCACCGCATTCAACACCAGCTTCTTCGGTGAAGTATCCCACCAGCGTTTCAGTAAAGGTGTTTCCGCATCGCGACTCTCCGGTCCGACGCCATGGACGAAGGCTTCGCTGCTGGCAGACAACCGCGCCGAACGTGCGAGATCTTGCGCATCTTCATTCTTGTTATTCGGAAGGAAACATCCATCCTTGATCAACGTTTGTTGCAGCTCACGAATATGCGCATTGGAAACGGTTCTGATTGGGACGTTCTTGCTAACCGCAAGAGCTGCTGCTGTTCCGACAGCCTGCCCCATTAGCGCCGTTGTGCCCATGACACGAACGGTGCCCAAAGCTGCATGCGTGACACTCACATTGCGTCCAGCCATCATCAGATTGTCTACATCTTTCGCTATACAAATGCCAAGCGGTACGCCGTAGGGTCCACAGTAGCTTTTCACATTGTAATCACCCTGATAACCCGCTGCTGAATTCGGTTCACTGGTAGGCGCCAACAATCCGCCGGGTGTGTGTAAATCGATGAACCAGCCTCCGAACGCAATCTCGTCTTCGAAAACTTTCCGGTTCATGATATCATGCTCGGTCATAAAGTAGTCTCCGATAATCCGGCGGCTTTCGCGTTTGCCAGGTACCTGGCCGATCCAATCGATAGCATAATTGGCTGCAAGCTCCATCGTCTCCGGATCCTTGTTCTTGATCCAGTCCCATACGCCTAGGGTATGTCGGGTCAATTCATGCCGGATATTTTCCGTATCGTAAATGGTATGCCACGGGATCCCGATTTCTAGCCACCAATACCCGCCTCGGACATCGTACGGCGTTCTGCCCTGCTTATAGAAGAAGCTCGCATCTTCATATTTAACCGCCCAGTCAGGGGCTTTAAACGGTACAGGACGTCCCATATCCTTGGCCTTGAAATGGATGGAGTTGCCCATCGTTTCTTGGCTAGCCTGAAGCGGGGCATGGGGCTCGTTAAACTCATCGCGGCCTTCAGACCCCATTCTCCATTCGCAGCCAGCCAAATCGGCCACGATCCCGTCTCCTGTACAATCAATGAACACGCTCCCGGAAATCGTTATTTCCGTTTCGCCATTCGAGATACGTCCGATGACCGATTGAATATGCTTGTTGGCATCCATAACCACTTGCTGGATCGAAGTATTTAAGTAAAAAGTAAGATTAGGCGTATTCATAGCCATGTCATACATGACCATGTCCCATACACTGTTTGTCCATCCATTCTCCAATATGTCTTCATGATTGCGTGCACGTTCTTCAATCAAAAGCTCGGAGAGAATGCCCGTTTCCCTCGCATAAGAGTGGAATGCCGCCGCCCCGTGTGGCGTTACTCGAATTTCGGATGAGCTATTGCCTCCGAAGACAGGTCGATCTTGTACAATGCAGGCTTTGGCGCCATGTCTTGCAGCTGCTACCGCTGCACAGAATCCAGCTAAGCCACCTCCGCATACGACTACGTCATAAAACTCACTCTTTTGTTTCATGTATAAGATCCTCCCTTGAATTTTACTCGAGTAAATTTTGGCGGTAATCGTAAACCAAGCAACATTGTTGTTTGGTTATTGTGCTTTTCTAAAGATTAATTTACTCGAGTAAATATTAACATAGCTGATTCGTCTGTTCAAGAATAATTTTATGCGTTTACGGTTGAGTCCCCAGACTGATAGACATCGAAGAACGGCTGCATAACCTGAAATGCTATGCAGCCCGTCTGATATTTTAACTCAGTTTCCCCATACTTCAATCTCAAACAACCGAGAATCCGTATTGCCTACAACAGAGGTTGCATCGGTGATGTACATCCGGATTTTATTCGTTGTCACCGCAGTGAAATTGAGATCATTATACTGACCGATAAATCCATCTTGTGTATTGCCTGTAACACTCGCTCCACTAATGTCTACCCAAGTGCTCCCGTTCCAATACTGCATTTTAAAATCATATATTTGCCAGCTTGCCCCACTTGTAGAGCCGCTCCACACCTTTATATTGTTGATCGTCTTACTAGACGCCCAATCCAATTGGAACCAGTGTGGTTCCGCCGTATTCGTGGATAACCATCTGCTGCTTTGAACATTCTTGATTCCGTCAACAGCTTTGTCCATGGTATAGGCACCATTAGTCGAATCTACAGACAACGTTGCGGATGGCGCAAGATTTACTGGGCCAGATGGACTAAATGGACTAAACTTGATTGCGTCAGCGTTCACATAGGTTCCATTAGCATTATCCGTTAATTCAACATAGCCATTGGTTCCTGCAAGGAAATTATGCGTGCCTAACGAAAGCCACGCTCCCCCTGGTGCCGTTTGTTCATTTACCAAATATGCCTGTGAACCACCATTAAAGTACACCGTGAATGGGGCATTGGAGGCTCGAGATGTATTTCCATCCGGTAATCGGTAAAACACCTCGTAATCACCGGTTGTCGGAATCGTAGGTCTCCATCTGACTTTATCGGCACCCGTCCCTGAACTATTATAAACATAATTGGACCCATAATAATTCGGTAATCCTGTGGAGGTTGTCCATGTGCCAGTAAATTCTGCGGAGGTGTTATCGATGATGATATCACCAGTTGGCGGTGATGTTGTACCAGATGTTGTAAAGATAATGCCGCTTGTGGATGGATTGATGTCGAAGTTGCCTTGCGCCGCACTGGTAATCGTCGTACCTGCAATTTCCAGATCGGTAAAGGTGACGTTCTCCACTTTAGTGGCTGTATTGTAGCCAAGGATCTTGGACTGATCCACACCTGCGGTTTTGAATTTGGCTCGCGTTATTTCAATATTTTTGATCGGACCCACTCCATAAGTGCCAGTAGCAATTTTCAGCTCGATCGGATAGGGATCATAGGACTTGTAGGCCAGTTCTTCCGTACGAATATCGATAAAATGAATATCTTCGATCACCGATGCACCTTGATCGTGCATAATCGATATTCCACGGCTTCCCTTGACGACATCCACATTCTCGAACCAAATGTCAGACATCGGGGCTAGTGCCTGGATTCCCGCCTTCACTCCAGCTGTGCGAGTGTACACAACGGAATCATTGTAACGCACGTTATACATACTCTCCGAGCTACCCCATGGTGTCATCAGGCCAATTGGACCAGAAGCCTTAACGCACAGCGCGTCATCTCCCGTGAAGACGAAAGTATGATCAACAGTCACGTTCTGCGAGCCAGCGATATCAATACCATCGTTGTGATCATAGACAGGAGGGTTCACAATCTTCAGATTGTCGATATCAATGCCATCCGTGTATGCGCCGATAAAAGTCCAATACGTAGAATTCATTAAGGTGATCCCCTCAATCGTAACGTTGGAGGAGTTCGTAATTAACAAGGCATGAATCATACTGGTAAAAGCATCGGCACTGCTCTTATCACCGCCCAGCTTGATGCCATTCGCATCGATGATACCCCGGCCTTTAATCTTGGCATTCGTTACGTTGTCTCCGATATGCATCTGAAGATAGACCGGCATTTGCGGGGATGTTCTGGTGGAATATTGCGTATAATCCGCAGCATTGGCTGTTCCTCTCAATACAGCACCACCAGCCAAATACAAGGTCACATTGCTTTTCAAATCCAATGTTGCAACCTTGTACACGCCTGCTGGAACATAAACCGTCCCACCGCCAGCTGAATTGGCAGCATTAATCGCTTGTTGGACCGCGGAGGTCGTAACATTCGTTCCTGAGTTGTCTGCAGAATATGGTGCAGCCGTCACATTGTAAATCCCGGTGCCAGATGAAGGCGGCACTCCCACTTCTAACGGGTCTGCCATAATTAGCAGCTTCGCGTAGTTATTGATCTGAATAATCAAATATTTGGGTGCGGGCAACGTGAAGGTCAACGTATTCCCGTTAACCGTCCCCGCAATGTTGTAGCTTTCCGGACTGATGCTGTAAGAAGTAATGTTCGCAGGAGCTGTTACTGTAATGGTTGATGAACCAGATACAGAAAAATGGGCAGAATGCGAAACAATATTAGTTCCGTAACTTTTATTCGCTGCTACAGGAATGGAAGTCGAATCTGCCATGACGCTGAACACACTGCTTGTCTGATAAACGGAAGGAAGCGGATAGGTAACGATCGTCGCTGCAGATGCCGTCTCGGGGATAGCGATCTGAACTCCAGCAAAGGCAAAGCAAATAACAAATAAATACATGAGTAACTTCTTCATTCACATAGCTCCTTTGAGATTGATGATTTGGATCCATTAATATGCACGCGTACATATCTATATTTAAATTCCCACCTCTTTTGAAGATAGCGCTTTCATTTTGAATCTAGACAGGAGACGCTTCCTTCTCCTGTCTAACACAAGTCGCAAGGCCTATTCATTCAAGCTGCCTTCAATGACATCTGATTTCAAAAATTCTGGCATGGTCCAACCCATTCGTACTTAGTACCTCCAGACGGAGCTTACGAACTTGTTCCAATTGAACATGGCTTGTAACCTGCCTCTGGTAGTTATCCTGAATGTTCATTACTTGACGACTGTCCTCGAGCGGATTCGCAAAATAAGCAGTCAGACGGAAATCCTTTAATGTTTCTGGTTGCGGTCCCCATTCGAACTTCTTTTGCAAATTCCCCTCATGTGTCAGCGTCAATCTCCGATGCATACCCGTATCGAGTACGATCGTAATTTCGTTGATCGAGACGGGAGAATCCCATTCAAGCTCAATCCAAGGTTCTTGGTCTTCTGGAAGTGACATCCATCTGTGTGTCCCAGGAATGACCAGATCCAATCTGACACCATTGGTTCCATGCATGGAACGAGTGTATCCATCTATCGTATTCGAAGCTTGCCCCTCTGGCTGCTCGGATGAAGCTCGAACAACAGCTTGACTTGCCAAATTGTCAGTTGTTGGAATACCAGGCAGGAACGCATCTTGTTTAATAAGCTGCTGCTGCGTTTTCTGAATCAATTCTTGGTTCTGATAGGCCAAATCAAGCGGAAGACCTTCTTTCACCGCTAGTGCCGCAAAAGTACCAGCACCTTGCCCCATCACACCACAGGTTGCCATAACCCTGGTGCTTGAGAAGGCGATATGTGTAGCTGATATATTGCGTCCAGCAAACATCAGATTTGCAACATTGTCGCTAATCAATGCT
This sequence comes from Paenibacillus sp. J31R30, assembly GCF_059692115.1. Lineage (NCBI taxonomy): Bacteria > Bacillati > Bacillota > Bacilli > Caryophanales > Paenibacillaceae > Paenibacillus > Paenibacillus sp. J31R30. The sequence continues at coordinate 1,077,760 of NZ_JCAUAV010000002.1, read as the reverse complement.
CTTATTGGAATGCCATATACATGATTTGTATGCGGTTGATGGCAGGGGTCTATTTCTTTGGCCTCTATTCCCTGTGGCGGATGTGTATCCATCGGCCAGCCTCCATAGGCGATGACATCTTCGAAATGGACGGCATTTTCCAAATCACCTTGTGTTAACATGTGCTTGCCGATAAATCGACGCGATTCCCGCTTACCAGGAACGAAGCCGAACCAATCTAGCGCCCAGTTCTCAGACTCCGGATGGTTCCCGCTATTTTTGATGTGATCCCAGACACCCATCATGATAGCGAGTAACTCATCACGGATCATCTCGTTATCGGAGATCGTATCCAATAAGCCGCCAAACTCCACCCACCAATAACCGTATTCCCACGAAGAATGATCGCGGTATTTCAAATCGTCTTCTGAATAGCTTTTCGCCCATTTAGGCGCTATAAACTTCATCGGTTTTCCCATATTTCTGGCCGTAAACAGTAGTGATGAACCAAGTCGATACGGATCTGATTCCATGCCTGCAAATGACTCGCCAAATTGCTGTGACGACTCCCTGCCTGTCGTGAACACCGCGCCAGCCTCTTTCCCGAGTCGACCATCTCCCGTACAATCCATGAAGATATCCGCGAATATTTCGAAGGTATGCTCCGTACTTTCCCTTGTTGCTATGGCTGACAGAATTCGATTACCGTCCATGCTTACGCCGATAACGGAGGTATTCAGCATCAGGGTTAAATTCGATTCAGCTCTACACTTTTCATATAAAAGGAGATCGAGCATGGATGCGCTTCGCTGTGGATTACGAACAGCGCATTCAAGCAGTATTTCTTCAAGAATACCGCCTTCCCTTGCCTCCGTCTCTAACGCTGTCCCTCGCTTGGAGTGAGCTGCCCCGACGATATGCATTCGAATCTCTGATGAGGCGTTCCCACCCAGTACGGACCGGTCCTGACACAGTATAACTTTGGCACCGTTGCGTGCAGCCGCCAGTGCAGCTACTACACCTGAAATCCCGCCTCCAGCAACCAAAATGTCGGTATGTACGACTTGACTCTTACTTTCTCCACTCATCATGTATGATCTACCCCTCTTTCTCTGAATCTTGCTCAAGCGGCCTTTTATTAGCTGTGTATCGCTACTTCCATAAGCAATCGAAGAAGGGATGAAGCACCAAGCCCCTTCATCCCATTCGCGCTTACTTCACGTAACCGAGTTCTTTAATTTTCTTCTCAGAAGCTTCTAAGAAAGCTTTATAATTCATTGAACCTTCTAGTGTTTTCAAGAAGCTGTCATATTCCGTGAGTGGTCTTTTGCCGTAGATAAATTTGGAGAACTCCTCTTCAACATACCGATTGGCATCTGCTGCATTATAACCATTCGGGAAGTCGATGAATCCGTTCACCGCTTGAAGGCGAGGCTGTTTGCTAGCGAATTCAATAAATTTAATTTGTGGTGCGAATTTCACCGTGAGATATTGCATTTCTGGACGACCTGTGAACTGGTACAGCCAGAAGAAGCCACCCTCTTTGGCCATTAAATCCGTAGGAATTACTTTGTCTCCTTCTTGATTATAATGCTTTCCTTTAACGCCGTATTGCACTAAGTTAGAGCCGTCCTTCGAAGAAACATAATTCAGTAAATCGAGTACCTTCTGCAACTTCTCTGGCGTTTTCTCAAGTGATTTCGGAAGCGCATACAATCCCGCTGGATTCCCAATATCCCATGACGCTGTGAATTTACCGCTTGGACCTTGCAACGCATCGATCTGAATCCAATTGGCATTCGGGTTAACCGCTTTGATCTGTTCAACAGTTTGAGCACCAGTCATCGTCGCCCAATCAGAGTAAAGGATACCCGCTTGCCCTTTGATCGCCTTTTGCGTAGCCTGCGTTCCCGCGTTAGCCATGAGCTCAGGATCCACACCGCCTGAAGCGATCAAGTTTTTAATCGTAGTTAGGGCCTCTTTCATACCCGGATCATATAAAGAGTTCACTACTTTATTATCTTTCACGGAGATTGCTGGAATTTGAGTTCCGTCCATAAGACCTACGCCATAAGCGCCGAAGACTGTATTAAAAGCATTAAGTTTCGCGCCTGTGATACCGAACGTATCTTTCTTACCATTACCGTCAGGATCTTTCTCCGAAAACGCTTTCGCAACTTCGAGCAGTTCCTCTGGTGTTGTAGGAACCTTGAGGTTTAGCTTATCAAGCCAGTCCTTACGAATCCAGTACGATGTTTTGGAAGCCGTCGGCGCTTTGGCAAGCGCAAAAGTTTTACCGTTCAACACACCCTGCTTCAAGGCTGATTCACCGATAAAATCTTTCGCAGCTTTTAGCTTATCTAAATAAGGCGTAAGATCAAGAAGAAGTCCCTGGTCTGATAATTGCTTTAACTGTATACGATCTACAGCAAATAAATCAGGGAAATTCGCTGAAGCCATACGCACGTTAAGCTGATTTTTGTAATCGTCGTTAGAAGCATAAACCGTCAGGTTGATTTCCGTATTCAACGCTTTATCCAGTTCCTGCTTAATGATATCTTGATCAGGGGAAGGAAGCCCGCTTCCTGTTTCAATGATGTCAAGCTTAATCGGCTTAGCGTTTGCAGCTGGCTTGCTTTCTACTGCTTTGCTGCTTTCTGCTGGTTTAACAGAAGGACTCTCCGACGCAGGTTTAGCGCCACCACAACCAGCAATTAACATGGCACTTGTTAACGTCATAGCAAGCATAGGTACGTATAATTTCTTTTTCATAGAAACCCCTTCTTTCTTCTATTATTATTATTTAATAAATGTGATGGATATATTGTACCGTGACCGAAGTCTTCAGGCTGCAGTCCCGATTCCTTCGGCCAAACGGAATCAACCTTTGACTGAGCCCAGAAGCATTCCTTTAGTGAAATGTTTTTGGATAAACGGATAGACGAGAATGATTGGTAAACTCGCGGTGACAACAGCCGCCATTTGCAAGGTTTCAGTAGGCTGAACGTTCTCAGGATTTTCTACCAGTGGCATCTGAGTCATCAAAAGAACTTCGCGAATAACGACTTGTAATGGGAATAAACTGCGGTCCGTCACGTACATAATCGCTTGGAAGAACTCGTTCCAGTGTCCTACCATATAGAACAGCCCAACAGTGAGCATAGACGGCAGCGCGAGTGGCAGTACAATTTGCCATAAAATTCGAAATTCCTTGGCTCCGTCCATTCTGGCGGATTCAAACAATTCTTCAGGTATGTTCTCAAAGAAGCTTTTCATAATGAGCACATTAAAGCTCCAAATGGCGTTAGGCAATATCATGGACCAGACGGAATTGAGCAGTCCTAAATTTTTCACAATTAAGTAAGTTGGAATAAGTCCACCGCTGAACAGCATCGTGAACACAATCATTAGTAAGAAAAATGATCTCCCAGGGAGAATGCGTCTACTAAGCGGATAAGCCATTAGCGTTGTCAAAATCAAGTTTACCAGAGTTCCTACGACAGTGATGAAGATCGTAACCCAAAAGGCGCTCGGGATGTTCGTTGTCGTAAATAGCTCAGTATAAGCTTTGAATGTGATCGTTTTGGGAAATAATATAAATCCGCCGTGTTTCAGAACCTCCGAGAAGGGGGTGATGGAAACGGATACCACATACATGAGCGGTAATATAGCCGCTAAAGCCGTAAGCGCAAGAATGAAAACGACGATGGTATTAACGATTCGATCTTCCCATCCTCTTACCATACACCCTCACCCCACTTCTTCGATAGATGATTCGAGCCCAGTACCAGAACCAAGCCAATCAAGGATTTAAACAAGCCGACGGCCGCAGCCAAACTGAAGTTAAGCTGTTGAAGTCCTGTTCGGAATACCCAAGTATCTAAGATATCAGCTACTTGATAGACTTGAATGTTATATAGAATATAAATTTGATCGAAACCAGCATCCATAATATGCCCAAGCTTCAGTATGAATAAGAGCACGATGACGTTTCGAATGCCAGGCAGTGTAATATGCCACATCATTCGCAGCCTGCTTCCACCATCGACTCTTACAGCCTCATACAATGTAGGGTCGATTGCCGTCATCGCAGCTAAGTAAATGATCGCTCCCCAGCCTAGATCCTTCCATACTTCCGAAGTAACCAAGATCGCCCGGAAATAATCGATCGATGTCATAAATCCAATAGATTGTCCGCCGGCATCTTCAATCCAACGATTCACTATGCCTGAGTTCTGAGACAACATGGCGGTAAGTATACCGTAGATAATAACCCAAGATAAGAAATGCGGCATATATGTCATGGTTTGTACAATCGTTTTGAACCAGCGCAGCCTGCATTCATTGAGGAGCAATGCCATGATAATTGGCGGCGCAATTCCGAATACCAGCTTATAAACACTAATCAGAATGGTGTTAACCATGAGCTGTCCGAAATAAGGAGAGTCGAAAAAAATCTTGAAGTGCTTGTACCATGGGTTAGCCCAATTACTGCCTACGATACCATCGAGCATTTGGAAATCTTTGAATGCAATGATAATACCGTACATAGGAACATAGCGGAATAGAATGTAGTAAATCACGCCCGGTAAGAGCATGAGATAAAATGCGCGAAAACCCCAAACCTGTATTAGTTTTGACTTTAGCTTCGATTCTTTCGCCTTGCTCCCGACCTCAGGCACCCGCTGAACCGTTATCTGCTTTTCCATGAGACCACCTCTTCTTCATCTAATCATTTCGCTTCTTAACGGGTTGATATCAGTATAGCAAGCGCTTTCTCAGGAAAATATACAGTGATCCTGCAAAAATGTACGAATTATTGCAAACGCTTTATTTTGTTTTTTCTGCATATCGACGTCGATTATCAGTCAAAATAAAACAGCGCACACCCATGATATCTCGGTGCGCGCTGAATGGCTGTAGGCATTGTCAGATAAATCAATGCTTAAGTATAGGTTTCAATTGGGCAATGATTTCCTCCATTTGTTTCGAGCAAATCTCGTACATCTCTTTCGCCTTTTTATTATTCGTGGACAGTCCATACAACATTAAATCGCCTTCGCATTGTTTTAACGTTGCAAACAGCGTTGCTTTTTCCTGTGGCACAGGTACTGTGATCTTGTCGTCAAACAAATCTACAAACAATTGGCCGTATGAATCCACTTGACCAAGAAATACATTTTCAATCGTTACACCCAATTTGTCCAACTCTGTTTGCAACCATGCCCGACTCATACCGGCTGTAGCTAATGCTTCATCCATGATTTCACCGTCCATGATCACGGCTTGAGGCTCCTTCTCGGGCGCAACCTTAATCCCTAAGTGATTGGGAGTCAGAGGTTGGTTGGCTCGCGTTAGCAACACATTAATCTCTCCGCTTGGTTCCATGATCGCAAATTCAACATCGGCCACTCTAAAGGCGGATTTTTTGCGTAATTGCTCCATAAGTTCATCTGTGGTAAGACGTTCTTTCTTTAAATTATCTTCCAACACTTTACCTTCTCTAATCAATACCGTGCCTTTACTGTCAATGAAATCCCGCATCTTTTTACTCTTCAACTGCAAAAATTCAATCCCTAAGGAGCATGCGATCCAGACTCCTAAGGAAACCAATCCTAGATACCAATTCGCATCCAAATCCAATGAGATATATGCAGCAAGACTACCGATGGTAATACCCGTTATGTATTCAAAAAAGGAAAGTTGCGAAATTTGCCTTTTGCCCAATAGCTTTGTCATGAAGAACAGAACGACAACAGCTAGTAATGTCCGTAGTACAATTTCAACCCAATTTAACACATGGCTCCTCCTCTTTATTAAATGAATTTCCAATTGTATTCAATTGTTTGTAGTTCATATGAAATTTATGCAATTATTAGTTGTTTTTTCCAAAAAAATGATCAAAAAAATCCCCCCTGCCCTTTCTGGCACAGTGGGGATAAGCATTTTACTACAACTACCTCACAAACTTAATCGCATCCGCGTTCACATAGGTGCCATTCGCATTGTCCGTTAACTCGACATAGCCTGTAGTTCCTGCAAGAAAATGATGCGTCCCCAGTAAAATCCATGATCCACCAGGTACGGTTTGCTCATTAACAGTGTACAACTGTGAACCGCCATCATAGTAAACCGTGAATGGTGCGTTCGTTGCCCTTGCTACGTTGCCATCCGGGATCCGGTAATACACCTGATAATTATCCGTGACTGGGATCGTTGGTCTCCATCTGATTTTGTCCGCGCCAACCCCTGTATTGTTGTAAACATAATTGGAGCCGTAATAGTTCGGCAAACCTGTTGAAGATAACCATGTCCCGGTCAATTCCGCGGAGGTATTGTCGATAATTATTTCATTCGGTGCAGTCAGCACAAATTTAATCGCATCAGCAGTCACATAGGTACTATTTGCATTATCCGTCAGTTCCACATATCCATTCGTACCCGCAACAAAATGATGCGTCCCTAGTAGTGTCCATGTTCCCCCAGGTGACGTTTGTTCGTTCACCGAATACAACTGTGACCCACCGCTATAGAAGACGGTAAATGGCGCATTGGAAGCCCGACCTGCGTTGCCATCCGGGATCCGGTAATAGACGTCATAATCGCCTTCCGTTATAATTGTGGGTCTCCATCTAACTTTATCCGTGCCCGTCCCCGAGCCATTGTACACGTAATCGGAACCGAAATAATTCGGCAATCCTGTCGAGGACAACCATGTGCCAGTGAATTCGGCAGACGGGTTATCGATGATGATTTCACCCGGCGGCGGTGCCGTATAACTAAACTTCGCTTTCTTCGTTTTCCCCTTGGCCGCATTGACATTGACCGAAAATTTGATTGTCGGGGATAACTGGGTAACGGTAACTTCGGGATCGGAAGGCAGCATACTTGTTGCACTTCGATTTATCTCGATGTTAATCACGCCTGTATTCGCCTGAGTTGGGTCGGATACGGATACTTCAATACCATCTGTTGTTTCACTTGTCATGACAGAAGCCTTCTTATCGCTGGAAAGGAAGTTCGTGGCGCCAACCTGAATCCACTTCAAAGCGTCCGCCCAAAAATTCATTCCGACCACATTTAACGTCGTTTCTTTAACAGCTTGTGCCGAGGAGGAATTCTCCAAGATCGAGATGTTCGGATTACTAGCATAACTGTTCACTTGCGTACTTGTTTTATTCGGGAGGGTTACATAAGCGTAAGTCCCATTCGTTGGATTAAGTCCATGATCAATCCACATCGTCAAGAAATTGCTAGTCATATTCGTTGTTGGTGTTCCAGCTCTTCCATCGATATTGCTCCATTTGCCTGTTCTTGCTTCGCGTAATCCCTTAACTGTCGCACCAGCAGGGAAGTAATAGCCGATGTCTGATCCAGACACACTTCCTCCCAGATGCGCCCAGTTAACCCCCGTCATCGTCTCCGACCAGCCTAAGGCATTAGACTTTGCACTGCCATCCACCGTAAGCGCATTGCTGCCGCTGATATTCAACTTACGGTTCTCTACAATGGTTTCAATGGTGCGGCTGTCTGTACTTGTAATACCAGCTCCAAGTGACACGATTTCGTCATTAAACATGAACCAGCTTTTCTTGGCCGTCAGCGTACTTCCAATCGCATCCAGTTCCATCCCGGAAGTTCCATAGCTATCCAGAATGCTAGTACCGCCTACCCAATTTTGGGTGCTTACCGAATCATGCCCAGATGAATTGGATTTAGTAAGCGTATCCACCGTTGTACCTGGCAAACGATAAGGATTCACGGTTGGCCAATAATCGGTATATTGGGAAAGATCATTATTGTATAGATAGGTCATGCCTTCTCCAAGGTACCAGCCCTTCAAATTCTCATTGTTAATAGACTCATAATTGTAAATTCGATTCGAATACATACTGATGCCAAAGCCAAAGCCAGGGCGTAAATGAACCGCACGATCCATACTGGAAAACTGGTAGCTCTTCACCAACTCCGCTCGTGATGCGGCATTCGCAACAATTTCTTTCCCTAATACGATGAAATTAATAGGCGAATTAGCAAAGAAATCTCGCGCTGTATCCGCTACAATCCAGCCTTTCACCATACTCCGGAATGCCGCTGCATCTGCTGTAGGGGCGAACTGCGAAATGCGGATAATTGCGCCAATGACTGAGCCACCGCTATCATGGTCCTGATCATAGTAACGAGATACGTTTCTTCCTCTTGTCATATCCATCATTGCACCCTTATAGATGAAGGGTTCATAGGAATCATAGATCCAGCTGTACACATTTTTAATGTCCACATCGGTCACCGCCCAGGTAGAACCGTGAAGAACATAGATCAGATCGGCTATATCCTTCATCAACCCAATGCCATACCCACCGTTATACGGATGCTTCGCATGCTGAATGAACGATCCATCTTTGTAAAATCCGTCCCCTGATGTCACGTAATTAAATACTTGACTGAGCCCGTCACGAGCGCTGGCCAATTTCGTTGCGCTTTTGACAATAATCCCGCGAACGCCAATAACGGTGCATTCCCATACGCGATTCGCCCCAGTCATGGTGACAGTAGGTTGAAAATGATCGATGGCTGTCATATAGTTGGTAATTTGCGCCACACTCAACTGATCATACAGCAGCACCACAATATCATTCAGTGCAAGTGGAGCGCCGATTTCCCAATCCCACCAATTCGACACGTTGGTTTTGGTTTCATTGTAGCGATTCGTATACATCCAATCCAACGCGATCACGATATCCGCGAGCAATGTGGCATTGTTCTGTAGAGATGAGCCGGTTGTTGCATAGGCAACTGCCATTGTTTTGATCCGATTGTAGCCCGCAGTAATTTGGCTCGTATTCGAAGCACTGTTCAGATCGCTCCAAAGGTAGGTACCCGGTGTATTATCCATCGTGCTCCAATTGGCATTGGCTTCAGCCGTAAGCGTTGTAATTTGAGTCGCAATGTCTGAATCGAGCGGATTATACGCGGTACCTCCCGTTAGCGTCACTTTCCACTTTTCCCTCATCGCATCAAATTCATCAGCAGCTGCAGCAGGATTCGCAAAAAATGAATTCATTGTAAAAAATAACAAAAGAGTCAGTGAAGCCATCATGCCAGTCCACTTCAATTTGGGGTTCAACATAAAATTCCTCCTTATCACGCTACATTGGTAAGCACTCTCATTTAAGATTTCGCCTTACTAATGGCATCCCATGCCATACATGAAGCCACCTCCCTGAACGGTTAGCAATAGGTTGAATATGAATCGACACCAGTATAGCAAGCGCTTTCATTTTAGGATATACAGTGATCTTGCGAAAATGTCTCAATTATTGCGAATGACTCGCAGAGAAGTTTTTTTTTATTAAATTCGCAAGAAAACAAACATATTCACAATATTTATGTATATTTTTTCGAAATTCAATACCTTACATTAGAACTACGAATTGCTAAAAAGGAGCATGCCCAATGAATACTTTCCAACTCGTATATGTCAAAGATTTCAAGGAAAAAGATGACGCCGCCAGTATTCGTGCTGCGATCCAAATGGCCGTTGAGACGCATGCGGACTTTGTTATTTTTGAGCCACGCCGCTATGTACTCCAAAGTACGATTTCCTTCCCTACAGCCGGCTTCGAACATGATGCCAATAGCTCTAAGGAGTCGAGTAAAGAATGCCATATTACCATTCAAGGGACACGAAAATTAACGTTGCTAGGCGCAGTAGATGAACAGAACAATCCGGCTACCGTGTTGGTTGGTTACAATGATAATCACATTCACGGTTACCTCCCAGCCATCCTATGGTGCGAAGATAATGTCAGGCTCTCTGTCCAAAATCTCGCATTTACCCGTGAGCCAGCCTATGCATCAGCAGGGGTGATCCGCTCGAAAGATGACTCGCAGATTGTGGTCGAAGTGTTTGATGGCAATCCATGCCACGATGGAATGGGCTGCTATTGTATGAACCGATTCAACCCGCAAACAGGAGCACTTATTGGTGAAAGTGTTACCTACGGGGCTGGGGCTGGCGTGCTCTGGGAATTGATTGGTCCACGTCACTTGTCCTTACGCAGCGCAGATGTCGCGTCCAAGGTGCAGGTTGGCGAATATGTATCTTGGCATCAGGGAGCCCGAACAGACTTCCAAACCTATTACGCTAGGTGCGACCAATTGCATTTGTCCAATATAAGAACGTTAAATTCGAACGGCTTCTGCATGCTAACCGAAGCTTGTAAAGATATTACGGCAGATCGAGTCGTGTTCAAGCCGGACGGGAATCGTTTATTCACAGGTCCTCGTGATGCATGGAAAATGTTCAAGTGCAGCGGCGAAATCAACATTAATCAAATGATCGTTGAAGGCGTTCGCATGGATGGTCAGAACATGCACAGCAATTGGCTGATATTTAAACAACAAATAAGCAGTCATGAAGCCCTGTTTTTCTGCCATCAAACGATGACGAAGCTGGAGATCGGCAGTAAGGTAGATTTGAATGAGGAAGAGGACATCTATTCGTTAACGATCGCGGACTGGCGCCACGAGGGCAAGCGAGATCAAGGAAATTACTATGCTATACGGTTCAATCAGCCCCTGCCAAGTATCGTGCATGAAGGCATGCTAGGAACCGCTTCCTGTTGGGAGCCTGACCGCTACATATGTAAAAATTCTGAATTCACAAATATTGCTGGTGCCGGTCATCTTGTCCGCTACGATCATCTGGTCATATTGGGCTGCAAGTACACCAATACGATGAACCCTGGGATTCTGTTAGGAGCAGAATTGCCCGTACACTCCGAAGGTGGTCATGCCACGGATATACTGATCAAAGATTGTAAATTTGACAATTGTGGTTTCTTTCCTCGGCATGGAACGGCAGGCTGCATCGGCATTAAATCAGCGGGCTTCAATGGAAGATTCAATACGAATATTAGGATACTGGATAATATCATGAAGAATTCTGACATTGGCGTACATGCCAGAGATGCTCATCATGTTTTTCTGATCGGCAATACGTTTGAAGGTGTCGCTATTCCTTTGTTAAAGGACGAAACGATCGAAGGCATTGTAATCGAGCATTTGAATCAAATTCGCTAGAGAATACGAACTACTACAAAAAAAATAACGCCGCCAGCTCCAATGTAAAGGAGCGAGCGGCGTTTCTTTCACGCGGAAAATCAAACATCATTTCGGGCGCGCAGCGAGCCCAGCCAAGAAGCTTAGCATGAACTGTACCGCTAGACGCGAGGTCACGTTACGCACATCGACGGTCGGATCGATGCAGACGAAGTCCAACCCTTGCACCTGCGGCAGCGAACCGAGTCGGTAAAGGGCATCCAGCGCATCCCATGGATTCATTCCGCCGGTACCGATCGCAGGACATCCCGGTGCATAGGCCTGATCGATGACGTCAACATCAAAACTCACATACAGCACATCCGTACCATGCCCAGCAAGATGAAGCGCTTGGTCGAGTACCGAGTCCATGCCTATCCGCCGTATATCACGTGACGTATACACATGTACCCCTTTACTCTTCACGTAGTCATGGTACGGCTTCGAATTCATGAAGCCTCGAATACCAATTTGTACAATGTGATGTCCCTGAACGACACCCGATTCGAGAATACCGCGGAACGGCGTACCGTTGGTCACGCCGCCGTCCTCAAAATTTCGGACATCATGATGGGCATCAAAATGTATAATTCCCACTTTTTTCCCAGGATGACGGTTGACGAAAGCTTTGATCGACGGGCAGCTCGTCGAATGATCGCCGCCAAAGATGATCGGGATCAAGCTCGGCTGATCGTTATATAGGGCGCGTAAACTTGTCTCGATGCGGCGATGACATTCCGCGATGTCTGTCACATGCATTTGGATATCGCCGAGGTCACGAACGGCTAAGTCTTGCAGGTCAACACCATACTCCATCGAGTATGTAGTAAATGATTTGAACGCCGCTCGAATCGCCGCCGGCGTTGTCGAAGCGCCTGAGTGCGAGATCGACGGCTTAGACAACGGGATGCCGATGATCCCTGCAAGCAATTGCTCTTGACCGTCCCACTGACGGATCCAATGAGCAACCTTGGTTTCCATATGATCTCTGAACGCAGCTTGATCAGGGGGTTTGAGAAAGGGGATCTCGTGGCTCATAGCGCAGCCTCCCCCTCACTTGCTACAATGGTGCGGTTCCAAACGATCACGTTTCCGTTCTTGATAACGCCAAACGTATGGTTAATACCGAAATGATACGGCAGATAAGCGAGATTTGGCGCATCCAATATCGTTAAATCCGCACGTTTTCCCACTGCGATTGAACCGATATCTTCCCCTCTTCCCAGCGCATTCGCCGCGTTGATTGTGCATGCGGTCAAGATCTCCTCCGGCGTCATCTTCAAGTTCAGAGACGCCAGCATCATGACGAGCTGGATCGACTCGGTCGGACAGGAGCCTGGGTTATAGTCCGTTGCAAGGGCCACCGGCAGTTCATAAATATCGATCATGTCGCGTGCACGCGCATGTTTAGAGAGACCCAGGTTGAACGAAGTACCCGGTAAGAGCACTGGAATCACACCATGTTCGGCCATGACAGCCAACCCTTTATCGGTCGCAGCCAGCAAATGTTCAGCGGAAATCGCACCGATTTCGCTCGCCAATTCCGCTCCGCCAAGCGGTATTATTTCGTCTGCGTGTATTTTCGGGATTAGTCCGCTGCGCTTGCCTTCAAGCAGAATACGGCGTGACTGCTCAATTGAAAAAACACCTTGCTCACAAAACACATCGCAAAATTCCGCAAGCCCCTCTTCAGCCACCATGGGAAGCATCTCATGGACGATGCGATCTACATATTCCTCGGCGCGCCCTTTGAACTCCAGTGGCACAGCATGTGCACCCATAAATGTCGAGACAATATCAAGCGGGTGGGTATCGTTCAAACGTTTCGCCACACGCAATTGCTTCATTTCATCTTCCAGGGTGAGACCGTAGCCGCTTTTCGCTTCAATTGTTGTGACACCATTCATCATCATCTCGTTCAAGCTTCGACGCGCCTTAACATAAAGGTCCTGCTCACTGGCTGCCCTTGTACTTTGCACCGTGCTAAGAATGCCACCGCCTTGCGCCAAAATGTCCAAATAGGGGACACCGGACCGCTTCAGCGCCAGCTCATGTTCACGGGAACCGCCATGGACGAGATGGGAATGCGGGTCGACCAGCCCCGGGGTGACCAAACGTCCGCCAACGTCGACGGTTTCTGCAATTTCTATATCTCCAAGGAAATCCAGAACTTCATGGGTTGGGCCAAATGAGACGATTCTTCCCTCGCGAATGGCGATCGCTGCATCCGTGATCTCACGGACTTCCTTCATCTGTTGCCCGCAACGTGGAACATTTCCCGGAGGGGTAACCAATCGGCCAATCCCCGTAACGAGCAAATCAATCCGTTCCATCTGTATTCCCTCCTTTACTGTCCCTGCTCACGCATGGGGATGCGGATCCCGTGCTTTTCCGCTGTTTCAATCGCTTCGTCGTAGCCCGCATCCACATGGCGGATAACACCCATGCCGGGATCGGAGGTCAGCACACTGCGGAGTCGCTCATCTGCCTCATCCGTCCCATCCGCTACGACCACCATCCCTGCATGCAGCGAGTAGCCCATGCCTACGCCGCCGCCATGATGGATAGACACCCAAGATGCGCCTGCTGATGTATTGATCAGCGCATTCAAAATCGCCCAGTCGCCTACGGCATCGGAACCGTCTTTCATCGCTTCTGTTTCACGGTTTGGCGACGCCACGGAGCCACAATCTAAATGATCGCGACCGATGACAATCGGTGCTTTCAACTCGCCATTTCGCACCATTTCGTTCAATGCCAGACCGAATTTCTCGCGCTCCCCATAGCCGAGCCAACAAATACGCGCCGGGAGACCTTGGAAAGCGACACGTTCACTAGCCATCGTAATCCAGCGACGCAGGTTGTCATTTTCAGGAAACAACTTCATTACTAGTTCGTCTGTTTTGCGAATGTCTTCCGGATCGCCGGAGAGCGCTACCCACCGAAAAGGTCCCTTGCCTTGACAAAAAAGCGGGCGGATATAGGCTGGAACGAAGCCTGGGAAATCAAAAGCGTTGGTTACGCCTTGGTCGAAAGCGACTTGACGTATATTGTTACCATAATCAAATACGACGGAGCCCCGTTGCTGCAAGTCGAGCATCGCTTGCACATGAGTTGCCATGCTGCTTTTCGAAAGCTTCATGTAGTGCTCTGGATCCTTCTCACGCAGTTCGGCTGCTTCTTCCAACGTATAGCCAACGGGGATATAGCCGATCAGCGGATCATGAGCCGACGTCTGGTCAGTAACGAAATGCGGTTTGATACCGCGTCGCACGAATTCCGGGTATAAGTCGGCTGCGTTGCCCAGCAGACCGATGGCGAGCGGCCTTTTCTCTTCCATAGCTTTACCCGCCAGCAGTAGGGCTTCATCCAGCGTTTCCGCCACTACATCACAGTAACGCGTTTGGATTCGGCGCTCAATGCGCGTTCGGTCAACTTCGACTGCAATGACAACGCCCTCATTCATGGTGACCGCTAATGGCTGTGCGCCACCCATGCCGCCAAGACCTGCGGTTAACGTCAACGTCCCTTTGAGTGTACCGTCATCCGTATGTTGGCGTGCCGCTTCGGCAAAGGTTTCATACGTACCTTGCAAAATGCCTTGCGTCCCGATATAAATCCAGCTGCCCGCCGTCATTTGCCCGTACATCATCAGCCCCTTTTGCTCCAGCTCACGAAAATGCTCCCAATTCGCCCATTTCGGCACGAGAACCGAGTTAGAGAGCAGCACACGCGGTGCACGTTCATGGGTTTTGAATACGCCGACCGGCTTGCCGGATTGGATCAGCAGCGTTTCATTGCTTTCCAAGCGCTGCAATTCGCGGACGATGGCATCGTATGAAGGCCAGTTGCGGGCCGCTTTGCCAATACCGCCGTAGACGACGAGATCTTCCGGTCGTTCCGCGACTTCCGGGTCAAGATTGTTCATCAGCATGCGCATGGCGGCTTCCTGTACCCAGCCTTTGCAGATCAGCTCTGTACCGCGAGGGGCGCGAATTTCTCGTTTGGATTCCGTCGAGTTTTTCTTTGTCATCGGATGGTTCCTCCTGAAAACATGATTATTTCGAGTAACTCCATACGTGGTAAATTCATTTATGGTTAAAACAAATTTCCTGCCACAGCCTCAACCGCTTGCAGCCACTCGCCTTCCAGCAAAGCAATCGCCACGTTTTCGATATCACGGGAAGTTGAGCGGTCCTCGACAACGGGGGGAACGAGCACCCGCAGCTTGTCGTACAGCACCCGAGTTGCTGGTGCGAGGCCCTCGGCCCCCACAAATTCGGCAGCTTCAGCTGCACAAATCAACTCGATCGCTAGCACTTTGGACACGTTGTCGATCACCTGCGCTGCATGACGCGCTGCTGTTGTTCCCATTGACACATGGTCCTCTTGATTCGCTGAAGACGGGATCGAGTCCACGCTTGACGGATGGGCGAGCACTTTATTTTCCGAAACGATAGATGCACTTACATATTGCGTGATCATCATGCCTGAACCCACCCCTGGATTGTGACTCAAAAAAGCAGGCAATCCCCCAGATAGCGCTGGATTGACCAGCCGTTCTGTGCGACGTTCAGAAATGTTAGCGAGCTCGCTCATGCCGATTTTCAGAAAATCCATAGCGAACGCGATCGGCTGCCCATGGAAGTTACCACCGGAGATAACTAGACCTTTATCCACGAATAACAACGGATTGTCGGTCGCCGAGTTAATCTCAATGGCAATCTTATCCTGCACATAGGCAAGCACTTGGCGAGTCGCGCCATGTACTTGTGGCAGACAGCGCAGCGAGTAAGCGTCCTGCACGCGAAGCTCACCTTGGCGTGTCGTCAACTTGCTGCCTCTCAGCAGGTTGCACAGGTTCTTCGCTACGCCAATTTGTTCAGGATATGGGCGCACCTGCTGCACCTCTTCCGCAAAAGCATCCGGAATGCCACGCAGGCATTCAACCGTCATGGATGCGATCACATCAGCGATTTTCGCAAGTCGCTGTGATTTAATAAGCGCCAATGTACCGATGGACGTCATAATCTGCGTGCCGTTAATTAGTGCTAGCCCCTCTTTCGCTTGCAAGCTAATCGGTCTGAGCCCTGCTTTTGCGAGCGCCTTGTCACCCGAGAGGCGTTCACCTTGGTAAACTGCCTCACCCTCTCCCATCAGCACCAGTGCCAAATGAGACAGTGGAGCCAAGTCTCCGCTTGCGCCAAGTGAGCCTTGCTCCGGCACAACCGGATGTACGCCACAGTTGATGCAGTCGATCAGGAGCTGCAGCGTTTCTGGGCGGATGCCGGAATGTCCTTTGGCCAGCGCGTTTGCACGCAGCAGCATCAAAGCACGAACCGTCGGTTCCGGCAGCGGTCTGCCGACGGCGCAAGCATGGCTGCGGATCAGGTTAACCTGCAGCTGTACAGCGTCTTGCGGTGAAATCGTCACGTCGCTGAATTTTCCGAACCCAGTCGTGACCCCGTAGACCACTTTGCCAGCAGCGACTAATTCCTCCACCATTTTGCGGCACGCGATCACACGCCTGAGTGCCTGCGCATCTAATTCGACCGGCACATTGTCATAAACAACCGCCGCAACTAACTCAGGTATCAATTGCTCCCCATCTAATAAAACCGGAGTCGCTTCTAGGTTACTTTCCTGCTGTTTATATACCATCGCCATGTCAACACAGACTCCTTTCCTTTCTCGCTTTACCAAAAGAAAGGGACCGTACGGAAGTTGTTAACTTCCATACGGTCCCATTTTTAAAAAAGAGGGTTGTATGCGATTGTCCGGTATCAAGCTCCAGCCGATCCTTCATCGCGATCACTCACTTTATCGTTATTATGTTTGTGCCTAACCTAACCTAACCTTACCTAATCTTATTCTCACACGCTGGTTCGTATGCTGTCAAGATGGCTTAAAGCCTAGTTGTTGTCTGTGAAATCAATTCCTTACCAAGGCATGATATCGATCGAATCGATTTCGGCATAATTCGTATCACGGGTGAATCGAAGGGTATTCGAACCGGCATTCAGATACACTTTGGCCGAGGCATTCGTCCAGTGGTCCCAACCTGAATTCGCAATACTAAAATTACTGCCAGTTCCTCCGTTGATGGATAGCTTAAAGTTGGCCCATACGCCATATCCGCCTGACGTGCCATTATCGGTTCTTGCCAGTACCGTATAATATCCGGCCGTTCCAACGGTTACGTTGAATTGAACATAACTGCTGCTGTTATCAATATGTCCTACTTTGGCGCCATTCGAGGCGGAAGAATGATACGCTACCGAAGCAAGACCGCCTAAGGTAGCCGACTCAGCCTCATAACGATCACGTGCAGGTTCCCCAGCAGGTATAGCGATCGGCGTATTCGGAGCCGCTGGACTTCCGAAGTTCGGCGTATTATCCGCATTCCAGGTGAATTTCTGAGCACGAATTTCTCTGTTCCACCCCGCACCTGGTTGTCTAGCTGTATGATAGACAATCCAATCTTCTGTCCCATTTTTGGATTTCGTAAAGCTATGATGACCTGGTCCATATACACCGTTGCCGCTCTGGAACACAGGGCTTGTTCGTTTCGTCCATGAACTTTCCAATAGCAGATTACTTGACGTACTTGCTGTCGTTAAGCCTAGACAATACGAATCCAGCCAGCTGCCGCTTGCTGAGAAGACCACATTAATGACCCCATTACGAATAATGACTTCCGGCCCTTCATTCACATGTGGAGTCGCATTCGTTTCCCAACTGTATTGTGGCCAAGCAATTTGTGTGCGAGCCGAACTGATCTGGGTTGGGCTGCTCATCGAAGCGATATACAGATTCTGATCTGTATTTTGATTCGCGCTGTTCCAGCCGGACCAGATAAAATACAGCGCTCCATTGTTGTTCAGAACCGTTCCATCGATAGCCCAATCATCGTTGCCAATCGCAGTTAACTTGGTTGGAGCACTCCAAGTACCCGTGGTTGGATCTGCGCTTGAATTGGAAATAACGTACATCCTATGACTGTTATTATCTCCTGCCGCATTATCACGGGCAAAATAAATATACCAAACATTGTTAATCTTCGTGATTTCAGGTGCCCACACATCACAACAACCTGACCACGCCGTAATCACCGTACCAGCATCCATATTGGTCAAATAATTACTTTTCCAGACTTTCACTTCACTGCCAGTGGTATACGTGGAGTAGTAACTATTCGTGTCTTTGTAGACAGAGACATCTGCACCATTTTGCACAAGCACATTGTAGAAATTAGAAGCTGCAGCGAGTGCCGAGCTTGTAGGAAGTAATACCGCTAGAATAACAGTGAGAAGCGTTAGCCTTGTTAGCCATTTTGAGAATCGATTGTTCATTGATAATTCCTCCTTAGCGAAAGTAATGAAGCCATTCAAATCGAGCCATGGATAAAGCCCTGCATGTTCAAGCCTGCTATCCCCCCTTTCATTGATCCACACATTCATGTTAACGCTTTCATTTTGAGGATGTAATGACATAATTCATGATTCGTTAGACATTTTTTCGATTCTTTTTGGCGAACGTGCCCCTGCAAAAAAAAACAAGAATCCAGTACTTTACTGGACCCTTGCCCTCGAATTTGCGAAACCATATCGTTGGGAGATTCGCCAAATAGGTTGAGTTAATGCGAACTAACTCACCGTATTTATCGCACGCTTGACTTGAAATCCGTTCAACCATGGAGAATCAGTGGACACCACATATTCGGATCGATGAATTTCATCTAATGCGGCTAATAGATTGCCTTGTTCTGGAGCCTTCATCGTGAAACAGAGCTGCATGTTTGGCTTCGCATGTCTGTTTCCTGATTCTTCACTATCAGGGATGATTTTCATCTTCATAATTTGAATGCCGTGTTCACCTAGAATGGATGCAATCCTGCCGAGTACGCCAGGATGATCCAGTACCTTAACGGTAATCTCATGAACACGACGGTTTCTTAGCAGGTGTTTTTCCCACTTATTCAATAACAGCAAACTGACTAAAACCATGAAGGTACACAGCACTGCTACGAAAAAGAAACCTGCTCCTACGCAAAGTCCAACAGCAGCAACAACCCACACCGAGGCCGCCGTTGTCAGACCGCTAATGACGGAACCGTTCCGTATGATGGCTCCTGCGCCAAGAAAACCGATACCGCTGATAACCTGCGCCGCAAGTCTAGCTGGATCAGCCCGCACATTCGCTTCATTAACAAATTCCGAGAATCCATAGATGGAAAGCAGCATGATTGTTGTGGAGCCTAAACATACAAGAATATGTGTACGAAATCCGGCAGCATGATTACTCCATTCCCGCTCCAATCCAATGAGTCCCCCCAGTACAGTAGCGGCTAATAGCCGGATCATGAGGTCTATGTGAGAAATATGCCAAACACTGGAAACAGCATTCATTGCTTCCCCTTCTTCCCTTATTCATTTATATAAATAGGATTCGTAAATCCGATCATCGTATGGACACGATGAAACGTCCCGTACATTTCTGCCCGAATCCAAATGACGCCTTCTAAATCAGCTGGAATCGCCATTTCCTGTTCCAGGCTCGACAGTTCACACACCGCAATTTCACCTTTATTGCTGTTCAAGCGCATCGTTATCGAGGAGTCCACCGACTCCCATTGACAATCCCTCACGGTAAAGTCAACTCCGAGCACGATCTCGACTCGTTCGGAAGAAACCATGTCCCTATACACGGTTTCACCGATACCAACAAGCAATGTTCCCTCTGCTCCACGCATGTAGAGCAGCGGAAGCGGACCCATGGAGACGCTTATTGCTCCATTTCGCAATGCGTTTATGACCCTAGGCTCAGCTCCCTCTTCCTCGTTCATCTGCAGAAACGTTGCGCAAACAGGATCCTTCACTGGGTCTTTGACATGCCAATCCCTTCCGCTTGTGGCCGAGATACGGATTCCGCGATTCAGCAGTTCGGTCCATACGGCGAATGCTCGAATGTTATTTCGTTGGATCGAAGGAAATAAGCCTGACCAAACCTCCATATAGTCAACTTGACCCCAATCAGAAATCTCAAACTCCCAAAAACAACCCGTACACATCGGGCTGCCAACACGGAAAGGATGAGCAATTCCAACTACGCCTCCTTGATCATGAACGCCTTTAATTCCCCGGGAAATATGAAATGGGCTTAAATTCCGCCAATCTACATAGTCACGAATTCCCAATGTAACCATATGACCAAAAAAAGTTGTCCATTCAAGCCCTTGTATAATGTCAATACCGATCCGCGCCTGAACTTGTTCTCTGTCAGCAAGACCCGTCATTGTATTGTGGTCGGTTAATGCGAAGCCTGCAAATCCAAGAGATTTAGCAGCCTCTGCGAGTTCAAGTAGCGATTGCTTACCATCGCTGTGAAATGTATGCGTATGCAATTCGTAAGGTAACCAGCGGGTCATGAGGGTTGACCTCCTTCCTCGATACGCAAGCTGTAACGAACTTGCTCCGATACAACGCAGTGAAGACTTATGGTCACACGCAGCTGCCCGCGAGGAATATGTCCAGGAATTAATCCAGGAGATGCCTGATCCCGATGAATTTTCAATCGTTGGACTGGATCGTGCCGATGACCAGCCCCACGAAATCCATTCTCGTCGTCAAAAGATAGCGTAAGCAAATTCTGCAGTGGCAAGTACGATCTCCAGTTGTTTTGGCTTGCTTCTATGTGTTCCGGCAGCATATAACTCTGAATTCCTTGATCAATCAGTTCTTTCGCTTTCTCTTCATCTGCCAGTGTCTTAGGATCATAGGCGAAGTCAATATACAATTCATCCACATTCGAATGAAGATGTATGGTATAGGTAATGTGGCTTTTCGAACAGCTGGGAGTTACAATGCCTTCTGCCGACAAGAGTAGCTTCACAGTTCACCACCACGTTCTAGCCAGCGTACTTCCTGTACAGTTAGCTCAAGATCCGCTGCTGCCCGATTCGCCTGCAGTTCCTCTAATGAATGGGCAGCGACAATCGCACAGGTCGGAAATGATTGATTGTTCACATAAGCTAATGAAATTTGCGCTAATGTTACGCCTTTGTCTTCCGCCAATTGTTTGGCTCGATCTAGCCTTTGCCAATTCAACTCATTGTAGTAGACACGGACCATTTCTTCGTTCTCGAGATCATCTGGTGAGAAGCGCCCCGTCAAAAAGCCGGCGGCCAATGATGACCAAGAGAAGAGCGGAGTTCCCGATTGCTCGTGCCAAGCGCAAGTCCCTTCATCGGCCGAAACACAACCTGGCCACCTGGGCATGTTTAGCTTGGCTAGGCTTAAATTCGTGCTGCTGAAGGAAAAACCAATCAGTCCGTTTTGCTCTGCATAATCATTGGCCAGCTGGATCCGCTGATGCGTCCAGTTGGATGCACCGATCGCACGGATTTTCCCAGAAACCATAAGCTCATTCAGAATATCTATGATCGGTTCAACGGATACTTCGGGATCGTCGCGATGCAAAGCATAGAAATCAACATAATCCGTTTGCAACCTCTGCAAACTTTCGGTAAGGTCGCTTGTAATCGCTTGGGCATTCACACGTGGCCCGTTCGCATCATGATGCGCCCCCTTCGTCAGGATATGCATCTTGTCACGATTGCCCCGAGACTTCATCCAATTACCGATGGCTTTCTCGCTTTCACCAGCCCGATAGCCGTGCGCGGTATCGACCGTGTTGCCACCAGTCTCAACATAGGCATCGAGCAAGGTGTCGACTTGATGTTGAATCGCAGGCTGAAAGTAATCAGAGCCCAGAATCATTTGAGAACATGTGGACGAAATGCCGGGAATGGATAATTGTTTCATATAAAAGCGCTCCTTCGCGTAGGTTAGCACATTGCCCCTGGGTGCATTAAGCGCCAGGGGCAACATGTGCCGAGTTATGCTGTTATTGTTTTCAAATACTCACATGCTTTCTCCGCATACTGAACAGGATTCGCAATTTCTGGATTCTGTTCAGCTTCAATAATGATCCAGCCTTCGTAGTTGCGTCTTTTCAACTCTTCAAAAATAGCTTTAAAATCAATACAACCATCGCCAGGGACTGTAAACACGCCTCTTCGAACACCTTCACGAAAACGGTATCCGTCTCTGAGATGTTGTTCTAGAACAGTTTCCCGAACGTCTTTCAAATGGATATAAGCAATCCGGTCAAAGTGTGCTTGTAAAATATATAACGGATCGCTGCCACCATAATAGGCGTGCCCGGTATCGTATAACATATGAACCAATTCAGGGTCAGTCATTTCCATTAAGCGAGCAATTTCTTCGCCCGTCTCAACGACGGTTTCTCCATGGAAATGGTACACAAGCTTCATGCCAATCTCTTCACAGTATTGCCCTGCCTTATGTAGGCCATCGACCATATGTCTCCACTGCGCATCCGTCAGCGGTTCGATACGGACCGTGTTGCTGCTTAGATCTTCGATTTTATTACTCGATTCGCAAGTCACGACGTGCTTGCAACCCATGGCTTTCAGAAAGTCAGCATGAGCGCGAAATGCATCCATTTCTTCCTCATGTCGAGACGAATCACTGAAATGAACAGATCTCCATTGCGAAGTAAGAACCATATTTTTACTCGCTAATAACTGTTTGAGCACATCGACATCACGTGGAAATTTACGACAAAACTCCGTTCCTTCGAATCCGAGGCTCGCCATATCGGTGAGCACCTGCTCGGCCGTATAGTGGTTGCCATATTCCTTGATGTCTTCATTCACCCAATTGATGGCGGAAATGCCGTATCGAACCTTCACCTAGTTATCCTCCTATATGTCCTAGCAGATTCGAAGTGTATGTACTTCAAAAGGCTTGGAATGCAGAATCACTTGCTTATCTCCTCGGTCATTGCCTACTTCTGTGATAGCAAGCTCACTTTGCGTATATTCCAACAAATCCGTCTGACATACACGGGATATCGACGCTGGCAGTGTGACAATGAGCTGCCGCTCAGTACCTGTCCATTCACGCAATCTCAAGATGCAGCCATCGCTGTCTTCAGCAGGCTTGAAGCATGTCACAGCAGCACCGTTCAAACCCTGAGGCAATATATCCATCACCTGCGGCTCACGGGATACTTTGCTTTCAGCAACAGTTACTGCAACCACTGAGCTTAAAGTCTGCTCAGCCTGTTTCCATACCTCAGCTTCCGACCAGCTGCCTGCGTGTGGAATGAGTCGGTAGCGGTAGCGCAAATCGCCGCCAGTCCACTGCGGGAAGTTCGTTCCCCACATGTTGTTGAACAAATTGAAGTGGAGCTCAGGTTTCTCTGGCTTATACTGATGCTCAAAGTCCCACATACCATTCTTACCGATATAGAACAGTGGTGAATCCAGCGGAACGATGCTCATTCCTGCTTCGCCTTGGACATCTGTCACATCAACAAAGTACTCGCAGCAGTTGAGCAAAGTACTGGAAGACCGAACAAGATCATGCATTGGATCGATTACCGCACCCATTTTATTAATTCGATATTGAGCTTGATCCAATTTGAGAGGGAACACGAGAGAGCCAGATTCTGCTTTAGGTGTCTCTTCCTTCTCCTTCAATTGCAACTCGATATCCAAATAAGAAGAATTCGCATTCAAACTAATGGACCAGTTGATCTTACGAGCGTTCCCGTATTCTTGATGTGATTCGCGATCGCCTTGGGCTAAGCACGCGATCCGAATGATGCTATCGCCTTCTTGGACAAGCTCCAGTTCAGGCGCTCCTGTCGTAAATGACACCCTCTTTTGTTGCTCCGGGTATCCTGTTTTTCCGAAATCATGTATACCCCAGTCATAGAAACGGTAAGCATATTTCTTGATAAAAGCAGTAATCTCACTGCTGGAGTATACGTCATACGCATATTGACCGAAGCCAAATTCCGCATCAGTTTCAACGAATTCCCGCTTCAACCGCTTATCCCAAATACTTTGAATCCACCCGGTTTTTCTCGAAACTTTAACGAGCAGAAACGGATTTTCTATGACCGCTTCCTCTTCTGTCATATATCCGCGGATTGTGCTTTCGGCAGCTGCCTCTACAGGCTCCGTCACGGTAATAGCAACTTCTTCTGCACTAGCTGCAATGCCCAATGTTTTATAGCCCAGAGCAGGCAGACCGCTCACTTCAGCCCACACGCCGGATTCATCAACAACCAGCTTCACTGGCTGACCTGTTTCACAATCGATCAACGTTTCATGAGCTGCAGGCTGTTGTTCCTTCGGCAGTAACACGCGCGCGTCTCGTTTCCAACCAAGATAGTTGTAGACGCGATATGCCGCTGGCTTATCTGAGTCGCTGACGAGCTGAATCGCTGCCTCAAGAGCTGTTTCGGCCGTGTTCAGATAGTCACGCTGCTCTTGCCAGGAATGCTCCATCTGCTTGTAGCGCTCGCTTTGCTTATCTTGCAGAAACTCTTTCTTCTCATATCGTCTTGGGAAAAGAAACGATTTACAGTCCATCCCCCACGTATGTTCGCCGAAATGCAGCGTGTACTCATAGGATTTGTCAATTTGCTTCTTCGCCTCAGCAGCTTGGGGCGCATCGTCCCCATTCATCATGGCAATAGCTAGCGCGCTTTCGGCAGCTGTTATCCGGCTTCGCAGCTCTCTGACGCGAGAGACTTCACGAGGCGCCGTGCCTACTCCGTGAATCCAAGAATCGGCCATATCGCCTCGAATAACGGGCAAATCAGGGTTTAGCGCTAGGAAATCTTCTGCGAAATCCGTGAGACTGCCGATATGTAGTTCAGCAACAAGCCCGCTCTCCGCTATGGATTGTTTCATTTCTTGAATATAGGAAGGATCGTGAGGACCGTGATTATCGCTCGTTTGAATCATGGCCAGCCATACTGGATGCTCCCAATCCTCTGGTGGAAGTATCCCCGTTCCATAAGAACCTTTGGAATAAAACGTTAATAACCGTTCTCCGTCTGGACCTTCCCAGAAAAACACGGGAGGTACATCTGGCGGTGTGGAAGCAGGGTTACAGCCCAAATGCAAGATTTTCACGCCGGCCTTAGCAAGCAAAGATGGAACGGACCATGTGTGGCCAGGAACATCCGTCATTTTGGCATCCTTGGGTTTGTAACCAAACTGCTCAGATAAGTTGCGAGACACGTACATCCCGCGAATCCATTCCTCTAAACCGCAGAATTCCGTATGAGTCGTATAAGGCAGCATATGCCAGATCAATTGACGATTCTCCAGAAACGCAAGCGCCTTATCACGATCCTCTTGCGAGCTGCCCTCCAAGGACTGCTCCAGCGGCCATGCGGACATCGTCCATACATATTTCTCGTGTTCAGCATTGGGAGCTGTCTTTTCACAAATATCAATAAAGTCTTTCAACATTTCGGTCCGATAACGCTGTACAACATCGGACACCCATCCCGTAAATCCGATGTCAAAGTGTGTTTTGAATACAACATAAATTTTCTCAAGGTTCTGCGCCATCGTCTGTACTCCTTTATCCGAGATGCTTCTGTCTATCTGTCAAGGCCTTCTATACTAATCAAAATAAATCGGATTCGTTAACGCAGCCATAAGCGTCAAATTGACCTCTTGAAAATGCTGCCATATTTCGGCGCGTACAAACGTTGTCCCCTGTGCATCCATTTGGATGGCAAGCTCACCTTCAGATGACACTTCAATTTCTTTTTCCAAACCAACATTGCTGATTAGTTTTACCGTATCTCCGACTCTCAGATCGCGAGCATGTAAAGTAACCTCTCTGACTGACTCCCCTGATGGAACAACATCTCCCATCATATAAGTACCGCAATTCAACTGTACAAAAGGTCCTTCCGGCGCATACGTAATCAGCACATGCCCGAGGCCGATAGCACTCAAAATGCCATCTACGGTTTTCTCAGAAGCATACACCCATGTACATGGCATCGCATGTTTCACATACGGATCCGGGCGATGGGTATCACTGCCGCCAACAGCAACAAGTCTTCTGCCGGAGACGAGTTGATCATGCCACCATTGCATGGCTCTCGCATTACGATCTGTGAACGGCCCATTCCATACTTCTACCCAATCGTGATCGACACTGAAATCCCATTCCCACGGGCAAAATTCACAGTGCGGATGATTGATGACGATTTTGGCGCCATTTGCACGCGCCTCAGCAATCTTGGCGTTGACATCTTCCTGATCTTTCACTCGAAAATCAAGAATTGGATCCGTGACACCCAAGAAATTACTATGTCCAAAGTTTGTGGTAAATTCCATGCCAGGTATCATGAGAACTGAGGTATTTCGCGGATAAGTCAGATTTTGACTGACTGTATTGTGATCGGTCATGGCAATAAAGTCGCAGCCAAGCTCCTCCATAATTGCCGCATTTTCTTCCAGCGTAAACGTGCCATCACTGTTCACGCTATGCGTGTGCAAATCACCCTTCAGCCAGCGAGGGGTCTTATACAGAAATTCGATGGTAACGTGAACCGAACAACCTTCGCTCGGTACCTTGTAGGCGTTATGCAATACCGCCCAGTCGCCTGGCGTTAAGTCACCCGACATATAGCCAGGTGTCGCTTTATCCAGTCCAACACGAAAACCTTTGCGCGCGCCGCCGCTCCAGCCTCGCACTCGGCCTGTATCTCTCAGACCTAAGTCGATGATAGCTCTCTGTTCGCTGTGCGATTCAATCGTATACGATACCACAAGCTCCTCAACATGCTCAGGCATTTCAAAAGGTACTTCGATATAAGCGCTTTGCTCCGAATGGGCAATTTCACGCGTAATTGTCAGTGTTGAACGATTCCATGCCTCTGTTTTCATCGATTATTCTCCTTGATTGTCTCTGTTGTAGGATAAGCGTACAGATGCAATGATCGGATAATGATCCGAAGGGTAGCCCCCATTGATCTGTCTTCTGTCTACGATCGTTTCTAGCAGTTCCACCTCGGGTGATACGAAAATATAATCAATTGGCTCCGAATCTGCTCCACCTTTAAAATCGTGTGCAGTTCGGCCAATGATTCCTTCAAACGCGGTATACGCGTCTTTCAGCCATCCTTTCGTACCTTCACCTTCCGACGCTCCACTGAGATAGCGGATCGTCGGGTCGGTTGGATGACTATTCATGTCACCTAATAGAATGACAGGTAATGCATGTTCGGATTTATGGGAGCGGATATACTGCCAAATGACCTTAACGCCATTTTCTCTCGCTTTTTGGCTGCGATGATCCAGATGGGTATTGTACACGACGAACGCCTCCCGACTGTTCAAGTCCTTGAATCGAACCCAGGTACACATTCTAGGGAACATGCTGTCCCAGCTTTTGGATGCAACAACTTCCGGCATTTCCGATAACCAGAAATGCCCCTCTTCCAGCACTTCGAGCTGATCTCGCTTATAAAAAATCGCATTATGCTCATCCTCATGCTCACCAAACCGACCGATGCCGATCCAATTGTACGCTGGCAGCTCTGCGTGAAGCTCAGTCAGCATGTCATAATAGCCTTCCTGTGTGCCAAAAAGAATGGGATCGTGCTCGTGGATCGTTTGTGAAACACGCTTAACCCGATAGGGCCAAGCATTGTCCCCATCTTTCGGCTCGTTGTACCGCAAATTGAATGTCATGACCTTCCACTCCACCGAATTACACCTCTTTTAGTAATTATTCTTTGACAGAACCAAGCATAATGCCATGGATAAAGTACTTTTGCAGGAACGGATAAATGATGAGAATCGGCACCATGGAAACCACAATTTTGGCTGCGTTCAATGTTTTATCGGAAACTTTCATTAGCATCTCAAGTTTAGACGAATCCAATTCCAACAACGCGTTCTGACTAACAACAAGCTGTTGGATATACGTTTGCAGCGGATAAAATTCCGCACTACGCATAAAAATCATACCGTCAAAGAAAGCATTCCAGTGACCCACGATACTGAATAACGTAACGGTCGCCATCGCTGGCAACGAAAGGGGTAGATATACTCTAAGCATCATATACCAAGGACCTGCACCATCCATGTAACCCGCTTCACTTAGCTCCTTCGGCAAGTTTCGGAAGAAGTTCATTAACAAAATAACGTTAAATACGGGCACAGCTCCCGGCAGTACAAGTGCCCAGAGCGTGTTAAACATTCCTAATGCCTTCACCGTCAGATATAAGGGGATAATCCCCCCGCTAAATAACATCGTAAACAACATGAACCACATATACACGGTCCGCATCGGGAATTCTTTGTTGCTTCTAGACAATGGGTACGCCATCATGACTGTCAACACGAAGTTGATTCCACCACCTAGCAATACACGTTTAACGGATACAAGAAATGCATTGAAAAAATGCGGCTCTTCCAGAATTTTGCGATAGGATTCCACAGAGAACCCAACAGGCCAAAACTTAACGAGCCCTCCTGCCGCTGCAGCGTTATCGCTAAACGAGACGGAGAATACGTGCACAACAGGTGCAAGCGACAGGAATGAGATCACTAGCATTACTAAGATGAGAACGGCTTCGGTTACCTGAGCGGATATGGTTTTATTGCGTACCATGGGTATTCACCTGCTTCATTAGAAAATTCTGTAATTTGCATATTTATAAGCTATTT
The DNA here is from genome assembly GCF_059692115.1 of Paenibacillus sp. J31R30. NCBI lineage: Bacteria > Bacillati > Bacillota > Bacilli > Caryophanales > Paenibacillaceae > Paenibacillus > Paenibacillus sp. J31R30. The sequence goes on along the minus strand of NZ_JCAUAV010000002.1, from coordinate 1,049,094 downwards.
TGTACGAGAGAATGATGAGTATGAATCCGATCATCGATTTCAACAGACCGACGGCGGTAGCTAAGCCATATTGCGCCTGGACAAGACCTACCCTATAGACATACGTATCGATAATATCGCCAGATTTGTAAACAAGCGGATTGTACAAATTGAAGATTTGATCAAATCCTGCATTCAGAATATTACCTATGCTCAAGGTAGCCAACAGAACCACTGTTGGTACCAAACTTGGCAATGTGACATACCATAACTGCTTTAATCGATTAGCTCCATCCATTTCAGCGGCTTCATACAGCGAAGGATTAATACCAGCTAGGGCAGCTAAATAAATGATGGCAGCAAATCCGAATTCCTTCCAAATATCTGAGCTAACAACAATGGTAGGAAACCAACTATTTTTCGCCAAAAACATAATCGGTTCGAAGCCTAACATTTTCAACGTACTATTGATAATGCCGTCCAAAGACAGCATATCCATCACTACCCCTGCTAATATGACCCAAGAAATAAAATGGGGCAGGTACACAACCGTCTGTACCCATCTTTTGAAGATGCTAAATCGAACCTCATTAAGCAAAATTGCGAATGTGAGTGGAATGATCAGGTGAGCAATAATTTTACATACAGCTATAAATACCGTATTAAAGAAAATGGTTTTGCTATCTTCCAGTTGAAACATGTACGTGAAATTTTCTAACCCAATCCAGGGGGAGTCCCAGATACCCAAACCAATTTTGAAATTTTGGAACGCTATTGCGATTCCGAACATTGGAATGAGGTGGAAAATAATGAGAAGCACAATACCCGGCAAGAGCATCAAATGGTAGTGCTTGTAAAAAGATTTAATATTCATCAGCGATACACCTCGGGTTCTCTATCCTGATTGTACAAAGAGCGCACCACCAATCGGTTAGGCGGTGCGCTCTTTTCATTTCAGTTTACTTTTTGGATTTGCTGAGTTCATCCGTTACTTCTTTCGTGATTTCGTCGCCGCCTTGTGCTTTCCAATCGGTAACGAACTTATCAAATGCATCAAGCGGCTTCTCACCCATGACGATTCCGAAGAACGTTTCTTTCTCTAATTTTTGCAAATTAGCCCATTTTCTTTCCATCGTTTTGGTATTTGCTGTGAATTCGCTATATACCTTATTCATGTTTTGCTTCAGCAAATCTGCTGGTACCGTGTATCCGTAGTAACCTGACCAATCTTTCAGATCTGCTTTAGGATTAGCTTTGTCACGTGTTGCCTTGTCAAACATTTCTTTCATTTCTGGACTCAACTCTTCAGGCTTGGTTTGCCCACCTAGTGCTTTTTTCAACATATCTGATTTTCTTTCCACTGCATCTGCATAATCGAAGGTCGCATTTCCGATTGGCCAGTGTTCCGCACTTACCGTGAAGTCTAGTTTCAAAGCATCTGGATCTACTTTACGCTGAGCATTAATAAATGTGTTCGCGTAGATCATTGCGGCTTCAGGATTTTTCATCCCTTTCTTCACGACAATAAACTGTGTACTTACAGGCACCATCATTGTGTTCACTACGCCTTTAGCATCAGGGATCAAATACGGTACGAAATCCGCCTTTGGATTGAGCTTCATCGTATCTGCAGCCAAACCACCGGACCACCATGGTCCGAAGAACATGCCTGCTTTACCAGAAACGATATTCTCGTTCGGATCTTTGCGCAGAGCAAATTCCTTATCAATGGCACCAGCTGCATACATCTCACGCAGTTTGCTTAGCGCTTGTTTCGTTTCTGGTGTAATGGATGCATATACGACCTTGCCTGAGCTGTCTTTGATCCAGTTGGAAACGCCTTCAACTCCGCCTGAAGGATAAGCACCAAACGCTTGGAAAATACCTTTAAAGTCTCCACGTTGCGCTTTACCGTTTACTGCCAATGATTTCTCGAAACCGGCGATTCCCATTGTATCGGCTTTTCCATTGCCATCTGGATCTTTCTCAACGAAAGCTTTAGCAATAGCCGTAACATCGTCAACCGACTTCGGCGGCTGAAGTCCTAATTTATCCATCCAGTCCTTGCGCACCCACACCATACTTGCCGCATCGGCTTGAACGCTAATATTCGGAATCCCCATCAATTTGCCTTTATAGCTTGCTTTATCAAGTGCTTTATTGTTTGTTGAACCGTACAATTCCTTAGCTAAAGGGGAAGCATACTTTTCATAGACTTTGCTTAAATCCTCAATTTGGCCAGCTTCAGCTAACGCTAGGAAGATTTGCTCATTTACAAGCATTACGTCCGGTAGATCGTTACTTGCGATCGCCAACTTCATCTTTTGTTCATGATCCTGTGATGCCGCATACCATAATATTTTAAAATTGATATTCGTTTTTTGTGAGATATATTTCATGTACTGGTTACTCTCTACAGTATCACCAGCTGGTAACTTCGCCCCTGGGCTTAAGCTTTTGAAAGTGGTAACTTCAATTGGATTCGGCATTTTAAATGGGTCTACTTTAACGTTCGAATCCGCTGTCGTTTGTCCGCCGTCCTTAGTAGTCCCTCCGTTGTTGCTTGAACATGCTGTCATTAGAACAGCTATTGCCATCATGGAAATTAGAGCTTTTTTATTTTTCATAATGCCCCTCCTCTTTAATTACCCTACACTTACATCTTAAAGAAAATGAAAGGCATTCGGGTCAATTTCTGTCTTATGTTTCGGAGCAAATCGTCTCGTAATCGGCATCCTTTGAACATGAAGTAGACGAAAGTGCACTTTCTAGGAGACGATTTGCGACCAGCCACTGGATTAGCTCTGATTCTTGCGAAACTCGCCAGGCAGCATCCCAGTCAACTCCCTGAATACTTTGCTAAAATATTTCTCATTCGGATATCCCGCCTGCGTAGCAATCCACCCAATCGATTTCCCGGTTTGTGTAAGCATTGCTTTCGCATGGTTCACCCGTACTTCACGGATAAAATCGTTAAACGTTTTCCCAGCTATATCCCGAAAACAGCGACTGAAATAGCTGCGGCTCATATTCACCCTTTTGGCGATATCAGGCAATAAGAGATCATGTTGAAACTCAGCATGAATAATATCTACTGCCTTCCATATACTTGCATTCACTTCTGGTGAGTACAGCCCCTCGTCCTCTTCTTCGAAAGTAGGAATGCTTGGATTCGACACATTTGTGTCCCTTGTTCGCACATTTTGCTCTTTCATTTTGCTTACAATCCTTCTTAATACCTCATCCATCTGCTCATGTTCAAGCTCCACCTTCGTAATGTAATCTAGAGCCCCCAAACGAAGCGCTTCCTGAATGAGTTCGAAATCCTGATGAAACGTCAATACGACCATGCTCATATCCCTATATTTTTCTTTCACACATCTCATTAAATCAATACCTGACATCACAGGCATGGCTAAATCGGTGATTAGCAAGTCAACTTGATTATTTTCGAGGAACTCCAATGCTTTTTTACCGTTGCCAGCTTCACCTACGACTTCTAAATTATGCTCACGCCAAGGCATCATCGTGATGAATCCTTTGCGAACCAAGTGATCATCGTCCACAACCATAACCTTTATCATCAGACTACTCCTCCTATCGGGAGACGAAGTACGATCGTCGTCCCTGAGCCAACTGTGCTTTCAATATGGAAGCTTGCAGCTGAGCCAAATTGGAACTTCACCATTCGGTATACATATTGCAGCCCAATCCCCATGCCTACTTTCTTTTTCTCTAACGTGTTTTCACTCATTAATTGAGCAATGTCTTCCTCTGTCATGCCATCTCCATTATCCGTCACTTCAATAATGACATGGGACACGCCATCTTCGATGACATTGACTTCGATAACGCCATTGTCTCCTAAGCCATGGTATAACGCATTTTCTACAAGAGGCTGAAGAATAAACCTGGGAACGGGCAGTTCAAGTGACTTGGAATCTGCCTGAATCTTCACATCAAAATGAAAGTTATACCGGATGCCTTGCAGCTCAACATAATTTTTCAGAGCGTCTATTTCATCCTTAATTTTGGCTGGCCCACCTTTACCGAGATTGTAATAGAGCACTTTGTTCAACGTGGACACCAATCGATCAATATCTTTCTGCCCATTGGCACGAGCCAGCCATCGTATCGTATCGAGCGTATTATGAATGAAATGCGGATTGATTTGGGTCATTAATTTCTCAACCTCGAGAAAGGCTTTGCTTTTTTCCTTCTGCTCTACCTGAGTAATGAGTTCGAAAATTCGACTTCTCATCTCCGCAAACTCTTTGTAAATGAGGGCAAACTCGGAGATCTGCGATTGTCTTCTTGGGAACACTTCATTACTGCTTTTTACATTACGAATATCTGTACTTAATAGATTAAGTGGACGATATACCGTTCGCCAAATGACCCAAGCAATAAAGAAACTTGCGATTAACGTTAGAATGGCAAAAAAGGCAAACTGCTTCATCCATCTATATACTTCGAGATTATATACGGAATTCGGAACCGCAGACATAACTTTCCATGTTTGATTGCTTGATTCCTCGAACATTCTGTATTTACCTGAGATGTCCTTGTTCGAATCATTATCGACATATACCGTCCCTACTGGAAAATCGGTTGAATTCTCGCTATACACAATTTTGCCATGATTATCGAGGATGAGATGCACTAAGTTGCCGCCGAACTGATCTTCGTCTTTCAGGATACTTTCGGCCAATTTAAAATTCGTTTCAATATAGACATAAACATCATCTCGAGCCGGCAGCTCAACTTTACGGAGGATCGATAGGACTTGATTGCCATCAATCGGGTTTAAAGAAAGATGCGGTCCCATATAGGTAAGCTTGTCGAATTTGATAAGTACAGGAAGCTGCTTAAGGTTATAATTGTCACTCACGCTAAAATTCTCAAACAACACCTGATTATCATTTTCAAAATAATAAAACATCAATCCAAGGGTCGGATTCGTAAAATGAATCAAGCCTAACTCGCTTCTGATCTCATCGTTCAATCTCTTCTTCTCATAGATATCAGCTGCCAAATAGCTTTCAAGGCTTTTGCCAACCCTTCCATCAAAAGCAAGCTGCTGCGAAGTATGATTTAACTGGCCGAGCGTATCTTCCAGCATTAATCTTACTTGATGCAAATTGCTAAGAACCCCGCCCTCCGCTTTATTTTGCAAAATAGCGTACATCGAGAAATAAGAAATGCTTCCAATAATGATTAGCGGAGCAAGCGAGCTTATAAAAAGGATCATGATTAGTCGGTATTTCAACGAATGCGGCTTCGGATGTAAACTTGGAATTTTGAATATTGTCATACTTAGCCTCACTTTGTTTGGGATCGTCAGGTAAATTTCCGAATGACTGCCTGAAGTCCACAGTATGGTCAATCACCTAGTATTGCTTAGTATACAAAACAAATAAAGCGCTCACAACCGTTAATCTGTGTGCGGCCAAGTGCATTTTTTCTATTTTTAGACAGTTATTTTTGAAATAAAATTTCAATAAGAATTAAATAATTAAAATATTATTGCATTTATTGGCATTTTTAATTATCATGATAACAAGTTTATTAAACTATCAATTTGAAGGAGGCGAAATCATGTTCAGATTTACTAGATTTAAAAGACAAGTTTCTATGCTGTTATCCCTTGCAATATTACTGAGTTCTTTTTCAGGCTTGCATGTAAACGCTTCCGAAAACGAGGGAGACCATCCGGCTACTGCTAGTACAGCAAGCGTAACGAGCTCCACGTATAGCAGAATAGAACTTGCCGCTGCTTCGCTCATGATTGCTCCCAGTTCTATTCAAACTTATACACTTACTGCTTACGATTCGGGGGGGACTCCCGTCCAGATTGGATCGGATCAGGTAACGTGGGAAGCGGACAGCAGCATTGGTACTATCTCCTCTACCGGGGTACTGATGACCGCACCAGCTGTGGCTAGCGGTTTCGCGCATGGATATGTACGTGCTAGCTATGATGGGCTTATGACTACTAGCCTGGTTCTTGTAGGATATAACGTTGCAACTGTATTTGAAGATTTTGAGAGTAAGGTCAAAAATGGTAAAACAGTTATTTCCGCGGACAGAACAACTTCGACAGCTCCAATCGCACCGCCATCATCATCTGTCCTAGATATTGTATACAGACCGGAAAATCCCGTCCTATATGGCAACACCTCTGCCAAGTTGTCCTATGACATGTTATTGAGTCCTCCCGGAACTTTCGGTGTCTATGTGAGCTTGCATGATTTAACATCAGGCAGTTTGAATCGTCCTATTCCGGGAAACCCAAAAAAGATTGGTGTCTGGGTCTATGGGGATGAGTCCAAACATTGGCTCCGTGCAAGATTAAGGAATATTACGACGCCAACCGTCGTCGCAACGATTGACTTCGTTCCCACTGCAACAGGAATAAGCTGGAAGGGATGGCGGTATGTTACGGTCGATATTCCCACCAACCATAAATTTATGGATCTCTATATCGTGGAAACGAACAATACTAGAAAAAACGCTGGAGTTATCTACTTCGATCAATTGAGCGTATTTTATACAGACACCACAACGTTTGGTTTAGATATTCAAGGTCTCACTCCGATGAGAGTTGGACAAACAAGAACCGCACAAGCCTATATTACGAAAAAGGATAGCGTTGCTCCTGAACTCACAACTAGCGGCTTAACTTATTTGAGCAGCCAACCTGATATCGCTTCGGTAGATAGCAATGGCCAAGTAACAGCTCTAAAGCCAGGTAAGACATCCATTGTTGCACTCTATGCCGATGCTCAGCCAACGATCTATGAGCTAACGGTTAGTAATACTCAGCCAGCTGTCGATTCACTTGAATTGTTTGGCGCCTCCACGTTGGAAGCAGGCAGAACAGATAATATACAATTGATGGCCAAATATGCAGGACAGCTTGCCAAATTGGATGTTACCGCTGATAGCGGCGCGATGATTACAAGCTCTAATTCAAATGTAGCTGTAGTGGAAAGCAACGGTAAAGTAAAAGCTCTGAGCTTAGGTACTTCCACAATTACTGCTGCGTTCGGAGGTCAAACTGCTTCTTACTTAGTAACCGTTATTGCGCCAGTACCCGTCCTTTCAAAAATTCAGTTGGCGGATATGAGCTCATTAACAGTTGGCACTACCCTCACAGCTAGCGTAAATGCAATCTATACCTTACTTGATCAACCGCAATCTCCTATTAAGTTGACACAAGGAGTCACCTTCACAAGCAGCAAACCAAGTGTAGCAACGATCGACCCAACCGGCGTTATATCAGCCTCTACAGTCGGGGTAACGCTTATTACTGCCACATATGGAGCTAAAACGGCTACCTATTCGCTGGTTGTCAATCAGGTTCAGACTGCCCCGAAACGAGAGATGAGAGCCGCATGGGTAGCATCGGTTGAGAATATTGACTGGCCGAAAAAAGGCGTAGTCAATGCCGAACAGCAACGGCAAGCTTTCAAAGATATGCTAGACAGCCTAGCTGCGACAGGCATCAATGCGATTATGACACAGGTAAGACCCACTTCGGATGCGCTTTACCCGTCTGAGCTTAATCCATGGTCGGAATGGTTAACAGGAATACAGGGCCAAGATCCGGGATATGATCCTCTAGCTTTTATGATTGAAGAGGCTCGTAAGCGGAATATGGAGTTCCACGCCTGGTTCAATCCCTACCGGATTCGAAATGATTTAGACACGAGTAAACTTGCAGTGAACAGCCCGGCGAAACTGCATCCCGACTGGGTTGTTACCTATGGTGGAAAGCTTGGCTACAATCCCGGTATCCCAGCTGTGAAACAGTATGTTATAGACAGCGTAATGGAAGTTGTGAAAAAGTATGACATAGACGGTGTTCACTTTGACGATTACTTCTATCCATATCCAGTTACAGGCGTGGATTATCCGGATAGTGCTGAATTTGCACAGTACGGAACGGGCCTCTCCTTAGGGGACTGGCGTAGAAAAAATGTGGATTCCCTCATCCAAGAATTATCACAGGAAATTAAGCAAGAGAAACCCTATGTACAATTTGGCATCAGTCCATTTGGTATCTGGAAGAATAAGACAACCTCTCCAGATGGTTCGGATACGAACGGATTGCAAAGCTATGATACGATTTATGCAGACACGGTCAAATGGATTCAGCAAGGCTGGATTGACTATGTAACTCCGCAATTATACTGGTATATTAACTACGGTCCTGCCGCTTACGATAAATTGGTCGATTGGTGGAAAGAGCAAGTGAAAGGAAGAAACGTCAACCTGTATACAGGTAATGGTGTTTATAAAGTCGGTGAAGACAGCGATCCGAATTGGCACGATCCTGAGCAGATTCCGAATCAGATTAAGTACAATCGTAATTTTGCTGATGTGAAGGGTACTATGCTCTTTGGCGCAAGCAGTGTGTTGAATAATCCGTTAGGCATGAAAGATAATCTAGCGAATTCTTTGTTCCGTTATCCTGCCTTATTGCCGCAAATGAGCTGGCTCGATTCGGATGCCCCTGATGCACTGCAAGTGGTTTCCGCTCAATCCGTTAGTACGGGTGTTAACCTAAGCTGGAACGATGCACAAACAGACACCGCATACTATGTCATCTACAGAGCACAAGGCGAAAATGCACCAAACATTGATGATCCTGCTACCATTATGAAGCAAGTCAGGAAGCAGTCAGGTACAGCTCAGAGTATAGTGGATACAAGTGCGTTGTCCTCCGAGACATACACGTATATCGTGACGGCCGTGGATCGTCTTCATAACGAAAGTCCAGCTAGTGAGAGTACGACTATTACTTATGTTCAATCGGAATCAGGGCAAGATCCAGAAGCAAGTCCGGGACCAAATTCAGGGCAAGGTCCGGTGTTGATACCTGCTCCAACTACTGCTGTCCAAGAGATTCAAGTGTCTGAACTGAAAAGCACGAATGAAAATCAGGTAACGATAACCGTTAAACCTAGCGTGGAAACCATTCAGTTGCCAGCTAATACAGCTAGTTTGGTTGGAGGCAATAAGGATCTTGTTCTTCAGTTGAATGCCTTATCCATCATCATCCCTAACTCCGTATTAGCAGCAGCTGAGCAAGTGATTCCGAGCAACGACAGCACTTCTAAGCTCATCTTCTCCGTTGTCCCTGTTACAGGAGAACAATTGACATCCTTGGAGGTTAAAGGCGGAGATGCGCATGGAGCTAATCTTCATGCAGCTGCCGTATATCGCTTGAAGTTAACTGTTCAGAATTCTGATGGGACGAATACGGAAATCAATAAATTTGTCAATCCAATGCGTTTCACCTTTGCAGTTCCGCAGGGGATCGATGCTTCCAAAGCACAAGTCTATTATGTGGCTGAAAATGGTGAGATGACCTACCTGGATGGACAATTATCGAGCGACAAAAGCTCAATTTCAGCGAATATTTCTCACTTCAGTACGTATGGCATTTTTGAATTCAACAAGCAGTACGATGATGTTGCCAATGGGCATTGGGCTTATTCAGCAGTGGATGATTTGAGCCGCAAGCTTATTGTAAAAGGTGTGGATGATCATTCCTACGGTCCAGAGCGCAGCGTAACACGTGCCGAATTTGCTGCTCTTCTTGTAAGAGCACTAGGTTTGAAAGAAGCTTCCGCCACTCCGTATCAAGATGTGCAATCTTCAGATTGGTTTGCTAATGAAGTCGCAATTGCTCATCGCTTAGGGATCGTTACAGGAATGACAGATACCTTGTTTAATCCGAATGGTACGGTGAGTCGTGAGCAGATGGCGACAATGCTTGTGAGAGCCTACCTAATCAAGCACCCTACTGCAAAGGAACTAACTGAGGATTCTAAGTTCTCGGATTTCAAGAGCGTACAGGAATGGGCAAAGCCATTCGTTAATCAAGCTGCACAACTAGGCTTGGTAACGGGGCGTGAAGAACATGTATTTGCACCTTCAGCAATCTTAAATCGTGCAGAAAGTGCTCAAGCTATAGTGAACTTGCTTCACCTGATCAAATGAGAAAAACCCACCCCGTATTTGCATACCGGGTGGGTTTTTAATTTATTTCCTCCAAAAAGTTGAACAATCTGCCTTATCCACCATGTTAAACTCGATCATTTTGGCAAGTAGTGAGAAATCAACTGGGCTATTCCACTTGATACGTACCAACTCCTTGGTGTGATCATAACCTGCCTGCACAATGTCTTCAGCAAACTGAGTAATTCCTACTTTTTCAGGGGCAACAGCCAAATGATGTTTGGCAACGCTAAAGCCAATAATGAATGTGCCGTGATCGGTAAACATGGGTTGATTCCATGCAATTTTTGGCATTAAATTCGGGTATTTCTTAGCTACCCAAGTCAACACTTCTTCCGTTCGTTCCCGATGTTCCAGGTTATCAATATGTGCGATAAATTCTGCAAAAACTTCCATCATGTTCCCTCCTCCAGAGTATTATACTATTATTCCCCTTTAATTCCATTATCCTGCCGTTAGAGTCAATATAAGCATTCATTTGTCCAAATTTTGCAAAGAAAACGGTTTCACTATCCCCCAAGATGAAGAGGAGATCTATATCGAGTAATATCGAAGGAGTTCTTTCCCCATGACGAATACTAAGAAATTAAGTTTGTTTGCCATTACATGGCCTATCTTTATTGAATCGTCATTACAAGTGTTTATGCGAACCTCTGATACGTTCATCGTGAGTCATGTGTCGGATGAAGCCGTCGCAGCGGTAGGCGTTAGCAATCAGCTCATTATTTTTTTATTCTTGCTGCTCCAAGTGATATCAACCGGTTCAGCCATCGTCATTTCTCAATATTTAGGTGCGAATAAAATTAAAGATGTCAAAAAGTTTGCAGCTGGAGCAATCTCTCTTAATTTCCTTTTCGGCTTTTTGATAAGCATATGTATTGTTTGCTTCAGCAAACAGCTGCTCCAGCCCTTCGACTTGGAACCAGAGACACTGGGACAGGCGCGTATATACCTATCTATCGTTGGCAGTGCCTTATTTATTCAAGCCATCAATCTGACCATTTCGGCCATAACGCAAGTACATGGATACACTAGATATACAATGACGGTCAGCTTGGGAATCAATCTCGTCAATTTGACTGGCAGTATTTTATTTATTTTTGGTCCCTTCGGCTTTCCCAAGCTCGGCGTTCCGGGAGTCGCCATATCGGCCATATTCAGCCAATTACTCGGACTAGTTGTCTATGGCATGATTTTAACAAAGATCGTTCGATTGAACTTATCCTTCCGCGACTTTTACAAAGTCAAATTTGCAGAAATAAAAAAAATATTAACTATCGGTATTCCCACTGCCGGGAGTCAGCTCATCTACTCAGTAAGTCAACTGATGACAACATATTTTATTACTCAGCTGGGTGCTGAGATGCTTTCTACTCGGATTTATACACAAAATATAATGACGTTCATTATGGTGCTGGCCATTTCCTTGGGACGCGGGACTCAAATTATCATTGGTCGACTGGTGGGTGCAGGTGAAAAGGAGGAAGCCTACAAGCAGTTGTTTCGCAGTTTACTACTTAGCTTATTACTTTCACTTGCCGCGGTCACTTTGACCGTGTTGTTCAGAAAACAGTTGATCGGCATGTTTACGGACAACGTAGAAATCATTACATTGGGGGCTCTTTTGCTGACGTGTGGTTTCCTTCTAGAACCAGTCCGCTGTCTGAACATTATTATAGGAGAAGCTCTTCGAGCTGCAGGTGATGCGCGATTCATTCTCCTAATTGGCGGAAGTGTCCTATTGGGACTGTGTGTTCCGCTAACTTATTGGGTAGGCATACATATGGGGTACGGATTAATAGGTATGTGGGGCGTGTTCATCTTGGACGAAGCGTTACGAGGGATTCTGTTATTATTCCGCTGGAGAAGCAGAGCCTGGGAGAAAAAAGTGTTGGTGAGCAGAGAGGAAATGCACTAGGCGTTTCCCGTATTTTTTCTTCTGATTGGCTATGGAATGGCCCAATTATTACACCGGCAAGAAGAGAAAGGTCATGATTGGCCCTTTATACGTAAACTGTTTCGCCGACGGGGCTGGTGGCAGCTGCTTGGTTTTGCACATGCTGGCCCCGCCGAGAAGCTGTTACGCCGATTGACGTACCGAAAATCAGCAAGCTAATCATGTTAAACCAATCGACATTTTTAGCTTTCTAAATGAAATTGATTTCAGATTATTTATTATATGATCTATTTCCGATCGATCGGAGATCTCGATTTCCTTGCCGATACTCCCATTAAAAATCTCAATTTTTGATACCTCATCTGGATTGATCCTTATCATTTCACTTGGAACAACCCACCAATTCCGGATAATGGCAAATATGGAACTAAGTATACTTACTGCTAATTTTTTATTTATATGACCACCTCGAAAATTGAACAATGAAAGACGTTAGCTCCGGTTATAATTTAAAGCCACCTTAGAAAAGGTTTATTCGCCATCTGCACATTGTTCTTTGCTGCCCAATTAACTAAATCCACGATGCCGCTATCTTCATCCTCCGAAAACCTAAAACACATATGAAGTGGCACAAACCTCTTCCCATAAGGCTTTATTCCAATAATGGGTCTCAAATATCCCATGTTCATCATGACCTTAATTTCATTCGCTTGAATTGTACATCCGTTTAATAGGATTTTATTGTTATATATGTACAACTCCGTAGGTTTCTTAAATGTTCTGTACAATGTCAAGAATAGGATAACTAAACCAAAAAGAAACATTGCCATCATAACTACAAATAGGAATACGCTCTCCTCTTTATTCAATAGGTTAATTGCATTATTTAGTGATATCCAACTTAGTATCATCATGGACATTATGATTCGAATACTCGAAGGATTTTTTATTGAATGTTTTATAATCTCAATTTGGATTCCCTCCTTTACCTACACAGATATTACCATATTTTTATAAGTTTAGGTCATTATTTTCGTACTCCTGTCCAAATGTTAAAAGGCAACCGATCATGATCGGCTGCCTTTTCTTCATATGGTTTCCTTCGAGCCAATCCACCTCTACCGAGATAGGATGCTTTTCAGCTCCATTTCGCCTATAATTCGGTAATTCCGCTTGGCATACTGCCTGTGCGTTGAATGGAACGAATCTGAGAAGATGTTATCCGAAATCCAACTAGAATAAACGACGAAGTTACATTGTTAAAGTTGAAAACTCGTAAATCTCGAATGTTCTGGCTACCACTGAAAATTCGAAAATTCCCTGTAAAGTTGCGCCCTGAAAACAGTACTAACGAAACTTGACTAGGAAAAACAACATTTCTTAGCCGAAAACTTGAGATGATGTTGTCAAAACCGAATATTCCCAGATTTGAAACTGCCACGCCTCGTCTAAATGTTAGATTTCTTCCAGTAAAGTTAAAACCCGAGAAAAAAGTAACTCTAACATTTCGATTAAATATTAATCCCATCTCTATCACCTCTTAATCACAAGATGTAATAGTATATGAATTGGTTCATATATTGGCTTGGACTCATGTTATTCCTATGAATTTTATGTTGAAGCTACAGGTGTGTTAAACTGTTGGAAAATACTGATAGAGGTGATTCGTATGCGAAAAATCGCAGTCATTACTGGGGGAGGTCAGGGCATAGGACGAGCCATTGCTCTTGCTTTTGCTCAAGAAGGTTATGGCATTTCCATAGCGGATATTCATCAAGACAGAGGATTGGAGACAATTGAGCTCCTGCGGCCTTTTACAGACGATGCACTCTTCATGAAGGTCGATGTCTCTAGGAATGAGGAGGTCGAGCAATGGCTGGAACGTACGTCTTCCCTTTTGGGCAGCATCGATGTGTTAGTGAATAATGCAGGTATCATGCATAATACGGATGTGTTGGAACTTAGCGTTGAGCAATTTCAGCGGGTTATTTCCGTTAACCTGGGAGGTACTTTTCACTGCTCGCAGGCAGCAGCCCGCATCATGAAAGCACAAGAGAGAGGTGGCGCTATCATTAATCTCTCGTCAACAAGGGCTGCTATGTCGGAGCCTAATACCGAGGCATATTCGGCTTCCAAGGGAGGCATCTCTGCACTGACTCATGCGATGGCCATTAGTTTAGGCGGTTATGGCATTCGCGTCAACGCGATATCTCCAGGGTGGATTGAAGTAAGGGACGATGGCAGCTTTTCCCACACGGAAGCGGATAAAAGCCAGCACCCGGTAGGCAGAGTAGGCAGGCCAGAAGATATTGCCACGGCTTGTCTTTTTTTGGCTAGCGAGAAGGCAGGATTCATTACTGGTCAGAACCTAACGATAGATGGCGGTATGTCCGTTAAAATGATGTATGTCGAGGAATAATTGCCTATGGTATTCATTGAAAAAGTAACAAAGCCGCTCCATGACAGGGCATGGATAACAAATCGGATATAGGAAATCCTAATCCCTAATCAAGGAAGGGGTGGGCAGAGTGAAGGATGAGACAACAATTCCTCAAGAGCAAGAGCCTGCACGCATGGCAGAACTTGCGTTTAATCATGATTACGATATGATGCGTGCCTATGCCGAACAAATGAATGGCGTGGTCGAAGCTGGAGAAGAGGAAGAGAAAGCGTAAAATTGAAGATGAGTGCCGCATGTTATTGCGGCACTTTTTTTTGTTTTCACAAGTGGACTATAGTGAGAGCTTTTACTCAATTGGGGCTTGATGCCAAGATGCACCTTCTTGTTGACGTATGGCTTTCAGATTGACATAGAATGCAGCTGAAGCAGATGAGGTATAAGTAACGACAGGCAGTATGAATACGGCCATAATGACACTAGACCAATAAGGGTCCTCCATACCTACCCATGGGAGTGCTCCAATAATAATAAGCCCACCCATAATCGCGAGTAAATACCAGCCTATAAAGCTCAAGTGGAGCTTGAAAAAGTCCCATTTATGGCCTCTCATCATTTCTGAGCTGCGTTTAATGGCTTGAAGCGGTTTTATGCCTGGTTCATCGTTCAAAATGTAGAAGGTCATGGCATAACGAAGGCCTGCAATAATTCCTGGTATTATGAGTAAGAGGGTCCAGAGCAGGATGAAAAGTATGAACAGGAGGTAAGTCAGAAATGATGAGACAAATTGTTTGAATCCGTAAAATAGATCGGTGAACTGTGCACCTTCATCTCGATTCAGCTTTAGAAAATAATGCACAGAGCCCAGCATGAGAGCTCCGCTTATCAAAAAGCCTGCAAGATCAAAAAGCCAGTGCTTCTCTGGCCCCGTCAATGGACCGATTAAAGTGGCAACCGCCGTGACGAGCAGAGCTGCAACCCAGTTCTCTCTCAGACTCCTCCTTGCAGATTCCCTTAGTTCAGATGAATCCTTGTCATAATAATTTTCTTGGTTCACATTCATAGTGGTCCTCGCTTCGACTTGGAATATTTTTCATTTACTCTCAATAATAAGTAATCTATTCCATTCAGTAAAGAACCAAATTTTCAAGTAGGTGAATTGTCCTATCCATATACGAAAATCCCAGCCATTATGTCCCCCTCATCGTTCAGTAAAAATAGGGATCGCCGACTGCACAACAGCCGGCGATCCCTATTTAATAAACTATTTATATAACATCTTTATGTATGCCAATTCACATATTGGTTGTGAACTTACAACAATCAATCCTGTCATCATTTTGTACAAGGTAGTAACTTCCTTGCCGTAAGTTGAGATTGACTTAACTTCCAATTTAGTATTACCGTTGGTACTTTCCAAATCATGATTTAAAATATCTCCTAAGGAAATATCTTCAATAGCTCGCCCTTCTATCGTCCAATACTCTTCCCTTAAGTATTTTACTCTTCCAACCATGAACGCTTCAATTCCATTCATACCCTCAGTTCCCTTCCGTGAGATAGGCATCGGTCATTTCACCCTGAAGGTGCGGTGTCCGAAGCGACGCACGAGAATAAACGCGGCGGCCAAATAAACGAGAGTTATAATCATGACTGTTATAGTGAAAAGGAGCGCCGGGGCTTTCACTGCTATACTGAACCCGCATGCCGACGACATCACCAAGTTCACGACATAAAAGAAAGGATTTTTCACATTCAGTTCAGTCGAGTAAGGCTGAAAGATATAGTACATCAAGAGGTGATGGACGGAGAAAAACACGGACAGCACCAGCAGGCACACCCACAGCAGAAGCAAGTCCAGATTTATCGCTGCGCCGGCTGCCAGGGCAATCAACGTCAGCGCGGCTCCGAGAGCGGCGGCGATCGCCAGGTTCAGCCCCGTGATTCGGTACAGCCTGATGCGGAAATGCTGGTTCGCGGCATTCCGGTAGAAGCTGTAACGCAGCAGGCTGAGATCGCAGTTGTAAAATATGGCGCGGCACACCTTGTCCCCAACCGTCAAGAAGTTCAAAATAAAAGCCAGAAAAGGAAGAACAATCCCCAGGTTTGAACTCAGAAGAGCAGCCCGTTGACTGTCCAGCGCTGCAAAAACGATGCCTGCAATGCCCAAACCGCCAATGATCGCTAGTCTTGTATAGACCGGTTGCGCGATCAGGCTGCGATGCCGTGCGAAAAATAGCGCATTCAGATAAGCATAACCTTCCTTGCTTTTGAACTTGTCGGCCTGTATCGTCGTCAACGCGTAATCGCTGTCTTTGGATCGAACACTTGTTTTCTTCGCATCCGACATCATGCGCCCCATGTCCAATAGCGGATCGTCCCGTTTCGTTGCAACGTCAACCGCCGTTCGGTAATCGGGATACCTTGCCAGCCGTATCGCAGCGAAAATGCCTAGTGCCGCAAAGACGAGAACAGCAGGAAAACCAATTAGCAGCGTGCCGCTATTTGGCGTCCAATTGAGGAGCAGCGGTACATAAGCGGCCGTACAGCCAAGCCCGATCGTCAACCAGACAATCAAGTTGTTTCGGATCAGCACTATGCCAGTTTTCTCAAACAGCTTCAGATGCATATATTCGCAGAATACCCGCCAAAGCGTGACTGCTGCCGTTAACGACAGCGCTTGCGCGATGGAGGCACCCAGCAAAGAAGTAAAGAGCAGAAGTGCAGGTAAATAATAAACAAAATATGTGCAGTAACGATAACTGAGCGAAGTCCGCATATACGTGGCCGGCGAGAGCCGCATTAGCTTCACGGCGATGTATTTCTCCCGCTTCGGCTCCAGCACGGAGGCATTGATGCCACCGGCCACCACAAAGCTAAGCAGCAAAAAAATGTGCAAAAACAGCTGTAATTGGTCTTCCTGAGGCAGCGACCGATTCAGTGCAACGGCAGGCAAATAGACGAGCAGTCCTGTATATGCCAGCTTGGAAAACAGTCCCCAAAGCACGTTCAGAATGAGTGAGATGACGGTAACGGTTTTTTTGACACGCAGATTGGCGTAGACGGTGTCCGGTATCCGTCTGCCAATCAGCGGAAGCTTTTGCGCATAATAAATAAAACGATTGGCCGCAGAAGATGTCCGGATAGCGAGCAGCCTATTAAACGTTCTCAGCATGGCTCTCATCCTTTAACAAATGAATAATGCGCTGTTCGAATTCCGGACTGTGCAACATCTCAGCTGGAACGTCGGACAGCCGTCCATTGTTCAACACAACAAGCTCATCGCATAGATCGGAAGCCAGCTGTAAAATGTGGGTGGAGAAAATGAGGATATGATCGTTTTTCATCTCACGCAACATATTTTTCATTTCCAGCGCTACGATGACATCGAAGGAGGTGAGCGGCTCGTCGAGCAGAATGATCGGCGGTTTCGTAAGTAGGAACAGCAGCATCTGAATTTTGTTTTTCATCCCGTGGGAGTAGCTTTTGATCAGCCTGTGCCGGTCATCCTTCGCCATGCTCATCATGTCGAAATAAGCGTCGATGCTTAGATCCGGCTGCAGTTTGTCCCGGTTAATATCCATGTAGAATTTAACGAATTCGTAGCCAGTCAAAAACTCGGGTAGAATCGGCAGCGAGTACACATACCCGACATCCTCTTCACGGAGCTCCCGCACAACGCCATTATCCTCAAGGCGAGCTTGGCCCCCGTCCATTTTCGACTCGCCGCTCAAACAGTTAAACAGCGTCGTCTTCCCGGCTCCGTTGCGGCCGAGCAGTCCATAAATTTTTCCTTTCTGAAATTTATAACCAACGCCTTCTAGCACCTTTTTGTCGCCGAATTTCTTGTCGATATTGTCAAGGATCAATTGCAAGTATAACGCCTCCGTTCGCTTCGTATGTTGTGCCTCAACGCAAGACCATACACCAACAACTCTTTGGTACGTACCAGCTTTCAAAAAGTTTCTGAACTACATAGAGGTTTTTCCCTCGAATTTTAATTATATTATTATCCATCTTGCTCTCCCATTAATTAGTTATTGCGATCATTTGAATGCCCATAAATTACTAAACTTATAAGGTTACGGTTGATCATTGATTGAATAACTCACTCGTTCCACTAGCTGATTATATAGAAATAAGCAAGATTCGTCTTTTTCCGCTGTCAGTTCTTTAAACTTCAGGACAACAGCTTCTAAACTAAAGAACTCTGTATCAAAGTTTTTTTTGGCTTCTTTCACCTTATTTGGTTCTAAAAACTTGTCCAACCCATTAACTCCCTGAAGCTTTAATTTTTCCATTTGAGAGGCCAGTTTGTTAGAAAGTTGATCATATTTTTCAGGAGTTGCCGAATTATTTCTTTGCTTTATTTTCACATAAGTATGCATGTAATATTTGTACAAAGCTATTTGTCTATTGCCATTATGCCCCCACATTGTACCTCCACCATTGCGAATGTAATCAATCGTTGAGAGATGTGTAATGGATGCTACGAGTGTTTTATAAATAGTTTTCACTTTACTTTTCAATTCACTATTATTAGCAAGTAGGTTATTCATCTCCTGTTCAAAACAAACACCTAAGTTAGAAAACATTTGGTCCTGCCCTGCTTCAGATAAATCAAACTTGTGATTGGTATACTCCTTATAATAAGTTTCGATGATCTCGTCTTCGGTCAAATTAGAGGCCAATACTTTATTGCACAACTGTTTGTTTACTTCCTCTATAGGTAGAACTGTTGCCAAAGGAGATGATGAAACATTAGATTGTGATTTCATATTAAAATAGGTTACAACATCATTTATGTTTGTTATTTTCCCAGATGTATACAGACTCTTATCTAAGTTGAAATCAGACAAAAACTCCTTATCCTTCTGAATATAAATAGTTGGAACTGTGAATGGAACACTTCCCTCCGAACCAATACCTGTCATGTATTCGGCTAAAACAATAACATCTTTTTTCGCATCTTGATTTATATCTTTAAAGGAAACAGCTTTAACGGAATAGAAAGTCCATCCTTCAATAAACTTTGGTTTTGGAAACGTATATAACTGATTCCCTTCGAAATCATTTAAAGTAAGCAAAAGGTCTAAATGTCCCTCACCGTTTACACTTTTGGCTGATACGTATCTAACTTTCCCCCAAGATTCCAAATCCACATTAAAGGACTGTTCCGCGATTTCCACTACCTTAGAAATTCCGATTTGCGGAGATTCCTGAGGCTGAGGCATTGTCTGCATCGTTGCTTCCGGAAGTTTATTTGGAGATGGCGAAATGTTTACTGCTGACAATGAACTCTGAGAAGATTCTCTACATCCACTTAGGATTAACATCGAAATAAACAAAGCTAAAAACCATTTCATCTTGTTGTCCCCCGCTCTATCTACAAAACAGTGAATTTATATATAGAAACTATTTCCAGTTAATTATAACATGGAATATCAACTAATCCTTCAACTTTGCTGCCCGTCACGTCGTAAAGGGTTGCAACGTATCAGCTGTTATTAAACATAAGGAAAGTATGGATTTTACACACAACAAATTGTCCGCCCTATCTAAACCTCTATATTTGAGGAATCGATAAAGCGGACTTTTTGTTGGGTGATATTTTGTTTTGGTATATTTTAAAAAGTAGTATTGTTGTTCAGTACGTCTGCGAATATAGCAAAGAAAGCAATTGCAAGAATACCATATAATACAATAAAAATAAGAATCATCAATAAACTAGCTTTGGCGTAATTTGCCTTATTTTTGTTTGCACTGTCACCAAATGCCCAAACAAATAACATTACGATATTGACGATTGGAATCATCAAGATTAAGCTAGTAATTAGCCAATTTTTCACCGTCATAACCTTTTCTCTTTGATCTAGCCCATAGTTGGTTGTTTCCATCGACATTTTAAAAGTCCCCCTTAATCATCTATGTGAATAATTACCATTACTTAATATATCTGAAAAAGTGCAAATGTAAAGGAATATTTTAACAGATAATCAAACAGCGGTAGCCATGGACTTGAAAATAACGTCCTAGACTGCCGCTGTTTTATTGAACTATCGTGCTTCTTTAGCTTAATTGTGATAAAACCGATTTTGGCAGCTTGCAAACTACGCTGTAGGCGGGATTAAACATGTTGGCAATTTCATATTCCACTGCTTGTCCCATCAACAAGCTGGCTTCTGAAGATGTTAAGCCGAAATCCTCCTGCAGAAGCCGAAACATCTCGGTCGTTGCATGTTGAAGCGCCTGGTCAAGCGGCCGTGCATTGCCGATACACAACCAATGCGTGTCGGTTTCACCTCTCGGCCAGCCTATCATTTTACCTTTTTGAACGCTAACTGTGAACCGAACATCCATAGATATTTCGAGCCCTGTACCGATAATTTCTCCATCGCCTTGCAAAGCATGACCATCACCCAAATAAAACAATGCGCCTTTGGATGACACCGGAAAATAAACTGTAGAGCCTGCGACCAGTCCTTTATAGTCTATGTTACCGCCATACTCGCCGCTCGTAGCAGTTGAGATGAACTGACCATTGGAAGGCGCTACACCAAAACAGCCCAGAAAGGGCCGCAAAGGCAGCTTCAATTCAGCCAGCCCCAGCGTTGGCTCCTTGAGAAAAGCAACCCCCTGTGGAACATCCACCGTCCAGCGTACGATGTCCGATGCCGGCAATCCAGCAGCAACATATGGTTCAATAACTGATGGAGCAAGCATGTTCGTTGTCCAAGCCCAATCGCGGTTCGGAGTGATTGATTCGAATTGAACCGCTAGCGTATCACCGGGCATCGCTTCTTCTACATAGAAAGGTCCTGTCATTGGATTCCCTCGAGCAGCTGCGCTTTCGCCGTTGTTGTCCCAACCTCTCGCATCGACTGTCGTCGTAATGACCGTATCCCCATCCCGAATCGTCAATATAGGTGGATGCTGGCCTATCGTATTAAAATAAAGTTGTGGTATGAACTGATGAATCATGACTACTCCTCCTTGTCGATTGGATAGTCTATAGTTTCGACAACTGTTATAAATTTCCTACCCAGCTTAACAGCGAGAAATCGGTCGTAATCTAGCTGGGCATCGTCGTCACTCGTAAATTCGAAAGAGACACGAATAAAGAAGTTCGTTCCAGTATATGGTATTATTTAATCTAATATTAATTAACTGATAGAGGAATATGGAGAACAAGATGAAATTCGTATATGAGTTAACTTGTAGCGGATGGGCAGACGGATTTATTGAAATTGACTCCAATAATGTTCGTTTTACTGCAAGTTATATGACCGATGCATTAGATGATTTGCTCCGTTGTCTAATTTCCATAATTCCAGAGTGTGTTCCTTATCCTCAAAATAAAACAGTTTTTGAATTTGAGGAAGAACCCGCTGGAACAGAATGGACATTCGAACGCATAAATAAAGATACTGTTTCAATTAAAATTGTACGTTATGGGGATTTGATGCTAAAAGAAAGTCCCGTCTTAAAGTTGGATTCCATGTGTCCCCTTAATGATTTGGCTAGTGCTGTTCTTATTGCATTAGAAATCATACTTGAGAAACATGGATTAGAGGGGTACAAGAAATTATGGGATTTGCATGATTTCCCTTTGAATCTTTATTTGAGATTAAAAAGTTACATGGATGCCAGTGGTAAACAGAATGAAAGTACGAGTTTATCGTAAAAAATATGAATTCATCTTACTGGATGGGAATGAATTTTTATGGATTCGTTGCTGCAAATCAAAATTGAAAATCTTACTTGCCAAGTATCATGTTCTCTATTTAATTATTGGAGAATGGTCGACTCTATCAACAGTCTATCTGTGACCCTCGAGGGTGGTAAAATATATGGTATTGCAGGAAATTTAGGTGCTGGTGGATGGGGGTTATCTTACATACTGGCAGGTAAAAAACTGATGGATGATGCTTATCAAAATTCTATACAAGTAAATGGTCAAATAGCCAGTGCTGATTTGCTTCGTAGTATATCTTGTTACATTGGTGAAGGAATTTCGGAACACCCCCATAAGCCCAGGAGAAGTTATCCAAACAAATTGACAAGGAGAATTTTGGGGATAAAAACAGTTGCAGAACAAATAGAACAAGGAATTGCGCAAAGCAAAAATGATTATAGTCTACTTGAGATTGCAAATATGTTTGAACTTTCAGGGGTATATGAAAATAATGAAAAGCAAGGAAGGATTCACAGACCATTAGAGTTTCAAAGTGGTGAAATATGGAGGGCATCAATGGCAGTTGGTTTTGCTTATGGTAAAAGGCTATATACTGTACCATGGATGCAAACCAAAGATTGGATGGAGTACATAATTGGTGAATACAATAAAAAGTTTATTGAAATATAAAGAAATCATAATTCAATTGTAATAGTTCCTGTACGCAACGAAAGTAATATAGGTAACTTGGCAGACGAAATCATTCATTTGTAATTACAAAAGAAGTTCAATGCAAAGAAACCACTCCATAGTCAGGAGTGGTTTTGTCTTGTGTTTAGATACACTACGGTGGCCCGTATCACAAAGGGATCGATGATAAGTAATCGTTCCCGCCCTCTCCCTAAATCAATCTCTTCATGCCCCGCAACCAATCATAAAAACCATCATCGAAGAAGAGATCGGGGATGTACGTCTGCGTATAATTGCAATTCGGGCAAAGAAGAACCAACCCTTGTTCAAGAACCTTAGGGTATAATTTCTCGTGTTTACTATTGAGTCCGCAAAAAAGAGGGTGTACACCATCTGCTTGCTGGTAATCTTTAATACGTTGCTTGACATCCTCTTGGTTCATTTTTATCCCCTTTATTTGTTTAGTTCAGAATTATTCCAAGATATCTTACGTTTCAACACTACCAACCTTGAAAATTTTCACATCATTACGCTAATTATTATACAAGATGTATTCATCTACAACATCAAAAATAATCTAAGCGCCCAATACCCCATAGATTCCTGTAGATGGATAATCACAAGATAAGCAATATTAAAAGGGGACAATTTCAGAATACCAAATGATGAGCATTTATTGTTCCATAAAGTAATGTTGTTGTTTCCAGCCGAGAACTTCTTTGATCATACCATTCGATAGAAAGCTGGATCGTCCAGGTAAATGCGGGACATATTTAGCAAGCTCAGGCATAAACCTATGGATCAGTTCTTCACTAGAGAGATCCGATGAAGTATCGTCAGCCGCTAGAATAAGCGATTGCGCGCCAAGCCCGTCTTTCTCCACAGCCAATCTACAGGCTACTGCCATGTCTCTGACATCGATGTAACTCCAAAGAATCCGAAGTCGTTAAAGTCCATCCTTGGCCGATTGGCTTATGATTTCTTCTTTCGGAAAATAAAAAGGCTGCCTATGTTGGCAGCCCTTGCAAAGAATTTACTCCTATTTCGCTCTCGGTGTGCTTACGAAGCCGATCGACTTGTGCGTGCCGTCGCAAAACGGCTTGTTACCCGATCCTCCGCATCGGCACAACGAGAACGATTCTTTGTGCTCAAATGGGTTGCCTTCTGCGTCCACCAACTCGACTGGGCCAGTCACCCGAAGCGATCCGTTGTCGTTCACTTTA
This sequence comes from Paenibacillus sp. J31R30, assembly GCF_059692115.1. Taxonomy (NCBI): domain Bacteria; kingdom Bacillati; phylum Bacillota; class Bacilli; order Caryophanales; family Paenibacillaceae; genus Paenibacillus; species Paenibacillus sp. J31R30. The sequence goes on along the minus strand of NZ_JCAUAV010000002.1, from coordinate 1,025,203 downwards.
ATTGTTACTTTGTTTTCGTCTGCCATTATTTTTACCTCCAATGTATGACAAGATAATATACAAGTATATCCATTGATCATAAGAAAAAGACGAGCCAATCATCAAATATCGCAGATAGAAATAACAATCTTTGCCGATTCCTCAATAAAGAAAGCAGGTCGCCGGTGCGTCTGCTTTCTTTGTCTCACATAATGGCAACCTATCAAGGCGGCGGTGGATTTGGCTTATATCCACCTTTTCTGTTTCGGAATAAGTGACTTGAACCACATTACGTCCTCCTATGATACATTATCAATTCACTTGAGGAGCCGAAATAGGATACCATTTTAAATCCTCATGCCTAATAAAATTTGATTTGGCGTAGCGATATTCATAGAGAACCTTCCCGGCTTCATTCAACGCCTTCGCATTAAAATCATTCCAAGGGAATGATTTATCCCAAGAAAAAGTGATCGGGGTATTTAACTCTGCTTTCTTTCTTATTCTGTTTCCTTCGGGTCCGATCTCTAAAAACGAAATCCGCGGGTCATTCAACAATACACTGATAACAGTCGCAGTCCTGCCTTTGTCATCCGAGTATAAGACTCCACCGATTGTCTTAATTGAGTCTTCGTTGTGAAAATAATACGTGGACATTCTTGAAACCCATAAAAACCCAAATGATTTGAAACTTATTACTGTAATCGGCTTTTCAGTTGAATCGAAGATGAATACTTTTCCCCATGGGTAATCAACTTCATCTAATAAAACTGAAGCTTTTGGTAGAAATGGGTTCGCTTTAGCAGCACTTAATGCATCTAATTTGTATCCGGCTAAATAAAAAAATAAAGCAATCAATAAAAAAACACTTGTGGCAACTACTAATCTTCTTTTCGTCATCATTTCCCTCCAGCTCGCAGATAGACCTTACTTTATAAATGTACATTTATCTGGTGCTAGAAACTATTTCTAACCAGCGTTTTTATCAGCCCTTGAAGTTTTTTGTTCGTTTCTTCATTTGCAGTATGTATTCCGTATCGCGGCTCCAGCTCTTTTACTTGTTGTTCCGTATCTTTGATTAAGCCAGCAAAATGCTCATATGTTACTCCACCATGTTTAATATTCAACATGAATTCTCTTTCAACACCTGAATAGTAAATAGATGAACTAAAATCTGTGAAACCTGTTTCATAAAAACGAATAATAAACTTCAAAAAATGAAATGACATCATTGCTTTTTTTGTATTAAATCCGTATTTACCAATGATGTCTCTTTGTAAATCAGAATTAGGTTTGTGCAAATCCTTCATCTGTCCATGGTACATACCGTAGCAGCTATTGTATAAATTCTTTAAATTGATCCTTGAAATTTCATCTCTCATATCAATAATTTTATTCATTTCATGATTATTAAAAGTTTCAATTTCTACAGAATATAGCAACTCTAGAAATGTTAAATTCGAGTTATAAAGCAATTTCTCCAGCTTTCTTACATCGTGGATTTCGACATCCTCAGCTTCAGAAGTAATGAAGTTTTTATAGATCACTCCAGAATATAGATCGTCAAATGTAGGCAGCACAAACAACTTCATGTCCCTGTCTGAATTTTCATCATTGAGATTCCTGTTAATGCTACCTGATAACGCCTTAAAGACAACCTCTCTACCATGTGCCCTCATAGCCTTATTACCTCCGGTTTTTTTCCACATGCCATTACAAAGTTCATCATTGCATATGCATCTGGAGAATTATTTATGTTCTCAGAAGCTTGGTTTAACTGATCTAATTCTTCCTTATTGAGGATTCCATTCTTATATGTTCTGTCACAAATCCTGGACCACTTCCCACCTCTAATACGCTCATGCCGTTCTGCAATCCATACCATTTTAAATTTCGAAACTCTTTATCCCACCCCATCATTGCTTGGGCTTTCAACCTCTCTACTTCGGCTTGAAAACCTAACTTTGAAGTTGCAATATGATAAGTCGAATTGCGTTCTTTCATTTGTCCCCTCCTGTTAAGAACTTAATAGAAAGTGATGCCCTCTTATGATTATTGATCACTTCATTATAGACGGAAATAAGTGGAAAAAGTTTTAGTACACCAGGCTATCTAACCGTTAACTCAGTGAGCGCTAGCTTATGTTAAGATGTTCTTATCTCAATAAACTACCAAACATAGGAATGGTGATCATATGGCAAGAGACGATTTGAGCAAATGGATTGAACGGCGCGAAGAAGGACGAGCCAAGCAAGATCAAGCGATCTTAAGCGAGGTTCGCGAGCACTTATTAGAACTATTGTCCAATTATCCAGATGACGCGGAGATCAACTATCAAACCGGAATCGCGCATGACAATTCTGGCATGGGCCGTCAGGCTATTCCATTTTATGTGCGGGCACTTGAATTGGGCCTCTCTGGTCCTGATCTAGAAAGATGCCTAATGGGGCTGGGGAGTACATATCGCTATTGGGGAGACTACGAAAAAGCGGTGAACACGTTGCGCAGAGGTATGAGGGAATTTCCTGAGAACAGAGCAATTCAAGTGTTTCTTGCCATGACGTTATACAATAGCCAAAATTACAAGGAAAGCGTCGAACTTTTGGTGACCAATTTAATGGAAACTACCTCTGACGAAAAGCTACTTTATTTTAAACGCGGGATCTTGGCTTACAACGAAGACCTTGATGAAACTGCTGAATGAAATAAAGGGTTCCGAATATTGCACAGCATAACATTTGTCCAAACCTTATGGTTTAAGATCTCATAATTTGTTGTATTCATCCTAATCATCTCTATTTAATGATGAGAAACAAGGAGGGCAAATTAAATGAAGCTTAACCAAAAAACTGTCGTAAAAAAGCAGACGGACAACGTTCAGATTCAACCCATTACCGAGAAGGGACTGCGCATCCTATCCCGTCGTGTACTACCTCTTTATGAACGCATTGCTAACGATCGTGTGTATGCGATGCGACTGATCAACGCCATGAGGACATTTGATTTAGATCGAACCACAAGAGTGATCCAACAGGTGCTGCCAGGCGCAAGCGCCTCTATTGGAGCCGGCTTCAGTGCAAGCAACAGTCTAATGATCACAAAAAAGACGAAGGTTTATTTGGACACTGGTATCTTTAGTCCAGGGCGGCTACTAAGTATACAATCCGAGGATATCCGTAAAGTAAGCCTCATCATGCTGCAGCTGCTGCGAAAACTTGCCAATGATCGTATATTTGGAGCACAGTTCATCAGGCTCGTGAGAACGAGAAAACAGGCAGCGTTACTGCGGTTAGTCAATAACGTTAATTCGAAATTTATTGTTTCCGCCACTATCAGCGTGTACGGCCCTTTATTTGTTGTCCGCTTGTCTAACGGCAAACGCTATAACCTTTCCTTGGAACATTCTTGATGAGAAAGATTCTTTGAATCTTGGTATTGTACTAATAAGAACCACAAGAATCCTGACCTTTAGGTGAAAAGGCTGCCGATCGATCATTTACGCTCGGCAGCCCTCTATTCAACTATCGTTTCTTGTTAGCTTAGTGGAGTGTCCCTAGTGAGCAGACTTTATTGGGTGCAATATGTTTATATGTATAATGTTGATCATTATTAAAGGATAAATGAGAATATTGAAAGATTGACCCATCTTCACCCAATATGGCGTCTTTCCTAATATGCAACTTTCTTCTCATATTGCTCGATTACTCGTACTGTATCCACTTTTAGCTTCTGATATAAAGAGATGTATCTGTCCAATTCGTGGCTAATTGCAACAACATTTTCATTTGTAAGACTGTTTTGTACTAATGCTTCTTGAACCAATTGAAGACGCATTGTTTCGATTTTTTCTAAGAGGAATTGCTCCATTTCACGTATCTCCGTTTCTGTTCAATAAGTCGACAAAGATATTATAAAACAGACAGATACAATAAGGTTGTTACTATTTGTCGAATACCTAAAATAATATTTCAAAAAAATTGTTCCCTCATGATTTTATGCTTCAAACTATTTTATCATATTGCTAATCGTCTCAATTCTTTCCTTAACCCCTTTTGATGGCTTATTTGTAACCTGTGCTACCTTTACTATGAAAATACTTAAGACGAAAACCCGCCATTTTGCAAAAAGAGACCCTCAGCAACGGGCCGAGGGTCTAAGTTTTATATTTAAAAAGGGGGTCGACTTTTATTATAATCTTGAATGATTAAGCCCAGATGAAAATAAGATTTCAATTATGTAACAAATATTTAACTCTCGTTCTCCCGTCAGTTCAACGAAGGGATAGCTCAGCTTCGTAATGTATCACGTGATGCCTTCTTTCATTTCTTGTTCATGACATCCCCCTGCCCATCTCTTCAAGTTGGGATCGATTAATTATGAATGGCTCAATCATACAAAAGCAGCCAACCCAAGATCAGGTTAGCTGCTACTGCCTCATATCGAAAAGTTTTTCATCAATGGCATGATAAAAGATATAACTCCCATCCCCAGCTTAAAAAAGCTGCCCATGTTACCAAAGAACCCCCCGGCACCAGCAGTGCCTGCTGATGAACCTTTTCCAAGACCGCCCAATAGTCCGCCGCTAGAGCCTCCTCCTAAAAGTCCCCCAGCACCCCCGCCGCCAAGAAGGCCGAGCATGCTTCCTAAACCGCCTCCACCAAGTAAGTTTCCCAAACCTCCTAAACTAGAAATTTGTGCTTTGCCTTTGGCTTTATTTCCGGTGAGCCTTTTTTTTCCCTTGAAGCCTTGAAGAATGACTTGGTTACCTTGTATTTCGTTTAGAACTCCGTAGTACATAGAACCGTTCTTGAGCACAACACAAACAGGCGTTCCTAAATTACTCTTAACTTGTGCAGAGATAGAGGGCGAAGATGCAGGAATGGCTCTTTGTCCGACATTCACGCGGCCGTTCTTTTTTTTATGCTGCTGAATAGTTTTCATTCCCGGCTCACACATCCTTTTATGTGAAATCATACTTCTTGTCATCTTATGTTGTTTCGTCATGTTTGGACTATGCTCTCAGGAAGATGTGTGATAAATAAATTAACAACTATTCAGCCAACTTGTTCGTATAACGATATTTTCTAAAACTCAGTCTTATTTTTCCAATAGGTATCTACATACCCACGGTTTATATTCCATTCAGCAAGCATCTCTCTCTGACGAATCTCTAAATCCCTATAAGGAGCTGCTTCAAGAGATATTTTACTAAATCGCTCTAGGAAGTGAGGCCCTTCCTTAAACTTTCTCATAGCCCCCATTTCTAAATCGTTTGCAGCCCACACTACCCTCTTGATATTAAAAGACAACAGAATAGTACAACTACACATTGGGCAAGGCTCACATGTCGTGAATAATGTATAGTTCTTTTTCAGGAACTTCTTATTCTCAATATCCAACATAGTTGGTCCAGCAATTCTTATAGCGTCAACCTCTGCATGTGCTGTAGTATCCGCCTCCGAAAAGACCCTGTTACGTCCCCTGCTTATAATCAAGCCATCTGAATCTACGATAACAGCACCAATTGGATAAGTCCCTTCATCTTTGGCTTTTTCAGCTTCAACAAAAGCCTTGAGTAAATATTTATAATCATCTGTCATAAGCTTCCCCCTGTTTTATTCGGCTATTAAAATTCCCTTATTTTAACATTCAACATAACTTAATAAGTATCCTGCCTGTTCAAAACGTCTGAACATCGATCATTATTTTCGAAATAATACCATCCTGTTTTCTCAAAAAGCACTTTGGTTTACGACTTTTATTATTTTCGCAAACGTTCCCGAAAAATGCTTGAATTCTTATTTTTCCTGTATTAATATAAAATTATATTTTGCAAACGTTCCCGAAATGGAGAAAAAAATGAGGGTTTCTATTAAAGATATTGCACTCAAATGTAATTTATCCGTAAGCACGGTATCAAGGGCATTAAATGGTGATTATGGCGTCAAGAGTGCGACAAGAACTAGTGTTATGAAGGTAGCCAAGGAACTAGGTTACGTGCCAAATATCGCTGCAAAGGAATTAGTAAGCCAAAAGAGTAAACTGATCGGAATTATAATAAGCGATAGTGACTTTGAGGCACGCCCTGCCTTTTTCGAGTTGCTTCCTCACATCAATAAGACTTTAGCTATGTATAACTATCGAGCGATCATTTACACAATTAATTCTCACAGCTATTTAAGAGGAGAACTACCCGATATCCTAAACTTGCGTAATTTAAGCGGATGTATCGTAGTTAGTGTTTTTAGAGCAAACCACCCCATTTACGAAGATATTAAAAGCATACATATACCGACTGTCGTGCTTGAAAGTTCTATATTAACCCGATTCTGTTCCAATATTAACACGGATGAAGTCATGGGTGGCTATATGGCAACACGTTACTTGATCGATAACGGACACAGACAGATTGGCTTCGTTAATGGTTCCAAACAATTTGAGATAAGCAACGAACGATTCGAAGGTTTTCGAAAAGCCATGGAAGAATCCCATTTGCAAATATCAGATACAGCCATCATTTGGAGCAATTACACTGGGAGCGGAGGAAAAGAAAGCGTTCATCAGCTGCTTCAAAGCAATCCTGAACTAACAGCTGTATTTTTCGCGAATGACTTGATGGCTATGGGTGCAATCTCATCTTTGGCTGAGACAGGAATCCTTGTCCCGAAACACATCTCTGTGATTGGATATGACGGTCTATTTGTGGGCAAATATTACAATCCACCATTGGCATCCATTGTCATTGATAATCCAGCAATTGGGGTAAGAGCAGCAGAATTGCTTCTTGAATTGATTCATGGTGGCAGCGGAAAAACAGTAAGAGTGATGCCCCACTTATTCGAAGGAAAAAGCGTGAGAACTTGTTGATAATGGAGGAATGGACATGCAACAAAAGAAACGTAAAATGACAGTTTGCCTATGTACTGCTAGTCTTCTCGCATTGGTTGGATGTACCTCATCAATTTCGGTCAATGAATCAATCGTTGTGCCTTTTAACGAGTATTCTCCAAAGCAAGACCTGGCGTTAATTCAAAGTATTCGTAAAAATAGAGATTCTGGAAAAGAACTTTATGAGATATATCGGGATCTCACGCTAATTGACATCCATAACCACGATGCGGGCGATCCGTTTGTCGTAAATAAATGGGGGCTATTTGGAATAGACCGAATTGTTTTATTCGGGGATATATCAGAACCCAGCGCACAAGCTACGGATCTCCTGGCTTGGCAGCGGTACCAAATAGAGCCTACGCATATTTTCCCCTCCTTCGCAGGCTTTCCAATGTATGAAAAAGAAGGATTATCTATAGTTAAGGAAAAATTGGAGCAAGGCTATTTGAACATTGGAGAGGTTGCCGCCGCCTCTACCCATTCGCCAGTTGTTTCCAAAGTAAAGTGGAAAGCTAATCATCCGAATGACGGGAATCTTCCGCAAATCTATGAGTTGGCAGGAGAATACCGTGTACCGATTCTTTTGCATATCGATCCACCCAATGGGTCACCAATTGAGCATCTAGAGGAAGCACTTAAGCAGCACTCCAAAACTAATATAATCTTTGGACACGCAAATGCCTACAACGCTCCTGCTAACATTAAAAAGCTACTGGAAAAGCATACTAATTTATATATTGATTTTTTTGCAGGATTTACTTCATATAGCCCTGACAGCAGTAACAAGTTGGCGGACTTCATACCGCTTATAGAGCAATTTCCAGACCGGTTTATGTTATCTACCGACTCGGGATATGGTTTGACAACTGAACAAGCAGCGAAGGCACTTTACGAAACCATTGATTTACTTTCCCCTGAAACAGCACTAAAAGTTGCTTATCAGAATTACGAGAGATTAATTGAGCTTCAACCACCGACAGATACCCAAATCAAAAAGATAACAGAGTTATCCACTAAGCTAGGTAAAAAAGAAAAGTATCGTTTAAATAAGCGAATGGCGAACGAATTGATTTTTAAGTTGGAAGGTGAAGGAACGTAATAACGAGTGCTCCCCCTCAATGAGCTTTCGGGGATACGTATGTGTCACCTTCTTCCTCCTCTACATAATATAAATGACAGTATAGAAGCACCAAGGAGGATTCGCATGATGTATTGGTGTCCCTTTTGTGGTAACTGGTTTAAAGACTACAGTCATGGTAATTGTAGTTCTTGGCTACAGACGGAGAACCGAGCTGAAGTAAGTGAAACGACAATCATCGATGAGTGGAGTACCGTCATAACTCCTCCTGCGCCAGAGCTGCAATCAATCACGGTTGACCCAAAAAGCACCGCAATGCTTGTGTTAGATATGCAGACCTCTATTTGCAATAATCATCGCTGTATAGCCTCCATTTCTAAGATTAATAATCTATTGACTAAGAGCCGTGAAATAGGCATGCTAGTTGTCTATAGCCTTACTCAAACTGGAAGTTCCTCCGAAATTGCCTGGCAGCTAGCCCCCGCTTTAGGCGATCCTATTGTAAAATCAAGCGTTGATAAGTTCTACAAAACCGATTTAGATAAAATTCTAAAAGATAATAATATTAAGACGGTTATTGTTACTGGTTATGCCGCCAATGGCGCAGTTCTTCACACAGCTACTAGTGCGGCGTTCCGAGGATACAATGTTATTGTACCTGTTGACGGCATGTCTGCTGGCAATCCTTATGCCGAACAGTACACAGCTTGGCATATGCTTAACAGTCCTGGAACTCGAAACCGGGCAACGTTAACCAAAATAAGTCTGATTCGCTTTTAGATGATATAGCCAAACAGACTGCCAATAGTTACGGCAGTCTGTTCACCATGAATAGTAGCTGTTAATCTAGTTTCATGTAATAAAGATTTGTAACATCTTCTTTAGTAATGGTATGTGCGCCAGGCGCAAGTGATACACTGACAATGCCATTCGTCATTGCATAGCTTGTGCCATCTACCTTGACTTTAAGTCCATTTGCTGGATTAAACACTAATGTTAGTGTTTTAGCTGTTGTTGTGGTAAACCCAATATTGGTTGAACTCTCCATTTTTAAACATTGCGTTAGTGTTAAACCATTATATACCACGGTTCCCTTGCTTGTTGAAAGGTTCCCTACAATTGTGAAGAAGCTGCTTGTTTTTCCATCTGTGGTAAAGTTATGAACAATGGATGTGCCTGGTGTAGACGTTGGTGCCGGCGAAGCCGTTGGTGTAGCTGTTGGTGCTGGTGTAGCTGTTGGCGCCGGTGTCGTCGTTGGTGCTGGTGTAGACGTTGGTGGTGTTGAATTACCACCTACAGATACAAGTTGAGTTGTGTAACTTTGTATTTTAGACATCAGTGCTGAATTAAGGTCAGACGATGTGTCATCAACTGAATCATTAAATGCCCATGTAAAGTCTCCATTACCTAGGCGTCCAGCTTCTGCCGTAACAACTTGTTCAACGGTGCTTACGCTATCGATATCAGCTGCATTTACTCCCGTATCGATCGTTGTATCAAAGTTATTATAAGATGTTCCACCTACTAATGCTTTGTATGAACTTGGAACTGTTTCGTTTCTTGTGGAAGCTAAGTACGCATCAAATGATGTTGCATTAGCCGGAGCTGATCCTGCATTGGAATTTGCATAAATAAGACCTCCAACAAGATCTACGATACTATTATTGTATGCTTTAATCATACCGCCATTCTCACCAGAGAATGTACCTACTGACCCACCTGCAATATCAGTACCTTGTAAGGAAATCAACATTGGATTTTTAGAATGTCTGTAATAATTTGATTCTACAAAGGCAGAACCTGCTGTTGTAATACCAGTACCATATTTGGAGACGCCATCAAAGAAGTTATTATAAATATGAATAGTTCCTTTTCTAATACGTGGATGACGTGAGTCTGAATGGTCAAACCAGTTATGGTGGAATGTTACAAAGAATTCAGTTGATTCACTCAATCCGATTAGAGCAGCTTTTCCGGAATCCCAGTAGTGATTATAAGATATTGTCGTATACGTTGATGCGCCTTTAAGGTCAGTTGAACCATCACCTTTTGCTTGGTCAGCATCTCCGCCTGCTTTTCCATAGGTAATATCATTATTGTGCACCCAAATATTAACATTGCCTGTATCCATTGAAACGGCATCGTCTTGGAATAACAAAATACCAAGGTTTCTTACTTCTACATTTCCGACATTTCTAAGTAGGAATCCCCATCCATAAACAGTTGCATCTTTTCCGATACCTTCTATTGTAGTGTTCATTTCCGTATAACTTGAATTGCCTTTTACTTGAAGAAACCCACTGCTGTTAATGGATGAACCCATGTCAGCATCAGTAACTTTTCCAATAAATCTAATGGCAAGTGGTGTTTTATCATAGCCTTTTTGTCTTAGTGCCAGAATTGGACCAATACCAACACCTGTTTGTTTAGTACCTGAACTAGCGGTAATAACATCAAGAGTTACTGTTTGCGCAGTCGCAGATGTTACATAAATAACTTGAGCACCATTCCTAAGTGTACCATCTTCATTATAAGCACCTGAACCTGTGCCAAGTGGTGATTGATTTGCAAACGCAAATCCAGATCTGTCATGTGCCTTTACGGATATCGTAGATGAAACAGTACTTTCTGTTGTACCACCTGACAGTACTGCTTCAACTTTCATTACATAATTTCCAGCTGCAAGCCCTACAGCATCAGCTCTCCAATATGTAGGGTATTGTCGGATTAATTGCGTATCAATTTGATTATATTGAGAATCTGCTGCACTTGCAGGTTTAACATATACATTATACCCCTGAGCATTACTTACAGGTGACCACTCTACATAGGCCGTTTCATTCCAGCCTCCACTGCCCGTGATCGAAACACCAATAGCATGCACTGCTTTACTGGCAAATCCGCTTGCGATTATAGATAGCACTAGAGCAAACAATAAAACGTAACTCGTTACCTTTGAAACACTTTTATTCAATTTAATTCCTCCCGCGTTTAATTGATTATGACACCTTCGAAACCGCTTACAAATGCTTATGGATTTACATGATCCCCCCTCGCATTCAAGGCTCAAAACTGGCTCAATAATTTCGAACATCCTCAGCTTATCAGTATTGAAATTGGTTCCGAAACAATCATTTGCTCATATTTTCCATTTTTCTGAGCTAATGATTATCGTCGAGACATATGATACTCCCAATAACAACTCATAGATTGGAGCCAATCTGTCGGTTAATCAAAAAAGAACGCGCCTCCGCTTAGGCTACGTCCTCTACAGAATAATCCTTGAATGGATATCTTCAAAATTTAATATATATCATACACTTTTCGAACAAAGCCATCATACAATTCTTAATAATGACTGTTCGAAGGTGGAGATCCTTTATGTATGCAAGATTAAGTATGTTTAGATTAAGATCTGATACACCCCTATCGTTTGCAGAGCAATGGGCAGAGAAAACTCACATGGTCCATCGAACATTAAAGGGATTTAAAGGGATTACATTTTTGGGAGAAGAAGTAACGAATGAGTTTGCCGCGATCAGTTTCTGGGAGACGAAAGAAGACGCTTTAGCAGCAGGTGATGCCATTGCATCCAAAGTTTATTCCACCCTATCAAAAACTTATATCGAATCCCCGCCTATTGTTGCAATATATGGTGTTTATGACCTATTTCAAAATCATAAATAGTTGAGAATTGCAATATTACGTTCATGAATAACGATCCCTGATATCCGCCAATCAGCCAATCTTTATTTTGACTTAATGAATACTGTTTTAGACGCCTGTTCCCAACTTATCGTTGTCCCTAATGATTCGGCTATAAATCTTACCGGAACTAACATGCTTTCTGAGACGATAACTGGTTCCGAGTCCAAGATATGACTAATTCCGTTCACTTTAGCTTGATTACTGCCTAGTGTCAGATTGATCAGGCTTTGTCCTTTTGTTGCCGTAACTGTTAAGGTACTTTCATCCCAAGTAATATTCGCACCGAGAGCATCGAAGATTTTCCGAAGAGGCACCATTGTATAACCATTAATAATCACAGGCGGCTGATTAAATGCCACTTCATTTCCGTCCACTTTCACTCTTATTTGATCTTCTTGAAGTATTTCAGAATCATAGCTCTTAATCCAAACAGGAGTGGTTCTATACCATTGTGTCCCATCACCGACATAATTGCTCCCCCATGACCAAAGGGTGTTGTTATCTTTTAGAGCCATTGATTTGAAGTCAAATCCAGGAGCGTTGATTTCCTTTATTCGGGTCAAACCTTTTACTTGTACAGGAACTTCGCTATCCTCGTAAGAACCAATGCCAAGTTGCCCACCGCTGTTTATACCGCTCGTCCATACGGTTCCGTCACGTTTTAATAACAGAGGCCCTCCTGCACTTGCTTTGACAGATATAACATCTTGAATACCTTCAAGCAATTGTGGCTTGGAACTATCAGCAGTATCCTTACCTGCCACAACACCTTGTCCCCCTGATCCCCAGAACCATACCGTACCATCTTCTTTTAATCCGTAGGAGTATTGACCTCCTGCTGCAATTTCTTTTAGATTAGTAATACCTTGAATTTGTACGACCCTTCCAGTCGATTTGGTCCATACAGTACCGTCTTTCTTCAAGGCAATCATATTTCCCCATCCAAGAGAAACGGAAATAATGTCAGTAAAACCTTCAAGCTGCTTAGGAACAGTAATAGTGCTATAGGATCCATCACTATTTCTATAAGAAATTCCACCCCAAGCCCATAATGTACCATCTTTTTTTACCGCATAACTTGTACCCCAATTAGCTGCAATCGCAATGACGTCGGATAATCCCTTTACTTGAACAGGTAAGAATCTATCCTCATTTTTTACGACTTCTCGTGTCTTCTGGTCAAATACGGATTGGACTCCATCACCTATGGCTCCGGAAGAATTGCTGCCCCATGCCCAAACGTTCCCATCTTTTTTTAATGCAAGCGAAAATCCTTGACCTTTAGCAACAGCAATGACGTCATTTAACCCTTTGACTTGGGTCGGAATAAGAGAGGTTTCAGCATTATTGCCACCTTCCCCATTGCCTAATTGCCCTGATTGGTTACTCCCCCAGGCCCATACCGTACCATCCTGTTTAAAAGCAAGGCCGAATCCGGCAATTCCAGCCCACCCACTCTTGTTTTCAGAATCAGCCATAGCCAAATTGCTAAATGCCATAACAAATACGAAGCTAAATACCAAAAAAATTCTTGTTAGTTTTAGTACAAAACTCATGGTTGTGTGTACCCCTCTATCTTTATAATTGTAGTCAACTAATTAAAAAATTAGCTCGCAATCTCTATTTTCCCATACATCAAATAAGTTTCCATCTAAGTCTTCAAAAACAAAAAACTTACCGTAAATACCTTCATCACAGATATTCCTTACAGTGACTCCTTCTAAAAGCAACCGATTATGTAAGGATGTAATGTCATCCGTAAAGAATGTAATAACCCACCTCGTTCGCCCTTTTATTTCAAATACAGCTCTAGTGTCATTATCAGTTTCAATCAAAACCAGTATTGGACGGTTCTCTTTAAATAAACTTAAATCAGTACCTCTATCATTTCTGATAGTAAAACCAAAGTGAGTTACAAACCATTCCCCTGATTTTTTGACATCCGTAACGGGAACTACATTATAAGCAATCCCCATAATTCTTCCATTTTCCATGTAATCACTCCTATTGAGCTATCGTTAGCGCTCGCCAAAAATGGATTTTCATCGTTACCTCCACTTTTTAGTAAATTCATTTTACCATATATTAGTTGAAAATAGTGTAGAAACCCCTAATTTGAAATCCTTCCAGGTGAGTCTATCCTCCCCAACCCCCTTGTAATTTATTTCCAATAAATTTATAGATTTCTCTAGAATAATTTAAGGTATGCAATTCTACTTCTCCTATAATAAAAGTAATAGTGAATCGTCAATCAAAGAGGAGGAAGCAGTTTGCAGAGAGAGCAATTAGATCACGATTTGGCGCTTGTCAAAACATATGCACCACGGCTGTTTTTTGATCGCTTGGAGCCATTTTTTCCAGTTCGCGTTGGTGTAACGATATTTGAGCAAGACGGTCAATCGCCTTCCTTCCGTCGCAGGATCAGCTTCGAATCGGATGCCAGGATTGAAAAGGTCATCGAATACGCCATCTACTGGGACTATGACATCGAGCATTTGTACGAGCTGGAACATGTATGGATTTATGTAGGGCGTGACGGCAGTGTTATCAATTGTGAGTGCAGCTTCCATGGCAAATATTTTAAAGGACTGCTTCAGGATCGAAGCAATATATCTGAAGACAATCCATCCCAGGTAAAACTGTATTCCCAGCCTGGAAAACACGCTTTTTCCCCACTTCTCGCTATGCTTGAGCTGGTCCCGAATTTAGAAACGTGTACCTATGAGACGGCGGGCAGTGCAGGTTTGTTAGTCCCCGACATGCTGCGGGAACAGATGACTACGGATAAGGAAACGAACCAATTGGTGGAACGTTATTTGCAGACATTTCGTTTTCGACCAACAATGGAATTTATCGAATTTGCTTGGGAGGAATCGTTATTCGTGCCGTGGCTTGAGCTTCTAAAGGAGATTCCACAGCGTGTTAACCATGAATTGAATGTAATGAGGAAGTACTTTGGCATCCCCGACTAGTCATAAGCAAGCATAATTGGTTTTATGGATTTCCTACCCATTCCCCAATAAAAGTACTCATATTAAACACTACCCGCTCCGCGCGCGGATCCTTATCCCTCGACACCCATCAGAACAGCATCAAGCAATCAGAAAACCATCCGAACTTAAGGGGGGTGATAGTAGTGTGAATTTTGTGGAAATACACCAATATTTAGATGAGATTATGGAATGAGCTTTTAGGTTTTGAAATGAATCTATGTAGTTCCATCTTACTAATTAAATGGAGGTATTAATGAAATGAAAAGCAAAATGAAAGCACTTACATACGTACTCTTATTGACGTTGTTAGTTTCTACCCAATTAGTACCAACAGCTAGTGCAGCTGTCTTAGCTCATAACGCAGTGATAGGATTCGCAGAAGTGACCCCTACTACAACTACTCAAATAGCGGCTAAGCTTTTTCAACCAACTTTGAAGGTTACTACCGGATGTGTGCCTTTTCCTGCAGTAGATGCAGCAGGGAATACAAATGGAGGTTTAGCACCTAGCGGAGCAGCTAATGGGAATTGCAGTTCCAGTCCTGGACAAGTATATGCACGTTCAGGATGGTACAATGGGGTATGGGCAATTATGTATGCTTGGTATCAACCTAAAGATTCACCATCTTCAGGATTGGGACATCGACATGACTGGGAAGGTGCTGTCGTTTGGATCGATAATCCAACAGCTGCTTCTCCGCAAATTCAGTCCATATCCTATTCTCAGCACGGTGACTGGTTAAATGTAGCTAAGACTGCATCAAACACAAATGGAACTCATCCAAAGATTGAATATAAGAGTGTTTGGCCGCTTAACCATGCGTTATATATCACGAATACAGCAGGTGGATATCAACCGTTAATCGGCTGGGACGATTTAACTGCTGCCGCAAGGACTGCACTAAATACAACCAGTTTCGTGGATGCAAACGTTCCTCTTAACGACGCGAATTTCACAAATAATTTAGCAGCTGCTTGGTATCAATAAATAAAAGTTTGCCTCGAGGCAACTCTTTTCTTGTAATGACTGATGCCAGGGAAGATTAACTTCCCTGGCATCTTTTTCTTGTATGTCACGATCTTCATATTACTCAGCCATTACAAGATTTCGATATATCCATCTGTTCCATTCACCCGAATGCGTTGCCCATCTTTGATCAGTTTCGTAGCATTCTCCACACCGACAACGGCCGGTAAGCCATATTCACGTGCAATAACGGCTCCATGAGTCATCAGTCCACCAACTTCGGTGACAAGTCCTTTAATGGATACAAACAAAGGTGTCCAGCCAGGGTCCGTAAAGGAGGTGACTAAAATATCTCCCTCTCCCAGATTAGCCTCTTCCATGTTTAGGATAACTCGTGCCCTTCCTTCGATCACACCGGAAGAAACCGCTAGACCTACGATCGCATCGGCTGGCAGATTTTCTCGGTTGTACGAACCTGTAATGATTTCACCATCAGACGTGAGTACACGCGGCGGAGTTAGTTTCTCAAAAAATTTGTAATCTTCTTTCCGCTTTTTAATCAACTGATCATCAAGTTTGTTTGTACGAACGACTTCATGAAGCTCTTCAAACGACAGAAGGAATATATCTTCTTTTTCATGAATAACGCCCGCCTGTACGAGTTGTTCAGCTTCTTTCAGTAAAGCCTGCTTATAAACGAAATAGCGGCTAATCCAACCGTATTTTGGATATTCACGATAACCGATGAAATTCCGAATTCGGCGGATCATCCGTTTTGTTTCTTCAGCTTTCTGTTCACCATCCGGCAATTGGATTAATCGAGCTAATAACTCTTGTTCTTTTTCCAGAGCTTCCTGGCGCCCTTGCTCAAATTTTCGCTGGCCGGCATTCGGCTCAAAGGCTTTGATGTTACCCAGAATCATGGGAACCAGTGTACTTGGTTTTTCACTCCAACGCGGTTTAGAAATATCGATTTCTCCAGCGCATCGCATTCCGTATATATGGAGATAAGCGTAGATTGCATCATGAGCTTCCTGTCCACCCTCGAACTTAAGCAGTTCATTCAAAAAGTTATCATCTTTTACATGCTGTAAATAATCAATGACTTCCGGATAAGGACGAATTACATCGGCAACCCCCATTAATGCCAGACCCATTTCTGAAGTAATATTGTTAGTTACCGATTGAGAAAGCGTATCTGCTGCGTTTTTCTCTCCTAACCACTCGTTCATTTTTTCATTGATCCATAATGAAGCATTTATGGCAGTCATAAACACAGCCGTACTTCGGGGGTCAAATAAGATCTTCTTTAATTGCTGAAGATCTTCCAGAATAAAATCAAATACATCCGATCCAGATTTCGTCTGGATGTTTTGTTTTAACTCTTCTACCGATGCGCGATTACTCTCAATCAGTTCAGAAACGATGTTCGGATTGTTTTCAATTTGTGCCAGCATATCTGTATCACTTCTGCTCGGAATCGGCGCTGTTTGATCATCACTTGGTAACAATTTTATAAAATCTCGCTCTATGATGGTCATGAGTGCGCCTTTTATGAGCGGATCGGATCCCATGGTATTTAATAAAGCTTCTCGGTCGACAGGTTTAACCAGCCTAGGTGCAACATCAATGAACAACCTCCCACCGGCTTTACGCATAGGTGCAGGAGTAATTAACAGGTAGAAAGACAATCCCATTGGTTTCATAGGATCGGTCATCATTTGTTGATGGCCAACAGATAAATAGACGTGATTTTCTTGGTCATTCGCTTCAGGAATCGGGAATAACGTCGTGATTGGGCGGCTTTGGACGATATAAAAAGTATCCTGATCCAAACACCATTCGATATCTTGTGGGCTGCCAAAATAAGCTTCAATCCGTCTTCCGATGCGTGCCAGTTGTAAAATTTGTGAATCATTCAGCGTTTGAGACTTTTGCTGATCAGGAACAAGCTGCTTGGTCTCCGTTCCGCCATCTTTACGTCCATAGATAGCCAATTCTTTGGTTGCTATTCGCTTATTGACGATTTCCCCTTCGTGCACAGTGTAATTATCGGCAGAAACCAAGCCAGAGACCAATGCTTCTCCAAGTCCGTAACTGGCATCGATGGATAGCACCTTGCGGTTGGAGGTCATTGGATCAGCCGTAAATAAAATCCCCGAAGCCTGCGGGAAAACCATCCTTTGAACGATTACGGATAAATAAACTTGGCTGTGATCGAACCCATTTTGCATACGGTAGATGACCGCGCGATCCGTAAATAGGGAAGCCCAGCATTTGCTGATATGCTGCAACATGTCATCGACGCCGATGATATTTAAATAGGTGTCTTGTTGACCAGCAAACGAGGCATGTGGTAAATCTTCAGCTGTCGCACTAGATCGCACTGCATAAGCTTGTTCCATGCCAAACTGGGAGAGATAGTGAGTAACAGCTTGCACAACATCGGAAGGAATTTCTGCTTCCGTAATGATTTGTCTGATCTTCCTGCTGATTTCACCAATTTGATCTCGATCTTCCACTTTTAGCGATGTTAGTTGTTCCAATAAAGCATGATAGGTTATGTTTTCTCCTATGGCTTTTTGATATCCCACTGTTGTAACACAAAATCCTTCTGGTACTTGTATGCCTTCAATTTTAGATAATTCCCCTAAATTCAACGCTTTTCCGCCAACGAGCCCAAGCTGCGTATTTTCCATCTCCTGAATACCGAGAACCAAAGAACTCAATCAATATCACTCCTAATCATTAATTTGAGAAAACATTTGACATGAGCTCACCTACATGGTATATTTATATTGTAATATGGAACTCTTATGCAAATATGAACACAAACAAGTCGTAAACCGATTATATCATCGTGTCTGTACATATGCAATATGTAAGAACCTGGTACAAGTGTCCAGGTTCTTTTTTGATTTCGCTATTGGAAGTCTAACATAAGTGGGGTAGGTATTTCCTGCGTTTTTCGACGGTAACCCTCATCTAGGATTTGTTTCAAACCTTCCGCTCTTTTATTAATAAATGTGTTCCAAAAAAGCTTTCCTTTTTCAGCCAGTTCTTCGTGTGAATAACTTCCTTCTTCAAACTTCCCCCAACACCCATCCTGAGTTAGTCGATCCCACCCTAAAAAATCCGCATATATACGGTTCTCTGAAGGTATGTCTGAACCCATAGATCCTGGTTTAACCAGGTCAGGACAAAGCCACATAGCTGTACATACAGATAATAGCCCGCCATGTATTTCGTTTAAGCCTTGTAAACCAGACGTATTAACGGCTTCATCCCATGCAATTTGAATATTATGATTTGCCGTGATTAAGATCATCTGTGGGTACTTGTAATTCATATGTTTGATGAAAGCCCCTTCCCAATATGAGCCGCCATGTCCCGTGCAGACTACAAACTTCTTAAAACCTTGCCTTATCAGGTTAGAAATAATTTCTTCCAATAAGGAAGTTAATATATTAGGGCTTACAGTAACCGTTCCTTTAAAATTGGCATGTTCCTCAGAAGTATTAAACGGAATTGTAGGTAATACGTAAGCATTTAATTCTCTTCCATAAGTGTCAGCGAATCGTTCTGCGATTAGCGTATCTAAATGCATTGGTAAGTACGGTCCAAACTGTTCCGTTGCTCCTACCGATAGAATAACTGTATCAATTCCACTATTTGAAATTTCCATTGTGGTGTTCTTAAAACTAAGCACAACAACACTCCTTACTTCTTTTGGATAAATAAAACATCATAGTCAAGCACTTTGTTGAATCCTTGTTTCTCTGCCACTTTAACCGATGGTCCATTATTACGCCAGCAGTCCCAATACGGTATTTTATTTAATTCTCTGCATGTATCTATAAAATAGTGAAGAGTCATGGATGCGATGCCTTTATTCTGATAATCGGTAACTGTCTCGATACCTATTCCACAACTTTTTGTGCTTACATACTCCGAAGTACACCAACAAACAACACTTTCGTTAGTGATTGCGCAATACCCGAAACCATTCTCCAGAAAGTGATCTGTTGTTCCCCACATCCCGATTATTTCGTCAATCATTTGTTGGTTGTTTTTTAAATGCTTACTTTCGATGATACTTTTATCAATTCTCTCAACTGGAATGGCTGAAGTAAATGTAGTCGAGGAATGACTATTGAAATTGTGTTTAAACAATGATCTCTTCAGAATTTTAGGTGAAAAGCTGCTCAAAGCATCATTTAGAGCAAATTCCCACTCATTCGAATGAAAGTAAACTTTGGCAGCATGGATGTTTTCATTTTGGAATTTTTGAGCTAGGAACTTCCCTGCACGCACATAATCATTAGCTGTATGCGATGATCCGCCGAGATAGAAGCAATGACCTTTATCCCATATTAACGAGATTGTTGATTGTTGTACGTTGCCGTCTACGAAGATTTCAGCAGTTGTTTGCCCTTCTGTAATTGAATCGAATACAAAGCAAACCTGTTCACTCTCATAGTTATTCCGAAGTTTGGATAGTTCATCTGATATTTGTAAAATAGTTTTGAATCCCCTTTTTAAGTTTATAGTGATTATACGTCTCGTTCTCAATTTCAATCATAGTTAGAAAATCGAAGCCACACTTTTGTATGACTCTATTTGATGATAGGTTACGTATCAGAGCTATCGCGTTAAGTTCACGTAGGCGAAGTTGCTTCACATTACCCCCTTTCGATACGGCTTCTAAAAACTGTTTATTTTCAACTGTTTCGTAATTCACTAGCCAATCCAACCGTTGCTCCTTAGGAACATTCCATCCAGGCAAAAATTCTATTATCTCTGGTTGCATAGTAATTGAGTAGAATTCGTCCAAATCCTCGACCCTATACTCTCTTAAAATGATATCCTCGCACACAATCGTAAACATATTGTCTGTGGAGCCAGAGTATGTATCTGGGTTCATATTCATCGACCTTTCTTGTCAAGATCACAGCATTTATCCATATGATAACAAATAATACAAGTAGTTGTTGGTAAATAATGACTTTAATTAAACTCCCGTTAACAGAAAAAGCTGCACGCGGCAGCCTTGGGTTAGCGTAATAATCAAATAAGCCTCAACGATAGCGGTTGCATATACGGCGCTAGTTCAATGTTTTCAAGACTTTGTCCATTCATATTTTATATCATCAAGCTGCTCTTCATTGTCATTTCCTCTAACCACAATCTTAAATCCGTTTCTCTCATAAAATTTTTGTGCTTTCTTGTTGACTTCAAAGGTGTATAAAAATAGATGACCTTCCGATTGCTGTTTGGCGAGGTTCAGGAGACTATACCCTAATCCTCTTCCTTGATATTGCGTATGAATGTATAACTGGTTAACCCAATGTTCATTACAAGCTAGTATGCCTACTACTTGCTCTTGCTCCCCTGAAGCTTTAATTGCAAGAAAGACCTTATTATTTTTGACTAAATTGTTATTCAGGAAATGTACATGATTATCAAAAGAATGCTTTGCTTTTTGCCCAATCGCTTGCTCCTTGCTCTCTCTCCACATCTTAACCGTTTGTAAGGCATAGGAAGGGTCATACTCGATAATTGTAAATTCCATTCGAATTAGCTCCTTTTGTAATATGAATTCATATATATCATACGTATAGAATAATAAATTAAATACCAATACAAGGTGGCTATATATGACTGGGACTGTCTATTTTCTCGATGATTCTGTCGTTCATCATACATGGGATAACTCGCTCAAACCAAGGTTAACGATCAAGCCTGGCGACATTGTAACTATGGATTGCCAGGAAGCATCCGATGGCCATATCCGACCGGATCGTCCCCTCGAAGAAATGCTCGGTCCGCGCGAAACGAAAGGGCACCCATTAACAGGCCCCATTTTCATTGAGGGAGCAGAGCCGGGAGACAGTATCGCCGTGGAAATTGTAAGGTTTCAACACAAGGGTTGGGGATGGACCCGTTGTGTTCCGGTTGGTGGTCTTTTGCCAGGCGAGTTTACGGATTATATCACCCTATGGGACCTGAAGGCAGATTATTCCGATTTCAAGCCGGGTATTCGCATTCCTTTGGAACCGTTCTGCGGCTGTATGGGTGTCGCGCCTGCCGAACCTGGTCCGCATGCCACAACTCCGCCCCGAAGCTCAGGAGGAAACATGGACATACGGCATCTAGTCTCAGGCTCCACCCTCTTCCTTCCCGTATACGTGAACGGTGCCCTTTTCTCTGCCGGAGACTGCCACGCAGCACAAGGTGATGGTGAGGTCTGCATCACCGGCATCGAGGCACCAATGCAGGTCACACTGCGATTTCAGCTTCGTAAAGGCCACACGATCCCTACACCTCAATTTATTACGCCTAGTCCACTTACGAAAGCTGATACCAAGGGCTATTTTGTTACGACGGGTATCGAACCTGATCTCATGGAAGCAGCAAAGCAATCAATCCGATATATGGTCGATCATCTTGTCCAAACCTACTATCTGACACGGGAAGAGTCCTATCATCTGTGTTCCGTTGTTGTGGATCTTAAGATCAGCGAGATTGTCGATTCGCCTAATTGGATCGTTTCGGCCTACTTACCATTAAGCATTTTTAAGGAAGTAGGTTCGGCGTGAGAGTGCCGTTATTAGATTACCTTTAACTCTACTCCCGATAGTTGAGAAGGCAGCCGATCGCCGGCTGCCTTCTCCCTTTAGTTCGAGCTTATATATTATTTATACCAGTAGCTTTAAGGGCAAGAGAACGTGGTATATTAGAAAACATTAAATAAAGCGTTTACAAAATTGATCAATCCCCCTATAATACTTCTATTTAAAGAGTTATTTCTAAGTGAAAGAGAGCGATGTACGATGAAACGGTGGTTACCGATTGCTATACTGCTTACGAGCGTGCTTTACATTTTTGAAATTCGACCTGAGCATCAAGCATTCAAATTCTTTTTCAAATTAATTCCGATGTGGCTGATTTTGTATTACGCTTACTCGCATATGCCTCCAGCCAAAAAACGCGTTCATTGGTTGATATTAACCGGCTTATTCTTCGGCATGCTAGGCGATGGACTGATTATGTATTGGTTCGTTCTTGGGCTTGCTGCTTTTCTGATCGGTCATTTGTTCTATACCGCTGGTTTTCTCGTCCAATGGCGTTTCTCTTGGTTGCGCTTTTCCTCGATCGTACCTATCGCCATATATTCCTTCATAATGGGCAGAGAGCTGGTGAGCTCGCTCATGGATCAAAATAACGCTGGACTAGCTGTACCTGTCTTATTTTACATTATCGTTATCTCTCTAATGGGCTGGACTGCGATTATGACTGGTAATAAATGGGCTATTATCGGTAGTTTCCTGTTCCTGATATCGGATTCTATTCTTTCATGGGACCTGTTCATCTCCCCAATTGCCACTGCGGATATCCTGATCATGACTTCCTATTACAGCGCCCAGTTCATTATCGCTCGCAGCGCAGCTCTTCCTGAAAAAAGAGAAATGAAAGTGCACCCCTAAGTGGGGTGCACTTTTGCGATTCTTCAGATACTGAATAGTTTAACTTCATCATTCCCATGTTTACTTATCGCAAGAACGAATGATTTCTCTTCGTATATTCTTATTTACACTTGAAAACTATTCATATTTTTCACAAAAATTATATAAAACAAATTCTATTTGACTAGAAGCAAATGTTGTTGCATCATGTGGTAAATAGGTTTCCTGAATGTATTAAGAATTAATAAATTGAATTAGGGGGCACAAGTTTGAAAAATCTTTGGTCTGCGGCGATGTCCGAATCTTTCATGCAACAATATCCTCTCGTATCTGACATGCCATTTCAAAAGAGTCGATGCTGGAACTATGAAAACGGTTGCATTTTAACTGCTTTTGAGCGAATGTTTCACACAACGGGGGATGAACGCTACTGGCAGTACATTAAAAATAACATGGATTTGTTTATTCAAGATGACGGTTCCATCGCTACGTACAATTTAAACGAATACAACGTCGATATGATCAACCAAGGCAAAACGCTTTTTCTTTTGTTGGAGAAAACTAGCGAGCCCAAGTACCGTAAGGCCATTGAGTTATTGGTGGCGCAATTGAAGGGGCATCCCCGCACCAAAGAAGGCGGTTTATGGCACAAGAAAATTTATCCGTTCCAAATGTGGTTGGATGGCGTATATATGACATCTCCTTTTTTAGCTCAATTTGCACACGTGTTCAATGAACATGAATGGTTTGATGATATCGCCAATGAAATATTGCTGATGGAGCGTGTCGTCCGCAATCCACAAACCGGACTGCTGTACCACGGATGGGATGAGAGTCGAGAAGAACGATGGGCTAATAAAGAAACAGGCTGCTCCGAGCATTTCTGGGGACGTGCCATTGGCTGGTATGTGATGGCGATTGTTGATGTACTTGACTTCCTGCCGCTTGATCATCCGCAACGCGGTCAAATTATCGGTATTTTCCACCGTTTGGCAAAGGCGATTGTCAAGGTGCAAGACACCGAGAGCGGATTGTGGTGGCAAGTAATGGACCTTGGCGGTAAAGAAGGAAACTATTTGGAGGCTTCCAGCACCTCTATGTTTACCTACGCACTGGCCAAGGGCGCAAATAAGGGCTATCTTGAAGAATGGGCCATTGAAGCGGCTCGTAAAGCCTACGAAGGAAGCCTATCCAAATTTGTAGAGCGCGATGCCGACGCTTCTCTGCATCTGAACGGCATTTGCAGCGTGGCAGGGCTAGGCAATACGCCGTACCGCGACGGATCATATGCCTACTACATCAGCGAACCGATCCGACGCGACGATCCGAAGGGCTTTGCGCCGTTTGTCTTAGCCTGCCTGGAGATTGAAGCCTCATCAAGAAGAGCATAAAAACAAATGGGCCACCCCAGATCCGATAAGTGGCTTGAACCTAGCGGGAGAACCCTCCGGGATTCTCCCCATACTTAATACCTCTTCACAAAATCTTACTTGTTTCATACCCCCAGCAACGGCAACAACTTCCTCCATAACTTGACGAGGCTGTGCGCCTTCTTTAGCCCCCCATATCTACAATGTACTATCTTCTTCGAGGACCATAGAGAGTTATTTCAAACTGCCCCAGAAATAGCCAGTCCATAACGGAATCTAGATGCTGTATTTACGACCAAAAAAATCTTTGATCAAATAAGCGATCGCGTAGTGTGCTTCCTCTAGGAGAAAGTGTCCTCCGCATAACATGTATATCTCGGCTTCCTTCACATACCTTTTGAAGGCATAGGCTCCATGATGCGTAAAAATAAAATCGTTTTTCCCCCATGCCACCAAAGTAGGCGACTGAAAAGTTTGTAAATAATGCTGCCAGTGCGGATATTGTTCTACATTCTTCCGGTAGTCATAACCCAAGGCCAACTGAATTTCTGAATTCCCCGGACGGTCTAGAAAGTATTGGTCCATGGAGTATCCATCCGGACTAATTAGATATGGGTGACAAACGCCGGTTATGTACTGTTTTTTGGTGAATTTTGGGGTAACCAAACTAGTAAAGGCGGCTTTATTCTCCGGACTTGGATTTGCCCAAAGTGCTTTGAACAGGTCAAATGGTTGACCTAATCCCTCCACGTTAACGACTGCATTCTGGATCACAAATCCAAAAATACGATGCGGATTGCGTACGGCCAAGCGGAACCCTATTGGGCCGCCATAATCATGGCAGTACAGGATGTACCTGGGAATGCGAAGATTATCGAGAAGCCGTTCGATTACAAGGGAAATATTCTCGAAGGTGTATGAAAATGAATCCATAGCGGGCATGCTGCTGTTCCCGTAACCGGGATAGTCTGGCGCAAGGACATAATACTTATCGGCCAACAAAGGAATTAAGTCTCTGAACATGTGGGAAGAGCTAGGGAATCCATGAAGGAGAATAAGAGCAGGATTCATGGGATTGCCAGCTTGACGATAAAAGATGGAGAGTCCATCCACCTCCATTTTCTTATATAGGACGGGTATAGGCACCTTCAGACCTCTTTTCCTATTTGTGGTAACTTATTTTTAAAGGTATGAAGCGATCATTCGGAAAAGTCCATTTGCCCGCGGAAGGTGCGTTTGATGCTCATTCAAAAACTGTTAGTTCAAACGTATTGAAGCAACCATGTTTTTATTTGAGCTGCTACATCAGTTACGTCAGCAACCGTAGTATCGACAATCGGCATCGGTGGCGTATATTCCTTATCAGCTGAGGTAATAGACATGCTTGAAATAATGAAAGTCAATGCATTTTTCGAGAATTGGTTCAATTATCCTGTCCGTTAGCGCAACAAAGGACTGCAACGTTGCAGCCCTTGTGATATTTAAGTATCAATGTCACGGATGAATTTCTTCCTTTATAAGTTGCGGTGACTTTGTCTTCGCATCCACTGGGTGGCTACCCATTTTTCCCCGATTGCGACGGGACTTCCTGCATGTAAGGTTAGTTCATTTAACCGATTATCGTTATAAAAATATTCAAAATAGACGGCACTGCCTTTTTTCGGTGTTACTGATAAACGAAGCGAAGGGAAACTCGTTTCGCCGCCTTTTTCCACGTCATTTAAATACATCACCAGTGTGCTGATGCGATTGTTTACGACATTTTCAGATGTGAAATAGTCGAAATGAGGCTGATACTGTTCACCAGCTTTATAATGTAAAATTTGCAGCGGTTCAGCATGTGCAATCGGTATATTCATCAGTTCAGAAACTCTGGTCTCAATTTTATGAATTAATTCATTTTCACTTTCCTCAAAAAACATGTTGCTGTTTGTTCTAATATTGCTTACTACGTGAGATTTACCGATTTTAGCTCGCTGCATTCTGTTATTCGCTAAATCAATCAACATGTCACATTCTATATCGCTTAATACATTGTCCAAAATTAAAATAAGTGGTTCATCCATTTTGCCGACAATTTGAATCTCTTTATCCTTAGTAATAATTTTGTTTCCAAATGAATTGAAAATCGTCTGCTCTATAATGGCCATCGTTGCATCCTCCATTATTGATTACTAAGAAAGTAATCTACATTATGTCAGTCGATTTAAAAGGTTCTTCGATGATTCAGAATTTCCTCATATATTATAAGAATTATTCTATTGCATTTTTTTTAGAACAAACGAGGTTAATCTACTATTCATCTTCGTGCTATATGTATTCTCAACAACTATGTTCTAAGGCCAATGAAAAAGGAGCTGCTGCCGGTCGCCGGCGAGCTGCTCCCTTTATATTTACCATTGTTTCTACGGTCGAATTTATAACATGACGGAGGCTTGCTTCAGAAGCCCGGACAACGTGAAGAGATCTGGAGTGCTCCCTTCCTTTAATTTAATCCACTTTCGTTCAGATGGACCTTCGAATTCTTTCGGAAAGTCAATTCCGTTTGCATTCATGATCATAAAGGCAATCGCGTCTTTGGAAGGCGAAATGACGGCTGCATAATGTCCATTCTTCAGAAAGTGTGGTTTCTTGTACTGAATGCGTTCCTCGGCTTCCGGAATCGTCTCATGAACCATGTTCCGCAGGTTCGAACTGATATCTGCTTGCCATTTTGGCAGATTTTCTATGTAGGCCGTAACTTCCTGATTCATACTTTAAATCCCTCCAATTGGTATTATTTTACTCACGAAAAGTATACCGTTACTTGAATATTCCGTCAATTCTGTAAACTATCTGTTACTTCAGCAAAATAGGGAACGTCTAACTGAATTGCCGTTAGCGATCCTTCTTAAGTAAAGTTATCCTTTAGTTTAATGAGCTTATAATTTCAATTGTATCTTTTAGTCTTATGGACTTAGAAGAATATTGTCCCAATTTATTAATAACCTTTGGTTTAATTCGACTTTCAAAATTGTCATTCCAGATAAACATGTTCCTGAATATTTCAAAAGTCGGTTTATAGTTTGATTTTTCTATCCTGAGTAACTGTAAGATAAATCTTCTGAAAATTCGATACTTTCGTTTCGTATTGTCAGTATCCAAAAAAATAATTAAATCAGCACTATGAAAGCTTGGGAACACCCATTCGTTAAAATGAGCCCCCTCAATAATCCAAGTATTTGAATGAATAATTGTGCTCAACAGCTGATCTCTTTCTTCCTCAGTTCTTTTAATGTCTTTAGGTTTATGTCTCTTCCAAACAACATTATCCAATTCGTAATGTGGAATACTTAGTTTATTTGATAGATTTCTGGCAAATGTTGTTTTACCGCTCCCAACGGAACCAATAATATGTATTTTTCGCGGGACAATTTTGTCCAATTCAACCATTCAACCTACCCTCCACATAGATTATTAATAATGTATTCTACCAACATTCACTAAAACCTCTATTAGAACTAGTGTACCGATTGATACCTAATGTTATTGAAGAATAAGACACCAAGAAGTAAGATAAATAATACTAGTAAAATAGTGCCAACTAAAACAATAAATCGGTCTAGTTTTTCATTATTAATATACTTATTGCTTAAAACATATAGTATCAATCCAAGAAACCCACCAATAGTATTTGTGAATAAATCTGTTATATCTGTTGCTCCAATCGCAAATACAAATTGAGCTATCTCAGCAGTAAGACTAAAAACAAATACAAAAGCTAGCTTTCGCCAAAAGTTAGCTCTTTTGAAATTTACGCTCAAAAGCAAGCCAAAAGGAATAAAAGCTACACAATTATAGATTACCTCTCTCAAACTACCTCGTTCATTTACGATTGAAAAACCTGCAAATGGAATCAAATTAATACTTCTAATTTGATAATTTAATATTAAGGACAAATTGAATGATAATTTGAATAAAACTACCCATAGCAGGATTAGTAGGTATAAGGCTAACAATGCTTTAGAAAATGACTTCACTATATGGTTACCTCTAAATCTTTTTTATCAATTATAGCATAGCTTCGTCTGACGCAAACAGCTGAAGGAGATACCTTGTACCATGTTCCTTTCTAGAAGATTTCTACTCGAGATAATCTCATTATAAACCTTGACCTCAATGTTAGGGTCAAGAGGAATCTGTTACTGTTGTTCAACCCAAGTTGCTCCGCCATCCTTGGTATATAAGTTGATATAACGAGAATAAGCCCTTCCTTCATTCGGACTTGTAAAAATTAGCCCGTGAACATTTTGAAAAGATGGAGATGAGCCAAGAAACTTCCATTTCTCACCGCCGTCTATAGAACGATATAATTCACCTAATTCATTATTAAGGATCCATAGGGTGTTGAGATCATAGGCGAACATCGAAAAACTCCCCGTTTTCTGCCCCATCGACGTCTGCTTGCCTACTATACTTTCATAAGTCGAAACCTGACTTGTCCAGCTAATCCCTCCATCTGTGGTTTTGTACCAAATGATGCCCTCCAAGTCATTGTCTTTGCTGAATGAGAAGGCAATAAGCCCATTGCTATGATGGGGTCCCCAGAACATCGGTCTTGTTAACGGATAAGTGGTTGTGTCTAATGCCTGCACTGGTAATTCCAATTTTACTCTTTCCCAAGAACGACCATTGGTATTGAATTTAAATATCATGGGCTTTCCGTTACCCGTATTGTTGTAAGTGATCCAGGGCTCTTTGAGATCTCGGATAACCATACCATTAGGCATAGCAAACTCGATATCCTCTTGATTCGTTATATCTTTGCTGAGTTCAGTCCAATGTCGTCCGCCATCTGTGGTCATCATAAATAAACTTTTACGTTCCCCCACCGTACCCGGCTCGGTATATGCATAAAGGTATCCAACATTTTTATCAACAAATTGTGCCCCGTACATTGTAATCGCGGGGTGAACACCCCAGTGACCTTTTAGAGGATGCTCTAATTGCTCCCAGGTATCCCCACCGTCTGAAGTGAGATATACGGTTTGTTGGCTCAGGCCCAATTCAGCATTAGCATTTGAGATCTCCCCTCCAAACTCTTTCGGATGAAAGAGCGTCAACAACGTGTTTTGATCAACGATATTAAGAAAATTGAAGGATCCCCCTTCATTAGGAGGTGAACGATCGACCCATGATACTCCTCCATCCATTGTTTTCCATACTTTTCTACCAGCTGCCCAACCATGGCTGATGTCAATCATATCGCTATAGCCAAAGATTTCGTTATGGAAAAGTTCGGGTGGGTCTTTTGGAGCCTGAGTACCTATTGGTCCCCAAAACTCCCCTGTTACTTCCTCAAATTTGATTCCTTTATCAGCCCCTCGATAAGCTAACCAGAAGCTTTCGCCCTTACCCTCTTCCCATCGGATTAAGAACTGAGCGTATACGCTACCATCTTGTATGCCTGTTTCATCAGCCCAGTCTTGAACATTCCGAGTTACAGTCGGATTAAATCCCTCTTTAACTCCGATATCATATCTCCATAAAGTCACTGTGTTAGTTTCAGAATGAGTTTGGACTTCTTTGTGCTTATTTCCAAGATATCTCATTACATCTTCCGGAAGCATGCCTGGTCTCATTACTGAACGGATATAGCGAACAGCAAATGGGGGGGCCATGGTTTCAAACTCTGTTTTCACAATTGAAGGATTCGATGTTGTTGGTAATGGCTCTGCAATTTCCGTTTCGTCTGAAGTACAGCCTGTCATACTGAGGATCAATAGGCAGCTGATCAGGATGGAAGTCATTCTTTTGGGAATTGCTACAAAGCGGCTAATATTTGAACAACTATCTTTTCTTAACATTGGGTCCACATTGGTTACCAACCTTTCGATTTTTAAAGACAAGAAAAAAATACTCTTTTTTTCATATTATACCATTTTTTATGTCATATCTGTTTATTAAGAAAAAACAAAAACGGCTGCCGAGGCAACCGTAATTCACAAACGTTTCTCGTTAGATTCCAAATAAAAAGAAAAGACATAAGCGAGTTTCAGAATCCTACTATGTAACGATTGGCAAAATAACTTCCACCATAGTCCCTTTTCCAACTTCACTTTCGATTCGCATAGTCCCCTTATGATTCTGGATGATTCTCATTGAAACCATTAATCCTAACCCTGTTCCTGTTTCTTTTGTAGTAAAAAAAGGATTTCCAATCTTGTTTATTTCATCTTGTGGGATTCCATTCCCTGTGTCATTTATTCGAATGTATATTTTATCATACATTTGCTTGGCTTGTATGGTCACTTCTCCGCCTTTAGGCATGGATTCAATGGCATTCTTTAAAACATTGACAAATACTTGATTGATACTACGTTGACAATGAATTAATGGTAAATTGGCATCTAACTCATTCTTTATTTGAACGTTAAAAAGGTTTGCTTGTCCTTCTAATAATCTTGTAACGTGATTTAATATTTCTACCACGTCCCTTAACTCATATATCTCATTTGAAGGTTTAGCTAACACTAATAGTTCACTTACAATTTCATTAATTCGATCAATTTCTGATATCATGACTTCATTACGTAATTTCTTTGTACCCTCACTATCTTCTTTCACATACATTTGCATAAATCCTCGTAAACTCGTCAAAGGATTTCTAATTTCATGGGCGATCCCAGCTGCAAGTTCGCCAATTAAAGATAGTTTCTCAGATCGGCGGATTAACTCTTCGGAATGTACCCGTTCTGTGATATCACGACCCATACTGATAACATGTTCAACCTCACCTGCAGTATTTCTTATTTTTTTAGAGTGTGCTTCTTGCCATATATAATGACCGTTTTTATGCCGAAGACGATATACAATTATTCTGCTATCAGAATCATCAGAATTACCTTGCACTAACCAGCGATTGTTCAAATCTTCTTGATGCCAATAGTCATAGGCTTGTTTTCCGATAAGTTCTTCTGGATCATATCCGAGTTGATTACGGACAGCTGGCGAGCAATATGAGATAATTCCGTTTGGAGTTATTCGCAAAATAACATCCTGTGAATGTTCAGAAATAAGCTTGTGTAGTTCTTCAATCCTCTTGAACTCTTCTTCCTTCTTCTTTTGTTCTGTTATATCTACAATTTGGTAAATTAAGATGCCGTTACTGTCGATTCCCGGACGGCTCCTTTCTACAGTAACATTTAGAAGCCCCCACATCATGGTTCCAGATTTATGAATGTACCTTTTTTCTATTTGATAACCATCTATTTCACCCTGTACCAATTTACGCCATAATGCCAGATCTGCTTCTAATGCTTCGGGATGTTTGTCAGATGGAACACCGAGATTTACTAATTCACTTTCGCTATATCCTAACATTTGGCATAAAGATGGGTTAGCCTTAAATAAACTTCCATCAAAAGATAACAAAGCCATGCCAATTGGAGATTTCTCAAATACACGTAAAAAAAGACTATGGTCATTGAAATGAGATAACATCCGATCCTCCGTTTAAAGCAGTTACATTAACCTACTAATTAATTTGATTAACCTCATTTAGGCATTATAACAACAATTTTCGGTTATTAGAATACTATTGGTCTAGCCAGATCCTTTTGAATGTTTACCTGATTGTTCTTCAACAAGAATTTGATTACCTCGATTAACTATTCCTACTACATAGGCACGTGGATACAAGTCTCTTCCTCCTCAACTATAGTTTCTCGTTGAATTATTCAAGAGTGATTTTTTAATATCCAGATCACGGCATCATTAAGATTCTCTGCTATATATTCTGGATCAGTTTCTTGCCATTTGAATCGATATTCCTTAAGTGAAGCTTCTCCCCAGCCAGTTCTTACTAATATTTTCATTGCCCCAACAGCATGTGCGGCTAACATATCAGTATCACCCACATCCCCTATCACTGCACACTGCTTCAAATCAAGCCCATATTTTTCTGCGGCCTCAAGTAACATCCCAGGATTTGGCTTTTTACAAGCACATTGATCATCACTACCATGGGGACAAATGAATGAATCATCAAACCCATATTTACTAAATTGAGTTCGAAAATCATCCATACTTGCTTGTCCTCGGGAGATTCGGTGCTGGTTTGTAAATGCAAACACCTTGAGTCCCGATGCTTTTAGTTTATTTATGGATGCTTGAGCACCTTCGTATAAAGAGAATTCATTGGGATGAATGAAATGTCCTGTACCGCCGATTGTTCCGTCCCGATCTATAAATACAGCTTGTATGTTTGACATGAAATTTCATTCCTTTCTAGCGATATAATACTTTTTTCACCTCAAAGGGAAATATTCCCTATTGCCTTACTCACAAGATTATTCGCTAGAAGTGGATAATTCCCTTCTTTCCACGCAGATCACACTTCAATTATGAGGCAATTTTTAATATACTAACTACAAACAAATATCTTTAAGTATGGAGGAAAGTAGTATGAAAGAGTCTGTTGTACAAAGACAATTACGGGCGTATAACGATAAAAATATTGACTTGTTTATGGGATGTTATAGTGAGGATGTTAAAATTTACGAATTTCCTAACACACTGAGTATGGAAGGCCAAGCGGCCATGAGAGAGCGATATCGCAAATTGTTCGAAACATACCCGAATATGCTAGCAACTGTTGAT
The DNA here is from genome assembly GCF_059692115.1 of Paenibacillus sp. J31R30. Taxonomy (NCBI): domain Bacteria; kingdom Bacillati; phylum Bacillota; class Bacilli; order Caryophanales; family Paenibacillaceae; genus Paenibacillus; species Paenibacillus sp. J31R30. The sequence goes on along the minus strand of NZ_JCAUAV010000002.1, from coordinate 992,112 downwards.
AAAAGAATATGTCACGGGAAATATGTCATCGACCATGAAGAAATAACTGGAAGATTAGAAGGTGCCATTCTTGAAGCAGTTGCCGTGTATGAAATAAAGGATGACCTCATTACAAAGGTTTGGTTCCTAAAAGGTGATTCGTGAGTTGCAAAGGGCTGCCTCGCGGCAGCCCTTTAAATGTTTAATTATCTAAATTTTCTTTTTTGCTCTTTTTGCAGAGACTTTAATCCATTTCGAAAAGAATTCATGACTGACTTGTCATCATCAATCTTATAAATCCGAGCCGGATTTTCTCCATCCCAGTCTATGCCATTCCACCAGATCGCGACTTTAATTTTCGGATAATTGGGGATCACTCGGAACATGTCTTCAATCCAGGCCACCTTGTCGCCTCCAATCGAACTTGATGCAAATTCCGTGATCATCAGTGGCTTATCAAACCATTCCACATACCGTTTATAGAGATTGTCGTACAGATCTTGAAATGTACTCCACTTTTCTCCTGCCGCTTTGTAATAATCCCCTGTATTATAGGCTGTTAAACCCACCACATCCGCATATTCATCACCAGGATAATACATTAATTCGTGATTCCAAGCAAAGGCTGGCTTCGATTCATGATTTGGATTCCACACCCAGATCACATTGTCGACCCCGTTTTCTTTGAATACTTTGTATATATATTTCCAGACCGCTTTATATAAATCAGTGTCTTTCGAAGTGTAATAGGCGGAATATCCCACCCAGTCCCCATTCATCTCATTATTGAAACGAAACAATACTGGATGACCAAATCCTTTTAACTCTTTTGCGTATTGTAGAAAATAGGCATCGTATTTTCCGTTTAATATGTCATAGGTGAAATTAGCTTTGTGATCTTCGCCGATGGCTTGCAATGTCAATTCCACCAAACGATGATTCTTCCATGCATTCTTTAATGCTTGTTTCGGGAGTTCGTGGGTGATGGAGTGATACCGAACAAGAACATCAAAGTTGTTGTGAAAATAATTTTCTGTCTTCTTAAGATTCGTAAACGTTTCCGGAGCGTCAGGCTGAAAAATCCCCCATCGGAGTTGATTGTTCTTGAAATAGTGATGGTAAGCCTTCAACGTTTCTTTATTTCGTTTTAAAGGCAACTCTTTAAAATGAGTTTTCAGTGCAACGGTCTCTGTTTCATTCATGATCTTAAAACCATTGATCCATTCTAACTCATTACTAATTGGCAATCTGGATTTGATCAGCAGTGTGTATACCTCTGCATTGTTTTTGGCAATCTCAATCGATATATAATAATTTTTGTCATCTGGAATTTTAGTGAGTTTATCGCGATGCCACTTGAGAACATGGGTTTTCATCCCATTAAGCATCCACGTTTCGTCTTTCTCTACTGTATTATATGTGTCTTCAATCACTTTTTGATTAGAATAGCTCATGTAAATATCCGAATCCGCTATCGTTCCATTAAAGTTATCATAATAAATTTCAACCTTCGTGTTTGGATCATACAGCACAGTTCGAATGGGCTGCAATGAACGATCGACTAGCATGGAATCAGGATAAGTTAATCTGTAGCCGTTGACATGATCCTCCAGAAATTTCCCTATGTCATTATTACCGTACGATTTGATTGTCAGGCTGACACTCAGAACCAATGATACCACGAATACGAAAACCCACATTTTCTTCATTAGATGTCCTCAATTAGGTTTACATGATAACTCATACGCTGCACCACTCTGTACAATATTTTCTATTTATTTTACCCGTAAAATGACCAAATAATCTCCATTGAGCTAACTGTTTATTTGCGTTCCCCAAAGAAAAGTCGACTCACCCGTTTGGAGAAATCTTCTACTCGAAAACTTGCCGTATCGATGTGGTTATACCAGTTCGTTATGGTTTCCAAGATCCATAATGGCACCTGTACCTCGCTTATCAGAGGATAAAATTGATTGTATGCCCACGCTAAGTGCTCCCACCGATTATCATTCCCTTCCTTGATATACTCCGATACATCAAGAACCTTTCCTCTTCCCTCATGCAAAAGCACGTTTTTTAGATGAATGTCCCTTGGGTTCAGCCCCTGACTTCGGACAAACTCGCGAGCGTCCTCAATATCTTGGATCACTTGCTCGGGAACTGAAACACCTTGCAGAAGACAATCGAATAAGGTAACTCCTTTCTCATAACTTAATACCAAATAGTTAGGTCCGGTTCCGTAACATTGGGCGAAAAAAGGAGACCCTTTTAGCCTTTCGTATATGCCTGCCTCCACGTCCAATTTCTCTAAAGCTTTATCGGAATAAATCTTATATGCGTAATGAGGGGTGTTCGGGTGGTAAAATACCGCCGCATCCGTCCCAACGCCGATACAACGCAACTCTTCTGAAAATCTGACAACGGAAACGGGTTTATTGTTTTCATAACCAACAATCTCAACGTCCCTCAAGGCTTCTTCAGCTTGCTTCCAGTCTGAAATCATAGTCATCTTCTCCCGCTGTAAATACTTTTGAATTTTTTTACAATTCTGTACGTAATTCAAATGTGGAAGTTTCAATCTCTGTTGCCTAGTTAAAACACAATGAACGCCCATAAAAATACAATAAAGAAAATTTTTCCAAGGTTATAGTTATTAACAAGATTACTTTCCATCCATTCGACTCCAAAGGGGTGTCTTCTACAAGATGTATTTATCTCACCTATTAATCGTGTTATCTCTCAGTTTTTTGCTTACGGCTTCAGGTTGTTCAAGCAATTCACCCTCGTCAGACATACCGCTTATACATGTCAAGAAGTCGGTAGAGTTGAAAGTCGCTGCTGTAACGGCCAGTGGGGATGACGGTAATGTCCCTGAAAATACGGTCGACCATCGCTTCGACTCTCGGTGGTCAGCCAATGGAGATCGTCAATGGGTCCTGTATGACTTGGGCTCAACAAGTTCTATTTCATCCTTACAAGTGGCCTTCTATCAAGGGAACACACGCAGTTCATCCTTCGATATCGAGCTATCCGATGATGCACAAACTTTCCGTAAAGTGTTCTCTGCGAAAAGTTCTGGAACATCTAACGAAATGGAAACATTCGAATTTCCAGAGATCGAAGCTCGCTATGTACGTATTCTCGGGCATGGTAACTCAACTGGAAACGGTTGGAACAGCATCTCGGAAACCTCGATCTTTGGGAAGAATGAGAATTCTGCAACAGCATCGGAAATTCCCTCCATTCCCGAGCAATTACAAGTAGTGGCAGGAGACAGCGAGGCTTATCTCTCATGGACACCAGCCAAATCTGCCGAAAAGTATGTGATACAACGCAGCACGATGCCTGAAAGCGGTTTCGAAACCATTCATAACTTTATATCCACTACTATGTATACCGATGCCAATCTGATTGATGGCAAAACCTATTATTATCAAGTCGCAGCAGCCAATGCGTTGGGGGAAAGTAAATATTCACCTGCTGTGTCGGTACAACCTGAGTGGAAGAACACCTCCGCTGACATGTCACAATCCTCACAGCTGAAACGCATCACGTTCCAGAGTACCGCTTTAGGTAAAGACATGCTTCTCAGTTTGTACCTGCCTAAAGGTTACGATGCCAATAAGAAGTACCCTGTTTTATATCTATATCACGGTTTCAACGGTAATGAGACCAACTGGATGCCTGGGATTGGAATCGAGAAAAAGGCAGATGAACTCATTGCTTCCGGCAAAATTGATCCTATCATTATCGTAGCCCCTCAAGCAGATAACGGATATGGCCTTAACACACCTAAAGTAGGCATCGGAGGTCAATATGAGGATTACATCACTCAGGAAGTTATACAATTCATAGATTCCCATCTGAGTACAATTTCAAACCGTGAAGGACGGTATATCGGCGGTCAATCCATGGGGGGATTTATTAGTTTACACAGCGCATTTCGTCATCCTGATTTATTTAGCAAAGTAGGCGGACATATGCCGGCTGTCTGGCTTGATGATTTTTCGAAAGTCGGAGACTTGAAGACCTTCCTGTATCCTACTGATGAGATTAGACAAGAAAGAGACCCGCTGATCATCGCCAAAACTGCTAAACTTCAACAAATTCAGGTCTATCTGGATTGTGGTGATCAAGATGATAATAAATTTTATGAAGGCACGGAGAAGCTCCATCAACTGCTCACTCAGCGTGGCATCCAATCTGAATATCATCATAGTTCGGGTAAACATGATAGCAATTATATTCGAGCAAATGTGGAGAAATATTTGATTTTTTACGCCGGAAAATAAGTTTCTTCTCAAAATATCATTCAAAAAAAAAAGGGTATCCTAGAACTTATCCCATTACAGTGTTCGCACTAGTTATCGGTTAAGGAGGATACCCTTTTCGCTTTTTTATTGTCCCCTATTATCGTGCCTCAACTCCTTTTCTTTTATGTGGGGCATCTCCATTTGTAACAACCAAAATTAATTTATCTAGTTACTTGCCAACCGTCATGGTTCATGTTATAGTATGACTCGTAACCAGTGTAACTTAATTTAATGGTTACAATTACAAGATGGCAGCTATCGATGTCGAGAAATTTCTAGAGCATAACGAAAACCATTAATTCACAATATATGGAGAAGGGAAATGATAACCATGGAACGGATTCAAACAAAACAACAATTTCAAGAGAAAATCAATGGTGAAAGCTACACGATCATGAAATTCGATGCAACTTGGTGTCATGATTGTAAAAATTTAGAACGATTTATTGGTGATATTATAAACGAACATTCGGATAAGCAATTCTATGCGGTTGATTCCGAGCAATTCGAAGAGCTTACCGAAAAATATGACGTCAGAGGAATTCCCAGCTTGCTGGTATTTAAGAATGGGGAGAAATTAGCGCATCTGCACAGCAAATTTGCAAAGACACCTGCACAAATCCGAGAGTATTTGGATACGATCAATTGATTCGTAATTTACCAATCTCCACTAATTGAAAGGCGATGAATACGATGTTTCCACTTCGCAATGTGAAACGCAGCTCGACGGATACCGACAAAATCCAGCACTTTCTTAATCAAGCCCAGATTGGATTTCTCGGCCTTTCTTCAGAAGATGTCCCTTATGTCATTCCACTCAATTTCTCTTTTCTGAACAACGCCATTTATTTTCATGGGGCCGAAGAAGGAAGAAAAATCACTTATATCGAGCAAAACCCTCGAGCCTGTTTCACCATCAGCGAAAATTACGGAACCATCACGAGCCCGATACCCGCTAAAACGGATACCGCCTTTATGAGTGTCATCATTGAAGGCAACTTGGAACGAGTAACGGATTTAGATGAAGCGACGGCCGCCATGCAGGTCATGCTGGACAAATATGTGCCAGGTTATTACGATAAGCCGCTGGGGCGAACTCATTTGGATCGATACGTTTCCCCGCTAGGGAGTAAAACCGCAATCTTTAAATTAAGCGCGGTCGATTTGACGGCCAAAGAGAAAGCAGAAATCCCCGATCGCATGTTCTATGAAGGTAGAAGCGTCCAGAACGACAAGGCTTAACGCCTCTTTTCAAAGAGAAATGTCGGATAAAGGATTAAAATAGAGAAACATTTAAATCATAAACAATTGAGGAGCGATATAGATGACAACAATTATTTTCGAAGAATTGATCAATATTAGAACAGAAACACTGAAAGCATTCGAAGGCCTAACTGAGGAACTCGCGGATCGCATTCCCGCTGGTTTCCGCAATAATATCCGTTGGCACCTTGGTCACATCTATTTCGTTACGGAGTACTTAGCGCTATCGCAACTGAAGCTCCCGCTTCATCTGCCAGAAGGGTTTATTGATCGGTTCGTTTCCGGAAAGTCGCCGTTAGACACGTACCCTGCTTCACTTCCTAATCCAACATTGCCAGAACTGAAAACACTGTTGACAGAGCAGCTGGATAGAATTCGCAAGCAGTATCCGATGGATCGCTTGAACGAAAATGTAGCCGCGATTAATACGTCCACGGGACTCGCTCGAGTAACTCCAGAGCAATCACTCCGCTATAACCTGTACCATGAAGGTTTGCACTTCGCAACCCTTTCTACTTATAAAAGATTATTGTCCCAATAATAGCAAAGGTGAAAAATAGCCTCTCTATGAGAGGTTCCTAATACATTTCGTCGAAATAGAAAAAGGTACAATCACTTCCAAGAGGAAGCGCTTGTACCTTATTTCTATCTACTTTCCATTGATCCATTATTCGTTACCTATGCTCTCATCCGTTGCCAATCGTCTGCGAATGCTGGGGGGGGAGCTCGCTGGGTACGATGGGCGCTGAACATAACCGGCGGCATCATGCCGTAGTAAGCGGCCGCGGCCGTTCATGCACCACCATCTGAGCAGGCATTACATCCGATAATAGAAAAAGGCGACTTTGCATTCAAGTTGAATGCTAAAGTCGCCTTTATTCATTTAAAATCAGCGCACTTTATTTATTGCTGAATTGCGCGACATAAGCGCCATATCCTCTTTTTTCAAGATCCGCTTTCGGAATGAATTCCATAGCTGCGGAATTCACGCAGAATCGTAAACCCGTTGGTCCAGGTCCGTCCTTGAACACGTCGCCTAGGAAAGAATCCGCATTCTGGCTTCTAACCTCGGTCCCCAAAAAATCTTTACGTTTAAGTACAACGCTGTTTGATTCCAATGGCTTTGTAAAGCTAGGCCACCCTGTACACGCATCGAATTTGTCCTTGGAGCTAAACAACGGCTCACCCGAAACGATATCTACGTAAATCCCCTCTTCCTCGTTATCCCAATATTCGTTACCAAACGGCTGCTCGTCCATGCCATGCTGAGTTACGTTATACTGGAGTTTAGTCAACGTCTTCAACTTATCTTGTTTGTTAAAATCTCTATTAAATCCTTGATTTGAGCTAGTTTTCATTTCTCCATCACTCCCCCAAATAGTGTTCAGAAATTAAATCCGCGACCTGAGAAGAACTCACTCAACCTGTACCTTTTTGTTGAGCGGGCTTTTTCGTAATAGTCCTGATGTTCGTCCTCGGCTTTGTAAAACGTGTTTGCAGCAGCGACTTTCGTCACAACCGGTTTATTAAACCCTTTGGATGCTTCCAATTGCTTTCGGGATGCTTCTGCCAACTCTTGTTGTTCATTACTTGTGAAAAAGATGGCTGATTGACTGCGCGTATCCGTAGGATCTACGTTTCGCCAGAAAACTCGGAGCAACTCATCATACGTAATCACATTCGGATTATAATGTACTTCGACCGATTCGAGATGGTCCGTTGTATGAGAAACGACTTCGTTATAGGTCGGATTTTTTTTGATTCCACCCGTATAGCCGGAATACACACTAGAGACGCCGTCAAGCTTCTGGAAAGTATCTTCCATGTACCAGAAGCAGCCACCAGCAAAAATAGCAGTGTCGGAAGAACGATCAGAGTTTTCATTATCCGTCTTCAAAACATCTTTAACCCCGCTTTGAACCTCGGCAACTTTCGATTTCAGAGATTTCATCATGCCGTAAACGATTCCTTGGTGATAGAACAAATGCAACGTAGTCGAGTAGATGAGTTCTCCGATATTTTGGGCTTGCAAGGAGTTCTCTTTCACGGGTTCATCTAGTCTATCCTTCAACGTCTCGTTGACAACATTTCGAAGTTCGATCAGCTTGGCCATTAATATATCCCACTCAGGGGGTTCTTCTTTCCATTTCGTAGGTTTTGAACCGTAAGCGAAAAAGGCTTTATAGTTTTCCGGAAGGCCCATAGGCTGCTCGGAAAGACCGAGTACATCGTATTCTGTAATGAAGAGAACGTGTCCCAAATGCCAATGAATGTTGTTTTTAAATCCTTCTGGAATAACTCTGCGTTTCTCCGGCGGACATTGATTGAAAACATTAATCAATTGATTCACGTGTTTGTTAAATATACGAAATGTGAATTCATCTCTCATTTTATTACCCTCCATTATAATTATTTAAATAATTAATGCGGGATGGAGAATCCCATCTCTTTCTCTTAGTAATTCAAAAAACAATTAATTTCCGTAAAAGATCCAACCAATAAAATAATGAGAAGAAACACAATGATTATTAATTTTTGTTTTTTTAAATTCATTCTCCAATACACCTCCGTGGAATCTATTGGGGATAATTGTAACTCTCTATTTTAATATAAATGGTTACAAATCATACTTTATCACGAACTGCAAAAAATTACAAGTAACTATCTACAATTAATTTATAAGTTACAAGAGGTAGGTGTGACAAATAGCAACTATGTCGACATTAGCTCACTGCTTAGGTGTCCTTATACTGCGACTTCCAAATCATTTGATTTAGAGTGGAATTGGATTGACTTTTGTTTGGGTTTTCCATATCAAAAAACTCGCAGCAGACTTCCAAATGCTCGGTCAAACTAACTGAATCACTTTTGCTACTAATCTCATCTAATCTTTTGACCAGCGCAGTTGCTTCATCAAACATAGTGGCGCGGCCTATATATGAAATAGAAAATTCCATCAAGTAATAACCGTTTCCGTTCTCTTTTTCCGTATTCAAGATCAGGGTTACATCCGGTGACGAATAATCTTCATCTTCATCTTCAATTTGATACGAATAAATATGAATTACCCACATTTTAGAGCATTCACCGCAATAACAATTATCATGCTTATGTTTTTCCAGTTCAAACCAGCCCTTTTTCATGCAATCTCTCCCTTTTTCAACTATTTCCATACTCTCACTTCCACTCATGTGTCGTTTGCATCTTTCAATTTTGCCTCACTCGGATAACTTTCAAGAAAAAAATAAACCGTTTGAAAACAACGGTTTATTTCATCGTTTGTTAATAAATAGGAATAGGCTTGCATCGAAAAGCACTCTTTCTAATATTCACAGTTTAACATGGATAAAAAGAAATCAAATCTGTGAAAAGTCATGAAATGCATAAAAAAGAGGCCAAACATTTGATCGTAAACCATGATAAACTTCATGATTCCGTGCCAAAAGTCATGCCCCAAATTCAAATAAGATAACGTACGGAAAATACAGCTGCTTGCGTCCTGTCGCGTAACCCCAACTTCGCTATCAGATTGGAAACGTGATTCTTCACGGTACCTTCCGTCAGATACAGAGAGCTAGCAATTTCTTTATTATTGTGTCCTTGACCTAATAATGCGAGTACTTCTTTCTCTCGTTCAGTCAAAAGCCTCAGCACATCCGGCTCATTTTTACTTAATGAGTGTTCCTTACCCAGGTTCATATCTGACATTTTTTTATATTCCTTGAGAAGCATCCTCGTGATATCGTGTTGAAACACCGTTCCTCCAGAGTACACTGATTGAATAGCACTAATTATCGCCTCCGACGGCATATCCTTCAATAAATATCCATGAACGCCTTTCTCCAATACTTTCAAAATGAGTTCTGCATCATCGAATGTTGTAAGAATCAATACCTTCGTCCTTGGACAGTGCTTAAGGATCAATTCTGATCCTTCTATGCCATCCATTCCCGGCATTCGAATATCCATTAAAACGACATCCGGTTCCCATTCGACTACTTTAGCAAAAGCATCTCTCCCATCCTCGGCTGTTCCAACTACTTCCATCCCCGGCTCCAAACCGATGATAGTCGCAAGACCGTCTCTCATCAGCCGCTGATCGTCGACAATCAGGATTTTCAATATTGTCGCTCCAATTCCGTTTTAGAATAAGGAAACTTAACTTCAACTGCAAAGCCTGTCTTCTGATCCATCCTAAAATGTACTTCTCCGTGCCACTCCTTCACCCTTTCTTGCAAATTCTTCAAACCAAACCCCATTTTAAGTTTAGCAGGCAACTCTCCATCATTATGTATACTAAGTGATAAAACGGTTTGGGCATAGTTTAACAAAATAAGAGCTTTGGTCGCATGTCCATGCTTCTGAGCGTTGGTAAGGGACTCCTGTACAATTCGATAAGCCGTTAATTGAAGATCTCCAGGAAGGGCGACGGGGATACCTTCGACCTCAAAAATGGTATGCACCTTTGCAAATTTGGTAAACTCTTCTGCTAAGCTTTTAAGGTTTTCATTCAATGATGTAGATGTAATAGGCTCGTCTCGTATAGCCCTTACGGAAAGACGTACCTCTTGTAAGGCAGACCTAATTAACTCCTCACCTTCCAAGTATGCTTGCTCACTACGTAAAGTATCCAAGCTGCTTAACTTGCGTGCCACTTGCATTTGAACCAACAATGCCGTCAGTTTATGGCCAACCGTATCATGAATATCACGTGCAATTCTCACTCTCTCCCTCGCTGCTGCCCACTCCTCTGTCTTGCTTACATACTCTTGCAGCCGCTCATGGGAATGCATCAATTGTGCATACAGTTGTATGGTGTCCATACGTGCTTTTTGATGAAATTTAATCAAGATACTCACAATACATGCGAACACAATGAACGAACAGGAAATATAATAGCTTGTTTCATCAAACCGTTGATACATATACCAATCTATGCTGCCCATTGTAACCACATAAAGCAAAAGCAACAGTATACAAGAGATGATGAGAACTCGGGTATTTTTTGCAAACATGAAGATCGCTAAAGCCGTAATTCCGTTAAATAAATCATTGGGGAAATTGCCGCCAATATAAACATAGCCATAGGAGGCAGATACCAAGAAATCGATGATCAGCAGGTGCAAAATCCATTGTTTTTTTATGCTGGAGTAATATAGATTAACGAAAAGAAAAACCGTCAAGGAGAATACAACAATGCTTAGTGTTCTAAAGATTGCGAGCGAGTGTTCCAAATAAAACGCCCCTGCCAAGACTAAATCGAAAACGAGCTTCAGCCCGAAAAGCCATCTCAATGAAAAAGGATTTCTCCATACGCTTTCAATTACTTTCAGCATCGTATATAACTCCCATATCATTCAACTTCCAAGTTAACTTGTGTGAAACTCCGAAGCTTTGAGGAGACTATCGGACGGTTAAATTTCTACTTCTAAGTATACATAGCCGCAATTTAGTTTTTACCATAACGCGATGTCCTATGAATAAAAAAAAAGAGGCTGCTGCGAAGCAAGCCCCTTTTTTTATTGTTTAGAATTCCATGCGTCACTAAATCCGCGTGTATAGGCCATATAGAACATTGCTTTCATTTCTTCTGTAATCCCTGGGTACTTCTTGATTAATTTAGATAAACGTGCTTCCATGAGTTCAATCTCTTCTGGTTCCATTTCTTTTCACCCTTCATATTTATAAACTTGTTTTGCCTAATCCAATAAACCCAAAAAGGAGCTGCCTCTCGGCAAACTCCTTCACTTTTTTTACCGTGAGGCTGTAGGCTACTTGATTATTGTATCGACTTGAATGCGACGCGGAGTTCAGATGTAAGAAGCTCTGGTTGTTCCCAGGCCGCAAAGTGTCCGCCTTTTGGAAGTCTGTTGTAGTGGATTAGATTCGGGTATGCCTTCTCTGCCCAGCTCTTCGGAGCTTCATAGAGCTCATCCGGGAATACGCTAACGGCAACTGGAATTTTTACACCTTTGACACCGAAGAAGGAGATTCCAGCTTTACCGTTCTCTGCGTAGAGACGAGCCGCAGAAAGCGCCGTGTTCGTAAACCAGAAGAGCGAGATGTTATCGAGAATGTCGTCGCGTGATAAGCCTTCATTAACTCCGTCAAATGATCTCACGATCAGGGCTAGGCTCTTCCAATCGTGGTCAATCATAAAGGCTGCTAAACCGATAGGCGAATCCGCCAGTCCAGTCAACGTCTGAGGGCGCGTTCCCATGATAAAGGCGTAATAGAATTTATTTTCGATGACTTGCTCGTATGTTTTCGTCTCTTCGTCAGAGAGTCCGGATGGCAATGGGTTACCGGACCAGATGGCCGCATCAACGTCGGCCGGAATCACGCCAGCCATGTTGGTGTGAATGGCTAGTAATCCCTTAGGTTCCTGAACCCCCATCATGTCAACAACGACCGCCCCCCAGTCACCACCTTGCGCAACATACTTCTCATAGCCGAGACGAGTCATGAGTTCGCCATAAGCGCTCGCAATGCGTTTAGGATCCCAACCAGTTGTGGTCGGCTTACCCGAAAAACCATAGCCAGGCATCGATGGAATAACGACATGGAAAGCATCCGCGGCGCTTCCGCCATGCTCCGTAGGGTTAGTAAGCGGTTCGATAAGCTTCATTTGCTCGATAATCGAACCCGGCCATCCGTGTGTAATAATGATCGGCATCGCATTTTCATGCTTCGAACGAACGTGAATGAAGTGAATGTCCAACCCGTCGATCTCAGTAAGGAATTGCGGCACAGCGTTCATTTTCGTCTCGATTTTGCGCCAGTCGTAGTCGTTTGCCCAATAACGTGCAAGTTCTTGGATTGTTGCTAGTGGCACGCCTTGCGATTGATCCGAGACTGTTTCCTTCTCAGGCCATCTTGTAGCGTTAATACGATTGCGCAAATCAGTTAATTCCTCTTCTGTAATATTCACTTGAAACGGTCTAATAGCATACTTGTTGATAGTTGTTTGTGTCATTTTCATTCTCCTTCTTATTGTTTGATTTGTATTTTGTTGTTCCCAGTAAAATAGTTTTATGCAGTATATACAATTTAAGAGTTCAATTTGTAACAACTAATTTCATATTAACTGGTTACGAGAATGTAATATATCATGAAGTATTTGTTTTATCAAGTAACTATCTAAAAATAATTAATTAGTTACATTTGATTCGATTAAGATTATCGACCAACCACATGGACACTAGCTAAGTTATGTATTGGGTGTTACAATAGAGACATTCCACATGAAAACAAGGGAGTTGCGATGCGATGTTATGGGACGATTTTTTGAAAAGCGACTATCACGACTGGAGAGGCAGCGGTCATTCCGAAGACCGACTGGACAAGCCGGAATGGTTGGAACAATTGCTAGCCATTCACAACCTTCCCTATCCGGGCGCTACGTCCGCGGATGAATTGGATCAACTGAAACGGTTGAGGGGGCACATGCTTCGGATCGTCCAAAAACTGACGGTGAATGAGTCCACGGACCCTATCGACCTAGAGGCGCTGAACCGAGCGCTGTCCGACGGACCGATGATTCTGCGCATCGCGGAATCGGCTTCGGTGTTTCGGTTGGAATCCACTTACTTACAATCTGGCTGGTCCCGTATTAGAGCGGAGATAGCCGCTTCCTTCGGTCACCTACTTGCGGAAGGTGACCCCTCCCGCTTGCGCATTTGCGGCAATCCGGATTGCCGTGCGGTTTACTATGACGAAACCCGTAACCGTACCAAAAGGTTCTGCGCCGATAATGTTTGCGGCAACTTAATGAAGGTCCGGCGGTTCCGCGCACGCCAAAAAGCTGCCAAAACCGAAGGCACCTTGACACAAGACTCGATCGAAACCTGAATCCATTAAAAGTGCAAGCTACGAATAGATAAATGTCAAAGATGCCTTGGTGGGGAATTATCCCTACAGGGCTTTTTTTTGTTAGAACGTGTAATTCACCTGATTCCGATTAGCGCTGCAATTTGAATGCCGCTGATGTTCGTTCAAGCCTTGATAGTCTGTTGATTCAAGAATTTTGTATTGGTGTCTATATACATATTTGTAGAATTTATGGTTCATATTATAGCTAATGTTAATTTCAGAGGTAGGTACTTACATGGTGCGCTTTCGAACAAAAATCAAAAAAATTATCCTAAAGGATACAACTACAGATATTAGGAATCCACATCATATGCATGAGTCGAATAATAATATAAAAGCTTCTAATGAAAAAACAAAGACAGAAGCTAATATGGAAAAGACACTTGCGAAATTCGAGGATAGTTTTGACCTTGTTCACCGTTCATTTCATCAAGCTACTATTCACCTTATATATTTAAATTCATTAGTAGATTCCAGCACATTAGAGTGGGAAATACTTTCACCATTAAGAGAAATGTCATTCCAAGATTTCGGAAAATCCCTTCAACAATCCCTTTATAAACGAGTAAATAATCAAGAGGAAATCATACAAGGAATATTAGACGGCAATGTGACCATGTTCACTGGGGAGTATATCTATTTAATAAATGTGTCTGGATTTGAAGAACGTGCCATTTCACAATCTGAAACAGAAACTGTAATCAGTGGGCCACATGACTCTTTTAATGAGGCATTAAAAACGAATGTATCGTTGATAAGAAGACGAGTCAGAAGTTCTCGCTTAAAAATGATTACGTTATCTGTCGGGGAAATTTCAAGAACAAAAGTTCTAATCATCTATATTGAAGGTATTGCAAAAATGGATTTTGTAAATCATCTGAAAGAAAGGATTCAATCGATTAAAGTTGATTCCATAACTGACTCCAATGTTTTGGTTCAAATGTTAGATGATCATCAAAACTCCCCATTCCCTCAATTTTATACCACGGAAAGACCAGATATTGCTGTGACAAAACTATATGCTGGAAAGATAATTGGACTTGTCGAGGATAGTCCAAACATTTTTTGTACGCCTTCCAGTTTCTCTGATTTTTTCGAATCACCAGATGACTATAATCAGCGTTGGACTATAGGAACAGCGGTTAGGATTCTACGATACTTCGCATTATTTATTACCTTAGTACTTACAGCTTTTTATGTCTCTATTTGTACATTTCATTACGAGATGATTCCACAATCCCTTCTACAAAGCCTTATGCAGTCTAGAAGTAGAGTGCCTTTTGCCCCTTTCGTTGAAGCTATGTTTTTAGAAATAGTAATTGAACTTTTAAGAGAAGCAGGTGCGAGACTGCCTACAAAAATTGGTCAAACAATTGGAGTAGTAGGCGGTATTGTGATCGGCCAAGCAGCTGTTGAAGCTGGGGTTACCAGTAATATCTTAATCATTGTTGTTTCTGTATCGGCCATAGCTTCATTCATAGTACCCAGTTATATTATGAGTTCTTCCGTTAGAATCATTAGGTTCCTATTTATTGTAATGGCAGGATTTTTGGGTAATATCGGCATTTTCTTTGCATTAGGAATATTTATCATCCACTTAACCGGGTTAACAAATTTATCAGCACCTTATGTTAAGCCTGTTTCTGCAACCTTCTTCAAAAATTTGATGAAGGGCATTGTGAGAGGGCCTTTTTATAAAATTAAAAAGGGGCAACCGGTACATTCTTTGATGCAAAACGATGGTGAAAATGAGAGGAATTAAAGGTGACAATATGAAAGAACGGCTCAATCTACTTCAACTGTCTTTACTTTTCTATAGCATCCAAAATGGGCTTGTCTTGTATACATTACCTCGAGTAACTGCCGAATATTTTGGAACAAATGGTTGGTTAAGTATTATTTTCATTTTCGTACTCGTAACTATGAATATTACGATGATTGCAATCAGTTATAAGCTGGGTAAAGGAAGGTCAATTTTTGAAATCATTGAGGAAACAGTTCCCAAGTGGGTAATGGTGCCCTTCTATTTGTTTATCATTTGTGTTTGGATTGGAATGGCAAGCATGATTATGAGGGAATATATCTTCATCATGAAAATAATGTTTTATCCAACATTACCTGCCATATTTTTTGTCATATTCTTTACTATTCTTAGTTTTCTATTATTAAGAGGTGGTATCTACCATATTTCTAAAGCACTTGTGGCGTTATTCTTCATCGTGATTCCAATGATTGTTTTGCTTTTTTATCTGATTCCAGAATTTGATTTTGCACGTTTCACGCCTTTCATTTTTAAAGGAGAAACAGATTTTTTCAAGGGGACTCTTCGTGTTTATTCAGCATTCTTAGGTATTGAGGTTGCCATTCTTTTTTTCCCTTTTGTTGAAAAAAAATGGACGAAAGCACTTTTTATTGGAAATATTCTCTCAACGTCCATTTATTTAATTATCACCTGTATAAGCTTTGGCTTTTTTAGCTTCGATCAAATATTAAATGATCTATACCCTGTTATGACATTGTTTGAATATACAGAAGTTTCTTTCATTTCACGCGCTGAGAATCTTTGCTTTTGTGTTTATGCCTTCAAGGTATTATCAACAACTATCATATATTATTGGGGAGCTCAGCAATTTTTCGGGAATATGGTAAAAAATGTAAAATCCAATGTTTGGATTATTATCATACTAGCAAGCGGTTTTATACTTGCATTGATTCCAGATTCTATGTTGGATGTTAAAAAAGCGTTGAACTTATTGAGTAATTATTCAATCGGAATTGCTTGGGCATTACCTATATTCGTATTATGCAGCCTGTCTATTCAAATTTATAAAAAAAAGATGACTAGGGAGACAGATCATGCATAATAAAAAACTTGTATTGATCGCAATTTGCTGTTTGTTAGTAACAGGTTGTGCAGAAAGAAATATTATTGAAGAATTGGCCATACTTGAAGCAGGTGCTTACGATTTGTCGGAAAGTGATGTAAATCCAATAAAAACAACAGTCCTTTTTCCCACTGTTACTAAAGCAGGATTGGTTGATACAATGACGCTTACTGCTAACGGTAAATCCGTTCATGATACTTTCCTAAAAATCCAAAATTTAACCAATTTAAAGTTAGTTGGAGGACAGGGTACGATTCTCTTTGGTGAGGAACTGTTGAAAAAAGATCTTATCAATGTTGTGAAGTCATTTACAAGGGATCCAGAAATCGGAACTCGCGTTAAATTTGCTATCGTGGAGGGAAATGCAGGGAATTTACTAAAAAAAAAGTTACCCTCTGTCGAAGATAATGCTGAGTTTCTTTACACGTTCTTGGATAAGGCAGGCAAACAAAATAAAGCTTTAGTTACAAATAAATATCGTTTTTTAAGAGATTATTATGACGATGGTATTGATCCGGTACTACCCGTTTTTTCATCTGAAGGCGAGAACATTGAATTAAAAGGATTGGGTATTTTTAAAGGAGATCACTATGTTACACGCCTAAACTTAAGTGAAACACAGATCTTTAATTTATTAATGGATGACATCAAAAATGGCAGATTAATGATTAATATGACGACTGAAGAGTCAGGAGAAAATTATCAGCTTTTGTTAAATGCTATTAATTCTAAAAATGATAAAAAAATGAACACAGGAAATATGTCGGTCGAAATCACTTTAGATGTAAAAGGAAGCGTCCTTGAATACACAGGCACCATGGATATAACTCAAGAGAAGTATCAAAGAGAATTGGAAAAACAGGTTGAAAAATATATAATAACCAGTTCAGAAAAGCTGTTAGCCAAATTACAAAAAGATCAAACAGATCCTATCGGAATAGGAAAGGTGGTACGCAATCATTTAACATATGAAAGATGGAACAACATGAACTGGAATATGACTTATTCAAACTTGAATATTAAAGTAAAAGTAAAGGTAGATCTGACTCATATCGGAAAATCAAAATGAACTGAAAAACCTTGAAATCATTTGATCGGAAAAAACATAAAATGCAGCCCCTATTTTTTCATTTTAGGGGCTGCCTTTAATCCGTTAAATTAACTGATAGGTACCTTGTAATTAGCCGATTCGATCCATGTCTGATCGGAAAACTCTCGACCACGAACCACCACTTCGTTGTTGTAGACCTGAACGTACATGCCTTGTGCTACATTTGGGTTGTCGCTACTACGTGTTTTGCCGACAGAAGCATTATTGAACCAGTGAAATGAGTTCTGTGTATTATAGTGACTCTCCGTCGCAAAGTTACGGTGGGTGTGCCCAGACAGCACATAAACATTCTTATACGGCGCTAAGATTGCCCGAAACTCCCTTGCTCTGAGCAATTGGGGCGGTTTCCCATCCGTATCCGGCGCCGGTAACGGCTGATGGATGAAGATGAAAGCGGGCTTTCCATCCGCATGGGATTTCATCGAATTCTCGAGCCAAGCAAGCTGCTCATCCGAATACCATGCGCCCTCCCCGACCTCTGGTTTCTCCTGCACATACGTCTCTTGGGACATCATAATCAGATGAACATCATTGATCCAGACATCCTTGTACGGCTTATCCTTGTAGCCGAAGAACTTCATGAACCGTTCACGGGCCATCGCATCGGTTTTCCCATTGGGCACCGTTTCTGCGGACCAGTCTCCCTTACCGTTTATCCAAATGTCGTAATAGTCGTGATTGCCCATATTTGCGTATAGTGGCGGCAGCTTGTAGTTATCCAAAACTTTTCGAAAAAGCTTATAATCCTGTTCCCGGCCTACATCTGTGATATCTCCTCCGAAAACAATCGTATCTACCGGCGACTCGAAGCGACTAATATCTTTCAACGCCGAATGAAGCTTATCCGTAATCGTAGAGGTTCCATTGTTGGAAATATGCACATCACTAAGAAGGAAAAAGGATAGCATTAGTCGATTGTCTTCAGAGGCGACCGGATCTGGTTGAGCGGATTCTTGGGGGATTGCTTCCTGTCCCGCAGCCTCAACTACGGGTCCGTTCGTCTCCCGGCCTTTCAAGATTTGCATAAGCAGAGTCCCACCACCGGTTAATGCAACAGCGGCTGCAAGTAATCTTTTGACAAACTGTCTTCTAGAGATCATATGAACCTATTTCCCCCTCTTTCTGTATGCCGTCATTGTTTACTCATAAAAGCACGCAAGCACGGATCGTCTTGTATATTAAGTTTATATAAATTTTATCATATTGTAATCTCAATTTTACTAAATTCATCAAATTTTCTACGATCATTCAATCCTGTTTTCAGACTTAGCTGCACTAAAGATAAATAAAAAAGACTGTCGATCGTGTCGACAGCCTTGACGCAATTCAAACGATCCCGACAGCTTCCCATACCTTCCAATCTTCAAAGGAGGTTTTTACACGGTCTAAGCATTCTTCGATCATTCGAATCTGTTCTTCCGTATTAGTGAAAAAATATCCACGAGCCTCTAACATCCTAAATCCACAGTAAAAAAGCGCAATAGAATAATCGCGGCGAAGCTCGTGCATGCTGTATCCAGTCACACCGCTATCTCTCAATTCGCTATGATAGTGATTTAGCAGGTTATGTTCGGTTTCTCGACGGAGCTTGGAGGGTATTGATTTGCCGAGCAAATTAGCCAAATCGTAAGCCCCTTTGATCCTTGCTGTCATTTGCCAGTCAATAACAGCGGCTAACTCATCGTTATCATCAAAGAACAAATTTCCAAAATTACAATCCCCGTGGATAAAGGTTACATGTGCTTCAGTCTCAGAACTTTGAAGACGCCTGGCCGCTGCTATGATTTTGTCGATATTCACTGATACATAATCTAAGAAATCATCTTGCACAGCTTGGGAGAGTTTCAGAATGCCGGGCTTGAAGTACTCGCGGGTTGCGATAGACAGTTGACTCACGTGCCCTTTTATCCATGGTGCATCTGGAATTGGCTTTTCCCACCACTTTCCGTGAAGCCGTGCAAGGAATGTGACCGTATTCATCAAGCGTTGCTCAATGACTCCATGTTCCGAGCTTCCAGAGTGATACTGACATAGGTCTTCAAGCACAAGAATGAAGGATCTCTCCTCTGGATTGCAGTAACTGAAGTAGCATTTAGCAAGCGGAAATAGGCTTGGTTCTGCAAGGTCGGATTGATAAAAGCCATGCTCAGATGCATAAAAGTAATGATGAATGAAATCAGGCACCGTTTGCGATGCGAATTTTACAATCACAGACTTCGGAGCTCCTGATTCGGCGTTCGAATCAAATGTTAGACGGACTCGTTTAAGCGGAGCTGTCATCCCCGTGTTTTCAAAAACAGGTTCAACCTCGAAATCAGAAAGCGTCCCATAATCACTAAAAATCTCCTGCAGCCACTGAGCAGTCAATTCTCTTTCGTTTTTTGGAATCTTCATGTACATGTCCTCCTTAAGCTCAGCTAAAGATGGCTAAGGTTTGCCACGATCGCAACATTATAGATTATTCGTCTGACTGATCGAATAGAATGGAAATAGCGGCTTACATGACTATCCACCTGAAGTATCCTAAAGGATCGATATAAAATCGCCTTCCGAATTATCTGATCTAATATCCACGGCTTACTTCCACCGAATGGCTAATTCGTTCTTGTCCGCTATCCATTTCTCCTAGCACGGCGAGCAATTCGTTCATCGCTTCATCCAATCCGGTAATGGCAGAAATATGCGGTGTAATAACCACATTCGGATGAGACCACATCGGCGATTGTACGGGCAGAGGTTCCTCACGAAATACATCAAGAACAGCTCTGCGCACCTGACCTTGTTCAATCGCCCCAAGGAGTGCATGTTCATCTACAGAAGCTCCCCGGCCTACATTAATAAAACCTGCACCATTCATGCAGGAAAACAATCGCATTTCGAATAATCTTTCGGTCATTGGTGTTAAGGGCAGCGTGTTAATAACCCAGTCGGCTTGTGTTAACACTGCGTGCACCTCGGTAATCGGAAGGACCCTATCAAAATGACAGTTCGAAGCGCCGCTGCGAGAAATTCCGTATACGGTTACCCCGAATGTTCTAAGCATCCTTGCCACTTCCGTACCGATCGTTCCGGTACCGAAAATGACAATGTTCAGCTGCTGCAGTAGCTTCTGCTGTGAAGGCAGCCATTGTCGTTGGGTCTGATACTGTTGAAAATTATCATGAAGCTGTACATCGGCAAGGATATAACTTAAGCAATATTCGCCTATTTTTCGTCCGAAGCTGCCGATCGTACGCGTCAATAATACATCCTTTTTCCATTCACGATTATATAAAAATGAGTCCACGCCAGCTCCGAGCGCATGAACCCACCGTAACCTACCAAAATGAAACGACTCCGTCGGTTTAAATGCCACATAACCATCAGCCCAGTCGAAGTGATTCGGACTTACCTGCGCCTCTGGAAGAAACAGATACTCCCTCTTCGTGTCTAATAAAGCTAGCCTCTCTAGATCTTTGTACATCCGTCCAGTCACGATAATTTTTTTAATATCCACAACCTTGCCCCCTCAGAATCCGTTAAACTCCGTGATAGTAATCTATTGTACCACGGTAGGTTCTCTTTTTTAATAGACCGAATATATATTGGGTTCAAGCAATTGAACGAAACTGGACTGGAGGTAATCGCTTATGGAAAATTCTATAACCGCACCATCTAAGCGGATATCAGATTTGATTACACTTGTTAAGAAGACCTATGATATTCTTCACCGAGAGTCGGATCTAACCCCTTCAAATCCCGCGATCACGAAAACAATTTCTAACCTGGCACAGGTGATCAGGCAACCATACACACCAGAAGAAATCAGGTATGTCATAGGTAATGTAGACATCGCCATTTTGCAGAAAAGTTTGCTTGAGAAGCTGTCTGAAGCCGAGTTCCAGATGGAGTTGTTCGACTCCCGTCACCTCTGCAATCAGTTCGAACTTGGATTAGCCAGTCTTTTCCGATATAAAAACTGGGGGAATTATGAAATTCTTGTTGGTGAAGAGCTAAAGCAACTCGGCAGGCTCAGTCGGCCGGAAGAGATATTTTCACCTATCGTCTTTGTCGGAAGTGGACCTTTACCGCTGAGTGCTGTGATGCTCCATTTGAGGCTGAATATGAGCGTCATTTGTGTGGATATTGATCCGTACGCATGTGAGGCTGCGCGTTTATTGTTGGAACGGATCGGCCTAATCGATAAGGTGCATGTTGTACTGGAAGACGGAGCGTTGTTCGATTATGCTTCGTACCAGCACGTGTTTATCGCAAGCCTTGTATCGCGTAAGGACAAAGTGCTTGAGCAAATCCGCCGCACGAATGCGGACACCTTGGTGGCAATTCGTACGGCGGAAGGCACTCGCCAACTGATGTATGAAGCGATAAATGAGCAGGATATGTCCGATGCCGGATGGCGTCTGCTTGGTCGGACATCGCCACTGGCAGACAGAGTTATCAATTCAACTCTGTTCTACCGCTAAGAATGCTGTAGGATTCTACTATCCTATACCAATGACAATCCCGTTGAATAACAATAATATCTGCCTTTCCACCTCAATAAACCAAGCAGGTCGCCGCGGCGCCTGCTTGGTTTGTCTGCCTTATTAAGCTAACGTTCCGCATAACTTAATGACTAACTAGCTTTACCAATTTATCTACATGTTATCAATCGTCCTCAGGGATAAGTTTGGTTATTGCTGCTACTTCTTCCGGCGCCAAACGGATGCTCACAGCTGCGAGATTCTCCTTAAGGTGATCAATACTGGTTGTCCCGGGGATTGGCAGCATCCGCGGCGAACGATGCAACTGCCAAGCTAGGGCGAGTTGCTGGATTGTGACGCGATGTATCTCCGCTATGGGGCCAAGAACGTCTTGGAACCTTTTGCCTTCCTCGCCCGATGGCACGGCAGCCGGATGCCGCGGCGAGAAGATGATACCGGCTTCATCTGCCACCTTGAGCAATGCTGCGCCGAGCCGGGTACCAATGTTGTAATGAGCCGTGACAGCGGCGATCTCGGTGATGCTCATTGCCGTCCGAAGCTGGTCAGCACTGATGTTGGACAGGCCAATGTGCCGGATTAGACCTTCCTTTCGCATTCCTGCAAGTGTTTCGATGATCTCCTCGAAAGGCACGTCTGTCATCGTCGGTGTATGCAAATAGTAGAGATCGATGTGATCGACACCCAGACGCCGCATACTCATGAACGCGCACTGACGTAAGTAATTCCGATTACCCACAGCGCTCAAGTCGGTGTACTCCGGACCGCCCCTTACGAAACCGCCCTTGGTGGCGATCACAAGATTCTTTGGATAAGGGTGAAGTGCTTCGCGGATGAGTTCCTCGTTAGAGTGTGGACCGTATACGTCTGCGGTATCAATGAAGTTGACGCCCTGATGGATCAACTCGTGCAGCAACGCAATCCCTTTATTGCGATCAGGATAGTCGCCCCAGACCTTCGGTCCGGTCAACTGCATAGCGCCATACCCAATCCGGTTTACAGTCAGTTCACCACCGATTGTTACCGTAAGCGGAATCTCATTAGGTGTTTTTTTCATAGTTCAAATTGACACCTTTGTGTAAAACCTTATCTGTGTCGAACGACTGTTTTTATTTTTTAGTCTCCCTCCATCTCACCAAGTTATTTGTTCTATTCTAATGAGAATCAATCGAGACTCCGAGAAATCGTTCCACGAGGAATGTGCAGCAGATCTTCACTGATCGTCCAAAGCTTTTCTGCCATCACTGGATCGATAGCCCACGAACGGACTCCACTTTGCAGCGGGCTATCGTCCGATACGACCTCCGCGATATCACCGTCTTCGCAATAAACGCCTCCTTTGCCGTTCAGCATCGGACTGACTGCGCACCATACGGAAGTAGCCGCGCCTTGCTCAGCGGTTTTGAAACCTCCAGAAGACTTATAGGTGCCATCTTCGTTCCGTTCTACTCCCCAAGCGGCTAAATCCTCATTGCTCAAGTGTCGGGCCAAACCCGATAGGATGGCACCAGGATGAACCGCAAAAGCGCGCACTCCGTGTCCTCTTCCTCGTTTGTCGAGCTCAATGGCAAACAACGAGCACGCGGTCTTCGATTCGCCATAGGAGACAACCTTGTCGTAATGCCTCCTATTGAAATGCAGATCGTCAAAATCAATAGGTCCTGCCATATGGCCGATCGACGAAAGAGCAACAACCCTAGCGTTCCCCGATCGCTTCAGCGATTCCCATAAACCGATCGTAAGTTGAAAATGTCCTAGGTAATTCGTCGCGAAATGGGTATCGAATCCCCGCTCATCTTTAATCGTCGGAGGGAAACTAACGCCTGCATTCAAAATTAAAATGTCGAGAGCACGATTGGAACTGCGGAATACGGCGGCAAACGCGTCGATTGAGGCAGGATCCGCAAGATCGAGTCGAATCACCTCGACATTTTTCAGCGGTTCGAGCACTTCTTGCGCTTTATTTATATCACGGGCGCCGACAATAACGGTTGCACCGGCTTCTACAAGTGCGCGCGTTGTTTCCAGCCCGATGCCTCCATGTCCGCCTGTGACGATTGCCAATTTTCCAGTAAGGTCTTGTCCAGCCAGTACCTCTTGCGCAGTCGTTTTGGGTCCAAATCCCGACAGCAACGGTTTTTGTTCGGTTGTCATGTTGTTTGCTCCTCTGAAATTTAATTAGACACAAAACATAAAATGTCTATGTGTCTATACTATACAACTGGACAAAGTTTGTAAAGTGTATAAAATGGATATATGGACAATAAAAAGAAACTGGATATTATTGCAACGGCGTTAGAGGTGTTCTTCAAGTACGGATACAAACGGGTAGCAATGAATGAAATTGCGGAGGCCGCGGGCATTTCGCGTGCAGGTCTCTATTTGTACTTTAAGAGTAAGGAGGAAATTTTCAACGCCGCGATTGTTCACCACGGCGATATCCTCATAGAGGAGATTGAGAAAGGGCTGTTGTCCCAAAAAACTACGAAAGACAAAATTTTATTTGCCCTTGAAGTATGGGCGATCCGTAATTTCGACGAATCGCTGCACTCTCCGGAATATAAAGAAATAACGGACAGCTCATACCAATTTGCCCGGGAGGCGCTCGACACAAGCTACGGCAAATTGGAAGTCTTGCTTGCCGCTTTGCTGGAAATGTATCCTACTACCGCAACCGCTATTCCTCCAGTGAGATTGGCACATCTGGTAACAAGCGCATTGCGCGGTTTTAAAACGGTCGCCAAGAGCTCGGTCGAACTTCGCCATATGATTCAGGATTTACTTAAATTCGTCTCTTCCGGTCATTAGGGAAAGTCATCGTTCATCACTCCATATGGAGCGCGGTATTGTAAGAGGTTAGCCAGTTTTTACTGGTTGACCTCTTTTTTTATGGTGAATTTATCCGTAGCCACATCGTTAAGACTCTGACCAATAGTCGGGTCCTTACATTGAATAACTTAAGTTCAACTAGTAAATACTCCCATTAAGACTTTGAATCACTCTGACTCGGCAAAGTGGAAACCAAATACAAACGGATACAATCGATCCTTCAGTTGCTCGGAATGTGACCAATCTTCGGCCGCGCGTTTCGTATGTAGGTGAAGATCCTCGTGAATTTTCGGGACAATATGTATTTATCCTTGGGTACACTAGGCTTTAATCTGTTCAAAATATCCTCGTTTCCTTTTTTTCAATCCATCCAGTTGGTCAAATTCGGAGAATACCTGGAACGAATTGAGATTATCATTATCAGCATTTGGACCATTTTTACACTTTTTGAGATCATTATTGTTCAATATGTTGTTATAAAAATATTGAGCAAAATATTCGGTTTAAAGGATACGAAATCCCTCATTTTACCTGTAGGAGCATTACTGTTTGCTATATCCATGAAAAGTTTTCTACACCTGACAGATTTGATTACTTATGACACTGAGATCCTTCCATTCTCAATTATTTTGCCGGTCATTAGCGTTAACCTTTTATTAGTGGTGCTATCCTGGATGAGGAAGCGCAAGACGAGACCGACCTTACAAAGGACAAGCGAGTGAGGTTGAGTAAAATTTTGTAACTATCTCCCGTAAGCGGAATAGTCAATTTAGTTTTACAGCCTCTGATTTCGGCTTGACAAGCTGGCCGGATATTTTCTGAGCGACCGCATCTGCGATCGCACGGTAACCTGCTTCATTCGGATGGATTGTATCCTGCATGAATGGATGCTCAGGCCGAACCTGACGTCCGAACACGAGGCTAGGGATATCGAGAATATCGACTCGCGGATCATAATCCTTGAAGCTACTATACACGTCCCAAAGCTGATCCGAGTAAAGCTGCGCTTTTTCAATGTCTATATGAATATAGCTCCAGCGATTCACTGAGAGGAATGGATTCGGTATACGCAGCAGAACCCCACCATGTGTTTCTTTCAAGAGCCTATCCACAACGAGCTTAAGATCGGTTTTAATCTGCGTAGGACTGCTTTCCCGAATATCGTTGATCCCATAAGAAATGACATACAAGTCTGCCTGGTCTCTTATCACATTGTCGAGCGTATTGCCGTGGGTGGCGATTTGGTTAACAAAATGATGCAGCGTATTGCCGCTTGAGCCGCGGTTGCGGATTCGTGCCCCTTCGAGAACGCCTCCGGGAGCCACATAGAACTCGGCCAGCTGTTCATATAGTCCCTGCGCGGCATCTGTCGTACTATCACCGACGAAATTGATCTGCTTACCTGATTTGGAACTCTGATAGAACGTTTGAATCGAATCGATCGTCTTCCCGAAGGATGAAACTGGGAGCAGAAGCGGCAGCGAGAAGAGCAAGGGGAACGCCAAACCAAGTTTCCACCAGTTGAGTCTGTAATGTATCATTCTAATCATTCCTTTCTGTGCAAAAGGTGAAATGCCATTATATTACTTATGTAAATATGCTTCCTCCATAAGGTTCCCAGTGTAACTCCCTTCATTCACTTCCAAGGTGATGCGAAAATCATTTAAAGAAGAAAAATGGCACCCATTTAGGTGCCATTTGTGCTTGTTATGTTTGAAGTAACTGTTCTTGATATTTTAATTCCTATAAAATGGAAACTACCCATAGAGACCTCCTGAAAAAGTAATCGGAATCATATATGTTGCTCACTCACTCCGGTAATGCTCTCCATAATGATTTCGTGTAAGCAGTCCGCAACCCTATACGCTCCATATTAGCCTTACTAATTGACCCAAAACTCGCCTGACTTACGATCAGATCACAGTCAAGTTGTGCTGCTTCATTTATCCGTGTAGACAGTAAAGCAGATTGACAACCTCTTCCCTGAAAATCTGGCAACGTTGCCGCAGCAGCAAGTGAGCCTACTCCATCTTGAACAAACAGAACTGCTATAGCTGCAGGTATGCCATTATAGCTAGCTAAATAAAAATGCCACCCCGTTTTGTTATAAAGAATATGATTGTTTTTAGCTACAGCAACTGATAAAAATTCAGGCATTTTGAAGGCTTTTGTGTATATTTTACCAAATATACTGAACTCATTTTCGTTAAGTTTCCGTACGGTCAATGCATCATTTAAATCGCTCATGTGCTCTTTAGCCTCTGCAATACCATATAACGATGAATGGAAACCATATTGATAGAATCCCCGTTCAGCCAATTTTATGAAAAGTTCTGAGTTAACATCACATGGAGTAATGTCAATTCTGCAAGAGGCGTTATAGTTACGATAGAATTTTATGATGTCATCTAGAACATCAATTGTAGAACTATCCAATCCCCTAACAGAATTGAAATAAGGATCCGGAATTCCTTTAACAATAAAGGCAGTAGCACTGCCAAATTTCTCGATATGTACATCCTGTGGGTTTCCATCTAGATTCTTAATGGCAGATAAACGTGATTGAAGTGTATTAGTTTCAGCTGTTTCCACTCTTTTTGCTGTAGAAATTGTAAAAGGTGTCATTTGCATCTCCCCCATCATTTATTACCTAAAGCTACTACAGATTTACCCTCCAAAGTCTCTCTGTTTAGTTAATATTCCTTCATCAATTTCCATCCACAATATTCCACAAAATTAATGAATTATCCTGCCCTTAACATGAGAAAAGGCCACCGATCTACCGGCAGCCTTGTCTGGTCGATTATTATGTTATAGTCACAAGTTTGGCAGAAGCTGATTAAAATCGCGTATCCCTCACGCCGCAAAACGCATCCACAGGACTGACTCCTTTGAAGGGAGAGTCCCCCATAATCTTCGATATCGTTTGACGGATGATGTTCCGGGAGGGCTCATAAGCGTTGATATAGGTTTTAACCATCGGCACATCATACAAATGGAAAGGATTGTGCAGCGAAACGAATACCGTCGGCAACGAGGCGACGTACCAAGGAATTTCCGATCCCATGGGAGAAAGCCATTTGATTCTGGCATAGTTCTCTTGCGCAAATTGCTGGACATTTGCAAACAATAATACCACATCGTACGACTCGATGAACTCCGTTACCTTTTGCCGTTTGAAGAACTGTACGGCAACTGGCTCGCCGGGTCTCTCCCGCTTTATTCGTTCCGCTTCAGCTGTCGGAGATTCATAAAGCGTAACCTCAAAACCAGCCCGCTTGAGCTCCTCCGCAATTAGCGTACGGACTCCGTCCTGCTTAAGTCCGAAAAACATCACCTCGTCCCCCAGAATGTATACCATAATCCGCGGATGCGTTTCCGGCCGGATTGGTAAGTCGGGGCGAGTTTGCTTCACCAATGTAATCGAGCGATCTGCCACTTCCTCCGCAACGGTCAAATGCTCGCCGCAGCCGATTCGGCTTAACGCCGACTTTGGAGGAACCAGCGTACCCTCCTGTTGTTTGCGATGCAGGCCGATAGAAGCCTTGAGCCCGAGGATACGCCGCAGGGCGTCATGCAGACGCTGTTCCGTAATGACGCCGTTCTTATAGCCGTCCATCATGAACTGATAATCCTCTTCCGGATCGTTAAAAAACAGGAACATATCGCAGCCCGCCGCAATCGCTCGCGGCAGTATATCAGAGCGTTTCATAGCGGAAGTTAAACCGATCATTCGTGAGGCATCGGTAAGCACCAGCCCATTGAACCCAAGCTTCTCCCGCAAAAGTCCCGTCACAAGTTCCGGCGACAGCGTGGCCGGAAGCAGATCTTCCTCCGCCAAATTCGGATTAAGCCGCATCGAATATGCAGGCAGCTTGATATGGCCGACCATCACGCTTTGCACGCCCTCTTCAATCATTCCCTTGTAAACTTTGCCGAAGGTTTGGTCCCACTCCTCGCAGGACAGGGTGTTGACACTTGTCAGCAAATGATGATCTCGTTCGTCAACCCCGTCACCAGGGAAGTGCTTCATTGCCGCCGCGAAACCGCTTTCACCAATGCCTTTGAAATAGGCTTTCGACATTGCCAACACATCGTCTGGATTATCCGCGAAACAGCGTGTCATCGTGACCGGGTTGCGCCAATTATAGTTAATGTCGACCACGGGGGCAAACGTCCAGTTGCAGCCTACCGCCGCCCCTTCAACCCCGCTTACATACCCCATTTGGTAAGCATAATTCGGATCTCCGGTTGCACCGATCTGCACATGCGTACCGATCATCGTTCCGTCTGTGCAAGCGCCATTGCCTCCCGATTCCATATTAGCTGCGATCAGGAGAGGAATTTTACTATGAGTGTGCAAATATTTATTCTGCTCATAGATCTTCTCCGAAGTATTCGGATTGTAGCGCACGCCTCCAATATGGTATTTATCCAGCAGCTCCTGCAAATAAACCGGATCATGACGATTTCCTAAATTAATAAAAAGTTGCCCAATTTTTTCTTCCAGGTTCATGGAGGCGATAGTTTGCTCTACCCATTGGATGTCTTCATCCATCAAATGAAACGGTGCCGTCTTTAAGTTCAACATATTCCGTAACCTCCCGGGTTCTCTTTTGATTTTACGCTTAAATAGTCCTCTACTTAAATTCTATTGAAATTATCTTATTTCCTTGTTGCATTCGTATAAAAATTCAGCATCATATTATTTTGCTGTATAAAGTAAACGCTTCTGTAATCCTATTTCTATTTGACTAAGCCATCCTTTATCATCAAATTAGAAATATCCTCCTGCGCATGAGAAAGTCCATCCTCGACTGTATATTTTCCGTACAACATACCGTTTAGGTAATTGCACAACGTATCGATGATTGCTGGATTGTTCGGATATGGAGCAAAAGCGTCTGCACCTGTTACCGCCTCTAGGCTACCTTTCCAATTTGGCGTTTGGGAGGTAAATCTCTCATCAGACCACAATTTGGTAATACCTGGACTGTGACGGCCATTTAGTTGAACTTTCAATTGCACATCTTCGCTGGTAGCCCATTGCACAAAGCGATATGCCGCTTCTTCTTTGTCCCCTTTGACGACTGAAAAAGACCATCCCCCAGTGTCGCCTGTACCATGTCGCTGAACATCCGGAGATGGGGTCGGGAAGGAAATCGAGCTGTATCCTTGTACCCAAAAGGCGGTTACTTCAAGCGCGAAGGCCACCTGCTTTTTTTTCATGTAGTCCATGACCTCGTCTCCCGTAATGTTCAGGGATTCAGGCGGCGCATACTTTTGAATAAGATCCACATATAATTGGGTCGCTTTTTGAGCCTGCTCTGTGTTTAGCTTGGGGAGATTCTGCGGATCAAAGCCTTCGACACCTGCCGAATAAAGTACAGGGATCCAGGTATGCGGAATCCAACCTTCCTTCGACGTAGAGGAAATGAAACCCCATTGATTTTTATTTCGATCTGTCAGCTTCGCAGCCATGTTCACAACTTCATCCCATGACTTCGGAGGTTCCAAGCCATTTCTCTTTAATAGCTCTGTGTTATAAAAAAGGACTCGTGTATCCGGTTGAAATAAGATGGAATAGGTTTTTCCGTCTTTTTTATATAAATTTTGATAACTTTGAATATAATCATCCCTATTTATTAGGGGCACATTCGGATATTTCTTCTCCAAATCATCAAAGGAAGCCAGCCAATTACCAGAAATAACCGTTTGGATCATTTGCACATAGGGCTGGATAACATCATACTCCTTGCTTCCATTGGAAAGCGCGGCAATCGAGGTTTGTGCCATGTTGACATAGGCTTCCTTTACAAAATGAACGTTTATTCCCGTATCCGGTGTAAATTTTTCTTTGGTCAATTTCTCCAAATAATCGCTGTCAGAAGATTGTAAGGCAAGGACATTAATCGAAATTGGAGCTGCACTCGACAGGCTTTCTGAAGGCACAGATGGATTTGATATCTGGCTAGTTTCACAGCCAATGGTTAGTGCCGCCAATCCAGCGATCAAGAAACATGCTGTAGTAGTCTTGACTTGGCCCATGCAATCCCCTATCTTTCATTTTAAAGTTAGAATTTAAGCACACTCCGCAGTTTTTGAGTCATCCACTTTTCGATTTCGAAGTAAGCACTAACCTCTGCAAAGTGGCGAACAATTGTGCTGGCTCGATTGGCTTTGTAAGGTATGCGTCCATACCCGACTCGAGTGCTTTGTCTTCTACGCCTTTCATAGCATCCGCAGTCATTGCTATGATTGTCGATTTGGGCAGTCCCTCTTCTTCTAATTGCCGGATTGCTTTTGTTGCCTCAAAACCGTCCATAACTGGCATTTGCACATCCATCAAGATAGCGTCGTAGGTAAAAGCCGATACTTTATCCACAGCTAATTTGCCGTTTTCCACGACTTCGACAATAATTCCGGCATCCTCGAGAATACTTTTAGCCACATATTGATTGATCTCGTTGTCTTCGACAAGCAGAATGCGAACCCCCGATAGAACGGTGGATGAACTCTCTCGTTTATCGTTTGTTCGGACTGATACATCTGTCATCAAAGGCAAATTAATTTTCGAAGCGATCGTGTCAAATAGCTGTGATGAGCTAACAGGATAGGGAATTCTTCGAATCTCTTCATTTTCGATAGATGCGGCAATTTGAGAATGCCCCCCGACTGCTTCGATCAAGAGTAACTTCCGTTCAGTTAGCGGCACGTTCTTAACATGATCCATTCTGGCATCGATCAGCGCTAAATCGAATTCGTCAGACTGCTGTATAATGTCGATAGCCTCAGCGACTGAATACGCCGGACGGACCACGAATTGAAATTGCTCCAATTGGTTCTTCAATACAAGCTGCATTTCTGTGTTCTTGCTTACTGACAAAATCCGCAAAATCCTCAGATTATCCCTTGGTATTTCCCTCAAAATGGCATCCGATCCAAATCCAAAGTTAGCGGTAAAGATAAATTTACTGCCAACGCCAACTTTACTCTCGACGCCTATGGTTCCGCCCATCATCTCGAGCAGTTTTTTGCTAATGACAAGACCAAGTCCTGTCCCTCCATATTTACGTGTAGTGGACATATCAGCCTGAGAAAACTCTTTGAACAGAAGCTCTTGCTGTGACTCCGATATGCCAATTCCTGTATCTGTGATTTCGAACTGGAGCATGATGTCGTTATCCGAGGGCGTTGCTGCGATCCGGTTCACATCAATCTGTATTTCTCCATCGGCTGTGAATTTCACGGCATTGTTCGCCAGATTTAATAGAATCTGGTTTAGACGGAATGGGTCTCCCTTTAACACTTGTGGCACATCCGGATGAACGAAAATGTGAACTTTCAATCCTTTATCCATCGCTTTCAAGCCAATCATGCTGGAAATGTTGCTCAATACCCCATAAAGATCAAAATCAATCTTCTCGATCTCGATTTTCTGTGCCTCGATTTTCGAGAAATCCAAAATATCGTTAATAATCGTCAATAAGGCTTTGGCGGTCTGTATCGACGCATTGACGTATTCCATTTGTTTGTCGGACAACGGTGTTTTTTGCAATAAATAGTTATATCCCATGATCGCATTAATCGGAGTTCGAATTTCATGACTCATATTGGCCAAAAACTCACTCTTAGTGCGGTTAGCCTTCTCCGCGAGTTCCTTGGCTTCATTAAACTGACAAGTTCGAGTGTCTACCAGTTCTTCGAGATGTTCTTTAAAATGATGAAGCTGTCCAGCCATTTGTGTTATCGCAGCCGCCATCTGCCCCACTTCGTTATGTGATTTGACATCGATTGTAACCTGCAAATTCCCTTTGGAAATTTCTCTGATTTTCGCCAAAATTGCCGGTATTTCCTTGAGCATCGACCTCATTAACCAATACACAACTGTTAAAAGCAGCAGCCCGGAGACAAGAAAATATAACAAGGTTAATCGGCTAAAGTGCGTGAGCAGCTGTTGTTCCTCGGATTGCGGAATAGCAACCGCTACAGACCAACCCGTGGATACGACTGGACCATAGTAAACAAACTCATTACGGTTATTAACATTCACCAATTGAAAGCCTTTGTCTCCAGCGAGCATTTGTTTGGCTAGAGCTCCCAATGCGTTAGGCATCTTGTCCACATCATCTTTCATCGACGTAACGGGATCTGGGTGATACACCATTTTCCCATTCGATGATAGCAGGAATGTGTATCCGTTTTCACCAGGGTTATATGACTCCATGATACGAGGAAAATCTTTCAACAATACTGAAATTCCGACATATCCGACAATGTGATCTTTATCATAGACTGGTTTGACAATATCAACGTTTAACTTACCGGTCGCTGCGCTGTACGCAGGGGATGAATAAAAAACTTCCTGATAGCCACTAAGCCGCGTTGCCGGATCGTACCACTCGCGATAATTTTTATTCCAGTCTGTGCCCGTGAGCAGTGAACCATTCGCTAACAAAAAGTTCCCACGATCACTGACAATCCAGACTGTACCTAGTGTATCGTCAGTTTGCATAATGCCATTCAGAGTTGACATAACTTCTTTGTAATACGGATTTGTTCGGGCATCGCCGCGTTCTTCAACGGTTTTCAAATAATACAATATTGTAGAGTTAACCCCCATTTGCCGTACAATCGAGCCTTTCTCTTTAAAAAAATCGTTGATCCGCCAAGCTATTGCATCCCCATCGCTAGTCAGCTGTTTTTCCAGATTGTTCAGAAACATCTCTTTCGTTTGCCAATAAGCAAATAGTCCGGAACCCGTGAACATCACAGCACTCACGAGTAAAATATACAAAATTAACTTTCGAACAATGCTTCTCTCTATCCAATTTACGATTACACGATACATTTCAAGCACTCTTCTCAAGTAGGTCCCCCCCACGCAAGTGCAAATTTTCCAAATAACTCGATGACCTTCATTTAATAAGCAGCTTCAATCTCAAGCAGGGAGCAGTTGCCTCGGCGATCTGCTCCCTGCTTGTTGCGAAATAGTTCTCTATTAGTTCGTAATTGTATGTTGATAAGGTAAAATAATTCGACAGATACTCACAAAAAACCTTCTCTGTTGGCGAAAATTGCCCCTCTGCTTATCGTCGAAAAGGCTACCGATTAACCCGGTAGCCCTTTCTGACATACATATTCAACTATCGTTCACAGTGAACACAATGGATTCACTTTACATCCATGTTCCCAGCTAATACTTCTAATTGAAAAATAAAGGAAAAGTAAATGCAACGAAAGCTGCCCACAGCCCGTAGATCGGCAAATACTTCGTAACGGCATCTTGGATGGCCAATAGTCCGGTTTTATTTCGCAGATACGGCCAATAGGAGAGCATGATCCAAACGAGATTGGCCCAGATCAGTAGGTTTACACCTAGAACTGCAAGTCGGTTGGGCGTAATCCCATAAGAAGAAAGCCTGAACACGATGGCGGATAAAGCAACACTGTCTATGATCAGAGCAAGGACAATGAGGGCAAAATGGATATAATCCGAAATGCTCTTTTTCTCGTCTGTGCCGCTTTCGGTAATGGAGAATATGGTAACGGCCAACACACCAAGGAGTATTCCGTTGAACGATAGAAGGAAATCTCGATCCAAGAATGGATTTTTCCCGACCACAATAACCGTTATCAGATAGACCAACAAGGTTGCCAGCACAAGAGGACTAAAAATTTTGGCTATATAGGGAATAATACTTTTGGCAAGTTTAAGGTTCCTTGATACTAGGTATGTAGCCACGATAGAGAGACCGGCAGCCCCGAATACAACAACATTTCTAAAATAAAAATCTTCTATATTCATACCGAGAAATGTAAATAACTGCATAGTTATTCCAAATAGCAGCATGCCGCAAACTGCTATGGGGGCATAGAGTATGCCGAATTCTCCGTTAAATTTAAGAAAGGCTACTCTTGTTCTGCCATTGCGATAGTCATTTCCTGTAAATGCAAGCCCCACGACTACCCATAAGAATATGGGTAAGTGTATATAGGCCAGAATAATACTGTCAGTCCACTCTAGTGGCAACAGATTCAGAAATATTCCGGAGAGTAGGAATGACGATGCTAAGGTGTACAGAACCTTTTTATTCGGCATATTCTTGGTTACAAAATAGATGGCAATGAAGGGAAGTACACCAAATGCAAGATTAATTGGGGCTATAGCTTCCTTTTCGACAAAATGAAATAGGATCCTTGTCATGATCCCGGCTAGAATGGCTAAGATGCCCATGGATATGAAATCTTTCTGAAACAAGGAAGCTTTCTCCTTATGTACCTTCTCCTTGAAATGCAACCTTTCATACCAAACGGCAAGTACATGCGAATCCGGATTTTGTTCCCAGGCGTGAGAAAATGATTTTTTAAAAACTTCGGGTTCTTCTCTAAACATTCTCTCCAGCTCATGGGGGTTAGCGATATTATCAATAATCGGATTATTAACGTCCATGGTTAACCCTCCCCTATTCAGGTATACTTTCCTCTCGGTATTCTAAAATATCACCAGGCTGACAATCTAATGCCTTACAAATCGCCTCTAACGTGGATAATCGAATGGCTTTTGCCTTTCCATTTTTCAATATAGATAGGTTAGCCATTGTGATTCCAACTTTCTCCGCGAGCTCTGTTACGCTCATTTTTCTTTTCGCCAACATCACATCAATATTAATAATTATCGCCATTGTTATTCACCTCAGACTGTCAAATCATTTTCAGATTTTATATCAATAGCCTCTTTTAAAAGCTTTTGGAGAACTGCAGCAAACACGGCAATCACCATGGCGGCAAAAATCATGACCATTCCGATTACTATGATACCTGGGGCATCATCTCTCTCCGCAAGGAGATAAAAAAGTGGCATCCCTAACACATACAAGCTGCTGATCGTGAGTGCACAGTACTTTATTATCTTTAAAGACTCTACAGATAAATCCGAAAAAGCTTTATTCTGGTCAATATACTTTAAAAGTTTAAACGCTTGATACAGAGCAATGTAAAAAGGTATCGCCGATGCATACAAATCGATGATAAAAAGATATTTTAAATACGTATGATCTGGATATAATTCAACTGCAAAATTCGCGATCTCAGGCACTGCAAATATGCACAAAGCAAGCACTGGGATTCCCATAAGAAAAACAGCTGCCTTTAAAAAAAGTGTTGATCCACGTTCCATAAAAAAGCCCCTCACTTATCATTTAATTTTGAATTGAATTTATCACATAATTTATCGTTTTGCAATAAATAAATAATGATATTTAACACATTGTTGTTGTTATACTAAACAAAATCGAAATACTTTCCACAAAAAAAGCTATCTCGTTGGTCTTTTCAGACCTTCTGAGACAGCTCCTTTGTTTTCTGTAATTTGTCTGAAAGTGTGGCTATGCCCAATTTATGAGCAAATGATCAAGATGCTACTAGAGCAGATTCCGCAATCGTGCAGGATAATCGGTAATAATCCCCGAAACACCCGCTGCAATTAATCTTTTATAATCCGCAGCCTCATTGGCTGTATACGGATAAATGGCCAACCCCGCAGCCGCGGCTGCTACTACATCCTCTTTTTCAATGCAGTGGTGATACGGATGCAAAGAATACACGTCTACCCCCAATTGCCTCGCATATGCCGCGTGATCCATTAAGTTGGCTGCATACAGCAGCCCTACTTTCGCATTTGGCTGCGCTTGCTTGATCCTGTGAATCACTTTGTGATCGAAGGATGAAATCACGGTATCCTCCCATCTGTCTACCTCGTTCAAAAAGGCCAATAGCGCCTTCTCCATTCGCCCTTCATAAGCATGCTTTACTTCCACATTGATGAGATAGCCTCGAGGTATAAGCTCAAATACTTGGCTCAATAATGGGATTCTCTCTCCCGTGAACGCTTCTGAAAACCAAGAACCCGCATCCAGGGACTTCACATCTTCCCAGTTTTTCTCACCAATAAACCCGGAGCCATTCGTCGTTCGATCCAATGTAAGATCATGACAGACGACAATTTCACCGTCTCTCGTTATTTGAACATCAAGTTCAATACCGTCAGCCCCTTGTTCTATCGCTAATGCGAAAGATGCCAGTGTATTCTCTGGTGCTTCCCCAGCTGCTCCGCGATGTCCAATCACAATCGGTTTCTGTGTGTTCATAGTTCACTCTCCTACAATTATTACTAGCAAAGTATCCACAAATTATAGAAGAGTTGACCCGATTTTGCCCAGTAGGTGAATCTATCTATTTTGTAAAGATCAATAAATATATACAAATTCTTCACCTGAATTTAACGTAGGTCAAATAAACGAGCGTTACGCTAGAAAGTATAGTACTTGCCAATATTGTTCATGGAGGAGCTTGGAATGAATGTCTTAGAAAGAGAATTACGTCAAGCAAGAAAAACAAAAACAAAGACAAAGGTAGAGCAGCCACGCAAGGCTATGCTCAGCCATACTTGGATGGAAACGATTTTGGGTTATGTCTTTTTACTCCCTTCCTTGTTGCTGTTTGCGATCTTTTTGTTTTATCCCTTGATTCAGACCTTTTATCTGAGTTTGCACGAAACCGATCCGCGAGGCAGAGTTGCCTCCTTTGTTGGATTCGATAATTTCACGGCGATTTTCACCTCAGAACGATTTTATCAGAGTTTAGGCGTGACTGGCCTTTTTACACTTTTAACCGTCCCTACTGTCATTGTAATCGCGCTGATGCTCGCCGCTTTTACACACAATCAGCTCAAAGGGATGCGTATCTTCCAATTCATTTTCTCACTGCCTGTCGTTCTGTCCGTAGGTACTTCCGCTGTGATCTGGATGATGCTGTTTCACCCGAGTGTTGGCATGTTGAATTATCTGCTGCACCTAGTCGGCTTAGAGCCTGTAGCTTGGTTGACCGACCCTAGATGGGCGCTGCTCTCCGTGTCCATGATGACCATCTGGATGAATCTCGGCTTTACTTACATTGTTCTGCTTAGCGGCTTGCAAGGTATTCCAGATGAAATCTACGATAGTGCCAAAATCGATGGATCTGGTCCCATTCGAACCTTTGTTCAAATCGTGCTGCCCTTGCTTTCCCCTACCGTGTTCTTCGTCACAATTGTGTCGATCATCGGTGCGTTTCAGTCCTTCGGACAAATCCATATTCTGACCAAAGGTGGTCCAGTAAACTCTACAGATGTACTCGTATATTCCTTGTATCAGGATGCTTTTATCAACTTCCGTTTCGGAACGGGAAGCGCTCAAGCACTTGTCCTTTTCACCATTATTCTTATTTTCACTGTCATCCAATTCAAAGTTTTTGAAAGGAAGGTGCACTATCAATGACCTCTCGTTGGCAAAATTCATTCGTTTACATCCTATTGATCGTTTGCGCCGCGATTGTTCTGTATCCCATCTTCTATACGTTCTCATCCGCATTGATGACACCAGAAGAAGCATCCGCTTATCCGCCCCGCTTCTTGCCTAGCAGCTTCTATCTGGGCAGTATAATCGCTGTCTTCAAGCTTGTGCCTATCGCCAAATTTGTTACCAATAGTTTAATTGTCTCCATCATTATTACCCTGGGACAACTCATTACTTCGAGCATGGCCGCCTATGCTTTCACCAATATTCGCTTTAAAGGGAAAGCATTCATCTTCGCGCTTTTCATGGCTACGATGATGATTCCATGGGAGGTCACCATTATTCCCAACTATTTGACGGTCAAAAAGTGGGACTGGCTTGATAGCATGCAAGGCCTAACTGTGCCATTCCTGGCAACTGCTTTCGGGACCTTCCTCCTGCGGCAATTCTTCTTGCAGCTGCCGAAGGAGCTTTTCGAAGCAGCTCGAATCGATGGCTGCGGACATTTTCGCATGTTCCTCCGCATTGTGCTGCCGCTCGGACGCCCAGCTCTTGCAACTTTAGCTGTTTATGCCTTCCTAAATGCATGGAACATGTATCTATGGCCTCTGCTCATTACGAATAGTGAAGCCATGCGAACCGTGCAAATAGGCATCGCGATGCTCCAATTCGAAGAATTAACGGTTTGGAACTTGGTGCTGGCGGGGGTAACAATCATCTTGCTACCTTCCCTCTTACTGCTTGTACTCGGATTAAAACAGCTCGTCCGCGGACTTACGGCCGGCGCTGTGAAAGGTTAGCCCCATCCTAGATGGCTACGCTATTCAGCCTAATAGCTGAAATAGATTTCCATATATTTTTAGAAAAGAGATAAGGGAGAGAAACGAAGCATGAAAACATTGAAAATGAGAAGCTCCGTCCTTGCAATGACCGCAATTATGGTGCTGTTAACTAGCGCTTGCGGCAAAGCAGAAACAACCACTTCAGGAAGCACGACTGAGAGTAAGCCTACCTCAAGCGCAGCTGCAGCAGATGTCAAAAAGCCAACTGAACCCGTTAAAGTGATCTGGTGGCACTCGATGAGTGGCGAACTTGGTAAAGCTGTCGATAAATTAGTCGCAGATTTCAATGCCTCCCAGAAAAATGTACAGGTTGAAGCCGTTTTCCAAGGCACTTATGATGAAAGTATCAACAAAATGAAAGCATCCATGGATACCAAAAGCGGCCCATCCCTCATTCAAGTTTACGAAATTGGCTCCCGCTTCATGATCGATTCCAAAGCCATTACCCCTGTCCAAAAGTATGTCGATGCCGATAAATTCGATCTTTCCCAGCTCGAAGAGAATATTCTGAACTATTACAAAGTCGATGGCAAACTGAATTCCATGCCGTTCAACACCTCTAACCCTATCCTTTATTACAACAAAGATATGTTCAAAGCAGCAGGTCTTGATCCTGAGAAACCACCGACAACCTATGAAGAAATCACGAAAGCGGCTGCGGCGCTTAGCAAAGATGGTAAATCCGGCTCTTCCTTTGCCATTTACGGCTGGTTTATGGAGCAATTCTTTGCTAACCAAGGTGTAGAATACCTCAATAACGGGAATGGCCGTACCACAGCTGCAACAGAATCCATGGTCAACAATGAAGCTGGCGTCAAAACGCTGACATGGTGGAAAGAGATGGTCGACAGCAAAACGTCAGCAAACCTCGGTCGTAAAACAGACGATACGAAAAAAGCCTTCTTAGCTGGTCAAATTGCCATGACCTTGGATTCCACAGCTTCACTTCGCGGGATTGTAACAGGTGCTGAAGGCAAATTCCAAGTTGGAACTAGCTCACTTCCGAAGCCCGCAGATGCCAAAGAAGGCGGCGTGGTCGTCGGCGGCGCGAGTCTTTATATCTTGAATAATAAGTCCGAAGCCGAGCAACAAGGCGCATGGGAATTCATTAAGTTTCTAACTACACCTCAAACACAAGCATGGTGGAACGTGAATACTGGTTACTTCCCAATTACGAAGAAAGCTTATGATGAACAGATTTTGAAAGATAACCTAGCGAAATACCCGCAATTCCAAACAGCCATCGATCAATTGCACAAAACAAAAGCAAACACAGCGACCCAAGGTGCTGTAATGGGCGTATTCCCAGAAGCTCGTCAAATCGTGGAAACAGCCATCGAAGAAGCTTTAACTGGCAAGAAGGCTCCAAAAGACGCGCTCGATAGCGCAGCAAAAAGCATTACAGAAAAAATCGGTGCTTATAACAAAACAGTGAAATAAAGCAACCGAATGATAGGAAGTAAAAAATAACCGATGTTTCCCAAGAAAATGGGACATCGGTTTCTTATTTATTATTGGAGACGCGAAGCAAGCCCCTCAACTATAGTTTGGAGTCTAGAACACCCATCTCAGAGAGGATCTGCCCCATTTTCATTTAAATTGCCTTGACGATTCTTGATACCATACCCAATTTTCTTAAGCAGCACAATAAGTTCCAGCTTCTCCTCATCTGTTGCAAAAGACAAATTGTCGGAAATGGTCTGCACATGCTTAGGGAAAATTGTATCGAAGTATCTACGTCCATCCCCAGTTAATGCTACATTTGTTTTACGACGATCACCTGGTATTGGAAGACGTTCTACGAACCCCTTTTTCTCTAGCTTATCTACTACATAAGTGATACTCCCGCTTGGAATTGAGAAAGTGTCACTAATTTTCTGAATGGATTGCGGACCTTTATTGTATAGAAACTCGAGAATTTGAAAGGTTTCCATACTGAGGCCATAGCTGTCTATGTCGCGCTCTAAACTCCCGTATAGAGCGTTCACCATGTTTCTAATTACGCGTGTTAGCCTTAAATCAAGAGCTTTACCCTCAGCATCGCGTTCAGTCATTCTTTAACCACCTTATCTAGCTTTATTATACAAAGGATAATCGACTTCGGTAGGAACTTCAATTAGAAAAATTCGAAGCGTCTTTGCTGCAGCACGGATGTTGATGTCTACCTCTTGATCAGATCGAACAATCGCAAAATCTTTATTCATAAATGAGACGGATTCTTGTTCCGTTGTAGAGATGGAACCGCCGTTACCTCTAATCGACAATCCGGCTAGCGTGCGGTTCGGTAATAGCCGGTGGACATACGATGCACCTGCCTCAACTTCGACGTCAAACATGCGTGCATCTGTCACGAGTTGGCGGACAGGTGAGCCTTCACCCAAGATCGTCTTGACGTTAACGCCATCCTGGCGTGTCTGCGGAAACTCCTCGTGTTTGAACAATGAATACATTGGCTCTCGCCTCACAGCTTCATTCAAATATGGTTCAAGCCAGATTTGAAAACTTTCGAAGCCTGCTTCAACTTGCTCGGCATGATGCATACCCGAGCCCGCTTGCATGAGTTGAATGTCACCTGGTTGAAGTATGCTTTCAGTACCAAGCGTGTCACGGTGAAATCCTTGACCGGTAATGCCATAAGAAAGGATCTCAAACCCTTGGTGAGGATGGAACCCAATCCCTCCTGCTGCCTCTGCCTTTCCCCAAGCCCAATAGAATAGCGGACCAAGTCTAACCGTAACTGCCCCTTGGCCCGAGAAACCTATAGGTTTCTGCGCCATTATTTTGCCTCCATCGAATTCTTCTTTCCCTTGATCTTCAGGGCCTAATATTTGAATATTCATTTGAATAGCTCCTTTTTATTATGGATATTTTAATTTTTAAATAATTCAATATACTAAAATTATTTAATCTAATAATATTTAATATAGTAATATTATAAGTAACAGTCAACATGTAAAAAATAGCAGGAATCTCTCCTAGGAGGATCCCTGCCTTATCGATTCACGCTTATAAATAGCTATTACACGCAAGAATCCCCCATGGTTGCATAGCTAATGATATGCTGCTGCAAGAATTCTTTACTTTGCTGCCCAACCCAAGTCTCTACTCTATATCCATCTTTAAACAGCATAAAGGTTGGAACGCTAGACACACCGTATTCAGCTGCGAGTTCTTTTTCCTGATTGATATCAATTTTAGTAATGGTAGCCTGAGATCTTACTTCTTGAGCCAACTTCTCATCAATGGGAAGCTGTTCTTGACATGATTTGCTGCTAGGCTCATAAAAGTCAACGAGTGTGATCCCATGATCGATCTGTCCCCTAAATGTTTCTTTACTTAATGAATGGATTTCCATCCCGTAACCTCCTCATAATTAATTTCATATCAATCTCATCCACTTCGGAGAATTTGCAGCTTTAAGACAATGAAAACCCCGCTTTCAGCAAGCGGGGTTTTTGAGAAATGAAACGTCAGCCAATCACATTCGATATGACTTCAATATTGCCATGAGTTGCTCTGGCATAAGGACATACATTATGGGCTTCATCGACAATTTCCTGAGCCACATTGATATCTACGCCTTTTACTGAAATGTCGAAATGGACTGCAAGTACATAGCCGTCATTCGCATCCTTTCCCAGTGAAACATTTGAAACTATCGCAATGCCTTCCGTTTTAATTCCTTTTTTCCTAATAATAGTTCCCATTGCACCTTCGAAGCATGCAGCAAATCCAGCAGCGAACAGCTGCTCTGGATTGACTCCGTTACCTGGGCCGCCTAGCTCCTTCGGATATCTCAAGTCTAAGTTAAGATTGCCATCGCTCGAAACTGCTTTACCATCTCTTCCACCTTCAACATTTACAGTAGCCGTGTACAATTTCTTTTCCATTTTAATAATAGTATCATCTCCTTTTGACTGGTATATTCTTTACACTTTGTGAGCAGCTTATCCTTACATTCTCTTCAAATTTATTATTGGTTTCTTTCATGGATCTTATGTCTTGAAACTTCCATCCTACCCCTATTCCTTGAATGAAAATATAGCATGATTAGATTTCTCTGCTTTTATCACTTAACGGAGCGTTGCTTGCGATATTCAAGAGCTGGTAGTCCGCCCCATCCCCAATTGTCCAACTCAACTTCCTCAATAATTACATGAGTTGATTCTAATGGCTTGTTAAGCACATTGAGAAGAAGCTCGCTGACACCTTTGATAAGTGCTGCCTTTTCTTCTGCCGTAACAGACTGATGATCAGGGGTGGTTCCCTCACGGGTTATTTTAATATTAACGATAGGCATAGTTAATGACCTCCTTGGAAATACTGATGAGCTAATGTCGTAATCGGCGTATATTTATCTTATTCCATATTAAATTTTAAGCCGTAAGATAGGTTTTCAATGTCTATCGGAACCCTCGTAGAAGTATATGCTTCCCCCTATTTTTGTTTAATATGTTTTCTATAACATTCACTTCTCTTATATATCGACAAAGGTAATTGTAAATCCTAATTGGTGATGCATATTCCATTTTGATGACAAAAAAAGCAGACCAAGTGTAATGGCCTACCTTATCTGTTGGACATCATTATGCTTTATTCAAGAAACGATTCACTTCTCCAGCAAATTCGTGTGGGTACTGGAACAAGAAGCCATGATTGGCATCTGGATAAATGATTAACTCCGCGTTAGGGATGTGACCTGCGAGTAAATATGAGTTCACGGTCGGAACCATAATGTCGTTGTTGCCATTAGCAACAAGTGTTAGTTGCGTGATTCCCGCAAGGCGTTTTAATTTGCCCATATTGGGAATACCCCAGCGAATAATAGCCTCGTCCTGCGCATCACGCGTTGCCAATGATGGCGTCTCATCTCGATCTTCTGATCGAGTAAAGATACGTCCCACGAATTCTTGGCCCTTGGCTTGACTGTTCTGCGTTTGAGCAAAAAATAGGTAGTAGATGTCTTCAGCACCTTGAACATCTTTAATCGCATGACGGCGAGTTTCATCCTTCCAACCATGCATGTCTCTACCGCCTTCCGGGCCAGTTCCAGCTAGAATTAAACGCCGAACAAGATGAGGACGTAGAAGTGCAACTTCTTGCGCAATAAAACCACCCAACGAGAAACCGAACAGGTCGACCGTAGTCAAGCCTAGAGCATCTATGAAACCCAATGCGCCCTGGGCCATTTCGGTTATCGTCCGCGGCGTCGTTCCTGTAGAACGTCCTACCCCGCTGTTATCAAAGAGGATGACTTCACGTTCAGCGGCAATGTCATCGACTAACGCCGGATCCCAATTGTCAATATTGCCGCGAAAATGCTGTAGGAACACGACAGGAGTCGTGCCAGCTTTGCCAAATCGGCGATAAGCATAGGTAGTTTG
The DNA here is from genome assembly GCF_059692115.1 of Paenibacillus sp. J31R30. Classification (NCBI taxonomy): domain Bacteria; kingdom Bacillati; phylum Bacillota; class Bacilli; order Caryophanales; family Paenibacillaceae; genus Paenibacillus; species Paenibacillus sp. J31R30. The sequence goes on along the minus strand of NZ_JCAUAV010000002.1, from coordinate 947,819 downwards.
GTTATTAGATGTGATCGTTAAAGTTGGAACTGTGTATTGGGACATGGATGTAGTCTCCTTTATTTTGTAATAGATAATAGGCAAACTAAGCAATTGAGCGATTAAGCGATCGTAATATCGTGGATATCGACGATAATCGGGATAAAACTACGGTCTACAGTACCGTCTGGATTACGCGGGTAAACAAGGCGTAGGGTTGGAAATACCATTCCGTCGAACGTTTTGTATTCCTCAATGTAGTGAGCGATAACTGCATCACCGTTTACGTCAACTGTGTAGTCCATACGTTTTAGCATACCTTCGCTATCATAATAAAAAGTTTGTTCTGACGTATGTGTAGCAATGGATTTAGGGAAGGTTACGTGCAGTCTGCGCCATGTTTGACCATCCTCATCCCAAGGCTCGATCTCGTGTGTCTCTACACCTGGGAAAGTGAACAAGTATGGTGTAGTAAGGTAATTCCACATCGCGTAGCTAAGGAAATAACCGACTTGCAATTTGTCCCAAGGCGTGAACATGTCGTAGCCTTCGTATGAAGCACGTGGGTTAGTACGGCTTTCTACAGTCTGACCGTCGGCATACTGCAAGGTAACTCGATCAGCTTCACCGTTAAAGATTAATTTCTGGCCGAAATCAACCCATGGTGTAAAGATGCTGTGCTGACGTTGGACGTCGATTTCCAAAGTCTCTTCCAAGAAAGCGTCTTTGTATCCTTTGAGTTCCCAGAATGGGCCGCTTGCAGCGAGTTTTGTCGTAAGTGTTTGAATATTCGACCACCGTTTAAGTCCTCCAGATGCCTCGAGTACTAGTTCTAGTAAGTCATTTTTATGTGGAGTGTTGTTCTGTGGATTCGTCATGATTAATTTCTCCTTCTAATTAAAAAGTTTGTTGTTTCTAGAACGATCGGTCTACAATTGTCAAAAAAAATTTATTTCTTCTTTATCATAAACATTGTCGTTTCGATAATTTTATTTAGTTTCTCTTTGTCATCTATCGTCTTCGACATCACTAGCAGCCCGGTATACGCATTGTTAAAATAGTAGGACAACATTTCGGCATCTAGTGATTTATCTAATTCGCCCGACTGCTGACCTGCTTCAATTAATTCACGTATCAATTGTTCTGAGCTTGTAAAGTTCTGTGTTACCCATAATTTGGACTCAAGATCATGAGTTGCCATCTCTACGGCCGTATTTACCATTAAGCAGCCTTTAGGAAGTTCATTTTTATCCTGATTGACAGCCGTTTTTAATAATAAACGAATACCTTCTTCGGCTGAACAAGCGCTATTTACCAGGCTTCTTATGGATTTCTCTATCATTTCATTGTAGCGTTTTAACGCTTTGATATATAAAGAATGTTTATCGCCATAGGTGTCATACATACTTCTCTTGTGAATGCCCATTTGTGAGACTAGGTCCATCATCGATGTTTTCTCATAACCCTGCTCCCAAAATAATTGCATGGCTTTAAGCAAAACGGCATCTTCATCAAACTCTTTGGATCTGGCCATTCCAACGCCTCCTCCTTCTGAAGAGTATCTTAACATATTGAGAACAATCGGTAAAGAATTATTTTGCACCGATCGTTCTTAAAATATTTGCGTAAACAATTGGAAAACTCCATCATTCAAATGTTTAGTTCTTACCTGCTAGCAAGGGAGGACCAATGATCCATGTGTCATAGCTTTCCGATAATTCCTGCCAACCTTCTGGCGGAGTAAGCCCAATTTTGGTGAAGAAATCGTCTATCCCGCCAGGTGCAAAGGTAAATAGAATGCGTGCCGTTTCAGTTCCGATATTTGCCCATGTATGAGGAAGTCCGCGAGGAACAACGACGCTAGTTCCTGGAGTAACATCGAATTCTTCGTCGCCGCAATGAAAGCGGAATGTTCCTTCTAGTACTTCAAAAATTTCTTCCCGATCTTTATGAAAATGCTTAGGTGGTCCGCTTAAAGCTGGTACTCGTGCTTCCATTATCGTTACGGCCCCGCCAACCTGGCTGCTATGAATTCGTATTGCCATTTGCTCCCCCGGCATTGTAGTAAACCATTCTAAATCTTTACCATGCGTGATTGCCGCTTGCTTTGTTTCGTTGTTCGGATTCATAAAAAATAAGCTCCCTCATATTGCTGAATTTAAGTGAACCGAGGTTGTCTCGTTCGCTTGCCACACAATATAACTGGGTTTTCTAGCATCCGTCAACTGGGAGGAATTAACGCAAATGAATAACATACACTGAGTTTGATCGTTTTATTTTCAAAGTACATATAGTAGATTATCATTCAATTTCGATAGGTTTTCACTTCGTATTTTCCCATTATTTACAACCCAAAATACTTCTCTATCTGAGTAGAGTTTGACATTTGAGATATCAAGCGAGTACCGCGGAATTGCGGTATTCGTTTATTTTATTCATTGCTGACAATTACATGAGAATTGTTGCGTTATACCGAGTTTATTTGTATAAATTTGTAACGAAAAGTAAATACTTGGAGCAACCTCTGTGAGGTTAGGAGAGGGAGTGTACAGATGCAGCCTACAGAAAAAATTACGGTTAACCAGTTTGGTATTATCCTATTCTCTTTTGTCGCTTCTACGATCGTCTTAACGCTTCCCGGATTGATGGCGATGTATGCCAAGCAAGATGCTTGGATTTCAGTATTCCCATCCACGTTGACCGGATTATTAAGTATTTGGGTGATGATCCTACTTTCGAAACGTTATCCTGGTTTGACGATTATCCAATACAGTCAACGAATTCTCGGGAAATGGTTAGGAACATGTCTGGGCTTATACTACATCTATTTTTGGTTCATGTCGATTTCAGTTATGACCATACAGCATACCTTTTTCATTAAAGCGCTGTTATTACCAAGAAGTCCGTCCATCATAGGTAGTCTGACATTATTAATCCTTTGCGGTCTAGCCGTCTATATGGGAATAGAAGTCATAGCAAGATGTACGGAGTTTTTGACACCGATGAAATTGATTTTTTTGATTCCGCTCTTGATATTGACGATAGGTGCTGTAGATCCCGAACAACTCAAACCAATTCTAGGAGACGGAATTCTGCCGGTTTTACAAGGAGCAATCCTTCCGGGAGGCGCATTTATGAATCAATTGTTTATATTGGGGTGGCTTCTTCCTTATTTGAATCAGCCGAAAAAGGCATTCAAGGTCTCTCTCTTTGCACTTTTAGCCATATTCATTTTTATTTTTATCGTTGTCATATCGGCGATTATGATTCTCGGTACATTAACTGGTCAACTGAACTATTCGTATTTAAGTGTCATGCAATACATTGGCATTGAAGGTTCATTTGAACGTCTAGAGGCAATCGCTGTCATGATATGGGTTATTGGAAGTTTTGCAAAAGTGTCCGTGTCGTTGTTTATATTGTGTATTAGTATAAGCCAGATTTTCCGCATCCAAAACTATCGTGATCTCGTTGCACCGATAACCCTATTGTGCCTCATTGGATCGGTCTGGGTTTTCAAGAATGGTGCGGAACTTCAAACGTATCTGACTTTGATTTACCCTAGTGCTGGTTTTGTCACACAAAGTCTTATCCCACTGCTACTTCTCTTGATCGACACGATTAAAAGAAAAGTGAACCATTCACTGCATTAACAGCATGGTTCCAATGGGTTCAAATATGAATTTGAACGGGACAACCATGCTCGGCAGGTTGACCCGGCAAATTAATAAAGAACCGACAACTGAGGATACACCAATTAAAGTGCCGAATACAACCGCTTCTTTGTTTTTTTGCATACTCAGGAAAGTGCGAATTCTAACAAAAGACCACACAAGCAGGAAACCTACAAATACGATTGTATAGAAAATCATTTTTTGATCTCCTTTCTCTCCAAGTGTAAAGGAGGCCCTGCCATCCCGCTGCCTAAAATATTAATCGACACTTCAAGGGAAACGTCTACCTCTGGAAATCTATCGTTCCACCCAGCTTTCAACGCTTTCCACTGTTTTGGTTTATTGCGGTGAATTTCTCTGCCAAACCCTACACTATCAACCTTGTACTGCGATTGTATTTTCGTTAATGTATCTTTGACTTGGTTTTCGACGGAGGTCTCCAGTGCCTTCTTAATAAGCTTGATGTTCTCTGGCTTACGAATATCTAAATTAGTCGTATTTTCCCAAATGTTACCTTCCCCACGCATCTGGATCTTGAATGTAACCTTATCACCAGTGATCTGCGGGGTGATTTTTCGCTTTGCCTTTGCCAGAATCATCCCCACTGTTCCTTCAGTTTCAGGTATACTGGCGTTAAGACTGCCATACTTCATTCGATCTGTCACCCATAGGAGCCCATTGGTTTCACTCTCATTTAGAAATCCTACTAATTTGAAATCTTTAAAAATGGCTGACCCAGCTAACTTAAATATATGGCCTTCTTTTAAACCTTCCGTTATGCCATCTGGGGTTATAGCTCCCAATACGGGACTGATTCCCTCTCCAGACGAAGCTAGAAAAAAGTCGCGCAATGTAATCGCCAACTCGTTATTTAAAGCTTCCATTTCTTTAATTGCCTCGCTGGGTACTTGTTCAAAGGGGTATTTGACTTTAAATATGTCCCGTCCTTCTCCCCCCTTAACCACCATCATGTATGTTTTTAAACGTTGTTTCGAATCGTGCGTGTAAATGTCGAGAATATCTTCAATCCCACTTTTGGATAACCGCTCACCAATAAAAATAACAACGCGATGTGCTGTAAACAACCTCCGTGAACTCTTCTTCTGCAACCTATAGAATGCTTCGTTAATACTCTTTCCAACTGCTGATATCACAAAAAACTTCTCATTGCTGCTTCCACCACTCCCTGGCCCACCCTGAGAGGACGAAGGGATCGCAATTTGATGTGATAAGATATAGTCCCCATTATCCGCTATGTCAAATGCCGTCCCCATAATGAAGGCAAGATCATTAATCTCCGTACGATCCCAACATCCACTTGTGGTCAATAGTGTGAATAGCAAACCAATGTAAAGGAATGGTTTCATTCTGAATCCCCCTTTCCTTTCCGCGCATATGGACTTGGTTTTTGACCTGCCGGCTCACGATCCGGATTGTTAGATCCTGTTGATTGCGGACGCTGCGTTTTCGCCCATATCGGCAGCCGGATGAAGACATCCTTCAAATCCGAGAAATTCATCGGGGCTGCTGGCGTGAAATAGGGGATACCGAATGATCGAAGCGATGTGATATGTAGCACAATGGCCATAAACCCAATGACAATACCATAAAGTCCAAGCGTACCCGCCAGCAATAGCATGGGGAACCGTAGTAATCGGATGCCATTCGCAAAGCTATAACGAGGAATCGTAAATGCGGCAATACCTGTTATCGATACAATAATAACGACCGGAGCGGAAATAATACCCGCAAGCACAGCCGCTTGACCGATAACCAATGCCCCAACAATGCTGATGGCTTGCCCTATCTGTTTCGGTAATCGAATACCTGCTTCCCGTAAGGCTTCAAAGATAATTTCCATAATGAAGGCTTCGATCACAGCTGGCAAAGGAACAGGCTCTCTAGAGGAGGCAATACTTAACACCAGATTGGTCGGAATCATTTCCTGATTGAAGGTCGTAATCGCAACATAGAGCGGAGGAGCAAATATGGCGATACTGATGAAAAGGAATCGAATCCACCGTACGAAAGTTGCAATAGGCCAGCGAACATAATAATCCTCACTCGCTTGAAGTCCAGTCCAGAACGTCATGGGAACAATGAGTACAAATGGAGAGGTATCAACGATAATAGCTACTTTCCCTTCCAATAATTCGGCAGCAACAACATCTGGTCGTTCTGTACTGTGCACAAGTGGAAAAGGGGAGTAAGGACTATCTTCAATAAATTCCTCCACATACCCGGAATCAATAATGCCGTCTATTTGAATCCGAGATACTCGCTCTCGAACTTCCTCAATGACCGTTTCGGAAGCAATACCAGCGATATATGTAATGACAACTTCGGTTTGGGTAAGCTCACCGATCGTTATACATTCCACTTTAAGTCTTGACGTTTTAATTCTGCTGCGGATTAACCCAATATTCGTTGAGAGATTCTCAATAAAACCTTCCCGCGGACCACGAATGACAGGTTCAGATGAAGGTTCTTCAAGGCTTCGTTGTGACTTACTATTCACTTTTACCATCATGGCATCACTGTTCCCGATGGTAAACACAGCTGCTTGGCCTTTTAACACTTGTTTGACAATTTCACTTATTTTGGATGTAACACACGTCAACCCAATGGAGATAATATGATCATCCAGCGATTCTGTTGGCTCAATGACGACGTGTTCCTGATTGTCAGATTTAGCTATCATCGGTTTCAATACATAGTCATCAATCAGAACTTCATCAACAAGCGTTGCAATGTAGATCACCAGCCAATGATTTTGTCCACACATTTGGACTTTGCGAACAACAAAATCCTGACTGTTGTTAAATATACGTCTAAAAATGAGTTCATTGTGCTCTAAATCCATGGTTAATTCGGAGTTCTCTTCTTCTTCAGATAGATGATCCTCAGGTATAATGGGATACCCAGGTTTCTTGCGCAGCCATTTCCTGAACCATTTCACTGAATGAGCCTCCTAAAGAATACTAATATTACTAATTTTCCATTTTCTCACCAAAAATATTCGGAAGATCATGTTCTCGTTATCTGCGTCACATAAAAAAAGAAACCTGCCTCATGAGCAGATTTCCTTATCAGCTAACAACCCAACATGGTATGAATCCTCAGTTTTGAGCCCATCTATGAGATTAATGGTAGTGCATTCATTTTGATCTCACCGGTATTCACGAAGATCTCCACCGTTCGACTAACATAGCCGCCAATTTCTGTCTTGCACGGCCGAATGTTCAAGCTCCGTAGCACACTTTGCACACGCTCCAGGTTTTGACTCCCGATTTGGAAGAGAGAAAGCTTCTTCGAATTCGCGCCGCCATAAAGGTGAATCCGCAGATTTTCTTTTCGACATCCATACCGTTGTGTCATTTGGTTGATGAACAACGGAACACCCGTCGTTGCGAAATGCCCAGGCCGCGTGCGCCCTTCAATGTCTGAGCGGGGCACAGGCAATACGATATGTATCATGCCCGCAGTCTTTGTATAGGGACAATAGGCGGTTACCGCCACACATGACGAAAGTCCGAATGTCTTGATCGTCTCTGCTGTGTTGTTGCTGCAAGCCCACTCTCCGAGTCCGACAACCGTACTCATTTTATTCCTCCTACACGATATACGATGCAATTTTTCTCACTATCCTCAACCAACGGTTCGTTGGTGGTTAGCTAGAACAGCATCTCTCTAACTTTCATTTCCACATCAATTAGCGAGAACGGTTTAAACATATAGGCATTTGCACCCAGTTGTAGACCTTTGCTCACATCCTCCTCTTTGTTTCTCCCGGAAAGCAGTATAATTTTGGTTTTTGCAGGACGTGTTCCTTCCAGTCGCATACGTTCAAGAACTTCAAATCCGCTCATTCCGGGCATAATGCAATCCAAGATACACATATCTGGCTGTTTCTCTACTAACATCTGATAGGCTGAAATGCCATCTGCTGCTTCGATCAACTGATAGGGCTCTTTCCTGAACCGATCTGCGATCATTGTGCGAAGCGTACGGTCGTCATCGGCAATCAGAATGGTCTTGGTTTCTTGGGCTGGCGACTCTGCATCCGCATTCCTTTTGTCCGCAATTCTGAACGATGTCTTAACGATACGGTTTCGTCCGGTCTGCTTAGCTTTGTATAGAACATAATCTGCTAATTCCATCCATTTTTTAACTGATTTGCTTGGAATCCATGGCGCGATACCTGCGGAGAAAGTGATAAAATAATCAAGCTTTTCGCCGTGTGCGATCGGCTCGCGTTGGACTTGCTCTAGGATGCGTTTGATCATTTTTTCTGCTTCCTGATCCGTCGTGCCTGGCATGATGATACCGAACTCTTCCCCTCCCAAGCGGGCAAGAATATCTGTTTGACGCACACTCTTTTGAAGCAAATGTCCAAAGCTCTGAAGAACGAGGTCGCCGACTGGGTGACCATGCTTATCATTAACTTCTTTAAAGTGATCGATATCGATCATAACCATCGTCAGCGGCTCATCGAATTTCTTTGCACGATTTACTTCTACTTGAAGCTGGAGGTCAAAATATCGCCGATTATGGATACATGTCAACGGATCGTTAAATGCCACGAGAGCAAACTCCATATGTCGCACCAACAGTCGTTGAATACGAGCGCTTAGTTCCTCATAGCGAAATGGTTTGGTGACAAAATCATCTGCTCCCAGACGAAAACAACGCGTGACATCCGTGATATCGTTACGGCCGGATAACACGATCATCGGGAGCCATTTAATCATCGGATCTTCCTTCAGAACCTCGAATATTTCGTAGCCGCTATGCGGATACATCATAAGATCAAGGGTAATTAATTGATAGTCACGTTCCCTGAGGAGATTAATTGCAGTAACGACATCGGAGGCCTCATCTACTTGATATCCTTCAAGTCTAAGCTTGCGGGCCAGATAGGTCCTTAACACACTATCATCGTCAACGATTAGCAATCTGCTATTACGAAGATGATGGGGGAGAACCTCTCGGAACTGTTCCTGCTTTTGTTCCAAAAGGAACTCCTTACAGTTGATTTCATATTCCATTTCAAGTTCATTCATAATAGGACGACTGACCAAGATACAATCGTCATACCTTATCCGTATATTGCCTATATCTAAGACACTAACTTCATAGCTCCATTCCCAGCAATCGGCAACTTGGGCAGCGAGTACTCCAATCCGTGCCAGTCCCAGAATAGGAGCCGTACCTTTCATTGTATGAGCAATCCGATACCATTCCCTAGCTTGCCCGATGATTTCATCGCGCCCCTCTTTCAGAACATGTTGCTTTAAAATGTCAAGTTGCTGTCGCAGTTCGTCCATATATTGCTTTCTGCTTTCGAATTCCAAACTCATGTTAGCATGATAATAGTCATCCATACCGAACTCATCCAAGCTTGCTTCCTCCTCTCCGAACATACATTAATCTATCTATTCATCCTAACTTGTTCAATTTAGATAAAAGTTCTCCAATCCGTTCAGCTTCGACGGGAGGACTGAAATAATAGCCCTGAACGAGTCCACAGCCGTACTCTCTTAGCAGTTGCAGCTCCTCTTCTGTCTCCACACCTTCAGCAACGACGATAAGATCCAGATTTTTCGCCATTGTAATCATCGTATTGACGATCGCAGCATTCACAGGACTTTGCTTCAGCCCCTTGATAAAGGCCTGATCAATCTTCATTTTATCGATGGGGAAGTCTTTCAAATACCCGAGTGAGCTATATCCTGTGCCGAAATCGTCCATGGCTAGATGAACGCCTAGCTTCTTAAGTTCATAAAGCGTATCCAAGGCCACTTTGACATCCATCGTCATGCTCTCCGTTATTTCTAGCTCCAAATACTGAGGGGACAAGCCCGTCTCCTCCAAAATACGCTGTATCCCCCTGCTTAACCTCGGATCATAAAACTGGCGGCTGGACAAGTTCACCGCAACGAATAATTTGGGTAAGCCAGCATCCTGCCAGCTTTTGTTTTGCCTGCATGCTTCCTTTAACACCCATTCTCCGATCTCAATAATGAGTCCTGTCTCCTCAGCTACTGGTATAAAGTCTGCCGGTGAGATGTAACCAAGCTGCTCATTGTGCCAACGGATAAGGCTCTCCATCCCAACAATTTGTCCCGTGTTCGAATCGACAACCGGTTGATAGCAAAGACGCAGTTCCTTGTTTTCGATCGCCTTACGCAAGTGGTTTTCAAGCTCCATCCGTTTCTGAAACCGTTCATTCATTTTACTGCTATAAAATTGATAGCTGCTGTGCGCCTGCTCTTTGGCGTCGAACATAGCCATTTCCGCAGCTGCCATCAAGCCTTCAACATCGGTTGCGTCCTGCGGAAACTGGCTTATTCCAATGCTAAGATGCGTATGAATCTCTTGTCCGTTCAATTGTATCGGCATGTGAATGGCATTCGTAATTTGCTCTGCAGTCGCTGCAATTCGCTCCGGATTGGTGAATGGCAGGATCAAGACGAACGTATCTCCGCCTACACGCGCGACCCTTCGTCTTCCTGGATTGCAACGCTCAAGCCTACGGGCAACTATTTTTAAAATCCAATCTCCTGTCTCATGTCCCAGCTTATCGTTAATCAACTTGAAATGATCTAAACCTATATAGAAAACAGCTAAACTATGTATTGACGATCTCGCCATTTCCAAGTTTTCACTAAGAAGTTCAGAGAGGTACATGCGGTTAGGCAGACCTGTCAGTTGATCGTTATTCGTCAAATAGTTCATGCGCTCTTCCATTCTTTTTTGCTCCGTAATATCGACACTCAAGGAAATCACCTTCATTACTTTTTCATCCCGAACGACTGGTCTTAACAGGGTTAAATAAGTAATGTTATTCCAATTGGTCTCATACTGGATATTCGTTTGTTCGAACCATGCCTTGGTGTAATGGATCTCATGATGCTTTGCAATCTGTGCAGGATAAATGTCATGCAGCTCTTTGCCTATGATTTCATCCTGTTTCAACCCCATCCGAATCAGGAGTTCCCCCTCACAACTCGTATGTATGAAGTTACCCCGCTCCTCCATGAACTGAATGATCATGCCATTTTGCTGAGTAAGCACCTTTCTCAATTCTCGCTCTGCAAACCGCAAATCTTCTTCTAATTTAAGCGTATAATTCATCCAATGAATGAGAACATGTAAAGCCATTTCTTTGGACGTTGCGAATGTTCCACGGAAGCCGTCAACGCCGTTTTTGATTGCTATTTTGCAGCGATGCAGGAAATCTTCCGTTATCATCTGGTTACTCGGTTTTTGAAACAGCATATCTTTATGAAAAAAATCCGCAGCTCCTGTCCGCATGGCCTGAATCGTTTGCAGTGAGCCCTCCGAGGTGTAACTGCTGAGCATAACCACAGGAACATGACAATGGTTCATGATAAACTCAAGTGCAGTCAGTCCATCCATTTCCGGCATCTCGACATCCATGACAACCAAATCTGGCCTAAACTCCACAATGCAGTCCAACGCTTCCATACCATTCTCCGCAGTTCCCACGATAAAAAACTGTTCATCCTGCTCAAAAAGCGCCGTGACCATTTGTCTCATCAAGCTGGAGTCATCAACAACCAGAACGCCATATCTATCAATTGGATTCATCCCACATCATCCCCTACTGCAAACCATCTATTTACGAATCCAGAAATAAAAATATACCCACAATCAATGCCTACCTTCGCATTGCCGGGGTTATTATTCGACAATATTTTTAAAAATACCTGCAATTTTCGACAAAATATCGGATTTTCATTAATAAATGATCCAAAATAACTACTTCACCACTCGGAATTATTGTATAGTTAATATAGATGATAGTAAAACCAGTATATTTACACACTATGTACACTAATACTTAACGTATGAGGAGTGAACTAATGAATTTAGAGCAACTTGGATATCTTCTAGAGGTGGCCAAAGAAGGATCAATCCGAAAAGCTGCAAATAATTTACATATAACACCCTCAGCAATAAGTCAATCTATTTTATCCATAGAAAAAGAACTGGGTATTACCGTCTTCCAACGATCCAACAAAGGAACGATCCCAACCTTGGAAGGAAAACTAGTACTTGCCAAGTCACTGGAAATGCAAAACAAATATAAAGAATTATTCGAAGATATTTCGAGACTGAATAGCCAGAATAATTTACATTTAAAAGTTACCTTCTCTGGTGCTTTTGGCCATATTATCTATGACGCATTAGTATCCTTTAAAAGAGACAATAAAGATGTTCAAATTGAACTCCAAGAAAAAGTGCATCAACAAATTTGTGAAGATATAAATAGTAATAGTATTGATCTCGCTTTTATTGGTGAAAATAAGGAGCTCATGCTGAATCAGAATATTCATATTGAAACGATGTACAGGAGTTATATTTGTATTTGTGTTGGAAAAAATTCTCGTTTCCGTTACAGAGATTCTGTATCATCGCATGATCTTGCTAACGAAAGTATCATATTGTTCGAGTCTACTACGCATAAAGAAATGGTCAGAAGAGCAAATTTAGACAATAATCCAGTTTTTGCAACATCTATTAATTACTCGCTTGTAAGAGAGTTCATTATGGCAGATTATGCATTTACCATCATCGATGATTTCTCACTAAAAAACCATCCTGATCTTATGGAAGGTAATCTGATATTAATTCCATTTAAAGATCCGGATTATCTGTATCGAGATTTATGGTCTGTTCATTGCAGTCCCCATGGTATTACCGAACACGCCAAGGAATTCTCGAAATATGTTAAGGCTCAATTCAGGAATTAAATAGTTGAAGTACGAGCTGGCAAAAACTGGCTGTTTATAATATTCCTTAGATGAGTACATTATTTATGTTTCCAATTCCTTAGATGGGTAGGTTAATGTCATGAATACACACGATAAACAGCGGGAAAATCACGCGAAAGACCAGCAGGATAACAAACCAAATCATGGTAAAAGCAGGAAAAAGGGAAAGTAAGGAATTAGGTTTATAAAAGCACAAAAAAAGCCCTGGGATTCCCTTCCCTCAGGGCTTTTTTCTTTATTTTCATTGATGATACGCAAACGCTCGAAAGAACCTGAACTACTACTCGAAGAATAAACCCATAGACGCCCTAAACATCAAGCCGCCTCTTTTGCCCCTTTTTTCACTAAAAGGAAGTAAGACAGCATCGCAGCAGCGCTAGTGGATAAAATAATGACACCCAGCGGAACAGCCGTGTCTTCCCCGGCAATGCCGACTAGCGGCGATACGATCGCACCGAGCAAGAATGGAATAACGCCCATCAGTGCAGCCGCACTGCCCGCTCTATGCCCTTGGCTCTCCATTGCCAGAGGAAAAGCTGCCGTGGATGTAATACCGATGGCCCCTACAAAGAAAATGAGCGGAATCACAAGTGCATACAGCGGCCCGTGGAAAATAGCCACCAGTAAGACTGCGATACTAGCTGCGCTAGCAAGCAGTAGACCGAACAGCAAGAAGGCGTGTTCCGACACACGGTGAGCCATGCGACCGACCAACTGCGACCCGATGATTAAGGTGATGCCGTTCGAACCGAATAATAGAGCAAATACCGTAGGGGAAACCCCGTAAATATTTTGATAAATAAAAGGTGTTCCGGAAACGTACGCGAAGACCCCCGCGATCATGACCCCCTGTGCGAGCATATAGCCCGTAAATGTGCGGTCTCGCAGAAGCGATCCATAGTTTCGCAGCTGCTGAGCAGTATTGCTGGGACTGCGTCGATCGACCGGCAGCGTCTCTTTGAGACGCCATTTTGTCATGGCAAGAAGGAAGGTTCCTAGCAGCGCCAAAGCAATAAAGACGCCGATCCAGCTTGTGAGCGCGAGAACACCGCTTCCCGTCACCGGTGCCACTAACGGTCCCAAATTCCCGACTAGCAAGAGCATCGAGAAAAATTTGGTTAGCTCGTGTCCGCTAAACATGTCGCGTGCGATTGCCCGGGAAATAACAATACCCGCCGATGCAACAAACCCCTGCACGAGCCGTGCAAAGATCAGCAGCCATATACTCGGCGCGATCGCACAAGCTATAGAAGCAGCAACATATAGAGCCATGGAAATAAGCAGCGGTTTACGCCTGCCGTAGACGTCGCTGAGCGAACCCATGACCACTTGACCGATACCTAGCCCGAGTAAACAGGCGGTTAGGCTAAGCTGGACGAGAGATGCTGTCGTACCGAATTGTTCTACAATCTGTGGAAAGGCCGGTAAATACATATCGATGGTAAAAGGGCCGAGTGTCGAAAATAAACCGAGCAGCAGCGCTAGTCGAACGGTATGCTGTTTGTTCGTGTTGGTCATCGTATGAAGTTCTCCTATTCTTCATTCCATATCCGGAACTCTTCTCTGTTTTTGTTACACCATAACATAACTGTATTGTTTTTGACAACAGTTATATTGTGAGATCACAAATGTAAAAAGCAGTCGATCCAGGAGTTTCCTGTACCAACTGCTTCTCAACTGTTAAACCGGCAAGCTACTCTCGTTCTCTTGTTTGGATCAAAATAGTTTGACGATATTCATTTGGAGTTATGCCGTACTGTTTCTTAAATAACTTATAAAAGTTCGCTTCATTCGAGTAGCCGACCTTGAAGATGATGTCTCGAACACTTAAATTAGTATGACGAAGAAGATCCATTACCTTCTCTAATCTCATATCGTGGATATATTGTGCGATGGACTTGTTCATAGCTTCCCTGAAGATTTGCCCCAAATAACCAGGAGACATTCTAAACGCAACTGCGATTTCCTTTAGACCAATATCCCCCTTCTCATATTCTTCATGAATATAATCCAAAATCGAATTGACTAAAATGCTGTGCTTTTTGGAAGTGTCTACCTTTAGCTTCTCAGCGATATACAGTAATAAACTGTTGAATTGTTCTTGAATGCCATCCAATGTACCTTGATTCATCAACTCACTGCAAAAAGAACTGACATGAAACTCAATGGGCTCCATACGATTCAAATTTAATTCTTGCAAGGCTTTATTTATGCTGAATACAAGTCGAACCAGGAACAAAATAAGTTGATTACCATCTCCATTTGATACTAGATTTACGATCTCCTCAAATTGTGTCTTTGTGCTTTCGTAGTGTCCGATTTTCAAATTTTCGATGAATTTATTAATCTTGTCCTCTGGGATTTCTTCACGTACAGAACTGTCTCTCTGATTGATATTACTGGTTAAGAGTATCGCGCTATTCCCATGAAAGATCCGATATTCAAACATTTGCACAGTCTTCATGTAAACCAGATGTAATTGTGAAGGATCATGAATCAGATCACTTATAGCAGCAGAAATCGTAATTCCCGGCGTAATTCTCTTTGTTATGGAAAGCATACTTTGAATTTGCTCTACCCAATGATCAGAAGGATAAACAGATTCAAGTAGATAGACGAATTCTCCGTTCCCCATACTTGTTTTCATATAGGCGTGCTTACTGCCAAAAACCTCGTTAGCTATGTTGGTAAGCGCAAAATAAATAAGACGTTTTTCTTCTTTATTCATTCTATCGAACAACCGCATTTGATCAATCTTAAACACGATCAGCAGCAAGTCGGTTGGACCGCTCAGCCACTCATCCAGCTTATCGTTCGGGATATCACTGGATTTCTTATCATTGCTTTCTAGTAAAATCGACTTTAAATGATTATCCGCAACGATATCTAGTGTAGACGTTTTATATTTCTCGAAATCACCACTCATCGCGAAGCTTATATCCATGGCTCTGGTTAAGAATTCCGACTCACTATTAAAATGAGATTTCACCAGGTCGATATTGCCCCATTTCTGAGCCATTTTGACTAAATTTCCATAGGGTTTATAGATCCTGCGGGAAATATAAATAGCCAGAACTATTCCGATCGTTAGAAAGATTAGTGTAAAGCCTAGTGTTTGCGTTCTTATTTTACGAATAGGCTCGAATACCTGCTTATACGGTTCCTCCGCCACTAACATCCAGGTCGTTTGGGGAATTGAGAAATAACTAACGACTTTGTCGTCATGAATAAAGCTATTGCCGTTATCTTGATTCTCACGGATCTTGGTCATGTAGATTTCACTAAATGGGCTAAACATTTCTTGCTGACGGCTGCTATCTACAATGACCTTTCCTTCGTGATCAATAATCGTTAATTTCGTGCCCTTGCTGCTAGATTTAATCAAATTGTTTCGTAACCACTCCGATTTAACGTTGACAATCAACGCTCCATCAATATCACCATTGCTGGTCATATCGTCATAAAGAAAATAGGTAAAAACATCATTATCAATGCCATAAACATCCTTCGGTAATAAACGTGGTATGGGTTGGAGAACTTTGATTTGCTTAGGATTCTTAATTAAACTCTTTAACTGCTCATCATAATTGTCAGCGCTTCCATAAAATGTTGAAGCATATTCAGGAATTTGACGATTATACAAAACAGCACTCGAAATCATACTATTGCTGGTCACTGAATTTCGAAATTGGTTAATAAACTTCTGTGTATCAAAAAAATTATTATTTGCTTCGCGATGCATGATCTGCTGATTCCCTGGTGATTGAAATTGAACAATCATAAAACTTTTTACCATGTCATTCATATAACTAATATCATAGCTGAGCTGCGTTAATACTTTCTGATTGTAAGTATAGGCAATATTCAACCCTTCTTTCTCAAAACTTCGATACAGAATCTGAGAAAGAATAACGACGATGAGTATCATGGATATTGCTATGTAAAAGAAGATTTTGAACAAGATTTGGAATCGAAGCTTCTCTATTAATTTCAATGCTTTCAACTCGGTAGCCCCCAGAAGAATTTATTCTTCATGATAGCATAACTTATTCCCTAAGGGTGAATATATCATTCAGCCGCTCGAAAACTTCGAGCGGCCAAATGGCTTGTCACTTGAATGAATGAATTACTTGCCCGCTTTCCATGCATCTAGTTGCTTTTGTTTCTCCGCAATGATTTTATCTGCTCCCGCAGTTTGTAGCTTAGCTAGGAACTCAGGTAGGAATTTCTCAGGATCTACAAATCCGGTCCACAATCCAGGCAGATATTCATCGAATACAGATTGGCACTGCGCGATTTCCGTTTTCACCGGCTCTTGATCGAATACAAATCCTAGTAGTTTGGATGATGTTGCTTTTGCATTTAAGTCAATCGTTTGTTGCCAAACATTATCATCTTGACCTGGTTGGAGATAAGCATTGAATTGATTACCAAACGCCCAAGCTTTATTTGGATAATATGCGCTATCTTTAACCAACTCGATTCGATTGTCTGACAGCTTCTTATAATGTTTGTCTTGGATACCAAAAGTAATTAAATTATATAACTGCTTATCCGTGTTCATTAATTCAATGAGCATCATAGCTCTTTCTGGATTTTTAGACTTTTTGTTAATCGCCTGAAGCGTTGTGGAGACATTTTCGTTCGTAACAAAAGGTTTATCTAAGATCTTGTAAATCACATCATTACCGTTATTAAGCGCTTTACCATCAGCATCTCCACCCGGCTTCCAATTGGACCAGCCCGTCATGGTGTTACCTGCTTTGGTGTAAGTTGTAAGTGCAGAAGGAAGCGTTGCTGCATCTTTATTAATAAATCCTTTTTTAAACCAGTCATTCAACAAAACAATATGTTGCTTAAATGCAGGGTCAGCATACTGGTTAATGACTTTCCCATTCGCATCATCAATCTTCGTCATCCCCACAGTATTGGATGCACCGACAGGTTCAAGACCGTAATAGGTGAGCATATTATTCCAAACACCCAATTTATCCAAAGTTAAAGGGATTTTCGACTTTGGTTCGCCATCTCTAATTTTAACTAATAGCGTTTCTAAATCTTCAAACTTCGTTAGTTTAGTGATATCGACATTGTATTTATCAGCAATATTTTTCTGTGCGATAATCCCATTCTGACGGGCAACGATTTGATAGTTGGGAACTCCATACATCTGCCCTTTTACCGTGACCGATTTCCAAAATGATTCAGGAATCTGAGCATACGTCTTTGGCGCATATTTCTTAATCAAATCTGTTATCGGGAGGAACGCTCCTTTGGAAACGGATCCATAGAAATCACCATATACTAATGGACCTCCTGTAAACATAATATCGTAATCCTCATCAGCAGCGATCATGGTTTTCACTTTCTGGTCATACGGTGCGCCAGGATCGATGAAGGTTAATTCAACCTCCGCGTTAATTTTCTCTTTCAGGATTTTATTCATTTCATCCTGAACGAGCTGTTGATCCTTTTGAGGTGTTGAACGCAGTATCCATTTCAGCTTCACAGGGGCTAATTTCGCTGCCTGTGTAGCTACTGCGGTAGTGTCCTTTGAAGGAGTCGTAGATGTAGTGGAATCACTTTTCCCACAAGCGGCAAGCACTGATACCGAAGTCATTGCTGTTAATATTAAGAGTGAAATGCTTTTTACTTTGTTATTCATGTTGCAAAACCCTCCCTATTTTTCGATTATATGCTAACCCATTCGGGATATAGCCATGCCTTATTGTTACCCTTTAATTGCGCCAACCGTTAAGCCTTGCACAAAATACTTTTGGAAGAAGACAAAGATGAAAAGCATAGGTCCTGCAGCAACAACAGCCATTGCCATACGTGCAGATTCGGATGGAAACTCAATATTTTGCACCAACCCGCCATTTTGAGCTGCCTCGTTCGCGATCTCTTGAATATTGTTAATCATATTGCGCAGTAATAACTGGAGCGGAACGAGATTAGCCTTATCAATATAGAGTAAGCTCAGGAACCAATCGTTCCAATACCGCAATACACACAGCAAACCTACCGTTGCAAGTGCGGGTGTGGACATGGGAAAGATAATTCCCCATAAAACGCGATATTCATTACACCCGTCCATATGCGCTGCCTCAATAATTTCTTTGGGGATCGCCGAGAAGAATGTCCGCAGTAAGAGCGCATAAAACGGTAGTACAAGGTATGGCAATATGAGCGCCCATATGGAATCTTTCAAATGATAATATTGCGTAACCACGATGTAGGTAGGGATGAGACCCCCATTAAACAACATCGTGAAAAATACGTAGAAGCTTAATTTGTTTTTATACTTGTAATCGTTTCTCGATAGTGGGTAGGCAATCATCGACAGGATGATGACTGACATACTTCCCCCTACAATTGTTACAAAAATGGAGACACCGTAGGATTTCAATATTTTCGACGCGTCGGCAAACAAATAAATATAGGCATCCCAACTGATTTTGTGAGGAATAACAGAGTATCCATAATCATAAATGGACTTGAATTCGGTTATCGATATGATACTTATAAGAAGAACTGGATAAATACAGGCTAGTGCAATGATGATAAATAGCAAGTGAGTAAACACCTGGTTCGATTGATTAAGAGGTTTAGCAGCTTTCATGCATGTTCACCTTCTCCCTAGATTTAAAATAGCGCACTATCTGAATTCACCCTCCGAACAATCCAATTAACCGTGATGACAAGCACAAATCCAACAAAAGCTTGGTATAGGTTAGCAGCTGAAGCCATCCCAATATCACCTACAACACGTAATGAACGATATACATAAGTATCGATGACATCTGTCGTGGAAAATAAGGATCCTGAGCCCTGTGTAACTAAGTAAAACAATCCAAAGTCCGAATAAAAAATACGGCTTAGATCTAGTATCGTAATAATAATGACAATTGGCATTAACAAAGGAATGGTAATCTGAAGTCTCATCTGCATGCGTGATGCCCCGTCCACCTCAGCTGCTTCATAGTAACTGCGATCAAGCGCCATTAAGGCTGCATAGAAAATGATCATATTGTAACCAATTGATTTCCAGAAGTTTACGATGGTCAAAATATACGGCCAATAGGCAGCCTCAGCATACCATTGAATGGGTTCTACCCCGAACTTGATAAGCAAGCGATTCATCACGCCTAAATCAATATCCAGAAATGCGAGTACGATGAAAGCTACTACAGGCATAGAAAGGAAATAAGGGAAAAACATCGTCGTTTGGTACCATTTGACCCACTTTTTCTTCGTAATTTCACTGAGAAGAATAGCGAAGATGACAGCTCCTAAGATGACTGTAACAATAAAAATCAGGTTTAGGCCTACCGTATTTCGAGTAATTCGCCAAGCATCTTGGGATAAGAAAAAAAATTCAAAATTTTTGAATCCTGACCAATCACTCCCCCATATCCCCTTATCAATCCGATAGTTCTTGAATGCAAGGATAACGCCTGCCATAGGGATATAGTTAAATAGAAATAGCAACAATATGGCTGGCAGAGCTAGTATGGTTAATTGCCTTGTGTGCTTTGTATGAAACGTTCGTTGCTTTGACATTGCGTCACTCCTTTTTATCCAAGCTGTGTTTGTAGCCTTAATTTAGCATGTAAATACCCTGCCCGAACACTAATAAATAGGTAAATCCCTCTCCATTTTCACTATTCTTTTTATGAATTTCTGTGATTTTAACGGATTCTGGAACAATTCCTATGCTGTGTTGAGATTACAGTTGAATATTCATAAACGGATTATCAAAAAATGCCCGTAAAAGAGCACTTTTTAAAGTACATCTTACGGGCATTTTATCGTCAATATTGATCATAAACCAGTTCTTTGGTTGTGAACCCGCATAAGGAAGGAAAGTTTTTCAACAGCCGCTCAATTTCTGAATCTTGTACCCCTACATGGCGAAGTCTCCGGGCACGAACTTTTTCCTGAACCGATTTAGCCGTCTCAAAATCTTCTATATGTTCAAACAGCTTTGCCCCCCACTTCTGTCCAAAATCCACATGCATACGCTCATCTGATATATCAAATTCAGATTGAATAGCAGAAAGCGCATCACCGAATTTCCAGAAGGCGTCAATGGATTTACGTTTTTTGAAGAATGAGCATGGTTCGGCCACCATCGTCAAGGTTGCATAAAATTCCGGGAAAATAGTCGGAAGGTTCTCTGACGTCAGCGCCTGAGTTCCTGCCCAGAGAAACTGCTCTGTTTGATATCCGAGCTGTTTCAAGCGGCGGACCCCCATTTGGCTGTGCCTCACTTCATCCCAAGTATGACGGGCAACATCGATATAGAAATCCATGGGCATGTTTTGCACGCCGTAATACAGATAGGCCATAGATTCCGCCGAAGTCATTTCAGTCGCATTGATATAGATCATTTGCTTCACACTGTCATTGAGCGGGCTGCTAGAATCTCTAAGCAAATTGGCTTCCCCATGAATCTTTGGGTCATGTAGTGGAAATCTGGCATCCGGAGCTGCGACAGCCGGTACAGGTCCTATCGCTTCTAGGGCTAGCGGAGTCGGCCATTTCACCTCTTTATCCCCTGCATGCCGCAGCATGGTGAAGATGACTTGATTGGTGTAGATCGTCCAATTCGTATAACGTTGATTCAACTCTGGTTGTTCCGAGTAGGCAAATCGTATAAAACGTTCCGGCCACTTCAGGTGAGTACGGGTATCTCTTTCAATTGATCGAAAAACATCAATCGAAGGTGCATCCAGAATAGGATCCATTTCCAATTCAAGCTTGCTGTATGCTTCCAATAAGGCATGAACCAATGCTCGGTAAGCATAGGCAAATTCAGCTAATCCAGGAGCTAACGACAAGCTTTGAAACCCTTCGAGAAAGCAAGCAGGCGTTCGCGCACGGTCATTAATTCCACTACCAGCCAATTCACCAATTCGCTCTTTCAAAGCTTTCATATGAACAGTGTGCAGGTAGGCTAGCCGAATAAGTTCACCTTTGATATCCCAATCAGGGAAACAAGGTGCCCATCCCATGGCAAGCCTCGATAATTCAAACTCCAGCCAGAACAATTGCTTTAACCTGTGATTGGAATCAACAGGTCGTAAATAAACATGACCATGTTCAGCAACAGTTAGTGGTAATACTTTTTGATCAATATCAATATCGAAAGACTCTTGATCCATTTGCTCGGTCATATAACAACCTCCAATGAGTGGGTTTCATATTATATGCTAATCATAAACATATTTTAAGTTGTAATGTAGCTGATATCCCTGATAAAATACGGTTATTCTCAGATATGAGGTGAGCAGTTCTATGAAGCAGGTTCAACATATTGGTCTGCACAAATTCCCTTTCTATTGGAGCTTTCAGACAGATCAGCAATACGGACACGATATATTTCATTCTCATCAAGGCTTGGAAATCTTCTATCTCCACAAGGGCGGGGGATCCGTGATTTGTGATGGTGCTCATACGGTATTACAACCAGGAATGGTTCTCATTTTCCAGCCGTTTCAGCTTCATCGCATCCGCTTTGACATCGAGTCTGAAGCAATTAGATCCTTTCTAGTCATCGAACCCATAGCCTTTCAATCGATGCTCATTCCTTATCCAGTACTGCAGAATTACCTGAAGAAGCTGCTCACTTCCCCATTAGACTTCCCATTTATCACCTATCTAAATGAATACCATCCCCTGATTCAAAGTATTCAGCTATTGAATCCTCGTATAGAGTTCTGTAAAGTAACAACAATAGCCATGCTGCAATGGCTGGAGCAGCAAGTTCCTCTTTCTAGCGATAACAAGATAACATCTGCACGTGTAAAAGGCCATTCCGAAAGAGCAATGGAATGGATTGAGGATCACTTCATGGAGGACAGTACGATAGAATCTGCGGCTAAAGCCCTTCATCTTAACGCCAATTACTTATCCACATTGTTTCAGAAGGACATTGGTTGCAGCTATAGTGAATACGTAGCCACACGAAGAGTCAGCCTAGCCCGCAAGTGGTTATTGGAAACCAATTGGCAGGTCAATGAAATCGCAGATAAGCTTGGCCTTGCGAATGTCTCCTACTTTTGCCAACTCTTCAAGAAACACACTGGCGTTACTCCTTACCAATTCAAAAAACAAATGTCTTGCTTCTCTATTTCTGACTCCGAAAATTAAACATATAAAAGGAGGAAGGGCCTTTGAGAACAAAGCCCTTCCTCCTTTTATCAAAATGTATATACAGCAATGCGATTCTTATCCAATCGAATCGTGGTACTCCCCCCATTCGCAGGTACATAAATAGCTGCAGAATCGCAACCGATCCATTTCCTCATCTCGCTGCTTGTCGACATCTGGCATTCGACTTGCTCATTGCTGAAATTGGCAATGATTGCGTAATGCAGACCATCGCTTCCTTTCACTGTCATCCACCTTACCCCTGGAGATGATGTTTGTACCTGCAGATGTGATTGACTTGAACTAGCAGAAGCCATTGCTGTTTGTTGAGCATCCGCGTTCGCAAGTATAAAAAATCCATTGTCTAGTATCGTTTGCCCTTTATCTACCGCTTGAAGTGTGTTTGAAAATTCCTGTACAATTTGATCCGTTCGCAGTAAGCCAACGTCCATAGATTGATCCACCCAAGGATATTGCTTCAAATGTATATTGCGCTTTCCAGGGCAGTATAGTCCCAGCCTAGGGCCATATACCCGGCCAACGCCAATCTGATTGTCGATATTCAACCAGTTCGAATCCAACGCCTCAAAGCGCTCTACCGTTGATTGACCATCGATGTCTATCTCGATTGAATCCGTTGTGTATGTGCGGGAGTATTGATTATACACGTCGTTAGGAACATGTAAATGCAACCCGCGCAATTGCCGGACATAGGCTCTGTTTACAGCTACTGCATATTGCATGACAGCTACAGTCTGATCATCAGGCAAGGCCACATAAGCGATATGATGCAGAGCCGTCATGGCGGACGATTCGCCTTCCGCCACGAATCTCTCAGTTTTGACAGCTAATGTGCCGATTGTCGCGAATCCTCCTGGAAAGGCATAGTCATGAAACTGCGTCACTTCAGACTTATTCACCGATCCAAGTCCGACGATCGAGCCAGCAAGATTACATCTCCATTCAGCCAAACTGCTGGCCTTTGGCGGCAAACATAGGCCAGTTGGCTTCTCTGCTGATTTCCACACCCAGGAAGCGATGCGCTGATCTGACCGAATAAGAGAGGCGCCATGGAATTCATCATGCCAATAGGTAGGTTGCCTAGAAAGATCAACCCGCTCACGTTGACCACTCACATTCTCCTCTTTTGGCAACTCACCGACACAACGCTTCCAGGCTGCACCCATCGACAAAGTCACTGCCCGGTCAGATTCCAATCGGGTGTAATAGACAGGAGAGCGTTCAGCCAGTCGGTTCAAACGACCGGATAAAAACGATCCATCCCTGTTGGATTCCGCTTCTTCACTTAATTGAGCCAACCAGCCTGCTTCCATTTGCGAACAATCCTCTTGTAAATAATCCTCGATAAATAGCCACATCGGGATCGCGTAATCCTGACAATAGCAATACGGAACACGTGTATCACCACCTATCCGCAGCAAGCGACCGTCTGGAAATATCATTTGTTTCAAAACGCGCCATAAATCCGCGGCGTGATGATACAAGGATTCAGGCGCACGCTTGCCTTGAGCACGATAAGCAAAATGCAGCATACCGATATTGGACAGGCAAATAACCATATAGCCGACATTTAAATAGCTGTGATGATGAAGCGCGTAAGATTCAAAGAAGTTTGCTCCTTCATGCCATTCGGAAACGGGGCGCCCCACGTATAGGCGTGTAGATTCTGAATCGCTGGGAATAGAGATGCCATTCAAGAGAAAATGAGTCCCCTTCTCCAAGTATTCTGCTACTCGCTTGGCTTGTGGAAACAGCATTGCCGTGCGGTGCAGCAGCGCACCGTTCCATAGATTGCTTTCAGGCTTATTACGGCTTTTGCCATCCAACATATCAATAAGTCCAGCTACGACCGTGTAGTTATCCAGCAGCCAATCCGCTTCTGATATCAGCATGGATTCCAATCGAAGCTGATCTTCCTCGCTCATATATGGCCTAAGTGCTTCTACGCCATGCATCATGCGTTCAATGCCAAGCGCGCTAATCCAGGTGTGGCCCCACTTTCCTCCATCCAGACAGTGATAATCCCCTGTTTGATGCGAAGCCAGATTGAAGCGTAGCATCGCCAAGGCAAGCGAGCGTATTTCTTCCTGATCCATCGCGGTTTCAGGATTCAGATCGGGGGCGGTTCCCCAAACAGCAAATGCCGCCAATGCTTTCTGATGGGTCTGCACACCCCAATCATTGTAACCTGTACCGTAGCAAACCAGATCCGGACGATCCGGACAACGATACAACCATTTCTTCGCATCCCGTATCCAGGATCCAATCAATGTCAAATACGCTTGATCTGATGTTTGATGCATAGCTATCTCTCCTGTTAGTGTGATATATGGATTAGTATACTTTGATCGTATCAAAGTAAGCGGTTCCGAGATCGGATTGATAAATGCCTACGCCGATTTTGGCCAAATTGCTTGTATTCGCCATAAAACTGACTCCGGTAGTGTACAAAGTTCGATTAACATAGAGGTTATAGGTGTCAGTAAGGGTATCAAATATGACTCTGAAGTCATACCAGGTACCTGCCGTGTAACCAATCGTTGTATTTTGCCAGCCGCTGCTGTTTCTGTATTGTATAAATCCATTATTTCCAAAAGCGATCTGAATGGCTGAAGTATCGCTGCTATCCTTGGCTATGATGACGTAGCTAGTCGCATTGGTTTGCTCAGCTCGTGCCTTAGTTTCAATCGTTCCCGCAGTCAGGTTGGCTGTAAAATTACTGTAGGCTGTCATAGAGGATGCACTGGCTGCTGTCTTATTGGCCTTCAGGCTTTTATCTGCTGCACTTGGCATCGCCTCTACGGTCAGCGTCCCCCCGCTAGAAGTCGTTGTCCAGTCGGTTGGCGCTGAACCTGTTGTCATGGCATCAAAATTTTGATCCAATACACTTGACTCCAGAATGATCTTGTCAAATGACAAGTTGTAGCTTGAAGATGCTGCATTCTTACCCGTAACTTTAAATCTAAGTGTTTTATCGCCGGTTGTATCATAAACCTTATTACCTACAGTCCATACGCTGTAACCGCCTGGTGAACCATACATGTCTAGTGCAGCTCCAAAGTTCGTTCCAGTCGGACTTTCTGTTTGCATGACGCCTCTACTGGTGAACTGCTTGTAAACCAACTTAATGCTGTATGCGCCAGCAGCAACATTCGGTAAAGTAAAGTCAATGTAGTCTCCCACTCCGTCTGCGCTTAGCAATACCCACTGCGCACTGCTCGCTCCATCTAACTGCGTTTGCACACTGGCGCTTGCTCCTGACGGGGTATAAGCGATATTCTCGCTTTCAAATTCATACACAATACTGGGTTCTGCATACCCTGCAATTACTCCTGCATAGCTGATGACGGATGCGTCCGATGTTCCATTGTTTATCCAGGTGTTGTTCTGCGTGTGTCCACCTGGATTATAATGCTCACCTTTGTTAACATTTGCAAACACATTATGCTCTGCTGTAATAAATTCACTGTAGTTATCCAGATAAATAGCCGCTACCTCAAAGCTCATGGCCCAGGTACTTTTTACAATATCATGAATGTAATTCTCAAATATCTCGGTATTCGTTTGTCTGCCTAACGTATAAATGCCACCGCCATCATCGTGGTTCTGCATCACATGATGAACCTCATTGTATCGGATCTTATTATTGCTCATCCCAACCTCAATATTAGCAAATGCTTGATTCCCGATCTGCATCCCCATATAAGGACCATAACTGATCTCGTTATGCTCAATAATCGTGTCTTTGACAAAGCCCGCTAGAATCCCTATGCCGTTCGTATAGACCTGCCCATACCGAGAAATCGTATTATTGCCAACTAGAATATTCTTGGTTTGCTCCGCTGCAGTCGGGTTCTTCTTACTGTACCCATCCAGATTTATCCCATTGCCCGCCATATAGGTAAGGGTATTCCCCACAATTTGGCTTTCGCTAACGCCTTTGAAAAACTGCAGCCCATTGGCTCCCGCAAATCTAAAGGTATTATTGATAAAACGAAGATGGTTGGCGTAAGAAGCTCTGACCATTGCTGGAGGTACGGATGCATATCCGGTCGCTGTATCAAACGGTAATGGCTGAAGACCTTGCGTTGCGACCAGCCCGGCCGAGCTTGGGGTATTCCAGCTGGAATACTTAAAAGTAATGCCACTAAACTCAATATCGTGAATATTGGATCCGGAAGTTCCTACGAGGTCAAATAATACGTCTACTTTAGGAGCAACAACGGATACGGTAGCCATGTTCTCGCCGGTACGTGGTTTGTAATACAGGTAATCAGTTACCGTATTTAAATACCATTCGCCCTCAGCATCCAGAAGCTCATAGGCATTCTCAAAATAGTACGCATTGCCGACAAAGAAGCTGTCATCTTTTTTAAACGCAAGTGCTTTTTCAGATGCTTGAAATGTGACATAGGCATAATTGGCATCGGAAGTATAGGCTGCAACTCTTAGATTATTATGATACCAGTGGGGTTGAACGACCATTTCCACTTGTGTGGGGTTAGCCCAGGCCGCTATTTCTGCTTTATTAATTTTATATTTGCCATCAACGCGATCTGCCGGAGCAGGTGCAGGTGTTGTCAGCGGCTCATAACCGATCGTCTGGTAATAAGGCCCCAAGGTATCGAGGTTCGTAGCATTAGGAATGCGTGCCCTTGTCGTCTGTAGATCATTTACATACAGCTGACGGAATTCAAAACCGGCCGTGACACTTCTTCGGTATATATTTTTCGTTGCATCATACAGGGTCCAACTGCCACTCAAATTTTCCCCGCCAGATACGACAGGCACTTCTGATGCATATGGCTTGTAGTAAACTTTATAACCATTTGTACCCGAGTCGCTTGCATCGAACATCACGGAGCTGGTTAAAGTATGTGTGCCTCCGCGAAGGAAAACATAAATATCGCCTGTCATATTATCATTAATGATATCTACTGCTGCTCTTGCCTTTTCTATCGTTTTAAAAGGAGCTGCAAAAGTACCCGCGTTCGTATCAAGCCCGCTAGTAAAATCTACATAATAGCTTGCTTGTGTGCCTGCAAAAGCATGCTTAGTCGGTAAAGCTCCGAATAAAACAATTAGGATAGATGCAATTAGACTTACAATTACTACTTTGCGAAAATTAATTTCCGTTGTCATTGAATATCACTCCTTATATGTAGTGGTCATTTCAATAGCCATGTAGCAATACTTTTTCATTCCTTTTGTTTCGCTATATACCCCCTATTTGTAAGCGTAATCATTCAAGATTTATCACCACCTCTTCCGTCATAGTTCTCTACCTATTTCCTTTTCTCAAACATGCTTCAAGCCTTCGACTAATCCCAAAAGTGCCATCGACTGGCCGTAGGGCATAGGACAAATCGGGATATCCTTGTACGCCTGCAGTGTCAACCCCATTCCTGTTCCATACGAAACACCTTGCACGATACCCTGTTCATCAATTTGTCCAATAGCCGCTTGAAGCGCCTTTAAGCCAACGGTCTTAAACTGAGGATCCAAATATCCTTTACGGACTGCCTTAAGAATACCATAAGCAAAAGCTGATGTAGCGGAGGTCTCTTTATAGGAAGTAGCGTCATCGAGAAGCGTATGCCACAGCCCATCTTCCGCTTGCCAATCCTGGAGTGCGCTAACCTGTCTTTCTAATGAGGAAATAAGAAAGTCCTGAACACCTTGCGGCAACTCTACAATATCAAGATAATCGACCAACCCTGCGGTATACCAACAATTCCCCCTCGCCCAGAGCGCTTTGGCAAAGTGATGCCTCCCTTCGAAGGTCCAACCATGGAAGAACAACCCACTTACCGGATCGGTTAAATACTTAAGATGGACGAGAAATTGGCGAATACTCTCTTGGATATAGCGCTCATCCTCAAGAATTATGCCCATTCGTGCTACAAAAAGAACCGTCATGTAGAGCGTATCATCCCAGAGCTGGCCCTCATTCAGCTGCCCCGATACCGCATGCTGAATGCCAAATTCGACTGTTCTTGGCATCTCCTCCAGCACATAGCTGGCCCATTCCTTGCATATCTGCAAATATTTATCATCCTGTGTTTCATCGTACAAGTAGCTCAGCGTCAACATCGGGCACATCGTGTTGACGTTCTTTGGCGGCAAGCCTTCAGCTATACGCTTATCGAACCATTCCACCAGATAAGCAAGCAGCTGTGGGTTACTAGTTTCCTTGTAATACAAATAGAGCGAGAACAAACCGACTCCCTGCGGCCACTCCCAGTTATCCATTGAGATAATTCCAATCGGA
Source organism: Paenibacillus sp. J31R30 (assembly GCF_059692115.1). Taxonomy (NCBI): domain Bacteria; kingdom Bacillati; phylum Bacillota; class Bacilli; order Caryophanales; family Paenibacillaceae; genus Paenibacillus; species Paenibacillus sp. J31R30. Next base: position 918,918 of record NZ_JCAUAV010000002.1, on the reverse strand, counting down.
CATGACTCGTCTATCGAGCTCTTTAAATCCTTCATCTGCAGAATCAACTTGTCAATATGCTGCTCCATAGTGATTCTATCTAATAGTTGCATCGTATAGTTGGCTCCTTATGATTTATTGATTGAGAATGGGTCGACCATTAGCGCAACCGTATTACTCCCGTCTGTCATTTCCATTTGGTGAATCTCATGATAGCTGATTCGCGGAACCTCGCCATCTGGCCTGGATAGATCTGTGATAACCACCTTCATCAGGCGCTGCCGAATATCCCCTTGATCCGAGATATTATCAAGAAAGAGTATAGCCCAGGCCGCTTCCAGCCGTGGATGCTTCAGGGTCTTTTCTTCCCCGTTGTATAATACTTGCCGGATATACAAACTTTCTCCCACCTGCTTGAGTTGAATCCCTTGAGCTGCCCGCGCTAGCTGTGAATAGGAAATTCCACTCAAAGCTCTTATTGCAACAGCTGCTTGCTTATCTTGCAGAACCAGCCAGTCTTCGACGTGGATGATCTGCCCTTGAAAGCGATGGATAACCCATTCATCAGCTAGCTCAGCAACTTGATTGTTAATTCCGGTCATCGAACGACAGACAAGCAGCATATGCTCCAATTGTGCACTTTGGGTTTGCACATCGGGAAACCATGCCTCCCCAAATAGCGCAGGGCTTAAATACGTTTCTTTGTTTCTGGCTGGGTGAGTCCGCTGTCTTCCGTTTTCCATCACAGACCAACGAAGATACCCCAGCTGAGCGCCTTCAATACGGAAGCTGACCGGAAACGATTGCCAACCAAGCCCCCAGGTAGGCCATTGATAAGAACCCGGAATAACCGGAAATTGGTTAATACTGCCCAATCTGCCCGTATGTCCCACCCACGTGTACGAATAACTCTGATCAAATATGGGCTCTTTGCGAGCTCGCGGAGTTTCGAGCTGAACCGTATGCGGTTCTTTCCAGTTTTCTTCAAACAGAAGCAAGCTGATCATCGCAGTTAAAGACCAATGATTAACGATCGAATCCTGCTTGATTTCGTCCATAACATTGTGCTTTAAACCAGCAATGACCCATAAGAAGCTCGCCTTCTCCGCTTTCCCTTCGAAGTTGTAGCTTCTAATAGAAGGCACCAGTTCGCCTGGCCCTTGAAAGCGAATATACGCCAACAAAGCATCCATCTGCTTCTGTAATTTACACTTCAACTCAGCTTCTGCTGGCTTTAATGCCTTGCAAGCTAGACCCAAGGCGTTGAGAATAATTGGCAAATAATGCAGGCTGATGTTCTCGCCCCAGCCCCACCCTCTGCGAATCGTGTAATCTTCCCAATTCTCAAAGAAGTCTACCGCCTTGCGATAATATATTTCGTGGCTACGAATACGGCTCAGAGTGAGCAGCAGTGCGCCGTCACTAATTATTTTGTTAGGATAATACAGAATGGGGTCTGTACATTCATGGGCAAACCATTCCATACCCGCATCCATCATAGTATCGAGCATCCTAATATGGCTTGCCGGAAAGGATTCCGGGAATAAGAAACGTATCGTCGTTAAGGGCATTAGAATAAAAAAAGCCGCATTGGTATCATTAATGACGGTTTCTTCTTTATACCACCGCATCCCACCATACTGCGGATGCTGGGGATCACTTACCTGAAGCTTGCTTAATTCCGTTAGAATCTTCTTTCCCTGCAACTCTTCAATTTGTCCTAGGAAAGATCCAACCGCATAATAATCAGCTGACGTCCGCCCTTCATGGCATTCCGTATGCTGCGAAGCTTCCCTTGTATGTCCAGGTTGGGGTATCCGAACAAGCCCGTCACTCCAGTTAATGTTTTTGGCTAATTCATTATAAACATTGGAAATCACGCTTTTCTGATAGGCATGCATGCTATCTAACCTTCCATCTCCGTAATTTAAAATGCATCAATTCATTTGCCACATTTATCAAGTTCAATCTTTCTCATTCCCCCAAAGCGTACCTGAACCACCCCTAGCTTGGCGCCACTCATGTCGCCAAGTGTGCACGTCCTTTATACTGATTTCCGGCATATTGGCTCTGGATGCCTTCACTGGAAGAGGGGGGAATATCTTGTGCGGCTCCGTCTGGTACCAGTAAGAAACGGTGCTGATATCCAGAGCCAGATTGTTATCATGGCCATGTTCAATGCTGGCTCTCAGCGATTTTTCGAAGTAAATGGGGTCTTCCAGCAGAAAACGGTAGACATGAGTACGGCCCATCCATCCGAGCTTGTTCGGAACCTTTGCGCAGCCGAAATATGGATGGGTATACAGCTCATTAGGGCACCAAGCTGTATTAAAAAAATCCTCCGTACCGGTACCATGCAAGGATCCAGGCCAGTCTTCACCGTCTATCATCCACATGTCGTCACCTTCTCCATACCACATAGGTCCCGGACTATCGACATAGTAATTGATTCCAACAAAATGTCCTTTGCCTTCAATCTCAGCAAACAAGTAATTGTTGGCATCGGTCTGATTACGGCCAATCCACTCCATTTCACCTTCAGGTGGATGAACCTCTGTCGTTGACTCTCGGTTCCACCAGGCGTGGAATCTTCCCATGGATACCGGAATGGATGGGTGCACTTCATAATCCACATAGTAGAAGAAAGCACGGATATCGATATCCGACTGATTCTCAATGGAGATTCGGGCTCCATTGTTAAATGGCATTGGAAAGTAGCAGTTAAGCGCTTTGCCCTTATGAGGTGCTGCAGCAAGCGGAAGCGAAGTGAACGAATATTCCTCTCCCCAGCCTTGGCCAAAGAAATCTCCTAATGGCGCCTCTACACTCGGATGCTCTTCCCCGTCCCAATACATGCGAATAATGGCATTCCGCCGCATAAAAGCATCCTCTGAAGCGAGTGTAATCCAGATGTGTTTGATAATGCCGGCGCCTGATATATCAGCAATATCTGTCGTATCTCCTGCAGCAATACGCACGTAATCGGCGTTACCTCCGCTGCGATCGTAGCTAGACTCTCTTTTGGATTTAATTCCCTCACGCAATTGAAATAGCTGCCCCAGTAATCCACTCATTACGTTCACTATCCTTCCAGTTCCGATAAATTCCCCTTAAGTATAGTTTTGAAATAACAGAAAATATTTAGCCAAACAATATGAACATTTATCATTTATTGCTATAATCGTAAGTATCTTTTGCTCACCTGAAGGAGGAAAAGCTTATCATGAACACCATCTCTCCGTATATTCGTATCGCGATGGATATCTATCAGCTCCCGTACTGGCGGGTATTGGAGCGTGTCATTTGGGACTATGAATTCCTGTATTTAAAGGAAGGGGAATTACTGGTTACCGTGGAGGATCAGATATATCATGGTCTCCCGGGTGATGTGTTTATTTTCAAACCTAAGAAGAGGCATTCAATCAAGGTGAGTGGTGATAAGCCTGTCCGCCAACCGCATATTCATTTCGATTTGATAGAGCAAGAGGACAGTGTGGATGTGGGAACTTCTTTTATGATGGATACTCATATGTCAGAGCATGAAAAAACGTTATTCCGAACCGACCTCTTATCCGAGCCCCCCTATAATTTGCCTGATTTCGTGAGGTTAAACAATCCGGATTTGTTTGAGAAGCTGCTGTTTGAGCTTATTACCGAATTTCAATTAAAAGCTCCTCTCTATGAGATCCATATTAAAGGGCTGATGATTAAACTAATCATTCTACTTGTCCGCGAGCATCATTGGAACCAATCGCCACAACTGCAGTACAAATTAGACGAGCTGCAATTGATCCAACGATATTTAAATGACATTACCGATCGGGAAGTTAGCCTCGAGGAGCTTTCCAAAGTATTCAACATAAGTAAATATTACCTCGTCCGCTTATTCAAAACAGCCTTTCAGATGAGTCCAATCCAATTTCACCGGTTGGTTCGGTTTGAGAAAGCCAAGCAGTTAATCCAATATACCAATCTCCCAATAAAGCAAATTGCAGATCAGACCGGCTTCCAAAACATTCATGCTTTCAGCCGCGCTTTCAAGAAAATAGCCGGGGCTGCTCCATCTTCATATCGTCGTTAGAGCATTTATGCAAAAGAGAAAAACCGAGCAGCCGCGCTAGTCTAACGGCAAAAAGCAGCCAATCCAGGAGTTTCCTGTACCAGCTGCTTCTCGACTGTTAGTTACGGTAGATCACCTGAGACGCTCAATACGAATCGCGTGGTGCAGCCCGATGTAATATCCTAATGAAGCCGCGTCTTTGCCGACTACCTTGAAAGCAAGCGTATGTTTGCCATTACTCAGTGATAGCTGGCCAAGGGAAATGCGTATAACAGGTACAGAACTCTCCGTATCACAATATTGATTACACGGATCGCCAATGGGAGTACCGTCTACATACGCTTGAACGATTCCCCTGTCCCGTCCCATCGAATAATCCGCAAACAGCTCGACATTACATGTGCTGTCAGGCCAGTCGAAAGCCATCTCAACAAATTGTCCCACTTCAGTAGCCTTACAAACCCGACCTTCCCCGATATGCTGCTCTGGCTCAAACGGCAGTCCACTTGTATGCCATGGGAATAAGCTTTGAACCGGGTACACACACAAGGAAGATTCCGCACCCTTCATTTCTTCCTGCACATAGGATTCCGGCTCAGGCCATGGACTCTCTATCACTTTCGCCGCTATATCTTCTGAAAATGGAAACAGCAGTCTTGCTCCGAAAGAAAGAAAATTGGAGCTATTCAACTGTGATTGTAAAGATAAGGGCAGCGCATAACTATGGGGACGGTCACCAAAGCTTCCTGTTGTTGTACGGACAAATACGGATTCCTCTTTGACATGAAGCCAACACTCCAATTCGCTATCTGGATTCACTGCCTCACTCCGATCAAAAGTCTGATCGCAATGTGCCCCGTAACAAATTTGATAGGTTTCACCGGTTTGCAACTCAAATGGCAATCTGATGCCTTCCATCAGCTGCTTCCTTGTGATCAGGATCGTTCGGTTCGTTTCGGGATCAGGCCTCCAATCGGAAATATGTTCATCCGGAGGCAACAATCGGCTTACCCGAATAGGGAATTCGTCCGACACGGAAAGACCCGCTGCTAGGTTATCCTTGAAAAGAACGTTCTGCAAAGATGGGCCCGTTACGTGGAAAAAGGTGCTGAACATCAGCTGATTTCCTGGCGCAGGCTGACCATCGTAAACTTTAGCCATTTTCAAAAAAGCTTTGCGCTGAAAGAGCCCGGACATGACCGCGTATTTGGCCTCCATATCCGTCAGACTGCTTACGAACGGAGAGATGTCGGCACCTGCTTTGTAGAGATACACCAGCGCAATCATGCTACACACGATACAGACGATATCATGGGATCTGTATTTCCGCTCGTTCATCGGATTCTCCGCCCCATCGTAAAACCATCTTCCGTCCGTCTCCCATTCCCGGATCATGTACCATAACAAGCCACGAGCGTATTCCAACAATTGGCCCTTCGTTAGAGGATCAGATTCGTGGAATCCGGCTTTTGCGACAGCCATAGCGACTAAAGCGACTACATTATCGGTAGCGTCTACGACCGGATTTCCTTCCGAACTACCCGTAGGATTATACTCGGTCCAATAATAAACGCGGCCCTTCCAAACCCCTTTATGAAACCCGTAACGGGGAATTTGGTTCATGACAAAAGACTTTGCGTCATCCAAATAGTGACGTAGACCGGTTCGCTCATACATATGGATATGAAGGGAGGCGATGGCTGAGCATACGTGGTGATCGGGCTCGTGAAGACTCCAGTTATAGCCGTATCCGTCTAACCATTCCCAATCGAACACATAATCCCACCCTCCAGCCCAGTCGGGACGTGGGTTTGACTCCTGCGGATAGAACTGCTCCACAAATTCATTTGTTCCGTCTTCTTTCCAACGCGTAAATCGGAGAAAGGCGAGAAGTTCTTTAGCACGACTCCAAATGCGTTGATCCTCGGTCAATACGTAAGCCGGCAAATATTCCTGCAAAATATAATCATGCATGCGTCTTGGATAGTAACGATTGCTGTAGGTGAGGGATTGCTTGTCATGACCCGTCATGAACGGTTGGAATGGCATCGCTTCATCAATGATTAAGCGTTCCTGGACAGTCTTTCCTATGACATTCGAGACGACTGGTGTTTCCGCATCCCTATTAAGGGTGTCATCTGCCACTTGGAACGTCACATGCTTTTCTTCCATTTCCGTCAAACCCCAAAAAAACGAGCGAAACAATGGAGTCGTCCATACCTTTTGATTGGATGGTTGCAGATGGAGAACAGGCAGCTTATTCCAAAATTCCTCTGGAGAAAGAACCTCATTGATATCTTCCACATCGAAAACTAAATAGGATTCGCCATATGCGTTCTTTAATACTGAACTTTTCATTCCCTCTCCTCCGCATCGTTTATCACATCAATATCATGCCTAATACTTGTATCATACTTGTATTTTATTTGTGTCGCAGTTAAATTACTAGTGAAAAATGTTATTTATTTTACTCTATAATGAAAGCAAGAAAATAAGAATGGAAGAATGATAAAAGTTTAATCGAGAACAGACTCTCCCGGCTTTGGAGGAAGCATAAGCGCTTGAAATTGTTTTAAAAATTGAACGATTGTTAATATTATAGATATATAATTAAGTTTGTGGAGGGTTCTTATGAAGGCGGTTGAGGAGAAAGCAAGATGCATACATTATCTGCACCAGATTGATATCATTGGAGCTGATAAAGAGGGACAGCTTCTGTTTGCATGTGTCCAACCGGAAAGACAAAAGCTGCTTTCCAACACGTTGCTGATCTTGAAAGAGATGATCGAGGAGATATCGCATGTTGAGCATCCATACTTCACGTTTTGGACACCTGACTCATGTTTGTTTCATGCTTTATCGGTGCAAAATGATAACGAGAAGCTCATACTCATTTTAGGGCCTATTGGATTGACATCCCCTGAGAGCAAATTCGATAAGCTGATCCCTGCCAAAAATAGAAAAGATCTCGAATATCTTGGCCGATTATTCTACTGGCTGTTCGTCAAAGATGAAGAACATCGTATTCCTATACCAAAAACGTACAGTATAACATATACTCCTTCTCCCCTCGTAATCCCACAGCTTTCTCTGGTCAACCTGTACTACGAGCAAGAGGCTTTGCACATTACGCTAGAGGAATACAAAAGGTTAAAAGAGAAGATGCAGACCGGCGACGTCTCCGTCGTTCAAAGCCACTTGGACACACTGTCCAGCTTCCAAGAGGGGGTCAACCGATTCGAGCTTGCGAGCGGGGACATCCTTCGATCTGCCAAAAATCATTTCATTTCCACATGCGCGATCGTTTGCCAAATTGCGGTGGAAAGCGGTGTAGAAAATGAATATGCAAGAACAATTGCCTACAAATTTATCGTACGAGCTGAGAATCTAGGTACAAAAGCAGAAATTGTACTACTCATGAAAGAAATGATTTTACAATTTACGGCTGCCGTCAAACAATTTGCCAATCCACAATACTCGACATTAGTGAGAGATATTATTCACTATATGAATTTACATTTTTTCGAAAAAATCACTTTGAACGAAGTGGCAGTTAAATTCAGTAAGCATCCTTCCTATATCTCGAATAAGATCAACATGGAAACAGGACTTTCTTTTAGCGATAATTTGAATGAAATTCGCATAGCCGAGAGCAAGCGACTGCTAACTGACACTCAAAAGTCGATGAATGAAATTGCCATCGCAGTCGGCTTTGACTATCAGAACCATTTTTCGAAGGTGTTTAAGAAAATAACGGGTGTCACGCCATCCGAGTATCGGAACAGAGGGTGATTACTCCTGAACGCTCTAACAAATGAAAAAGCGGGGCAATATGCCCCGCTTTTTCATTTGTTAGAGTACCTGTGCGTCCGCTTCGTAACCATTCCTTCACGGCTAATTGTGCTGTTCGGATCGAATGTATGCCTATCTTCACCAGCAACAATTATTGTAATTGCATTTGTAATCCTCAGCAGTAGCTTTCGGATTTTCGTTAACCTCGATGATCCGGATCTCGTCGACACTGTCTTTTTCGCTCCAGCTGCACAGCATGGAAAATCCAGCAATAACCGCTTCGATCTTATTTCTTGCTCTCACGGAAACGCCGTGAACAATTCCTTTAACAGTTAACTCGATCGTATAAAGTTTCATGATGATTCACGTTCCCCCGATATTCTATCCACCCTCTTGATCATTGAGAGCTTTTACTGTGAATATTATCACCATATAGATTTCAATATTGATGAAATATTAAGACTTTAGAATTATATTTAACGTCCTTTGAAATGAAACACGCCTTGTCAATTAATAACGAAAAAACAGAACACGAAATAGCCCCTTCACGCGATAAGGGGCTATTCAGCATGTCTTTGATTCCATCTGATAAGACTCAAATTCGTTTCAATTCATTCCTATATTCCTCTATCCCAATAACCCGGCTTTCCAAACGTGACTTTTCGGCAGCGAACGCCATTAGATGGCTTTGTACGGAATTCCGTGCGCCAGTAATTCCAACCTCATCCCCATTTCGGCTCACTAACCGAACGAAGTCCCGCATGATGCCGTGGTCGCCACCGCCATGCCCTTCCAATGGCGCGTTGATCTCAATTGTTTCGGTCACACCTGTAATAAAGCTGCTCACCTCAATGACGTTCTTCTCCATATCGGCTCTGATCTGACCGCGAGTTCCCATCAGCTTCATCGATCTGCCGCCTTCTTTCGTGAAGGCGCACATCGTAAAGGCTACAGTAACCTCATTCGCGAACTCCAAATTGACGACCTGATGGTCTACCACATTGTTATCGCAATAATAGACACATCTGCCGTAAGGTCCATTTTGCAAAGCTTGAAGGACCCCCTCATCGCTCGGATCATTGCTGACGACATTGCGCAGCACAGACCCGACCCAGTCGTCTCTCTCCAAATACATTTTAGGCGCATAATATGGGCACTCATCCTGTACCGGGCAGCCGTCCAAGCAATGCAATGGCGCTCCTTCTGGGGCACTTTCTGAACGAAAATGCGTTAACGAGCCGAAAGATGACACCTTCGTACAGTCAGCATCCGCTAGCCACAGCAAAATATCCATGTCATGACAGCTCTTCGCCAAAATCATGGGACTAGAAGTTTCAGAGTTTCGCCAGTTCCCTCTCACGAAGCTGTGCGCTTGATGCCGATGTTCCACATTTTCCGTATGCTGGATGGAAATGAGTCTGCCTACCGCTCCATCTACGAGCAATTGCTTAAGCTTTTTATAAAATTCTGTATACCTAAGCACATGGCAGATGGAAAACACTCGCTTATATTTTTCCGCGTATTCCCCCATGAGGACACATTCGGTCGGGCTTGGAGACATCGGCTTCTCCAGCAGGACGTGATACCCTTTTTCCAAAGCTCGAATGGAAGGCTCAAAATGCATTTGATCCTGCGTGCAGATCAAGATCGCATCAGCGAGCTTGGGCCCTTCAAGCAGTTGCTCCCAGCTTTCGAAAACATGAGAATCTTCGATAGCGTGTGCCTCCTGGAAACGCATCCTTCTTACAGGGTTAATCTCAGCTACTGCCACAAATTTCACTTCATCTGGATAGTCTAGCGCGTAGGAAGCATAAGCATCCGCGCCTCTTTGTCCCGCTCCTATTAATACGGCAGTCATGGTTGCCATTTAGACATTCTCCTTCGACTCTTAATAGAGAGCTCCCTACCTATCCCATATGAATAGAATAAGAGGGAGTTCTCAATTTTAAAATTGATTTATTTAGCTGTCGCTTTCCAAGCATCTAATTGCTTTTGCTTCTCGGCAATAATCTTATCTGCGCCTGCACTCTTGAGCTTATCAAGGAAAGTTGGCAAATACTTGCTAGGATCTACTGATCCGGAAGCTAAGGCGTTATAAAGTTCCGCAATGACTGCATCCGTATTCGCCTTCTCAGCCTTCACTGGCGTAAAGTCAAAAACAAAGCCCAGTGCGTTGGATGGTGTTGCGTTTTTATTCAGATCTACCCACATTTGCGTAAACTTCTGATCGTTCCCTTTTGGATCACCTTCAGACAAATAGGAGAGCGCCATGTTGCCAAATTCCCAAGGGGAAAAGATTTGATAGCCGCCATCTTTGATTGTTTCAATGCGGGTATCAGAAATTTTCTTATAATGTTTGCCCTCGACGCCCCAGACAAGTGTGTTGTAAATTTGTTTGTCCGTGTTCAACAGATTAAGGAACATCATTGCTCTTTCTTTATTTGGCGAATTAGCAGATATTGCCGTCATTGTCGCTGCAGCTTTATCGGTTGTCAACAGCGGCTTCACAAATTGGAAGTCGTATGACTGTGTTTCTGGACTTGGGCCGGACATTCTTCCTGTAGCGTCCATACCTGCTGCTGCGAACGCCACGGAGTCAATATCAATTTGACCCAATTGAAGGGCATTCTTGCCAGCCTTTTTATCTGCATTGGTATCTTTTAATGTCGCTGCGTCTTTCCGCAAATATCCTTTGTTATACCAGTCTCTCATCATTGTCAGATAGTCTTTGAATTCTGGTGTTTCATACTGATTAACAACCTTGCTGCCATCTTTTAAGTAAAGATCTCCAGGCGTTTTCGAATCACCTAGACTTTCAAGGCCAAACATAGGTGGAGCAACCGTAAACGCATCGTTAAATTCCCAAGGGATCAGGTTTGGCTCGTTCTTCTTGACTGTTTCCAGGAAAGGCGTCAGATCCGATAATTTGGTCACAGATTTCCAATCCAGTTTGTATTTATCCGCTACTGCTTTCTGAATAATGTAGCCGTACCCTGCGGTTGACTGTTGGAAGACAGGCACGCCATAAATTTTCCCTTTTACCTTCACGGCATTCCAGAACATATCCGGGATACCTTTCTTCATATCTGGATATTTGGCAATCAAATCGTCCAATGGCGCATAAGCCCCATTCGCTACATTTTGAAAGTAATTGTTAAAGCCTGCCGCTGTCCATACGAGATCGTAGGGCTCGCCCGATGCCATGACGACTTTCATCTTCTCTTCATATGCGCCCCAATCAATCAGTTTAAGTTTAACTGTGGCATTGATTTTTGGCTTGATGAGCTTATTCACGGCATCTTCTACGGACTGCAGATCCTTTTGAGGTCCATTCGGGAAATAGTAAGTAAGTTCTACAGGTGCTAATGGAGTTGCTGTTGGTTGAGCAGTTTGAGCTGCAGCCGTACTTGGGGCGGGAGTTGCAGAAGGCGTTGTCTCGGCCTTTGGAGTACTACATCCCGCTACTACGACAGTAAAACCAATACTCAGCATAGCAAGCGAACGTTTCATTTTCATTGATTTGTTCATTGTTTGACCTCCACATTTGTTTTTATATGCTTAACGGGTTGATGCCCGGTGAAGCCGGTGAATTACGATTTCACTGCACCTAAAGTAAGGCCTTTGACAAAATACCTCTGTAAATAAGGGTAAGCGAGAATAATTGGGCCTACGGATAAAACGCAGGTTGCCATCCTAGCCGTTTCGTCTGGTTGTACAGCTGCGATTTTCTGAGTCAAAGCATTTCCTTGGAGAAATGCGATGTTGTTCATGATTGACTGTAGAAGAAATTGCAGCGTATACAACTTACCGCTCTCAATGTATAAAGCAGCAGTAAACCAATCGTTCCAAAGAAAGACTGCTGTAAAAAGACCTATGGTTGCGAGCACTGGCGTCGATAAGGGGAGAACCAACTTCAAAAAGGTATGAAACTCGCCTGAACCATCAATTCTTGCGGATTCTATAATGGATTCCGGAATTGTAAATGTAAAAAAATTTCTCATGATCAGCACATTGACCGAAGAAACCAAGTAAGGAACGAAAAGTACAAATATCGTATCTTTGAGATGAAGGTATTTTGAGAGTAGAATGTACGAGGGCACTAATCCTCCACTGAACAATAGGCAGAATACGACTAAGAAGGACACGATGCTTCTGTATTTCACTTCTTTTCTTGAAAGACTGTATGCAAACAAGGACGAAATGATCAGGTGGAGCAAAGTGCCGACGAGAGTTACGATGATGGTAACGGCATAGGCTCTTAGAATAGGTGAATTCCCGTTCAGAATATAGGCATAGGCATTCAAACTGAATTTCAATGGAATCAAATTATAGCCAGACTGAAAGATAGTCTGCTCATCGGACAATGACACGGAAAGTACAATGAGCAAAGGTATCAGGCATATTCCGCAATACACCATAAAAACAGCGTTTAGCATAAAGTTAGGAAACGTAAGTCGTTTGATCATCTTGTCATCCTCCTAGAACAATGCACTGTCACGATCGTATAGTCTAATCAAAAAGTTCGATACAAGAACTAGGATAAATCCAACACAGGCTTGATACAGTCCAACGGCGGAAGACATGCCGAAATCGCTCATGCTTTTCAGAGATCTGTAAACGTAAGTATCGATGACGTTCGTAGCACTGAACAAGACACCTGACTCCTTCGGCAGGTTATAAAACAATCCCCAATCGCCAAAAGCGGCGTAAAAAATTTTTCCTGCCTGCAGCAGCAGTAAAGTAATCGTGATCGGGGCCAGCATCGGAATCGTAATTTTGATTGCTTGCTGAAACTTATTTGCGCCATCCATTTTCGCAGCCTCATAATACTCGGAGGAAATCCCCGCAATTCCTGCTGCAAAAATAACGGAGAAGTAACCAACATTCTTCCAGACATAGCTCGCTGGTAAAATAAACCACCAATAGAACGGTTCGGAATACCACTGGACAGGCTCGATATTGATTTGTGCTAGTAATGTATTGATAATGCCTTTGTCCATACTCAGGAAAGTGAAAAGCAAATATTCAGCTACCACCCAAGACAGAAGAAAAGGAAGCAGTAAAATGCTTTTGTAAGCACTCGCAAGATAACGATTGCCTATTTCATTGATGAGAATGGCAATCACGAGCGATAAACCAATACCGAGTATAATGAAGACTAGGTTGTAAGCGATCGTATTAAAGGTGATTTGAAACAGGGCATCAGATTGAAATAGAAACTTAAAATTTGCGAAACCTACCCATTTACTCTTAAAGATCCCTTTTATGGGGTTATATTGTTGAAACGCAATAACAACCCCTAACATGGGTAGATAATACATGACGATGATGTAAAGCAGTCCAGGAAGCATCATGAGATAAAAAATTTTGTTTTTCATGAGTTCGCTTATGACGGGTATGACTGGCGCTCGCTTGTTTATGGTTGTTTTCGATTCCACAAGCATTCTCCTTTGCGTGGTGGCGATGAATTGGATGTCCCTATCATAAATCGAAAACAAACGATCAGAATACAGAGAAAAAACAGAGAATCACCGATTTTTAAATGAATTAGGTCTACAAAAATGAATTAATTCTCTGAAAAATGAACCAAAATTGAAAAAGTTCATGCAAAAAGAGCATTCACCGAAATAAATGGCGAATGCTCTTTACTAGTTTAATTTAAATTTCCTACTTCGTTGTTGCTTTCCAAGCATCCAATTGCTTTTGCTTCTCAGCAACAATTTTATCGGAGCCTGCCTTTTTCAACTTATCTAGGAATTGTGGCAAGTACTTCTCAGGGTCGACAGAACCACTCGCGATCGCATAATAAAGTTCATCGATAGCAGCGTCAACATTAGCCTTCTCTGCTTTAACCGGTGTAAAGTCAAATACGAAACCTAATGCATTGGAAGGTGTTGCGTTTTTATTGAGATCTACCCACATTTGCGTATACTTCTGATCGTTTCCTTTGGGATCACCTTCTGACAAATAGGAGAGCGACATATTGCCGAACATCCACGGAGAAAAGTTTTGGAAGCCTCCATCTTTGATGCTCTCAATCCGATTCTCCGCAACCTTTTTGTAGTGCCTACCTTCAACGCCCCATACAAGTGTGTTATAAATTTCTTTGTCAGTGTTCAAAAGATTGAGGAACATCATCGCTCTTTCTTTATTTGGCGAATTGGCTGAAATAGCCGTCATTGTTGCTGCAGCTTTATCGGTTGTTAAAAGTGGCTTCACAAACTGGAAGTCATAAGACTGTGTATTCGGATTGGAAAAGGACATTCTGCCTGTTGCATCCATGCCTGCAGAAGCTAAAGCCACAGAGTCAATATCGATCTGACCCAATTGAAGGGCATACTTTCCTGCCTTACGATCGGCCGAATTTTCTTTGGTTACCGCTGCATCTTTCCGTAAATATCCTTTGGTGTACCAGTCTCTCATCATCGAGATATAAGCTTTGAACTCTGGTGTTTCGTACTGATTGACAACCTTGCTGTCATCTTTTAAGTACAGATCACCTGGCGTTTTCGCATCGCCTAAACTTTCAAGGCCAAACATTGGAGGGGCCACCGTGAAAGCATCAGAAAACTCCCAAGGTATCAGATTTGGCTCGTTCTTCTTAACGGTTTCCAGGTAAGGCGTCAGATCTGATAACTTGGTGACAGACTTCCAATCCAGTTGGTACTTATCCGCTATTGCTTTCTGTATGACATAGCCGTACCCTGCGGTTGACTGTTGGAAAACTGGCACAGCATAGATACTCCCTTTTACTTTAACCGCATTCCAGATCATATCCGGAATACCTTTCTTCATGTCAGGATATTTGGCAATCCAATCATCCAACGGCGCATAAGCGCCATTCGCCACATTTTTAAAGTAATTGTTAAAGCCCGCCCCTGTCCATACGAGATCATAGGGTTCGTCAGAGGCCATGGTAACTTTCATTTTTTCTTCATAAATGCCCCAATCAATTGGTTTCAGGTGAACCGTGGCGTTGATTTTTGGCTTGATAAGCTTATTCACAGCATCTTCTACAGACTGCAAATCCTTCTGAGGCCCGTTCGGGAAATAATACGTAAGTTCAACTGGCGCTAATGAGGTTGCTGTAGGTTTAGTTGTTTGAGCGGCGGCCGTACTAGGCGCAGAAATAGAAGTCGTTGGTTCAGTCTTTTGAGAGCTGCATCCAGCGAGTGCAACAGAGATACCGATACTCAGCAAAACAAGCAAACGTTTCATTTCCTTTGATTTGTTCAATGTTTGACCTCCATGGGTAGGTAATAAGTCGTAAACACGTCTACAATAATTGATCAAATCTCCAAATAATGAACTAAGATGGGAAAATAACACTTTTTAAATTGAGTTTCAAAGGGGGATATAATAAAATTGATTTGCATCGTACATCATTAGATAGAGGTGGTTATATGTACAAAAAATTACTCATAACTTTCGTTGCGAGTATCACTGCCTTGATTATAATCCTTTCCTCGCTGTTGTACTACAACTACACTTCTTCTTCGATTGAAACTGTAAAAGAAATGAAGGGAAATATTTTATCTAATATCAGCTACAGTTCTGTATACATGGATAATATTGCGAAAAAGTTTTGCCAATCCTTAATGCTTAACAACTCCATTATGTCTTTCGCATACAGCAACGAACAGGATATTTTAAATATTAGCAGTGCTATGAAGACATTGAATAATTTAACAATCCCCAATAGTTATATTTATTCTACTTATATATACAATAAAAAAATCGATACCTTCCTCACAACGAACACGTTCTATGATAGCCATGATTTTTTTGATAAAGAAATCGTTACCCTGTTAAAAAGTCCTCAAGCAGCCCAATCGCCAAGTTTATACCCAATCCCAAGAAAAATCCCAGTAACAAATGACTCAAAAGTAAGCGAAATTAATGTATACACCTATCTTTTGTTCGATACCAATAATAACAAAGGCGACTTCGACAGTGCGATCGTATTGAATGTGGATGCGGACTGGCTAAGACTGACTATTTCATCCTTGGATAACAAAATGGGCAAAGATGGGAATGAAATTTTCGTCTTAGATGAGAAAGGCGATATCGTAAGCCACTACTCTCCTGCTATGTTCAAGCAAAATATTTCAGATCAGAGCTATATTCGTGACGTTCTTCAAACAGCAGCCCCATCGGGAACCTTCTTTGAACAGCTGCATAATAAAAAATACGTAGTTTCCTATGTTTCTTCGGATGAATTGAAATGGAAATTTATAAGCTTAACGCCTTATGAGACATATTTTTCGAGTGTCAAAAAGAATGGCTTCATTACTCTTGCCTTTTGTCTAATCGTTCTTATACTGGGACTATTATTCGCATTCCTTGCCTCAAAGAAGCTTTACCATCCTATCGATACGCTGACGAAAGGGATCAAACAAAAGCTGGGCCAGGATAGCAAACCTGAGAAAAACATCGACGAGGTTAGCTTTCTCTCAACTGCTTTCAATGGCATGATCGATAAAACCATCCTGTTGGAAAATATGAAACGAAATACAGCGCCACTTCTTAAAAATGATTTTCTAAAAAATTTAATCATTGGCCAAACCTATCTGCCTCTAGAAAAAATATTGGCCAAAGGAAAAGAACTTCAAATCGATCTGAATCTTAAAAATAATCTGTTCTTGTTTATGTTAAAAATAGACTTTTATAAAGATTTCGTCGACCAGCATAATGAAAAAGATCGATCCTTATATAAAATAGGGGTATCAAATATTGCCCAGGAAATTACCAACGAGTATTTCAGAAATGAAGTTATCGAGACTGGATTCGATCAATTCACCCTATTGGTTGACATTGGAGAACTTTCTGAGGAATCGGATTCGAACATGGACATCTTCCATGACATCGTGACTAGAATACAATTCTGTGTCAAAAAGTATATAAACATTTCATTAACTGGAACGCTTGGCTATGTGATCGATTCGCCGGATCAAATTAAATATGCGTATGAAAAAACGCTCAACTTGTCCATGTATCGAATTAAATTAGGGCATTCTAGCCTGATTACCTCGGAGATGTTAAACGACTTGGATGACAGCTCCTTCCAATTTCCCGCTTCTAAAGAAAAACAGCTCATTGATTCCCTGAAGTTAGGGAACAGTGAAGCTGCGAAGGAAGCCTATACTGACATTATTAAAGCCATGGAGCATTCATCTTACGATACGATCTTAACATCTGTTATCTATTTATTTTTCTCCATTTACAATTCGCTAAATCGGATCGTCGAAGGCTCACAATCTACATTCAATGCGATTTCGATTGATTTTTTCAACAAAGTAGCAGGGTTTGAGACCTTAGATGAAATTGAAAAAACATTTTTCACGTTATTCGATGATATTATTCTTTTAAAAGATGGCGCAAAAGATAAGAAAAAGAATATGATCGTCGATACCGTTATCGACATGATCCATGCGAACTATTCGGATAAAAACCTTACATTAACAAGCATCGCAGAAGCTTTGTCCCTTTCTTCCGTGTACCTCGGCAAGCTGTTTAAGACTGCAACCGGTAAATCAGTAGCCGAGTTCATTACTACAGTTCGTATGGAGAATATCAAGGACTTACTGGGTCAAACACAAATGCCGATCAATGATATTTTAGAAAAATGTGGAATCGAAAAATCGAACTACTTTTATACCAGCTTTAAAAAGTACTTTGGCGTGTCGCTTACTGAGTACAGATTGCAAAATGTGAAGTTAAATAGTGAGAAAGAGATTTTGTAAACTCACGAAAATGTGGAACCAATCCTCCACCTTATAAGTCGCGTAGTATTTGCTTTGGTCTGACCGATAAATCGCAAACGTACGATCTTTATGATTGAATATATAAGAATATTTATTTAACTAGTCACAATCAAACGCTGAACGAAGAAACGGCATCTTTGCTTATCACACCGACTGAGATACCGAAGAAAGTTTTCGATCATTCACCTTCCGACTTTCCGCAAATTCACGGTACCTGGGAACGACATGGGTATGATCTTTCCGCGCTTTCCAAATAGCGGACCAGGTCTCGCGGACAGCGACCTTGAAACTCGGGGCTGCCGCAGGACAATCATGCTTGATCTCTTCATGCAATGCAGGCAAGTTATAATACGGAACCATCGGAAACATATGGTGTTCCATGTGATAATTCATGTTCGTATACAGAAACCGAAGTAATCGGTTCGAATAAAACGTCCGCGTGCAAAGCCGATGATCTAGCGTGTCTTCGTAAAGACCCATGTGCTGTGTTGAAACTAGCATGCCGTTAAGATGAGCGCCATAGAACGAGGGCAACCCAATGAACATCAATGGCAATATGCTACCTATATAAAAGCACAAGCCGATAATAAGGCTATAAACAAGTATAAAAACGCGTGCTTCCCAGAACAATTTGCGGTGCTCACTCGCAGGGATGAGTTCCTTCTCAACGGCATTTAGACGTCCGATCGCATGCTTGAACAGGTAAGGCCCAGTACCATGAATAAACGTTTCTCGGAAAATGTAACGGATCACACGTCGCAACTTCGGTGGTCGCGGTTCCATAATCTCGGGATCGCTGCCCACGACGATCGTATCCGTATGGTGGCGGGTATGTGTCCAGCGATAGTTCGTCGCTTGAATCAAGATTAGAAACGAACAGAACTGATACAAGGCTTCATTCATCCACGCGGTTCGAAACATCGTGCCATGGCTGGATTCATGCCATTTGGAGACAGCGGGCGTTGTATAGACAGCACCGTATAGGATAAATGCGGGTATCGTCCACCATGTTCCCCATGACAAGTAGGCGGTATAGCCCAAGACAACCATCAAGGCTATCCACAACAAGGTATCCCGAATTGCAGGTCCATTCTTGCGTGCCATAAGCTCCTTCATACGTTTTCGGGAAATGGGGCATTGATACCATTCCCCAGAAACGAGCCCTTTGTCGATCGCTTTTTGCCGCTCTGATCCTAGAATACTGTAGTCCCGTTGCAACGAATTACCCATATGCTCTCTCCTCGTCCGCTAATATTTGGCTTCAGTTCTGAATATTCTTATCGTATCAAATGGGTTGACACTTGACTTCCCAGAACTTATTAAATAGGATCAGACACATAGGAGTAATCCGAACTAATCGGAGGCGAACTTAAGAATGCCAAATTTACACTCATCTGTTTCCATGCGATGGGTCTACCCTCCACATGATGAACATCCAGAGGATTTAGAAAGCACGATCAACATCAGACTCGTTCCGGAATTGCTCGTCGTTGGATATCAAAAATATGCAGAAGCGTATCCCATTCCCCTGCACTGCCATCATCACGGATATGAATTCGTCTATGTGCAAAGTGGCAGCGCGACTTGGGAAATAGACGGCATTCCTTATCCAATGAGCGCTGGGCAATGGTTTTATACACGTCCAGGAGAACTTCATAAAGCACGCTTCAATCATTTGGAGCCTAGTCGGATTTGGTGGTTGATTGTACAGGATCCGGAGGACGCCCCGAACTGGTTTCGCTTTGACGGCTCTGATCGCGAGTTCGCCATCTCCCGTTTGCGGCAGCTTCCACGGGTATTTCGTGCTGGTCATCGCGTTCGTGACCAATTCGTACGCTTGAAGGCAACTTTGGAAGTTGATAGCCCTGATCAGGCTTTTTTTGTCCGTCATCAGGTTTTGGACATCATAATGGGACTTCTCCAGCCTGTTTCATCCAAGATGATCGAGCCCGGAATCAAAGACCTAGTAATCCGTTCTGTGCATCAAATGACGCAATCACCAAATCATCGATATTCCGTTGCGGAGTTGGCCCGTGCATCTCAGATGAGCGAGTCTCATTTCTATAAAGTGTTTCACGACATATTCGGTCAGTCACCTGCTGCATTTATGGAACGCATAAGAATGGAACGTGCTTGCTCCCTGCTGCATACAAGTTCCTCCATCACGGACATTGCATTTGAACTGGGCTTTAAAACCAGCCAGCACTTCACGACTGTATTCCGGAAACATATCGGCAGTTCGCCAAGCGAATGGCGAAAAATAAATACAATTGGTAGCCCTGCCTTTACATGAATAGCCTATCTTCCTGTCATAACAGGGAGGTAGGCTATTTTCGACTTCGAATTATTTCCCAAAATTCTCACAGCCTCGGAAGCTCATGTGGCGAGTAGAATCAAATTTCGGAAGCGGCGCATAATTGTTCGGAACGTCACCTTTATCGCCTCGAAGGTGGAAGATGGCGTGACGTTCATTCAATACCTTCGTACTAGAAGGGATATAGCGAATGGTCAATCCGCAACGGCGATTAGGAGAGAGATTCTCCTTGGAACCATGAATGATGTTCGGATGGTGGATGGAGACACTCCCCGATTTCAAAACGAGATCCACGGCTTTCGACTCGTCGACGAATTTGTTCTCGATTTCCGAGCTCAGCACGTTTTCGACCTCAAAGCTGCCTTTCATCTCCTGCAGCTGTAGACGATGCGTCTCGGGGATGACTCTCAAGCAGCCGTTCTCTATCGTAGAGTCATCGACCGCAAGCCAAAGCGTGATGACATTCATGGGTTCCAATGGCCAATAGCTCCCATCTTGATGCCATAACACAGGCCTGCCGGTAAAAGCTGGTTTACAAATGTAATGGGAAGCAAACAAAGCAATGTCTGGTCCGATAAAGGCTTGCGCGATATCCAACAGCCGATCGTCGCTTACGAGCCGCAGCCAGAATGGATCATCGTGAACTAGATTGGTATGGAGCTGCTCTGGACGAAGATTCGGGTTTTTATCGATCAGCCATTGCACGTGCTCCTTAGCTTCCACCATTAGGTCCGTATCGAGGACATCTGGAAAAGTTAGGTACCCTGTACTCTCGTATTTATTTTGTAAATCTGAGGTTATGAACGCTGTCATTGTCATCTTCTCCTTTACCCTTAATTGGATACCCTTTCTCTTTAATCTACTTCAAGTTCATCTTCCAGTCTTTGTACTTTCATGCCTTTGTTTTGTATCCGTACGCCATCTTATGATTGATGGCATAACCTTAGCAAAAAAAGACGTGACGGCATTATGCCGTTACGCCTTTTTTGAATTTGTTTGTACCTATCTGTTCTCTTCTCGATACTCTCGTGGTGATAGCCCGTTTAACTTACGGAATAGCTTCGAAAAATAATGCACGGACGAAAAACCATGCTTGTCTGCGATCTCGGTAATGCTCAGATTGGTATGCAAAATGTCTTCTTTCGACCGATTCATCTTAAATTGAATGACATATTGGGTAGGTGGCATACCAGTAGCATCCTTAAACAAATCAAAAAAGTAACCACGGCTGATACCAAGCGCTTTATAATAGACCTCCAAAGGCTGTACATTCCCATGTACAAGATCCTGATCCAATTGATCGAGCAATTTGGACATGCGCAGATGTGGGATATGCTCCTCTTTCAAGGCAAAAGTTAGAAAAAACTCGATAAACTGCTGAAAGCTGCTCTGGATCTTTAAATTTCGGACATAGGTCCGCTCGTTAATGTAGTAATTTTCAGTATAAAACTTTTTGAAAAAATCCACCCACAGCTGCAGCTTCTCCACTTTCACGTGCTCGGGTAAAGCATAAGGAAATGCAGGTCCAATCAGTGTAGAATCAAGCACAGACGCCTCATTATAGATCCGGCTCGGGTGGGTATGCTCGCCCCGACGATCTATGTATGACCAATCGAAATAACAACAAACATGAACCATCGGGTCTTGGCTGTCGGCAATCCAATGGTGGAGTTGCCCCGCTGGAATGTATACAAGTGAGCCGGATACCGTTTCATACGTGTGACCATTTGTCTGAATGACGCCTCTTCCCTCGCTGATTAAATATAGGGAGGACGTATAGCAGATTCGATTAATACTAGTCTGTCCTTTGGAGAAAGGGTAACGGGTTGCAAAGTATACATAAGGATGTAAGTTGGCGAAATCCATCCTCGATCACCACCTAACCAACATGAGATTGATTAACAATTGATATGACGATTGTACAAATAATTGACGATTTTGCAAATACAAAATACGCCAAACCATATAATATTTATAAGTGAAGACGATGATTTCAAGGAGGATTTAACATGTTGGATAGCCATTATTTGTTGACGGATGAGCAAATGATTCAATTTATTACAAAAGGATATCTTGTACTTAAGAACGACATGCCTGATAAGCTGCATCAGAGCATTATGAAACAGATCCATTACGTTATGCATAATGAAGGCAATCCTGGCAATAACATTCTCCCCCGTATTCCAGACATTCAACAGTTGTTCGATACGCCAATCGTCAAGGGGGCCTTAAGCAGTGTTCTAGGTCCGGATTATTACATGCATCCGCATCGCCACTGTCACTACAACCAGCCTGGAAATTCGACGCCAGGCGGCGGACAATGGCACAAGGATGGCTATTGGTCTTCGATGCGCAGCCACCGACCGTGGTGGGCGATGTTGTTCTATTACACGCATGATATTACTGAAGATTTAGGACCGACTGCTATTATGCCAGGTACCCAATACTACGAAAAATTTCTTGGCGATCGAGGCGAGACGCTGCTTCCAACAGGCAAGGCGGGTACAATGGTGCTTGTACATTTCGACTTGTGGCATAAAGCTTCCCTTAACGTATCAGAACTAGATCGCTATATGCTTAAGTTTCAATTTCTCCGATTGAGCGCACCAACATATCCGAGCTGGAATCATCAAAGCAGTGAGATGGTTGTGCCGGAAGGAACGCCAGCTATCCATATAAATGTATGGCAAGACGTTTGGAATTGGCTTCGTGGAGAACATAGGCCTCAGCAAGCTGATACAACAACGACCGAGGAGCAATTGTTCGCGTTGCAGCAACAGCTTGAGTCAGAAAATGCGACCGATCGTGGTCAGGCTGCTGACGAATTAGGACGGATCGGAGCGGCGGCAGCTGCTTGCGCTCCTGCGCTGGGATTTTTATTAAACGATCAAATGGAAACAACCGCTTTGAACGCAGCCTACGCACTTGGAAATATGGGAGCACAAGGTATCCAAATGCTGATTGAGCAATTATCGGAGGGGTCGAACCTGGCAGCAGAACGTGCTGCTTACGGATTACAAAGTGCTGGCATAGAAGCGAGTTCAGAACTTCTCCGTGTAATGCAGCATAAGGATGAGAAGCGCAGGGCATTGGCTGTTTTCGTACTTGGGATGATAGGATCTGCGGAAGGTGAAGTTGTCTCTTCGCTGATTGCTAGTTTGCAGGATCACAGCGAATGGGTTCGCCGAAATGCCGTTGAATCGTTAGGGATGCTCAAAGATGCAGGAGATGAGGTTGTTTCTGCATTAGCGAGCGCACTGAAAGATTCATTACAACATGAAGCTGACAATGATTCAGAACTGAATTTTGTGGAATCGAATAAGTCGTATGCCAAAAATCAGCCATACATTACCAATAAAATTGGCTATACGGCTGCACTTTCACTACTTCGCACCGGTAATGCTGGCGATGTGAAGGAAGTTGTCCCTTCCTTGGAGCAAGCCCTTTACAGCAAGGATCGTTACGTCAGAGCTTATGCGGCAGAAGCTCTCACCCATCTGCGAACCGAGGAAGCCGTAGATATCTTGATCCGGTATTACCGCGCTTCCCGCTGGTGTCAGGATACAAGTAAAATTAGTACGTTCTAGACTTCCTTATCGAACATTTAGCTGAATTCAAGTTAAAAAGAGCAACCTGCCCCCACCTATGATTATAGGGAAGACAGGTTGCTCTTTTTAGCTTTCGAACATCTCTGGCAGCAGCTCCTTAGCGATAGGCCGAAGCCGTTCTGCCTCGGATTCAGGTATCCATCGATACGGCCAACGAAGCCGTGTTCCAACGTTCCCCCACCCGCCGATGGCTGCAAGCAACTTATCACACGCCGCATTGCAATAGCCATGAACGGTAATATAGGGAGTAATGTACCCTCGTATGAACTGTACGATTCGCTTCTCCTGCTCGAGCGCACGGTCAAGGTCACTCGTAATCTGTTCATACCAGCGCTGCGCCCCTCTCGGGCTTAAGCAGGCTACATTAGAGTAAGCCCCGTGTGCTCCTCGCGCATAGCCCGTCGCCAGGAAGTGGCCCGGGACGAAGATGGAGATTCCCTGAGCATGGAGGTTCATCGCTTCATACCATGCATCATCGCCGCCAGCCACCTTAATCCCAACGATACCCGGTACTTCCTTGCGAATACGGGCATATAGCTCCGGAGGTATAATTCTCTTCGCATGAGTCGGGTTGTACAATACGATACCAATGGGATCAGCCGCATCGACAAACCGCTTCAAGCAGTCGATTACTTCATCATCCTTGAGGGGGAACCAATCGGACAGGATGATCTGGATGGAGCTGGGCTTCCACTGTACCGCTCGCTTAATTCTTGCCAGCGACAGCTGCGGACTCATCTGACTTGCACCGATCTGGAAGGGCATTCCCGCTTTCTCACAGGCCTGTGCCAATGTCTCGTTCACACGGACGAACTCTTCCTCTGTCTGAGTATGGAACTCCCCTGCTGTTCCATTGGAGTAGATGCCGCTCACGCCCGACGCGATCAAATAATTAATTTCTTCTTGGAGTCTGACGTAGTCAATCGAGTCATCGTCTTGAATAGGAAGAAGCAGTGTGGCATAACTGCCTGCAATTTCTTTCGCCGTCATCGGTTTCATAGGACAGTCCCTTCTGAGCCTGTAAAAAGGCCCTCGTGGATTTTTACAACCAATTTCACGAAGTGTCCTTCATCAGAATAGCTGCAGCCCGGACGATGTACCTCGCCTGGCCAGAACACGACAAACATACCGGATTTCAACATCAGACGCTGCTCATTCATCATATATCCAAATAGGATGCAATCTTTTTCCGCCAGCAGATCCGTCACTTTCTCGTGATTATCTGAAGCAGGAGCATAGCCAATACCCTCCTCGCCATCTAACAAGATGTGAATATCGGCATATTTGGCGTGGCACTCTCCCTTACGGTTCTCCCACGCTTCTGTCTTCCCTTCCGCTCGGGAAACAAACATTGTCCCCTCTTCAATTTCGATTCTGCCTTGAATTTGACTCATATCCTGCCCAAGAATAAAATCCAATGCTTTTCGGATCGCATTGCCATATTGGCTCTTATTCGTCTTCCAATGTTCCACGCTATCAAGTATCATATCGCAGGAACTCCTTTGATCTTGACGCCGCCGCTGAGCAGGATATTCCGCAGCTGTTCGTAGCCTGCCGGGGTCAGCGGTGACAACGGATAATGAGGAATCCCTTCTCCGAAGCCAAGCAGTTGTGGCATCGCCTTTAATACAGGGAGCGAATACCCTTCGATGGCGAACGACTCCTCCAGCTTCACGATGAAATCCTGGATGCGCATTGCTGTCTCCAAATCGTTATTCTTCACCGCGTTATACAAAGTAACCATTTGGTCGGGAATCACATTCCCAACTCCGGGGATGATGCCGTCTGCACCCATTTGCAAGCTCGAAACACTAAGTACCTGAACGCCTTGCATCACCGAAAAATACGGAATATCCCTCGTCAAGCGGATGGTTTTCTGGAACTGCGGGATATTTCCTGAGCTATCCTTGAAGCCAATGACATTCGGAAACCGTGCGATCTTGTTGACCGTCTCCGCCTCAATCGGGTTACCGGTATACACCGGTACGTTATAGATAATGATCGGCAGCTCCGTCGCCTCGCGGATGGCTGCGAAATGCTGGATGATCTCATTTTGCTTCACTTTAAAATAATAGGGCGAGACAGGAACGATCGCGTCTGCTCCCATGTTCTCCGCTTCCTTAACTAACTCCAACACGCGGTCTGTACTTGTTTCCATGACACCAAATAACAGCGGTACGCGTCCTTTGCACACCTCGCTCAACGCCAGCAACGCCTGCTCGCGCTGTCCGCGCGTCAACATCGGCGACTCCGCCGCCGTTCCCATGGCAAAGATACCGCTCACGCCACTAGCGATCATATGTTCGGCGAGACCTTTCAAAGCTTCTGTATCTATGCTACGGTCCCGCTTCAACGGGGTAATAATGGGGGGAATAATTCCTGTTAATTTCGTTTGATTCAAATTCACTGATAATCTCTCCTCGTATAAGTAGAATAATTGCGATTATGATGATGTTACCATTCGCCTTTTCGGGACGAGAACGCTTTCGTTGCGGCGCCAAAATTTCGGGCCTCAATCAAGAAATCATCGACGATCTGCGTGCCGGACTTGCCATATGCCCCACGAGCTGCAGGGATGATCGTATTACACTCATTGTTGTCCATAAAAATCGATGCCTCCAACAGCCCGGCTTCATCCTCCTTCGGTACGACGAGAAAGCCGTGTTTGTCGGCATGAATCAACTGCCCCGGCTTGACCTTACAGCCGAACACCTCCACTTCGCAGCCCCAGCGAACCGGGATGCTCCAAGCATGGCCGATGCACAGCCCGCTGGCGATCGCCTTAAATCCGGCATTGGTCATTTCATCCGTGTCGCGAATGCAGCCGTCCGTAATCGTACCCACACAGCCAAGTGCGCGATGGATATTACTGTTCACTTCGCCCCAAAAAGCGCCGACATGGTTTGGTTTGTCCAAATCCTGCACCACGACGATTTTGGGTCCTTGGATACTCGCCACATATTCCCTGTACTGATGAGAGGCTAGTGGATTGTTTTCTTTGTGTTCTTTCTTGCTAGGTTCGATGACAACCGTAATGGCGTAGCCGACCATCGGCCCCATTTGCGGCATATAATCAGTTACCTTCTCACGGTTAAAGCATTCCTTGGCAATGTCATGCTGCGTCACTTGCTCCC
The DNA here is from genome assembly GCF_059692115.1 of Paenibacillus sp. J31R30. Classification (NCBI taxonomy): domain Bacteria; kingdom Bacillati; phylum Bacillota; class Bacilli; order Caryophanales; family Paenibacillaceae; genus Paenibacillus; species Paenibacillus sp. J31R30. The sequence goes on along the minus strand of NZ_JCAUAV010000002.1, from coordinate 892,267 downwards.
AGCCATTATATATGGTGGGGGTGTTCCACCGTTTCAATTTCAATAATTCGCTGTGTGCCAATCGCTCCTCATTCATGCCTATTTCCCTCCTTCTCCCGATTTCAACTACCCTTTCACACCGCTTGAAGCGATGCCCTGAATAAAGTATTTTTGCCCGGCGATAAATACGGCAATAATCGGAATAATGGCGCAGGTAGCCCCTGCCATAACCAGATTATATTGGCCCCCTTCCATGTCATTTAACGTTTGTAGACCAATCGGAATCGTGTACAGCTTTTTGTCCGTAATAAAAATAAGCGGGTCCAAGTAGTTGTTCCAGTTCGACACGAACGCTAAAATAATGAGCGATACGAAGCCTGGGACCGCGAGCGGAATAATCATTTTCAAAAATATTCGGAAGTGTCCCGCACCATCCATATAGGCCGCTTCGGTTATTTCCTTCGGAATGCTGACAAAAAACTGCCTTAACAAGAAGATGCCAATCACATTGAACATCCCTGGTAATATGAGCGCCCAATGCGAATTGTACATCCCGATCCAATGAAACAGAATAAACCGAGGCACAAGTGTGACATGGGGAGGAATCATCAAGGTGGATAAATACAGCAGGAATACCACGTTTCTCCCTCTAAATTCGATCCTTGCGAAAGCATAAGCCGCCATGGCGCTGATAATAACCGTACCGCCAATCGTAAAAAGCGCAACTTGGATGGAATTCCAGTAAAATAAGTAAAAGGGATACGTCTTGTTGAACCAAACGGTGTAGTAATTACTAAACATCCATTCCTGGGGTATCCACTGAATTGGAAATTGAAAGACCTCAATAGGTTTTTTCAACGACGTTGAAACCATCCAAGCAAAAGGCATTAACATCAACATGCCGATACAAGCCATGAGAATCGTTAGCAACCATTTCTGCAGATCAATTGGAACGACTTTAAGGGAACGTTTGACCTTTACGCTTGATTGTGTGATTGGTAAGTTATCCATATGCTCTCCTTCTCCAGCCTCTTAGGTATAAGTGACCCATTTCTTTTGACGATTCCATTGAATTAACGTGATGATAAAAATAAGGATGAACAATACCCAAGCAATCGCCGATCCATAACCGAATTTATAAAACTTAAACGAAACGACATAGATGTAGTATACGAGTACAGAAGTCGATTCTCCCGGTCCTCCTTGGGTCATGATATTGACGGGAGCAAATACTTCGAACGAATGAATGATCCGAGTAATGAACAGAAAAAACGTCGTCGGTGAAAGCATCGGAATGGTAATATGAAGAAATTGTCTAAACTTTGCTGCGCCATCCATTTCTGCAGCTTCGTACAACTCCTTCGGAATTCCCTGCAGACCTGCCATATAAATGACGAGGTCATAGCCAAGTCCCACCCAAACCATCATAATCATGAGCGAAGGAAGAGCCCAAGTCGGACTAGCTAGCCACTGGGGTGGATTGACCACTCCAAGCGCATGCAGCATTTGGTTGATTGGTCCTTGGGATGGATGATAGAGCTGCATCCAAACAACCGAAACGGCAACGATCGTTGTGATATATGGCAAAAAATAGATGAGTCTCAAGCCATTTTTCATATATACCCTGCTGTTGAGCGTAATCGCCACAATCAATGAAATGAACAGCGTGACCGGCACAACAAGGACAGAATAGATCATATTGTTTTTAAGCGAGATCAGAAACGATTCATCGGTCCACATTTTAATAAAATTATCAAACCCAACAAACTTAATGTGCTTCAAGCCAGACACTAGATCCCACTCGCTAAATGCTAATATAAGTGAGAACACAATGGGAAAAAGCAAAAACAGCACATAACCAAGCAGGCTCGGCAACAGAAACATATAGCCCGTCAACATATCTTTTTTACGATTCATACAATCACCTTCACCTTGTCTAATGTCCAGATTTTAGTATATTTTGATTGTAACCGCCCTCCATGGTTTGTTGAATCAACGAAATTATTGAGATTCTTCACTTTTCACTGTGATTCTTTCGATATTCAAAATTTTTGGATCGGCTTTCAATTTCTTTGATTCAGACCAAAAAAACACCGAAAACGACCGGTCAAGCCGGCAATTTTCAGCGTTTTCACTTGAAATCGGTTCAATTTCGTTATTTCGCACTTTTAATCGCTTCGTCCATAGGAAACCTCGGCTACATATATTTCACACTTGTCTAAGAAAGCGGTATTCCCACCAATGCGATACATATCAGGCATTTCATCAGAAAGCATAAATAAGGCATTACCGACTTGTACCCATTCATTACCAACCTTAAAGCGAAACCGAGTTCGATTGTCAATCCAACATTCCATCACCGTCCATTCTCCAGTCTGCAGTTGTTTACCAGTGTCGTGCCAACCACCATTGTGGCGGACCCAGATAGAACTGTTGATCTCAGGCCTAAGCGCTGCTGAGAGCAACAATGTACGACCATGATTGCAGAAAATGCTCAAAAGAGGAAATTCTGCTTGAAAAGGAGCTTGATCCACTTTCAAGGTCTGCCGAATGACGATTGGGAGTTGTTGCAGTCCCATGAATTTGGGTGCGTCCGCACGACTTCTCACGTTCATGAATTTCAAACAGCGGATTCTCATATCATCACGATTTTCCTCTACAAGAGATGGAACATGGTCGCCATACCGATCACTGACCCCAGTAGGTTCCATGACTGTTCCTTCCAGCCACTTCCGCTCAATTTGTGCAAAGTTGAGGTAGTTGTGGCCGTCCGCAAAACTTACGTACGCCACATAAATGCCTCCTAGTGGACTCTCGTCCGCTGAACCGTAACATGAACCTTTCCAAAGACTTTCGCACTCCGTTCCAATTACTTTGCACAGCTTCCAGCGATTCATATGAATCCCCTCTTCATCGGTAACAAAGATCGACATATTCGTTCTATCCGCGCTACTGTGTTCGTTCGTTTGGAGCAGCACATATTCTCCGTTGCTAAGCTTAGTTAGGAATGGCTTTGTTCCTGAGGTATCCGTATTCGGTAGTCCAGAAGGTTCTGGCACAGACCAGGTTTGCCCGTAGTCGAAGGAGACGCTTCGATACAACTGATTTCCGGTTCCATAGCCAATACGCATATAAGCGATCACATATCCCGATGCGGCCGTCTCGACAAGAGTCGGTTCGCATAAACACATGCTGTCGCTCCCGCCTATAAAATAGGAATTTGTCCACGTCTCCCCCCCATCAACAGACTCTAACACCCAGCATCGATTCATTTTCCAGTAAGCACCATTTGGATGATCCACTGTTGTTCTTCCCGCCACCGGCATTAGCAAACGACCGTTTGACAACTTCACGATCTTATTTAAACAGACACACCGTATATCGTTCCAGCTGCCTCCTTTACCGTTAGCGATAGGCTGCATAAACCCCCATACGATCTCACTATCTCCGCTGGTCCGCCAAGTTTCCCCATCAAAAGCGATAAGGATTTTGCGAATTTCCCCACCTCCAGTAGAGCGGTCCGGTCTGCCACTTCCCCAGGTGTAGGGCTGGTTAATCGTATAATAGAGCCACAAATGACCTTCGATCTCAAAAAGAAAAGAATGCGTGATGGATGACGGTCGATCGAAGCTCGTTCCATCCCGTAGGGTAATGATCGGCTCGCCTCCATTTGCCATTGTCCAGGATAGACCATCATCTATGCTGAAATACAAAGCCTGCTCGTTCGTATCATCCCCTTCAGCCGACAGCTCAAGGTGCTCACCGAAGTTGTTATGGAACGCAGAACCCGGTCCCGCTTGCTGTGATTTTGCCGTTTCATCCCATCGGCATGAGATTAACAGCTGCCCGTTGCTGTGCCGTTGCATGCATGCGGCCTGTTGATGCTTGTTGCGAGACGTCGGATCGGCTGTGTTGACACGAACATGATCTGCAAAAAAGTCTCTACTCGTTTCCGTCTCGAATAGGGTTGTGAACATGGAAGTAGACATCGTTCTTAGCATAGAAGGTCCCACCTACTTTCCTCAGATGTATTCACCGGAATCTACTCGGATTACATTGCCCGTTATGTGTTTGGCCGAATCCGAGCATAGAAAAGCCGCCGTTGCCGCCACCTCTTCCGGTTCTACAAACTCCTTGATGGCACATAAGTTCAGAATCGTTCTCCGATAAGCTTCCGAAACTTTAATTTTGTTCTTTTCCGTATTGAGATAACCTGTTGCTATCATATTGACATTCACGTTATAGATGCCAAGTTCTTTTGCGATCGTCTTGGTAAATGCCGTCACCGCTCCTTTAGCCGCCGTGTAGGCTGGTTGACCTTCCCTGCCCCTTAATCCGTTAATCGAACCGATGTTGAGAATTGTTCCGCACTTTCGGTTCATAAAGCTAGGTACGACTGCCTTCGTGTAATTAAAGCAGCTTTTCAAATTCATATTAATGACCGTATCCCACTCTTCTTCCGAGATAGACCAAATGGGACTCTCCTTGCTTCCTGCGCCGCCGACATTATTAATTAGAATATCGAGATGTCCGAAAAACTTCAACGCTTGATCGACCGTTTCTCTGGCGGCAGTAAAACTGTTAGCGTCTGAACACACCGCATAGACATTCGATTCACCATCGTTCAAATCGTTCACAATCTGCTCCGCCTCATCCTTGCTTTTGGAGTAAGTGAACAAGACATGAGCACCTTGCCTTACAAACTCAGTTACAAGGCTTTTGCCCAATCCACCACTGCCCCCAGTAACTAGTGCGGTTTTCCCGATCAAATTCAAACCCAGTCCCCCTTATTGAAAAAAATCCATCTTAGGATGGATTTTTTTTTTGATTATTTCGCGTTTTTAATCGCTTCGTCCGATTTTTTCTTCATAGCGGCAATGGCCTCATCGACACTTTGCGTCTTAAACAACGCTTTTTCGGCTTCATCCTGAATAATTTTAAATATTTCACCGTTGGCTTTCATATTCGTGTCATTGTACCCTTGTGAATCGTAATCGAGCATAACCCGTTTAAACGCCTCGACATCAACCTTCTTATCCACATCGTCGCCGAACATGATTTTCATCACTTGATCCTTGTTCGTTTTCTTCCATGTAGGCAGATGGCCGACCTTCGCCAAATACGGCGAACCCTCGGTAGCGAGCCATTTGAGGAACGTCCATGAAGCCTCTTTTTGAGCTGATTTGGCATTAATACCTAAATATCCGAAATAATGAAGACCTTTATTATTGTTCACCTTTTGATCTTTTTCCAAGGTTGGCAGCGGAGCAACGGAAGCTACAAAATCTCTTGGGTATTGTTTCGTGTCATTAATAAAGCGCGCCATCGCATTCGAGGCTACGACCATGCCCGCTTTCTGCTGCATGAAGACATCGAAGCCCTGCAATTTAGTTGCTTTGTATTCCGTATATGGATATTGAATCTTATCTACGACTTCCATATTGTACTTGAAATCAAGCGACTTCTTGAAGGCTGGATTGTCGAAATTAGACATCCCGTCTTTATTAAACCAGAAATCAGTCCCTAGCAGACTGCGGGCAGGCATCGTCCAGTAATAATTGGCATGAAAGTCAGCAGAACCATATACTTTGCTTGCTCCATCACCTTTTGTCAGCTTTTTGGCATAATCCTTGTACTCATCGATGCTCCAATCCTTCGGAACGGCAAGGCCCGACGCATCTAACAGCTTTTTGTTCAAGAACACGCCGTCCTGCAAGGACGAAACGGGAAGGGAAACATACTTGTTATCCTGTTTAAAAATACCTTTGCCGAGCTCGCCCTCTACATCAAACTTATCCTTCTGAATAAATTCTGATAAATCCGCCAACAGGCCTTTAGCCGCACGAGGCTGCAATCGGGATACATTGTAGTTAAAGAATACGTCGATGTCCTGTCCAGCCAGCAAGGATACGTCAACTTTCACGTTACCTTCGTCTGAGTTTAGAAACTTCACGTGCTCCACTTTAATATTTGGATATTTTTTGTTGAATTCTTGAATGATTTCTAGCGGACCTGCATCATCATTCCATGCGGTCCACCATGTAATCTTTGCTTCCTTTGGAACGGCTACCGGAGCTTGGGTCGGTGTGGCCGCCGCTTTGTCCTTCACTGATTCTGGAGTCGGGCTCCCACCTGCCACTCCTCCTCCGCAAGCTGTAAGAAGTGAAGCGATCATGGTCATCGAAACGAGCAACGCTCCTACCTTTTTTTGTTTCATATTCAATCCCCCCGCGAGTTATTCAAACACCTACATGAATACTGTACAATACTATGTTTTTCAATGATATGAACGAACTTTGGAGGATGTTTCATTAATTTTTGCTAGTTAACCTGCATCTTCACTTTATTCTTATCCTGTTTCATTATTTTTTCCTGCCCGTTCATCTCGGTACTGGGTAGGGCTTAAGCCCATCACCTTTTTGAACGTTCGACCAAAATAATTGATGTTTTCATAGCCGATCTTTTCGGCGATTTCATAGCTAGCCATATCCGTTGATTTCAACAAATCTGCTGCTTTCTTGATGCGAATTTCCGTGAGAAATTCCACAAAACCTTGATTCGTTTCTTTCTTGAACAAATAGCTGAGATAACTCTCGCTCATATGGGCGACTTTGGCTGCACTTTTTAACGTGATGTCTTCCATGTAATTATGTTTCATATAGTCGATTAGACTTTGAATCTCCTCACGGTAAGTCTCTTTTCTTTTACGGCTCAACACTTCAATCATTTGATCAAAAAGACCCCGCAGCCAACTTTGCAATTGTTCTATATGCTCCAGTGATAACACTCGCTTATAGAGTGGTGTTTCGTCTTGCATAACTTGCTCCCAATAGATCGATTGACGCCTCAAATTCATCTTTAAACTGTGTAATAGATCCATGACTAACTCGGCATTTTTATCTGCAGGCAGCTTTCTTTCAGCTATCCTGTCAATGAATTGTCCGACGATCTGATGCATAGAGCTGATGTCACACGTATCCATTGCCTGTGCGAGTTGTTCCTCATCGGCTAATGAAAAGATGCCTTCCGAGTTTGCACTAAAAAAATCCGATGCATAGACATACGATTGACCACTGCCTTTGTAGTAGCTGTATTTGGCAGCTTCTTTGGCCTGCATGAATGCTTGCTTAAAATCCTTTAAACGCGAAAACGAATGCCCGATACCAACACTGATCGTCACATTAAGAAACCTGCGAGTAGATGTAATGATATCCCGTGCTAGCTCCGTGAGCGCAAGCTCGCTTAAAGGTTCAATAGCGGACAAAAGCAGTATATATTCATTTTCTTTGTAAGGGAAAATCTCGTTGCTGTGAGTCCGGTTTAACTGTTCTTCCAAGATGTGAATAAGCGACTTTTCAATCAATTTACTGTCTTTTCCTAACTGATCATATCCATGCAGTTTAATCAACAAGACGACCCGGAAGCCCACATGTTCATCCCAGTCCAATTGTTGTCGATACGTTTCCAGCAGCGGTTCTTCCAACTCATTTTCACAAAGTAAGGATAGATAGTGCAGCTTTTTTTGCTGATTTTTGACGGCTTTGGACGACTCTCCTTCATCCGAAGGATGCGCCGCTTTACCGCGTTCTAACCTAATTTTGTCTGCCAAATCCATCAACAGTTTTAACAGTTCCTCGGGCTTTACTGATGCTTTCAAAATATAGTCATCCGCACCAAGCTTCAAAGCCTCGCGAACATACTCATAATCGCTATGACTGCTCAGCATCACGAAACGGATAAAAGGAAATTTCCTCTTCACTTGCGCAATGAGTTCCAGGCCCGTCAAATGGGGCATGACGATATCCGTAAGCACAATATCCGGAAGATGGGTTTCAATTAATTCGAGCGCTTTCTGCCCGTCTGCAGCATCCCCCACCAGCTCGAAGCCATGCTCTTCCCAGGCGATCAACGATTTCATACCCAGCCGCACGAGCATTTCATCATCCGCGATCACTATTTTTAACATCAAGTCGTTCCTCCTGATTATCGGTATAGGGAATGGTGATGATGACTTCCGTACCCTGATTCTCTTGAACACTTTCTAAGCTTAATCCATATCCACTGCCATAATGAAGCTTGAGCCGTTCGTGAACATTAATCATTCCGACGCGCTTATAACTCTCTGCCAATGCGGAGTCCGCCATAATCCGCTGTAATTCCTCCAACTTATCCGTCCGGATGCCGACTCCGCTATCTTGTACGATAATGAGCGCATGGCTTCCTTCCCGACGAGCCCCAATGTGGATAGTCCCTTTGCCTTCAAGTGGATCTAATCCGTGGTAAATACTGTTTTCAACAATCGGCTGCAGCGTGAATTTGATGATCGTGCAGTTAAGAAGTTCTTCAGGTACATCGATCGTCAGCTTGATTCTGTCGTTGAATTTAATATTCTGCAAATGAACATAACTGCGAATATAGTCGAGTTCAAGGGAGAACGGTATGAAGTTCTCTCCCCTGCCGATGCTCGATTCCATGATGACCGCAAGGTGCGACAACATATCTCCCACTTCTCGATCCTGCCGCATATACGCCATCCATTTGATGTTATTCAGCGTATTCAGTATAAAATGCGGATTAATCTGCGCTTGCAGCGCGATAAATCGCATGTTCTCCTTTTTCCGGTGCTCTAGCTTGACCTTGTCGATCAAACTCTTAATTTGCCCGATCATTTTGTTATATGTATCCATGAGATCTGCCACCTCATCGGAGCCATGCACCTGAATAAAGGAGTTAAACTGATCTTCGTCCAATTTGGCCATTTTTTTCTGCAACAACTTCAGCGGGTGTGAGACCCGGAATGAGATCGTCATCGTAATGAGCATAAAAATAACAAAAATAGCGAGCACGATCCACACGTTAATTTTTCGAAGTCGAAAAATTTCTTCAAAAACGGAGTCATAGGGGATATATTGCACGATTTTCCAATTCGGCTTCGAGATTGACGAGTAGTTAATCATATATTTATGACCGCCGATCTCATCGATCAGCTGCCCTTTAGACCCCTGCATACGGTTGTCATTGATTCCCTGCACGGAAAACATATTGTCGATCGGCAAGCTGCCGGAATGCGCCAACACGCTACCCGCTGCGTCAATGAGAAATACGTCACCGTCCAATTCCTTCAACATTTTCTGTGCCAACTCGGAGGCCGATACGCTAATCATGGCAATGCCTGTCGGGGAATTGAGCCTAAACACTTTCATGGGACGGACGACGGATATTAAAGGACCCGTATTTCGTTTCCCAAGGAAATCGCTTTCATGATAAAGCCACATAAACCCGTCGTTTATCTCCGACACGTTCTTATACCAATTGGAAGTCCGGATGATTGTGTACGCCTCTCCCTGAATTGGCCAGGACGTATACAAATTTCCATGCAGATCCATAATCGTAAAATGATATTCCAGCTTCCTTAAATACGCGCTATTGATACTCCCGATCAGTTGATCAGCCGTGCGGTATCGGTCATAATCGCTCCATGCGGACGGTTGATCAGTAATCGAGATCATATTCTCATTGGTGGAAATGAGTGTGACCGCAGACATCATCTCACTCGCCATATCGTTAAATTGTGTACTAGTCAAATGCAGCGCCTCCTGAATGGACGCGCCTATCTTTTCTTCGATATTACGCTCAAGCGGTTTATCAATGAAATAGAAGGTAAGACAAAACGGAATAACGAGAAATACCAAAACAGATATGAAAACCTTGTTCTGAATGGTCCTAAATCCTTTTCGGTGTTTACCAACATACATGTGAACCCCTCACCCTTCATTCTGGCTGTCAATTTCCCATCCATTAGCATTCGCTCTATCCATTATACTACATGGCCTAGTTCCAAAGAGATCGATTATTTCAGTCAAACTTTCACTATTTTACTGAAAAAGACCACGCTTCACTATTTTGAGTCGCTTGTTCACCATTTTAAGTTATATGCATAGAAAAGACCGCCAGTAAAACCGACGGCCTCTCTATATGAATCTTGTTCTATTATTGCGGGATTAAGGTGATGCTATCCGGGAACAATCCGTAGCTCGTGCTGCTTGCATTTTTTCCTGTTACTTCAAAACGGATGACTTTATCGCCGCCCGTACTCAAAGTAACGTTGCCGATCACGTAATCTTGGTACCCTGTTGTCGCGCTGTAAGAGTCGAACGAGCCGACTGAAACGCCATCGACCTTGACTTGCGCGATCGCGCGATTCGTAGCGGTCCTGGCGTGAATCACCACTTTGTACGTTCCCGCATAAACAACGTTTGCTTTCAGAGAAACCTGATCGCCAACCGCGTCAGAGAGATATTTCAATACAGAGCCACCGCTTGCCGCAGAGTCGTCGAACTTATCCAACGAATCGCCGGACGAGGATACTACGGGTAGCAATTCAGCCTCGTAGGACCGCTGCGGCGTTAATATAATGGAATCCGGGAACATACCGTATCCGGTGCTGCTTGCGTTTTTGCTAGTCGTTTCGAAGCGAAAACCTTTATTTCCCGTGCTGCTGAAAGTAACCAACCCTAGGTTATCATCTTGGTAGCCTATTACTGCATTGTACGGATCGAATACGGTGCCCTGACTTACCCCGTCAATCTTCAGTTGAACCTTTGCCCGATTGTCTGCGGTTCGTGAGCGAACACGAACGTTATACGTACCCGTGGACGGTACATTGACATTCAAAGATACATAGTCGCCAACTTGATCCGCCAAATATTTCAGTACAGCGCCCCCGCTTGCGCCTGTATCCGTGACTGTTCCTATCGAATCTCCCGATGATGCTGCAACTGACATGCTCTCCGCTTCAAACGTCAACATATTGAGAGGTACGCCGTTCAAACTATCCGCTCCATTGGTCAGCCATTCCACATTAAAGTGTGCGGCAGCCACGTTATCTGGAAAAGCGGTACTCGTTCCATCTCTACCGTACAGCAGAATAATGCTGTTATCCGGCATAATGGCCATATCGGAGTAAAAAGAAGTGCCGCTATTGATGACTTTGCTGTATGTCCACGATGCTGTCTCATCGTAACTGATATCAACCGTCATATTTTCTCTGGCGGTTGTACTTGCTGGTCGGCTGAACAATATACGGTTCGCGTTTGCTCCTTCGCTTTTTTTCGATAAACGAGTCAAACTTGCGTCTACAGCCGTGAATAATGGAATGGCCGTGTCCAACTGCGGGTTGCTCCAAGTTGCTCCACGATCCGTACTTACTGATGTTATTCGATGATTCGTTCCCCCGTTTCGTCCATTCATCACGATATTGCCATTATCCAATTGCACAATTCGGGACTCGTTGACCGGATAACTGCTGTTGACTGGAATCTCCCCGCCGGTATGCCAAGTCGCTCCTTGGTCATCGCTATAAATGACAGATACGCCGTAATTGCGTTGAGCAAACGGGTAGGTAATGCTTTTACGATGCCATACTTGCAGCAGCAATCTGCCGTCGCTTAATTGAATGCCATGGCCGGGACCCGGCATGTGAAACGTCCAGCCATTCGTATTCCCGCTGAACAAAGACGAGATTTCGTTTCGTGCCGACCAGGTCGCGCCATGATCTGTACTCGTTTTATAGAATACACGGGTCGATGCATTCGATCCATCATTGAGTGCATAGAAGAAAAACACCTTTCCCGTGCTGCGGTCAACGATTGCCGCCGCGTTCGTCCAGCTCTCCCCAGCCGTGCTTTGTTCGATATATTGCATCGTTCCCCAGGTCGCTCCGCCATCCGTGCTCCGCTTCATCACGAGATGATGAGCCCCATCATCGGATGAACTGACCCGACCTTCCGCAAAAGCGAGAATCGTACCGTTCGTCGTTACCGCTAAGCCGTAAACGTGGAACGGCCACAGCCCTACTTCATTCTTCGACCAAACTGTCGTTTCTGAAAAGAACGGCGTTGCCGCTTCAACCCTGCCAGGCAAAGTCACCAAACATACCGATAACAGCAGCATCATGCTGAGTAGTGCTGATAGGCTGGCCACATCCATTCTTTTCCATTTTGTATTCATTACGTATCCCCTTTCAAATTGAAATCATTTTTATGGTAAGCGCTTACACATATTTTCGCAATGAACTTTCTTTTGAAAAGTCTTCATTTTATATGGATTATGCATTTTCTTCAGATTTCAAAAAGGAAAAATGTGATATTCCATATTTAATTAGAAAACGGAGCCCGCAAACCCGCGGCGCTCCGTTGTAGTTGTTTCAGAAATTAGTTAACCTTTCCAAGCGTATGTCAGCCGTGAAAATTCCCGACTCTACAACGTCTCCGTATTAAGCGTAAATCCTTCAATCACGACGTCCTCGTCAACCTCGATCAAGATACATCGTTTTCCTTGATAATTCACCTGTCTCACGTACTTTAAATCTTGCGGACTAACCGTAATCGTGGCTACCTTCGTATCAATCTTAATTGATTTCGAAGTGAACTTCGGCATGACACTGCTCGCTTTGAGTTCATAGTTTTTGTCGTCCACGACGTTTTGGAACGCTCGTTCCACCTTTTCCATCGTCACTCCCTCTACACCACTCACCGACAGCATGCGTTCCACATCTTTATAATCCAGCTTTGGAGGCTCTTCCTCTTCGTTGGACTCGATAACCCGATGAATTTCCTCGTACACATGAGCGATCGTAGCGGCATCAAGCTGATCGCCCGCCACTTCCTTCACGATGTCTTCAAAAATAGCTCTTTCTTCTAACGCTGTCACGGTTTTCTCGGCATTTAAAACTTGCTCGATGAACTGCCAGTTCGGTTCATGCGCTCTCCCCGAGCAATACAGAATGCGATTCACGTCGGAATAGTTGTCCGTCACGCTAGGGTAGAAAAAACCTTGCTCCGGCGTGTTCAATTTGATGATCGGATCTACGAAGACATTATACTTATATTCCCTCTCCACATAGTCGAACATGAGCGTTTTCTTTTGTTGTTCCGTAGAATTCACGCTGCACAGTATGAATAGATTCGCGAACATCTCGTTCTTTTCGCTCTCCATGGCATCTTCGTTCCTACTCTTGGTTGGTCGTGAATATTGTCCGCGAACAAAAGTAACCACTGTATCCTGCTCGTATGTGGTATCCACCAACATTTTCTCCACCAACAAGAGCATTAGATCTTGCCATTCTTCCGAATTACCAGTCACCAAACCTTGATGGAGAACCACCTGTGTAGGCTGCTCCGCTTCCTCCTGAAACCTTAACTCATACATCTTCTGATCTAATTCGCCGGTCAGCAGTTTTTTGAAATTGAGCATATATAGCTCCTGTTTTTCCCTGTCCACTAGGGCGAACGGTTGGCGCTCATAATGGTAGATCTCGTTGGTTTCCTTCATGATATACACGTTTAAAATCTCGTGAATTTTAAGCATTTCGTTATCCAATTTAAAATGCTTGCGAATATGCCCGATTTCTTTCTTTATCATAATCCGTCAGTCAACTCCTAAGAAGTGAATTAGCCTTACAAGAATAAACTATGGTACAAAAAATTGTAATGAATGATCTACCTTCTTGAGTATTCACATCACAACAAAAGCCCTTCATGAGAAGGGCTTCCACCGTTACTCCCCTTTATATCCGTGCCAAACTAAGTGTAAACTGCTCTCCACATGTCTCGGAATTGCATATATAGTGTTAATTATCACTACTTATAAATCATAAATGTACTTTCCTATTACTTGAATGAACTACTTCCTGTATGTTAATTCATTATTATAGATTTCTCAACAATTTTGAGGATTTATCCAAAAAAACTCTGATATTCCATAATTAATTCGAAAATGGAGCCCGTAAACCCGCTGTAATCTCGTTTCCCTCTTTGTCCATTCCAATGGTAATACTTACAAATTCCCCATTGAATGGTAAAAACCCAGCACCATCAAGGCTTTTCATAACGTACTAAGTCGCAGTTCATAAAAATACTGCACAATTGGATGCTTTAATTTTATCATCTCGCTCATGTTTAAAATCCGCTTTTTTCCAACTCGTCTGTCCACCAAGGCTAGAATATTTAATAAGATCTCCTGGCTCTCAATGCTTTCCTCAATAGACAGGGATAAAAACTTATTAGCCGTAACAGTAAAGTTTGATTTACTTAATGATGACTGTGCTGACAATAGTTCCTTTGCATATTCTGATATTTTTCTACCTCTTGCAATTACTTTTAGACGATCCTCCGGAACTAGCCCCTTGGTATCTTTTCTGACCGCTTCAAATTCTTCATTGCTGATAGGAATTTGGATATCGGAATCATTCTTAATCTCCAGCTCCGTCTGATACCATTTGATTAATGTAGTTACATCACTCATATTGAGTACGTTTTTTTTATCTACAGCAATATAACAAAGCCCTGCTTTATCGGGTAAATAACGGTAGCCGGTTGCACGGTATTCGACCCTACCAATTAACGCAGGACAGAGAAAGCTCTCCAGTTGTTGCTTTAATTTGCTCCAGGACATGTAATCCTCCTATGTTCTAGATTTTCATACCAATAAAGGCAGGCAGTCATACTATTACCCATAATACAATAACCAACACATCGATCATACTAAGTACAGCATTTCTCAATTTTGTTCTTCTTCAGCGAAAGCATGTGCAATAATTAGCCACTTTTATTGAATAATCTAAGCGTTTTTCATCTCAAACTTAATGATTGAATCTTATACTTCGTGATACCCTCTTTTGTTCAATTCAATTAATGCTGCTTTCAGATAATTGCTAGAATGTTTAAATAGTTACTCTGTATCCATTTTTTTGAAGGTTTTCTCCACATTTTGTCGAATATACCATACGAAATAACCATTACAAAGGAGTGGCATCTTGCTTGCTTAAAAAGCTTTTAAGAAAATTGAGTTGTGCTTTACTTGTTTTACTGCTTTTATGCTGTGCAATTACAAATTCACTTGCTCAGGCAAATGAAACCTCAAGTGAACCCTCGAACACCGAAATCAAAACAGCATCTTTTCAAAACGATGAGTTAACTAACTGGGTGATTGATGAGCCAAATGGTTACATCTACGCAATCTCCAGGGAGACTAACAAATTATTTTTTATTCAAATGAGCGACCTGTCCATAAAACAAACACTTGCTATCGGCTCATATCCCTCAGATTTATACCTTGATCAAGACAAATTATATGTCGGGCTTTCTGGTGCTTACCAAATAAAAGTTGTTCAAGTGAGTTCACAATCTGTTATACAAACTATTTCCACCACTAACCCTGTCATTCACTTAACAAAAGACGATTCATTTATTTATTACACGACTGCTGCAAACAACCTCAATAAAATTAACAAATATGACTTATCTAATGGATCCAACAGTGTCATGTCTTTACCCGCATCCGAACTCAATAGTGGCATAAGAGATATAGACTATAACAAAGAAAAACAGTTATTATATGTCGCGGGAAAAGACCTATACGCTATCCATACAGCTGACTCTACGAATAAAATTACTTACCATGATTTAGGTTCTTATAATTACGGAGCACCACTCATCACTTCAGGAGACGATATCTACTTCGCAGGTCGTCGTTTCAACTCAGATAACCTTGATATTATAAAAGGCTTATACAGCTCTTTTTCGGAATACCATGTCGACCAAGTTGTTCAATCGAATGGGAACCTTATTGTAACGAACAGAAATATTTATGATAAACATACTTTCCAAATTTTAAAATCCCTTCCTCAACAATCATTGTTAAATGCAGTTGATTCTCAAAACAACTTATATTCATTTCTCTATCGAACGTTATCTAAACAAAAAGTTACACTCCCTACCTCGCCAATCATTGGTGGGCATAATGCCACATTAGATAGGATTGAACTAAGTCAACCTATCAAAGATTTCGTTTTGAATGGTGACTACATATATGCGATTTCAACAAATAATACATTAACCCAAATTAATAAAAATTCCATGACGGTAGCTAGTGAAGTCCCCATTGGATCAAAACCTTGGGACATTGCTACATATGGAAATACATTGGTTACAGCCAATAATGGGTCTTCACAACTTGGTATAGTTGACCTCAATCATGGACTCACTCCATCTTATTTACAAATTAATAAATCTCCTCAACTTGTTCAAATAAATAAAGATCAATTGTTTATTTCAGGAAGCGATACCTTAAATGGTACTAATACGCTAAGTGTCTATGATTCTGTTTATAAAGCTGTCTATGATGTTCATTATGCAAATAATGCGTTTTCCACAGTTACACCAGATAGATTAGCGCTCGCACCCGAACAAGGAAAATTATACGTTAAACAATACACATACTTAATTAGTGTTGATTTAAAATTCCCTTATGAAGCTACTTCAATAATCGGACAACAATTCGTTACAGGAAATTTATTTGTTGAAGGAAATTATATCTACTCGGGCAACCAAAAATATTTAGCAGCAGAGAAACCACAACTACCTCAGTTGCTTGCGACTTACCCTGAGCCCATTTTATATGTAAAAGGAAACTATGTTTTCAGTTCTACTGCCGTTTATGACAGCGATACAGCAGTTAAACTTTTCGATCTTCCCTTTCAAACAGCTATTATTGCCTTTGATAATGATGGTACCTTGTACTTGTGTAAAGGCGACCCAGGTTATTATTCCAATTCTTTTGAGAATACAAGAACTCTTTATAAATTTGCTTCTATTGATAAATTAAAAAACTATATGAGTTCTTTTGTTCCTGGGAGAGCTTACTTCTATGACGACAATTTCAAAACTGGATTAGTAAGCGGCAATGTTATTTTTGAACCTGCTGCCAACGATATTGATGTGGCCTATTATGATCTTGTACTCCTTGATCGGGATTTAAAAGAAACAGGCAGACTTGACAAAGTTAACAAAGATAACTTTGATAATGGTCTATACTACTTCAATATCTATGGATTGTATCCGCAAACAAACCAATACTATATAGCCATTTATGCGTATATCAAGAATAATGACAATGGTTCTTATAGACGTTCCAGTACGTATGGTTTAATTCCTATGTGGGACACACCAACCTTTATACCTAAAAACGCTTCTTTCAATGATAGTGATTCCAATCCAAACAGTGTTGGAGGTAGCGTTACATGGGCACCCGCAGATAAGGAATTACCAGGTGATAGGTATGAACTTTATTTCCTTAGTAAACAAGGAATTGTAGGAAATCGGATTGCATCTATAAATACATTACAGTCAAGTTATCGCATTGATATTCCAGTCGGAACAGTGATACCTGATAATGCAATGGCTATTGCTGTCATTTACACAGATAAAGGCGGTTATCATTCACCATTCCCCTTGTATGCAATAACTCCTGTTCTTGATCGGATGACACGGACTCCTGTTGTCAGCGAAATTATCGTAAACAATAAAATGGGGAAAGATTCTGATACTATCCAATTATTAAGAATGAAACCTAGTGAAACGGTCAGAATTTACGATGACAACAAAGTTATACTAACTGGTACAGTAGCGAACGGTTCAACTGAGTTAACGTTGCCTATCTCTACACTAAATTCAAGAGGCGGATACTTCTACATCTCTTACCAAGCTCCTGATAAAGCCGAAAGTTTACTCGTAGCAAAAGATTATCCTATGGAATCTGCCGGCGGTAGCGGCGGCGGTGGTGGCGGTGGTGGCGGTGGTGGTGGCTTTTTTGGAGGCCTTCCATCCGAAAAGCTATCCACAGAAGAATCTACTACCAAAGACGAAAACGGCCGAAATAAATTAATAGTTAAAGTTAAAAACTTAAAAGAATTTGTTACAGCGAACGCATCCACAAGTGTGATCCCTATTGAAATACAAAGCAGTACAGAAAATGACTCATACGAAGTGCAGATTACGGGAAAAGATTTGGTCGAAACTGAAGAACTTAAGGGTAAAATCATTGAGTTTACTTCACCACAAGGTACTTTGCAAGTTGATTTCAAAGAAGTGTTACCTTATGTAACTAACCAATCAACCCTAAAAGTCATCATAGGTAAAGTATCAGAAGTGCTCCGTAGTGAAATTGGGAAGAAAGCAACTGAAATGGGAATGACTATTTTGAATAATGGCATTGATTTTCAGATTGTCTCAATGACTGGGAATGAAAAAAGGGAAATTAATACGACTTCTAGCTTTTTAGCCCACCAAATAAAGTTGGATAACAGCAAAGAAGATTTGGAATTAAACCAACTTGCCGGTGTGATGTTTGATCCGATTAGTCATGAACTTGTACCTGTCCCATCTAAATTTGAGAAGAAAGAGAATCAATTGACGGGAACCATGTGGAGAAAAGGAAATTCAATCTATGCCATTGTAAAGAAAACTATTAATTTTACAGATCTTCCCGCAGAGAAGGAAAAACAAGATGGCATAAAACAAATGGCAACACAGCTAATCGTTAACGGTTATGAAGATGGTACTTTTAAACCGGATCAAAGTGTAACAAGAGCAGAATTTGCCGCTTTATTGGTAAGAACACTTGGTATTATTTCTGCTGATACTACTAAGATACAGTTTACTGATGTAAAGGCAGACGACTGGTACAATAAATTCATAGCTGCTGCATCAGAAGCTAGACTTATTGATGGTTACGAAGACCAAACTTTCAGACCTCAGAAAACCATTTCGTATATAGAAATGATTGTAATGCTGAGTAACGCATTAGAATATGCAAATGAAATTAGTTCATTAAGCGGTGTGGAACAGCAAAGCGCAATTAATACTCTAAATGTAAAAGAAGCAGCACCTGAATGGGCTTCTGAATCTCTTGCCTTTCTGTCAAAAAAAGGAATAATAACATCAAATGATGAAATTCTTCATTCATTGAACATTAGTACTACCAGAGCTAACAGCGCAGTATATCTCAATCGTTTGCTGAATAGCTTTTCATTTATGAAGTAACTTACCCATATGTTATACTTCACGTTGATTAATAACCCCGTCCTCAAATTTGAGAACGGGGTTATTTTTTATTTAGAATTTTGAGTACTTTCTTGTTAAATTCGATTTTACTTTATAGACGCGTTGCTTGTTGTTCACAACCACTTGAGGTTGTGGACACGAAGCAAGGAAAATTTTTCCTTCAAATACACCCAATAACAGAACAAAGAGCTGCCGCTTGGCAGCCCTTTCACAAAATTAAAGTCTATCGTGGGAGTTACTTGTTTCAAATGATACCAGTCCACACTAACATTCTCTTACTTTTGGTCTTCACCTTTCATCCCTTTTAATGTTTTCATAACCGTATTTTCACCACGCCCAAAATAATCATAAAGCTTCGCGTATTCCCTGTATAATTGGTCGTACATGGCTACATTTGCAGGTATCGGTACAAATGTCTCTTCCTTAATATGTGCCATGCGAGCAGCGGCTTCGACAATATCATCGTATCCCCCTGCCGAGGATCCCGCCGCTAGTGTGGCGAACATCGCCGCGCCAAGCGCCGCCGTCTGCGTTGAGGCCGCGATTTTTATTTCTCTACCTGTAACATCCGCATATATTTGCATGAGCAGGCGATTGCGCTGTGGCAAACCACCGCAAGCATAGAGCTCATCTACAGCGACTCCTTGCTCTACAAACGATTCGATGATTTTCCTTGTTCCGAATGCCGTCGCTTCGAGTAATGCACGGTAGATTTCTTCCGGCTTAGTCAGTAGAGTACATCCTACAAGAACTCCCGATAAATCCGCATTAACGAGTACCGAACGATTACCATTCCACCAATCCAATGCCAGTAATCCGGTTTCCCCTGGCGAATACGCCGCAGCTCGCTTTTCGAGCCATGCATGTACGCTCACCCCATCTTCGGTGGCTGCTTTGGATACGTATTCCGGCACCGCATGCTCGACATACCAAGCGAAAATATCACCTACTGCTGATTGTCCCGCTTCATAACCAAAGTAGCCCGGAACGATGCCGTCTTGGGCGACACCGCATATTCCCTCAACGATGACTTCCCGCTCACTCAGTAACAAGTGACAAGTCGATGTCCCCATCGCCATCAATAGTTTACCGGGCGTAACTGCACCGACAGCGGGAAAAGCTGCGTGCGCATCGACATTGCCGACAGCTACCGCCGTTCCCGGACGAAGACCCATCATTAACGCCATCTCTTCAGTAAGGGCACCCGCTTTAGACCCTAAGGGCAGAATGTCTCCGCGAAGCTTGGTCTTCGTTAAACCATCCAAGCGAGAGTCTAAGGCTAAGAAGAACTCATTCGAAGGAAATCCTTTTTCTTTATGCCAAATCCCTTTATAACCTGCTGTGCAGCTATTTCGGACAAGGTTGCCCGTCATTTGCATGACGATCCAATCCGCTGCCTCCATGAACAAATCCGTGGCGACGTACACGTCCTCCGACTCATTCAAGATCTGCCAAATCTTCGCGATCAACCACTCCGAAGATTGTTTGCCGCCATAACGAGCGGGAAAAGATTCATCACGTTGTTTGGCGATTTCGTTCAACCGATCTGCTTCTTCCTGTGCCGCATGATGCTTCCATAGCTTTACCCAAGCATGCGGATTGTCGCGCCATTGTGGAATCATGCATAGCGGAGTTCCTTCCGCGTTCAGTGGCATCATTGTACAAGCCGTAAAATCAATACCTATTCCCACGACATCATCCGGACTTACTCCCGACATATGCAGCACCTCTGGGACTGACCTGCGAAGCACATCTACATAATCATCCGGATACTGTAAGGCCCAATCTGGCTCTAACTTCCGTCCGTTTCCCGGCAAGATCTCATCGATCACGCCATGGGAATAAGGAGTTACATGTGATGCCACTTCCCTCCCGTTGCCAATATCAACTAGCAAAGCTCTACCCGATTCTGTTCCGTAATCTACACCAATGGCATATTTGCTTCCCATACTTTACTCTACTCACCTCCCTTACTTGTCGTCATATTTTCTGTTTTCTGTACATACTCGACATACTTAATAGGAATAGTGCCTGATTTCACATCGAGATATGGTTTCCCGTCACGTACACCTGAAATACCGTAGCCAGTGGCTGTGCACAAGAAACTATGATAATTTTCGGATATATTCGAAGACACATAGAGAGTTTGGTTACAAGCGTCATAACGAATTCCGCTCCATCCTTGAATAAGTCCGTAAGATGCCATTGCTCTCGCGTACCAATGTCCACACTCGTATTCATTAAACGGATTTCGTTTGCTGCCGTCATAACGATCTCTGCAAATCCTTACAATTTCAAGTCCTTCCTCGATGCATCCTAGTGCTAGTAAATGTGAAGCTACCTGATATTCGATTCCCGTCCAAACTTCGTCGCTATATACGAACGGAAGTGATAAGCGTCCGCCTCTGGGCCATGTGCACAGTAACAATCCGCCATCGTTGCCGAGCGCATATCCAGGACGCTGGGGGTTCGCATGTTTGGATAAATCGTGCTTCAAGTTGTACTTGTAAATACTTAACAGGTGGCTCTTCACCATATCACGGTCGAGTATATCGCCAAGTCCGCACATTTCTGCAAACCATGCGCCAATTACTCCGTCTGATAGACAGCCTTTCCCATATTGATATTTGGGCCCTTCTTCTCTTAGCAGCATATAGGCTTCCTGGGAGTACTCGATATTCCATGCTTGGTCGGACAGAGTCGGGGACGGTGTTCGCAGCCCTTCCCAAACGATCTTCTGCTCGAAATATTCCCCGTTGAAGAGCTCCTTTTCCAAATACTCTTTGCCCCTAAGATAGACATTCTCGTATTCGCCGATATTCTCACCCAACACGACTGCCATAAGTGAAGCAGCCTTGAGCGCGCCAAGATAAATGGAAGAACACATGCCATCCGGACCCCAAAACTCGATGTCATATGTGTTATGATGCGGTTCGACGAGCACACCTAATCGATCGGGATCCCACGTCTCCATGCAGTAATGTAAGCTTTGTTTGGCCTTAG
This sequence comes from Paenibacillus sp. J31R30, assembly GCF_059692115.1. Classification (NCBI taxonomy): domain Bacteria; kingdom Bacillati; phylum Bacillota; class Bacilli; order Caryophanales; family Paenibacillaceae; genus Paenibacillus; species Paenibacillus sp. J31R30. Next base: position 870,383 of record NZ_JCAUAV010000002.1, on the reverse strand, counting down.
GCCAAATCCCTCTCAACCATTCCGTGTCTCCGCTAACTCTCCATTCCCTGTATAGCTTCATAATTCCGCCGAGTTGACCATCGCTTGCCGCATGAAAGGAATGATCCACTGGGCGAATCGGCAGGGGAATACGGAAATTCTGATGCCCCGCATCATTCTGTCCTTCGCCGAACTCCGTCGTTCGCAGGCTGCGTTCCAGCTCCGGAAACAAATGTGGAATGGCTTGCGCGTAGTTCCATACATGCGTGCAGGAACCATGGCAACAACCGCCCTTATCGAAGCAGCCTTCCCATCCCCACAATCTTCCATCTACTTGCCGTAGGATTGTTGGTGATTTCAGGATCGCCAAATTGGCAGCGACAGCCTCCAGAGCCTCGGCCGGCATCGTTGTTTCATAAAATGCATCGCTAAAGTTCTCGCTCTGCTCGCGTAAACGATCATAGCCATTAACCCAATAGTCTGATACCGCGGAAATATCGTTAAATTTACCTGCATACCAAGGCTTGTAGTATGCATTCTCGTCCAAAAGAGTCTCATCCTCTGCAGCGTCTTTTACGGATAAATTCGTTTCAGGGACGAACCAAGACAACATCAACCGGATCGTATTCCGTTCGTGAGGCCCTAACGTAAGCGGTACGGAAATACTGCCTCCCGGACTTGGCTTGCCTTCTTCCAAGGACTTCTTCTCCAAGCTCTGCCCGCTTTCAATCGAATTCCATACCATCGTCAATGGGTCGAACCATCCTCCTCGGAACCAAGCGCAGTTCACCTTAGCCTCAGCCCGGTCAACAACCGCACTGAATGATCCCTGCTCCCATGGCTTCCCTTCAATCGGTGGTTGATGAAGGACAAACCCATTCTTAGCATTCAGCACCTGGTGATCGCTAGCACCCGACGACTGCATGAAGTTTGCCGCATGAAAAGAATAGACCAGTTCGATCGTCTCATCCGTCTTATTGGCAAACGTAAACTCGAGTCCTGCAACTGGTAAACTTGAGTCATCGGCATGAAGTGGAATAAAAGGACTCCAACTGGTTATCGTAGCATTCACCGGGAGCTCCGGGTCCCAAAGTTTGACGGTTCCGAAAGGAAAACGCGCTTGAAACGTACTTTCCGTGAATCGAGGAAGCCCGTAGTGCTTACCAACAAGCCCATTGCCCGGCCCAGCGAATCCATCGGCACGATTGCTGAATACTTTCCATTCGGGAACCGGCCCTTCAAGAACTCTGGCAATATTGCCTTCCTTTCGTTTAATGCAAACAGCGGAAAATACCATGGGTTCGTTATTAATATCCGGCGTATTACGCAATGAAAAGTGCGACATCGCCCCCGTCCCTTCCAATGCAAACATGCCGGCACCGATGCCCCCCAGCGGAAACGCGACGCGCACGTTGCGGCTCCCCGAATATACGGAATTATAAGTTTTGTTTTCCATCCGTTCTCCTCCTAGTAGCAAATCTATTTATCAATCCATTCATGTAAAAGCGATGAAGCTTCTTAATGCGTGCGCATTGGGAAAGCCTGCATGAGCAGGCTTTCCCGCTTAGATTTATGGCGTTGTAAGATTAAAATAATCAAAATCAGTCGTGATTGCGTTAGCGGTTATCCAACTTTTTGCAAATAATCCTACCGATTGGACAGCATTTGTGGCGCTGTAAGTTCCAGCATTCGTCCATGCATCCCCGGAATTAGCCTTATAGTAGAATGTATATGTGTTCCCAGTCTTATTTACCTTCAAATAAACCGAAGGATTGGTATAGTTTAATACCTCAATGATACTATTCGTTCCAGAGCGCTCTAGTCGCAGGGCATTGCCTTTATACGAACCCCAGAATAAATAATCATTTGTCCCCAACTTCGTTAGCAAACCTGTAGTAAAACCATTATTTGCTGTATAAGTCACAAGGTTCAGCTTGGTCTCCATTGTCCAATTCCCTGCCCCCATATCCGTTCTTGTAAGTTTGGGCATATTATCAATACCAGTCCATGAATCGTATACATTGGTATTCGGTACAGCCAGCTCAAAATTACCGTTTGTGAACGAATATGTCGGTCCTGACTGAGGAACGATCCAAGTCCAAGATCCTCCCAACGGTCCGTTAAAGTCATCCGTATTGCCAGAAACTAAAGTTGTTGCACTCGATGAACTGCTCTGTGCAGAACTATTTCCTGCCGCATCATAGGCCGAAACTGTAAAGGTATATGATGTGCTCGGATTTAGACCTGTGTCGTTGAATGTTGTCCCGGTTGAAGTGCCAACTTGTGTGCCGCCCCGATAGATTTTATACCCCACCACTCCCACATTGTCGGTGGAAGCCGTCCAACTTAAAGCGATCTGGCTAGATGATACTGCCGTTGCTCCTAAGCTTGCAGGTACAGTCGGTGCCTGGGTATCGCCTCCCCCACTTGCTGAACGGTCACGCAGTTGTACAATCTCAGACCCGCTTAACGCTCTATTGTAGAGAACAAAATCGTCTATCTTTCCATAGGTAAACCCAATATTGCTCCTACCTATTGCCTTTGGAGTAAAAGCCCCCGTCCATGTAGCCGTCGCGTCCTGCGCACCGTTCACATATAGGGTTAGCGTGCTTCCTGATCTGGTTAATACATAATGCGTCCAAGTGTCCGCAGATAATGACGTGTTCGCGACTATGGTATCCGAACCGTTATATAGTCTGATTTTTTGTGCGTAGAAATTGAGGTCCTGACCTGTCCCCTCTTGTCCTACAACAGCATCATTGTTGTCGATGGTATTCGGCAGTTTTACCCATGCCCCCAAGGTGAAATCTCCAGTAAAGTTCATATCGGGGATATTCATCCATCCATCAGTGCCATTAAGGCTTATGGACCCACCATATCTACCATCGGTCGACCAAGCAGCGCCTCCTATTGCAGTACCGTTATTTCCACTACCTGAAGAGTCAGCCGCATTAGTCCCGCTAGTCTCATCAAATTTAAGCCACGATACCAGGCCACTTGTCGGAATGCTGCCTGGTGCCAGTGATGTCGCAGTAGCCGCCGTAGTTTGCGTAGAATTGTTACTTGCTGCATCATAGGCTGAAACAGTGTAACTGAACGATGTACTTGGATTCAATCCGATATCACTGTATGCAGTCCCGGTTGCAGTGCCAATCTGCGTTCCGTTCCGATATACCTTGTACCCTGTTACGCCCACATTATCCGTAGATGCCGTCCAACTCAGGTTAATTTGGCTCGACGATACAGCTGTAGCTGCTAGGCCAGTAGGTACGGTTGGTACTTGAGTGTCGGACGAGCCTGTACTTACTACATTAGACGAAGTGGAATCTCCGTAAATGTTATATGCCTTTACCCGATAGGAATATTGATTCGTATTGGTATCGATATTCGTATTTAGATAGGTCGTGACGCCATTCACCGTATCTGCAACTACCACCCATCCCGTTAATCCATTCATTCTCTCCAGCTTAAAACCTGTAAGTCCACTAGTGGCATTATTGGTCCACGATAAGGCAACTCTGTCACTTGCTGTGGAAGTAATGGCAAGCCCACTCGGTGCTGCAGGGACACTTCCCGTCACCGAACCTCCCCAGAATAGGCCCGACAGATTGATATTGCCTGTTGTATTACTGAATTCGAATCGTATCTGTCCAGTTAAGTTGTATTTGACATAATAACCATTTGTACCCGTTGTTATTGTTCTCGTATCCAGTACGGCATTCGTTACATTGTCGTAGGCAGTAATTGTGGCCGTAGCACTGTTATTCCACCCCAAGAAATAGAGGGCGAACGGGTGACTTATGTTGTCATTTTGTTGAACAATCAGCTTACCTGTCTGCCCGGATTGAAGCTGCCTTGCCGCCGCTGTTCTCATAAAGTACCCGTTGTAGAGACCATCCGGATCCTGAAGCGCCCGCGTATCCGTTGTCGCCGTGTTCCATAAACTATGATCCCAAGGCGTATAATTACTGCTCGGGTACTCATACATATACCCGATAAGAGCCGAATTGTTCACATAAGACGGATAAGATATCGCATCATCGTTTTTCCGACCCCCGTTTTGTCCTTGTTCATAATCGAACAATCGGAACCCGTCGGTGCCATAAGCGCTCTTCCAGTTTCCTTGCGTTGTGCTGTCTGTGCCAACAAAGGTCAATGCCGAGGAAATTTTTTGCGTCCCTTGCGTAGGACTGCTGTTTGCACTCTCCAGCCCGCTTCCGTCTAACGCGGACACTTCGTAATAATAAGTCGTTCCCATTGCCGCCGTAGTATCGCTGTACGTTTGTTCCGCAGCATTGGCTGTATGCGATATCGTTGCTACCGTGCTATAGGTACCATTTACGCTTGTTGAACGCTTGATCTTATACTGGGATGCACCGCTTGGCGCAAGCCAGGACAGATTGATAGCTCCCGAAGTGGAGGTGGCATACACACTGGTCGGGTTCTGAACGCTGACATCGTTGGTTACGAAAGTCGTAACGCTGGATGCGAGCAGGTTAGTGGAAAACACGTTGTTGCTAACGGGAATAGCCGCAAGTTCGGCCAAATTCTCTCCGTTAGGATAAGCGCTTCCCGATGTTCGATACGGAACGACCATAGAGGCACTTACATTGGATAAATTAAACGTATAGCTTTGATCGGACGTATTCGTATTTACCGCTACAATGGTAACCTTGCCTGTGCCTGGATCCTTAAATGCCGTAGCATAGACACCGCTTCCGGTTCCACTAAGCGCGATTCTTTGAGAGCCGGGTCGAACGAAGCGGCTGAAGTTACCGAATGCCCATCCGCGTTTAGGAACGGTATATTGTCCCGGACTCGGATAGTTAGGTCTAATAAGCCCCGAAGCATTCGGTTCTCCGGATATCGTGAGCCAGTAAAGATAAGCGCTTACATTATTTAAATTAATAAAATCAACCATGTCATGCGCATAGACAAGAGCGGAACTCATACTCAAGTCTTCAGGGGTAGTAAAGTCGCTTGTTTCCGTAATCCAGTAGGGCTTGCTATAACTGTTGCTATGAGACATGCCATAGCCATGACTGAACAGTTTGTTTACATTGTTGTTTGTCGTGAACATAGTCGGAATGACCGAGCTGGAATACGCGAATTCCGGTGCATAGATTTCGGTATTCATCCCGCGCCTTGTAAATTCAGGCTTAAGATTATTATTAATAAAATTATTTATTGCATTCAGGAAATTGGGAGTCCAATCCGGCGGTTCATTGGTAATGCTTACTCCTTGTACAGCGATACCGTATCGATTTTGCATATTTTGAACAAAATCGGTGTAGTAGTTGGCCATTTGAGGGAATTTGGAAGTATCCGCTTCTGGCATCTGAACGCGCGAACCGGAGGCGCTAGCCCATACCGGCATTGTCCACGGCGTATACACAACCTTCAACGAGGGATTTCGTTTTTTGGCTTCAAGCAAAAATTGCACTTGATCGTCTGGCTTGCCATACTGTTGGCCTAATATTCCCTCATGCGTTAATGCATTCATATAATTGTTATCTCCGGAACCCAGTTCTCCACGAATGACAGACAAGCCCAAACCTGTTTTCTCTGAAAAAAGAAGATCGAACAATTCCGTGCGATAGGGTTCCGGGTGATTACTTGCAATCGAATACGCATGAAGTGCTGAGGAAGCGCCAAATCCATCCATTGTTTGATACGTGGTATTGCCATCCACTGAAACAGTTGTGGCTGCATACGTATGTGTGAATGGTAACAAAATCATACCTGCCCCCAGCATAAGTAAGCAACCCATTATTTTCTTCATGTTCATTTTCATTAATTCACACTCCTTTGTAAGTAAGAATCGGAGAATGCTTACTTTTTAACATCATCCGATTCTCTAATTCGTAATTATTTAAGATTGCGTTAAAATTATTTATTAGCGCTTTGCACGATATCCCAAAATTTTTCTGACGTCAATTTCCCAGCAATTAATGATGATACATTATCGGAAAATGCCTTTTGTACAGCTGGCTTCGCGCTAAATAGGATTGTACTTGCAGTAAAAGCAGCTGTCTTGGATGCGTTTAGCATTTTCACTGCTAATGGATCTCCTTCACCATCTTTAATATCGAAATTCACCGTAAATTGTGCTCCGCTATCCAAAAATAATCGTTTCACATTTGGGGAGCTGGTTAAATATTTAGCAAATTCAGCTACGGCTTTTTCCTTATTAGGATCGGTCTGTTTCGCAGCTGCAAATTGAGAGTTCACACTACTAATCCATGCTCCAGAACCAGGTGCTCCTGCAAATCCTGTTTTATCGTTGAGTTGGTTCTGACCATTCGATTTAATGTCACCTAGCATCCAAGGTCCATTTCCAATCATGGCAGCTTGACCACTCGTAAAGTAACCTACCGCTTTTCCGTAGTCCGCACTGAAAACATCTTTTGGAAAGTAAGCAGCTGCTTTTTGTAACAGTTTACCTGCTTCAATGAAAGCGGGATCATTATAAGGCACTTTATTTGCAGCTGCTTCATTAATAATGTCACGCTTAGCAACGGATACCGCAAAATCAGTTACAAGTTGATTTGCAAACCAGTTATCTGGTCCCTGATTGAGCGCCATGGAGAAGGGAAGTATATTTTTATCGCTTAATTTTTTGCACAGCTCAAAAAATTCATCTACCGTACTAGGAAAATTCGTGTACCCTGCGCTTTGTAGAAGTTCCTTATTATAATAAATGGGAACCGAGGCCAACTCGAATGGCAGCATTTTCACTTTGTCATTCCATGTATTTCCGTCAAGCGTACCTTTCATAAATTGGCTTTTCCATGTTGCATCCGCATTGAGATATGGCGTGAAATCCATTAAGTTTGCAGTGGCAAACTTCTCTAAATTCAATCTTCCCCCTTCGTTAATGATGAAGAAATCAGGCAGTTCGTTAGATGCTAAAGAGAGGCGGATTTTTTCCCGGTAAGCGTTCGCATCTGGAATCTCCTCTACATCGACTTTAATCGTGCCTTGGTGCTGATCATTAAATTCTTTAATCAATTGCGTCAAAACTTTTGCTTTGGAGTCATTACCGACCCACATGGATGGGAAATTGATTTTCACAAGCTCTTTTTTAACGACTGCAGGTTTGGCCGATGACTCCGTGGTTGCATTGCTGCTCGCTGTAGGTGCCGTGTTCTTCTCTGCATTACCACAACCCGAAACCAAAGACATCGCGACAAGTACACATGTTGCAGAAACCAAAGTTCCTTTTCTTTTTAACGCTGTAATCATGGATAAGCCTCCCTTTTTCCTCATTCATCTATGATTAAGATGCATAACATCTTGAACCCTACCCTTTTACAGCACCAGCAGTAAGTCCTGCTATAATCTTCTCTTGAAAGATAGCAAAAATGATAACCGAAGGAATGATTGACAGAATGATTCCCGCATACATAGCTGTATAGTTCGTTGTAAATTGACCCTTAAAAAAGGAAAGTGCCACCTGCAGCGTTCGGACGGATTCAGAACGAGTTAGAATAACGCCATAAATAAATTCAGTCCAAGAACTTAAAAACGTCATCGTGCCTATCGTGATAATGCCTGGCATTAACAAAGGTACGGCGATTCGGAAAAATCGTTGATAATCCCCACAACCATCCACTAACGCAGCTTCTTCAACTTCTTTGGGAATCCCATTGATAAATGCTCGAAGAACAAAAATACTAATAGGCAAATTTAATGTGCAGTTGACCAAAATCAATAGAAATAAAGTGTCATACAGATGTAAAGACTTCGAGATGATCAACGTCGGGACAAACAAGGCATTTGTCGGAATTAACATACCAATCATAAAAAGGGAGTAAAGTACGGTGCTTCCACGAAACGGTATTCTTCCAAACGTATAACTAGCCATCGTTGCAAGCGTCCCGTTAAGCACCATGGCGAGAAAGCTCATCAGGAGTGAATTCCACATATATTTGGGCAACTTGAATTTGATAAGGGCTGTCTTATAATTATCTATCGTCCATACATGAGGCCAAAATGCATCATACTGTACAAACTCCGAGTTCGGCCTTAGTGACGCGACAACAAGCCATAATACCGGTAATATGGTAATTGCAATCAGGATGTAGATGAATAGGTAACTGCTAATTCCTATTAGGACTGGACGTCGTTGCGTTGCGTTAAGTGTGCTGTTCATTGTTATTTCCTCCTGCGCGCTCCCAATTAACCTCATTCGACTATCTCCATTTTTTTAGAAATCATATTGGTAAGGATGACGATGATGGAACCTATAATTAATAAAAGCGTACCAATTGCATTCGCGCCACCTCCATCAAATACGTAATTGATTTTGGTGTACATATAATAAGCAAGATTTATTGTTCTATTGCTAGGACCACCGCTCGTCATCACAAACACCAAATCAAATGTTTTAAGCGCACCGATTGTTGCTAACACAATACAGGTTCCATAGATGGATCTAATATAGGGAATCGTGATCGTCCACTCTTTTTGTACGGAACTTGCTCCGTCGATTTCAGCTGCCTCATATAAGGAAGTTGGAATCGATGAAATTTTGGCCATGATGATGATCAAGTACAATCCTGAGTAAAAAACAAACGCAGCCAGCACAGCTGGGAAAGCGGATCCGAACCCGCCTAGCCAATCTCTCACAACACTATCTAACCCAACCCATTTCAACATGGTATTTAATGCACCCAGATTATAACTATACACGCCTTGCGACCACATTGTTGCTAGTGTCACACCTGATATCAGGGCAGGGAAGAACAAGATGACACGGTATACTTTCCAACCCTTTATTTTCTTCGATAAAATAATAGCTGAAAGTGCACTTAGAGGAAGCTGAATCAGGATTGCAGCCAGTATCCACCAAATTGTATTTCTTAAACCTAGCCAAAACACAGGATCGTTCATCAAGTTCACATAATTTTCAATGCCATTAAAGCGTGGGGATTGGATGCCATCCCATTTGGTAAATCCCGTGTATAAGGTAATCAGCAAAGGAGTTACCATAAATAGCGCATACAGAATTACACTTGGAAGTAAAAAGAAAAAGACAATGCTTTTGAATCGAACCATATGATTTCCTCGCTTTCTTGTATACTTTTATCTTAATGGCATCGCCTTTAAAGTTAAATTCAATAAATTAATTTATTGTCAGTTTTTTTGAATGAATTCGTCCAATAAAACAAAAGAAACAAAAGAACCTTTGCCAGATGAGCTCATCGACAAAGGTTCTTTATTTAACTATTTCTCAATTGACTCATGGGAATACGAATTGTCGCTCTGATCCCACCGCTTTCTGTATGCGCAAGACGCAGACTAGATAAAGCTCCATACCTAATACGTAATCGGTCCATAATATTATGAAGTCCAAAAGCGTAACGCTCTTCATTCAGATTCATTTCACGAATGACATACAAATTTAATGCCTTCATCTCTTCCTCTTTCATCCCACAACCGTTGTCCTCAACGTCTAAGATAAAAAAATCATCCCTCAAATAACCGGAAATACGAATCCAAGCTTCGTCCATATTATCTTTTAAACCATGATGAATCGCATTTTCAGCTAAGGGTTGCAATATGATTTTCAGTATTTTCAAATCGAGCACGTCTGGATCTATGTCAATTTCGTACTGAAACCAATCCCCTAATCGTATCTTTTGGATTTTTAGATAACTTTCAACATGCTCGATTTCTTTTCTAACCTCAATTTCCTCTGCACCTTTGCTTAGACTAATTCGAAACAATCGACTAAGTGATGTTATGATCGTTTCTATTTGTGGTTGTTTGGCAGACTGTGCTAACCAGTTTACCGTGTCTAACGCATTATAAAAGAAATGCGGATTGATTTGATACTGAAGGAATTTTAATTGTGTCTCCTTCTGAATACGTTGCTCATAATTAATTTTATCGATAGATTCCCTGATTTGCAGGGTCATGCGATTAAATAGATTCGTTAGCTCCCCAATTTCGTCCATATGCACGATTTCAACATGGGTATCCGTACTTCCTAACCCGAATTTCTTCATCGCTATATAGAGCTGCTTAATAGGACGTGTAATACTATTGGAGAATAGCAAAGAGACCAGAACAGCAATGAGAATGCTGCTAATTGAAATTACCAACGTGGTATTTCTTAAACTTACCCACTCTAAAAATACGGTGGACTGAGGTAAAACGCTTAGTAAAGTCCAGCCTGTCCGGGGTGACTTGTACAAGTTAAGGACATATGCTCGATCGTCCCATTTTCGTAACGCCGTCGATTGAGAAGAGATTTCTCTAGCAATAAATTCATGTATGTGCGAAATAGTAACAGGATGATCGTTGTCTTCCTTCATCGATACGATCTCATTGGCATCATCAACGATGTAAAACGAACCTTGTTGATTTTGAAAAATAGAATCATACATTTTCCGAATACTCGTTTCATCAATTTCAATGAAAATATATCCAATGGTTCGATTTGTCTCAATCGTACTCAAAATTTTTCTAGCCACAAAAATATGAAGTTTCTTCGGCTCTGTCTCATCGGCAATACTGTCTTCTCCGACGTAAATTACCGTATTTCCTTGTGACTCCTTAATCTTTTTATACATGGTGGTATTTTGCATAGACTGGATATCCAAATTTTTTATAGGCGGATTAACGCCAACCACGTACAAATTTCTCGACTCTGAAAGCAAGGTTATATTCTTGATGTTCGAATTCACCGTATAACTCGTTGTTAATATTCGAATGAGTTTCGTTTTATCTTCAGCGAATTCATAATCATTTTTCGTTTCCCCTTTGGCTAGAATATCTTGAACATTATTGTTGCCAAGAATGCTTCTTGAGATATCTTCTAAGCGCCCAAAGAGATTCTCTAAATTTACATCGATCGATTTCATCATATTTGTTGTGTATTGTTGAGTTTGATTAGACGAAAATTTAGAAAAATTATGAATGGCATAATAACTAATAAAGACATTGGATAGAAATATGGCAAGGATAAAATAAATCATCAGACGCGTGCGAATCCGGGCCCCTTTCAAACGTTCACCCCCTACTTTTCATCCTTAGTTAATGGACAACAGTATTTCGATAATCAATAGGGGACAACCCCACCACTTTTTTGAAATTCATACTAAAGTAGTGAGAATTGCTGTAACCCACTTGATGAGCAACCTCATAGGCCTTAAGCAAAGAGTTTTTAAGTAAGCGTTTAGCCTCTTCTATTCGCAAGTACGTCAGGTATTCGGCGTAACCCTGCCCTGTTTCTTCCTTAAATAGCTTACTTAAATAGCTCGGAGTCAAGGAAAGCAAGCTGGATATTTCTTCGAGTGAGAGCTCTTCATTCTTAAAGTTACTTTCCAAGTATTGCTTCGCCTGATTCACGATGTGACTTCTCCTGAAGTTTTTTCTCTGATGAATAAGGGAAAGTGCATTTTCCATATAGGAGTTGAACCAGGTTTCAATTTCCCGAATGGAGGTATATTCTTGAAAACTAATAAAGAATAATTTCAACTCGTTTTGCAAGCGCAGCAGCGCCTCTTCATCAATCGTGCCAACATGACGGTTAATTTGATTCACTAATGCGAAAATCGAAACCGCCAGAACAGATCTCGATACATTGTGATTTTGTACATGCTGAAAAATCTCTTGTGATATTTTTTGCATCTCCGAAATTTTCCCGTCCTTAAATGCTTCAATCAAGCTTTTTTCGAAATTTGGTAAAGAGTAGGCCGAAGTGTCCGCTTCTTTCAAATCAGAGATATGGATGAGGCTTTCTTTCCCCTTGGTCAATTTATATTCCGCCGCCTTCTCCGCTTCAATATAAGACTCCTTAACCTGTTGAAGCAACGGATATGAATTTCCTACGCTAATGCTGATGGTCATACGTAAATATTGCTGAACATGCCTTTGAAAAAGGAGCAATTGCTGTACCTTTTCCAACTCGTCCGAAATATCCGCAGCTAGAAGAGCGCACATGCGAGGACCTTCGTTCCTAGCTGACAACGTGATCCCCTTGGATTCAAACGTCTCCTCTAAAATGTTCCCTATTGAGAAGAAAAACAGCTCCAAATCAAGGTCACTATATCCCTGCTGCAACTCCATATAATTGTCCAACTCGATAATTACACTCGAGAAAAACCGTTGATGGAACGACAAACCGATGGTCTCTAATTTGGAAGCGATTTCATCTAGACGTAACCGACCCTGAAATAAATCAACGAGAAAATGTTCTCTAATTGCGGGCATACTCGCTTTTAATGTTTTTTTCAAGTCCTTTTGGTCCCTTAAACTTATCATACGACTTTCGATTTTCTGCTTTATTTCCAGAAGTATCTCTGTAAGTTCATTCGAACTTACGGGTTTTAACAAATACTTATATACATTCAAATCAATCGCTTTCTTGGCATACTCAAATTCTTCAAAACCGCTTAGGATTATTATTTCTGTATAGGAACTCATTTTGCGCAGTTTATGTAGGAATTCCAATCCATCCATTCTTTTCATTCGAATATCCGTAATAATGATGTCCGGCATTTGATAGCTGCACAGTTCGAGCGCATCTTGACCATCTACTGCTTCTCCAATGACCTTAAATCCGTGAGCGTCCCAATTAATATTTTGAACAATTCCATCGCGAATAATCTCTTCATCGTCTGCGACTAATACGCTTATCATTTGCAGTCATCTCCTTGAGATACATGGAAAGGCGCCGTTAATACCTCATTACCCGAGGGGAATCATTCCAGTTTACCTTCCATTATTGTCATTATCATAGCAGATAAATAGTCTTATTTGTATTTTATATGGTTGATAAAGATCTCTCCCCTCTATTCTTAAAATTCTTTGTGTACGATGTTTCCAGTCGCACTCATAGCAAATAGACGTGTATCTCTTAGAAAAGAAATACACGCCATTCATTTGACGTCCTATGCTTTGCTTAATCGTTCATTTTTATCCAATTTTAGCAAATAAAATTAAATAAGCCACCTCAAGGGTGGCTATCCAATCATGCTAACTCACTGTTTTTTAATTTGCATGCTGCTTACAAAAGTGGTGCTGTGCCATCCGCGAGGACATTGCGGCGCTGCGGAACACTTCTTCCTGTTTGGCGGACTTGTCAAGCTGATCGTCGTTGCGCCTTTCTCTGTGGCCAGCTCTACCATTTTCCGGACTTCGTAGGTGCACCTTCTAACTTAATTATATCAATTCTTTCCTTCGTGTAATGCTATTAGCCTTTTACGGCTCCATCCGTAATCCCCTGGATAATCCATCGTTGGAAGATGGCGAAAATCACGACAATCGGAATCGATGATAAAATCAGTGAAGCCAGAATCAACGACCACTCCCGACTATATTTGCCGAAAAACATATTAATTGTCAAGACTAACGTATATTGGCGAAAATCGTTGAGCATCAGTACTGGCAGTAGGAAATCGTTCCACAACCATAACAGATTTAAAATACCAATAGTAAATGTAATCGGAAGCAGCAGTGGTAAAATGATCATGAAAAAGGTTTTAAACTCGCCGCATCCGTCCATTTTCGCGGACTCATCTAATTCTCGTGGAATGCCTTTCACAAAACCGTGGTAAAGAAACACTGCCATGCTGACGCCCAATCCGGCACAAACAATGCCCAAACCAAATGGCGAACCCTGAAGCCCAAGCGATTTTGCCATCTTAGTTAAAGTAATCATGATGGTCTGAAAAGGAATCAGCATGGAGGATACGAAAAGCATGAAAATCACGTTGCTCAGTTTCCCCGACGTTCGAGAAAGCTTGTATCCCGCCAAAGAGCTGCATAAAACGATGATAACAATGCCTGTTACGGTTACAACAATCGTATTCCAACCGCTCTTCAGCATGTTCGCCTTGTTAAAGGCTTGCACATAGTTTTCAATGTGAAGCTTGACAGGGAAGCCTAGAACGGAGCTGTACATTTCTCCTTGTGTTTTAAAGGAATTCAATATGGCCATGTAAATCGGGAAAAGGAAAAAAATCGCTATTATGACCAATACCAATAGAGACAGCCCTGAATACTGTCGCTTGTTCATGCCTCCACCTCCCGCTTCTTCATTACGGAAACTTGAACAAGCGTAATAACAAGTATGATCAGGAAGAGAATAATCGCTTTGGCGCTGGCATAACCATATCTGAAATTGCGCTGATAAGCCTCTTCCAAAATATTCATAGAGATAACTTGAGTTGCCCGGGCAGGACCTCCGCCTGTTAAAGCATAGATAAGATCGTATACTTTAAACGAGTGGTTCAAGGTTAAAAAAATACAGATCGTGAGTGCATGTGCAATCAAAGGCAAAGTAATGTAACGCAGCATATGAAGAGGCTTGGCGCCATCAATAATAGCCGCTTCCTTGAGATGCTTTGGAATGCCTTGAATGGCAGACATATAAATAATCATTAAAGTTCCTATACCGCCCCAAATGGAAACCAGCATGATTGTAAAGAACGAAATGTTCGGGTCACCCAGCCAAGAAATGTTGAGAAATTTTAAGACGGCATACTTGGACAATGCCGGCATTACCTTGGTAAATACGAATACCCACATGAATGTACTTATGATAATACTTAGCATGCTAGGCATGAAAAAGATGGTTCGAAGCCACCCTTTCCCTTTGCTTTGAGATTCAATCAATACGGCAAGCAGCAATGCGGTGGCGTTCTGAAAAACGACAGCAAACAAAACATACTTAGCTGTGAATAGAATCGATGTTCGAAAATTCGTATCAACGCGAATAGCTTCAATAAAATTCTGTATCCCAACGAAGCTGTAATGTTTATTCAAGCCATCCCAGTTCGTAAAGCTGTAATAAGAGCCTTGGAGCATCGGAATAACAAGAAATATTACATACATGATAAAAGCGGGCAGCACGAACAAGATCAATGATGTATGTTCTTTGGCAAGGCGTTTCAGCACGTGGGCTCACTCCTTTGAAAAATCTCGTGCCCTACCCTGATCTTTCAAAGACCAGGGCAGAGCACAATATGTCTTCCATTTTTTATTTTTTATTTGCTATGGCATTTGCATCTTTCCAGGTTTTATCCAGATCCTTGATTACATCATCTGCAGACATTTTCTTGTTAAAATAGGCTTGAAGCGCTTTGCCTGATTCATCCTTCACTGCCGCTGGAATCTGAGGATCTTTATAGGACTGTCCCTTGTTCACATAAACTGCAGCGTCCTCAACCCAAGGATAAGGTTTAAAAGAGTGGTTTTTGGACACTGGATTGAATTTCAATCCTTGGTACAGATCGTTAGACGCCTGATCATCCAAAATGAAATTCAGCAGATCTGCGGAAACTTCTTTATTCTTGCCTTGGGCAGCCATCGCCAAGGAAGTTGACACGGAAACATTGATTTGTGTTGATTTAGGATCATCATTGATAGGAAGAGGAGCAACCCCAAATTCGAACTTATCGTTAGCTTTCAAAATGCTGTTCGCATCCCATGGTCCTTGTACCCACATAGCTGCTTTGCCGGCAGCAAAATCAGCAGCTCCGTCATCGTTGCCTACTTCAAATACACGATCTGTTCCGTTGCTGTTAACAAGATCGATGATACCGAACATATCTTTCACTTCTGCAAAGCTTCCTTGATTTTTATTCATTTTATCAACAAAATCCTTATGGCTTGAATTGCCTAATCCACCAACCGTTAGCGGCAAGAATAACTGAGGAATCCAGCTTTCTTTGTAGCTGAGCAAAAACGGCTTGATTTTTTTGTCATTTAATGTTTGTACAACTGTCTTCATTTCTGTCAAAGTGGACGGCGGTTTAATACCTAGATCCTTGAAGATTTTTTTGTTGTAGAGATAACCCCATGCCAAGCTTTCCATAGGAACCGCTACTACTTTATTGTCGATAGTCACGAGTGTCTTGATGCCATCAATGAGCTTACCGGAAAGCGGTTGTTTCGTTAAATCTTCCAAATATCCCGCTTTGTAGTAGTCAGGAATGTCGTTCACGGCATGAAGGCTGAATATATCAGGTACGTCGCCAGTTGCTAAACGAGTTTTCAAAATTTGAGTTGAATTATCAGAGCCTGGATACTCAGTGTTGATCGTAACCTCGATATTTTTTTCCTTCTTCTCTTTCTTAGCAAATTCAGCGAAGTACTTCTCGAATTGATCACGAAAACGGTCCAAGCCGCCAAGAAATACCTTCAATTCCACTTTTTTAGGCGCAACCTCGCTTTTCGACGTGTTGCTGCTTTTTCCAGCGGTTGAAGTTTCTGAACAAGCTACTGTGGTTCCTAGCATCATCATAGCAACAATCATTGCAAGTGCTTTCTTCATTTTTTAGCCTCCCCTTATAATGATAACGCTTACGAGTCCTAGTATACTTGAGAAAGCGCCACCATTCATTGGACAGAAAATGCATCTCTGACTGGACAATATTGATATCATTGGACTGACTTTTGCTCGCTAATCATCCTGTCTAATCTGAGAAGGTGTCATTCCTGTCATTTTTTTGAATATACGGTGGAAATAAGTAAGATCTGAATAGCCGACTGCTTCTGCTGCGCTCTTGATAGATACGGAAGAGTCCTGAAGAAGCTGGTAAGCTTTTTCGATCCTTTTGGTAATTAAGTAATCCATTACGGTAACACCGACTTCTTGTTTAAAGGTACGGGATAGATGCTCCTTGCTGACAAAGAATTTACTTGCAATGCTTCCAAGACTCACTTGCTCCGCATAGGAAAGTTCAAGATACTTCCGAATCTCGTCGATATTGATCCGCGTTTTATTTTTCCTTTGGTAAATTAATTCTTCCAAGCTCCCAACATATGTGGAGGACAACACATCGATCCACTCGGACACTGGCGTATCATCCGAAACAAAAAAATGACTGGCGCTCGCTTGAGCTTCAGACGTTAATTCGCTTCCTGAAAGGGCAAATTGCTCCTCCAAAATCAACATGAATTGCTTGTAAAGCGAGTTATTCAAGCCAGGCTGCAGGATCTCTTGATCGCTCAAAGTTTGCTCCAACCGCTTAAAGCTCTTCTTGACCGCCTCGGTGTTCATCTCATGAAAATTTCTGGTGACGTTGTGCTTCGCCTCGGTGATGATTTTCAATAACTGCTTATCCAGTGGCTTGGCAGCATGGATTCCCCTTGTTACGCCCAACTCTCGAACTGCTTTCTCCAAAGCACGATTCAGCTCTTCCTGATTGATTGGCTTTATCAGGTATTCATCTACTTTGGATAAAATAGCCTGTTTCGTATACGTGAAATCATCAAATCCGCTAATTACAATTTTGCGGATAAACGGATAGTCTTCACTTATTTTTTGCAGAAGATGAGCTCCGTCCATGCCTCGCATTTTCATGTCCGTAATGACAATTTCAGGGTGTATCTGCGCTATGATATTGAGGCCGCTAAGCCCATCCTCTGCTTCCTCAATCTGATTGATGCCTAGACGCTCCCAATCAGCCAAATGCCGGATGCTATTGCGGACCCAGAACTCATCATCAATAATGACAGCTTTCATTGTAAAGGCTCCTCTCCTTTGATGATTGCCGGAATAACAACTTTGACAGTCGTTCCGACGCCTTTCGAGCTTGTGACAAACATACCGTATTCTTGACCGAAAATAAGCTTAATCCGCGAATTCACATTGTTCATTCCCATACTTTCCCCAAATCCTTGATCCTCACCGCCATCGCTTAACTGTCGCCGGATTTCCTCTAAACGCTCCTCATCAATGCCTAGACCGTTATCTTCAATACTTATCTCAATTTCATCCATCATCTTTTCCACTCTGATGGTTACCATCCATTGTTCCATCTTGCCTTCCAAACCATGGACGAAACAATTCTCGACAATGGGCTGGAGTATAAATTTGGGAAGCTCGTAAATTCCGCAGTCATCTTCGATGTCAATTTGAATATGAATCATGTCCTGAAAGCGCAATTTTTGAATTTGCAAGTAGTTAGTAACATGCTCTATTTCGTCAGCAACTGTAACGAGATCTGATTTCATTTTGATCGTATAACGAAATAACTCGCTAAGGGCTCTGACATGCTCATAAATTTCAGGCGCATTTCGAGAGAGGGCAACCCCACCAATGGATTGTAGCGCATTATACAGAAAATGAGGATTAATCTGTGCCTGCATTGCTTTCAGTTGTGCAGTCCTTTTCTCAATTTTACTTTTATACTCAATTTGAATCAGTTCTTTAATTTTTTGAAGCATGGAATTAAACCGTCTCTCAAGTGTACCGATCTCATCGCTTCGTATCTTATCGACACCCACGTTGAAATTTTGGTGCTCCACGGCTTTCATCGACCTCGTCAGTCGAATAATCGGTTTCGTGGTGAAATAAGCAATTACAACAGAAAGGATAATAGCTAGAAGAATAGAGACCATAGCTGTATAAAAACTAAAACTTAGCGTTGTAGAAGCGCCTTGGTTTACATAGCTGATCGGGATAAATTTCACGATCCATAACTCGGCCGATGCAACTGGCTGATAAAACAGAATTCCTTGCTTGGATTCGATAAAGCCAGGTTCCATTGGACTATGAATCACCTTTTCCAGCATTTCTTGGTCAATCGTCGTTTGCTGCGGGTACGGATTGTACATGATCTTTCCTTGAGCATCCAAAATATGCACAATACTGTTGGGTTCCGAATGAATCATACCCATGACATTATCCATGAACCTCCATCTTACTTCCATGGACACTCCGCCGAGAATCTTATGGTCTTCAAACCGATTCATGCTTCGTACCAATGTAAAATAATTGTGTGCAGATCCCACAATCTTATTTACCGTTTGATGTTCCTTGGCTAAATCTCTCCAATCCCCCACGGGAGTATCCAATAAATCCGTTGATCGAACGGCATCTTTATCGACGATATACATGCGCTGGCTATCATTCAGATAAAGAGAGATCCGAACTATACTATTATTGTTGGCAACATACAGAGATCTTAGCTTTTCATCAATATATAGTTTCCCTGCATCTAGACCGTTCCCATCGTTCATAGTCTCACCTCTGTTCATCGGAAACAGGTTCTGATCCATGAGAAGGGAATACACCACCGAATGCAGCAGACTAATTTTTTCATCAAAATATTTACCAGCCCAATCCATTCTTGACTCGTTCGAGCGTATAATCTCCAGACTTAGTGATTGCTTGGTGGTCTTTGCAGCAAAAATCGAAACTAAGGTCAAAGGCAGGACAGCGATAATCACCATCAAAATCATAAGCTTGTATCTCATACTCATCTGAAAAGGAATGAGAAGACGCCGTGTCATATTTCTAAGTGCCATGTGTCGATCCCCTTTTATTATTGTTAAGCAGAGTGGATAAAACTTGATTATATGACAGTAAAAAAGCCGGCCCACGGCCGGCTTTTATTGAGCTATACTTCACCGAAGTTCACAACCCGTCGGCACGGCTAGAAGCGTTCAAGTGATCGTCCCCCGAACAATTCTTCGCATTGACCACGCCTTTATTTAATCTTTATATTATTAAGAATTTGTTATGCCAACGTTAACTAGATAATAAGATTTTGTAAATGCTCACTATGGGAAGCTTAGGTTAGACAGAACCTCGAAAATTAAATCCCCTAACCATAAGCCAAACGGGAAAAATGATTTCGAATACCGCTCCTGGAATATACAGAACGGGTCCAATAGCTTGGCCGGCGATCGCCAGACAGCTGCTTGCCAACAATGCCACATAGCCGATAAAACCGATGACGGACAAAAATCGTGGAACCAACTTCGATCGATAGAGGATATAACAAAATAACAAGCTGCCCAAGCTCAGCACGGTCATGGCCATCTCAAAGAACATAAAATGAGCTTCTACCGCTAAATTTCCTAGTGTTTGAAAGTAAGAATCACCGGAAGTTCCTGCGGCAATGAAATCTTTGCTCAGCACGATGAGTACAAGTGGACCGATTAAACTTATGATGAGCAAAGAAGATTCGATGATCCGAGAACCAAAGTACCCCAGCGCAAACGCTTCGTTATACTTCTTTAAAATGGGGTAAAGAAGCATGGCAATCCCAACAACCGCTACAGCGTTTATGAACTCCAAAAATAATCCAACAACCACGTTTGTTCGATCAGGATACAGACCGGCGAGAAAATCCGGCCGATGTAGAACAGGATCCAGAAACCCGTTGCCTATCATGAATGCACCCGTCGCCACCAGAAACAATGCCCCTACCAATCTTGCAATCTTTTTCATGTTTATCTCCTCTAGGTTCTTTTATTAGCAGTATACCTTGATGAGGAGTGGGATCTGTAGACACTTTAGTGTGGTTTATGGGTGTTCGGGAATAAATTCAGCTCACTGGCACGGGCGATCGCTTCTGTGCGTCTTTGCACTTGCAGTTTCTCGAAAATCCTGCGATTGTGCCCCTTGACCGTGTCTAAGGCCAAGAAGAGTTTCTCGCCAATCTCCCGGTTCGAGAGTCCTTTGGCGATGAGCCCAAGCACCTCGATTTCACGTTGGCTGAGCGGCTCGAACAGGCGTTCCTTCATTCCGTGTTCCAGGACCAAGCGTACACGCTCCAGACCGAGTTGCGCTTCACGGAGTGCCGGAAGCGGCAGATCGCCGGCCAGCCGCTGAGCCCTTTGGTAACTTTGCGCAGCCAAATCGGGCTGATTTTCCGCTTCCTGTATTTGACCTAGTCCGATAATGGCCATGATAGCCATCAGTTGATGTCCCATCGTTTGGCTGTTCGAGATGGTTTCGTTATAGGCATCACGAGCTCCGGCATGGTCTCCTAGCCGTTGGCACGCGACACCCAGCATCCAAGCGGCTGCCGTCCGAACAGGGAGATTATCTGGATGCAGATACTCCAATGCACGGCGTGACTGGGCAACAACGTTGTCTATTTCGTATTTTCCGCCAATCCAAGTATCTCTTGCAGGGGCAATGAGTCCGACAATTTCATCGGTCTTGTCTTCGGGCTCCGTGCTTTGCATGGCCGCTTCGGCTACCTGTAATTTTAGATCGACAGCATCAGGATTACCGGCCATCATCAACGATGCCAATGTAGCCCGGGTCGCAGCAATCAGTCCGATCAGGTTCCTGATGCTGACGTCCTGTTCCACGCCTTGCAGAGCAGCCTCTGCCGCTCGAAGTTTATGTTCAACACCCGTCGGCTTGCCCGCGATCAGTAGAGCTGAACCATACATCACCCATAACGCGGGTCTAGCGTCTAGTTCCACGGCAGGCAAGGACTCTAACCAGTTCAATGCAATGCCCGCAGCCCCCCGAAGATGCAGCGGCATCCCTTCGCCTTCAAGCAGTCGTGCGGCGCGCTCGATGTCACGGGATTCCACGCCATGGCGAAACGCTTCTATCTCGAGGTTATTATCTTCATACCAGACACTTGCTCGTTTATGCAATTCCGCGATATTGCTCCCGTCCAGACTTTCCTGCAGCCGTCTGCGGAGTAAATCGGCAAACAAATGGTGATAACGAAACCAACGTCGTTCATTGTCCAAGGGAATAACGAACAAGTTTTTGCGTTCAAGATAGATTAAGGTTTCATTACCGGAAATCGCGGGGTCGAGCATAACTTCATCGCAAAGAGAACCGCACAGGCTGTCGAGAATCGATGTGCGCAGTAAAAAGGTCTGTATTGCTTCGGGTTGCCGTTGCAGGACTTCTTCCACTAGATAATCCAGTACGAAATGATGGCTTCCGGTGAAAGACTGAATGAATTGATCATCACCGTGATCTCCCTGTATGGAGATCGCAGCCAAGTGCAGGCCCGCAACCCAGCCTTCTGTGCGTGCTTCCAACGCAGCTATTTTATCCATGGACAGGTTTAGGTCCATTACTTTGTTCAGAAATCCTTTTGCTTCCTTTAGAGTAAATCTCAAGTCGGCTGCGCGTAACTCGGTCAATTGGTCACGAACCCGCAATCGAGCCAGCGGAATACGCGGATCCTCGCGGGTCGTCATGACAACGTGCATCTGCGTGGGAAGATGGTCAAGCAGGAAGGACACAGCATCGTCGACCGGTTTAGAACTCGCCGAGTGATAATCGTCAAGTACGAGTAAGAAAGGAGCTGGAATGACCGCGATTTCATTAAGAAGAGCTGTCAGAATCGACTCGGTCGGCACCGGTTGAGGAGATTGAAGCACAGCAAGTACACCTTGTCCTATATTCTCCGAAACTGTCTGTAGAGAGGAGATTATACAGGTTAAAAAACGGTGAAGTTCATTGTCCCCATCTTCGAGCGAGAGCCATGCCGCAGGCCGTTCGCAGTCTGCGAGCCATTCACAAACTAATGTAGTTTTGCCATAGCCCGCAGGTGCAGAGATAAGTGTCAATTTGCGATGAAGGCCCTTACTCAGCCTTTCGGTCAATCGCCGGCGGAGAACCACTTTCGGTCGCGGCGGGGGGATATAAAATTTGGTGGTCATAATAGGCGAATACATAATTTTATCTTACCACCGCCAATTTCCATTATCGAATGGTTATATATTGGTTATAGTACTTCTCAACGTTAGCCAAATATATAAGAAGTAATTCTACGCTGATTCTCAACAATCCTGCCCTTTAATTGAGAAAACGGCAGTCCTTATGCAGGCTGCCGTTTCTTCATGTTTATTGAGCTATCGTTCCTCGTTCTCAAATCGGTAGGTACAATAATCCCCTTAATTGATCGTAATCTGTGAAAGCTCTGTATCATATGGAGCAAATGTACTTGTTAACTCAACCTTTAAATAATTCGTACCGACAGGAATCGTTCCAGTATTCGTGAAATTCGTTCTATACCAATTACTTTGAGTGGCAACCAACGTATCGTGCGTTGAGCTAATTAACGTCCATGTTGAACCATCCGGTGATGAATAAAACTTGATCTTGGTCAAGTCTGCACCAAATTCGTATATTTTTGCACTGAACGATGTAAGACCTGCTTTGTTATAAACAATCGTTCCAGTTCCGGTATTATTCCGCGAAGCCCGTGAAGTATCCCCTTCAAAATACTCTGGACTCGTAGCGTCTAAGATCATATTTGCGCTGTGTGAATACGTATTAGACCAATCCGTAAGATTATCTGTAAGTGGTGTTGCTGGAGGTGTACCACTCCCACCACCCGTGTTGTAAACTTCCAATTCCCAGAAAGAGCTTCCATATGGTGTTGCTCGTGTAGTTAATAGGATCTTCACATATCTAGCACTCGTCGGGGAAAACGTTATGGTGTCAATGCCTCCATCACCAGTAGTTGTTGTAAACTGAGATGTGAAATTGACATTATCCGTTGAGGTTTGAATGGTATATGCCGTGTCGTAGGCTGCTTCCCAATTGACAACAACCTTATCAATGGTCTTTGCAGCTCCCAGATCTACTTGATACCATTCATTGTTCAAGGATGCACTTCCCCAACGTGTACCTAAGTTGCCATCCACGGACTTTTGCACATCAGCTGGAAAGCTGGAGGCGGTTGCTGTACGATTTAATGCGAGATTGATGGGTGTTTCGGCAGCCGCATTATATAATTCAAACTCTTTCATATTTACGCCGCTAGCTCCGCTTTTTGCGGTGAATAGTAACTTTACATATTTTTTTGTCACGGCTGTAAAAGAGATATCATCCGTTCCGCCATTGCCCGCTGTTTCCGTATAGGCATCCGTGTACGTGGTTCCGTCGTCTGAAACTTGGATCTTATACTGCGTTGCGTAGGTATTCCCCCATTTGATCACCATACGATTCATCGCCTTACTTGTTCCAAGATTAGCTTGAATCCATTCATTGTTTGTGGTAGCTCCTGTCCAGCTATCATTTAAATTTCCGTTATTTACATTGGACGCAGTGCCTGAGCTCGAAGAAGCTGTTATTGTTTGTGAGAGCGCTAAATTATCTTTATCTCTGATTTTTTTGGCAGCCCGAATGGAAAATCCAGCTTCCATGTTGTAGTAAGGCCACTGATGCCCCGTCGTAATATAAGATTCCTTTATGTTGTTAAGAAAGGTATTCACACGTGTAGAGTCTGCCATTAAACTACCAGAATAAGCCAAAATTGCCCATGGGAATGCATCCGGTGTACTTAAACTAGGCCATCCTGGGTAATTACTGTTCAAGCTGCCATATAGACTGATCGCTCGTGCACTGGTTGGCAGAATAACCCCCGTCCAAATCGGAAAAACCTGCGCTGTTGCATCTGCATAGAACACACCCCAGTTCGAAGGCTGACCCGCTGAACTGTTATAATTATTATTTCCGGTATTCCATAAGGATTCGATTCCGGTTGTATTTAGACTTTTCTTCCCTGAATAGTAAGTCCCTTTCGTTGAATCCCCCAATACGTTATTTTCCAGCCATGCCATACTAGCTAAGCCTTCATTTACCTCGACATTATCCATTAAATACTTAATTTGATAGTCTGGCTTTGAATAAGTCAAACCATCCGCTTGGAGAGTCGCTATAGAACCATCCACAGCCATTTCAATCTTAGCTTTATTGTTGATAAGTAATGTACTATCTCCGCTTACCTCAACATATTTCTTCAACATCGTTGCAAATGTTGTCCCATAGGAATCTGTAGAATCATAACCTCCAGACGAAGTTTCCACCCCAGTACTCGCATTTGCGTAATAGACGTAGACCGAGCCATTGATTCCGTTATAATCAGGTTGGTTCAAATGGTTAAAATACCAATTAATCCAGTTTTTCGCTACAAGAATATTAGCCGCTGAAGGATTCTCCAGCATTCCAATGACAGCCAGGTTCGCAAAATAAGGCTCAATTTTATAACTCGCTGCCCCAGATGGCGGTGGCCACGGAAATGTATTCGTTTTGGAAACCACAATAGCCCCCGATGGCTGCTGCAATCCTGCGATCCAATTGGATTCACTTTCAATTACACCTGAATAATCTACATACGCAAAGGAGATGGAAGATGTGCTAACACTAAGAAGCAATACCATTAAAAAAGCGATTGTCTTTTTAAACATCAAAGAACACTCTCCCTTAATTCATGATTATTGCAAACTATTAATTATCGTTAAAGACGCCAATCTCCCAGAAAGAACTTCCCCACGGTGTTCCGCGTGTCGTACATAATATTTTCACATATCTTGCGTGGATTGCATCGAAAGTGACTGTGTCCGTGCCACCATCCCCCGTAGTTGTTGAATAAACAGTGCTGTAATTCACATCATCTGCCGATACTTGAATCGCATAACCGGAAGCGTAAGCTACTTCCCAGTCTAGCGTGACTCGATTCATCGTTTGCTCGGAACCTAAATCAATTCTGAACCACTGATCGTCCATAGCGTCACTTCCCCATCGGCTATTCGGATCTCCATCAATAGATCGATAGGCAATTTCTGAGTTTGTAGATGCAGTAGCTGATTTATTTAAAGCTAAATTTGGCGAGACAAAGAGATTGGATACATCCTTATAAACACTAGCTTCCCAAAACGAACTGCCATATGGTGTTGCACGCGTTGTACATAATATCCTCACATACCTCGCATCGATTAAAGGAAACACAATGATATTGGATCCGCCCGTCCCCGTTAGTGTCGAATACACCGATGTATATGTGTTACCATCCTTTGAAACTTCTATGGCATAGGCAGAATCATACGCATTCTCCCAGTCGATCTTTACTTGATTCATGCTTTGGACAGAGCCAAGATCGATTTGATACCATTGATGATCCTGCGGATCACTACTCCAGCGACTGCTTAAATCCCCATCTACAGACCGATTGCTGAATTCTGCTTGCGATGAAGCTGTTGTGTTTTTCATCAAAGCCAAATTTGCTAAATTTGAAGGATTAGAGGTGTCGTTATATACGCCAATCTCCCAAAATGAGCTGCCATAAGGTGTGGCTCGAGTCGTACATAAAACTCTGATGTACCTAGCCTCTCTTGTGGCAAATCGAAGCACGTCCGTACCGCCATCTCCCGCTGTCGTTGTATAAGCCACGCTGAAATTCACATTATCTGTGGATGTTTCTACGGTATATGCCTTGTCATAAGCTGCTTCCCAATCTATGGTAACTTTATTGACGGCTTTGATTTCTCCGAGATCAAGCTTATACCATTCATTGTCGGCTGCGTTGCTCGACCATCTTGTTGCGGCATTTCCATCAATGGACTTAGATGCGTTTTCAATGTCAGATGATGCTGTCGCCGTTTTGTTCAAGGCTAAATTAAGTTTGGGATTAGGCGGCGCCTGGTAGATCTCATGATAAATTTCCACTTCATTCAGCGCAGTTTTGTCTTCAGAATGGGCCAATTCAATTTTTACATATCTCGCCTGCACATCTGCAAAGCGAATATCGTCTGTCTTCCCATCTCCGTCAGCCGTTTCATACACAGTAGAGAATGCATTGGTATTCAATGAAACCAAGATCTTGTATTGATCTACAAAAGTTGACCCCCAATTCAATGCCACATGGTTAATTAATTGAGCACTCCCTAAATCTATGATCAGAGCGTCCGGTTTCTTAGATCCCTTCCAACTTGTCGTTAAATGACCATCATTCACAGGGGAAGGTGAGAATTTCTTGAGATTCCCTGAATCACTTACGGGTTTGTTTAGAGCCAGATTGGTTTGATCCCGCATCGTCTTCGCAGCTCGAATCGTGAATCCAGCCTCCATGTTATACCAAACCCACTTATGATTTTGATCCATATAGTCGGTTTTAATCTTCTGCAAGAACGTATCGACTCTATCCTTATCTCCCATTAATGCGGCTGTATAAGCAAGGATACTCCAAGGGAAATCATCCGATTTAATCAAATACGGCCAACCAGGGTGATATTGATTTAATCCCGCATAAATATCTAAGGCTCTTTGGCTTGACGGAGAGAGAATGCCATTCCAGATCGGAAACATTTGCGCCGTTGCATCTGGATAAAAAATATTCCAATTTGTCGTACCTGCACCCTCGTAAGCCTTATAATTGTTCGCAACACGATCCCAGAGTGTCCCCACTCCATTGAAGTTAGCAAGTTGCTTAGCTTCATAAGCTTGTGCCAAAGTCTCATCATTTAATATATGTCTCGTAAGCCATGCCGCACTTCGCAGCCCTTCATAGACTTCAGAGTTATCCATCAAATATTTAATCGCATAGTCCGGCTTTGCCAGCGTTAGCCCATTCACATCCATCGTTGCCAGCATGGCATCTGCAATTTGTTTAATTTTTGCTTTGTTCGTTGTAAGTACTTTTTTATCTCCGCCTTCACGCATGTATTTCTCCAATAACGTAAGGAAAGTACCCGCATAAGAATCCGTAGAATCATAGTAGTTTGAGCTTGTATATTGTTTTCTTGTAGCTTTATCAACGTAATACACATAAATCGTACCGTTCAGCCCATTATAATCCGGTGAATTCAAATGATTGAAATACCACTCGATCCATTTTTGACTAACCTTCAAATTAGCATCCGTAGCATGATCCAGCATTCCGATAACTGACAAATTAGCAAAGTACGGTTCCACCTTGTAGGATTCCACGCCTTGATACTGGAATGTTTTATCCCGAGTCATGACAATCGCTCCAGAAGGCTCCTGTAAGGAAGCAATCCAATTGGATTCAATCTCTATGATTTCTGAATAATTGACCTCAGCCTTACAAACAGCCGACCATCCCACAACCCCAAAAAAGGCGAGCGCAAACAGAAGTATGACTTTTCTCATAAAAAATCCCCCCTCATCTTCGATAATTTACCTTATTTATCCTTTGATTGCTCCTGATGTAATCCCTTGAATAAACTGCTTTTGCATCAATACATAAACAAGTATAACGGGTATGACCATAATGGCCATTGCTGCCATAAGCAGTTCATATTGTGTGGTATATTGTCCCACGAACACCGATAACCCCATTTGAATAGGCATTAATTTATTGTTGGAGAACATAACCAACGCAAGTAAAAACTCATTCCAGACGGAAAGCATATTCAGGATGACAATGGTCGCAATGGCTGGCCGGGCAAGCGGAATCATAATTTTATAATAAATTTGAAAGCTTCTAGCCCCATCGATAATGGCCGATTCTTCAATTTCTTTAGGCAATTCATCAAAGAAAGATTTGAGAATAAATATCGATATCGGCAAGCTTATCGCGATTAGAGGCAACATATATCCTAGTCGCGTATTCGCAAGTCCCAGATTACTTACGACAATAAATAAGGAAATAAAGGCACCTGGAACAGGAATCATCATCGTCCCCATAAAAACGAAATAAATCGGTTTCTTCGCGACCATTTCCAGTCTAGCTATCGCATAGGCTGCTAATGAAGCAATGAGAACAACACCAACTACCACAACAGTTGTATAAAACAAGCTATTTAGAACGTATAGTTTAAATCCGCCATAATTCCAAGCTTCAATATAATTTTTAAAGTTCAAAGCATTTCGCGGAATGAGGCTTGCATTCGTATAGATTTCATTCTTTTCTTTCAATGACGTTGATAGCATCCAGATGATCGGAAATAAAGAAATAACCGACCAGACCATAAGTAAAAGGTGGATGATCATTTTCACTCCCACGCTTGGTTTATTCGTTCGCGCAGTTCTGATTTCCATTGCATTCACTCCGATCCTCATCGATTATTCTTTTCTTTGCGATAGTTTGAGTTGGGTGTATGAAATTACAAATAGCATGGCTCCAAATATCACCGAAAATGCACTAGCTAAGCCAAAATTCGAGTTTTTAAAGGCTTCCCGATAAATTCGAATAGCGGGCACTTCCGTTGTATAGCCCGGACCTCCTAATGTCATGGCAAAGACTTGGTTGAAAATTTCCATCGCGCCAAGAATAGTTAGGATATTCACCATTGTATACACCCTTCTTAAGGAAGGAATGGTAATATGTATCAGCTTTTGTAATCTGCTCGCGCCATCTAAATCTGCTGCCTCATACAAATCCTTGGGCACACCCTGTAATCCAGCTAAAAATAAGATGAACGAACCGCCGACTCCCTGCCACATGGAAGTGACCGATACTGCGGTAAGGGCTGTTCCGGTTTCTGCAATCCAGCTATGCGTCCAGCTTTCCAGACCAATGAAAGTTAATAGACTATTCAGAAGTCCTGTCGGTTCATAAATCCATTTCCACACATAACCCACAACAATGCCTGACAGGATAGGCGGGATATAAAAAAGTACGCGATAAATCTTATTGCCTCGAATGCCAGAATGAACTGCTACGGATAAGAGCAAAGCAATTGAATTCATGAAGACAAGCGCCATCCCTGCAAAAAACAACCCATTACCAATCGCATGCCACCACACCGGATCTGTGATTGCGTTGATGTAATTCGTAAAGCCGATATAATTAACGTTGGGATTAACACCATTAGCATCAGTAAAGCTATACTGAAATGTTCGAAACAGCGGAAATAATGAAAATAATAAAAACAAAGCAACTGCAGGAGCCACGTAAAAAAGGTTCGCCCATTTCGTCGGTGCTCTGTTGTTTGAGATTGGATTACGCATGGTGCATAGTACCCTCCTTTTCGTGAGCATCCACTTACTTTTTAAATAGGCAAGGCTTAAGTCGATTCCCTTAAGCCTTGCCTGCAATCCTATTTATTTAACTGCAGCCTTACCTTTTTTCGTTGCATCTTCCATTTGCTTCACAACTTTCTCTGGTGTTGATTGCCCCAAAACAATAAGCTGAATCCCTTTTTGCATGACTGTTTCCGTATCGCCTAGAAATGCAATTGGTGAATCATAGACACTTGTCATTCCTTGTGCAAAGTTGACTAATGCATCAGGAAGTTTACCGCCAGCAGCTGCCGCTTCTTTGTTAGCAGGCAAATTGAAGCTGCTTGCTGAGTACTTCTGCTGCTGTTCTTTGGCTAATAGAAACTTCATGAATTTCAAGGTTTCTTCTTTGTGCTTCGTTCCTTGGCTGACCACGAGAGGTACTCCGACACCACCAGGAATTTTAATGTCACCGACAGCGCCGTCTGGTTTAGGCGGTAAGAAAGCATCATAATTTTTGAATGCAGCATTGGTTTGATTGAAAGCACCGATCGCCCATGAGCCATCGAATATCATCGCAACTTGCCCATTTGCAAACAATGTTTCTGCTTTAGGTAGATCCATGGTCGAAATACCAGGTGCGAACGCTTTATGTTTGGCTAATTCGGCATAGATACCAAGTACTTTTTCCCATGCAGAACCGACCATTGGCTCTAACCCCTGCTTCGTTGCTTTTAATTTTTCCTCACCAAGCAGCGCATACATGAATGGCTCTGTCATGGATGTCCCCACCCATGATCCAATACCAGTGGCAAATGGTGCGATGCCTTTTGCATTCAGCTTATCTACGGCGTCCAAGAATTCAGCCCATGTTTTCGGAGGCGCGGCAATGCCAGCTTTAGCAAATAAGTCTTTATTGTACATAAACTGCATGTTATTCGTATCCATCGGAAGCGCATAGGTACCAAAATCTTTCACTTTATAGGTATTACCTTCTTTATAGGAATACGTTTTTACAATATTTTCAGGAAATTTACCTATGATGTCTGTTGACTCTTTACCTAACTCCATGACGCTTTTCGTTTCGATAAATTTAGCCAGATCACCAGGTCCACCAGCTAATGTTAAAATATCAGGCAGTGAATTCGTTTGAGCTGCTGCAATGGTTTTCTCTTTAAAGCCGTCTCCACCAAATAATTGGATATCGACTTGAATCCCCGTTTGAGCCGTGAACTCCTTCGA
Source organism: Paenibacillus sp. J31R30 (assembly GCF_059692115.1). Taxonomy (NCBI): domain Bacteria; kingdom Bacillati; phylum Bacillota; class Bacilli; order Caryophanales; family Paenibacillaceae; genus Paenibacillus; species Paenibacillus sp. J31R30. The sequence goes on along the minus strand of NZ_JCAUAV010000002.1, from coordinate 839,740 downwards.
CATCTCTATCAATATATCCTTGCGATCCGTTAAATAGTGCCAGAACACGATTTTAACTGGATCTTTCTTTACTTCTGGTGTTGCGGTTGCAGCTGCTGGAGCAGCTGGAGTTGGTGTTGCAGCAACTTCTTTGGTAGGTTCGACTTTCGAGCCACAGCCTGCAAGCAGTGTAGTAAGCATGAAACCAACAAGTGTAAGAGATCCCCATTTCTTTTCTTTACCAGTAAATACGTTCATGGACTTAGCCCTCCATATTTTTAATAGGTAATATTACGGTGCTCATACTTTTCTTGAAGCTTGCGGTTGTGCTCATCCCCGCCATCTACGTTTGCACTGATATACACTGGTGGTATCCTTTCTTCTTGTACATATTCAGCTATAATCTCGACAGTTAGCGCTTGGGCAATAAAAACCCCAACTACCGTGGAAGCAGAACCTGTTTTTTCGCTAATTCCGGGAATCTCAAGAAGCACATCTCCGTAGGGGCAGCAGTTATCAATAACAATGTCGGCTATTTCATAAAGTTTCTTGCCGCTTGGATGTCGACTATCCGAATTCGTGGAATGTAATAAGGAAGTGACCGCTATAACGGAGAGACCTCTACGCTTACTTTCTATAGCGAGCTCATTCGGAGCACCGTTACGTCCTGAATTAGAGACGATGATAATCGAATCTTCCTTTCTAACATCATGCAAATCCAATAAATCATGTGCCGTTTTCGGCTCCCGCTCTAAATCTACAAGGTTGATACCTATTCGATTATCGATTCGTGCGATATCTTCAAGCCCTACTAGATTCAATGGCACCAATCCGCCTGCACGACCGCACATTTCCATTCCAAAGGTACGTGAATGTCCTGCACCAAATACATGAATCACGCCACCTTCTAACAAGCTTTTACTAAGGAGTTTAGAGGCTTTCTGCAGAGGTTCCATCTGTGTACTTCTAAATGTTTGAACGATGTCTAGAATCGTATCGATGACTACATTTGCGCCGATATTCATGTCATTCCTCCAATTGATCTAGTAGTTGTTGTTTCATCCCTACACTTTCTGCCGCTATGATCAAGGTACCCATTAGCGGTGAATAAACCGGCTTGGTGATCTTATACGCAGGAAATCTCTTATGAATCGTTTGTTCAAAAGCTGGAATTATCCAAGCTTCAGAACTAAATACCCCTCCGGTTGGATAAATCTTATTCACACTCGAGATATTAGCTCGTTCTAAACTTTCTATGACCGAAATAGCGAGTTCACCGAGATCCACACCTGCCTTACGCAAAATATGCTGCGATACCGTATCTCCTTGTGTGGCCGCCTCGTTCACAATAACTGCCAAATTGGCAATATCCTTACGTTTGATTTGATCCCCATGCAGCATCGTTTTGATATCCCAATAATTGCTTCGCTCAAAATGGTCTAATAATTGTTGGTACAATACCGTAAACGCTCCTCTATTTTCCCAACAGCGTATACTTGCTTGTAGAGCATCCAAACCAATCCTGTAAGCGCTTCCTTCGTCACCAAGTATATGTCCAAATCCACCAGCTGTATAATCGATTGCATTTTGAGCGTAATAAGCAATACTACCTCCTCCTGCAATGACGAGAATGCCGTCATTTTCTCCAGCAGAAGCACCGCTTATATTCGCTATGACATCGCCTACAATAATAAATGAACGAACATCCATGCAAGCAGTAACCCAACTTTGAATCAGCTCCGTATGTTCTTCACGCAAGCCGCTAATGCTTATGACAGCAACGTCTATGCGAACGACACGGTTCAATTTATTTAGTAAGGTCTGAATCGATTCTTGTATTCCTTTTCTAGCCATCTCTTGTCCGTCTGTTGATACCATGTGGTCGATAGGGAGACCCTTTTCAATAACCATTTCACGGGTATTAAGATCATAAAAGCACACTTTTGTTGAGGTTTGCCCTCCATCTATACCAAGAAACATCATCAAGCATCATCTCCAACATTATTGGATCGCGCGCACAAACCTAGCTGCTATTTCCCATGGTGCTGTTATTGCAGTTCCGATCACTACACAGTGTGCACCTTGATTCAAGGCTTCTTTCACTTCATACGGTTGTGAAAATCTGCCCTCTCCAACAATCGGAACGCGAACCTTACTTGTCAAGGTTTCAATTAACGCTAAATTAGGTCCGTCTGTCTTCTCTGTATAGGAAGTGTAACCAGACATGGTTGTACCCACAAGGTCTGCTCCAAACCTTTCAGCGCGAATAGCTTCCTCTTCATTAGAAATGTCTGCCATAACAGGTACTTTCAATTTCGTTTTTATCTCTTGAATCAGTCGCTCCAGTTCACTCTCATCGGGTCGACCTTGATTCGTTGCGTCAATCGCGATGATGTCAGAACCCGCTTCAACTAATGCTCTAGCACTTTCATAATCAGGCGTAATAATTTTAATGCCTCGCTTATCAGGCAGCTTATGTATGCCGATCATGGGCAGCTTTACCGTTTTTTTAATTTCACGTATATCTTCTGGGCTGTTTGCCCGAATCCCTCCTGCCCCTGCCATTTGAGCACTTTCCGCCATAGCTCTCATATAATGAGGTCCATAAAACGGGGTGTCTATCCATGCTTGACACGAAACGATTAGACGACCTTTCAATTGTTCAATCAATGTGCTTCCCTCCAAGTATCAATACAGTTTATCTAAAATGGATTCAGTCGTTTTCGAGGGCTCCAAGCTATTGCCTTTTTCGGACATGTATAAGGAAATGCTAATGGCAATCAATTCAATTAAGAATAAAATGGAAGCCTTACTTTTTAAATCATTCTCATGTACCGAAATTCCTTTACCGAAGCAAACTAGGCGAATATCAGAAACATCTGTTATTGGAGAACGGCCATGCCCAGTAATGCAAATGGTTAATGCTCCGCTGGATCTCGCCTTTTTCAAAGCAAGAACAACATCTTTCGTGCTTCCCATTTGGGATATGCCTATTGCCACATCATCACTAGTTAGATGAGCTGCACTAATTAATTGCAAATGGACATCCATATGGGCATCCACCGATAAGCCTAACCCTATTAACTTCATCTTAAGAAGTTCAGCAATGGGGCCTGATTCACCTAAACCATAAATAATTATTTTGTGAGCCTGCATCATTTTTACGATTGCTTTTTGCAATTCCTCAAGATCAATAATTTTTAAAGTTTCTTGGATATTGTTGATATTGATTTGAGCAAGTCTTTGTGGAAGATTCATTTTGCCATCGTTGGCTTCATTCCGAATACCACTATCCATATCTCTTGCCAATTTTATTTTTAATTCCTGATAGCCTCTTAATCCAATTGACCTGCAAAAACGGGTAACCGTCGATTGTGCAACGCCTAGCTCATCAGCTACTTGAGTCACAGAGTAATACATCACTTTCTCTGGATATTGCATGACAAACTCACCGATTCTTTGTTCCGTAGCAGACAAGTGCGCATAGGAGCTGTTTAGCTTAGAATTTATCGTTTGCTCTAAATCTGGCATATGAACATCTTGTAATTTCTCCACAATATTTCCCCATAACTCCTCTCTCTACTGTGCCTTATGAGTTGATTATAATCGCGAGTAAATGAATTGTAAATAATTATTTTATCGATATTATATAATTTATAATAAATATTTTTTCGACATTATGCAGTAGAAATTGATAAATACTGTTGCTAGATCGATTCGTTTTCGCAATTTGCCAATTCATTGTATACTTATAATATTCGTCAAGTTAAGCTGATTATCATAGTTCAAAGGAGAACCCTGGATGCGATTAGAAAATAACACAAACGAAGATGCGAGCGAATTTACCATTAAATCTAAGCTGAACAGTTCCTATGCTCACCTTTCTTCAACAGAGCAGAGAATCGCCGCCTTTGTCATGGAGTTCCCCACCAAAGTCATCTATTCCTCCGTTACACAAGTCGCAGACGAACTAGAGGTGGCGCAGTCGACGATCACTCGTTTTTGCAAATCTATCGGCTTAAGAGGTTATCAAGAACTAAAAATCAAACTAGCTAGAGACATGGATAGTGGGATAAGACCTGATACAAATGAAGGTAAAATGAACCTTCCACAAAGGCTTGCCCATATAAGCATAAGCAATCTACAGGAAACGCTGAAAGTACTCGATTTGGAAGAATTGCAAAAATCCGTCATTAAGATTATGGAAGCCAGAAAAATTGTTATCTTCGGACTAGGCGAATCTGGCCCCCTAGCTGTTTTATTAAAAATGAAACTACTCGGCATGGGATTTATGGCTGATGCACATATTGATGTTCACCTTCAACTAATTAGCGCTGCTCATTTAAATACAAATGATGTCGCAATTGGCATTTCCCAGATTGGAAGCACGAAGGATGTGGTTGAAGCACTAAAAAAAGCTCGATCCAGTGGAGCCCATACGATTTGTATCACCGGTCATGGCCGATCACCGATCACCGAGGTAGCCGATACGCGTCTTGTTTGTTTAAGCAAGGGGGTTTCGGTTTTTGACAACGACTTAAAAAGTAAAGTCTCCATTCTCTATATCATTGAATTAATTACGATAAGCCTGACGCTATATTTATCTGAAAATAGTTCGGGAGCGGATGCATGGAAAACCACGGAGTCTATCCTTAATAAGTTATATTAAAAGTGTGATATTCCAGAATTAATTAGAAAACGGAGCCCGCAATTCCGCGGCGCTCCGTTTATTTTGTTTCATAATTAATAGCGATTTGCCTTCTGCTTCCTTAATGCGATTATGCCGGTCTTCTATTGTCGCGTTCGTCCATCTGCAACGATGATAGTTGACGATTTCCATCTTCCAGTTTCGCATCGTTTTTAAGGTGCTTCGAACTGCCGGATGGTCGATTCGATCCCCATGCGCACACCAACGTTCAAAACCAGATTCGGTGATGGTAACGCTCGGCGAACAGTTGTACCAAGTGGTGAAGGCTTCTTTCAATTCCTATACGCTGCGCAAGAGCGGGGAATAGCCAAGCAAAATATGAAGACGATTTCTACTCTCTTCATTAAGCGCATCTGCTGGCGGGCTCAGCAAACGTTGATGCGATTTCAGATGAGCCTTCGCATGTGAAGACAAACGGCTTCCTGATGCAGACGTTCCACAGTGCTCGTCGCCGCTTGCTGCATGCGGGCGCTATGCGCCGCTGTTGAGCCAAGCGCTTGTTCCACCGCAAGGGAGCGAAACAGGTTGCAGTAGCTTTGTTTGTGCTCCACAAATTCGTAGGTCCATCCGAATCCGGCATGTGACCGACAAACAGAATCTGGCTTACGTGTAACTCTGGTATGTTGAGAAGTTCGTTGATATACTGGGTTTGCATCTGCTTATTCCTTTTTTTGTGGTTGGGGAATTACAACAATACAGGATTGGCAGGAATCAAGTAGACCGATGAATTCCCGGATCGGCTTTCGTCTAAATAAACGAAGGCATCAATGACAACAAACCAATTTGACGATGAGGTGTTTAAAAATGGCATTAATGTCCACATTCACGAGCTTCAATCTGCCTGTAAACAACGTAGAACAATCGAAGGCGTTCTTCACCGGACTCGGATTCGAGCTCAACCCGCAATTCCCCGAGAATGAGAAGGCGGTAGCCATCGTGATCGGCGACAACCTGCAGGTCATGCTGCTCACCAAAGAACTTTTAAAGTCGCTCACGCAGAAGGAAACCGTTGATACGGAAAAGTATGCGCAAATGACGATCGCATTGGCCTTCGAGAGCCGAGAGAAGGTGGATGAAATCGTGAATACTGCGGTCTCCTTGGGCGGGAAATCGTACGAAGAACCTGAGGATTATGGATTCATGTATCATTGGGCCTTCGAGGACTTGGACGGCCATATGTGGGCAATCAACTACATGAACACGGATGCAGCTCAAGGTTAAAGATAACGGAGAGCGCACTCATACTTGGATTAACAAGGGAAGACGCCGGGCACCTTCCCCAGCGTCTTCTTCGCGATGATTAGTTTTGTTCGGTATAGGCTTTGAAATTGACCATAATCGCTTACCAGCCTGCTTGCTGGAGCTCGACGGGGTTGGAGCTTTCCGCGTCGAACGATTCAATGACCTTCGTCTCATTCCCTTGATCGACGAAAGTAATGTCTCGGTATACTACTGGAGTGCAAACGGCATCGCATGGGGACTTAGCCGTCAAGCACTGAATTTAAGGTTGAGTCAAGATTAATAACCCCAATCTCAAATTTGAGAATGGGGTTATTTTTACTTATCCCGAAACCTCACACCCTGCTTCACCCTGCTTGAGCTTGCCTCCACTGCTCCTCGATGATTCTTTTGAACAGTAACGCTTGCTGCCATCGGTCGGAAACTTCATGTTCCTGCCCTTGCTTGTCTCGGTAGGTCATTGCATAAAAATTCGGTGGTCCAAGCTCTGAGCAGAATGGAAATATATCTCCGGGTTTCGCTTGTTTAAGCCAATGCACCATACCCTTACGCCACCAGCGTGTAAAATGCACCACCATCGGATGTTCACCGTCCACGCCAATATCTACTTGGACCTGTTCACCGCTAGAGACACGGGCATGCATACCTGCAGAACGCTCCAGCAGCTTATCGAAATAGACTTCAACCTTCTCATTCGTTCCTACAATTTCACCCGCAACAACATAGTGAGATAAGTCGATCATCAATTTGAGATCGGGAAGGGCATCAACGTAGCCTGCCGTACGAATTAAATCTTGTGTAACCGTACCTCTATGCGTCTCAATAAAATGCGGAATTCGAAACTCATCCGTTACCTTCAATAATGATTGCAGTAAATGAACAGCTTCTTGATCAATGACAAAAGAATCAAGTACCTGCGAATTGATATATTGTACACGGCCAAATTCGTTAGCTCGCTTCATGATTTCAATTAAGTCTTGCGGCTTGGCAGGAAAGGCAATCGCGCTGAAGCTCAGTTTATAGCGGTCAAGCAAACGATGCCATAAGTCCATATCCGCAACAGATGGCAATAAATAGCTGACACCTGTAAATCCCGCTTCAGCAATTTTCTCAAACTTCTGCTCCAGCGACCATTCTCTTCCGTTCTCTCCCAATCCTTGCATGGCCCAAATGGCTTGTTGAACATCCAATTTTGGCGGATTAAGAGTCCCATCATTAATGCGATTCCAATTACTCATGCTTTACTCCTTAAAATGAGAATTATGAATTCAAAAGCGACTTTAATTTCACATCCGGATTTGCTAAGACTGTGGGATCGAGTACTGCCTGTTTTTGGATTAGCATTTCTGCAAATCGAATATCCTTGGCAATCTTTCCGTTCAATCCTACCGCGCTGGCCGAAACCAATTGATCTTCGGAAGATAAATGGAAGAACAACTTATCGGACTCCGTCACATGTCTAACCACGGTCTTCACGCCGCAGTCTGGTAATCCAGTGACTTGTAAAGTTTGTTCATATTGATCCGACCAAAACCAAGGGATTGCGAGATAAGGGTTGGATGAACCCAGCATACTTTGTGCGGCATGTGTTCCTTGATCTTGCGCATTTCGCCAAGCCTCCAGACGAATACGCTTGCCTCCAAAGTGACGATGCGGAAAGGAACAACAATCACCTGCTGCAAAAATATCAGGGTCACTCGTTGTGAGTCTCTCATCCACCCATATGCCATTGTCGACTATAAGTTCACTTTGAACAGCTAATGTTGTTTCAGGGATCGCACCAATGCCTACGACAATCTCGTCACATTGGACAACGGTTCCATCTACAAGTGTAATTGAATGTCCATCTCTCGTTTTTGCGATGCGTCCAATTCCTACTCCTAGTTTAAAAGCTACACCTGCTTGACGATGACGCGTTTCTACAATATTAGCGATTTCCTCAGGTACGCCTCGCATCAGAATACGAGGTCCGACTTCAATAACCGTTACCTTGCAACCTTTTTCCCGTGCGCTTGCCGCTACTTCTAGTCCAATAAAGCCGGCACCAATGACAGCAATGTGCTTCCCGTATTGAAATTTAGCGCGTAAAACAAGTGAGTCAGCGAAGGTTCGGAGATATAATAATTCCGCCATGTCGGAGCCTTCCAAATACAATCGGCGTGGAGAAGCTCCTGTCGCTAGCAAGAGCCTCTCATACCTTATCTTTTGTCCGTTACTAAGTTCAGTCTCATGTTGACCCCGATCAATCTTCACAACTGCACGATCCGAGATGAATTGAATCCCGTACTGGGATTGCTTAGCCTTATCAAGAATCGTCATTGGCGAAGGCTCTTCTTCATCAACCAACGCACTCTTGGAAAGCGGCGGCCGCTCATAGGGTGCCAGCCTTTCTTTTCCTATCAGCGTGATCGGTCCTTTCCAACCCTCCGTTCGAAGCTCCACGGCCGCACGCGCACCCGCTTCACCTGCACCGACAATCACCATTCCTAAATCAGCCATCTTCTTTTCTCTCCTCAGTCAATCTTGATAAAGATCTTGTCATCTTCAATCTTTATAGGATATGTTTTTAGAGCTTCGCAAACTGGCGTGCGCTTCGCTTCACCCGTTGTATAATCAAATCGACCATTATGCTTCGGACACTCAATAAGGTTGCCCATCACAAGTCCGTCGGCTAAATGAACTCTCTCATGGGTACAATACCCATCTGTTGCAAAATAATCGCTTTTCGCGGAACGATAAATAGCAAACGTGCGATTGTCATAATCGAATCGAATAACATCTTCTTCATCAATCTCATCCACTTCACATGCTTCTACCCAACCTATTAATTGCTGCATAAGTACCTCCAAGTAAATAAGTGTTGGTTTGTTTAATTAGCTAATTGTTCTTTTGTTTGTACACCGTAATAATACGGGTTAGCCGTAGATGGCAGAGGACGATCAACCACATATGTCGGATCTTCCTTCTGTTTAATCAATGCTGCAATAACTTCTTTGAGAGCTGACCCAAGACTAGGATTCGGTGCTGGATAATCAAACTTCAATTCTTGGTGAAGGGCAGGTAAAGCATGATAGGGAACCATTGGAAACATGTGATGTTCGATGTGATAATTCATGTTCCAGTATAGAAATCTGAAGAATGGATTTAAATAAATGGTACGTGTATTTAAACGATGATCCAGCACATCTTCATGTAGTCCCAAATGCTGAGTCAGTCCTACTAATAATAGGAGAATCGGTCCATAAAAAGTCGGAAGGCCCACGAACATCAGCGGTAAGATACTGCCAATTTGGATCGACCAAATAATGAATCCGAGTAAGATTAACACCCAAATACGTGAAATCCAAACCGCCTTCTTATACTCTGACTCTGGCACATAATCTTGTTCTGACGGCGTAAGCTTGCCGAAACTGTGTAAGATAACGCTTTTGAGATCTCTAGCGCCTCCATAAATGTGCACAATTTCTCCAAAAATGATACGCCAAATAGGCGGTCTCGACATCGCAATTTCTGGATCGCGACCAACGATATACGTGTCAGTATGATGGCGAGCATGGCTCCAACGCCAAGGCGTCGGCGGTCTCAAGTCCATAAAGGAGGCAATTTGATAAAGGGCATCATTCATCCATGGTGTCTTGAATGCCGTGCCATGGCCACATTCATGCCATCTTGAATCCGCCATCGAAGCATAGCTAATTCCGTATATAGCGAACACCGGTATGGCCCACCAGGTCCCCCACGTATAATAAGCAAGCAGCCCCGTAGCGAAGAGCCAAGCAAACATGATAATCGTATCGCGAATGGCAGGACCATCTTTACGCTTCATGAGTTCCTTAAGCCGCTTCCGTGGAATTGGACTCATGTACCATTCCGCAGCAACTAATCCTTTGTCCTGTGCACGCTTATTCTCGGGGCCTGTAAGCGAATAATCCCTTTTCGTATAGGCATTAGCCATTGTGTTTCCTCCTTATTTATCGTGTGTTAGCGCTTACTAATATGATAAACGTTGAGGGAGGTATTGTCTTTGAAGCAATAAGACACACACTTGCACTATTCGGACATTTCATTTCAAAAAACATAATGGATTTTCCGCTTCACAGGGTGTGGTTGGTGAACCACTCATTCAGAAGCTGGATTATCCGGCGTCAGGTAAGAGGGACTAGCTGAACAAGGCTTATGAGGCTGTATTATCCGGCGTCAAATGGTGTGCAAGTTGCGCCACGCTTTACAGAGGCTGGAAAATCCAGCGTCAGGTAAATAAGCTAGCTGAAACAGGCTTACGAAGCTGGATTTTCCAGCGTCATCGATTAGGTGAGGGGGATTTGATTCGTTCAAGCTGGTTTTTCCAGCGTCAGGTAAGTGGGGCTAGCTGATCCATGCTTTCCAGGCTGGATTATCCAGCGTCATCGATTGGGTGAGGGGGATTTGTCTTGTTCATGCTGGTTTTTCCAGCGTCAGGTAAGTGGGGCTAGCTGATCCATGCTTTCCAGGCTGGATTTTCCAGCGTCATCGATTAGGTGAGGGGGATTTGATTCGTTCAAGCTGGTTTTTCCAGCGTCAGGTAAGTGGGGCTAGCTGATCCATGCTTTCCAGGCTGGATTTTCCAGCGTCATCTATAGGATGAGGGGGATTTACCTTGGTCAAGCTGGTTTTTCCAGCGTCAGGTAAGTGGGGCTAGCTGATCCATGCTTTCCAGGCTGGATTTTCCAGCGTCATCTATAGGATGAGGGGGATTTACCTTGGTCAAGCTGGTTTTTCCAGCGTCAACCATCATAACCGCGGGCAACCCAGCTAACACTTGGTTCCTCCCGAAGTTTTTGCTCGATACCGCATAATCTTCTTTCCTTCTCTGGATGCAGGAAGAATTAATCCTTTAAGAACAAGTGATTTAAGATATTTGGTGGAAGTTTCTCGATTAATTCGGAGCGCCTTAGCTACTGATGTTGGCGTGACCATGTCGTCTTGATTTTCAACCCATTTCCAAACAGCATATTCGATAGGAATTAATTGGAGTAGACGATTTGTATCTTCCAAACCCCATTTCGCTGCTGCTTGCATGATCGTCTGTTGACATTTGCGGGGATTGTACTTAATATCATCTAGCGAAAACCTTAAAATTTTCCAATCGTCCAAGACGAGGTCGTTATGCCGGTGTAAATTGTCATCGTATTGCTTACGATCAATGTTGCGAAAATGTGTCCCATACGGGTCAATCTCGATGCACACTCGTGTAATGTTAATGATGAATACAAAATCCAAGAACCGCCAGCCATCTTTAAAGTCTCGGAGCTCAAACTCGGCGAATAAAAGTCGAAAGTTACCGAATGCTGGCCACCAGACATCCTTTAAGAACAAAGTTTCCGCGTACCGCTTCTCGCTAAGCAACCTTCTTCTCCTCTCTCCCACGCTCCCCTTGACTTGCTCTTCCATAAACCTTGTGTAAGCATGAGTAAATGACTCGTCCGAGTTCAAAAGCCCCTTTATCGTCTCTATCTTCATCTACCTCCTGGAAATAAAATAGCCGCCTGCACGGTTCTATGAACCTGTAACAGACGGCGTGTGCTTCACTACCTGGATTAATTATAACACAATCAACTGAATGGAATTTCTGAAAGTTGGGATTTGCGAAACTTGCCAGGGGGCACGCCGATTTTACGATTGAAAACCCTTGTATAATAGTGCACGGATTCAAAGCCTGTTTCCTGCGCGATATGACATAAAGTCCAGTCCGTCTCACGTAAAAGCTCCATTGACTTCCGAACCCTGCGTTCTTGCACATAATGGGTGAACGATTGCCCAATTTGCTTGGCAAACAAGCGCGATAAGTGTCGCTCCGTTATGTTCAGATAGGCCGACAACTGCTGGATATTTAGCGATGAAGAAAGATTGTCATCGATAAATAGCTTTGCTCTTTGTAAATAGTAGGATGAAATTTGTTGGTGCTCCGGAGTGTCGTCCATCTCACTACCCTCTACAAACTCACTGCAAAAGGAAACAAGTAACGCATAGGCATAACAGCGAATCAGCTCTTTCGTCATGGCACGATCCTTCATACAAATCGTAAACAGCATGCGCCAAGTCTGCGCTGACACGGTATCGTCTGCCATTGGCACGGTAATTTTGTTTTCATTCATCATTTGCAGATAGCGATGTAAGCTTGCTTCTGTCGAACAAGAATCGTCTACTTCGAATGCAACATAGTATAGCTCGATTCCTTTCTCACTTTTGATTTGATGCCATTTACCAGGCAATGAACAAAATAATGTCCCTGCCTGCAACGGATACGTTTCGCCCGACTCCAAGTAGAACCCCTCACCCGACAATACATAGCAAACTTCAAAGAAAGAATGCCGATGTACGGGATTATCAAAATGCGCAGGCAATGCTCCCCAATAATGCACCTTGAAGCCTAAATCTTCACCCTGCAAATTAACTGCGGTTTCATTTAAAATACGACTCATCTTTTTGTAGTCAGATTTAGCTGCCATGGAGTTCTCTCCCGAAACATTAATTTTGCACTTTTTTGCTATTATACAATGAGAAAAACTTACGAGTAGCGGAAACTTATAAATTTTTATGTGGTAAAAAAAGAGACCTCAAGAAGAGGACTCTTTCATCGCATTGGAATGAAAAATCAAATGTTCTTTAATATGCTCTCGCCAATAATCCCAGGTATGAGCACCTAGATACTCCTCATATGAATGAGGTAGATCCAACACTTCCAACCTTTCATGCAACTGGCGATTCATTTGAATATAACGATCTTCTACACCGCAATCAAATTTAAGCTTAGGAAGATCCTTAGAGGGAGGAATGGACATGGTTAAGGGGGATACTTCCTCCGTTCGATTCCCATCTGCTTGAAAAATGTGCGAGTAATCTTCGGCACCAATTAGTTCGCCAAGCTCGATAACATGGAAAAATCCGCTTAAGCTGGAGGCTGAAGCAAATCGCTCTGGGTGCGCGAACGCCATCCGAATAGAAGCATATCCCCCCATCGATAACCCGCTGATCGCCCTTGTTGTTCTGCTTCCGCCTACATGCCACTTCTCTTCAATATGCGGAATCAAGTCTTCCAACAAATAATCTTCATAGAGATGTGGTCCTCCGATATCCCAATTCAAATACCCAGTTCCGATGGCGGTCAAACCATCTGACGGCATAAGAACCGCTATCGGACCCATTACCTGCTCATCAAGCAATGCCTGCATCGTTGTGATGAGTTGACCTTGTTCCGTCCAATCAATCTCGGAACCATGTACCCCATGCAGTAAAATCAATAAGGGCAGTCGACCGACTGGACGCGGTTCTGGCATTAAGAGTCGGTAGACACGACGTGAGCCTAACGCTTTAGATTGAATGATATCGGAATATAATCGCAGCTTCATTGATTTAATTCCTGCAAGGTAAAATTGGCATCTTTCATCGAACGGAGCACAATCTCATGTGTGACACAGTTATCGTCCATTTGAATGACGGAGACAATAGCGCTTGCCACATCGTCAGGTGTCAAATATTTCTCAACAGGAGATTTTTGCTCGCGCGCGATATCCCAGAAACCCGTATTGACACCCCCAGGGTAAATACCAGAAACTCGAATGTTAAATTGTGCAGCTTCCTCTTGAAGGGCTTGCGTAAATCCTCTGACAGCAAATTTTGTGCCGCAATAGACGGATTCCGTTGGCACTCCGGTTAATCCCGCAGTTGAAATGATATTGATAATATGACCTGCACGCTGCTCTTGCATACTACGTAGCGCATACTTACAGCCAAGAATTGTGCCTTTATAATTAACGTCCATCATCCAGTCGATATCAGCTTCCGTATATTCGGTGATTAGCTTATGTCTGGCAACGCCTGCATTATTAATCCAAACGGCAATCGGACCTAGCTGAGCCTCAGTCTTCTCCGTCAATGCTGCAATATCGGACTCTGAACGCACATCCGCCTTCACCCCAATAACACGATCGGAAGCAAGCAACGCTACAGCTTCATCTAATGCTTTCTCATCCGCATCGGTCAGCATTACTTTCGCTCCTGCAGCATGAAGCTGTTTCGCTAATGAGTAGCCAATCCCTCTTGCAGCACCTGTAACCACACATACTTTATCAGTTAAAATCATGACGCTGTCACCCCTCCACGCGTTCTTTCTTTTCCTGCACGAATTTCCGCAAGAAAATCTGGCCACCATTCTTTCTGCTCGGATCTCTGGCTCAACCTGACTTTCTCAGCTAGGTTCCGGTTCATGACGCTTTCCGCTTGCTGTTTAAGTTCCCCCATATCCTTGAATTCAGGAACTAACCATTTCCTGCCGATTTGCGCATGCAAGACCTCATCAGCCCAGTCGTAATCCTGAAACGTTTTGGCAAGATCGTTATCCGATTCTTTGGCGACGGCCCATTCAAAATGTTTTCCCGTATCTTTCGGCATCAATCCTTGCTCAATGTACCAAAGTACAAGATGCGCCTCGAGTGACGTAGCTGTATTGTTCAATGCCATTGTTGTTAAAAATTCCACTGGATACTTGTAAAACTCAACAGCATCCTGGTAGAGACCCACTTCACCCATCATCGAATGACGAGCCTCGTCCCATAGCTGTCTACTCAAGTCTTGATAGTAATCCCATGGCTTCCCAGTCGTTTTATAAATAATGGGACCCATCCACTCGGGTACGTCCATCTCACGGAGACGTTTAAAAAGGAGTGCATACGTTCTTTCGTCCGCTGGACGGTTTTCATCAAAATAATACTGGTCAAAATTGGCGGTTGAATTATAGCTATCTGAAAATCTCGCATCACGACGAGGCTCCACGTTCATTTCAAATGGCTGCCCATCTGATCGTGGCACTGTTAATTGCCAATCTGCTGGCTTAGCCAAGTCCCCCGAAATGCCTCCTGCCGCATAAAGGAATGATTCGATATGATTTTGCCACTTTAATGCGGCTTGCTGATCTTCTTCCGTACGGATAAGGGCTTCAATAGCCGCTTCTCCCCATGGAACCATCTCTTCCTCTTCAACTAAAATCAATTTCAAAGCACGACAGGTAGGATGATCAACTAACGGATTCGTTTCCACTAGATGCTTTTTCAATGAGCGAACTAATTCCCGTTTGGCAACGCGATAAATGCCCACAAGAAGCTCCAACGTGGTCTCCGCGCGTATCACTTCGCCAAAGAATGCCTCGAGCTGCGCATCGGGAACTTTATCCAAATGTAAAGGCGGTTCCCTCATCTCCGTCACTCTTTTCCGAAGTGCGGCACTATGCTCAGCATCAAGCCAAATATGAAGTCCAAAAGCACCCTTCACTTCCCACTCAGGGGTACTGGTAATATGTGCTGCAAAAATTTTAGTCAGTTGCGATTCGGAATACAGATATCTTCTAAGTAAATTCACGTTATGATCGATGTCATAGCCGACTTTGCAAGCGTCTTCATAACTACTAACACCTGAAAGAGGGATTAAGCCTAAATTGTTGATATTTACTCTAGTCATCGTTAATTCCTCTCTTTCTAAACTGTAAGAATTAACTTAACTATATCGGAAACATGTAAAAAAGGCATTGTGAAACCTTACTGTTTTCTTGTAAAATCTTATTATATCTTCTGGTAAAAAAGGAGCTTCTCCATGAATCAATCGTTTCTTGAAGTAATCAAAAATCAACCAATCGTCCCCTATATCCGAGAATCGGACTATGCCGTCAGGCAGCCAGGGTGGACGGTTCCCAACCGCAAACTACTAGATTACTTACTGATCTATATTCAGGAAGGTACCTGTGAATTTGAAATAGATGGTGTGACATATACATGCGAGGAAGGGGATTTCTGTCTCATTCAACCTGATCTTCTTTGCTCTTTAAAAGGAATCTCTCGAACGATTACGCCTTTCGCTCATTTCGATCTGTTCTATCATGCTGAACGGGAGCATAGTTTCGCAACGAAGCCAGGGCTGATTGATCTAACTGAATACCAGCATCTTATACAGCCACGTTTGAACGACTTTGCTAATATCTCTATTCCCGTTAAGTTCCGACTCCAGCATAATTCCAGTTATAAAGAATCCTTGTTAAAAATGATTGGTCTATGGCAGAATGGCGATGTCATCAGCCAACTGGAAGCTAATCATTTGCTCCAGGAGATGATCCTCGGTCTTCTTAAAGAATTTAGTGATCTTCAGCAAGAAGATCACTCGCACAAACCGCAATCCTTGAACTGGATCACCTCTTACTTTTCGATTCATCTTTCCGAACCGTTATCACTTCAAGATATGGCGAAGCGGGCGCGACTTTCTCCTTCGCGTTTCTCTGCCCTTTTCAAAAACAAATTCGGTGTTTCTCCGCATCAATATTTTTTACATTTAAGGATCCAGCATGCCCGAGAACTGCTTAAGCAAGGCGATTACACGATGGAGGAAATCGCACAGTTTTGCGGCTTCACCGATGTGCCTCATTTCTCGAATGCATTTAAGAAAATAACGAAGATGACGCCAGGCCAATTTAGGAAAATGTAATTTGTAAATCGTAGGAATGCGTTATTTTGCCATAGAAGATGATCACTTTTCATCACAATAAACGCTTATGATGAGTAAGTAATCATTATTCATTCAGGAGGGTTATTACAATGGAGAATAATCAAGAGTCTCAAACGGAATTTGATGTAGATATCGATCAACAAGGATTGCCTGATAGTATCGTTCATCAATACAGTAGTCGTCAACTTCGTCCAATTGAAACGAATCAGCGATTGCTTCAGCTATTTTGGATTGAATTCGAGCTATCGCGCATGGTAATGGGATGGGTTTCCGTATTTCCTGATTGGGACGCTAAAGGTGACTTGATGCGTTTCGCTTATTTGCATACCATTCACTTAAAACGACTTCGTGAAAGAATCGATGAACTACCTGGTCCAGGTATCAATGACCGTTCACGAACTCCTATCGTTATACGCGAAGCATTCGATCGACTCTCGATTGCTCCTGGCATCCCTGAATTTGCTGCGGGTTACAACATGCTATTACGCTCCCTGTACGAAAGTTATGACGGACTGCGCTCCGAGATGGATCCCATTCTCGATTCTCCAAGTTTCGATGCTCTAAGAGATGCGGAAACTGATCGGAGACAGCTAATTGAATACACAGAACGCTATACCCGCTTCGCATATTCGGAAAATAACCAACTTCAACAAGTCTATCATCAATGGCTTCAATACGCAGGACAAGTTACCTTACACTTGTTTCGAAATTTAGGAAAGAAGACTACACAATGGCCTATTCAGCCTGACTTCAAACCCGCGGGTCCTGTGCCTGCTGTCGCTGCTCCTGACCCTCGGTTTCCGCTCTTAGATCCAGCAAAGCATGGCGCGGTCAATTTACTTCGTGATTCAAGTAGCCCAGTAAACGATAGCGTTAAGCAGATGGTATTTATTAACGCCACGGAAATGACTTCTGCCGAATCTTTGTCTTACCTTTACTATGGTGTTCAGGGAATGCCTATCGATTTCTATATCGATGTTGCCCGACATACCTGGGATGAAGTCCGTCATAGCCAAATGGGTGTTAGACGACTGCTTCAATGGGGTCATCGTACGGAAGAATTCCTATGGCAAGGTACAAATGCTCTATCACCAGAAAATCTAGATGACGTCTTCCCAGAATTTTATGCAGGGCTAACTATGATTGCCGAACCTTGCTCCTTCTTCAAAAAACGTAAATCAATAGATGCTTTTTGGAAATTTGGTGATACGTTATCGGCTATCCAATCTGAGTTCGATATCGTCGATGAAAGGCTCCATGTCGATTTTGGGAAAAAATGGGGTGCTAAGCTTTATGAGCATATTAACGATTTTGAAACAGCCCGATCTGTTCAAGAAAGAGTCCGCGCTCGGAGATTGGAATCCATCGGAATTCCCGACGATCAAATCGCTCATTTATTGAAAAATTTCCCTGAAATGTGTGGTTTCACAACGAAAGAATTAATTTACGATAAATATTAATTGTAAACGGGAGGTTATCGGTAGAATGAAATATAATAATTTTCCAGGAACGGATCAGCGTATCTCAAAACTGGGTTTCGGAGCCATGGGTCTAAGTGGTATGTTTGGTGCACAAGATGATAAAACGATGATCCGTTCTCTCCTACTCTCACTGGAACAAGGCATTACGTTTATAGACACGGCTAGAAACTACGGACGTTCAGAGGAATTGATCGGTAAAGCTCTTAAGCAATGGGCTGGAGAGAAGCCCTTTCTGGCAACTAAAGCCGCTGCTTTACCAGGTAATCCTAACAATCCTGGAGCTGCCTGGCATCAACCCCACGCCGTAGAACATGCTTATCCTTTAGGTACAATTCGTGCTAGCCTTGAAGAATCACTTAAAGAATTACAGGTTGAGTCCGTTGATTTATTACAGCTCCATAAATACTGGCCGTTCTGGGATCAAAGTGATTATTGGATGGAGGAGCTAATTCGCTTAAAGGAAGAAGGAAAAATTCGTAATATTGGTATCTCCGCAATCGACCATCGTCATGATCTTGTAATTCCACTTATTCGTTCAGGCCATGTGAATGCTATTCAAGCTTTATTTAATATTTTTGATTCCACTGCATTAGATGCGGTAATACCAGAATGCGTAAATAACAATGTCGCATTTATAGCTCGAATTATCCTTGATGAAGGTGGCTTAACTGGTTTTCTTACGGAAAACATGGTATTTCCTGATGATGATTTCCGGAAAGGATACTTTGATGTTCTTCCGAGACAAATTTACATCGATAAAGTAAATCGGTTAAAAAATTATATTCCTCAGTATGCAGACTCTCTTGCAGAGCTTGCCATTCGTTTCGCTATTCAACATCCAGGCGTTACTACGGCCATTGCATCCATGCAGGTGCACGAGCATGCCATACAAAATATTTCCTCAGCTAGTAAAGTTCCCCTTCCTACGGACATATTTGAGGAACTTTGCTATAAACACCGCTGGATACGAAATTTTTATCATGCTAGAAGACATATGTAACACCCATACAAGGGGGCTCAATATGGAAAATGCAACAAAAGTACTTTGGTCAGAAATGTTCCCTTCCGAATTTCATCAAGCTATTCACCAATGTCCAATAGTCTATCTTCCACTTGGATTATGCGAACCGCACGGTCATATAAGTGCATTCGGACTAGATACCTATAAGGCAGAATTTATCTGTATAGAAACTGCTCGCCGCGCAGGCGGAATTGTTGCACCGACCTCGGCCTACCATATTCATGAACAAGGATCATCTGCCCGCTTTCTGGAGGATCACGTAGGTAACACAAATCCTAGATTGACTTCAATACCATCATTTGTTTTCTTTCGAATGTTTCTCTATCAAATTCGCGCTTTCTATAACGCTGGATTCAGATCGGCCGTTGTTTTGTCTGGCCATGGTGGAGCCTTTCCCGACGATCTAAAGCGAGTATGCGCTGCCATAATGAAAAACCTCGATTTTTATATCTGGTTTGGTACCGACTTTGATTTAGCTGCGGAGCAATTCCAGGGTGATCATGCAGGAAAATACGAAATTTCCACACTCATGTACATGCGTCCTGATTTAATAAATTTACAGTTAAAGCATTTTGAGACTGTTCCTGGTATGGGCGGTAGTTTCGCTCTCCACTCAAGTGCTGGTCAGGCTACTTCCGCATACGGCGAATTGATTGTGAATTACTGCATAGCATCTCTGACAGAAATAGTTCACAATCTCCGTGAGAAAATGACAGCAGCTTGTGATGAACAATTTATTAGTTACGAAGAGACTGAGGAGATATGGGAATCTATATGCAGTCACGAAGAAGACTGGCTAACGCTTCATCCACGTGAAGGACAAACTCCAGTTTCGAAGGACTCTCGTTGGAAAAAAGGCGAATATACCAAGTTCTATCGATAACGTTGATTCTTACTGATGTGAAACAACGCTCTTGCTGACCGCAAGAGCGTTGTTTCACATCAGTCTTTTATACTCTTTTTTCCGAAATTGATACGGTGTGACTCCACTATGCTTTTTAAACAACTTGCAGAAATAGGATACACTCTGTATTCCGATTTGCAGGGCAATTTCCTGTACTTGATCATCCGACTCCATTAAACGCCTACGAGCGTGATGAATGCGACGCGCCGTAACGTACTCTCCTACCGTGCATCCAATTTCATTATGAAAAACCACAGACAAATGGTTGGGGGTTAGATGGAGCTCATTGGCCAGCAATTCAATTCGGAATTCCTTAGCTAAATTACATTCTATCCAAGCGATTGCTTTCTCCGAATGAGAAAGTGCTCTTATACTTTTCTCCATTCTCATTGGTTTTTGTGGAAGGTATTGTTGTAAATGTTGAAGTATACCTATTACGGAAAGCGTGTAGGTCTCTTGCATCCGAATCCGATCGGATTTTGATACCATAAGTGACTGATCAAGCTCCCGAAGTAACATCACAAATGGATGATTTTCCGTAAGCCCCTCCATATAAGGAATTGACAGATCTTCTGTACACAGTTTTTTAAAAAAAGACCCCAAGTAAGTAAATGGCATTAAATAAGATTCTATAAAACTTGGTTCTAGTATAAGATAACTTCTAATATAGGACTCTTCTTGAAACATCCGAATACGGTGCAATTGAAATGGCTGAAAGATAAGTAACGTCCCTCCACACAGCGGAAACCTACTCCCATTAACAATCACTTCTCCTATGCCCTGATGTAAATAGTACAGTTCCAGTCCTTGATGAGAGTGAAACATATCAAAGCCGTTCTCGGTTGTTCTACGGTATACTAAATCGTAAGGGAATTGATCAAGACCAACATATTCGAGTACCCTTTTCTTCATTATTGTCCCTCTTTACCCATTTATCCCATCTGATAAGGCGACGCTTTCAATCGAAATGTCTTAGTTTCTCTAGGACCGATTGCCCCCGCGCTATCGTTGCGAATAGCCTCTTCAAGTCCGAGAGTCGGATAGCTGGAGAACGGCTCCAAGCCAATATTGTAATGCCGTCCAAACCAAGGATAACCTTCGGTTGCCCCGTATTCCTGCCAGTACCATAAGTACGGCATCTCAGTTCCGTCCCATTCGACATGCATGCCCATGCTGAGCTCATTATTCTCAACCTTGTACCATGCTTGCTCTCCAAAGCCTGTCAGGTACATCATCTCTGAAGGGGTGCCTTTAGCTGGAAGTTCGGAGAAATCGATCACTTCCCCCGAGACTGCGGCAACATCCGGCCAATCATATGTCACTCCTGTGCGTGAATCCGTCATGACCTTCACATTATCTGGTACAGTGATCCTGCACCCTGGTGCCAGGAACGGTTTACCAAAAGCGATATGCTGCCCCCACATGTATCGCAACGGAACGTCGCTCAAATTCTCTAGCTGCTCCTCGATCAGGAGAGAAGAAGATCCACTTTCTAATGTTAGGGTTTTGATTAGCTGACAAGGAAGCTTCTTCGTCTTGACGCGGAATTGAACAGATATACGCGCAGGCGTATCTTCAATGATGCTATACTCCCAAGGCATGTGGGCCACTTCTCCATGCTGTCCAAACTGTGCGCCAAGATACGTACTTGTCGGACCGCCGTTGGGGAAAATCTCCTGCCAACCGCCTGGATAGTAGTCAATAAAGGTAGAAATCGGATCAGGCGATGTCGGCAAATACGCACTCGGATTTTGCACACCGTTTTCGGTTAGCCACATAAAATCAAGATCCTTCGGCTTATACAGAAACTCGAATATCTCCGTGCCTTTATCCACCAAAATGGATATCCTCACCAATTCATTTTCTAAAACAACGGTTCGCATGTCGAAATAACGGTATTGATCATGAACCCGGCATCCGTAATTTCGTTGAGATCTATAACTAGACAACGTGCTTCCCCCTTTACATCTTACCCCTTCAAGAAAAATGGATACAGCGTCATACCACCATCGACAAATAATGTGACTCCGGTGACATAACTTGCTTCCTCTGAAGCTAGCCATGCAGCAGCTGATGCAATCTGCTTCGGTTCACCTATACGGTTCATTGGAATGAGTGAACGTACAACATCATTTTGCTCGGGGTCGGACAGAATATGCTCATTCATAGGTGTAGCAATGGCGCCTGGCGCGATCGTATTGACGCGAATACCGTGTGGGGCATATTCGAGTGCAAGCGTCTCGGTCAACAGTCTTAATCCACCTTTACTTGAGGCATAATGAACGTGGAAAGGCTTAGGAATTTTTTGATGGACACTCGACACATTAATAATATTCCCTTGAATGTTATGTGCCAGCATATACTTGATGGCTTCACGACAACCAACGAAAGCGCCCGTTAAGTTCGTATCCATGACTTTGTGCCAATCTTCCAAACTTAACTCGTGGGAGGGAACTGTCGTTTGAATCCCCGCATTATTAACAAGAACGTCAAGGCTTCCGAATGTCTCGACGGCCGTGTCAATGAGTCGTTTGATGTCATCCTCTTTGCTAACATCAGCACGAACAGCAATAGCCTCTCCTCCGGCCATCTTCACTTCTTCCACCACGGCCTCGGCTTTCTCCGAATCGTGATGATAGTTAACGACGACCTTCATCTTCTCTTGTCCAAAGCGAACTGCAATCCCGCGACCGATTCCTTTGGAAGCACCCGTTATCACCGCTACTTTCCCACTTAAATCCGTAAACATGCGATTTCCTCCAAACTATTATTCGTTATTTACGATGGAAAGTGCTGCCTTCATATATCCTAAAGCATACGCCATCCCTGCATGCCAAGGTGCTTTACACGTCATCTGAGGTGTATGATCTGGAATGAAAACACCATCAAACTTATTTTTCTTAAAAATACGCAGCGCCTTGATCATATCGATATCGCCCTCATCCACGAATACTTCCTGATAGTTCGGAACTTTGCCGATTACATTACGAAAGTGTACGTATCCGATCGCATTTTGCTTGCTGTACTGGTCGATGGCTTCATAGACGTTACCCTCGGTCATTTCTTGTAATGTCCCCAAACAAAATTCCAAAGCATTGCTATGGCTAGGAACGATATCAAGCAGCTTTTGATACAAATGAGGCTGATTCACCAAGCGACCATATCCGCGGATCGTCGGCATAGGAGGGTCATCTGGATGAGCGGCTAAGCGTACTCCCGCTTCTTCTGCTACGGGAATGAGCTCTTTAAGGAATCGCTCTAATCTCTCCCAAAGCTCAGCCGAGGAAATCGGAGGTATGAAACCTTTTGGAGCGTTAAAATCATACGTCATATTCCAAATCTGCCCGTTCGGAATCGGCGTTTCCTCTGGCCCTTCTTGGAGGTTGAAAGTTGCAGTAACAGCTCCTCCGCGTGCCACTGGACGGTTTACATGTCCCCAAACACCAGCGATACTGAAATTGTATCCAATGATCGGAATTCCAGCTTTTCCTACGTTGCGAATGATCATCTTCAAGCTTTCGATCTGTGCCTTTCGCGTCGGGCCATCCATAAGGATATCGTACCAATCAGCAGGACTGAAATTTTCGATCGCCTCGAATTCTAATCCTTCTTCATTCATAGATTTCTTTAATGCCAGCAGGCTTTCGTATGACCATACATCGTCGTTGGGTCTTGCAATTCCCATGTTACGGTCTTTATCCGTAGAAGGCAAACCTTCGACGCCATTGTAATAATCCACCAAATGAGCAACGATATGGGTACACCCGGCCTGCTTGGCAAATTGAAAATTATCTTTCGTCAATCGATCGCGATATAAACCAAGACCTAGCTTCATGAGAACGCCCCTCTTTTTAAAATGAATTGAATAAGTCCTTTTAAAGAATCCCAAAAGTTTTAAAAGCTTCCGTACATAGCATGCCGTCCTGTAAGGCCTTCCTTACCAAATTCTCACCTTCGACCTTTTCTAGCGACTTCACAATCACTTCCTCCTCAATCGCTTGTGGAATAAACACAATACCGTCGATATCCGCAAACACATAATCCCCAGGATGGATGCGTACGCCGTCGATCTCAATCGGCTCTTGATAATTAATTAGATTTACTCGCCCCTTCGAATCTGTTGGTACCTGACCTCTTGCGGCCAAAGGAAATTTCATCTCCAAAATTTTAGCTGTATCACGGTTTAAACCATCAACAATAGCGCCTCTGCCGCCGCGTGCTCGGCATGCTGTAGAGATCAACTCACCCCAGAAAGCAGCCTCATCAGGTGCCCCAGTAGAAACGACAAACACTTCACCATGCGAAACTGCGTCGATCGCTTCCATTTGCAACTTGTATGGCTCCGCTGGAATGTTAAATACCTTGGTAGCTTGTGCGGTGAAAGAACGGCCGCTTATTTTTAGATTGGGATCAATCAAGCGTAGTCCTGCACCAAAGGTTTGATTGCGATAGCCTAAATCATCCAAAATGTCGCCAATAACCGCCGAGTATAATTTTTGCTCCAAAAAATCGAAATCGTATCCTGCAATAGAAGTCGCTCTAGTATTGTTCATCTTATTATCTCCTCTATTAAATGTAGTTGAAATGTGAAATGTGAAATTTCAGTTTTGAGTAAAATAGAAAGGGAACTCGTTATAAGCCCCCTCCATTTTCACTTAAGTGATCAATCATATTGATCTTACTATTCCGAATGTGCTCTTCAAGCTTTGCACAGGCATCTTGTAAATCGTAACGCTTTATTGCCTGGAAAATCGCAATGTGTTCGTCATGACCCGAATAAGAACGTTCATAGCTCTGAAAGAAATAGATCCTTGCAGCATGCAGAAAACTGTTAATGGACCTATACTGCTCCAGCATACGCTCATTGTCCACAGCCTGAACAATTTCATGATGGAATCTAACATCCAATTCAAGAAAATTTTCAAAAAGAAAGGGCTCTACAGTCAATGTCTCTTTACAACTTTCAAGGATTTCTTCAAGTGTTCCAGCAAGTTTCTGCGCTTTCAACTCCGTAAGATGAGACACACACCACAGCTCAATCATTAAGCGAATTTCAGAAACCTCTTCGATATCCGAAATGTTTAAACTCGCGACAAATGTCCCTGACCGAGGCTTTACTTCCATTAAACCTTCAAGAACCAGACGATTGACCGCATCCTTCAGTGGTGTTCGACTGATGTTCATTTTTTGCGATAGGTCATTCATATCTAATCTTTGCCCACCAACAAACTCACGGTTTAAAATCTTTTTCTTAAGTAAATGATATACTTTCTCTGAAAGTTCAGTATGCTCTAATTCGTACATACGCTCCCCCCTTTCACACTAAGCAGGGCAATCTGAAATTTCAGATTTCAGTTATATCATACTCACTTCAGTTGATAAATTCAAGTAGGTTCGGCTAAAAAAATACTACTTAAATAGCAATTCGCGGACTCCTTTTGCCGTAACCGCCAGGCTACCCTCAGGAATCGGATGAATAGTATCCGGTACCCACTGATGAAACTGCTCTGGATTGTGTTGTAAAATCGAATTCCATTTTTCATAATGATCGATCAAAGGAAGTTCTCTTTCCTTGGCAACCAGACGGTATACATCGTAATAATCATTAAAAACAGGTCGTACCTCCAGCGAACCTCCTACAGGAGGATTCATGGTCATTAGTACGATCTCACAAGCAGGATTACTTTCAACAATTTGATCAATCATGGATTCTAAACGGCTTCTGCATTGATTAATGGTCGTTTCATACGGCAGATATGAGTCATTGATAGCAAATTCGATAAATACCAAATCAGGCTTATGAGCCAGTACTTTTTCTGCTAAGTTGTCGATCGCCCACTGCGACCACATGGCGGCTTTCGCACTGTTGATGACCGTCGCAAGTCCCGGATAGCGCTCCTGTAGCTGGGTGTTCATATCCTCCACCCAGGCTGCTCCATCGGTCAAGCTCGTTCCATACGTAATGATACACTGGCTTTTGCCAGCTTCTAGATTAGCAATTGTCTGCAAAGTATGCATGAACAAAACCCCTTATACTATAATTTCGGTGTAATGGTCTAACTGGAGTGGCGAGCAATCAGGCAGCGCTGACCTTTGTACAACTTGATTGTTATGATATTATTCGTGCACACCCAGTCACATGACGGACCAAAATCGAGTTCCTCTGTTCCAAAATCGTTCTGCAGATGAATCGTTCCCTCCCGCTCCGCGACAAGCTCCACGAACGCGAGACGTCCTTCACGAATTTCGGCTGACACCAATACGCCTTGGCCGCCTCTTAATTGCGAGAAGCTTGCACCTTCTTCGCGCCATTGCTGCGGAATCGCAGGGAACAACCTAAGAATGTTCTTGTCGCTTTGCAGCAGCATCTCCTGCAGGGCGTCTGCCGCCCCCATGTTCGATTCAAGTGTGAAAGGGCGCCCGTGATATGCGGTAATTCCCCGATTGTTGTAATCCCCGTTCAAATGAAAGCCGTTTGGCGAGCACAAATGCTCCCAGAATAGTTTTAGCTGGCAATGAGCAGCTTCTCCGTTGCCCTGAATAGCGTAGAGATTAGCCATCCAAGCGAATGAAAATCCAACCCAAGCCCCTTTGCCCAGTTGTTCCAAATCAAGAATAGTTGCATTGATGATCTGCCGTTCCCGCTCTGAGCTGTTGTATTGAATCAACCTCAACGGATAAATGGCCATTGCGTGGGATAAATGCCGATGTGATTCTTGAAGGGATTCATCGGGACTGAGCATGAGCACATGTTTGTCGTTCACAGCCAGCTCCTGCAACTGCTCAAGTACTAGCTGCCATTCCGCAGCTTCCGCCTCGTATTGAAGCTGCTCCGCCCATACTGCCAACGTGCCGAAAAAATATCTCAGCAAAGCCAAGTCGTTGTTACTGTTGGGACGCAGCCACGCCTTCAGACTGTTATCATGAATTTCTGGCGAGCTGGAAAGCGGCAATACCAACTTTCCGTTATCTCCCGGCTTCAGCCAGCGCCTAATGCAGCTTGCCGTTTCCTTGAAATACACGTAGGCTTTATTTTGAAGAAAATCCTGATCTCCTGTGTATTGCCAGTAGTGATCAAAGGCTTGACAAAGCCACATTTGATTGACCAGATTCGTACTGTAATGCACCCAACCGCCAAGTGATTGACCGTCAATGCTCATAACTGATGGAAGACAGACGCCAGGTGCGTCAAAAAACTCTCGGGCAAACTTTCGACCCTGAGGTATCAAGTCCCATAAGAAATCTATGAAGCTTTCTCCTTCTTCAAGATGGTTCGCTTTCATGTAGTGCCAGTAGCTCATTTGCGTATTCAAATCATGATGATAATCACCTTTCCACGGCGGCAACAATCCATGATCGGCCGTCCATACACCCTGCAGCGGCATTGGCGGAGCCCCCTTGCGCGAGCAGGAGCCGAGGAAATAATTGGCCAAGTACCACATACGCTCACATTCCTTATCAGGAAGCGCAACAGCGCTTTTGGACCAAAATGTGTGCCACCATGCGCGATGGCTTGTTGCGGATGCCTCAAAGCCTGACTTTAGTGCTTCGAGCACCTTGCGCTTTGCATCTTCCAACCACTCGGACCCATCTGCGCTCGATGCTACCATATATGCAATCTCCATGGTTTGTGCATCGATCATCGATTGTCCCATGACGACTGCGTAAGAGGAGTCATCCGAAGTTTGCTGGTGAAACCAGCTCAACTGGCCGTGTGTTACCATGACAGCCGGAGAATATCCGAGCAAAGCAAGACTCATTTTCAATAACGATGTCGGTTTCGCTTCGCTTCCAGACTCCTCATCAGCATACTTTGGCGCAATGACCCGAATTTCTGGCAGAGAAACTGTTCCTGAAATGCGGATAAAACCGCAAGATTGATTCGCATGGAGATAGGAACTTACGCTCACACGCTGCTCACCAAATGTTAATTTCACTTCGCTTGTCGCCGTGTATAGCTGCAAATGACTTTCAATGTGATCGGCGGGCCTGCCAAAATTAAGCTCAAGTCTGCCAGCTGGAAGTTTGGTAGGCGTAGCACGATTCATATAGAATTGTTCAAATCGCTTGACACTGCCCTCATGATCATTCTTTTGCACCAGTTCAATTAAATTCGTATAGTTGTAATCTTCGGCAAGCGTCTCCTTCGCAGGCCGCTTATCCCATAAATCTCCTCTGTCCAGACTGAATCTGAGCGGAGCTCCGTCCCCCCAGATGAGACAGCCTGTCAAACCGTTGCCAAGCGGCAGTGCCTCATCCCATTTCCTAATCGGCTTCACAAAACGCAGATCGTGCAAGGAATCAGGTAACTTCATCTTGTCTTTCATCTTGGGTTCCTCCCTAACATTGGTTGCGAGTACCAATTACATAAACGGCAGTCTGCTCACATCATACCCGGTAATGGCAAGCTTCTCATTCGCTAACGCTTGCCCATTCACCTCCATATAGCGGATTCCCTCGCTGATCGGGCTATATTCACAAGCGAGTGCTACACCTTCTGACTTAAACGTCGTACGTCTCAGCACGGTTCGGCGGGAGTGCGGGCTGGATAAGTTTTTGTCTTCAATCTGCGCTTGACTAGCCCACTCACGAAACGCTTCAAAGCCCCCTGACTCAACTTCGCTGGAAACTTGCACGACGAAACCATTACCCGTTAACACGAATGTTTTCGGATCAAAATCCCGTGCATCGCCTTCATAGTTGTAGAAGGACAACGTCAGATAACCATTTACTCTTTCAACTCTGACAGCGGCCTGTCTGCCATGATCGGTAAGCAATAGCGGATGAAACGCCATATAAACGGCGCCGTCTTTGACATACACAGGACAAGGATCCAGACTTTCTCCCGTCAAATCTTCCAGCTTCCGATCCCCCAGCCAAATTTCGTCAGGCTCGCTGTATGGACAAGGTAAAAGGACCGTCAGCTTTAGGCTCGTCACCTGCAACCGGCCAAACCGCTTCGGCTTATAAAGCACCATAGCTGTCTGCTTGTGCTGGAAAGCCAGCTTCCGCCCTTCATCCCACAACGAATACTCCGGCGAAGTACACGACATCCGTTCATACGTATTCATCTGGCCGGGCTTTTTCTCATTCACGGTAAACTTGGCGTATACCGCTCGGGCATTGTGCAGCGAAGGTTGTGCATGAGGATTACGGCGCAGCAGCATGTGAAAAGAGTCGGTTTGCACTCCGTTATGAAACTCATGTGTCGATGTACCCAGCGCGTAATCTTCCGTCATATAGGTCGTATTGCTACCTACAACTGCTGGATATTCGACCATGTCATCCGCTAATACCGGATCCTGAGGTGATTCCCAGGAGTGTTCATCCGAAGAGGAAGAGAATTCTGCTGTGCCAGTAACTTCGTATGGATAAGTCTTGTTCAACGCATGCTTAACAATCTCTACCGGGCAATGGAATGTTGTATTCACAAAGCTTGCAACAGCCATATGTTGAAACGCCATATTGTGATGGGTCTCAAATCCCTCCGCGCCATCTTTGGAAGCAAATAATGTATTGTAAGGATTGACAGGCATCAGATCGCCAAGCACCGTATAGATCGCTGCTTGCTGCGTATGTCCAGTGGAATCAGCCGTATAAGCACGAGAATAGGGTCCTGCAATTTGAGAAGTAGATGGATGCCAGCGGGCGAATTGATCGGCCCATATGCGTTCCTCGCATTGCAAGGCAATGTCTCTTAACGCCGCATCGTCCACTAAATTTGCTATATCCGCCAATGTTTCAAGCTGAATAACCGTATAGGTAGGGCTGTTAAATTCGCTGACAAAGCCCCTGCGAGTAAGCATTTGTTTTAATTGATACAAGCGTTTGATGCCAATTTTGATCATATCAGGTCGCGAAAGAAGCTTGCCGCCGAGCAGCGTCGTGAAAGTGCTCATACAAGGAAAATTGTCATTGACGCCAACAAAGTCCATCTCTTCCAAGGCGCATTCGTCGATGGATTCCTCCACATATGCGTATAGCCTACTTCTTGCTCCGTCGGTTAGCATCCTATCGCATTTCATAATAATTTGTATCGCGATCTTAGGAGAAAAATGGCAGTGTTGATATTGGCTTAACTCAATAATGGCGTTTCCGATCAGGCAGGCGCGCTCCGAGCCCTCAGCAAGAAAAGCGTAAGCAAACCATAATTTCTCCCTGATTCCACCGATTGGCTCCTTGCCTGTATAATGGCCTGCTTCATTGAAATCTTGCAAGTGATAGCGGACGAGCAGACCAAGAATCTGGTCTGCTCTCTCTTTTTGTCCTTGTAAGTCATAATATTCCTTTGCCATGTTTACACTCACCTTCATTTCTCTAGCGTCGAAAGCGCGGAATCAGCATCATCTTAGTGTTCCAATCCCTCTGTCAGCATGAGCAGCGTCATGGATTGACCATACGGCATCGGGCAAATTGGAATGTCTCGATATTCCTGCAGCGTGCGACCCATTCCTGTACCGTAAGATACACCGTTCACAACGCCTTCCGCATCAATCTGAGATACGACAGCGGCGTACGCCTTAGAGCCGACTGCTCTGTAAGACTCAGGCAGGTAGCCCTTTCTTACCGCCTTCAAGATACCGTAGGCAAAAGCAGCCGTGGCCGATGTTTCCGTATAGGAATTCGGATCGTCCAACAGCGTATGCCACATACCGTCTGCGGCTTGCAGCTCGGCAAGTTTCGACGCTTGCTGCTCCAGAGCGGAGAGCAGCAGTCGTTCAACCGGTTTTGGAAGCTCGATCATCTCCAAATAATCAACAAGCCCTGCCGTGTACCAGGAATTACCGCGAGCCCATAGCGCTTCAGCAAAGTGATGACGACCGTTAAAGGTCCAACCGTGGAACAGCAGTCCCGTGCGGCGGTCGGTCAAATATTTGAGATGCATCAGGAATTGATACACACTTTCGTCAATAAAAGATTGCTCATTCAGCAGCAGCCCCATGCGGCAAACGAACAGCACGGTCATGTATAGCGTATCATCCCACACTTCGCCTTCATTCAAATGCCCCGATACAACGTGCTGAATGCCGCCTTCTTCCGTTCTTGGCATCTCCTTCACCGCATACTCGGCCCATTCACGACAGAGCGCCATGTAATCATCGCGCCCCGTTTCTTCGGCGAGGAAGCTAAGCGTTAGCATCGGACACATCGTATTAACATTTTTGGAAGGAAGTCCTTCGGCAATTCTGCGATCAAACCAGTCTATCAAATACTGCTTGATATCTTGTCTTGTCGTCTGGCGATAATATAAGTAAAGGGAGAATAGTCCTACACCTTGCGGCCACTCCCAGTTCTCCATAGAAATAATACCGATCGGGCACGTTTCTTCTACAGCGCCGCCTTGCAAATGCTTGAGCTGCCCAATGACTTTTTCAATGATTGCGTGGGTTTCCATTTTGTTAAGATCGATTGTTGTATGCATTACGCTTCACCGCTTTCAATTTTATGGGGGTCGACTACAAGCTCTGCCAGCTTCGTGTCTCCTTCAAATAACGTTGTACTTCTGATTTCCATGTAACTGTCTCGTGGAACTTCTCCGTCTTTATAAGAAGCCTCTACAAGCTTTAATCGAGCTGCAACTGCCGTTGCTTTACTTATGCTATTAACGCCTTCTGCATAATATATCGCCCAACCTACTTCCAACCTTGCCTGCTGTAACAGCTTCGTTTCACCTGCATATAATATCTGCCTTAATCGGAGCGTGTCTCCGGCCAAAACGGGATGAATCACAGGTACTTGGCGAGCTGCCTCACCAAATGCAATGCCCTGCAGCGGTGTGATCAGTACGGCCGAATGCGGATATTGGAGTATGGTCCATTGGCGTCCATCAGCGCCAGCTACTGTGCGCACTTCCCCTGACCAACCATTCACAACCCACTCATCGGCAAGCTCGCTTGCTTCGTTATGAATTCGGCTCATGCTCCGCACAACCAACACCGCGTGGTTCTGCTGAGCCGACCTGAGCTGGGTATCGGGATACCACGATTCCTTGAACAGCGCTGGACCTAAATAAGCTTTCTGGTAAGACGCTGGATGTGTTCTTACACGTTCACCATCATGTGCATACCAGCGAAGATAAGAAACCTGGTGACCTTCTACCCCCAGCGATACCGGATATGATTGCCAAGCAAGGCCCCAAGTCGGCCATTGATAAGATCCCGCAATGACCGGGAACCGGTTAACACTGCCAAGTCTACCAGTAACGCCGATCCAGGTGTTTGCACAGCTCGAATCCATGATTCGTTCTGCATGGCTTCGTGGGATTGGCAGCTTCGAGACCTGGCTCTCCTTCTGGAGTTCCTCTTCAAACAACAGATAAGACAGACCGTTCCATAGACTTCCACCTGTTTCTGCTTCCACCGAGGATGGCACTCCCAACCCTGCGATCCTCCACATCAGGCTGCTCGGATGCAGCTCACCTTGTGTATTGTAACTGCGGATCGCAGGAACGAATTCGAATCCATCATGGAAACGAACATAGTCCACTAAACCTTCCATCACGGATTGAATGCTCTCCTGCAAATCGCGATTATCAGCTGACAATGATACATTTGCAATGCGCAGTGCATTCAGTGTGATCTGAATATAAATCAGGCTGATATTCTCTCCCCAGCCCCAGCCTCTTTGATGCGTATAATCTAGCCATTGCTCGAAGAAAGCAATGCCTGCTTGAGCGCAATGCGGCAAGCTGCGAATTCGCGCAATCGCCAGTAATAGCGCGCCGTCGCTCACGATTTTGTTTGTATAATAGAAAATTGGATCCTTTAACTCTTGCTCAAACCAGACAGCGCCGTGATCCATCATGCGATCCAGCACCTCCCGATGAGCCGCAGGCACACGATCTTCCAAGTAAAGCCTTAGCACGACAAGCGGCATGAGAATAAAAAATGCTGCATTCGAATCGTTGACCCGTGTCTCTTCCCGATACCAGCGAAAGGCTCCATAATGCGGTTTCTGCCTGTCGGTAAATTGCAATTCTGCAAGTGCTTGTAGAATATGCAAGCCTTGCTTCTCATCCAGCTCACCTAAAGCTGTACCAACAACATAATAAGCTGCAGTTGTTCTACCGCAATGCGCCTCTAGAGCCATGGAAGCCTCCGCAGTATGTCCTGGCTTGCCAGTGTTCACTAGACCATTCACTACATTCAGCTTGCTGCCATATTGCTCCCACATTTCCCGCCAAATCTGATCTGTTAGGATGTTCATATTTAGGTATCTCCTCTCCTGTTGAAAAGTGCTTCATACTGAATTTGCTTTAAATTTAGCCCCGCAAGCGATTGCGAAGCAATAATCAATTCTTCGGTCATAAAACGATCTGACTCGCCATACGTAGCGCAAAAAAGTGAATAGAAGTCCTAAGACTTCTATTCTCTTTGCCTTAGCAGTACTACATGCAAGCCAATTTTCTCATCTAGCCCTAATTTCCACCACTGTTCAATTCTATTTTCTTGTTTTAATGACTGTACGATTTAAAGAAAAGTGTGCATATTCACAAAAAAAAGAGAAACAACACGGTTTGAGTGTCATTTCTCCAGTTTGCTCATGATTTCTCTGTTTACGCGATAGGCTAAAGGTCTTGCTACTAGGTAATTTTTTTATTATTGCAACAAACGCTTCAAAACCGTTACTGCTTCTGCGCGAGTCGAGATGCCTTGCGGATCAAACTCGTCTGCAGTACGTCCGTTGATTAACTGCAGGGATGCAGCAGCTTGAACGGATGCCAGTGACCATGAAGCAACTTTACTTGCATCCTTGAACGTTAGCGTTCCAGATGCAATTACTTTATCCGCATGCAGCATAGCGTAAGCACGCATCATCATCGTGACCAATTCTTCGCGGCTGATCGAACTGTTCGGATCGAATGTGTTCGCATCTTTACCAGTTACAATGCCTGCTTGTACTGCTTTGGAAACATCATCTGCATACCAAGCTTTGCTCGATACGTCAGCAAACGTCAATGCGCTTGTATCCTTCAGGTTCAACGCATTAACGAGCATCGCTGTGAACTCCGCACGAGTAATCTCACGGCCAGGTTCGAATGTTGTTTCCGATGTGCCGTTTACAATATGTTTGGACGCCATTTCTTGAATAGCACCGTAAGCCCAATGCGTGGAAGCAACGTCAGTGAACGTTTTCGTGAACTCGAGAACGGCGTATTTACTGAAATGATGAATCTCAGCAACAAACTCGCCATTTTCAAATTTTCCACCAATAAATTCAAGCTCTCCATTATCACCAATGTAGTAAATGCCGCTTAAATTCGGTTTAGCTGTAGGACTTACTTTTAAACGAATTGTAATCGGTTTGTTGAATTTGCTTAAGCTCGTTTCAGCCCCGTCTTGCGAGACAAGCAACAATTTCAAATCAAAAACTTGACCGCCAGTTTTCACTTGATCTTGCTTGGAAATCTTGCTTTTCGCAAGCAAATCTTGAGCCGCAGCATCATTTAATGGTTCAACTTTGACGACAATTTTATTGTTCTTCTTGTCATCATTTGTTGCCGAATCTACCAATTGCTTGAGCAGATCTGATGGAACATTCATCGTGAGATTATCCGAAGAAATCGAAAGTTGTTTCTGACCTAGCAATTCAGCTGTGTTGGACGGAAGTACAATTTCCTTCACATCTTTGGTAACCTCGATCACGACTTTTTTATCATCCGTGGATTTCTTCAAATCATCTAGCGGTACGATGACTTGTTTTGGATCTTTAGGTTTATCTTTCGGTTTGTCAGATGGATCTGGTGTTGGAATAGGAACAATCGGAATCTGTTTAAATGTAACATTGATCGTATGATTGCTTGTTACGTTAGAGAAAGTGTACGTATTGTTTGTTAACGTCGCATCCGTACCGTCAACTGTGAACGTGTCGATCATATAACCGTTGTTCGCCGTAATCGTGAACGTCTTAGCCGTTCCTTCTGTCACAGCAACGCTGCCGCTTTGGATAATCGAACCGTTGCTACCAGCTGTTGCCGTGATCGTGTAGATCGTCGGCGGTACTGGCGAGAAGGTTACATGAATCGTATGATTGCTGGTTACATTAGTAAATGTATACGTATTGCCTGTTACCGTTTCACTCACTCCATCTACAGTTAAGGTATTAATCAAATAACCGCTATCTGGTGTGAAGGTAAATGTTGCGTAAGTTCCTTGTGTTACAGTTACATCACCGCTAATCGAACCGCCAATGCTTGCAGTTGCCGTAATTGTATAAACATTTGGAGGCAGTGGCTTGAATGTAACTTGGATCGTATGATCACTCGTAATGTTATCAAACGTGTAGGTGTTGCTTGTTACTGTAAAATTCGTACCGTCTACGATCAACGTATCAATCATATATTCGTTGTCTGGCGTAAATGTGAACGTCTGATCTGTTCCTTCGTTCACCGCAACGCTGCCGCTTGGGCTAATCGAACCGTTACTGCCCGCTGTTGCCGTAATCGTGTGAACAATTGGCTTGAACGTGACATTGATCGTATGATCGCTAGTTACATTGGTGAACGTGTACGTATTGTTCGTTACTGTCGTATCCGTACCGTCTACCGTGAACGTGTCGATCTTATAACCGTTGTTCGGCGTGATCGCGAACGTCTGAGGTGTTCCTTCTGTCACCTTAAGGCTGCCGCTTGGGCTAATCGAACCGTTGATTCCAGCACTAGACGTGATCGTATAAACAGGTGTCCATTGAGCATAATAGTTGGTTCCATTTGTTGTTATTTTATTGGTAGTATTAACTTTTGTACCGCCAGAAGTTGCTGTATACCAACCATTAAACTTATATCCAGTACGTACTGGATCTGTTGGTATATTGAATACAGAAAGCGCTGTCCCATCTATTCCTCCAGATGTGTTGAAATTAGGTGAAACATAAACGGTATTTGCACCCGTATTTGTGCCACCGTTTGCATTGAAATTAACGGCAAGTCCCCATACTGCAAACATATTTGAATAAATTGGAAGCAATATTGAGCCTGCGTTCATTTGCAAGGAACCAGATGGAACACCAGCTTTTGTTATCCATGGACTCCACCCAAGGAATGTTACACCTGTTTTTGTTGGATTTGTTGTTGCATTCGATAGTATTATCGTACCAGAATCTGCTGTGTACGAGCCCATTGCTGTAGCATAAGTACCTGTTATATTAACTGGCATTGAAGTACCTTCAGCCGGTGCATTAGATTTGTATTGGTAGAAATTAACCGTAACATTAGTCCATTGAGCATAAATTGCAGTATCTGATGTAATCACTTTTGTTGCGTTAACTGGATTTCCGCCCACTGCTTTATCATACCAACCCTTAAAGGTTGCATTTGATACTGTTGGATTAGTTGGCAAAGTTGCGCCAATTTGCGAACCGTTAGCAACTTTGGTTAAAATATTAGCATTTGAATTTTGTAAAACATACTGAACAGTCCATTGTCTAACTGCTGGAATGAGTGTTAATGCAGCAAAAGTTCTGTTAATCTCTGAAGTTTTAAAGTCAACAGTTGTTTGGTTAACATTGGGGTCACCGATTACTGCGTTTGCGAGAGCCAATGCTGTCTGATACTCTCCCCAGCTATATGGTGTATAACCTGTATTAGTTGTTGTGCCAGAACTGATTGCAGCAGACAATGCTGTTTTGCTTACTGTTTGATTTACTAATGCTGTTTTAGCATTAGTAACTGCGGTTGTAGCTGCAGTTACGCCTGACTGCAATACATAAGGGTCACTTTGCACTGCCCGAGCACTTTGTACAGCAGAAGCATAAGTTGCCCATGTTGCAGGTGTGTAATTGCTTGCTGTTAATGAGTCAAATGTTGTGATTGCTGTGTTAAGAGCTGTTTTGTCGATTCCTACAAGTTGAGTTCTTGCTTTTGCGTATTTTGCAGCTGCATGATCTGCATTTGTTTGGTCAAATGATGCATTTACGGCAGTTAGTTCATTTACAGCATTTTGGAATACTGACCAACTTTGACCTGTGTAATTATTCTGAATATAGTTTGAAGAAAGAGCAATTAAACCGCTAATATATGCTTGTGTATTAACATTTGCTACAAGGTTTCTTTCTGTTGCTTTAAGGTTTTGAATATCAAGATCTGCAGTAGCTTGTGTCAAACTTCCATTATTTAAGTCAGTAGTTGCAGTATCAAGCGCCGTTTGATATGGTGTGAAACTTACTGGTGTAAAATCACTTGCAGTATACTTTGATGTATAAGAATTAACAGCGTTTGTAAATGCAGTCATATCAGCACTTCCAGTAGGCGCTGTTGCTGCAACAAGTGCAGTCTGTGCAGTTGTTAAAGTATTTTTTGCATCTCTAACATCTTGTGCGGTTGAACTTGGATTGTAATCAACAAGCATAGCATTATCAAGAGCTGCTTGGAATGTATTAAAACTGTCTACCGTAAAACCATCTGGATTTTTAGTTTTAGCAGTTGTTATTGCTGTTTTAAGGGTTGTTTGTGTTGGTGCAGTACCTGATGCAATTAGCGCAGCAATAGAACTATTTAAATTTGCAAGGTCACTATCAATAATAGATTGTGTAACAGGATTTCTCCCCGCAGTTAGGCTACTATTGCTCATATCATTTACAATAGCTGTAAACTGACCACTAACTGTTGCCCAATTCGTATAGTCAGTAGATTTAAGCGTGTTGTTTGCGTAATTAAGTCTGTTTAGTAATGCAGCTCTGTTAACAGAAGTAGGCGCAGCCGCATCAGTACGTAATGTCATATTTCTTATTAGATACGACTGAGCACCCGTATTTGCATTATTTGTTACTATTGTTTGCAAAGTTGTAATAACATCACCAATATTAGACATTCTATTGGTAATTCCAGCCTGAAGGAGTTTTCCATTATAATAATAGTCAAAAGTCCCTGTTTGTGTATTAATAACAGCTTTTAGGTTATGCCATGTATTTGCTAAGTATTTTTGACTTAACTTAGTTAAAGCATTAGTACCAACATTTGAAGAGTAATAGGCAACATTTCCAGCTTGTTCATCCAAGTGGACAAATTGATTAAGAGCTGTGCCAGTAGTATAGTTCTGCGCAACAAGTAAATAATTAGTGGTGCTAGTGTTTGGTTGTTTAATATCTGCACTTACTTCAATAATATTGCTTCCAGCAGCATCAACAGGAAAGTTCAAACCCACATTTCCAGGACTACTAGCTGCTTTGTAGATTTGAATAGCTCTACCAGTGCCATCATTTACCACAGAAATAGAACCATTGGCGGAAGTTATAGTAACTAAGCTACCATCTGGATTATTGGAATATTGTGTTATTGCACCAAGCTGATATTTGCTCAAATCCAACTTAAAAATTGTATTTAAAGCATAATATGTCCATGGTGCTGAAACAATCACTGTTCCAGATGCGTTTTGCCACCCAACTGTAAAGGTATTAGCAGTTGTAGTTGTACTCATTACATTAATAAAGTTTGTATATACTGACGCACCATAAGTTGTTTGAATATTCGGAAAACTACCGACTGTCACAGCAGGAAACACTGCGTTACCACTAGCATTTGCTATAGCAGTTAAAGTTTGTCCGCCAATTATTACAGAAATTGTTTTATTAGCGAGAGAAGCACTGTTAATGTACAACTTTACTGAATCGCTGTTTGTTACACCTGCTAAAGATGAAGTAATGCCAACTGGATAAGATGGAGTAATATTTGTATCAGATGGGTCTTGTGTTACTGTTACAGAGCTTGTAGTTAATGCTTGAGGTTGATTAGAAATAACTGGGCTAGTAGTGCCAGATGTCACATATTGAGCTTGTACACCTGCCATTTGCTCAATTGCTATTGCCTCTGGTGGAAATTGTGATTCAGGAAGGCTATCAAAATTATTTGTTAATGTTGCAACACCTGATTCATAAATGCTCGCACTGTTGCTACCAGCAGCTTGAGTTGAATAGTTGTTATGAATTTTATTTTGAACATGCTTAGCCATATAAGAAGAAAAAACATTTACCATAACATTATTATATACATTATAGTAATCAGCAGCGTCATCTAAATATAGTGATGCAAACTCTTGTGCTTGATTTCTTATATAGTTATCACTAATAATGGTTTGTGCGTCCCAACCGCTGGTTCCGCTTGTTGCAGCTTGAGGACCATTTGCGTAAATGGCTCCACCGTCCATAGTGACTTGCATAACTTCATGAATATAGTTGTATTGAATGGTATTATTGCCAAATGGCGAAGCTTTGCCTGGATATGAAGTGGTACCATACCCAATGTGAAAACCAGAATATGGAAGATTGTATAATTCATTATGTGAGAAATCACTACTTTGAATAATTGCCGCACCGACTGCTGATGCGCCAAAATACTGTAATCCTATATCATGTATCGTGTTATTTTGAACTTTAATATCATGTTGTAAATATCTATAATCCCATGAAGTTTGGTCATAATAGCCTGGTACACCAACATTTCCTGTGCTATTGCCTACGATATTACTATTAAACTGTGGCAACATAAAGTTATGTGGGTCCGTATAATCTACGTCACCAATTTGAATGGCTTCTGAGGCTAAATTGTAAAAATGGTTGCCAATTATTTTGTTATATGAGTTTCCTTGGTATAAATACAGGGCAACATTACCGAAGTTATAAAATTTACATGACATAAAATTAACATCATTTGTTAATGTTAGTACGATATTACCGCCTGTTGCCTTGTCTGTCCATGCTGCATTTGGTAAATTACGAAGATAGTTATTCTGTCCGTCAGAGTGTCCGCCAGCTTGATTTGGACCTAACCATGTAGCATCACTAAAGTCAATACCTTGGAAAGTAATCCCAGTAACAGGAGTGTCAGGGTTACTACTTTGAATATTAACGAGCTTTTCTACTGTTGGTACAACTACATTAGCTGTCGACATATCTTCGCCAGCTTTTGGCGTATAATAAAATGTGTATGCACCTGGATGACTAGTTGTTCCGTATGTTGAGCCAACTGCGCCTGTTTTATCTAAGTACCACTCACCAGGATCGTCAAGTAATTCATAAGCATTTTCAACCCAAAGTGGAGCTGCAGCAACAGAAGTTGCGCCTTTGTTTGTTGCAAAAAACCACATTGGTTGTTGCATATTGATTTTTGCGTTAGGAGTACCTGTTGTAATACTACTAACACCTACACGTGGTCTAGTCCAGTTACTGCCTCTAAAAACCATTTCTATGTTATTTTGATTTACCCAACTTGCCATTGCACTAGGTCCAGTTATACCAACTGTTGTATCTGATTGTGAAGTTGGTTTAGTGAAAGTAAAACCAGCTAGTGCTGTTGTAGTAGCTGTTGAAGTAACTTGTGTTCGAGCGCGAATTGCAGAAGCACCGTTAACATATAGTTCACGAGTGTCCACAGGAGAACTAAAAGACGCTGAATAAATTGTATTTCCATTTACTGTTGCAAATGGAGTCCAACCTGTAAGTTTTTTTCCGCCACTAATGTTAACTGGACCATTATAGGATTGGTAAACAATGTGGTATCCATTTGTAGCTGAATCCGTTTGTGTAAAATTTAAAGCTTGTGACTGAACATATGTACCAGATGCTATATATACATGAATATCACCAGTCATGTTTGAGTTCATTGTTGCCACCATATTACGTGCAGCTTCAATCGTTTTAAGTGGTTGTGATACTGTGCCAGGATTAGCATCATTACCATTTGTCGAAACGTAGATTGAAGCCACTGGCGCAGCGTTGACAGTCTTTAATAAAACAGTTCCTGCAGGAACACCCCCAACAGCAAGGCAAAATGCTACCACAAGTGCTATGCATTTTGTAACAACATGATTCCGAGTCTTCCTTCCATTAAATACCATACTCATTCATTCTCCTCATACATAAAATTAATAATTTAAACAAATGTAAACGATTACAAAATGGTATGCTGACTCCAGTTGTATATCAATCCTACTTTATGGCGTTGATGCCAAAGTAATGGGGTCATATTCGTGGGTATCAAAGTCATTTTTTAAGCGGCCTCTGCCCATGGAACCCAGGACAAAGGCCGCTTAATTTATTATTATTTAAACTGCTCGCTTACTTCTTATTTGCCGCTGCCCAAGCATCTAATTGCTTCTGCTTCTCAGCAAGGATTTTATCCATACCTGCCGCTTTCAGCTCTTTATTCATAGTAGCCAGCGTAGTATCTACATCCATCATGCCGTAAGCCAAGCCGAGGAGATATTTATCAGTAACGGTTTTAGCCTGTGCAAGCTCTGCTTTGACTGGCTCTGCATCGAAGGAGAAGCCCATAATTTTGGAAGACTTCGCGCTTTTGTTTAGTTGATCTGTCTTCTGTGGAATATCCGCAGCAACCCCTGGCAGCAGGTAAGCGTTCAATTGGTCCCCAAGCATCCAGGCAACGTTCGTTGCGTATCCGGAATCCGGAATCAATTCGATTGAATTATCTCCCGTTTTCTTGTAGTTCTTGCCTTCAAGTCCATAAAGAACCATGTTGTACAACTGCTTGTCGGTGTTCATCAACTCCAGGAACATCATAGCCCGGTCCGGATTTTTGGACGTGCGGCTGATCGCTTGCATTGTGCCAGTTACGGAACCTGTGCTAACTAAAGGATCCGTCATAGTCGTAAACGCAGGGTCGTAATTATAGCGAGCTTTCGTTTCGGCTTCTACACCAGGCTTGTAAGTTGAAAGCCCGCTGCTAAGAATTTTGCCGCTTTTGGTAAGCTCAGTTGGGTCTTTCACCAAAGCCAGATCTTTATTGATATAGCCTTTCTCCGACCAGCTTTTCATCAATTTCACGTAGTTCACGAACGCCGGATGTTCGAATTGGTTGATGACTTTATAGTCGGAGCCTGCTGCTTCAATCGCTCCAGGTGATCCGTCTGAACCTAACGTTTCCAATTTCATATAATTCATTGTATCAATAACGGTGAGAGAATTCCCAGGGTTAAAAATGAATTTGTCTGCGCCTTCGCCAGCTTTCATTTTGGCTAAAGCTGGTTCCAGATCTTCCATCTTCTTAATCGCGTTGACGTCGATGCCATATTTATCGACCATATCTTTCCTGAAACTAGTGACGGACTGACGAGCTGCGATTTGGTAGTTAGGGAATCCGTACACTTTATTGTTGACTTTCATCGCGTTCCAGAAGCTAGGTGGAATTTGGGCATACGCTTTCGGCGCATATTTCGTCAGCAAGTCGTCCATCGGTAGGAAGGCGCCTTTGGCAACGTTGTCATAAAACTGGTAGCCTGCGGCAGTGAACATGATATCGAAGTCCTCGCCCGAAGCAATCATCAGCTTCGTCTTCTCCACATAAGCTGCAGCCTCAATAAACTGAATATCTAGCGTAGCATTAATTTTTTCTTTCAAAATTTTGTTAACCTCGGTCAATACCGCTTCTCCCTCTTTTTGAGCCGGAATACGGAGCACCCACTTGAGCTTAACCGGCGCTAGCGCTGCTGCAGTTGGCGTCGCTGCGACTTTAGTAGACGAAGACGGCGTAGTCGTCGCTTCATTCTTACTATCCTTCGCACAACCCACCAAGCTAGTAGCCGCTACCATTACTACTGTCATCATCGTCAGTGTTTTAAACATTTTCATTCAGAACAACTCCCCTGTTTTTTATGATATTGACATGCAAGATCAAGCCGTTGATATTACCCTTTGACTGCTCCGGCTGTAATGCCTCTGACAAAATATTTTTGAAAAAAAGGAAATACGAACATCATCGGACCCGCTGCAATGACGGCCATCGCCATTTTCGCACTGTCGGAAGGGAATTCCTGAGACCCGAGGCTTAACCCATTTTGTGCGTCTTTCATCATGATTTCGGCATTTTGCAAAATTTTATACAGCAAGAACTGCAACATAAATTTGCTCTCCGTGTCAATGTAGATCATCGAACGGGTCCACTCGTTCCAGTAGCCAAGCGTCATCATCAGGCCAATTGTTGCAAGCGCCGGCTTGGACATCGGGAGAACGATTTGCCAGAAAATGCGCATTTCACTGCATCCGTCGATACTCGCCGACTCCAGCACTTCCTGTGGCAAATCGAAGAAAAATGTGCGCAGTAGGATGATATTCCACGCGGAGATCAGACCCGGAAGAATGAGTATCCAGTAGGTGTCCTTAAGAAAATAATATTTAGTATAAACAATATAACTTGGAATCAGTCCCGCATTGAACAGCATCGAGAAGAATACCAGAAAGCCGATTACGCCAGCAAGTTTATACTCCTTACGGGAAAGTGCATAAGCGATCATCGCCGTTAGCAGCAATCCTACAACAGTTCCGACAACCGTGACGAACAACGTTGTACCATAGGAGGTAAGAATAAGCTTAGGCGATTGGAAAATAAATCGAAACGCGGCTGAACTCCAGATGCTTGGGAACAGACTGTACCCACGTTCCACGATACTTTTTGCATCGCTGACGGATATCACCACCACCAGCAGCATCGGGATAATGCAACTTAACGCCAATAGTGTAAATACGATGTGTGTAATCCAGTTGTTTAGGCGTAGTCCACGCTTTTTTACTGCTGTTTCCATTCTCTTTTCCCCTTTCTAGAACATGGCCCTGTCCCGGCCATATCTGTACCGGATGAAAAAGTTGGCGCCTAATACTAGTGCGAATCCGGCGATCGATTGAAATAAACCTGCTGCAGCGCCCATTCCTAAATCTGCTGCCCCGCGCAAAGCGCTGTATACATACGTATCCAGAACTGACGAGACATTCAGCAGCGACGGTGATTCCAAAGGTACCAGGAAGAACTGCCCGAAATCCGCATTGAAAATTCGACCCAACGCACCTAGGAAATTGATCAGTATAATGGGCCGCAAAGCTGGAATTGTAATTTTCATCGCCATCTGAAACCTACTCGCTCCGTCGATGGAAGCCGCTTCATAATACGCGGGATCTATCGATAAGATGTAAGCGTAATTGAGCAGCACTGCATAGCCCATCGTTTTCCAGAAGTGTAAAATAACATGAATCCAGAACCAGTATTGCGGCTCGAAATACCATTCCACGCCAGAAAATCCCAACTCATGCAAAATGATGTTCACGAGCCCTTTGCTGTTATCCAGCAGGGCAACCACAATATAAGTAACAATCGTCCAAGAAAGAAAATACGGCAAAAATATGGCGGTTTGATACACTTTCAATATTTTCCTGCTAACAACTTCATTTAACAGTATCGCCAGTAGGACACTTCCGCCAATTCCCGTAATAATAAAAACGGCGTTGTAGACAAGCGTGTTTTTGAGTGCTAACACGGCATCGGACGTTGAAAAAATAAACGTAA
This sequence comes from Paenibacillus sp. J31R30, assembly GCF_059692115.1. Taxonomy (NCBI): domain Bacteria; kingdom Bacillati; phylum Bacillota; class Bacilli; order Caryophanales; family Paenibacillaceae; genus Paenibacillus; species Paenibacillus sp. J31R30. The sequence goes on along the minus strand of NZ_JCAUAV010000002.1, from coordinate 795,598 downwards.
AGTTTTTAAGTCCGATCCAGGGGCTGCCAAAAATACCGTCGACAAAATTGTAGTTTTTAAAGGCAAGTACAGCGCCAGGCATCGGTATAAAATTAAATACAAGAAGAAGTACCAATGCCGGAAGCGCCAACAACGTAAAGTCTACATTTTTTCGCAGGGCACTCTTGCGAGACACCTTCTTCACGTTCGGCACCGTTTTGGATATTGCGGTCGTTTTCATTTGTTACACCTCCTCCTCGTCTTCTATGCTGTAGTTCTGCAAATTGATTATCTCGTCATGCGCTCAATCCTACTACTGTTCAATTCCATATTGTTGTTTTTACGACTGTACGATTTCAAGAAAACTGTCTATTCCCACAAAAAAAAGAAAAACAACACCTTTTGAGTGTCATTTCTCCAGTTTGTTCATGATTTCTATGTCTACGCGATAGGCTTTAGGCGTGGTGCCGAACCTGCGTTTAAACAGTTTATAGAAGCTGCTTTCATTGTTGAAGCCGGTTCTTTCCATAATCTCGGTGATACTGAGCTCCGTCGCAAGCAGCAACTCTGCTGACTTGTCCAGCCGGACATTATGAATAAAGTCCATGACAGACCAACCGACCGATTCCTTAAAGATCGTTCCCAGATATCCTTGGGAAAGCTTGAATTCTAACGCGATGCCTTTCAAGCTCAGATCTTCCGTAAAATGGTCCTGAACGTAGCGTTTAATCGATTCAACCAAGGCATCGTGCCGCGTCTCTACAAGCGGCTTCTGGTCCGCAATTTTCATAATATCCTCATAAAAATTGCTCTTGAGATCATCGATGGATTCAAAGTTAGCCATCCGAATGTAAAAATCTTTCATGGAGATTGGAATTTTCTCAATTCTCGTTTTATTTAGAATATCGAACGCCTTGCCCAGCGCTAAGGAAAAGCGGGTCATGGACAGCATGAAGCTTTCGATGTCTCCTTTGGACGACACTTCAATGAACTGATCGAACAGTGATTTGGCTTCATCCCCGTCTCCTGCGCGAATCGACTCCAAGATTCGTTCTTCCAGCTTCTCGTCATAGGTAACCGACATTTGCTCATGTAGATCCAACACAGCAGGATCAAGAATCGCTTCGCGGCTGTAAATCACGCTATATTTCACCAAAAGCGACGCCGTACGGTACGAATGAATGAGTGCTTCAACACCTTGCACATACCCACCGAGGAAGGCGGAGAGCGTAATGCCTGTAAACCCTTTAATTGTATGTTGAAGCAACTTAATTTTCTCTTCCCAGGAGATAGCTGGCTTTCCATCTGGTAGGAAGACAAGCAAGATAAACTGCCCTTCTCCAATATAGATGGCCTTTGCCGTTTGGCCAGAATCAAGAACCTCCTCGGCTACATTCATCATAATAAACCGATAAGCCTTTTTCCGGTCGGCGCCCATGGTCTCGAACTGCTCCCGCCGATCAATCTTCAGCAGAATTAGCATCATTTTGCGATCAAGCATATTGCCGAATACAGAAGAAAATTCGCCAGTCAGCTGATTAGCAATGGAGTTATTCTCCATCAACACCGCTTTAATGTAGTTTTCCAGCAAAATCGTGTCCGCTGACTGTTTATAGCTGTTATAGTCGTTCAGCAAGCCTTTATTTTTTTGAAACACATCCGAAAGAAGCTTGACCTCGTCGATGAGCGCTCCCTTATTCTCATCTTTCCCCCTAGGCCCGATGACTTCGCGAAACACTCGACCGAAGGGGAGGTAGATGCGATAAGCGATAAAGCCTGCGGCGGCGAGGGCAAAAAGCGCTATGGCCAGCGTAATCTGCAGCACGACTTTACGCACGAATTGCAGCGACTGGTACAGAAACTCATTGGATTCTTCTACCACAAGCACCCAGTTGGTTTCAGGCATCCAGAGATAGGTAATGATTTTTTGATCCTTCTGCGCTCCCGTCTCAAAACTGCCCGCTTCTTGATTCGTCTCCATAATTTTGTGAACCAGTTCGGTGTTAAGCACATCCAGATTGCGAATTTGCTGGGAATCGTCAATAAATGTTCGGCTCGTTTTATCAATAATGTAAGCTTTATTATTCTGCCCCTTAAGCTTGCTTAACGTGTCGCATAACCAAGCCGCGTCAATATTCACGCCCAATGCTCTGGATAATTTGTTGTCACTGTCAGTTTGAAAATAAAAATACGTAAAAACCGTGGCGCTAGTGTTATAAGCCTCCTGAGGAAGCACTCTGGGTATCGGTGTCAAGACTGCCGTGGTCCTGTAGTTTTGAATCGCATTCACAAAGAAAGAATCCTTCTGTACCATTGAACTAAGCGTTGAATAGTAATTTCCCGTGGTTCCGCTATAGAGTGTATCCGAATGAAAGATAGGATTGATTTCAAACGATTTTCTGATTAACTCCATGTACCCGAACATTTCGAAATACTCGAGATTCTTCTTCTCAAATAATGCTGCAAGAGCAGGATCGTCTAGCTGGCGGAACGTGAACGCTTTCACATCCTCATTCATTCGCTTGATGGTATTACTGATAATGTGTAGCTCCTTGCTATTCTCTTCATAGGTCCGCTTCGTAACGATGCCCTCAAAACTTTTGAATGCAGTAATGGAGAACCCCCCAAGCACGACTAGGAGCAGCAGTGAAAGCAAAACCACGATGTTAACGAACGTGCGACTGATACTCCACTTAAACATGTGATGCATCCTCCCCTTAACCCTTATGTACTAGCTTGCCAGCATGCTGGGCAGAATTGTCGAGTTTATTATACAATCATGGAATTGCACATGGCTATAAAATTCTCATAAACTCGGTCAGCATCAAAATCGTCAGCGCCTGACCGTAATGGGACATATTTCTGTCTTTAGCTGCAAACACATTACGTCAATTATTTGACGTTCTCCACTGTCCGGCTTCTGCCGACAATTTTGTCAGGAGTAATTTATTATAAAATAAAAAAAAAGATATCATTGATAAAATGATTATACATTTGAAATAATATTAGTGTTTACATCAGACATGTACGCCTATTACCTCCAAATCAATTTGATTTGACTGACTAAGGTGCAGGATAAATAAACGCAAATGGAACCGATAATAGCTATCAGTTCCTCTGCGTTCACAATGATGTTGTAACCCTTATTTTTTCACTTCATAACACGAATGTGGAACCACTGTCTTGCACCGATCGTTACATTCAGCTCACCGTTAGTAATTGCAAGATCTTGTTCATTTTCTTCCAAAATATTAGTCTTAAATGACCGAGCAAGCTCAAATCCTGGAATTTTCACTTTAGCTTCGGATGGAACGTCTTTCAAGTTTCTCAAACGAATAATGAATCCGTCATCATCCATTGCCGGTTTGATATACGTTGGTACAACGCCGTTGCCCGTTACTTCCAAAAGTTGACCTTCTTTTTCAGCGGAGCCATGCATGACCGGGAAAATTTGCACCGGTTGGGACGCTTCTACCCCTTTTTTCATCACTTCTTCAGCTTCAAATTTATGAAATGTCGATAACACGTATCTCACTTCGATGAGACCAGGCTGACTCGCTCTAAAGTTAGTATCCCAGTAATTGTTGAGCGGCCATGCTAATAGAATTGGATTCTCAATCCGCTGGATCGATTTCTGTTCTTTACCAAAATGGAAATCACCAATCTGCACTAATGGCGCATCCGGACAAGCCAATGTGATGCCATGCTTGTCATCATATATGGAAACGGTTTGATCAACGGTTACCCACTCTTTACAAACCGTTGGAAGCTGATCTTCGTCTAAGGCTGCGAAGGTGCCCGCACTGTCAAATACCGATTTCCAGTTCTCCTTTAATTGAAGAGGGAACGCAAAATAGATGGATTCAGGCTCACGGATATCAAGCTTATCAATGGCAGCGGACAATTCAATATCCGGACGGTTGGCAAAGAAAGTCATCCTTTGCTCTAAACGCTTAACTCCAGGCGCTGTCCACTCCATTGTTAAGGTAACGCCGGAGGAATGTCTTTCAACTTGGAAAGAAATTAATTTATCGGCTCCTCTTCGCACCGCTTTCCATTCATTATTCCAACAGCTAATATTGTTATTGCAATCATCCAGCACTCGGTCGTGAATGGTTGTTCGATCCAGCTTATTTCTCAATGGATCAGGAGACTCATGAACGAATTGGAACAATGTCCATTCACTGCTCTGATCGATCAGTTGCCAGCCGGTTGATTTGTCTATCAACTCGTGGATTCTGCCGATTTCTTTGTCAAACGTAATGCGATAATAAGGCGTATCAATTGAGTTATCCGTTATGTCGATATTGCTTGCAGTCTCTTCCACAGTAATTGGTGCGGGCAGCGGAAGCACCTTATAGCTAAATGGAGGCATCTTAATCAAACCATACGAAGGTGTCTTCCAATCGATATCGTAATTATTCTGGATAAAAGAGAATCTTGCGGCAGAAGTATGTCTGTCTCCGTGTAGATAATAATCTGGAATATGCAGGTCGCATACCTGCTCGACGTGTGTCGGATTCACTAACATGACTCCCTGAGGCGGTCCAGACTGGAGCGGATTGCCTGCAAGCTCTTCCAACTGCTGATTTAGCACGTAACCTGACAGACTATTTGCCTTATAAGCAAAATGCGCCTTGTGCATCCATTGAATTTTCGTAAACATTTCGTCAGGATGCGTAGTGGAAATGTTGGCTCCCCAGGTATGCTCATCATACAGTTGCGCTTGATCCCATGCCTCTTGAAAGAGGTGACGATTGCCTGAGAAGTTGTTATGTTGGACAGCCGAAAGGAACTCAGCATTCTTCAAGCTAACTTTGCTTCGACGATTTAATCTGGTTTCTTCCGCGGAACTTGCGGCTCCAAAATTCCAGAAATCCGTCCAATCCCCCCGATAGGTTAGAATCGTTTCCGCCGGCTGCTCTTTTAACCTTTGCAGCAGCATTTCAGGCGTCACCATTCTCATTCGCTGCTCATGTCCTTCCGCATTCCATTTGCGAATCATGGCGAGCAAAGTTTGGTCCGGAGGCGTATTATCGTAATGCGGTACATTCGTTGCCGATAAATAGATGAAATCATAAGGGTAACCCTCGCGCTCAATCCGAGTCATATAACGATCAAGTCCCTTTTTCATGAGCTCGGTGCTTTCCTCTTCCAATTGGCACCATTGCGTAAACAGTGAGTAATGCTCGCCATTGAATGTAAGTAATTCTCGGCCGTCAGGCGCAACCCACTTGAATGCTCTTGGCCTCTCTAATGGAAGACCGCCTAAATGGATGTTAATTCCTGTTGTATACAGTTCGACCCCCGCATCCAGCATGGCCTGTGCGATCGTCCAAGGCTGACCGTTAATATCATGATTAATCGCAGTACGGATCGGTACATGAAATTTGTCTCGCAGCTCTTTAACTGGATAAAGCAATCGCGCCAATTGCTCCGCGTTACATAACGGACTTGTGTGCATGCTTAAAGCCGAGATACAAATTTGACCATTGTTTAGGAACTTGCTGAATCGTTCCACTTGGCTGCTGCTAGTTGTTTCCAACCATCTCATCACTGGCAAGGTAGCTTCGCAAGTCCAGTAGAATCTGTTTTCTTCTGCATCGTGCTGGGTTTGCTCACAAAGATCAAGAACCTGATCGATATATGTGTTTTGCAGCTCCAAAAGCATAGGCTGTGTATGGGTATAGCCAATATCCAAATGACTGTGGTGATATACGAGAATTTCTTTAATCTTTGACATTTCCTTCTCCTCCGATTACTTGTTATGTTCTCACATGCCAATTCGAAAGACATCGCTTTCATATTTATAATCATAAGATTCAGAACACCAAATGTATTTGCAATAAGCTGACTATTTTTTTATAATTTAAGGACATTATTTCAATTAGGGTGATTTGAGAAAGATGACGATACCACAGTCTATTTACATCGATGGAACAGTCAATTTAAATTTGATGGCGCATACATTGCAAAGTAAAGACGCCGTTTTTCGCGTCCATTACTGGGGAGGGATTCGCGATCATGTCCATCCACCCATGCATCAACATTCGTTCTTTGAAATCTGTTATGTACTTGATGGCAATGCGACTTATACGGAATCTGGCGCCGACTATACGCTACAAAAAAACAGTATGTTCTTAACTAGGCCTTATACAAAACACAACATTCATACTGCCAGCTCATTTTTCTTTATTTTTGTCGCATTTGAAATCGTAGCCAATGAGTCATCCTCCGCGGCAGTGGAGATGTTCAGTCGACTGAGCAAAACAAACAACTTCTTCATTACTGATGGCTCTAACCTACCTGCCATCCGCATTTGGGAAGCTCTGCTGCAGCAATCCTTTCAAGAAGGCCCGCTTTTTCAAGAGAGTGTACTAGCACTTTCCTGCGCATTGTTAACCTCTTTTACTCACATTTTCACTGACAACAACGAACAACAAGATGCAAAGAAACAAAAGAGAGAGAAGCTTGGAGCTAAAATGCTCATTTCCCAATCCAAATTGTATATACACGATAACATTGCAAACCCAAGCTTATCATTAGTCGAAGTAGCCAATTTTTTGCACCTATCAGGACGCCATTTTTCACGTGTATTTAAAGAAGAGCTAGGACAATCTTTTACGGATTATGTTCGAAAGGAACGTGTAAGACAAGCTACCCTCCTGCTTACTTCGACGAAAAAATCGATTAAACAAATCTCGGAGGAAACAGGTTTTGAAAACGTTCATTATTTTACGAGAGTCTTTTCCGAGATTATGGAAATAACACCAAGAAGATTTATAGATAAATTCAACAAGAAGTAAGTGTCAGAGCTCGTTGTCATATTTTATAATTTTCTGCCATAACTCCGTTTAGTTATAGAATCTTAGACGTAAATTCGTTTTCCAGGTAATATCAGGACGATGTTATAATCTCCTCCTTGCACTCGAGATTTACTTTTGTACAAATACGCGAGCAAGAGCATGAATATTGGAGTTGGTTGCTCGTTGACTTACTTCGGAATCTGACTCGGGAATAAGGCCCTGCAATCAGAGAAGTAGGTAGATGCAATCGTGCTAATTGATCGGCCCAGATACGCTCCTCGCATTTCATTTACGATACACAAACAGAAGCAGTAAATAAAACAAGAGAAGGATCACGGCTGCATAGCAGTCGTGATCCTTCGGCAAACGTTTCGAAATTCCATTTTTTATGTCGTACGATACGCAACAGTTCCTGTGTTTATGGAATGGCAAATCTGGATAGGGCGTTCAGGCATTTCGAAATTCTCACCAAGCTGAATGAAATACCGGAATTCATAAAAGCCACCTAAGGTTGCTTTAAAATTCGTCTCCCAATAGTTAGAAAGCGGCCATGAATAGAGCGGTTCCTTGATTTTTCTATCCTTTTAATGCTCCCACCAACCAGATCAATGGTATGGTCGTCCATTTGTTCACTATCTAATCTTCTGAACTACTGCTATAAGTGCATCTCCCATTTGTTTATGTCCCACGGTAGTATTCGGATGAACCCAATTGTTAAAACGGGTCACTTGCACGGTTGAATAAATGTTCGCGTTTTCAATTGTGTAATCGAACCCATATACAGTATCTAAGCATTGCCCCATTGGACAAATATAAATATGTTTCGAAATTGCCGTATCGGTATCAAACTCGGACAGTAGCCTCTGTGCTTCCAGCTTCATATTTCGGTCATAATTTTCTTGGATTGCACCTGATCCTAATTGAATACCCCAAGCATCTTGACCTGCTCCAAGCGTTGGTAAATTAATAATCACTTTGATTTCACTATTATAAGCATGGATCGAATTTATTAACGTGTTCAAATTAGAAATAAATACATCGATATCAGTTACACCTGTTGTTAATTGGAAGTCATTGGCTCCGAGTAAAATAGAGACATGAGTAGGCGTACCATCAGGGAAAGCAGCAGAAAATCTTTGGATGTATTTCGAAAAATCGACTCCAAATGTACTAGGTTGCGGGTTCATTACCGCCCACTGGCTTCCATTCCATTGAACCCATTGCTGTCCTTCTGATTTCGAAGGGTCAACCATAACATCACCAACACTAGGCTCTGTATAATAACCATTTGCATCGTAGAGGTAACTCGAACCGTTCCAACCTCTTGCGATCTTTTGGAATCCTTGATAATCGTAATCGTTAGAATTTGTATAACAAACTTTCATCCAAAAATCCGTGTTACCCTTGTAGGCACTTCCACTAACCGTAGTAGGGAAAACAAATGGACTATCACCTGCTGTCGTTCCGATGTTAGACATATAATTCCTTAGTGTCCAACCACCCCGTCCTTCGCGATTAACAGGATCATCCATAGTATCATAAGTCCTTGTACCTTGAGTACTAATATTACTTAATTTTAAGAATTGCCTCAAATAGGAGCCATCCCTTGTAATGCTGTCACCGATTGCTAATAGACGTACCGCTGTAGAATTAGATTTATCAACTAACTCCACCGTGCAGGCTTTTGTAAATACGGTCTTTAAGGCTCTATCCATAACATTTATGATTAAAGTAAACGGAGTGCTTGGCACTGAGTACCCTGATGCTGAACTATCTGATTCCATTCTCCAAAATCCGTCATACTGTCTCCCATAGCTCCCGATTACGTCAATGATTATATTTTTATAATCATAAGACGAGTTTGCTAAGATTAAATTTTTGAAAAACAGATTCAATTGTTCCTTATTAAGGGTATCACCTTTAAGAATGTATATTTTTCTTGGTAAAATAACATCTAATCCATTAACCTTAATGCCTTGGATACCACGTTGCCTCTTTATCATTGTCATAGCTCTCCATTCACAAGCAGCTTCTGCATACCATAAATCCTGATCAAACCGGGAATTATCCCATTCCCGGGTTCTTAGCCACCACTTCTCCGCAGCATTGTAGCAGCCGTCAAACCACCAACCGTCAAGTAACGTACCGAACTTGTTAGCATACTCCTAAATAAATTTCATGTATCTTTGCATGAATTCGCTTTTATCGGAGAGATGTATGTCCCAACCTAAGGCTTCCCGAACTCTCTCATTTGAGTCCACCTCAGTAGGGAGATACATGATGAACTTCTTATCCGCTTCTTTCACACGAACGGCGAGTTCTAAAGTGAGATCTCGCCTCGAACAACAGCCTGGTACAAGACTTTCAAGATAACGATTATATGAGCAGTAATATCCCGTGTTCTGCCCTGGTGTAAAAAAGCCAATCGGCACCTGTATGTTTGAGTTGATTCATCGAATGTTTCGACGTCGAATCAATCAATTATGCGGTTAAAATCTTTTTCTTTATTGCCTGCTTTAGGCTGGGTATTGCTTAAAAAGTGCACCATGATGCCAAATGCTTCGCTTCATTCATCCACTTCGCGTTTCCGCTCATCACTTTATCTCTCCGTACTCATCTTAAAGTTCAACCCAATCACCACTTGTAAAACTGATCTCCGAACGAATAGAAGGCATTGTCATGATCGCATCGACATCCGTTCTTACCCAGATCTTCTTCTCATTGCCTTTTTCTCTAATCCTCATATTGACTTCAATCGGAAATACAACCTCTGCTCTTCCTGTTAGGAACTTATACGGAAAGCATACTTCCTTAAGCATTTGAGCGATTTCATCAAATGTAAAGCCCGGATGCCGGGAGATGTAGAGCTTGTACGTTCCTCCATCGCCTTTCATTAATCGATCGAACGGCAGATAGCGATTGCGATGTCCTTCTTGTTTTACAATGAAATGTTTCCCCTTATGCGGTTGTATGTCAGGCTCTCCTGGGTACAAAGATAAATCTCCTTCTATTCTTAGATAATATCCGGTCTCATCTTCACCTGTTCCAACTAGAACGGTATCCGTCCAACTTTTAAGTTCCAGCTTTAATTTATCCATGGAAAAGCTCGTTCCCGAATAAAAATCAACATTCGTTTCTTTTTCCGTTTCGGAAATTGTCTTTTCATTCACGATTAAAAACGAGCCATCCATCGTTATATCGCCGAATACAATTGGATCACGATTTTCTTTTTTACGATAAATCACCTGAATGTCGTTACCTTCCGTCTTGATCCTCACACCTGTACCACGATCGTTAGCGATGTCGTTGATTCTATCACATGATTGTACAAATGCTTCATTTTGAAACGGCTCCCACAATGCGATAAATGTGCTGTCTACTTCGGTACCATCCTTGCGGACAATGATTTTCGGCATCACATTTTCATTCCAATTCGCCATTGCATCTTGAAGGTTCGATAGCTCCTTGTTATATCGATGTCTTGGCGCCTCACACAACATGACTTCCCCATGAGCAGGCGCTACCCAATGCAGACGAAGGTTAGGTTTGGGCTCGACAGATACCGCCCTACCTCCTGCTCCTGGAAATTGTTCACCTTCTGGGAATGCTGCGGACATTGTCACCTGCCATGGACGATCATCTCGATACACGTTTACATTTCTAAATGCACCATAGTAATGACTTTTACTGTAAGGTGCGTCCATAGGTAACTGATGTTCCAAATTTGAACCTGCCGCCGAATGATTTCCAATTTCAGGTATTAACGGAATTCCGTTCTCATCGAGGTTATCCAAATGCTTATACGGTGTTAACGTCATATCTGCATGCTGAGTGTAATCAGCGCAGCCGTTCGCCATCCATTCATGACGATTACCTCCTGACACTTCGAATATATCGAGAAATAGGTTTTTCCCGTTAGTGATTGGAATCCCAACCACGGCACGTCGATATTTCGTGGTATCAGGATAAGCGATTTCGGGTGCTTCCGCCTGCATAACCATTGTGCTTCCCTTAGGCACATGCCAATTTAAGAGATTTCCTACTTTTTTACTGGCACTTTGATTTTTCCCATCCACGATAACCAAATTATGAGCGGTTGCTGTATAGATATAGCCACCCATATGAGAATAGCCAATATCCGATACCAACTCATCACCGTATGCCCATAAGGTAAAATTTAGCATATCCTCATGCGAGTGATTATATCGCCCCGAAAAATGAAGGTGTGCCTCGGCACAATCACCATCTGCTCCCGCCCCAACTATCGCATGTCCAAATTCAGGCAGAAGAAAAGGTTCAGAACAGTTCGGGCTATAAACCTTATCTATAGGTGCCGTTCCGCCTTGATGACCGACGTGATGATATTGGCTTACCTGACTTTCGGCCCAAGTATCATGTATGGTCATAACAGACCCGTCAGGATAAAGCATTCTGTGATTACACAGAAACATAATATTCTTGTAATTAGGAATTACATTTTCGGGATGAAAGGATTCGATACGAGTATGATCAAGATCAGACAAATAACCTTCTGGATCGGAATAGCCTTGAATGCGACTCATAGCCTCATCCATATCTCCTGCGACATCATGCAAATACGACACACTCTCTGGAAACATACCGTCCGCCATAAATAAGTAACCAAATGCAGCCTTTGCTTTTTCAATGACGAAATGAATAATTTCTGGACAGCCGATGGACAAACCAGCTGTAATAAATCCATCAAATTGCAACCCTATGGTATTATGGAAGAAGCGCCAAATATCGGTTCGATAGTACGCATCAAACTTTAACGATGTACGAATAATATGCATAATCCCACTGGTCACATGTTCTCTGGCATTTTCAAATCCTAGGTCGGAGAGCTTGTTCCAGATATGGGGGTTTTTCAAATTTTCAAATAGGGTAATGATTTTATTTAGATGCCCCCCCGTAGACACAGTGTACCATTCGTAATCATCAGCGATCCATGCAAACCACCGATCATAATCATCAGGTGGGAAAAAGCCTTTAATATAATTATAATTCCAGTCTGGTTTACCATAGAGCGGCCAATGCGGAATGCTTTGTGCAATTTTAAGCAGAATCACAGCGGCTCTTATTCCAGCTTCTATATCGCCTGTTGTACGATAATATTCGGATAAAATCAATGCAGCTTCTTGGAAGCACTCCATTCTGGTGCTTACCATGAATTTATCCAAATAGATTTTTTCGAATTCAGGATCGTAATACGTATTCAAATCATTTTCATCTGGTCCTGGGTAGATGGGAACAAAGTGGAATATTTCCTCGAGCGTTCTAGCGCATGGTCGTTTGTGATATGGATATACCCATTTTTTTCCGGATGGGGCAATAACCTCTTCAAAACCTGAAATCGGGTAATCATCGTGAAAATGGACTTGCTCCCCTGTAGTTCGATCTGTAAGTACATTAGGTTTCAGCGGATCCCATGCCAATTGGTCACTATACTTCCCAATCCCCCTACGATCTGGTACAAGTTCATAAATTGTATCCGGTGACACTTCCAAATAGGGTAGGATATGGGTTGGCAATTCTTTTCTTTCTGACTTGAGTTCGGTAATTTCACGTTCGAATTTCGGGTTTGCTTGTATACCGTTAATCCACTGCAAGTAAGGCGCCCCATGAACCATTGGGTGATTCGGGAACCCTCCCTTTTGTATGCGAATATTTCGGATACATACTTCGCCGCTTCCAATTAACTTCAATATATATTCGAATCTGACCGCATTAGCTTTAACAAAAGCCTCTACATGCATGGTTTGCCAATTTTCATTCACTATGACTCTGAATATATCTTGATCATATAGCATTTCATACTGCATATTTCTGACTTTAACTGTTTGAAATAAATGGTCATGATCCTTGTATACCCGGAAACCTTCCGGATGAACCATAATTCCAGGGGCCCCCTTGAGCTCAAAGCTGACTCCCAAAATGTCTTCATTCCATGAATCAAGCTCAAATGAAGGTAAAGTCCAATCCATTTCTTTATCGATAAGCAACCGTATAATATTCGTATTCGTATTCATAAGTCACCCCTCTATCATTTAGAGGAGGGGATCGCATTTAGCGATCCCCTCCGTTAATAACCCTTATTTTATTTCTGTTGCGTCTTGCGCCATTCGTCAACTTGTCTTTGCGCTTCAGCAATGACTTTGTCTTCTCCAGCTGCTTTCCGCTTATCCGTCGTCATTTTCATCATTTTGTCGACATCATCCATACCATTGGTAAGAATTGGGTTAATTTCATTGTAAATCGCGTTCAGCTGTGCAACTTCATTCTCTACGCTCTTTTTATCAAAGGTAAAGCCCATAGTCGGATCAACAGTTGCTGTATTGTTTAACTTCTTCGTTTGTTCCCACACATCATCTGGTTGACCAGGGATTAAGTAACTGTTAAATTCATTGCCAATCATCCAGCCAGGCATGCTATAACCGCCTTGTTTCGGTTCGATTCGATTCGCAGACACCTTTGTATAATCCTGTCCTTCAATACCGAATTTCAGCAGGTTAAACAAATCTTTATTCGTATCAATCAGGTTGATCAGCATCATCGCACGATCCGCATTTTTGGAAGTTGTGCTAATGGCATTCAAGGTGCTTTGGCCAGCTGCTTTCGGTAGAGTTACTGGACCAGTGGCAGCTTGCACCAAATCAAAACCATAGGTTGCACCGAATTCCGCTTCACCACCAGGCTTGATTGTTTGGAATCTGCTAAAAATTTGCCCCGCTTTAATGACCGATAATTCGTCTTTCATCGTAGCAACGTCTTGCGGGAAGTAACCTTTCTGGTTCCAGTCCCTCATAAGTTTATAACGATCCGTTAATGTGTACGGCTGGTAATAGACCTTCCACGTTTTCGGATCAATCTTCAATCCTTGTACGCCATCTACAACCGGAGCAAAGTCCAAGTAAGCATCTGGGAGTCCTGTGCGAAGTGGAGAAACTTTAGGTTCACCTGCTTTGATCGTTTGGTAAGCAGCCGTCCAATCATCCAAAGACTTAAATTTGGATGGATCAATTTTGTACTTATCCAAGAGATCCTTTTTAAACCATAGCCCTGGTGCTGAACCCATGATTTGGTTATTGGGGATACCATAGATTTTCCCGTTGACTTTAACCCCGTCCCATATTTCCTTCCTCATACTGTTCTTCAAATCAGGGTATTTGGCAAGCAAGTCATCTACAGGTATAAACGCCCCTTTTGTTACATTATCAAGGTAGTTATTCGCCCAGTTCGCTGTCCACGCGATATCATATGGTTCTCCCGATGCCATAATGAGTTGCATCTTGTTGTTATAATCACCTGGGTTAATAAACTTGAAGTCCACGGTAGCATTGATTTTGCTTTGAATGATTTCGTTGGCTTTCTGAATCACCGCTGCTGCATTCTTAGGCTCCGAGAGCCGCAGGTACCACACTAAATTTACCTGCTTTAATGCCTCAGGCTTTGCAGTCTGACTGCTTGAAATGCTGCTTGGACTACTGCTAGGGGTTACAGATTCCTTCGAACAGCCTACAAGCATTACTCCCCCTACAGTACAAAGCAGCAATACCGTCATTGAGCGATTTAACATTTTCATTTCTAAAACCCTCCTTGAATTATGTTTATTTATCTATTAAAATTCGAAAATCCGATCTTTAAACGATCCAGGAATTAACCTTTTACGGATCCAACTGTCAACCCTTTGGCAAAATACTTTTGAAAAAACGGAAATATAAACAGCATGGGACCAATTGCCAGTAAACACATTGCCATTCTTGTGCTTTCGGTCGGCATTTCAGCTAACTGACTGGCGTCTACTTGTATGCCGTTCTGCATATTCTTGAGTATTTCCTGAATGTTGCTCATCATAACCTGGAGCAAATACTGCAGCGGGTACATCGATTTATCGTTAATAAATAACAGTGCATGAAACCAGGAATTCCAGTATGCAAGTAACTGAAACAGTCCAACCGTCGCCAATACAGGCGTCGAAAGCGGAATGATCATTGTCCAATAAATGCGCGCTTCCCCTGCTCCATCGATTGTAGCAGATTCTATAAGGGAGTCTGGCAGCTGTTGGAAAAACGTGCGCATCAAGAACATATACCAAACGCTTCCGAGCAGTGGAATAATAAGCGATGCGTACGTGTTTTGCAAATGTAAAATATTCGTCATCAAAATGTAGAAGGGAACCAGTCCCCCGCTGAATAACATGGTGAAGAACAAATAAAATGTGATGATTCTTCGGAATTTGAAATCGTTCCTGGATAAGGCATATGCACACATGGAAATCATCAACACGGATAGTATTGTACCAATACACGAAATGATAATCGTGACTTTATACGCATTCAAGATGGTAAGTGGATTCTCAAGAATGAAGCGATAGGCCTTCAAATCCCAATGGGCTGGAATTAAGCGATATCCTATCGTCGCGATATCCGTTTCCTTTGACAGCGAGATCGAGATAATCGACCATATCGGTATGATGAACGAGATTGACATGGCGATGAAAAATAAGTGTAACGCAAATCGAGACAAGCTGAACTTAGCACCTCGCACCATGCAACTCTCCTCCTTTCTTCGGAATTAATATAAAGAATTCTCTGGGTTCACTTTCTTTACGATCGCATTTGTGGTAACGATAAGTACAAATCCCAAAACGGATTTCGTTAAGTCAGCCGCGCTGGACATGCCGAAATTGCCGCTGTTGACTAATGCTCTGTATACATAAGTGTCAATTACGTCAGTGGTTGGGAATATAGTAGGCGAATTCATCGGAAGCTGATAGAACAAACCGAAGTCAGCGCTGAAAATATGCCCGATGGCGAGAATAGTCAAGATTGTCATTAACGGATAAAGGAATGGCAATGATATCTTCGTGATAATCTGCCACTTGCTCGCACCGTCGATCTTCGCCGCCTCGTAGTAGGTAGGGTCAATGCCTAGCAATGCAGCGTAATACATAATCGCTCCCATGCCGACCGCTTTCCACAGATTAGCAATCGGGAAGAGGTAAATCCAAGCAGTTGCGTTATTGTACCAATCTATTACATCTACGCCTAGGTCTGTTAATAAGTGATTTAACATACCCGATCTCGGATTGAGAAAAGCGTAGGCCATATAGGCTACCACAACCCAGGATAAAAAGTGAGGAATAAACATGATGGTTTGATACGCCTTCAACAGTTTTCTGCTTGTCAATTCATACAGCATTAACGCTACGGCCACCGATGCAACAACAGAGCTAATGATGAACACCGCATTATAACCGAGAGTATTG
The DNA here is from genome assembly GCF_059692115.1 of Paenibacillus sp. J31R30. Classification (NCBI taxonomy): domain Bacteria; kingdom Bacillati; phylum Bacillota; class Bacilli; order Caryophanales; family Paenibacillaceae; genus Paenibacillus; species Paenibacillus sp. J31R30. Next base: position 779,524 of record NZ_JCAUAV010000002.1, on the reverse strand, counting down.
CGTACGATTCTAATAAGGTCAGGAGAGGTAAGTAGAAATTTAAAATTAGAGAATCCTATCCAATCGCTACCCCATATGCCTTTATTAAACTGGTACCGTTTAAAGGCAACAATTGCACCGAACATCGGTATATAGTTGATAATGAAAACATATATCACCAAGGGCAATGTCAAAGCCAGCAGAAATTTATTTTTCTGAAAATCCTTAATTAGCTTTTTACTTTTCAATTTTTCCACCTCCTTACAAGCTGTGTTGTCAAGCTGCCGTTTCTGATTTCAGCCTAACAGGATCACAATGGTTGCAAAAGAGTTAAAAACTGCGAAAAAGTTCAAAAACGAGGTTTAAAATATGCAAATAAGTTCAAGTAGAGCGGATATCCGTTAAATAAACAGTCAGTATCGTCCGAATTATCTACTTTCGTCCCAGATATAGTCCCATTTAAACTCATGCGTGTCTCACAAGTTGCTGTATCCATTTATCATTAGTGCCTGAAACTGTCGGAGTCACGGCCTCGTACTCAAGACTTACGACTGTTCTGCCCTTCCGCTTATCGCTGTCGCTATTCGCGTACTATGGCGTCTGCTGACTTCTCACAGCAAGCTTTACTCCGTCTTTCGGATTTTTTTCCTACCCCACGTCTGTGAGATCTCCCCAGGTAAGAGCGATAACTTTCCCCTCATCTATCTGCCACATCTACTGCCAAGCCTGTAGCGGACTTTCACCGCCTAGTTATCGCCCATGCCAGGCGCACAACAAAAACACGATCAGAAGCCTCAGCCTCTGACCGTGTTTTCTTTCGTTACGACAGCCGTCTACAATCAACGCATCAATCATATATTCTTGTCTGGCGTACCCATCATCATCAGTCACAATCTAGCCGTTTAGTTATTCTTTGTTAAGATTACCTAATTACTGTAATAAACGCTTTAAAATTTGGACCAAGCTGCGATTAGTGCATTTGCATCTGCAATCAAGCCTTGCTTCGCATACGGAGAAATATCGCCCTGCTTCGCATTCTTAATATCCTTTAGAACATCCTGCATATGTTTAATCGCTTGATCCTTATGTCCCTTGTTTAATTGATCAATAGACTGATTAAATTTGTTCGTGATTTGATTCACCAACGATCCTCTTATTTCACCCGATGCAGTAAACCTTTCAATAAGCTGCTGCATTGGTTCTAGCTTGAATGTAACACTGATAGTATGATCGCCTGTTACGTTAGTAAACGTGTACGTATTGCCTGTTACCGTTATACTAGCTCCGTCAACCTTCAACTCATCGATCATATAACCGTTATCTGGTGTGATCGTGTAAGTTGCATTTGTTCCTTCGTTTACAGAAGTAATGCCTCTAGGGCTAATCGTACCGTTACTTCCCGCAGTAGCCGTGATTTGTTTCGAAGTAACAGTTACCGTGATTGATTTCTTGGATTCTACATTATCCGCGTTATCCCTCGAGCGATAATTGACCGTGTACTCTCCTGCTTGACTAAAATTGACTGGTGTTACATATGGCAGCCAAGTCGCTGAGGTATCCAACTTATACTCCGATTGAGCTACCCCAGATACATTGTCCTGGGCTGTAAGAGTTAACGTTGAATTGGTTAAAGAAGTTGTCGTTACAGGTGCTTGACTATCGATATTGATATCGATTGTCTTCGCAGCCTCTTGGTTCCCCTCAAAGTCCCAAGAATAATATTTAACATTGTTCATTCCGTCTAGATTAAAAGTGACTGGTGTTGAATACTTCTTCCATGACGATCCACCGTCCACACTGTACACCGACCTAGACACTCCACTCAGATCATCTGTAGCTGCTAAACTTAATGTAGCTGGCTGCGTATACCAGCCATTCTGGCTTGTAGGTGTAACAGAAACGGAAGTTGTCGGTGCTTGCTTATCACTCGTTTTTCCATCCGGTTTAATTATTAATGGATTCGCTTTACTCGAAAACATTCCAAAGAATCCATCGTCCGAAATGTAGCCATCTGAATCCACATAGTCATATATCGTTTGTCCGTCAATTTTTACAATGAGGCGGACGCCGCCGTTAACATCCAGCGCTCCAAACTGAATCCAATGCTCCTGGCCGGATGCCACAATGTCGTTAGGTACGATGATTGAGCCTCCTGGAAAATTGCCTGTAGGTCCGAATCGTGCCAATTCAAATTGGTTACTCTTTAGAATTAACATGTAGTCTGCCGCATTCCATGGAATTCCCGTTGCAGCTTTACCACGAATCGTAAAGCCTTGGTATGCATTACCTGTAAAATCGAATGTAGCTTTGAAACTCCAGATCGGGTAATTTGGAACTTTCAAATTATAGCCTGCAGAATTATTTGAACTACCGGTTGGCGGAGCAAATGTCAACGCATTATTGCTTGTAAATGAAAGATAGTTAGCGTTGGCAGCTACCCAACTGGATTTGTTACTTAATAATTGCCCTAAATCAACTATGCCCTGAATCTGTTTTTTCTTAAAGTCTTTGATGCTTTGAATGAGGGTATTCAATGCGGAATTGATCTCGCCCTGAGTGATCGCGCTGTTGGAAACCTGAGTTGCCGCATCAATCGCCTGCTTAAACGTCGTTATTGCTTCAGACGGAAACTGACCTGGATCGGAGCCTATGACTGAACTCGCATCAATGGTTTGCGCTTCAGCGATTTTATTTTGGAGCTCGTACTTATCGACAATTTCGTTAACAGCCGTCGTAAAGCTAGCTACAGCCGTAGATTTGCTGTCCGGATATAGACCTGACTCACTAATAGCCTCAACTTTCCAATAATAAGTCTTGCCGCCATATTCGAGATTGAGCTGCAAGTAATTGGTTGGCACCGAACCCTGATAGACGACATCAGTTAGCGCACTGTCTCTTGCAACCGTGACCTGATAGTGGTTCGCTCCAATTGCAGGCTCCCAAGTTAATGGCAAACGGTAAGCAGGGATTTCAACAGCATTGCTTTGTGGATTAAGAAGCTTAAAATCCGAGACCTTAGGAAAAGTAGTTCGGTATGGATTCAACTTCAGCCCTATATTACTGTAAACAGGAGGCACAAATCCTGTTAGGCCGACATCTTTAACCAGCTCGAAATTATTATGCGCTGCATCCTTAAACAGACTTGCATCGGTAACGGTTATATTATTCGCGAATGTCCCTGAAGGCAAGGCCGTATTCGTCACGCCAACGTTTTTCGTATTATAGAGGACATTGTTTGTAATGGTATCATATTTCGGTTTCGTAGGCTCGTCAGAAAGTACATTGGCTAGCGTAGGGAACCGAGATTTCCAAAGATCGCTTGTTGCCGCAGGCACCGCCATATAAGTTGTATATAAAGTTCCGTTTGGTGGTGTCAGCCAATCAAATGTTGTTGGTAAACTAGGGTCTATCAAATCAATCGAACTTGTGGAATTGGCCACTATATTGCTGTCGACAATCATATCTCTTCCGCCATGAAGGAATACAGCAGAGTCGACATTATAGAAAATGTTACTCGTGATTCGTACGCCGCTTGCCGAATCATCGATATAAACAGCATGTGTTCCTAGACCACCTTCTGAACTTTTGATATCGTGTATCAAGTTATTTCGGATCTCATTCCCTTGGACAGTGAAATCTCGCCCCGTACCAATGGTGTTAGCGTCTGAGGTTTCTTTGTCAGTGGCATAAATTTCATTGTTTTCGATCACATTGTCATTCGCGGCTTGAAAATTTATTGCACTGTAGGTCCCTTCGTTAATCACATTGTTTTGTACAAAATTGCCAACCCCGCCAATAGAGACGGCTTGGGCACCCGTTCTGGTTACAATGCCGTATCTTGTAAAAACATTATTTCGAATTCGGATATTACCCGGAGCAAGTGTCGGACGATTTCCAATATTCGTTGTATAGACTCCTCCCTTTCCCAGATTATTAAAATCAGAATCCAACACATCAACATTAACTGAGTTATCGATTGTAATGGCATTGGCTCCGATATTATTGAAATTAGAACCCTGGATTTTGATCGAATCGGATCCTTTAATGACGGCCGCTCGGTAATTCGAATCCTCAAACTTTATCCCTACAATATTGATATTGCTGGAATTCGAAATGCTAAGTAAAGACGTATTTAGTGTCGATAGTTTGATATCACTCTGCGAAATGTCATACGGAGCATATAAATAAAGGATGCCCGTTTTTCGGTCAAGGAACCATTCGCTTGGTAGATCAATTTCTTCAAGCAGATTGTACGCATAATACCTTTTGTCTGTTGCAACCCCATATGCCGTTGGCGTGCTTGTACTTACGGAAATTGTTTTAGCAGTAGTATCTACTTTGGTAACTTGCAAATCATCGCTGAACCAGTCCCAGAACCAATATCCTTCCATCCACATTTGGTCTGCTGTGGCCCATAAATCCTGCTCATGTTCACTGTACTGAAACACAGCCCCCGGTGAGGTTTTATCACCCGTCTTTGAGACTGAACCGGTTTTTACGAAATCTGCATTTGGCCATCTTGCAATGGTTTGCTTTTTACCATCAATAATAAGTGCCGCATTGTCCGGACTGTCTAGCGTATTCCAATTATTTTGATGAATGGAACCCCAATCGGCGGAAGTGAATCCCAAAGCTCCCAAATTCACTTGTTTAATCTTGTCTGCAAAGCCGGTCTTCAATCTGCTAATGATTGTTGGATCTGTCACCGATGAAAATTGGGAGTAAGGAATGCTCTTCGCTCCCGAAAGACTCACGGTTTGCCCTGGAAAAGCCCTGTAGGTAATAGGCGCTTTAGCTCTTGCGGAATCAGTTGCATCGAGTGTAAACGTGCTGTTTCTAGCATATTGTCCGCCCATCGCATAAACCGTGATGCCCCCGATCGGGATACCCGTACCACTTTTCTTCGTTCTCAACACATTTCTAGCCGCCTCAAATGTTAGGTACGGCCTGTTATAGGTTCCGTTATTCGAATCGCTTCCTGAAGGTGATACGTAAACGCCGAATGTCTGCTCGAATCTGGTGATATCCGCTGTTGTAAACGAGTTAGCCGTATCGCTTACCGCAACAAGCGGGCCATTTTGGGGATCCGTCCAAAATATTTTGTGTTTCTCGGTAGCTACCGCCTGGATGGATACATAGTCGATTCCATTGTGCGGCGTAGACGGCACAGCAGATGTGCCCAGGTTATTGACAACGAAATCCTTCGGTAGAAGCACATCGCTTCCATTTATCCATGGAATGACCGTATCGTCATTGGCATTTAGCTTTATTCTGTACCCATTCACATATACGTCAGAAGAATACTTCGAAAAAAGTAATCCGTTAGGCAATTTTGCAGGCAGATCGGTTAAATAGTCCACTTTATTTTGCGTATTTTGAGTGAACATCTGCTGGAAAATGGGGAACGAGTTAACATTGGATTCCTCCATGATCAGGTCGTCCAAAGTAAATTTTCCTGCGAGATTAAACACTATTCCTTGAACAGAAGTTGATGGATTTGTAAAATTCAAACCCGTTACTATGGAATTATTGCCATCATCATCTCCGATATAAATATCCTGTTTGCCTGAAACCGTATCCATAACCATTCCAATGGTGTATTCATATCCATTTTTCAGAACCGCAATTGGAGTTGTTGCGTAAGTTGTGTTGGTAACTGTCAAATTTCCGGAACTGTCGAGCTTTAATTGAGAAACAGGACTCTGAGGATTGATTTCGTCTAACCCAGTAATGTTGATATTGCTTGTTCCCGTAAGGGAGTTGATTTTCAGCTTATAACTGAATTGAAACTTGCCAGTTGAAGATGAGGGTTTTGAATATGGACTTGAAAGCGTTTTCTGAACATAAAAGGAGCTTTGTCCGGTGTCCGGCGATTCCAAGTTCAACTTCTGATTCTGGACTTCCGCCTTATAGCCTACTCCCAAACTATCTGCGTTGGTTGCCCAGCCCTGGGAAGCCGGCATCTTCCAACCATTTGTATAAACAAAATGTTCTTCTAAACGGTTTAAATCCGGTTTGGGTTTCATTGGTACGTTAAACGTCCAATTGGGGAGTTCTCCGGCAAAGATGCTGCCACCAAGATCAGTACCCGAACTGTTTGACACTTTGAGGTCACCAACAGCCAGTGTAAGATTCGTAAGGTTGCCACCAGGGACATTATAATACCCTTGTGCGCCAACACCAATTTGTCCGCTAGTATATTTGGTATCCGTAACTGAAAATACAAGAACACCATCCACAGTTACAGTAATCAGTCCGTTCTTCACCTTAACTTGATAATGTCTAACTTTATTCAGAACGTCAATATAAGTCTCATTATTTAAGGCGTTGGTAGTACCTGTGATCGTGTTTGTGAGATTAGTTACTCCACCATTTATCACTTTGTTAACTCGAAATTGAGCGCCGCTCCCACCATGAACAAATACTTGATAATAATTGCTAGCATTCTGATATCCGAAATAAATCTCATGATGCGCCCAGTTTGGAAAACCTGGAGTTGTAACCGTATTCCAATCCATGTCCAGCACTAGATCTGACAATGAATAATTAGTAGGTGCAACTCCCGTAATATTCGTGTTCCCATAAGCGTGTAAATTTAACCAATCTTTACCGTTGGCATCGGTAGTTTTATACCATTCACTGGTCGGAGCAGCAGCTTGGACACTGTTAGGGAAAGGTATTGCAATTGATGTTATGATCATAACGAGAGCGATAAAGAAACTTAAATAACTTTTTCTCATTGTGTATTCGTCTCCTTTATTTTATTAAAAAGAACTATTCCGTACAGTAACCTGTCAAATAAAAAAGATTCGGGAAAAAGAGATAATCCTTTGGTAATGAGAAGCTATCGATGTAATTACTATAAAAAACAGTAAGTCACCCCCAAGTTGTTCAGTGTTAAGCTGTCATGCTACTATTTCTGATTTCAGCCTAACAGGAACTACAATGGTTGCAAAAGTGATAAAAACTGTGAAAAAGTTCAATAACGAGGTTTAAAATATGTAATTAAGTTCAAAAAGGGCTGATTCCGTTCCCTAGACAGGCTGTATCGTATATAATCATGAGACTAACAAGCAATTTTGAGCGGTAGGGGAGGATTCATCATGGGGCGTCTATTTACTTTCAAAAATCCGAATTATTTTAACAACCTACTAATCAAGATCACATTTTTCATTACACTCATCGTGCTGGTGCTGTCCTTTTTTCTGAACTACAACTTCAAGAACTATAGCATTGGCTTACTAAATATGGCGAATGAGAAACTAATGAATCAGATCTTTCAGAATGCTCTGACAACCAATAATTATGCAAAAAACATTACCTCCTCTATTTTCAGTGGTCCAGATGCAGCTAATTTGATGTATGGTCAAGATATTCCGGTCGTTGATGTTTTGAAAAGTATTCGGAATATTGACAATTACTTAGGAGGTATCCCCTTTTTACAGTCTGCTTACTTGTATAATGGTTATTCCAAAACCTACTATACAGTCGGCCCAAATACCGGCTATCGACAAAATAACTTTATTGATCAAGAAATCGTTCGAATGATTTCGGATTCCGACCCTATCAGTATTCTTACTCCCATCCCTAGAAGGATACCGGTATCCGAGTTAGATCCAGAAAAAAAGGAAGATGTATTTACCTATATCGTGCCGGAATACTTTCCTGGTACGAGAAAATTGAAAAATGCGCTAATCGTTAATGTCAGGATGTCTTGGATTTTTATTCCGTTATCTTCTTCTCAAGAAGCGAATTCTTTACAGGGAAGCAATATTCTCATCCTTGACCACAAGGGACGTGTTGTTACAAATTCTAATTCAGGGGAAGATTTGTTCGGGGAGGACTTAACCAACCAGCCATTTGTCTCCAACATATTAGCATCTAATCAAAAATCGGGAACTATGATTATGGACTACAAAGGCAAATCCTCTGTCATTACGTATGCAACTTATGATTCGAGTCCATGGATATTGGTTAACATTACTCCTTATTCGTACATATCGGAAAGTATCGGGAAAGTAAAGCGCATCTCATTATCAATCGGTTTTATCATGATTATTATTTGTTTAATTTCGGCTTTTTTGCTTACTAGAAATTTATATGCTCCCATACGCAATCTGCGATTTATGGTTCGTCAGATGGACCAATCGAAGAACGATAATCAAGATGACCGCAACGAGTTCGATTTTATTCTCAATTCGCTTCAATCTACTAGCCATAAACTAACTTCTCTTGAATCTTTTCATAAGTCAAACTTGGTTACGCTTAAGCAAAAGTATTTGAGGAATTTGATGTTTAGCAATCCATCGTTTGAAATAAATGAGGACTCTATAAAGGAACATGGAATTGCCATTGATCCGAAGAGCACGATTGTGGTCATTTTGTTTAAAATTGACCATTTTACGGCATTCCTATCACAGTACAGTATGAAGGATCAATCGTTATTGAAATACGCCCTGCAAAATATTATCAACGAGATTGTATATCCCTCCTTTCCTTGCGAAACATGGGATGACGGGGGGAATACGATTGTTACACTCCTCAATGTTGAGGTGAACGATGTTGAGATGCATCAATCGACCATGTATACCAATCAGTTAAATCACCTCATTCGAGAGATCCAGAACGTGTATGCCCATTACTGCAAAATAAGTGTTTCTGCATTTGTAAGTAATCCGGGAGAGAGTTTACTGGCAGGGAGGCATCTGTTCGAAGAAGTTGTCGAACTGTCCCATTATCGGATCAAGTTCGGTCACGCATGCGTTCTGTTTCAACACGAGATGGACTTCGCCTCCTTATCTGCATTTAATATCAACAATGCTTTGATCGAGCAATTCCTCGATATGTTGAAAAAAGGTCGTCTTGACGAAACAAGTACCTTACTCAAAAGCTTGTTCGAGACCTTATCAGATTGCAGCTACAACAACATCATGTTTGCCTTGTCATACTTGTCGACTAGCATTTTTAACACGATCAATCTAATGGAAAAAAACGGGACGATTTCATTTGCGCTTGATTATGTTTCCTTCGACAATAAAATAAAAAATCTGGAAACACTCATGCAAATTCATACGGAATTTTTGAGCATTATCGAGTTTATTGTACTAAGAATTAAGCAAAACAAGGATGAGAAATCGGAGATCGTCGTATCAAACGTCATCAAGTACATTGAAGCCCATTTTATGAACCATTCGCTCACTACCAATATGGTGGCTGACCAATTTAAGATGACTTCCTCGTATATTGGAAAACTGTTTCGTGAGCATTCTTCTCAATCCATCGCCGAATATATCTCTGAAGTCCGACTAGTCAAAGCGTCTGAGTTATTAAAAGAATCTTCCTATAATATTGATGAGGTCATCGACAAAATCGGCTGGGAAAACAAGAAATACTTCTTCACTTTGTTCAAAAAACGATTCGGCGCCACTCCGACTGAGTATCGATTGAAATCGAAAGTTAGTGAAATCCCAGAAGGCTGAACAATCTCGAACTTCTAAATGAGCGCACAAAGAATAGGAGCCAACTAAAGTTGGCTCCTTTCTCATATTCCGTCTCCCCTAGCGATGGCCGGTTGCCTGATTACTCATGACAAATCCCTTATTTCACATCAACACATCTGTCTCGGCAAAAGGCATTGGATTTCGACATATTTTCGGTTTCTTACCGCTCACTGTAGTGACATTTTGGCAAATTAGTTTCTCGCAAGATACGTATGGATACGGCGGGTTATCCATCTCTGATAATTTATCATGACTCTCATTGTCATGAGGATCAGCAAACAAAAACAAGCCTTCATAGTCTTCCGGCACGTTAGAATCATCTATATGCAGGTTGAGAATCTCCACATTTTGAGGCATGTAGCACACATAGCCGAAATCATGCGCGCCATTATTACTCATTGAAAAAAGTTCGGGAGTGCAGATATCTCCGACGGATGGAATCCATTTGGAGTTCCGGATGATAACATTACCTTCCCACGTGCTGCCGTAATCACTCCGAAATTGTACGAGTGAACTCCCATAAGATACAACATTATCTAATGTTAATAATCCTCTGCCAATGGCATTGATGCCATGCCATCCGATCATACTGTTTTTGATGGTATACGTACCAGAGACACCCGCATGCGCGTCCAGACGTGATAATACACAGTTCTCTACCACAATATTCTTGCAATAATTTGAGCCCATAACCCCCCAACGGGTTCGGTCTGTAATGTTGTTCATCCTGCAGTTCAACAGCTTAAAATCAATGACACTATTCGCCAAAAGATCATAAGTTCCCATCGTAACAGGCTCACCTGCCGAACCAATGGTTGTATAAATCTTATGACCACTCACAAAACAGTTCTGGATTGTTACATACGCACATCGCTTGACAGTTAAAAATCCGTTATAGGGGGATCCGTGTCCTACCTCACCTGTAACATAATGGATTACCCCGTCAATCACCGTATTAGAACGATTTATGCTTATCCCGCGATCATAATAATCATATTTGGACTCTCCGCGATTAGCTATTGTAGTAAAGATACCACCATTGATTCTTAATAAGGTCTTATCCATTGGCCATGCCTCAGCTTTGGTAATCTCCTCATAATTCCAATCAATCGGTGATGCAATGACCCCGTCTTTATTCAAAACAAAGCAGTCCGTCTGATCAGTTCCATTGTCCTGATTCAAGCCCCTACGAATAAACTTTTTCACGTTGGCGTTGGTTACAATAACGTAACAATTGTCCTCTAAAGAGATATCCAATTGTTTCTGATCTCTGATCAGAGACTGAATATTCAGCTCAAAGGGGTTATGCACCGACTTCACATGAAAACAAGGCATTTTATTATTCTCTACTGCCGTGTCGTCAATGGTAAATCTGGAAGTACTCCAATCTACATCCGTTTCGATTACGGCTGTCAAAGCCTTTGAACCAATATAATAGGTAGCATCCGGTTTCGTCTTAATCGGCAAACCATGCAAATTGGCATAGGCATGAGCTGCACAAATTGCTGACATGTCATCTGTCTCGCCATCTCCCATTGCACCGAAGTCTTCATAATTAACATAATTAACCATAAGATTCGTCACTGCTTCCGTCTTGCTTTCTCGCTTCTGACTGACATGATTCATTACCAGAACAACTCCTTTTGTCCCTTCAGCTTGGAAAGCGCCTCAACAAAGAAATAATCACCATAGATGACTGGAACATGTACGTCCCTATTTTCGGGATAGGAAACCGTACTTTTGACAATGAGTCCTTCTTCCTCCGTACCCCAAGCCCCATAGCTTTCGTAAAGTGCTAAAGTTATACGTTCTCCCCATGCCTGATAGTAATTCGCTTCCCCCTCATCAACCAAGTCAGCTAACTCCAGTAACCCACTAGCTGCGCAGGCTGCTGCAGACGTGTCCACAATATGGTCACTGTCTCGTCCCGCTCTGAAGTCCCATTTAGGGACATGATCCTCACGTAGATGGGCAATGAAATAATGCGCTACCCGAAGCGCCGTATCCAGATAAATCTTTTTCCCAGTATATTTGTAGCTTAGCGCAAAACCGTAAAGTGCCCAAGCTGCACCACGTGACCATGCTGATTCTGACGAGTAGCCCTGTCCGCCTCTAGCGCCAGTCCGTTCGCCGGTCTCCGGATTGAATGTTACGATGTGATGAACCGAGCCATCCGCACGAACGAATTCCTTCGCAGCCATATCTGCGTGTGCTTCAGCGATCCAGCGATAGCGTGGGTCTCCAGTCTCTTCACTCGCCCAATATAGCAGTGGTAGATTCATTAAACAATCTACGATTGCCCAGCCCTCGACACCAGGACCGTTCCATGCGCGAATGAATCCTCCTTTCACATTAAACCGTGCTGCCATATGACTAGCCGCTATCAGGCCCCGACGTCGCGATGCCTCCCCACCCAGTAGCTTGTACTGTGCTATAGCACTAAGACTCCACATAAATCCGACATCATGATGCAACGCTTCATACTGCTGCAAGGGCTCATCGAGTCTCGTTTCGCAACCCTGCGCATAGTGTTTGAAAACTTCCTCTCCTGACTCTCGATACAACAACCAGAGCAGCCCTGGATAAAAGCCTGCCGTCCACCAATCGGCCTCTCTATCATCATAACGTCCGTCCTTAGATACGTGAGGAAACCCTATACCAATCCTTGAACTAGTGACTAGTACTTTTTCAATACATTGCTGCCAAGCGGTAGCCACCCACTCCTGAACTGTAGATTCAAGCCGAATATCTTCCGTTATCATTACTTCATCTCTCCTCATGCACAATCTACCTCTATCGTAGCGGAAAATAACCCGTATTTTTGTCAGTATGTTGTGTTAAAATATCTCTATATTGATCACTATTACTTAAGGAGAAGATCCTTTTGAATCGAATGCTTATAATGGATTTCACTAGCCAGCCCTTAACCCTCAATATTCGTGCAATAGATCGTAAGCCGATAAAAGGCTACTATCACTACCACCAAGGGCTGGAATGTTTATATATTCATGAAGGCCGTGGAACGGTAATCGTTAATGAACGTATCTACGAAATGAAACCTGGTCAGTTATATTTCTTCACGCCTTACCAATTGCATAAGGTGTTTGCTCAAATTGATGAACAGCATCCTTACTGCCGCACAGTCATCAAGTTTGATCCGGTAGCCTTACATCCCTTTTTGCAGCCGTTTCCTGCTTTAATGCGGTTCTATGAGTATTTTCGGGATGGTCACATGGAAGCCACCTGCCTAACATCCGAAACTGTCCGTACACATTTCCTACTGCTAATAGAAACCCTGCAAGGTACCGTAGAATTCATGACGCCACAAGAGCGCATGTCACACTTTGCCGTTCGAATGCTACCATTACTGGATACCCTGCGCTTTTTGATTGAGCACTCTCGAACAATCCCCAACGAGCAAGGTGTGCAGAAACGCTATTCCCAACAAATTATGACTTGGCTGGAAGAGCGACTTCACGAGGAATTTCAATTAGATGCCATAGCAGACTTTCTTCATCTCTCTAAACACCATGTATCTCGCTTATTCAAAGCAGAAACTGGCAGTACCATTCAAGACTACCTAGCAGCAATACGTATAAGGCAGGCCTGCCTGTTGCTACATACCACCGAGTTATCAATTGAGCATCTAGCTCTTACCATTGGCTTTCGTAGTCCCTCATATTTCATTCAATTGTTCAAAAGTCAAATCGGATGCACGCCGTTGCAATATCGGAAGAAGCGGTTATGAAAACTAATGTGAGCAACTCTAGAAAGTGAGTTGCTCACATTAGTAAAGATTGATCGTTATACAAGTACAGTATATGTACATGTTGTCTTAGTGTAAGAAAAACAAAAGGAAGTGGCTTAATCGGCCCCTTCCTTTTGTTTCATCTCAGTATTAGTCGCTATGGAAGACTTCTTCCATAACAGCCCACCTTTCTCCCTCTTGGCAAGTTTCTAATGGTATCTGACACGGGTCAGTTAGCTTCCACCATTGCTGCGTTAAGGGATCTGTTGCCATTCTTGCCATATCCAGATCAATACTTTCCCCAATGTACTCGAAGTAACTGAATAAGAGCCCTTCTTTATAAAAAATGGAGTAATTTCGAATATTACATTCTTGGATCATCTTCAGAACATCTGGCCACACATTCGCATGCAACCTTCTATATTCTTCTAGTTTATCTTCTTTTACTCTAATTACACTTCCGAAGCGTTGCATTTCGCATCACACCTTCTATCTTGAGGCAAATTAATACCTAAATTTTACTTTATGGCTTTCTTCGGCCAAACAGGATTCGACTCAAATTCGACCGCCACAACGGTATTCCATTCATTACAAACCGCTACAGGAAGATCAATGGATATTCGACTTACTTTAAAATAATTATACGCAAGACCTCCGGCTAAACCATTCGTAACTTCCACCCGATAATTCAATGCTTGTCCCGTAGATACTAGTCTCACACTTTTTACATCGCCTCCGACGTCACGAAGCTCAACAGGGAAGCGTGGAATATCTCTGACATGCAAGTATACGGTGTTCTCTTTCATTGTAAGAGGTCCGTAAAAACTTGGCGGGTAGTGCTCGGGAACGCGCTTAGTTCCATAAATACTTTCTCCTGAATGTTTCAACCATTTGCCAATGGCTTTCAGTCGCTCAACAGCTTCTTCTGGCATTGTTCCGTCTGGGCGTGGTCCTACGTTCAAGAGCAGATTCCCGCCTTTTGATGTTACTTCCAGAATCGTATTCAATAATGTATTCGTGCTTTTATAAGCCTCGGGATCAGAATGGTACGCCCATTGATCATTCATGGTCATACAAGATTCCCACCATTCTTCTGGAGGATGTACAGGAACGAACTGTTCAGGTGTTTCGTAGTCGCCAACGTCCGGAAGCCGGTCATTCACAATCAAATGAGGCTGAAGATTTAGCATCATCTGTTTAACTTCGCTACTTCTCCATCGGTCAGCCTCAAAAGTAGGTACATCAAACCAGATCAAATCAATACGACCATAATTCGTTAGTAGTTCACGCAATTGTTCTACAAATCTTTTGTGGAAATCCCACCAACGGTTAGGCTCGTACACATTAGGCTTTGGAGATTGATGAGCAGTCAAGATAGGAATAGTTGCAAAATCCGGATCATGCCAATCAATCGTGGTAACGTACAATCCTACTTTTAAACCTTCTTCTCTTGCTGCCTCGACGAATGGGGCAAGTAAATCCCTTTTAGCTCCCCTTTGAACTGAATTGTAATCCGTAGTTTTCGTGTCGAAAAGACAAAAACCATCATGATGTTTCGCGGTGAAAACAATATATTTGGCCCCTGCTTCCTTCGCCGTACGCGCCCACTGCTTAGGATCGTATAGCTCCGGGTTAAATTCATCTGCCAGACTTTCATATTCATCCACATGTAAATGCTGATGGTGATAAGGCATCAGTGGCCAGGATGCTTCAATTTCGCGTAAAGAGTAAGGTCCCCAATGGATAAAAACTCCGAATCTTGCCTCGTCAAACCACTGTGCTTCAGGATGTTTTGCTTTCATGTCAGCCTCTCCTTTAAATCATAAATAATTTGTACAAATTACCGCAATACTACCCAATATCCAAATACAAAATTCTTTAAATCACTCCTTAATACTAGCATTTATTTGAACATTAATATTTAGATAATCATTCAGAAATTTATCAATTTATACGGTGATCAATCTGATATATAATAATCTTTGAATTGATTTGATTTGAAAGGGGAATGCCGGTATACAACTACTACAGAGTCCACTACTTACAATTCAGCCTTTTGTCCGAACTGCCCATTATTATCGATTTCCTACTAATAGAAATACAAATGAATTTAACCGTATCGGATATTGCTATGCCTTCCATCTAATCGATGGAGGCCTGGGATCTTTAACTCTGGGTGGCAGTAAGCTAGCCATAAAAAAAGGAGACCTGCTTTATATTCCCCCAATGCTTCAACACGGGTTTTATTCCGAACCGACAGCGCCGCTCTCCTCGTACAATATTTACTGCGATCTTTGGATGGATCAGCCTATACAAAGCGACCAACATATCGTTTGGAATCGCTTAGAATTCGCCTCTGAACTTATGACCATTGTTAAAAAGGGCACAGAATTGGATTCATTGCCTCATCTTCTGGAGCTGCAACATCGAATCACTTTGACTGAAATCTTCGCTGACCTCATCGAACATCATGAAAGCAATACACCATACTCCGCCGGGATTGTAAGCTGCTTGCTGAAAGCATTTATCTTACAATTAGTTCAAATTCATTCATTGAACCGAAACATCGATTACCGAATTAGACCTATTATGGAGAGAATCGAAAAAGAGGCCTCGACTGGTTTTTACTACGAGCGTTGGCTCAAGGAGACTGGACTTAGAAGGACTCAATTTCATTTTTTGTTTAAACAGGCCTCTGGCCTTTCGCCTAAAGCGTATTGGACCAAGTCCATCATGAAACAAGTTTCTGTAACCTTGCTCGAGAGTGATATCTCAATCACAGATTTAGCCGAGGATATGGGCTATTCATCGATTCACCATTTCACGAAACAATTCCGAGCTTATTACGGGGTTTCCCCTTCTGAATTCCGTAGACGAATTAGGTAAGTAGAAATTTAAATAGGTAGCCATTGTTGCTGGCTGACAGTTCGTCACTAACTTATAAGATTTCCCTTAAAGTCTGGCATGCATGATGCGGTCGAAGCTCGACCGTTATTTTCTCAAAATGATAATGATAGCGGTATGAACTCGGCCTACGCTAAAAACGTGGCGCAGCAACAGGACAAGCATACACAAGCGCCTTTCGAGCAATTGCTGCTGGCGGAACGCGAAGGACGACGACGAACCATGCTAGAGAAGTTTGTGCAACAGGCCGGCTTCCAATTGTCCGATGAAAATATAGTATTAGACTGGATGTGCTGATCCAGCGCTGATCGACGTGGTTGAAAATCGTCAGGTTCATAAAAAGAAGTATTTGACTGGATTGAAAATAGAAACAGCGGTAGCCTTGAACCGAAAAATAGATATAATGAACGAAACCGACATCCTCTTTTGCTTCGACGTAGGTTAATTCGGAAACAATGGATTTAGAGCAAGTTTCCATTGCCATCCCAATCAAAGCTACTAATTAAAAGGAGTCGGTTTCTACTATGAGTAATGTCACAAAATACATTGGCTTTGACGTGTCCAAATCAAAAATTGCCGTAGCTATCGCTGTAGAAGGAAGGCAAGATCCACGCTATTGGCGATATGTCGAAACCTTAGGATCAGAAGTTGTTTCGCTTGCCCAGAACAATAGCGGTAAATTCATCAGGCAATCAATAATGGCCCAACCTATACAGGCATCTCCATCCAAGCTCGAAGCGCCCCTCAGGGTTATATCTACCTGCTAAGTGACTCGCCGCCGTAAGGGCGTGTCTGCGAGACAACGGATTTCCTGTAATTTTATAATTGGCGACAGATGTCGGAATCCACATGAATCCGATGTCATGATGAAGAAGTTCGAATTCCTGTAAAGGGAGCTCTAATTTCTTCTCGCAGCTTTCAGCGAGCTCACGATCAATGGGATTTTTATTTTCCCGATATAACAGCCAAAGAATGCCTGGCCAAAACCCATTCGTCCACCAATCAAGCGCATTGTCATCATAAACGCCATTCACGGATACATGAGGAAATGTGTCCTTTATCCGTTTTTTTGTATGATCAACTTTATGTGTAATATCGGCCCATGCTACTTCCAACCAATCACAATTGGTAATCACTAATGAGACCTCCTCTACGAATAAAATCATTCCATCCATTTATTGCTCCCACCAACCAGATCAATGGTCGTCCAATTGTTCACTATCTAGTCTTCTGAACTACTGCTATAAGTGCATCTCCCATTTGTTTATGTCCTACGGTAGTATTGGGATGAACCCAATTATTAAAACGGGTCACTTGCACGGTTGAATAAATGTTCGCGTTTTCAATTGTGTAATCGAACCCATATACAGTATCTAAGCATTGCCCCATTGGACAAATATAAATATGGTTTGAAATTGCCGTATCGGTATCAAACTCGGACAGTAGCCTCTGTGCTTCCAGCTTCATATTTCGGTCATAATTTTCTTGAATTGCACCTGATCCTAATTGAATACCCCAAGCATCTTGACCTGCTCCAAGCGTTGGTAAATTAATAATCACTTTGATTTCACTATTATAAGCATGGATCGAATTTATTAACGTGTTCAAATTAGAAATAAATACATCGATATCAGTTACACCTATTGTTAATTGGAAGTCATTGGCCCCGAGTAAAATAGAGACATGAGTGGGCGTACCATCAGGGAAAGCAGCAGAAAATCTTTGGATATATTTCGAAAAATCAACCCCAAATGTACTAGGTTGCGGGGACATTACCGCCCACTGGCTTCCATTCCATTGAACCCATTGCTGTCCTTCTGATTTCGAAGGGTCAACCATAACATCACCAACACTAGGCTCTGTATAATAACCATTTGCATCGTAGACGTAACTCGAACGGTTCCAACCTCTTGCGATCTTTTGGAATCCTTGATAATCGTAATCGTTAGAATTTGTATAACAGACTTTCATCCAAAAATCCGTGTTACCCTTGTAGGCACTTCCACTAACCGTAGTAGGGAAAACAAATGGACTATCACCTGCTGTCGTTCCGATGTTAGACATATAATTCCTTAGTGTCCAACCACCCCGTCCTTCGCGATTAACAGGATCATCCATAGTATCATAAGTTCTTGTACCTTGCGTACTAATATTACTTAACTTTGAAAATTGCTTCAAATAGGAGCCATCCCTTGTAATGCTGTCACCGATTGCTAATAGACGTACCGCTGTAGAATTAGATTTATCAACTAACTCCACCGTGCAGGCTTTTGTAAATACGGTCTTTAAGGCTCTATCCATAACATTTATGATTAAAGTGAACGGAGTGCTTGGCACTGAGTACCCTGATGCTGAACTATCTGATTCCATTCTCCAAAATCCGTCATACTGTCTCCCATAGCTCCCGATTACGTCAATGATTATATTTTTATAATCATAAGACGAGTTAGCTAATATTAAATTTTTGAAAAACAGATTCAATTGTTCCTTATTAAGGGTTTCACCTTTAAGAATGTATATTTTTCTTGGTAAAATAACATCTAATCCATGAACCTTAATGCCTTGGATACCACGTTGCCTCTTGATCCTTGTCATAGCTCTCCATTCACAAGCAGCTTCAAAATTCTGACTGTGTGGCCTTCACTTTGTTCGTGCTTTTCTGTAGATATTCGAACTTTTACAATATGCTCCCCACTTTCAAGCTCATCGGCAAACGTAACGATCTTCGGTCTATAGAACATCGGACAGTATTTGTCAAATAGCGATATCTGACGAAATGATTCACCGTCAATTGAAACCTCGATATCTCCGGTGTCCATACCAGCCAGCATAGAAATGCCGACTGCAATTCCAGTGAAACGGAACATAAATTCAGAGCCAGGGGTCTCCGCCATGAAGATATCTGCTGGTGGCGTCCAATTGCAAGTTTTCTCGGTAGTCCATCTATCGATTATTTGCCAACCAGAGCTAATCTTGGTCGTAAGAGGATCTACTTGCTTGCCTGACTCGTAACAAAATGGATCCATCGGCAAAGGAAGCTCCATTTTATTAGTTGATTTCACTTTGTCTGTACAAATCGCCTCATCCAAAAAAACAACGAGTGACTGGGCATATATGGCGTGTCCGTAGTCGTTCGGATGTACAGTATCCGCACTGAAATCTTCCCATTTCAGATTTCCCGATTCGATTCTGCTATAGATGTCAGCTGCCATGTTTATGGAAGGAAGTTGGTAATATTCGGCAACCTCTTCGTGATTGTAAATATTCCCCTGAAATTTACCATTCGCCGAATAGCTCTCGGAGCCAGATTGATTGGCTGTATAAAGCAAACAAATATCCATATGGGGATTGAATCTTTTGGCATGGCGTACGATTCCCTCCATTGCCCGGATGGATTCGTTCCGGTTTCCAGCATCGTTTACCGCAAACTCTATAAATAAAAGATCGACAGCCCCAAGTTTGATGATATGGTCCTCGAACCGAAATGCACCGTAAGTAGAATCGGTTCCGCCAATTGCTGCATTGATGAACTTGAATGCTACATCGGGAAAGCGACGCTCAAAATATCGGTACGTCAGTGCCCGGTAACTTGTTTGCTCTTGTTCTGAAGATCTAGATCCTAACATCACAGATCCCCCAATGAAAGCGATGTTCGCTATACGACTGTTTTCTAGCTTATCCACTATCCTCTTTAAACCACTCCGAATGACATAATTAGGAAACCCTGCTTTGATAGGTTGCATGTTACAATCACCTCAAATATCGTAATTAATTCGTCACTTCATTATTCGAAATACATGTGCGATTGGTGCCTCTTCTGTGATTTCAGAGCTCGGAAGCCATACGCTCAAACCATCA
This sequence comes from Paenibacillus sp. J31R30, assembly GCF_059692115.1. Lineage (NCBI taxonomy): Bacteria > Bacillati > Bacillota > Bacilli > Caryophanales > Paenibacillaceae > Paenibacillus > Paenibacillus sp. J31R30. Next base: position 759,535 of record NZ_JCAUAV010000002.1, on the reverse strand, counting down.
TCCGTTTCTTTGAAATTAAGCTTCTCATTGGTTCCAACTAACTCAATGTTCGATATTCGTTCCTTATAAGGAATACTAATCACGTCCTTAACCTGCGCGTCTTTCGAATCATACAAATAAGTACAATATACTGTCTCTGCTTTTACAGTAAATGCGCAGTTCTCCATATAATAAGGCGCGCATATTCTTGTGCCATAGATGGCCTCACCATATGTTTTCAGCCACGCGCCCAGCTCCTTCATCCGATGAACAGCATCCTCCGGTATTCTTCCATCAGGTTGAACCCCTACATTTAGAGCTAGATTTCCACCTTTGGCTACTATTTCAAGAAGCGTGTGGACAATCTGACGTGTGGACATGTAGTTCTTATGATCTCCAAATTGGTATCCCCATGATTTTCCCAGCGTTATGCAGCTTTCCCATGGAACATTCAGTGGTTTGTCAGGAGTTAATTGTTCAGGTGTTATAAAATTTTCATAGAGTCCGCCAACCGTTCGATCTGCAGCTAGCATCCATGGTTGATGCTCGCGCGCTTTTTCAATTGCCTCGCCGATACGAATATCTTGACCGTATTTTTTGGCACTAACCCAACCAGCATCTAGCCATAGGACATCGATTCTGCCGTAATTGGTCGTCAGTTCCTCAATCTGCTCATGCGTGAACTTGACAAACTTCTCCCATAACCATGGATACTGTTTCGGATCATAGGACGGTCCACGCCAAGTTGATCGACTACTTTCCATTCCAGGTGCCCAATAATAGGGGGAGTGCCAGTCCGCTTTGGAAAAGTAAGCTGAAATCGCCATACCCTTTTCGCGAAACGCATCGAATACATGCTTGACAATATTCGCATATCGATGAGTATGGAATGGGGTTTCCGAGCCTGTAATTCGATATTCTGTCGTCTTTGTATCCCACATGCAAAAGCCGTCATGATGCTTCGTAGTAAAAATTAGATATTTGAACCCGCTTTCGTGTGCCAATTCTGCCCATAACTCAGGTTGAAATCGTATCGGATTAAATGTTCGATTCAAATTAAAATACTGATCTCTAAACGAATCCTCGTTATCCTCCCAATCGATGTTCTCCCGGGACCACACCGCATCTTCATCGCTTAGAGACCAAGATGCATCAAGACCAAGTTGAGAGTAAGGACCCCAATGAATCATGAATCCAATCTTTTGATCCTTGAACCATTCTAGTTGTTCCAAAAGAAGCTGATTATCTGGTTTAATCCACTCGGATTCAGCTGTGTAGTCATGAATTCCTTGGTGTACCTCTTGCCTTTCATCTTGATTGTAAATTTGCTCATCAGTCTTACTCATTTCTTTTGCTCCTCTCCTATGACGAAGTGTTCACGGTAACAAAATTATATTGAAAATGGGATTGTTCATTTGACTGAACGAATCCCTATTCAGATTCCCGGCATTATCCTTTTAACGCTCCTACCATAGCGCCTTTAACAAAGTACTTCTGAATAGCTGGGTAGATCAGTAGAACAGGCAAAGTAGCAACCATAATTGTGGCATATTTAATTGTTTCCGCAATTTGAAGTCCCTCAGCCATATCGCTTCCGCTTGACATACCATCTGTCGAATTGGAAAGTAATATTTCACGTAATACTAATTGTAATGGGAATAATGCTCTGTTTTGTATAAAGATGGATGCATAAAACCAGCCGTTCCACCTTTCCACGGCATAATACAAGATCATCACAGCAATGACTGGCATGGATAACGGAATGATAATTCTGAACAAAATAATAAAATGATTCGCTCCGTCAATTTTGGCTGATTCCTCTAAACTTTCTGGTATCGCACTGAATGAAGTTCTCATAATTATTAAATTAAATGTATTAATCGCAAATGGAAGAGTGACCGCAAATAAAGAATTATAAAGTCCTACCCCTTTTACAATTAAATATAGGGGAATTAGACCACCAGTGAAAAACATAGTAAATAAAATAATAAAGATAAATACACGATTCCAAAATACGTTTTTCCGTGACAACACATAAGCGCCAAGTGAAGTGAGGAGTAGGCTCACAGATGTTCCACCAACTACAACAATGATTGTGTTCATATAACCGGTTAGAATATGATGATTTGTGAATACACGCTTATACGCATCAAGATTAAACCCTAACGATTTGTAAAGAAAACCATTATGTGTAATCAACTGGCTGGCATCACTAATAGAAGCTAATGCAACGTATACTAATGGGTATATTGTGATAGCAATAAACATCAACATAATAAGAACGAGAACGATATCAAATATTTTTTCTGACAAACTAGGCTTATGCATGTATGACACCTCTTTACCACAATCCGTTTTGACTAACTTTACGGCTGATTTGATTTGCAAGAATGAGTAAGATCAAGTTAATAACGGAATTGAAAAGGCCAACTGCTGTACTGAATCCCCAGTCAAATTCCAATAAACCGCTGCGATACACGAATGACGAAATGATATCCGCAGTGCTATACGTAATCGGAGTATACAGTAGAATCACTTTCTCAAATCCGACATTGAGCAAATTACCCATGCGTAAAATGAACATAATAGTAATAGTAGGAGCAAGGCCAGGCAAGGTAACGTAAAGTATCTGTTTCCAACGACTTGCCCCATCCATCCTTGCCGCCTCATACTGCTCCTGATCAATACCCATTAAAGCAGCTACATAAATAATGGACTCCCATCCTACCTTTTGCCATATCTCAGACAAGATGTAAATAGGACGGAATAACTCAGGCTTCTGCAGCATAGCTTGACCATCTCCGCCGAAATGAGTAACGATGGAGTTGATTACGCCGCCGCTATTTGTGAAATCTGTAATTATTCCGCAGATGACGACCATGGATATAAAGTACGGCATGTAGGAAACCGACTGTACAACTTTTCTAAACGTTTTATTTTTCAACTCATTAAGCAGTAGAGCAAGTAGAATGGGCGCCGGGAACTCAAAAAATATAGAATAAGCACTAATAATTACTGTGTTCTTGAGTATGCGCCAAAAATAAAATCCACTCAGAAAATTTTGAAAGTTTTGAAATCCTACCCACTCGCTATCCGCTATACCTTTTATAGGAATATAGTCCATAAAGGCAATAATTGCTCCATACATAGGCAAATAATGAAAAACCACATAAAAAGCAATAACTGGAAGCATCATGAGATAAAGCGATTTGTTTAGAAGAAAATCTTGAGCGAGTATATTTTTCAATGTTTTCTTTTTTATTTTGGGTTGCAAATAACTTTTGGAAAGTCCGTTTTCCATAGAATTCCCTGCTTTCAATTTGTTTGAAAAGAAATAGGGGAAACTAACGCCCCCCCTATTTTCTCGCATAACTATTTACGATTGTTATAACGTTCCAATGCAGCTTGTTGTATGGTAATTGCCCGATCAACATTCAACGACTTTAATTTTTCTAAGTATTTATCAAAGCTATCTATAGGATCCGCGCCTAAAATAATTTTGAGAGTTGTTTCATCCACCAAGGTATTGATTTGATTCATTATTTTAGCAAATTCCGAACTTTCTTCCGGTGTAGGCGAAACTAGAGGCATTTTATACTTCATGATGTCCGTATTTTGCCATGTCGATATCGCATCTTTTTGCTGTTTCAGTTGGTTGTATTGTTCCGCATAACCTTTATCTTGAACGAAAGGTCCACTTGAATTTCCTTTAATATTTAACAACATAGCTTGCGCGATAGTAAGTTTTTCAGGATTTTTCATAATCAAATCTGAATACGTTGGTTTTCCGTTAACCATCGTGTAGCTAACACCTTCGGTACCGAAGTTGAAGAAGTTATGACCAGCTTCACTGTAACCGTAATCAAGAAATTTCGCAGCAAGTTCCACATTTTTACTTTTTCCCGTAATAGCAACCATTCCACCATTCACGAATGGGAAGTCTTTTTGGCCGAACATTGGCTTATCGCCTTTTTTCAGAACTGGATACGGAGCACCAACTAAATCGAACTTCGCATCTTTGCCAGCTACAGCTCCAATCCATTTGCCGATTCCCCCACCTGCATTGCCGATAGTTGCCCCAGATTTGCCAGATGTAATATTCGTATCAAGCGCTTTTCCATCCACAGTTGATATATTTTTATCGAGCAAACCTTCTGCATACCATCTACGCATTGTTGTTAAGTAATCTTTATATGCAGGTTGAGCAGGTCCGTATTTCACTTTACCGTTGTCCACAAAGAAGGAGTTATTAATCCCGTAAGCACCAATAAATGCCCCTTCATTAACTCCGGCGAGCGGTCGAGGTGTACCAAGGAACGATAATGGCGCTTCTAGTCCTTTTTTCTCCTTCAATGTTTTCAGAACAGTGTACCACTCATCAATGGTAGTCGGCACTTGCAGGCCTAATTCATCCAAATAATCTTTTCTTAAGATGGGGCCTTGGTAAACAGCTAAGTATTCATCACCACGAACAAACGGAAAAGCAAAATAGGAGCCAGAATCTGTTTTTACCATTTTGTCGATTTCAGGGTGATCTTTCAAATATTTCTTTAAATTCGGAGCAAATTTATCGATAACATCATTCAATTTCAAAATGGCGCCATCTTTGATCGCCTTTTCAGGACCACCTGGATAGTCCAGCCAAGGATATTCGATCATATCTGGCAATTCACCTGATGCTAACATAACATTTAATTGTTCTTTTGTTTGATTAGCAGCAGGACCTTGGAAATTAATATTCAGTCCCGTTTTCTTTTGCCATTCTTGATAAAAAGGAATATCTTGTATGCTTGGCTTGAGTTGCAGCATTGGACTATACGCATCTGTCCAATAAGAAAGCTTTACATCCGATTTAAGTGGATAAGTCACTGCAGTTGATTGTGTTGAAGCAGAAGCGGATGGAGATGCTTCTTGCTTATCTTGTTGCTTTCCGCAAGCGATCAACGTCGTACTCAGCACAGCTATAGATACGATTGTTGAAACTAATTTCATTTTCTTTTTCATTTTTTAACCCTCCTGAATAATTGTTAATATTTCGCTTGTTTTCCCTGCTTGCATCTTCATTATGAATAAGCGGCTACGGAAAAAATATAAAAAGAACCTGCAAAAGCATCAACAAAAAATGAATCACCATCAACTTTTCGTGCAATTTCATCTACTATTTTCGCTATCCGTGGCAAAAATAAAGGGAGAAGGCCTTTATAACGACCTCTCCCTTTTATTTAACAGACGTTTCCCTGTATTTCCCAGGCGTTACGCCCTCATGCTTTTTAAATATTCGGATAAAATTGTTTATTTCATTAAATCCAACCATGCTAGAAATTTCATTCATGGTAAGCTTATGATTGGTTAATAATTCTTTAGCTTTCTCAATACGGACCTTATTAATAAAATCAAGTAGCCCCTCACCGGTCTGCTCTTTAAATAATTTAGATAAGTAGGTGGGTCTCATCTGAAATTGCTGACCGATCATTGTAATATTTAAGTTCACATTATCAAATTGATGCTGAATATAACTTATAATATCCTGCGACAACTCACTTAAGTCATTTTGTCTCGATTGAAGTTGATTTAATTTCCTTTTATCAAACGTAATGTCGCAAACGTCCTTCAACATTTGTGTCAACTGCAGATGTACATCTTGAATGGTCTCGCACTTTGTAAGCTTTTCGATCCCCTCTACACTCACTACATGTGAAACATCCAGCATGTCACCAATTTCATGTAGCGCTTTCACCATTGTGCTAACTAGGTCAAACATCAAGCAGCGAGTAAGCGACAAAGAAATCGGATTCATTTTTAAATTCCTTTCAATGATGTCATCCAAGGTTTCTTTGGCTTTATCATAATCTCCAACCTTCATGAAATTAATAAGATGCTGCTCAAGTTGAAGTGGATAATAGTAGCCGTGCTGGATTTCGGCAAGAGCTTCCTTTTGAATCTCATCGAAAGAAATAATATCCTTATCGCCAAGAATAAGCTTATATTCCATCACATCAACAGACTCTTTATATGCGCTCGTTATGCTGGCAAGCGAAGTATGCACATTGCTGATCGAAATCGTTAGATCTATTTTAAATTTATGTTTTAAAAACTGTTGCGCTTCACATGCAATCTCACGAAGTTCGGGAGATCCTTCTTCCATGCTTCTGAGATTGACGAGGCAGACTAACATGTCATCAATCTCCGTCATATAGCCAATATGCTTGGAATTTATCATTTCCTCGACAACGTTTGTCACAATAAACTGGAGCAACTTCAGCTTATCGGCACCGCCGTGTTCTCCTTTTATACTTTCAAAAAACAAATCATTGGCTTCTACATAAAACAAAAGGACCGCAAATTGTTCACTACCAAAGTGCATCTCGTAAGTTGTTAGTGAATCCTCAATCGATATCTGATTGTCTAACCTCCCCTTTAACAGCCTGGTCATAAAATTAGATCGTAATAAATAATTTTGCTGCGTAAGGCGAACCTTTACCTGTTCTTTTTCACTTAACGTATTCGAGATCATGTGTTGAATAAATTGAAACTCATTATGTCCAGTACCCAATCTACCATAAGATTCATCGGCAAAAGAATGTATTAGTTGTGAAACAGGCGTATAGTTTCTTCTCAAAAAGAAATACGCCAACAAACTCCCCCCGAGAATACTCAAAGCAATGCTGATAAATGTATAGTTTCTTATTTTATTTGCTTTTTGCAATACTAAATTGCTAGGCACAATTGTCACATATTTGAGGCCAGGGATAGTAGAGTTGATATGATAGATCTCAGAATCCTGACCGTTGTATGTCTCATGAAAAGAGCCGTACTCTTCTGTAAAAGCATGATTCTTAAAAGCTGGAAGTTGGCTGGTTTCCTTACTAGACAACAGAATCTGATTATCTTGATTCAGCAGCAGCACCTCACCACCGTTAAACAATTGCACGTTGTGAACAGCATCCAATAATTTCTTACTGTCTATATAGATGACAACCGTTCCTTCTGGCTTCGCATCTTCGCTAGAAGAAAGGTGACTCATATAGGCAATAGACGGATGAATACTTTCCGTTACGCCCCTATATGTCAATGGAATAAAAACAGCACGCTTATTTTGGGTTAACAAAGCCATCCAATCCTCGTAGCTAAGTTCAGGACTCTTATAGTTTTCTTCATACATGTCCTTGCTACTTCGTACAACCCCTGGCAATAGAACGACATCACCTGGTAAGTAATAGACATAGTAATTAGTAACTTGAGCATATGAAGTTCTGAACACTTTCAAATCCTGAACGATTTGAAACAGTGAGAATTGATAATCACTTTTAGTCAATTTATCCGTAAACATGAGATCTTGAATTTTGGTGTTCCAGGTGATCTCTGAATTTAATCTTGTAATATTAGCAAATTCCTTATCTATGTTTTCTCGAACCTGTTTCAACAACGCTTCATTGGCTCTGTGAATTTCACCTTCAAGGGCATTATTAGATTCTTGATATACAAATACGCTTATCAAGATCGGCAGTAACAAGACCGCCAAGTATGACAAGAGCCATGTTATGATGACACTTCTTCTCTTCTGCCAAATGCTCTTTATCATCTAATCACACACTCCTAATTTTGTAAGACTGTCTGACGATATTTACCGTCCTTTCTAAATTATATCTTATAATACGATTATTCTTGCTTACGCCTCTATGGGATAATGGGATTGTAGTTGACCATCTCTATGAACTTCTTCATTTACTCAAGCTTCGCAAATTGATTATCACGCCTTGCGCTTAATTACACCACTGTTCAATTCCATTTTCTTGTTTTAATGACTATTCGATTTAAAGAATACTATCCATTATTACAAAAAAAGAGAAACAACACTGTCTAAGTGTCATTTCTCCAGCTTGTTCATTTCCTTTCATCACTCAATCTCTGTATTCAAAATCTTAACTTCAAAATGTGACTCAATCACCAATCGAGGATAATCCTTTCTCCACTCCAATGTTTTCCATATATCTGGATGAAATGCTTTTAACTCCTTTCCGATGCCAAGAACGTCTGAATTCGCCTCTTGTATTTTATTTATCGTGTTGGTAGCCATTTCGTTTAAATGATTACTGAGTGCTTTTTCCATTTCATTGACGTATTCAGTCTTAAGACCAGTAATCTATTCTCCAAGTTCGGTTGCAGATATATTCATGCTTACCTTAATCGTAATAACCGAAAGTTCACTCACATTTTGACGTGCGATGATTTTGCTGCTTATTTTTTTGATAAAAAAAGCGTAATCCTTGTCATCCAAGCAGCCCGTCCTGGCAACCCGCCCATAATTGAATTTTGACGAAAATCCCTTTAATTTCTGCATCGCATTCCCGTTCCCTACGAGAAACATGATGCTTTGAACTTGTTCATTATTAAGCAGAATATCTGTGCTTGCGCTCTGACGAAATAATAAAGCCCCATGTAATTCCATCCGAGAATTGACATGTTTAATGACAGGTAATGCGAAATCATTTAATGGCTCTTCCTTAGATAAAAGAAAATCCATCATCGTAATGTCGGGAACAATACCATTTGTTTCCAAAGATTTCACGAAATCATTTAATTCTTTCGTTTTATCCGTTATTGTGCCTTTAAACTGTTTGAAAAATGGCGAATCTTGATCATTCAGAATGACTACCGGCGAATTAATTGTTGTAAATGGCGTATCGAGCAAAAAAGCAAGCTCTCGAACTGGTTGATGCGCTGCAAAACTTTCGCTGATTAAAAACAGTCTTGTATTAATCCCAATAAACGGACCTTGGTCTCGATATAGCCCCTGTCCAACCGCTTCGATTACACTTGAATCTGAAAGCTCTGTTGATTCCGAAACAGATACACCGCTCCCTTGCGCGGCTTTACTTAATTTGGTAACTACAAAGATTTGAACATTTACAGTTATTTACGAAAAATCACAAAAAAAAAAAAAAAAAAAAAAAAAAAAAAAAATGTGAATTGTAACTTCTTTTGTCGTTTTTTAAGCACTACTTTTGATGTTTTCGTATTTAAGTTTTGGCGCTTTCTGTATTATGATTTGACGTTTCGCATGATTATTGTAAGATGAATTGTCGCAAAATGATCGTTGCTGCACAAAAAAACACGATACCAAATTTGGCTCGTGTTTAAATTTCAATAATGTGACCCTAAGATGCCTTTAAATTGTATATTACACTTCTTCTTTTAATTGTTTCGTGATCTTCAAGCATAGGTTGAAATGGAACTGTACCTAAATACAAAACTTTAATATTAGTCTCGTATACAAGCCATGACATAAACTTGAAATGATTCATCATTAGCTTATATAAATTTAATAGATTTTGTGAATCATCAACTCCTAGATACTTACAACTCGATAATTCTCTCACTCGTTCCTCTCCGGGATATCACGATGAGCTGCTCATATTGTTCGAATTGATCCGGATGAATCTTAGCTACCTTTATCTCAGTCAATTTTGCGATTTCATGAAAATCTCTTTTCAATTTAGTTCAGCTTTTTCTCGCCCACTAATCAACATTTGCTTATTCTATTCTGGCCAAGGCATCCCATATGTTGGCTCATTGACATACCGTTCCATCGACGCATGTAACGTAATACCTGTACCCGCAGGAAGTGAAATATGAAGCCATTTTCCATCAACACCTATTGTTTCGGTCACATCACCGTTTTGATTCATAATTTCCACCTGTAAAAACCGATGTTCTCCAAATACACCAGCTTGAACAATCACTTCCCGATCATCGAATAAGCTAGTGTTGACCAGATGAATCGTAACTGAATCGTACGTTAGCTTCTCCACCAATGCGGATATACCGGTCGGCAATCCAGGACGTTTCGATTCAACATCAAAATATCGAACGCGACCATGCTGCATCCCGCCATGTGAAAGGTGCATGGGACCACCTAGCGTCAACTGCACGAGTCCCTCAAAATAGAGTGGGCACATTTCTTGCCAAGCATGTATGCTGGAGAAGTCACCCTCGCTGTACCGCTGTGTCCAGTTGTATGGATCTCCTTCTGGTGAGCGCATTTTGGCTAGCTGTTTGCCTATAAGTTCATAGTTCGCCGATAAAATCTGTTCTGGATAATCAGGATTCCGCCCGCGAATATATTGATACCATGGTTGCGTATTGCCAATGTAATGCTTCGTATTTCGTCCAGTTTTCTTGTCGCCGCCTGAAACCGTAGGCACGATAACCTCATTCCAATCGTGATCTTTCGGAATGCGTTCAATTCGTTCTAAGTCTTCGGTCGCCATTGACATCGTCCAAAGGTACACAGGATATTGGGGTGATGCTTTACGGAAATCCGTCCAACCGCTATCGAAATGTTTGTGTGGAACGACCCACTTGCCATCTAGCATTTGACGCAGCTCCCAATTTCGGTCAATCTGCTGTCTAGCCAGTTGCAAATTGTTCAAGTCACCTGTAAGCATGGCTGCATTCATACATGCATTCGTCAAAGGCTCGATAATGGTAAGTAAACCATGCGGCCAACGCCAGCCATAATACCCTCCCCACCACTTACCATCGTTGTATTCACCGATTTCGCCAGATAACCCAATATTGTCCGGAATGATTCCGCCATTTAATCGCGTCCTCTCTTCCCAAGCGCTTACATACTCAACAATCCAATTCCGAAACCGATCATCTCCCGTATGAAGAAAGGCATGTGTAAGCAGCCCTGTGGCATTCAAATTCAGCGGCACGTCACCTCGGTTCATCCGCTCATTCATCCTCTGAAGAATCTGACTATAGATCTCATCATTTGACCATGGACACTTACCGCTTGCAAAATCGACACCCGGAATATCTTCGTATGGTGCCAAGTAATCATCCAAAATTCCCCGATGTGTACTCCAGTCTTCTTCGGTGACTTGAAACCTGGGACCACGACTGCCCGTTAAAGGCGAGCGGATCAGCTTATTCTCTTTATCGTAATTTGGTGCTTCTAGATCGTCCCCTGTGTACATATTTGCAAAACGGACGGCACGTTGGCGATCTTTGGGTGTTGCAGGTCCAGCCAAACCAAGAAAATATAAGTATAAATAGCCTTCACCGTGATGCATCCAATCATAATACCCATCAAATTCTCTATGAATTTGCCCATATTCCGTCCATTGCCATGTGATACCTTCCCATATCTTACGTGATACCTCATGTAATTCAGCACTCCCCCCCAGAACATATAAGAGCGCCAAATTCATAAAACCTTCATACGGATCATCCGAACCGTCCATGCCTGGCCAATCATTACGCCAAATCAAAGTGCCATCCGAATGTGTATATCGATCAACAAATTCACTTGCCGCTTTATTGAGGGTTGTAAATAGAAGTTGCTCTTGAAGCGCCCACTGCGGAGGCGTCAATTGCTCCGATGCCTTTATACAGAGAGGCTTTTGAGAATTATTGTTCGAAGTCATCGTGTCTCTCCCTTCTTATAGCTAGTCTCCAATAAAATATCCCCCGTCAACCAGAATTTCAGCGCCATTGACCCATGCTGACTGCGAACTTGCCAAAAAGACAATTACGTCAGAAATCTGTTCGGGAGTTGCCAAGTTTGGTGCTTCTTGATAAAGCAACATAATCCCCGAATCTCTACCGCCATTCCCTACCATGTCCACGTCAATCTCTGTCTCCCGAGTTATAAAGCTAGTCACAATCTCATTGCGAATCGCTAGGCTTTAACATCGGTTAATTTCATTTCTTCCTCATCGAATAACTCTGCATATTTTTTGTATGAAAGGATTGGTACCATAGACAACTTGTATATCCCATTAATTAGAAATGCTAGCCCTTGAGACCGGAGGTAGCAACCCCCTCTACAATGTAGCGCTGCGCAATGAAGAATACGAGCGTACCAGGCATTACCGAGAGCAGTGCCATCGCGAATAATTGCCCCCAAGGTGTCGCCGATTCGGAATCGACAAACAACTTCAGCGCGAGACCAACCGTGTATTTATCAATTGACTTAATGTAAATCATGTGTCCTAAAAAGTCATCCCAGTTCCACAGGAAACAAAAGATTGATACCGTCACCAATGCCGGCAAAAGCAACGGCATAATGATGCGGGCATAAATCATAAACGAGCTGCATCCGTCTATTCTCGCCGCTTCGTCCAGCTCAAGTGGAATGCCACGGATAAACTGGACAAGAAGGAAAATGAAAAACGAACCGCCGATCCCTCCCGCAAGCGCATGAGATACAAAAAAAGGAAGATAAGTGTCAATCCAACCGAACTTGTCAAACATGATGTATTGCGGTACGATCGTAACTTGATTCGGCAACATGAGTGTGATTAGCACGATGGAAAACCATATGTTGCGCAGCGGGAAATTCATACGAGCGAAACCAAAGGCAACCAAACTGCAGGAAATGATCGACATGACTACAACGCCGAGGGTCAGCTCTAGGGTATTGACATAAAACTCCGTAAATGAGTGGTTCGTGATCGCATTCCATCCGTAAGTGAAATTGTCTAAGGTCGGACTAGCGGGGAACAGATTACTCGAGCTAATCTCTGAGGCTGGTTTAAACACGGCGCCAAACCACCACAACACAGGATATATCATAACCAAGCAGATAACGAGCAGAAGTAATTGGGAGACTAGACGATTGCGCCTGAGTGTCTGCATCAGCGCTTCCCTCCTTCCGATTCATAAAACACCCAGGACCGCGACGAAGCAAAAATAAGCGCAGTCAAGATAGCGATCAACACTAACATAATCCAGGCCAGTGCAGAGGCATAGCCCATTTCAAAGCGTGTAAATGCTTTTTCGAACATATAGAGTGCGTACATATAAGTTGTATCCAGCGGACCTCCGCGGGTGATAATGAACGCCTGTGTAAACATTTGGAACGACCCGATCATTTGCAGCACCAAATTGAACAAGATAATAGGCGACAGCATGGGCAGTGTAATATTGAAAAAACTTCGGATCCTGCCAGCTCCGTCCACTGACGATGCTTCGTACAGTTCTGGCGAAATTTGCTTCAACCCAGCAAGGAAAATTACCATCGACGAGCCGAACTGCCACACCGCCAATATAACGAGCGTCCCGAGCGCCGTTTCAGGCACTCCGATCCAATTTTTACCTGTTATTCCGATCAGAGCGAGAATGCTGTTAACTAAGCCCTCACGTCCGAACATATTACTCCACAAAATTGAAATAGCCACACTGGATCCGATTAGCGACGGAAAATAAATGACGGTGCGGTAAATAAAAATACCTTTCAATTTCTGATTCAGCAGCATCGCAAGCAGCAATGCGGCCGTCAGTTTAAGTGGAACAGAATACAACACAAACAAGAATGTAGCTTTCAAGGAGCGAAGAAATTGTTCGTCGTCAGTAAATATTTTTGTATAATTTTTTACACCCACCCAATGGGCCGCTTCCAACAGTGAATAATCGGTGAAAGAGAAATAGAGCGACGACGCCATCGGCCAAACTGTCAGTAGGAAAAATCCAACCAGCCATGGTGATATGAACCAGTATCCTTCAAATAGATTTTTCTTGCGCTTGCTTTTTTTTACTTTAGGTACAGTCTCCATCTAGATTCCACCTCCTGTATTGATGCAAGTTCGCTTAAAAAAAGGACACCTCAACGGTGTCCTTCTTGAAACCGATTTCGATTAAGATTTCCATATCTGGGTCTTTCCATTATTTTACGATTTCTTCATATTTCTTTTTCAGATCGTCGTATGCGACTTCTGGGGTCTTGCGGTCAAATGCCACTTCTTGAGCAATTTTAGTATACTCACCCGACCATGCCCCATAGCTTTTAGGCCTGCTTGTGAAGGCAACAGCGTCCTTACTTGCGCGTGTGACTTGCTCAACAATCATTTTTTCCGAATCTTTCAGCTTCGGCATTAGACTGTCGGACACTTTTTTAGACACCTGCGCCCCCCTTACGAGTGACAAAATATCCCCTGCCTCAGATTCATTGATAAACCAGTCTATTACCTTTTTGGAATCCTCGGCATTCTTGGAATTGGCTGCAACCGTGAAGAACTGGGCCGGGAGTAAATAGCTCCCCGATTGCTTGCCTTTCGGTACGTTCGTCATCGCGAATTGGCCTGGCTGAACCGAGTCCCATCCGCTGAAGGAAGCCGCGTAATTGATTACGAAAAGGATATTGCCGTTCAGTAAATTGTCGAGCTTCGGATCATAAGTCTTGTTTGCCACCTCAACATCGGTTGGCGGCACGATGCCTTCTTTTCTAAGCTGGGCGTTAAGCTTTTCAAACTGGACATACGTATCTTTGTCGATATTGAATTTGCCATCCGGCGTGTGAAGGAAGCCCTTACCCTGAGCGAGCTGGTAGATTTCGTAAGAATGCGGAGCCGTAGTAAAGTCGCTGAGCACATATTTTCCTTTTTCCAGCTTCGGTTGAATTTGTCGGGCCAGAGCTATCAACTCATCCCATGTCCAGCCATTTGCCGGAACGGTAACGCCCAGCTTTTCAAGCGCAACCTTGTTGTAAATGAGTGTGGTTGAATTGGCTCCGATCGGAATGCCGTACTGCTTGCCGTTTACTACTCCGGCACTCAACAGGTTTTTATCGATATCCGCCGTATTGATTCCTTGTGACAAGTCTGCCAACTGATTGCGAAGGCCGTATTCCATCAGATTGATCGTATCGATTTGCATGATATCCGGCAAATTCTTGGCAGCCGATTGGGTTGCCAGCTTTGTGAAATACGTATCTGCTCCCATGTAATCTGGTTCGAAGGTAACGTTCGGATTCTTTTTGGTGTAAGATTCCAAAGCCTTGATCGTAGCATCATGACGGTTTTGCGCTCCAGCCCACGTAACACGTAGCTTGACCGGTTCGGATGTCTTCGGAGAACTGCTTGCCGCCGGCTCTTTTTTATCGACGCCGCACGCCGTAACCATTGCTGTTAATAGAAGAACCATCAAAATTAAAAAGCCTTTTCTCATTTTCTGCCACCCACCTAAGCTGATTTTATTGTTAACCTGAGTTCAATTATAAAAGACTTCCATAGCCAATTGTATAATACAAATCAACAATAACTTTCAAATAATATGAAAACCGGTGTTCTTTCTACTAGTCATTTCTTAAGCAGCTCAGTCGGATTTAACCCGGTATATTTTTTGAAAAGCGTACTGAAATACGGAATATTCGAATAGCCGACTTTCTCGGCGATTTCGTAAATGTAAAGCTTACCTTCCAAAATCATTGCCTTTGCCTTCTCCATCCTCACTCGGGTAACATATTGATTGAAAGTTTCTCCGATGACGTTGCGGAAAATCTGTCCTAGATAATTTCGTGAAACTAACACCCTGTCCGCCAGATCACCAATCGTAATATTGTCGGCATAATTCTCGTGCACATACTGGATCATAAAATCGATTGCTTGTTTATGTCGGACGTTCTCCTTCCACTCCCTGCCTCCTACGATATGCCCGATTACGCTGCCGAGCCACTGCCCTAACATCGCAGGGGTAAATTCGTCTTCGCCTACTGCGGATGGATCGAAAACCGGCATCGGGTCCTCCAATTCCACTCCAACGTCATGCATTGAGTACGACAATACCGCCCACAATTCTCGGCTGAAGTCGAGCATCTCGCCAGAACTGATCACTCTCCGTTCTTCGATTTGCTTCAAGTAGACGGTAACTATCTCCTCCGCTTGCGTCTCGTGGAAATTTCGCAGCGCTTCTGCCAGTTGATGGTAGAAGCGCTGGGAACGAATCGGCAGTTCTTGATCGCTAGACTGGATACCCAACCTGCGATCTTTTTCTTCGGACAGACACTTGAAGGCTGCTTCAAAGGAATCTGCGGCATGCTGCCAATGAGCAACGATCGTACCGACAGCCAGAATCACTTGAAGACGCAGGTAGGTTTGGATGCAGCTTTTGATTCGTTCTTTTGTTTCCTCGACTTGTTTCAGCAGTTCCTTGTCCGATGACGGATCGTCCGGCAAATTTAGCATGATTACGGAGCTATGTCTGTGCAACTCGATATAGTGGAAGCTCGGCCATAACGGCTCGACCACCTCCTGAATCACGTTGCTAAGGGCGAAACGAAGCAGGCTCCAGTCCTTCATTTTCCAGCCTTCGAGTACGTCCGTTTTTTGGACTTCCAGGCCTAGCACGAGATGACGGCCTTTCCACTCCGATGTAAAACTCTGCAACTCCGCTGTACGTGTATCGCCCTCCCGTACTGTACCAGTCACTAGGGATCTCAGCCACTCCTTGGCGACGTAGGGCTCGTACTGAAGCAACTTCTCCTGCATAACTATATCGTTGAATCGCTTTTCCATCTCTTGGGACAGATTCTCTACCGTCCGCTGCAAGACTTCTTTCAGCGTTTGTATCGTCACCGGCTTGGACAAATAATCGTCGACACTTAGCCGAAGCGCCTGACGTGCGTATTCGAAATCAGAATAACCGCTCAGTATAATGAACTTGCCTTCAAAATGCTCTTTGCGCAGCCGTTCTATCATTTCTAAGCCATTCATGACGGGCATATTCACATCGGTGATGACGATGTCTGGCTGCAGCTCGAGGACGAGCTCGAGTCCCATGCGTCCGTCAATGCTCTCTCCAACCCATTCTGCCCCCAGCTCTTCCCACGGAATCGATGCGCGCATGCCTTCGAGAACGTTGCGGTCATCGTCAATTATTACGATCTTCCAGCTCATTGATGTGCCTCCTTAATAAAAAATGATCATAAAAAGAACACCATTTTCGTTCGTCTATACTTGAACATGAAGCGGTATGCGAAGTGTGACGACCGCGCCGCCTAAGGCACCGTTGCCTAACTCAATCCGGTAGTTTTGCCCGTAAAACGCGTCGAGCCGTTCGCGAACATTACGTATGCCATATCCGCCGCGCACTCCGTTCTTTTGCGTCTCACTCTTATCTGGGAAACCGGCGCCGTCATCCTCTATCCCGATGACCAAATTTTCACCTTCCTCGGCGATGATAATTACGATCGTCCCGAAGGTTCTGCCGTGAAACCCGTGCTTGAAGCTATTTTCAACGAAAGGCTGCAGCGTCATTTTGGGAATCGTTCGATCTTTGCAACTCTCCGTCACGTCAAAACGATAAACGAATGAATCAGTCAATCGAATTTGTTGAATTTGTATATAACATTGCAAAAGCTCGAGCTCGTCGCGAACTGTTATTAGTGATTCACCGTTCGATAGGTTGAGCCGCAGCATACGTCCCATCAATTCCAGCACGTGACTCATCTTCTCCTGCTTGGCTCCTATCGCCATCCAGTTGAGTTGGTCAAGCGTATTGTACAAGAAGTGCGGATTGATCATCGCCTGCAGCGCTTTAATCTCCGTGACCCGTTGACGTTCGTACTGTTCACCCAGCGAGCTATACAAGTCCTCGATCCGCACGATCAGTCTCTCATAACCATGGAATAACTCGCCGAATTCATTTCTGTAATCGCGGGGCATCTTCTTATCGTCAGTTCGGCTTGGATAGTGATTCATGAGCTTGAGCAGCAAATAGATAGGCTTCGTAAACTGCCGGTTCAGGAACAAAATGATCGGCAGTACGACCGCAATCGCCAGCAATCCGATGGTCGTCAGCGCGATTGCCATTCGGCGGCTTCCCTCCGTAACCTTGTCCCAGGGAGTTACGTCGAATAGCATCCAATCGGAAGCCGCTATATTCGACCATACGATTAGGGATTTCAAGCCGAAATCGGCTTTCTCGCCTTTTATATAGGTGACACCGTCATTTTTATGAAGTTCCACAATATCCATGTACTGCTCTGTGTATCGACTTATTTCATTGCTGCCAATTTGAGTAATGATCCTTCCACCCGAATCGAGCAGCAGCCGGTTCGAGAACTTCCCTTTCCCTTCGAGCAGCTTCTGGACATCGGTTGCCTTCAGATTAATGAGCAAAGTGCCTTTGTAGTCGCCAGCGCGCGAATACAGCTTGCGCACAAAACTGATAACCGCTACATTACCTTGATAAGTATCGATCGTATGCTGGCCGATCCATACGAATTCGGATTGTTTTACGACATTGCTGTACCACGACTGCTCTTCCATACTCCCGAGTGGATAAAACTGGACAGGGGATTGCCGGTCATTATCGGGAGGTGCATCCATATACAGGTGAATCGATGATATGATCGGCATACTGAAGCTCATCGTGAGTAGAGAAGCTTTAACGGCAGATAATGAGGAAATATTGTGATAGGAATCGCCTTGTATGGTAAGAAAATCCAAAATGTCGTTATTCTGGGAGACTGATAAAGAAATCGAATCGATAGTCGCGAATTGCGCCTGCAGTCGCTCATTGAGCTCTGTCAATATTTTCTCTTGATATACCGATGTATTGGTGACGATGCCCGAGACCGAAAACCGATAGCTGCTCCAGATTACGACGGCCAGGACGAGTGCGATGAATATCGAAAAGCTGCTGAAATACAAAAAACCGATGCGATATTTTTTAAAAAGCATGCTAACGCTCCTCTCGTCTCTTTATCAAATGGAATGTCCCGTTCACATCTCTTTAATTTAGCCTCGGGGAGGCACTCAAATTGCTCTGTCTCTGGAGCAACAGATTTGTCAAACCGATCATATCTCCGGAGGTTGGGATAAGGACATTTTGTCTAAATCGAAGCCGCATTCACACAAAGGAAACTCATTGCTGACACGATCCCTGTAAAATAATCTAATTGCGGACAGCACCGTGGTGCCGCTCGGGTAATATAATTTACTTTAGCCAATCTTAGCAGATAACCACGCAAGCTTCCATCAGTATGCGGAGTCAAGCGATAAGCAGCGGCTTTGTTGGTTCCATTTTAACCTCCAAAAAAGAAATGCATAGGACGTAGCCCCATGCATTTCTTTTGATACATTAATTGTATTTGTTTATGTTAGTAATTTATTAAAAATGCCACTCTTGCACCGGGTACATATGGTGGGGTGTTTCTACGTAAGGTAACAGGGTTTGCTGGCTTTATCTATACAATTGATTATGCACCACAATGCCTGGAACTGATCCTCTACTGAACGGAGATATTAGATAAGTATGATTCTGATATTATGCCTTTATAAGTGTTTTTCCAGCTATCAACATGAACAATTGCGATTTTTTCTGCGTCTTCAATACACCCTTCTCGTATCTTTATTAGGTTTGTCTCACATCCTTCAAATTAATGTTGATTTCACCTTGTGAGTTATACAATATTAATGTTGGTCTAACTAGCATTAATGGGAAATTAAACACGGGGATTGGCTTTTAAATTCCTCCTGGCATTAAACATAAATCCAAAAACCATTCAACCTCGGCATTTACATATGTTTCTTTTATTTTCGATATTGATGAAAAAACAACAACAACAACAAAAAAAAAAAAAAAGAAGCCAGGGCCCCCGCCCTGGCTCTCTTTACGAACATCTGCTGTATCCGCAGTTGATACAATTCTTACACCCTTCGCTGTTCACCAGCGAAGCGGAACCACACGACGTGCACAGGTCCATCGACGCGCTACTCGTCGCGCTCGGACCTGAGTGCCCGTGAGAACCTGCACCGCCTATCGCTGGCGCTGCGTCAAGCACTTCGCTCGTCGCGGTCACGTAGTTCCGCGCGTCGTCTGGCTCGCTCATCACTTCGTCGTGCTGCTCGAGCGCTTTGGCCACCGCGTCTGCGATCGACTCGACGCGGTTGTTGCCGAAACCAATGGCGCCGGAGCCGCCAATGCCTTTCAAGTGCTTCACGAGCAGCTTCACTTTGTCACCGTGATCACCATAACGCAAGAACAAGGAGCACACGCGGCCGAGTGCTTCGGACATCGCGAATACGTCAGACCCTGCTTTTCCTACGTTAAGGAAAATCTCGCTTGGTGTTCCATTCATATCATTGATTGTGATATACGCCATACCGAACGGGGTATTCACTTTATAGGTAGCGCCACGCAGAATTTGCGGACGGCGCTTGTATTGCTTATCGAAGACTTGTTCCGTCTTAGCGTCCACATTAACCGCAAGCTTACCAGACAGACGCGACAAACTCGTCTCGTCCTCAACAGCCTCTGCCGCGACAGCAACTGGAGCTACTTCCGGCTGAGCCTCAACTTTCACTTCTTCCTTCTTATCTGAACTCGTGCTCAACACCTGAACATCACGACTGCCATCGCGATAGATGGTCACACCTTTACAGCCCAGATCATAAGCCAACTCATAGAGTCGTTTGGTTTCTTCAACCGTGAAGTCAGCAGGACAATTAGCCGTCTTCGAAATCGAGCTGTCTACCCAAGTTTGAATCGCTGCTTGCGCGCGAATATGATCCTCAGCGGACAAGCTCATCGAGGTAACGAAGTAATCAGGCAACTCCTGATCTGGATTCGCATCCTTCCAATTCTGTGCAATCGGCACATATTGTTTATCGAAGCCTAGGCGGCTCTGACGGTAGTATTCGAATGCAAAATAAGGCTCGATTCCCGTCGACGTACCAACCATCGTACCAGTACTACCCGTTGGTGCCTGTGTAATCACAGTGACGTTACGCATCCCCTGCTGACGAATCGCTTCACCAACCTCCGGATAGACGCTGGTCATTTTCTTCATAAAGCCGCTTTCCATAAATTTATCTGCAATGAAGGCTTGGAAGGATCCCTTCTCACCCGCAATCTCAGCTGAAGCAAGATAAGCTTCTCTCGCCATGAAACCATAAATCTTATCCAAGAATACTAGTGATTCCGGACTGCCGTAACGAATTTTCAAAAGGATCATCAGCTCAGCGAGTCCCATGGTTCCAAGACCTACGCGACGTTCGTTTTGCTGGTTCGCACGATTTTCTTCAAAATGATACGGTGTTTTATCAATCACGTTATCAAGAAAGCGAGTCGAGTAACGCACAACCGTGGCTAACTCCTCCCAAGCCACATCTCCCTTATCGGCATCATAGAATTTAGACAGATTGATTGCGGATAAGTTACAAACGCCCCAAGCTGGAAGTCCTTGCTCTCCGCATGGATTCGTACAAATAATCGGATTGAAGTACCAGCTGTTGGACATTTGATTGTAATACTCTAAGAAAACAACACCAGGCTCAGCTGATTTCCAAGCGGATTCAATAATCGAATGCCACACATCACGCGCTCGTACCGTGCGATAAGGTTTAACAACTTTGCCTAACTTTTTCCAAGCATCTAGGTTGCCGTCCCATAACTCATTATACTCAGGATCTGTCGTATCTGGGAAAACAAGCTCCCACTCCAAATCCTCCTTCACAGCTTTCATGAAGCCGTTGCTTACGCACACGGATAGGTTCGCGTTCGTAATTTGCCCCATCGTGGACTTCACGGTAATGAAATCCTCCAAATCAGGATGCCAATCATTAATCATCAACATTAACGCTCCACGACGACTTCCACCTTGCTCGATTAATCCCGTCGTATAACTAAATAAACCACCCCAAGAAACAGCACCGCTGGAAGAGCCATTCACTCCCTTAACAATGGAACGTCTCGGACGAAGGGACGATAGGTTGATCCCAACGCCACCGCCACGCGACATAATTTCCGTCATTTCAGTCAACGTATTCATAATACCGCCACGGCTATCCTTCGGGGAAGGAATAACGTAACAGTTAAATAGCGTTAACTCATCGCTCGCATCCGCTCCAGCTGCAATTCGCCCACCTGGTACAAGCTTCCAGTCATTCAGAATGTATCTGAATTTCTCCGTCCATTCTTGCCGTTGCTCCGCTGTCTTCTCAACCGATGCCATTGCACCAGCCAAGCGATCCCACATTTCTTCCGGCGTTTTTTCCATATTTAACGTTAGCTTCTCAACTGCAGATTCAACTGTTTCCCCACTGCGAGTTCGAACTTTCACGATATTTCCATCTCGACTAATAATTTCGCCGACCTCTTTGGCAGGGAATTTCGGATCATCCTTCGTCAGAACAAGGACCGTGTCCCCTACTTTTGCGTGGCTGGTATCCGCATTTTTTAATGCGTACCGATCCAAAAAGATTTTCTCACTTAAACCATCCAATTTCTTACTCTCGTAAACTTTCCCCATAATTCATAAGCCTCCCAATAAACTGCATTTTCAGCTGCAATTAAGATAGAAGAACTGCAAGAAATGATAGCCTACAATTCACAATATCTGGTATTACCCAAACATTATACTACACAAGATATGGTTCAACCATTGGCAAAAGTCCTAAAAATACGAATTCCCAATCTTCAACCAGATTTACTAGCTTTGACGCGTCTCTCTTCCTTTGTTAACCTATAAGTAGGATACCACAAGATGACATTTTTTAGAACATATGTTCCATCATTATTTTTTACCAAAGGAGCGCACCCACATGTATTTTTATAAAAATGAATTCGTAAATAAAAAGGACGTACTGGTTTCACCCGACGATCGCGGGTATTATTTCGGTGATGGGATCTATGAAGTTTTCCGTGTGTACAATGGACACCTCTATGAAACTGAAGCCCATATGCAACGTCTCCAAAGAACAGCTAGTGAAGTTCGTTTACCTTTGCCGAACACGAGTGATGAAATCATAGACGTTCTCAATAAACTTATCCAGCATAATAACCTCATCGAAGGCACGGTTTATTTGCAGATCACGCGAGGAGAGGCGCCACGTGCTCATCCCTTCCCTGCTCAGGCTGACCCCATTCTCCTGGCATACTGTTCGGAAGTGAAACGTCCGCTGGCTACGATCCAGAATGGTATCACAGCCGTCACACAACCGGATATTCGCTGGTTACGATGCGATCTCAAGACGCTGAATCTGCTCCCCAATGTCCTTGCAAAGCAAGCTGCGCTTGATCATGGTGTACAAGAAGTCGTGCTGCATCGGGAAGGCACGGTGACAGAATGCAGTGCCTCGAATTTGATGATGGTCAAGGATGACATTCTGTACACCCATCCAGCCAATCATCTCATTCTGCACGGCATTACTCGAGCTGTCGTATTGCGCATAGCACATTCACTCAAGCTTCCTATTAAAGAAGAAGCCTTCACAATTGAGCTGCTGCTGCAAGCGGATGAGGCTTTCATCACAGGTACGACCGTGGAAGTCACGCCGATCTTACAAATCGATGGTCAATCCATCGGTACAGGTACACCTGGGCCATTAACCAAGAAGCTTCAAGCCGAATTCGAAAGAACCTTCCTTAATTAGAAGGAACACACCACCTATTTTTCAATGTCAAAAGGGCAATCCTCAGTCATCACATCGGACTGTTAGGGATGCCCTCTTTCATTTTTCCGACAGATGTTTACAAAAATATCACAAATACTTATAAAACAATTGACGGAATCCCACGAGGCAATTAAACTATGGTTAATTCAAAATGAGCTTGGACTCTCTGCACCTCCACACTTTGCCAAACAAAAGCGTTAAAGTGGTGCGAGAGCAATGCGTCCAAGCAACAACTGGGAACTTCGAGAGGGGTAATAATGTTGAAAAAGAAAGCACTCGTATCATTCGCATTATCAGCAGCACTTATGGTCGTAGCAGGTTGTGGACAAAAAGCTGAGCCAACAACGGCAGCAGGCGGTGCGGCTTCAGCAACTCCGGCAGCTTCTGCAGCTGCATCCAAAACGTACAAAATCGCTATTTCACAAATTGTTGAGCATCCGTCTTTGGATGCCACTCGTCAAGGCTTCTTGGCAGCATTGAAAGATGCTGGTATCGTTGAAGGCACGAATTTGAAAGTTGACTTCAACAATGCGCAAGGCGATCAACCTAATAACTTATCCATTGCTCAAAAAATTGCTTCAGCAGACAACGATCTTGTACTAGGAATTGCAACACCATCCGCACAAGCCATCGTACAACAAGTGAAGAAAGCACCTATTCTTTTCGCAGCTGTAACTGACCCGCTTGCAGCCAAAATCGTAAGCAGCGTAGACAAGCCAGGCGGCAATGTATCCGGAGCTTCAGACACGAACCCAATGGCGGTTGCTCAATTGATGGATTTCGTTGCTGCAAACATGCCTAAGGTGAAGACGGTTGGCCTTGTTATCAATGAAGGTGAACCAAACGCTGTTATTATGGCTAAAAATGCGGAACAATCACTAACAAAGCATGGCATCAAGCTTGTTAAAGCGCCTGTAACGAATACATCGGAAGTGAAACAAGCTGCACAATCCCTTGTTGGCCGTGCAGATGCTTTCTTGATTACCCTTGATAACACTGTAGTTAGCGGTGTGGATGGTATCATTCAAGTCGCAAACGAAAAGAAAATCCCGTTCTTCTCCAGTGATCGCGATACCGTGGAAAAAGGAGCTTTCGCAACAGTTGGCTTCAAATACTACGATCATGGCTACCAAGTAGGTCAAATGGCTGTCGACATTCTTAAGAATGGTAAAAAACCAGCAGACATGAAAGTAACGGTTCCAGACAAAATGGATCTCATCCTAAACCTAAAAGCAGCTAAAGCACAAGGCATCGAAGTAACGGATGCGATGAAAGCCGCAGTAAAAGATAAAGAGAAAAACATTATTCAGTGAGCAATGAAGAACACAAAAGGGGTGAACGTCGCTTTCGTTCGCCTCTTTTTTTCAAAGTTAGGAGGAATTAATGATGCTAGATTCAATCTTTGGTGCCACCGAGCTAGGTCTTCTCTATGCATTGATGGCGCTAGGTGTTTATATTACGTTTCGTATTCTTGATTTCCCCGATCTAACGGTGGATGGAAGCTTTACAACAGGCGGTGCCATTGCTGCCATTCTGATTGCACATGGCTATTCGCCGTGGCTAGCTTGTTTGGCTGCTTTTGCAGGTGGACTTATCGCTGGCGCTTGTACGGGACTGCTTCATACGAAGGGTAAAATTAATGGGCTTCTCTCAGGGATTCTGATGATGATTGCCCTGTACTCGATTAATATGCGCATCATGGGCAAGCCGAACATTTCGCTGCTAGGTGCAGACACGTTGTTCACCTCGATGAGGCCAATTGTGCTTGTGATCATCATTGTCATTGTGTTCAAATTGTTGCTGGATGCTTTCCTGCATACGGATCTGGGTCTCTCCCTCAGAGCTACAGGAGACAATGCGCGAATGATTCGCAGTTTTGGTGCAAATACGGACAATACAACAATTCTAGGCTTGAGCTTGTCAAACGGGTTAGTGGCGTTATCCGGAGGACTCATCGCTCAACAGTCGGGCTTTGCCGACATTTCGATGGGGATCGGTATGATCGTCGTAGGACTAGCTTCTGTCATTATTGGTGAAGCGATTTTTGGCGCTAGAACGGTGTTTCAGGCGACATTGGCTGCAGTGCTTGGTTCCATTGTGTACCGAATTGTAGTCGCGCTGGCGCTCAGAGTGGAATGGCTCAAAGCATCTGACTTGAAGTTAATTACCGCGATCATCGTCATTATCGCGCTCGTACTGCCTTCGGTACAGCGAGCCATTAAGCAAAAAGCGACGGCTAAGCGCCGTTCCGCTGAGCTCATCGCTCGCGCGATAAAAATGAACAACGGAGGTGAGCGATAATGCTTCAGCTCTCGAAAGTTTCTAAGCTATTTAACCCCGGTTCTGCAGATGAGAAAATCGCGCTAATCGGCATTAACTTAACCCTAAAGCCCGGCGACTTCGTCACGGTCATCGGCAGTAACGGCGCCGGTAAATCGACGCTGATGAATATCATCTCCGGCGTCATGACGCCGGATGCCGGCGAAGTGCGCATCGATGGTGAAGTCATTCACCATCTGCCGGAATACGAGCGCAGCCGCTGGATCGGCCGCGTCTTTCAAGACCCCATGGCGGGGACGGCTCCTCGAATGACCATCGAGGAGAATCTCGCCATGGCCTATGCCCGCGGCAAGAAGCGCGGGCTGAGCTTCGGCGTCACCGCGAAGAAGCGCGCGTTGTTCCTGGAGCAGCTGCAGCGCCTCGGCATCGGCCTGGAAGGCCGTCTGCGCGCGAAAGTCGGTCTGCTCTCCGGCGGCGAGCGCCAAGCCCTCAGCTTGCTGATGGCGACGTTCACCAAGCCGCAGATTCTGCTGCTTGATGAGCACACAGCCGCCCTAGATCCCGCGCGCGCTGAACTGATCACACGATTGACAGAGGAAATCGTGCGCGAAATGAAGCTGACCACACTCATGGTCACGCACAATATGGAGCAAGCGATTCGTCTCGGCAACCGCCTGATCATGATGGATAAGGGCCGCATCATCCTCGATGTGAACGAAGAACGGAAGAAAAACCTAACCGTAGAGCAGCTCCTCGGTGAGTTCGAGAATATTAGCGGCAACAAGCTTTCGGATGACCGAGTCGTACTCGGTTAGACACAAAAGGGCAGCTCCAGAAGCCATCACTCTTGGCTTCTAGGGCTGCCCTCTTTCCTTTTAATAAGTCGTCAACGTCACTTTACCAATCTGCGGATTCCACACAGAACCCGCTGTATTATTCCATCTCATCTTCACATAATTCACGCCGATTAAGCCGGATAAAGAGTACGTATACTTTTTCCAATCTCCCGATCCGCCTGAAATGGCAGGTGTCGCTGTCGTCCAAGTCGATCCATCCGTAGATGTATAGACTGTGAACGCAGAAACAGCTTCAGAAGGCCAGAAATATGTAACCGCGCTGAACGAGTTCACCCCCGGCTGATACCACACAATCTCTTCATTTGTCTTCGTTGTTCGCTTCGCTCGAGACGTATCTCCCTCGAATTTCGCGGTATTCAACGTATCAAAGTTCAAATTAGCCGTGTGACTGTAGGTTTTGCTCCAGTCATTCAAATCATCGACAATCGTGTTACCGCTTACAGGAATAGCCCTGTCTTTGGCTGGATTCGTGTTACTAGCTCCCCAATCTGTTCCTACATTCGGTCCGAACAAAGGATATGCCTTCCCGCTAAGGAACGATGGCTGCGCAGTCAAATACAAGGAGGCTGGAATGTTCGACGTAGAGCTTAAAGAGCCCCAGTTGATTGTACCGCTCGTCAGTTTATTGGCACCCAGATAATGACCAGACCCCGCAGTAGAAATACTCCCCACGTAATTGCCGATCATATTCTGATTCACGGTGGACGTGTTATCGGTACCGATCTTACCCGTTGCCTTATTGCGAAACCAGGTGTTATACGGACCAGTCGCCGTCATCACAGGGTCACCTGCCTTCGAATTATCCGCATAGCCTTCCTTGAAAGTGTTGCCTTCGATCAAATTCATGTAGGCATAATTCGAATGGAAAGCCAAATCGTTATAGTCGGTATAAGGCGACTCCAACGAATTATAGCTAACGACAGAGTGGTTGGCTCCTAATTGAAGCAGAATGTGGTGTCGCAAATCCCATAGTTTATTGTCAGTGATGCGAACACTTGTTGAGGCATTGTTGACGATGCCATAGGCGTAACCGCCAACATTTTTGATAAAAGCGTCATGGACATAATTCCGTTCCACGACGACGTCTTTACTGTTGTCGATCGAGATGTGTCCTCTGCCGCTCAGGATAGATTCATTGTCTTTGACATAGCTGTTCACAGTCCGATTGAGGACGAGATTATTCGTATTTTCAATCGTTGGCTGAACCGTACGCACGAGCTTTATTTTCTCCACGCCGACATTGGGCAGCAGATTCAGCTTTTGAACCTTCGGGAGCTTGGCGGCTGGATAATCGAGCCCAATGATCTTACCCAACGTGAGTACGTTGCCGCTTTTTGCGGTGATTTTAAACGTTTGAGACTCCGTGTACGTACTCCAAGCCAGCTTGCCGCCTGAGAGATACAGGAGGATATAATCGTCTACATTCAACGTGCTCGCGTCGTCTACGGTAATGCTTTGGCTTCCTGCTGCCGGTGATCCTGTCACGGATACTGGATCTCCGACCTTGCTGCCATCAAACCGCAGCTCTGTATTCACATTTGAAGAATCGCCAATCAGAAACGTTGTTTTCGTTAGGCCATTTCCGCGAATAATAATATTTCCCGTAGTAATACTTAGCGGTGTTTTAAAGTAATAAGCGCCATCTGGAAAATACAAGATACGACGCCCTGAGGTGCTGTTGATCATGTTCTGGACAGCTATCGAAGCATCTACACTTGGATTATTGACAGGGACGCTGTACGAAGTTACGTCGAGTGTCGTCCAACCTCCTGGATCGCCCCATGCGGTATTGGTATACCCTCCTGCCGGAAAGATGTTTGTCGGTAAATCACCATAATCAAATGCCAACACCGTCAAGGGACTTGCAACCAAAAGCGATAAACCCAAAGCCACACTTTTCAACCATAACTTTGTCTTGTTCAATCTCTCATTCACCTCATTCATTAGTATTGCAAGCCATATCTAGCTGCGTGGATGAATCTTCAACCTGTCCTATCCCCTCCCTTCATAATCGTCCTCAATTCCTATTACCACAT
This sequence comes from Paenibacillus sp. J31R30, assembly GCF_059692115.1. Classification (NCBI taxonomy): domain Bacteria; kingdom Bacillati; phylum Bacillota; class Bacilli; order Caryophanales; family Paenibacillaceae; genus Paenibacillus; species Paenibacillus sp. J31R30. The sequence goes on along the minus strand of NZ_JCAUAV010000002.1, from coordinate 731,197 downwards.
GCTTTGACCGAACCTGCGTGCTACGCCATTTGCAATCACAACAAGGATAAGCCCCACCAAGGACTCAAATAGACCAACTGCTGTCGACAAGCTAAATTGTGCGTTGCGCAGACCCACATTATAACTCCATACACTAATGACATTCGCAAGGTCTGAGACGACCGGATTGCCAAGCACATAAATTTGATCAAAACCTACGTTCATCACACGGTCCATCGAAAGAATGAACATCAACGCGATAATAGGTGCGAGACCCGGCAGCGTAACATTCCACATTTGCTTCCACTTACTTGCCCCGTCAATACTCGCTGCTTCATATAAGCTCGGGTCGATCGAATTGAGCGCAGCCAAGTAAATAATGGCGGAGAAGCCTGCCTCTTTCCAAATCCCAGACCCTAAGAATATCGCCAGCCAAGAACTCTTATCATACAGAAAAGGAAAGCTTTCACCAGATATCGCTTTACTTATCGACGCCATGACCCCATGCTCTTGCGCGAAAATAAGCACAACAAAGGATCCAATAATAACCCAGTTTAGAAAATGCGGAAAATACACAAGTGTCTGAATCGTTTTCTTGAAAAATGACTTCCTTACCTCATTGAGCAGGACAGCCAATATAATCGGAAACGGAAACCCAACGATAATACTTAATGAACTGATCACAAACGTATTTCGAATGATTTTGAACATGTTGGGATTATTGAACATCAATTTGAAATTAGCTAATCCCGTCCAGGGACTGCCCCATATGCCATCTGTGAAATTATAGCTTTTGAAAGCAATAACCAAGCCGCCAATCGGCACATATTTGAAGATAATAAAATAGATCAGAACGGGGATGAACATAACCAGAAGGGGGGCGTTTAATCCCCAATATTTTTTTCTGGAATACATGGCAGGTGATTTCATTGTTGTTGCTCCTTTCAGTGGCACATCTTTTCTCAGTAATTATCTTTACTTTACGTGGCACACTCCCCCTTCTCAATACACAAGAATCCAGTATATACATCCTGTACACAAAGCTAAAAAGCATCCACCCTAATCAGGTGAATGCTTTAAGGACTTACGACGCGCGATGCAGCTTGCGATAGTCACCAGGCGTCATCTGCATCATCTTTTTGAACATTCGAATGAAGGACAGGGAGTGGATATACCCAACCTTCAACGAAATGGATTGAATCGACTCGTCTGTTTCTTCCAACAACCGCTTCGCGCATTGAATTCGCAAGCGCGCCAAGTAATCAACGAATTTTTCTCCCAGCTCTTGCTTAATTAATTGGCTGACTTGCTTGTCATTCAACTCAAAAGCTTCGCCGATCATATTCAGCGATAAATCCGGATTGACGAGCTGCTCATCGATAAATTTCTGGATTTGCCGAATGACCGAGCGATTCGAACTTCTGTCATGAATGACCGTAATGTTGCTGTATTCCTCATCCAGCTGCTTCAAGTAGTGATCCGCCAGTTCATCCAGCAGTTCATAATGATCCAAAATCTGCAACAAAGCAGGATACGCTCGCGATTCCCAATGCGCTGTATAAACTGCATTCAATTCTTTCATCGCATGATTCAATTGGTAGTTGAAGTATTCCATTGTGATGACGATATCGTCCTTTACCGCATGTTCATCTCGCAGATTGCTAATCAAATGTTGAAACGCCATGCGCCACTCTTCGTTGCCCTGTTTGAACATAATGACGACTCCGCGTACATGCTGTAGGCGATTGTACACATCACTATCCATCTTCGGTTTTATTTCGAGGAAATAAATTACGCGACTTAGACCTAGAACCGTCTTATATTTTAACGATGTGACCGCTTCTTCATATGCGAGAGGAATGTCCTCAGACTGTCCAGCCAGAGAGCTTAATCCCGTTGTTACGGTAAAACGCAAATGCTCGTTCACCCACTGGTGCAATTCCTCCAAGGCAACTTTCGTCCCTTGTCCATCAGATGCTTCTTTCAGAAACAAGAGTACGCCCAGCCGATCGTTATCGATCCATTCACCCCAAGCAGCCAGCCCGTGCTTTTCGGCAATCTCACCTGTCACACTTTTCAGAGCAAATTTCAATAAGGTCTGATCCCGATGATTGTAAATCTCACAAAACTGCTGAAATTTATCAATTTCGATAACCGCCATCTGGAGCGCAGTGTAATGAGCGGGAAGTCGATACGTCGCCAGTTGTTCCTGCCATGCTTCAGGTGTATACATTTTGCTACCTTGTAGTAGATCAGTAAACAAGACTTGCTTCCGATAAACCATATCTTGTCTGTGTTTCTGTTGGAATTCATTCGATTGATCGATGAGCTCTGTAATGGCATTTTGGATAAAATGAAACTCATCATGCCCATCCGTCTGTTTATCGGAAACCTTCTGGAAAGCCCCCGCACGCACCTGACGCAAAATAGATTCAACAGGTCGGTAATGATTCTTAGAAACATGGATAATCCACCATATCCCAATGCCTAACATCACAACCGTGATCACGATCCAAAGAATGTATAGACTTGAGAACAAGTAAGTAAATCCGCCTTCTTTTAAACCAATCTGCATGACCCAGCCGGTATAGGCAGACTTCATAATACCAGACTGTAGCGTTGTGGAGGTTGCAATAGCTTTACCTGTTCGATTGATCGCATAGTTATTGGCATCCAACACTTGAATAAAGCTGTAATGCGAATAAGCCATGGCATCGATCATTTTCGCGATATAATCCACATTCACATTGATGACAATGAATCCTTTGTCTCCCGTTAGAAGAGGCGCTTTACGTACGATACTAATGACGCGTCGAGGGCTCTCTCCGATATATTCCGAATAATTGCGAACAGGCAGCCATTCGGTTGGGTTTCCATTTTTAGCCATACGTTGTATAAATTCAGCATCTCCAAACAACTCAGAAGGAACGATGAGACTTCTGCTTAATACTTTACCGTCGCTATTTCGATACAGATAGGCAGAGTCAATTTCAGGATAACCAGAAACGAGCTGTTCCAGCTTAGAGGCTGGAAGCGCTAACCCGTTATAACGATCTCCCTCAGCTGCAAAATAAAAACCATTCAACCCATCATTATAATTGAGCTCACGCAGCACGCCCTGATCGATCTGCTTCAGCGTCCGATCCAGGTTGCCAAGCGCCTGCTCCATAAATATGTCATTGGCCTTTTTCGATTGACTTTGCGTCATATAATTGGTGAACACGAAAAATAAAACAGATAACAAAAACACAATAATGACGAATACCGGAATGTATGAAATGAGGAGCCGATTAAACCAGTTTTTATGGATCTGCATGTTACAAAACTCCTTTGAAGTTAGGCTGGTTGAGTTCATTGTAACCTGATCTGTTTGACTTGCAAATACGCTATTTTCAGTGATATACATTTTTCCTCTGGACACTGAAAAAGACCGGAGCAGAGAACCATTCTCTGTCCGGCCTTAAGGAAATGCGAATTATTTCAAGTTATAAACGTCTGTAACCAAAATCGCTTTATCTTTATTCGTTTTATACCAGTTTTGGAACCACTCATCAACCTTCGGTCCACCTGCTTTACTCCAAATATCCTGGGACGTTTTAATCGCTTGCTCCGCAGAAATACCTGGTGTTACGATAGCTTTCACGTATTCATCAGGTGCACCCGTTTTGGAAGCGGCACTTTGAATGTTCGGTACGCTTTGCACGATCATATCCAAATCTTTTGGAATCGAAGGTACTTCCAGTAAATAGCCGGCTACCGGGCGCTCAGGAGCAAGGTACAGCTTGCGCGCTTCGATAATAATACGCTTAAGTTCTTTCTGTGCAGGCACGCTGTCGCTAAGTGAATCAATTCTCGTATCACAAGTAGGCATTCCTGGAAGCGTTGACATCATCATGCTGTAATCCCCGGCATAGCTGCGTTCTTTTTTGTTTTTATCTGCGTCAACTGGTTGCGGGCAACCTTTCGCATCGAGCTTGTAGTGCTCGCCTTCAATTCCCCATTTCAGTGCTTTAAGCGAGCTTTCTCTGGTCAAGAAATCCAGATATTTAATGACCGCGACTGGATCTTTCGCCTTTGCATTTACAACTGCAGCATTTTGTACAGGCGATGTGACTGGCGGACTGAATTGACCGAACGAGCTTTTCGGCAGAACGATTGGCGTCACGACCGCATTTGGATCGTTTTTCAGCAACGTTTCCATCTCGATTGCACTTGGTACCCCACCTGTATAGAAGCCCAGCTTACCATTCAAGAAATCCCGCTTCGCCTTATCCCCCGTCGTATCTGCTGCAAAATCTTTATCAATGACATTTTCTTGGAACAATTTCTTCTTAAACGTTAAACTAGCTTGCTGATTCTCCCAAGAATATTGCAGGTTGCCGTCTTTCAAATTGTAATTGGAGAACACCGGCACACCGAACATGAAGTCAATCACTTTCTGGTTATAGCCGCCACCAAGTGTAAGGCCATACGTATCGTTCTTGCCATTGCCATCTGGATCCTTCTCTGTAAAAGCTTTCGCAACAGCAAACAACTCATCCGTCGTTTTCGGAGCTTCCAAGCCCAGCTTCTTCAGCCAGTCCGTACGAACCATGAACACCCAGTTCACTTCCAGCTTGCCAAGTACAGCGATATCATACATTTTGCCGTCGGAACGTGTACCGAATTTTTTGAGAAGTGGATTTCTTTCCAGCAATGCTTTAAACTCAACGCTATTTTTCGCAATTAAGTCATCCAAAGGCAGCAATTGCTTGGACTCATACCAAGAATTACGGTTTTTCCCATCATAATCTTGAATCAAATCAGGAGCCTCACCAGAAGCAAACATCACGTTCAGCTTATCCTCTGGCTTCGTACGAGGGATCGGTACGAACGTCACGTCTACAGGGCCATTTTTGTTGATCCACTCAGTCCAACGGTTTTTATCCAGCGTCCCTTCTTCCGGAACCATGTTCCCGCGATCATAAATGGTGGTAGATATCTTGCCTCTCTTCTCAGGAGCTTTTGATGCTTGCGTGGTGGATGTGCTTGTCGTTGCTTCCGATCCCTTGCTATCCTCCGCCTTGCCGCATGCTGCAAGTAAACTGATAGATGCTAAAGCAACTGCTACTGTGGATACAACGATTAATCTCTTTTTCATTCGGGTAGACCTCCTCAAGAATGGACGACCTTGTGTTCATCAGCAGAATCACCGATGTGGTTCGCTTGACCTCACTGTAGACTCGCTGCAATCCTTCCAGCAATATACAAGAATCTCTGTATATACATCTTTTTAGGGGATATACCTTTTTCAGCGATATGCCGATTTCGGGTTCATTACCCTTTTACCGAGCCAATCATAACGCCCTTCACGAAATGCTTCTGGACAAAAGGATACACAATCAGCATCGGGAGAATCATGACGATGACACCGGATGACTTGATGGACTCTGGCGTAATTTGAATCGATTCTTCTGGACGTAAATATTGATCGACTTGGACCATGCTATTCAAAATCATTTGTTGGACGAGAACCGTTAAATTCTGCTTAAGCGGTGAATTAATATAGATGAGAACGTTTTGAAACATGTTCCAGTAGCCGACGGCGTAGAACAAGATCAATGTGGCGATCGCAGGCACCGCCAGCGGCAAATAAATCCGTCCGATGAGCCACCATTCATTACAGCCATCCATTCTGGCCGCTTCATCAAGCTCAGCGGGGATATTCTCGAAGAAGGTTTTCAAAACCAACGTATTATACACGCTGACTAATGCCGGCAGCCACAACGCCCAGTACGTATTCACCATGCCCAGATTCTTAATCAATAAGTAACCGGGAATTAAGCCAGCACTGAAAAGCATCGTAAAAATCAGCATCATCGTGAACGTCTTTCTTCCAAAGAAATAACGCTTGGATAACGGGTACGCCGCCAAAATCGTAAACCCAATACTTAGTAAGGTCCCAACGACCATAATCTTGACACTGTTGGCAAACGCAGGTAAAATCTGTGTCCCTTTGAATAACAATCTGTACGATTCCAAGTTCCAACCTATTGGCCATAAACTGACATGTCCTGAAATAACGGCCGGCTGATCACTGAATGATAACGCGAGCAGATGGATCAAGGGCAGTACACATGTGATCCCAATGACGGTTAGCACCAAATAATTCAATGCATAAAATAATTTCTCTCCCGGTGATGCTTTCATCGGACTCCTCCATCCACTTCTTATGATATAACACCACTTTAAAGTGTGAGGAAAGTTCCTTCAATACACACGATTCGGGTATATGTCGAATGAGCGTTCCAGGCTGTCTCTACGAGCCGCCAACCCCCATTAGTCCGAAATTACCTAATTAATTCCTCTGTCGGCACCAACAATCATCAATTAGTCCGAATTAACCGAACTAAATCGCCCCAAACGACCCCCACCAACGAAATATGGGCTTTTAGTTTGGCAGAATCTGACTATTCATGCTTTTTCGCACGAAATCCCCGATTTAGTTCGGAAATACCGGACTACTATCACCCCCGGCGCCTTGCACTCCCTTCCCGAATGAGAAAGGGGTAAGCTTCGCTTACCCCAGAACCCAAAACATATAAATTCTTATCTCTTCAAAAAAGGTTGACAAGCATGAATGCCTTGCCAACCTTTCACAACAATTAACGCCGTAAATTCCATTCATCCGTACCATATTTCTCGTTCACTAAACGTTCTGTAAGTTGGGCCTCATAGTCCGTCAAGGACGACTCAACGAGTTCAACCCCAAGCCCTAGCGCAATTTCACGTCGGAACGCTTCTTCTACCTCACCCAGCGTGACTTCCTTCTTGCCTTGCGCCCGCAGCAATTCATTAATCGCCACAGCTTTCTTCAAGAAGCTCTGTTTCATGCGATCTGCCACCTTCTCATTAGAAAAGCGCAGCATCCGAAATAATTGATCCGTATCCATATCAAGCAGGATCGAGCCGTGCTGCAGCACGACGTTTTTCTGGCGAACCTGCGCGCTGCCTGCCACTTTGCGACCTTCAACGACGAGCTCGTACCACGAAGGTGAATCAAAACATGCCGCTGAACCAGCGGAGGCATATTTTTCTTTTTCCTCATCGCTCGCGAGCTGCACCATTTCCGCTTCAAGACCTAGCGCTCGAAATCCTTGCAGCAGCCCCTCACTTAACACGCGATAAGCCTCCGTCACATTGCGGGGAATACCTGGGTAATCCTCAGCCACGATGATGCTGTACGTCAATTCTTTATCATGCAGCACAGCTCTTCCGCCAGTAGGGCGTCTAACAAAGCCGATGCCTTCGCTCGCCACGGCTTCCTGGTCTACTTCTGCCGCCTTTTGAAAATAACCGATCGATAAGGTTGCTGGATTCCATCCATAGAAGCGCACCGTCGGTGGAACCTTGCCTTCACTATGAGCGGTTAGAATCGCTTCATCTAAAGCCATATTTTCAGCAGGAGAACGATCTCCTGTATGTATAAATCGCCAAGCTGTCATCGCAATTCGTCATCCTTTCCTCTACAGCGTCACCTTTTTCCATAAACCAATTTCTATCATAGCATATTCATGTGTCTCATTCGACCTCCGAGCGCTGCAGCCATAGTAAAACTCTTACATGGGAAAAGTTATGAAAGATTCTTCTCTGGACATACTAACATGTATTCGACGTTTGAGAGGGCCAAAGCAGAATCAGAACGTTTAGGAGGGCACAGCCATGCGTCAACATGATCAGCAAGAGAACATTCGCCCCATTCATAAACAGCTGGATATGCATTTTGAGAGGGACTGGTTTACCGAGCTGGACAATCGTGTACGTGGAGGAGGTCCTTGGGACGACTGGACTCTCTATCAGCTTGCCTACGAATCGGAAGAATCGGGGCTTATTTCTACGTTTGATAATATGCAGTGCCTCGCGCATCTGGGGACTCTAGAGCCTATGGCGCATCAGATTGAAACAGCGAAGCGCGTGCTGAATGAGATGCGTGGACGGGCGATTTTGGCTGATGAGGTTGGACTTGGGAAGACGATAGAAGCTGGTTTGATTTTAAAAGAATACATGATCCGCGGGCTTGTCCGCAAGACGCTCATCCTTGTTCCCGCTTCCCTTGTCCTGCAATGGGTTCGAGAATTAAATACCAAATTCGGCATCCCTGCCGTGGCGCATAAAAAAGCCTACATGTGGCAGCAAGCCGACATCATCGTAGCCTCGATGGATACAGCAAAAAGAGACCCGCATCGCGAAATTGTGATGGGCCTTGAATACGATATGCTCATCGTCGATGAAGCACACAAGCTGAAGAATAAGAAAACGACCAACTATACCTTCGTTAACGAGCTGCGCAAAAAATATTGCCTGCTCCTTACAGCTACACCTGTGCAGAATGATCTCAAAGAGCTTTACAACCTCATCACGCTGCTGAAGCCAGGCCAGCTTGGCGGTCAGAACAGCTTCAAGAACAACTTTGTTGTTGGCAAGCGTACGCCGAAGAATGAAATGCAGCTGCAGCAGGAGCTGTCCAAGGTGATGATCCGGAACCGTCGTGGTGACGGAGGCGTTCACTATACGAAACGTATTGTGCGGAATATTCCCCTCACGCTCTCGGATGATGAGCAAGCTCTCTATGATGGGGTTACGAATTTCGTGCGATCTCGCTATTCCGAGAGTGGCGGCGATCTCAGCTCGATGCTATCCATGATTACCCTGCAGCGTGAGGTATGCAGCTCTCGGGATGCTGTATTCATCACGTTGGTGAACTTATTTAAGAAGACGGCAGAAGACTCGCCAATGAGGCCCAAAATATGGGAGCTCGTTGAGCTCATTCGCAGCATCAAGTCGAATAGCAAAGCCGAAACCACGATGCGGCTCATTCAAGATATCAACGATAAAGTGATTATTTTCACCGAGTATCGGGCATCGCAAGAATATTTATTGAACTATCTCAAAGAACGCAAGATTACAGCAGTCCCCTATCGCGGGGGGATGAATCGCGGCAAAAAAGACTGGATGATGGATCTATTCCGCAATCGCGTTCAAGTCCTAATTGCAACCGAGGCGGGTGGCGAGGGGATTAATCTCCAGTTTTGCCACAACATGATCAACTTCGATCTGCCGTGGAACCCTATGCGCGTGGAACAACGGATCGGCCGGGTTCATCGACTTGGGCAAACCCATGACGTCAACATCTACAACTTATCCACAAGGAATACCATTGAAGAACATATCCTCTCGTTATTGCACGAGAAAATCAATATGTTCGAATTGGTAATTGGGCAGCTGGATACGATTTTGGAGAAAATCGAGAAACGAGGCTCGCTTGAAACTTCTCTCTTCCGCATGGTGATGGAGGCCGGCTCTGGCGACGACATCCGTCGCAAAATCGATGAGCTTGGTCATTCCTTCAGTGAAGTGAGGGAGGAAATCGAGCAAAATCCGCAGTATGGCGCCAAATTCCAAGACATCCTTGATGCCGTCGGCGGATCCCAGAGCGTGGAGGTGGGCCCATGAATAAACGAAACATTCACTCTTTCGTCATGCGTTTTCTGGAAGCGTATGACTGCACGATTCTGGAGAAAACGCCTGCCTATGTTACGGCTAAGCTCTCCCCCGAAGCAGATCGGGAAATGACGGGCCGTCCTTACTATTGGAGCTTTATTGAGCGAACAGGTGCAGCAGCAGAAACGATGACCTATAAATTCGTGATCGACCCGGAGCAAATGAAGCTGGAGACTAAGCCTAAGGCAGCTGTAACAGCTGTCCAAAGCCCTCCTTCAACCGGCTACGGGCCATCAGGTCCAGCCGGAATTGCTGCTAACCCAGCTGCGGGCAGTGCGCCGGACAGCATTCTCGGCCGTTATTTCGGCTTCGTTCCGACGACCATCATAGCGCGAGTTCCCCAAGATGAAGTCACCTTCGGCAGCCGGCGACTTGACCAGATCTTCGGCATCGTTCGCGAACGCGGTCGGTTCATTCACTTATTCGAGGAGCCCTTCCCAACGGGGGCGACGTATCATGCTTCCCTCGTCTACAATACGTGGCTCTGTGTGAACTACAAGATTGAGCTGCTCTGTGACCGGAAGCGGACGGAAATTCATTCCCTAGCGATTCAGCTCAATAGCGGGGAAATCCGCGAACATTTTCACAAGCATATGTTAACCAAAAGCCTTTCACCGAAACTCCCTGCCAATAGTCACATCTTACCGGATACGATTTCCATACCGAAAGCGATCAATGCCTTGGAGATGACGCTTGAGCGCAAAATCAGTACCTATGACCACCGATGGGCCGATGAAGCGAATGCTCAGCACCGTAGTGAGATCGATCGTGTGGAAGGCTATTACAACGGGCTTTTGCTGGCAGCAGAACCCGACAAAAGAGACGAAATCGAAATCCAATGTCGGAATCGGCTGGAAGAAATCGATTGGCAGCATAAGCCACGGATCGCTGTATCCGTCATTAATGGCGGTTTATTTCACCTCAATGCGAGTCGAATATCATCCAGAAACTGACGCTAGTCGCTAAAACCTCGCAAATAACCCGCAACAGGTTCTAACATTCTTTTCAAAGCATAAGAATTACAATAGTCACATACACTAAGAGGTTAGCGAGAGGCAGGTGAACGAAGATGAAGTCGTGGACCACTTGGACAGCCACTTGTATTATTTTATGCAGTATTGGCTTCATGCCCTTACACACCTCGGCCGTCGACAACTTAGAAGGGACAAGCCTTACGCAGGCCCAAGTAAAAGAACCAAGCAAAGCAGCAACCGGCGCGCCTGACTTGACGAGTACATCATCATTCGGTTCAACGATCAGTAAGTGGCAATCCACACTAGCGAAGGAGGCCGGCTTTGAAAGCTGGCAGCAAGCACGTTGGAACAGCTATCCGCTCGGACCTGGCACCCATGGATGGGTCATCATTCTGACCGATCAAGGGCAAGAAGTGGGCTATATGATTGTTCATGCCGTAGATAGCGGCGGCTTCCGATTGACCGAATATGGGACAGGCAAAACTCCGCTATTTAGCTTGGCCACGTTGTATCGCTCTTTGATACAACAGGAACTTATTCCTTCTACAACCTTATATGACGATTTTATGCAAAATGACACGATCATTGAAGACCGCTTATATATGGATACCCTTACTTCTGTTTGGAAAATCGCACTCGATGACGAGACCTATTATCTTGATGCCAAGTCGGGCGAATTGCTTCCGCTCACGGAAGATCCAACGCCCCGAATGACAGATGCCATAGTCACAGCGACGGATTTATCGCAGGGTTCCCAAACCCTGATACGTCCAGCATTTGATCCCTATGAGCAGCTGCCATGGATTGAAGGCACACCGCTGCCTGTCACCTCCTTGCCTGAGCTTCAGATTGCTCTAGAGCAGCAAGGCACGCTCACCTACGTCACTGAGCTGTACGATGAGCAAGTGACGATGCCGCTAGCTGTTCTTGGTTATCAACAATGGGTACATGGGGATAACTATTTGGTATTGGAGCACGAAGGTCCGCGTTACGTGCTTTTGGATGAGTCATTGGGTCTAGGGGAGATTTATCCCTAGGCTGAGAAACTGAAACACAAAAGGCCAACCCGTATTTTGGGGTTGGCCTTTTTAGTGTGTTTATGCTTATTTGTGCACATTGGGCTACTACGGAGCTCCAACGAGTATTTATACGGAACGTCGTTCCGCAACTCATTTCTTCGACTTCGTCCGTCCGAACATCATCCGCGCAGCCAACGGAAGCATCCCGAACCAGCGAGTTTGCCAGCCTTCGCGTTGTTGTTTAATCGAAGCTTTCGCTTGCTTGCGGACTTCCTTCGGCGTGTCAATATAGGTGACGACTTGCTGTGTTATGTACTTCACCAGATCATCGCTTTTTGCCATACGTCCACCTGCCTTTTTACCCTTATTCTAACCAGAGCAATAAGGCTTTAAACTTCGCAAAGACAGGTGGCTGACCGTCTCTACACGCGGGCGTTCATCCTGGCCTACCGCCGCTCTCTGCAATAATTTTGTCAGCGAAGGTTTTAATCGTGCCGCAGCCTAACAGCATCGGCTTATTATCACACTGCAACAACAAGGTTTGCGCGCTTGTATCCCAGGCATATTGAAAGCCAACATTCATGCTGACCACAGTAATCGTAAATTTGCCTGATGCCGTGTTAGGAATAGCAAATCCCTGCCTCCTGCCCACCTGCTGCAACGCTCTGAATACCGAAGGCGAAATCCCTTTATACGTCCATGTGCTGCAAGTTGCCATAGGTCTTCTCACCTCTTTCAATTAGGATCATTAAATTGTATGAGGCATGAGCTGAAATCGTGCTTACTTCCATAAAAAGGATCCATCCAGTTCGTTGCTTCTGCTTCTAATCTCGTCCAACCCACATAAGCTTAGAGTAACTAGAGAGAGAAAGAGGTGTTGGTTTGAATGTGGGAACTGATGCTTGCAACTGAGCAACTTGACATTTATATGGATGAAGCCAATCTTAGGCTGGAAATCCGCATTAAGTCAGAAAAAAATTCAGCTCCGCTTACAATTCGTATGAATCATACAGATCTAACCCAGTTAATCCATACCCTTCTGGAAATCAATCGAAGCTTTCGAGGAGATATTCCTTTCTTTCATACGAAAACACTGCCACGCAAGACCTAGCCTCGCAAAAAAAGCACGATGGACTCGACCACATTCTCGTGGTTAGGAGCCATCGTGCTTTTTTATCATGCAGTGAGCGCATACTTAGTTTCTGTTAATTCCTGCAATTGAAGCGATGAAGCGCAAAATGTAAAGGAACAAGTTAATGAAATCAAGGTAAATATTCAGCGCAGCAAGCGGCACAGCTTGTGGCTCGACACCGTTGCGATACTGGGCGACATCATACAGCACCCAACCGCTGAAGATCAGAATCCCAACCATGGACCATACCAAATTCATCACAGAACCGAAATGTAGGAACATGCCAAGCACACTCATCAGCACAAGTCCAATCGTTCCTGCAAACAAGAAACCGCCTAAGAAACTAAAATCACGCTGTGAACGGTGTGCGTAGAAAGCTAATGATCCAAAAATCGCTGCCGTTGCGAAGAAAGCACCCGAAACCACACTAGCTCCAAGCTGGCCGCCGTAAGCCATGATAACAGGATACAGGGTCACGCCAGAAATAGCTGTGAACGCGTAGAGAAAGCCATAGCCGATATGCTTGCCGCGAATTCGGATGACGATGGCGGCTACCAGCATGACAACCTCGGCAATAACGAAGAGCATGACCATAGATGGTGGTACTACCATCGCGCCGATCAATGTCCCTATGAATGAAACCAACAATGAGATGGCAAACGTTTGAAGCACATGTGCAAAGCTTCCGGATTGTGTGATCGAAACTGTTCTATCCATGAAAATTCAGCTCCTTTGGTAAATAGAGATGTACAATCTATGCTATGTATTATACCTGCATTTCATGAAAATCGCTACAGGGTGGCGGTTTGACAACAAAACACCCTCTTCTGATATCTCAGAAAAGGGTGTTCTAGGGATGCGATCAAGAGGACTCGAACCTCCACGGGGGTAAGCCCACACGGACCTGAACCGTGCGCGTCTGCCAATTCCGCCATGATCGCGTTTACAAAAAATAATATACCATGTGACGCGAAAGCTCGTCAATGAAACTTTTGCCTCTTAGGAATAATTCTGTCGCCTCTTCCAAACCCTATTCCCAAAGGAGGTATGATCTATGAATGAGGAAGAAATCAAAGCATTAGAGCCGAAATATACGGGCAATCAGCGTCATTTAACTGAAGGTGAAGCACAGGCGATCGTCCACGATCCGAACTTTAAAAACGAGAATGACGATGGCGAAATCTCTGATATCGATGCGCTAGCGGCAGGCCTCGGCTACGGCGTTTTCCGCAGAACATAAGTCGTATACTGCACAAGCACAAAGGGGGTTCTAAGCCATGAATATGGCGTGGAACCCCCTTTGTCCTTGTTGTTGTGACTAGTCTGGGCTTTCCGTAAAATGCAAAAGTGCAACCTTTTAGATCGAGTTTGCCTCTCGTTCTAAAATATGTGCGAAAGTGCAACTGTTTCTCCAGCATTGATCAAAATGGCACTATTCCGATTCTAGTGGTTGCACTTTTGCAACAATTCAGCTAGTTTAGCCGTTTTGCCCAAAAATTAGTGTACTTTTGCATCTTTGAGCATTGATTTCACCATTAAAGCGTGGAGGGCAGGCAAATCTGGTTATCCCTGCGAAGCCGCAGCAGCGCGCTTGCTCATTTCAAGCTCATACAACGTTCCTGAAGCTAGAATAGCTTCATAAACTGTTCTGCCAATCAGGTAGCCGAGTGTTGTGGCTGTACCGGCGTAGCAATAGGTCATCCCTCTGCCCGTTGCGGCAATCAACACAGCATCTGTCGTCGTTCCTGTTGCTACTTGGCCATTATGCTCGATGTTCAATTCTTGCAGCGCGGCAGCTTTGGCTTCGGTGGCGGTAATCACCGCATTCACCATGGCAGCGTCCGTCAAATTACCCTCAATGACTACAATCGTATTGATCGTGCCAGGGTAGAGGGAGGTTGAAGGCAAAACGGCGCCAGCGCGTACTTTATTCCCCAGCCCGACAGTGACCCAAGCGGCAACACGAAGTGATCCCTCCATATGTACCGCCGTATCCTCAGACAGCGTATTGCCCTCTTCCTCCGGCGGCCATGCTAATTCCTTGAATCCAACATCCTTTACCCACGCCGCGGTGAGCATGCCAGCCGTATCTTGAGGTTCAAGTCCTTCCCTCGCGATGAATGCCTCCATCTCGACCAAAGGGTCGATCTCATTGTAGGTCTTGTCCACTTGGCGATTCATCAAAACACGATGAAACCCAAACCCACCGCCCCAAGGAGACGAATTCAGTGTTCGCAGTGGCGTTTCACTTGTGATCTGCAGGTAACGTCCATGTGGCGAATGTACCTGTTTCATCCCTACACCAGCTATTAAACTAATGGCGGAAGTATCCTCAATCTGCATCATCGGATAGATCATCCGGCGTTATCGTTTCCTGAGGCAGCATGAACGCTGGCGGCCTTTCATTCTCATAAGGCTGGTACACGTATCCGCGGTCTAGCTTCACGACTCTACGGTTTTTTTTGCGAATAAGGACCGTATCATCATCCCAAGCTACAACAATACCACGTACATCGTTCGCGGGACTGACATCTCTAATCACTCGCAGCAGTGTGCTATCTACGCGATATTGATCCAATTGTTCTTCCGAAATCATCTATGTAGCACCTCCAATATTATGATCACAATGTTCTAGCTAAACCTAAGCATACACCAATTCGCGATTCGGTGAAACTTTACATAAATCCGTTCATCTTCGGTTACCTTAACGAGGACGAGACACGCGACAAGGCACAGGCAATCTCATGCCTACCGTAAGGGAGGACATTACAATGGAGAAGAGAACGTACTACATCAATGTAGGCACAGGAGAAGTACTCGAAGACAGCACAGCACTTGATTACGAATTTGAAATATCTGCAACGGAAGATGACATCGCCAAGCTGCAAGAGCTTTTTGAAGAAACCGACAATTCTTCTCAGGGCAGTTATGCGACCTCCTGGCTCCCTTGGAAAGTATACTACTCGAATGAAACGAATCAGGAATATGATTATTATTTAACAGAAGTGTATCGCACGCTGCACCGATTAGGCTCTG
This sequence comes from Paenibacillus sp. J31R30, assembly GCF_059692115.1. Taxonomy (NCBI): domain Bacteria; kingdom Bacillati; phylum Bacillota; class Bacilli; order Caryophanales; family Paenibacillaceae; genus Paenibacillus; species Paenibacillus sp. J31R30. The sequence goes on along the minus strand of NZ_JCAUAV010000002.1, from coordinate 715,517 downwards.
AACAGACCAAGCGGCATATCGAAACGATGAACGTATTAGAAAATGGCATTTGACCCTAACCTTAGTTGCAAAATAAAAAAGGCCAAGATTCCTCGTGGAATGCATTGGCCTTTTTACTATATGGGATTTATTAGCTTACATGCTCTTTCGAATCATTCGTTTCAAACCAGAAATCAAGGACTTTGCTTGACATCACACGTTTCTTAATATAATCCGATTGTGCAACAGAGAACTGCTGCTCCCACTCGATTGTTAGCTCCGTACAAAGCTTCACGATCGTTAACAACTCGGACCAGGCCACATAGCGCTTATACCAGAAAAATTGAGGGTGTTCAATCATATACGGATACAGGTCATCAAACTCTGTATGTTTACAATCAAGCGCACGTTCAAAGTGAGTCTTTGCTTCCCCAAGCTTTGTCATAAAATAGTCAATGGAACCATTTTCGATACCCATAGATGTCAGCCTCCTCTCTTACCTTGTAATCATTATAAAGGATAAATCGGTTTCAGGGAAGTCATAGCCGAAATGTAAAATCAGTCAAAAGTGATCTGCCCGTTCGCCAGTGAAGCGATTCGAGCGAGCGACTCCACGCGAATTCCGCGTTCGCGAATAGATTTTCCACCATTTTGAAAAGATTTCTCAACAACAATACCAACGCCAACAAGCTCTGCTTCGGCTTTCTCTACAATGCGAATTAAGCCGCGCGCTGCATCCCCATTCGCAATAAAATCGTCGATAAGCAGGATACGTTCCCCTTTGCTCAGCAAATGCGAGGACACCATAATATCCGTTACAATTCCTTTGGTAAAAGACGGTACGCGTTCGCTATACGTATCTTGATCCATCGTCAACGTTTTCTTGCGACGAGCAAATACCATAGGAACACCAAGCTGCAAAGCCGTTGTATAAGCAATAGGAATACCCGATGATTCCACAGTTAACACTTTGTCTGGCTTCGTTTCTCTAAACAATCTTGCAAATTCTTTCCCCATCTCCATAATGAGAACAGGATCTACCTGATGATTCAAAATGACATCAAGTTTAAGTACTTGATCCGAAGCAACGATGCCAACCTCTAAGATCCGCTGTTTTAATAACTCCATGAAATCGGCCCCCTATAGCTGTCTATTATGAGTAAGTTACCATATTGCTCCTGCCTGTTTCAAGTCCATTTAGAAAATAACAAAAAACACTGAAACTTTTTGGGCTTCTAGCGTGTCTATATATATAAGAGGATTTCATTGAAATGGAATTCGTTCTAGAATTGCTCACATTTGGGCACGAAGATGCATTGAAAACCTTTCATAAAACAGTATCATTAATCTTACTAATATTTTTACTTGAATTACTCCTCGGAGGAAAGGAAAGATGGCAATGAACAACCTACTTAGACCCATCCTTGTTGGCTGTATGCCTGTTGCAATTGCATCATTCTTGGTGACTGGATGCCAAGAATCATCTGCTCCTGCTCCAAAGGCTACTATAGATGTATCAACAACGTATACACCATCCCAGCCCCAGCAAGAACCTGCGCCTTCAATCGTTGTCGCGGCGCCGACTGCCACACCTGCGGTTGATGATAGCATCAAGCATGAAGCGCAAGTTGCCGGTATTACCAAAGTGGATCAAGGGGATCTCCCCCAAACTCAAACCTTCACGAGTCCGAAGCCGACTGCCAAGCCGAAGGTCAAAGCAGAGGATGCTTACCAGCAAGAAAAGCCTACGTTAATGGGGTTAAAGCTCGGAACTGCTAAAGCGGCTGTACTGGATCGTTTTGGCAAAGTGAAGAAACAATTCGTCATGGAAGATGATAAAATTGAAGTGTACGACTTCACCGACTTTTCCGTTGGTTTTAATAGCAAAGGAACTCTTGAATTCGTAGATGTCCACTCCATTGATATTGATCCTGGCTTGCACGGATTACGGTTAGGTCAGAGCGTGCAAGATGCGATTGCCATCCTAGGCAAGCCTGATACGAACTCAACTTATGTGCTGTCTTATAAATCGCAAGGCACCTTGCTCAAGATCGATATTGATCCGCATGACAACACGATTCAATCCATTAAGCTTTTTGCAAATTCATAAAGCCCCAAAATCTAATAGAAGACCATGAATTCACCCCTAGAGGTTGAATTTCATGGTCTTTTTTTGGATTTCCGTTTAAGTATAACAATGTGATGCTTCCGAAAACGAAGGTAGATCAGCACGCCGATGGCAGCAAGAATAACCAGTACGAAGAGTGAAATTCCCATATAGGTATGCATCAAATGTAAAAATTCTTCCCAATTATCGCCAATAAATCGGCCCAGGGTCAGAAAGGTTGTACACCAGAGCAGCGCTCCCGTGCCCGCATACAAAATATATTTATAAAACTTCACACCGCTTACGCCACACAAATAACAAGTAAAGTGACGAACGCCCGGTACGAAATAACCGAAGAACACCGTCCACAGCCCGTATTTCTTAAACCAGCCTTCCGCTCTCTCGATTCGGCTCGGGGTCAGCTTCACCCATTTGCCATACCGATTGAGAAAGGGCTTCCCCACACGATGACCGATTATATAGCTAACCGTCATCCCTGTCATTGTCCCTGCGTAAATAACGGCTAATGTTGGGCCGAATTCAAAGGGGCCTCCTTGCGTGGTCAATGAGCCGATAAACACCATCAGGGTTTCATCAGGAATCGGTACGCCAACCATACCGGCGGATAACAAAAGATATAAAGCAACATAGCCGTAGTGGCTAATAAAATCAAACAGTGCTTCCTTCACTACTAACACACTCCCGAGTTAAACCTTCAACTGCCAAGCAACGGGTAAAAGGACATTGCAGGGGCTTGACCTAAGTTCCAGTCATGCAAGCTTACATACAAACATACCTTGTACTATATCAAACGAAAGAAAGCGAGGCAATATATGCGAAATGGTGCACAGATTGTCCGTGTCGCCTTCACCTACATCGGAACCGTCGTTGGGGCTGGTTTTGCATCTGGACAGGAAATCCTTCAATTCTTCACTCGCTATGGCTCGCTAGCCACTTTAACGATCGCTTTGTCCACCCTGTTGTTCATTTGGATAGGCATTCAACTTATGCTTATGGCTCATGACTTGAAAGCAGAATCCTATGAGGATTTGAATAAGGTTCTTTTTGGAGACAAAGTTGGGAAATGGATCAGTTTGTTTATGATGATCGTGCTTTTTGGCATTACAACCGTCATGCTTGCAGGGGCTGGCACTGTTTTCGAAGAGCAGCTCCATCTCTCCTACACAACAGGACTCATCGTCACACTTCTACTCGCCTATGTCATTTTGACGCGCGGGATCAAAGCCATCATGACCGTTAATACCATTGTTGTTCCCATTATGCTGATGTTCAGTTTCGTTATTGTTGCCTATACCTGGCACTCGCCTGCGTCTGAGAACTGGCTGCGAATTACAAGCGATGATCATCTGGCTCAAATCTGGTTTGCACCATTTCTCTATACAGCTTTTAACTTGGCTATGGCTCAGGCGGTTCTCGTTCCAATGGGTGGCGCGATTCGCGATCGTTCCGTACTCTTTTGGGGCGGATTGCTTGGAGGAGCCGGCATTGGCATGCTGCTGTTAGCTGCACACTATGCCCTATCCGCACAGATGCCCGGGATCGCACAATTTGAAATTCCAATGGGAAATATCATGACCAAATTAGGCTATCTCCCGCAAGTCGCTTATTTGCTTGTGATTTATGGGGAGATTTTCACGACATTCATCGGCGATGCCTATGGGTTATCCATGCAGCTTCAGCAGCGTATCAAGGTTCACCCGAAGATTCTCCTCATCGCCATCTTACTTCTCAGCTACGCGATCAGTCACATTGGTTTTAAAACCTTGTTATCTGCCCTATACCCGCTATTTGGTGTGATTAGTGTTGTTTGGCTCGTGTTGATGATCTGGCGCAACCGCCGAAGTACGTTGTAAGGTACCTGGAGGGAAGCTGAGAACGACGATCAAACGGATGAACAACAACAGCATGCCCATTGCGGAAATGATAATACCGGTTAGCAGATAAGCCCAATGAAAATTAGCGATTTCTGTATGATCGCGTCCAACAGCCACAAGCTCGGCTACCATTAATAAAAGTCCTATGATAAATAGTCCAACAACGGAATAATCAATAATCGTCCATCTGGAGAAATACGTCACCGCAATCTCCACTTGGCTGACTGCTCTAGGTGAAGCAGCTTGCTGCCGCCAGAGCTGGTGTACCGACCATGCAGTATAGATACCAGCTCCTGTTACAAAAAGTCCAATTACCGCACCGATGATAGCTAAAAATAAGTTCATGTCGAGACCCTCCCTTCTTCTTGTGGCTAGTGCTGACGCAAGCCGTAGATGAGTAGTAACGTACAGCCAAAGCTAATGACCGGAATGGCATAAAGCAGTGGAAGCAACATCACAGGGGGAAGCTTCATCGCAGGAAACCACAGCAGCTGTAGACGCTTCCTTTCGACCGTACCCTCAACTTGTTCTTCCTTGTGAGCTCGAAGCGCATCAGCCGCTCCCTCATTCCACTGGATCTTGCCTTTTTTCCATCCGACTTGATAGGAAATTTCTCGGTGATCCTTCCTCTTTTCGTTTCCTTCCACGTGCCTGCCTCCCATCCATTTGCTCTATAGGTGAATATAAAGGTGACCAGGAATGACTCTGGCAGCCGCATCGCGCACATGACCATGACATGTAAATAGCAGCACCTGATGGCGCTTACTCAAGTCAGCTAGAACGCGTAAACAGCTTTCCATCCGCTCCTCATCGAAATTCACGAGAATATCGTCCAAAACCAACGGTAAAATCGCCTTCCCGCCGTACTCCTCGACAAGAGCAAAACGCATGGATAAGTACAGCTGCTCAGCTGTTCCACGACTAAGCTGGTTCGTATCTACGGTCTGACCATTAGCTCTTACAGCAAGCAATCGCTGCTCACCAAAGGGTGCTTTGACGGCCATGAACGCGCCATTCGTCATCTGTGCGAAATAAGATGATGCCTGCAAGAGTACACCAGGTTGTCGTTCCTGTTCGTATACATCGCGGGCTTTCTTGAGTAAGAGAGCTGCGAAGGAGGCTATCGCATACTGATTCACATGCTGGGACAGTGACGAACGAATCGCTTCCACCTGCAAGCGCTGATTCGCCGCTTCCGCCCCCTGCTCCAGCTTCTCGATCTGGCCCGCTAGCTTTCCAACGACCTCTCTAAGCTCGTTCGTCTGGGAGATCGTTTGCGTCAGCTTCTGCCCCAGAGCGTCGGTTAACTGCATGACTTCATCTTCTCCCTGCGATGCCAATAACTCCGTAATGCTCACCATTAAAGAAGGGCTTAATAACGATTCAAGGGCAGCTTCCAGCACCATTCTTTCGTCTTCAAGCCTTCTGCGTTCTAGCTGCTCCCGTTCCAAAATGCGCAGGTGCTCGCCGTCTACAGCAGCCCCTTCCTCTAAGAGCTGTTGAAGACGCGTTTGTGTCCGATCCGCATGTTGGTCAACTAGCAAGAGTTCTTGCTCAGCTTCCGTATGCAAATACTCGTTCTGCTTTTGTTCCGCGATAAGAACTAACTGCTGCTGCTCATCTTCTTTCCAACGCTTCAATGCAAACAAAGCATCGTGACTGGAAGGCGGCAAATCAAGCAGCTTACTTACCTTTTCTTCATATGTATGGACGTTTCCGTTTAACATGTCTAGCTTGGCGGCTATTTTGTGAAGTTGACGCAGTCCCTCTTGGGCCTGCTCGATGACCTGAATCGTTTCTAATAAGGCATCTGTGGACAAATGTGCGCCTAACCCTAATCCTTGCAGCCATTTCTGCCAGTCAGAGTGTAGCTTCACAGTCTCCGCTTGGACATCCTCTGCATAGTGTAGCCGCTGCTCATATTGCTGTCTCAACGTGTGTAGATGCTCTCTAGCATCCCTTAATTTCTCCAGCTTTCGGAGCTGTTCGCTATGCTGATGCTTACTCTTCTCTGCTTCACGGAACCAAGCATCTAGATGCGGTTGAAGGGCTTCAAGCGTCACATTCGGAATTTGGCTTCGATCCAAGCTCGTAAATTCCGCCGTAGCTGCAGCAGCTTCTTGGTAGCTCATCTGTTGCAGCTGCTGACGCTGAAATTCCTGGATCTGCTCCTGAATACGACGTTCCAGCTGCTGCAGCTCCTGTTCCAAACGGTGATCTTGCGCTATAACGGGGGGTGTCACGCGGGATGCTCTGCTTCCATGCTTTTGACGACCCGTAAACCAGATATAACAAGAAACACTAGTAAATATAAGGAACGTGCATACGGCTGCAAGCCATTGACCCTGCCAGACGAATAGGAACGGAGTGATCAGTGCTAGTAGACCTGCTGCAATCACCATGCGTTGACGCAGTATACGAGCAGAATCTCTCCCAGCCTTAGCCGCTTCTTCGAGGCTCTGGAGATGTAGTTTGTGCTCAGCTTGACGCTCTTGCTGATGTGCTAATTGACTAGTTACTAGCTGCCAACGCGCATAATCAGAAGCCAGCTTCTGCAAGAAAGCAGTTGGATCGGAGTCAAGTGACCCCTTTCCTGTTTGATTGCCTCTACATGCTGCTTCTAGCCCCGCTACCTGATCTTGTCCGCGAGAGACCTGCGCCTGCAAGCTTTCCAGCTCCGTCTGCATGCGCAGCTCCGTTTCTGTTCTATGGCGGAACTGCTCTTTATACGTACGCACCTGTTCACGAAGTGAAATCGTAACAGCGAACGATGTGACATCGGTTTCATCCCATTGCACATCCAAATTGGACAGCAATCTATCCACTTGCGCCCGCCCATGCGCAAGCTCAACATGAAGCTGCTCGATCTGCCGCTTATTCTCCTCGTAGCTAGCCGACTGCTCCAGCAAATGGTTCAGCTCGACTTGATGCGCGAGCACCTTCGGCTCCACCCGAAGCGCAGCAAGCTCTCTGCGCAAGCCCTGCAGCCGCAGCTGCAGCTTGTCCCGCTCGGCTTGCAGGCGCTCCTGCTCGGCCTCGAGCGCCTCCAGCCTTGCCGTGGCCTGCTCCGGGAAGCCCGGCCGCGCCGGCAGGCCCTCCAGCTCGCGGCCGATCTGCCGCAAGCGGAGCCATCCGCTGCGCGCCTTGCCGGCCAGGCCGAGCTTGTGCAGCTCCGCGCGCAGCGCCTCCTGCTGCCCCTCCAGGGCAGCAGCGCGCGCCTCCGCGGAGCGGCGCTCTTCCTGCAGCCGATCGTAGTCGGCTGCTCCATCACGGCTGCGGCGCAGCGACTGCTCCAGACCCTCGAGCTCCTTCAGGAGACGGTTCATCTCCTGATTGCGTCCGCGGGGTCTGTACAGGCCGTCGGCCTGCGCCGTCAGCTTGCGCTCGGCCTCCATGATGGCCGAGCCGCTTACACCAAGCCCAGCGCTATATAGATAGCCGCTGAGCTCGTCCGTCTGCAGGGTGCGCAGCTCCTGCAGCTCGGTTAAACCAAAAGCGAACAAGCTGCGGTAGAGGTCGGCCGATAGGCCGCCTAGCAGCGTGTTCAGCAGGTCTTCGCCGCCGGTGGTGCCATCGGCGAGCGTGACCTTCACGAGCCCCGCAGAGGCTCGTTTGCCGCCTGTGGCGGGCGCGTCGTAGCGCTCGACGCGGATGCGCTGACCCTGCTCATCGAGCAGGGTTAAGGCGCCCCCGTGGGAGCCGCCGCCCAGCGGCTCGTAGCGCTCCGAGCGATTCGTCCGCGTCGGGAAGCCGAACAGCACCGCGCGGACGAAGCCCATGAGCGTGCTCTTACCCGCTTCGTTGGCGCCATAGAAAACGGCCAGGTTACTGTCCGTCATCAGCTGGCGATCACGCAAGCTGCCAAAACCATCGACTTGGATGGCAATGATTCTCATCCAGAGTTCCCTCCATCCGCGATAAGTAGATCTGCGACAAGTACTTCTGCAGAACGCAGCCATTCACGCAGCTGTTCAGGCGTTGCACTCGCTGGATTCCCAGCGGACTGTGGCAGCCCCTGCAATACGGCAAGCGCCTCGCTGGCGAAGTTATTAAGTTGGGCTTCGTCACTTTGCAGCGATGTTGCATAACTTAACAGATCGCCTAAGAAGCTCTTCTCTTCCCTAACAGCTGTGAGATCAAGCTCACTTGCCGTTCGATCCTCGATCGATTCAATCCAGATGAAGCAGCTGCGCTCCACTTCTTCTTCTCTCAATTCATCGATCATCTCTTGTAGGGCACGTCCCTTGCGCAGCCGTTCATGAATCTCGCTCCGTCCTTCCAAGACGACACGCACAATCCCATCTCGGCCAGCGGCCTCTTGACGCAGCCGATCCAAAAGGTCACCTAAGCGATCTTTCAACGCCTGCTCGGCCCGAATATGGGTCACGGATAGTTTTTCTTGAAACCAACGCACTGTGTCTAATGGATGAAAAGCAAGCTCCGCACGGCCATTTTCATCGATGTCTACCAGATAGCATCCGCGTGGTCCCGTTTCCCGAATACTTCGACCTTGGATATTTCCTGGGTACACAATGGCAGGCTCTTGGTTCAAAATATCTCTTGTATGTACATGGCCAAGGGCCCAATAATGCATACCCGCATGCAATAAATCTTGTTTACTGCACGGGGCATAGTTATCGTGATAGGGGTCTCCATCCACATTCGTATGTAAAAGACCGATCTGACACACTTGAGCTTGTCCCCTTTTAAATTGTAAAGCAAGATTCTCCGTTACCGCTGAGGTCCCATAAGAAATCCCATGAATTTCGGCAATCATGCCGCGATTAGGCTTCACAACCTGGTAGGTCTCCACCTTCTCAGACGCAAAAAAATGAACGTCTGCCGGCCAAACCAGCTTCGCAGCACGTCCATCCTCGGGGTCATGATTACCATGAATGATATAAGCTGGAATGCCTCCAGCCGCTAATTGTTCCACCGCTTTTTGAAAGCGAATTTGGGCACGCAGTGAACGATCCGACACATCATAGACATCCCCGCTAATTACCACAAAATCTACTTGTTCTTGTATCGCAAGCGCCACAAGCTCCTTCAACGCTTCGAACGTCGATTCGCGAACTCGCTCTCGAACCCGCTCAGGAAGCGCCGACATGCCTTTAAATGGGCTATCTAAGTGCAAATCGGCAGCATGTATAAACCGCAGTCGTTTCATGGCTCTAACGCCTTCCTTCGTGAACTTTTATTCCTGTGGGCCATCTTCAGCTTGAACTGCTTGCTCCGTCACTTGGTAACGTTCATAAACACTTTTCAATTGGCGAAGCACACGATTCAATGAGTACGTTTTTTTCGCCTTTTCCCAAGCCGCACGCGCTAGGTTATAGCGGAAGCTAGGGTCAATGACGACTTTCTCCAGTGCATGGCTTAGCGCCATCGCATCCCCAACAGGCACTAACAAACCGTTGTGACCATGTTCGATTTGCTCCGCAATCCCGCCGACATTCGTACCGATCAGTGCTAACCAGCACAATGCTGCTTCAGCGAATACGGACCCGAAGGCCTCTGCCCGAGATGGCAGAACAAATACATCGAAGAATGGCATGAACTCTTCCGGATGAAGCATATACCCGTAAAAAATCGTATCTTCATAAATATTGTGCTCGATCGCTAACTTCTCCAGCTCTTCACGGCTCGGCCCATCGCCAATGATATGTAGAACAAAGGGATGACCGCGCTTCTTCAGCTCGCCGCACGCAATAAGCAGCGTATCCAAGCCTTTGGCAGGCACCAAACGGCAGACTGTGATGAATTGCGTCACTTGATTTTCATGTGAAATCGGACGGAATCGCTTCTCATCAAAGCCATTGGGAATAACGCCAATGCGTTCACTATCCTGTACATATTCCGCCATGTACTGCTTAAACGAATTCGATACGGTAATAATCTGATCGACCTTCGCTTCCAGCTCCCCATAGATCTGGGTAAGAAATTGATGCTCGACCCCATTCTCAGCAATGCGTCCATTGAGTATAAGCTCTCGCTCAAAGCTGGAGTGAATTGTCAGAATCACAGGTGTATCTGGAAAAACCTGTTTCATAACCAGTGCAGCAATGGGATGATGGGCATGTATAATATCAAATTTCTTCGAAATTCTGAGCTTCGTCCACCATACATAATCTTTATAGGTCTGAATGTATTTATCGATAATCGGGTTTCCGGCATACTTCCGCCAATCGAAAGTAGCGAAAATCACGTCTTCAGTCCCTTTGCCGCGAATCCGCTTAGGCAGCGAAAATAGTTCCATTTCCCAACCTTTTTTATTAAATCGTTCCAAAATATAGGGAACCATGGATGACACCCCGCCCGGTTGTTCCGGGGGGAAAAACAATGCTTGCAATATGTTCATTGCATGAGCCCCTCTCCCAAATCCTTGAGCTTACCTTCTTATTGTAACCTGTGCCTGGCGAATAGAAAAGAGAACACAATAATAACAGCACAAATGTTCTATCCCTCCACCTCATTTTCCTTTATAATAGAGTCTACTATGTGAGAAATAAGTCTTCTTGGAGGAACACATGAACATCATGGATCTGTTTTACGGTGAATTAGCCTCATTTATGTCGCATACAATGATCGTTGTCATGGTTGCTCTTATGTTCGTCATTTCACTTCGTTTATTCCTCGATCGACGCAAAAAAGCGTATATGTCCATGACGATATCGCTCGTTTTTGTCGGTGTCCATTGTTTGCTTCAATTATATTTGACCCTTTTCAATATTGATACAAGTATCACAAGTTATTTACAGCAAATGCTCAAAATTATTTCATTTGTACTTATAAATATGGGGATTTATCAATTATATAATCGCACGAACCGCAAGCAGTATATATTTTTCTACGGCTTAATCATTATGGGCTTTGTCGTTTCTACGCTTCATTTCATTGTACCAACCATCTATAGCGGAACAGTGCAGCAGGTTCGTCTTCTGCAGGATATTGGTCTAGAGCTGTACGTATTCGTGCTTATCTTTCTCTGCTTCTATATGATTCCGCCTTACATAGGCCAGCAAATGAAATACCAACTGGCATTGACGATTTACTTTTTCTTTCAATCGGTTCATCTCCTGAATACCTACATGTATGAGAGTGCACAGCCCGTGCTGACATTCGCTGCCAATTTACTGCCCATCATTTATTATTTTCTCTTGTTTATGATTCTCTTTGAACGTGTCGTTGAGCTCATGCAAGCCATCTACAATTCTTCAATTACAGACGGTCTAACTCGGCTATATAATCGCAAATTTTTCTACAATCGCGTAACGCAGCACGTACAGCGTCATATACCTGTCTATATTTTGTTCAGCGATATCGATAATTTCAAGAAATTGAACGATACGCAGGGACATCAGATGGGGGACAATGTTCTTAAGCAAGTGGCGCAAATTATGAAGGACGAAGCGGATGAATGCGGAATTGCCGGCCGTTACGGCGGTGAAGAAATGGTTATTATGGTTTCCGATCCCAGCGTGAAAATGGACGCTTTTGCTGAGCGAATCCGCAGTCGAATCGAGAAAGAAACCATCGTAACCGCCAGCATTGGATATAGCAAATATAAGAATGGTTTGAGCGCTGAAGAGCTCATTAAACAAGCGGATGAAGCGATGTATAAGGCCAAAACCACAGGTAAGAACAAGGTTGTCAAATTCGCCTAATTAGCCGGGTACATCAAGCCGCGCACCTCAAGGTAAGTAACTCACCTGTTTTTCAGCTCTTATTTCTTGACGCTTCATGCTTTATAATAGAAATGTACATACTTTCCTATACAAATTTCATGGTAGATCAGGAGGCAATACAACATGCAATATCGTAAACTCGGAAATAGCGGTCTCAAAGTTAGTGAAATCAGTCTAGGCAGTTGGATGACCTATGGCGGGTATGTCGGAGAAGACCCTGCTGTGCGTTCCATTGAGCAAGCTTATGATTTAGGAGTTAACTTTTTCGATACAGCAAATGTGTATGAACGCGGTGAAGCCGAACAGCTCATGGGCAAAGTCCTATCCGCTTATCCACGGGACTCCTACGTTTTAGCAACGAAAGTATACGGTAAAATGGGAGATGGACCCAACGATCGCGGACTTTCCCGCAAACATATTAAGGAACAAGCCGAAGCTAGTTTACGTCGACTGAATAAGGACTATATAGATCTCTACTACTGCCATCGATTTGACGTTGAGACACCGCTTGAAGAAACACTTCGTGCGCTGGATGACTTGATTAGACAAGGTAAAGTGCTTTACATTGGCGTAAGTGAATGGACGCCTGCTCAAATCGTGGAGGCTTATGCCATCGCTGATAAGCTATTATTAGATAAGCTCATTGTGAATCAGCCTATCTACAATATGTTCACTCGTTACATTGAAAAGGACATCATCCCACTCGGCGAAACCAAGGGCTTCAGCCAAGTTGTATTCTCTCCTCTCGCACAAGGCCTTCTAACGGGCAAATACCGTGCAGGACAGCCAATCGCCGCAGACAGCCGTGCAAGCAGCAAAAACTGGGATGAAAAGCAGCTTAACGAAGCTTCCTTACATAAAGTAGCCCAATTATCTAGTATTGCGGATGAATTAGGCATCAAGGTATCACAGCTAGCAATAGCTTGGATCCTGCGTCAAAACAATGTAGCCAGCGCCCTTGTCGGCGCGAGCCGTCCAGAGCAAGTTGTTGAGAATTGCAGCGCAAGCGGCATTCGGTTGACGGATGATGTACTGAGCAGCATTGAAACTATTTTGCAAGGGTAATAACGATGATCGAATGTGTGAGAAACATGCCCATGTGCGTGTTTTTCACGCATTTTTTTAATTGTGCTTGTGCGCCAGTGGGAGGCTAGTTGAGTTGGGGCAGTTGCCCAATTTAGGTCGGAGAATTCGAACTCCTGCAACTTCCAGCGTAGAGCTAGGGGAGCAGAAGTCTTGTAGTCGCAAAAAGAATATAAAAAAGAGAAGCAACAGCGCTCCTCTTCACTCTTCCCTATTCATTACCTTCTAAGTAATGCTCCTTACAGAACGCTTCCACGACAGCGACTTCTTCGTCCTCTAGATCGAAATCCAGATAAAGCTCCGTAGTTTTCTCGTATAGCTCATATTTCATAAGTGCTGACGTTTCTTCGGTCACATTGTAAATTGCTCTGATATATAAGCCGCTCTCGGAATATAGCTCATCATCTTCTTCAACTTCAATATCGATGATAAATTCATATCGTTGCCCCGTCAAAATCCCAAAAGGATCCCTGACCAATTCCACTGTGTAGGTTGTAATCGTAAACATCGTAACGCCCCTTTCTCTTCTGCACCTGTTAGTATAACCGAAATAGGCACAAAAGAAAAAGCAGGATTCCTATATAAGAAATTCTACTCTTTCATCATTCATCTTGTTTCATTGTCACCTTATCGGATGGTTCAGTTACTTTCTTACGTGTCCAGTTTCTCGGGTTGAGGTAGCTTCTATATTTTCTGGCAACCTCTTTACCTAATAGGATGCCACCCGTCCAGAATGTAACCTCGCTGAAAATAAGCAGCCCGGCAATCCACTTGGCCATCCCGCCTCCCGTATGAACGAAAAAGGGAATCGTAAATGCACTTATGAATGCGATTGTCGATAGGATTAATAAGCTAATTCCCAGCTTTTTGACCACGTTCTCTCCTCCTTATGTTTCAAATAGCACATGTCCCGTTTGTGATATATCGTAGCCCTGAATCGGACGCAGCTCATGATGGAAAGCCTCCGATTGCAGCACCTGCTTGACTCTCTCGATCCATACAAGATTCTCAGGCTTCTTGAGCATAACAAGATCTACCCGCTCTTGAATAAGCGGAATGAAGTCTACGCCTCCGACCATATAGGCTGCTTTCTCTATCCCTACGCCGTAATCCGCTTCACCCAGCGCAACCTTACCTGCGACACCCATGTGGTTCGATTCTTCCTGATCATACCCCTGTATGTTCTGATAAGGGATACCTTGCAGCCGGAGCTGCTCATCGAGGAGAACGCGAGCCCCAGAGCCTTTCTCCCGATTAGCAAGCTGCAGATCTGGTTGCGCGAGATCAGCCCATTCACGGAGCTGCTTGGGATTCCCCTTTTGAACATAAAGTCCCGCAGTTCGTGAGACCAGATTAATGACAACATACGAGGAACCGATCAGCAATTTGCGGATATAGGGAATGTTATATTCACCAGTGTCACCGTCCAATAAATGCGTACTCACAATGTCCGATTCACCCTTATACATGGCAACTAGGCTGTCCAAGCTTCCTACGTAGGAGCGAAGTGGCCTGATGTGCGGGGCTTTTTTCTCCATATGCTTCGCTAAAATGTCCAAACTAACATCCTGCCCGGTAATGACGAGCGAATGTTGGGACATGGCATTACTTGAAACATGTTGAGTTGGGACTGTTTCTATGGGCTCGGTTTTGACCGAATGCCCTCTCCCACCTTTGGCTCGTACTTTATACGCCTCCAGATCGCTCGCATCAACACGCATTTGCTTGCCAACTCGATAAGCGGGGAGATCACCCTTTTTGATCAAATCATAGACCGTCAGCTTAGAGATTTTCAAAAGCTTAGCGATGTCCTCCGTTGTATACGAGATGTCAGTTGTCATCATTTTCCTCCATACCTGGAATGTCTTCTACTATCATAAGCGCTAGTTCTGTGTAATTCAAACTTTAGTTATTTACGAAACGACGACGTTCAACTATAATCATTTATATCTAAATCATACTATTTATATCAAAATAGATAGATAAATTAATCCTGGAGGGGATACTATGCTGAAAAAAGTGATGTTTCGTACTATGTTTTTTGTTCTTATTGTCGTATCGATTGTTTTATCAGGGTGTTCCAAACAAGCTGAGCAGCCCAATGTTGAGCTAACCATTTCTGCAGCTGCAAGCTTGACGGATGCCATGAAGGAAATTCAAACCAACTATGAGAAGAAACATTCAAATATAAAGCTTCAGTTCAATTTCGGTGCTTCCGGCGCCCTGCAGCAGCAAATCGAGCAAGGCGCACCTGCTGATGTCTTCCTGTCTGCGGCTAGCAAAAACATGAAAGAGCTCGTCGATAAATCGTTGATCGATGCTTCACAGCAAAGCAATTTGCTGCTCAATGGATTGGTGGTCGTCGTTCCCGCAGATGGCAAAGTGAGTGTACAAAAGCTTGAAGACTTATCTGGAGCTGGTGTCACTCATATCGCTGTCGGTGAACCACAAACCGTTCCCGCTGGCAGCTATGCGAAAGAAGCTCTGACGAATGCTAAGCTATGGGATCCGCTGCAAGCCAAACTCGTACAAGGCAAAGATGTTCGACAAGTCCTCACCTATGTGGAGTCAGGGAATGCCGAGGCAGGTTTTGTGTATAAAACGGATGCCTTAACTTCTACGAAAGTAAAGGTTGCCCTCACGGTTGATCCCAAATCATATAAACCGATTGAATATCCTGCAGGTATTATCAAAGCGAGCAAACACACCAAAGAAGCATCTGAATTCTACACGTATCTGAAAAGTAAAGAAGCGCAGGACATTTTCGTGAAGTTCGGCTTCACGATTCCACAGTAGCTATGGACAACATCACATGGAGTGAGTTTGCTTCACCCATTTTGCTTTCCTTGAAGGTCGCTTTGGTGGCCAGCGTTTTCGTTCTGCTGCTTGGCGGTTATGCGGCATGGCTCATGTCGAGGCGGAGCTTCCGCGGAAAGTCCTTGATCGAGACCGCATATATGCTGCCGCTGGTACTGCCGCCAACTGTCGTCGGCTTTATTCTGCTCGTCATGCTAGGCAAAAAGAGCTGGATCGGTACTGTGATGGACACTCTGTTCCATCAATCCATCATTTTCACTTGGGGGGCGGCGGTGATCGCTTCGATCGTCGTCGCTTTCCCCCTCGTTTATCAAACGATGAAGACTGGCTTCGCCTCGGTCAAGACCGATCTGGAGAACGCCGCGCGCTCCTCTGGCGCTAATGAATGGCAAGTGCTAACGTACATTACGCTGCCCTTGGCTTGGCGTTCCGTACGCTCGGCGTACATCCTTGGCTTGGCGCGGGGACTCGGCGAATTCGGCGCCACGCTGATGATCGCGGGCAATATTCCGCATCGCACCCAAACCTTGCCCACCGCCATCTACATAGCCGTTGAAGCCGGCAATCACACGCTGGCTTGGTGCTGGGCGGGAGCGATCATCGCCATTTCATTCGGATTTTTGATGCTGGCGAATCGGAAGGCGCGGGGCGAAGAGTGAAGCGACACTCTTGCCTTTCGATCTAAAAGTAAATAACAAAAGCTCACATGTAGAATGACCTACCTACATGTGAGCTTTTTTCGTATATGGAACCAAAGTATGATAAAATAATCATGATAACGCTTACTTAATTTCATCTATTCTTTATTTTGTTAGATATACACGTAATTAAATAGAAACCTGAGGGGGGAAGAAATGTGGAAGAAAACGTAAGAAATGAACACGTCAATTATCATCATCCATTGCTGCGTTACAAAATATGGGACATCACGTTGGAACCCATTTCTTCGTTGCCTTGGAATACTTGGCATTATCATAAAGAAGTAGAACTCATTTTGTTATTAGAAGGTTCGATGCAAGTTGAAACCGTTGATAAGGTTTATGATTTACAAGGACAAGACTTGTTGATTCTTGGATCTTCCCGATTACATCGCACCCGAAGAAATGAGCTAGTTAAACAAATCGTACTTCAGTTAGATATATTAGCTCAATTAGATCAGTACACCAAAGACTTCTCACCTATTTTGTTGGAATTGTCTGAACCGTTGGATCGGATTAACGAGGTTCTATCTATCAACAAACCCGTCAAAGATGCCTTATTTCATTTATTAGTCCAAATATACCAAGAAGCAAGCCAAATGGAACCAGGCTACGAGTTGGCGATAAGCGGCGCCTTCAAACAGCTGCTTTCCCTATTCATCCGCCATGCTCCCTCTTCATCTCCCATATCACCTTCAGATTGGCAACGTCTAAAGCCAGTATTAGACTATGTTGAGTCTCATTACGTGAATCCAATTCGGATTCATGATGTACTCCATCTCGTGCATTTAGAATATCATTATTTCATTAAATACTTCCAACAATGTATTGGAATGTCATTTGTCGACTATCTTCATTTAAGGCGAATCAAAAAGGCCGAGCATTTGTTGCTCACTGAAACACTTAGTATTGCAGATGTAGGCGTTCAATCCGGATTTCCTAATGTCAATCAGTTCATTCGTATTTTCAAGCGTTACAATGCGTTTACTCCTTCTGAATTTCGAAAAAAACGAATACAAAAACCTACTTTGATCTAGCTTTCTCACTTATCATGATCGTATAATTATCGGTTCCATCCCCTCTGGTACGAGCCGTGAATCTATACGTTTCAACACCAAATTGGTGACATGGTCTGCGTACAGAGTCCCCCGTCCCGGATGACTGACTTGATGTCCACTGCGGATCCGAATATCACTTAAGAGTAAACTATCCACGTGCACAGCTATGAATTGGTAAGGATGTGTTGCGTAATTTACTCGCAAGGGATCGATCTCAACGCGACGGGCTCCCTGAGGCTTGATAGGATTCGTCATGTCATGAGAACCGATAATATTCCAAGTGATATTTCGGAATTGAACATTCTCAATAGCCTGTCCTGAAACTCCTTCGATATAACATCGCCCTTGAGTAGTCAAAATAATATTATCAAAGGAAATGTTTCGAATATACCCTAGCTTGGGTTCTCTATAATATCGCGGAGAAATGTCTATTAGAATTGGGAATTCATTATACGCTTCAACAACCATGTTGCTGAACACCATATTTTCATAGGTGCTTCCATCCTTCATGTAAAGTGCGAGCGCAACATTTGTATTATGTATCATACAATTGGTAAACGTTATATTTCTTATCGACCCCATTGCTTCCGTACCAATTTTCAAGGCAGCATGTCGGGAGCTAAGTATACAATTCGTTACAACAATATTTTCGCATACGTCTCCCTCAGTGCTTTTTATCACGATGCAATCATCACCAGTCTTCATGTTGCAATCGCTAATGATGACGTTTTTACAACCATCAGGATCAATACCGTCCGTATTAATACGATCCATATTAGTAAGAATTGTGACCCCTCTAACCATAACATCCTCACATCGCAGCATATGTAATGTCCAGAAACACGAATACTGCAAGTTAATATCCAGAAACTTTACATTTTTACAGTCACGGAAGAACACCAAAGCCGGACGAAAATTCACTCCAGCAGCTTCTGAGGGAGACAGCGGACTCGCACCACCGCCATCGATGGTTCCTTGCCCGATGATCGCTATGTTCTCCACTTTATCGGCCCAGAGCAAAGCTTGAATCTGACCAGGTAAATTTCCGTATGGCGTCTTGCAAATTTCAGGATATAGCAAGGGATCATCAGCCCCAAGAATAACCGCTCCCATCTCCAAATGAACACATACATTTGAACGCATATGAATTGTTCCGCATAGATAGGTTCCCTGTGGAACAACAACCATGCCACCACCAAGCAGACTGCATGCATCAATGGCTGATTGGATGGCTTCATGATCTAACGTTTGGCCATCGCCAATGGCTCCGAAATTTTTCACATCATATCCCATATCAATCTCCTTCTCATCATGGATTTGATTGCTCTATGAGAATGCGACCCCGCAGATCCATTTTGAGCGTTTTCACATTAATTCTTTCGGAATGAGCCATGTTTCTGAATGAGTTCATTTGTTGCCGTTCTGGCAATACGGGTTGCGATGAGCCCGTCGAGTCCAGTGGGCATATCGCCGGGTAGACCCGTTTCTAATGATGTAGCAAAAGCATCGTACATGCCTTTAAAATTTTTTTCTCTAGTAAATGGGAAACGCGTTGTGCCCGTCGAAGTTCGCATTTCAAAGAGCTTTGATTCACGATCGTATCTGATAACTCCATCCGTTCCAATGAGTTCATAAATAAAATGTGAAACCGGTTCTTTGGCTGTGAAACAATAGGAATAACTGATTTCTAACATCGTATGGACTTCATTGGCATGCGTCATATGGAGATACATATGATCTGGAGCTTCATACTCGTCTACCCACGCTCCTTCAGAATGCTGTAGTTGTACATCGGAATTAAGCCACCATCTTGCAAGGTCTATCTGATGCACACCACAGTCCACCATGGGGCCGCCTTCAATCATTCGATCTACTCGTCTTATGTTTAATTGTGGAGGGACTTGATCATTATTTAAATATTTGCCATGATTATTCCAAATATAGCTTAACCTCAGTGATCGAACTTCACCTATGGTCTTATTTTCAACAATTGTTTTGATTTTTTGAGCAATTGGGCTGAAACGATAATCAAAGGCTGTAAACAACATTAATCCCGCTTCTTCCATAATAGCGATCATCTCTGCCGCTTCTTTATCATCCATGGCCAATGGTTTCTCACATAGAACATGTTTTCCATACCGTGCGGCATCGCGTACATTTTGATAATGAAAGGGTGCTGGAGATGTAATAACGACCGCATCAATGCCTGATTCAAAAAACGCTTCAACATCGCTAAATACTTGAACATTATATTTCTTCTGAAGCTCTTCTTTACGGGAAACAACTGGTTCATAAATAGAAAACAATTCTAATTTTGACGAATTTATTATCGAGGGAATATGCCCGTAATTTGCAACAACTCCGCATCCCATCAAGCCTAACTTAAACATATGCTTCCCTCCTGTGGATCCTACCAATATGTTCTTCCTATTCTTTAACCGAACCCATGAGTACCCCTTTAACAAAATATTTTTGTAAAAATGGATACACCATCAAAATGGGCAGTGTGGCGACCACAATAGCAGCATATTTCAATGTTTCAGGAAAGGCGGTTTTATTGGCATCATCAAGAACCTGACCGTAGCCTGTGGAGTCGCCAATAATGACAAGCTGCCTTAGAACAACCTGCAGCGTCCAATAACGCGAATTATTCATATACATAATTGCCGCGAAAAATTGATTCCAATTTCCAACTGCATAAAATAACGTAAAAGACGCAAGTGCAGGAAGCGACAACGGTAACGCGATTCGGATAAAAATGCCAAAGTTGCTGCAGCCGTCGATTCTCGCTGAGTCTTCGAGTGCTTCTGGAATACTTGCAAAAAAGTTTTTCAAAACAATCAGATTAAACGCAGAGATGGCTCCCGGTAACATTAAAGCCCAAAAGCTATTGATCATTCCCAATTGTTTAACGACTAAATAAGTTGGGATAAGACCACCGCTAAACATCATCGAAAACACGATTAACATCAAAATAGCCCTGCGCGCACGAAAACGCTTCTTCGATAAGGAGTAGCCTAATGTTGAGGTAAATAGCATATTAATGGCTGTCCCTACTACAGTAATAAAGATCGTAAATAATAATGCTCTTACAAACGACGGGGTTGTAAGAATCATATGGTATGACGTAAAGGTAAACTTCTCCGGCCATAAAATAATGCTTTCCGTAAGCACCTGTTTGATTGGTGATAATGATGCAACAATGACATAATAAAAGGGAATGAAGGTTACCAGCGCTACAAAGAACAATATTAGATAGTTTGCACCATCAAAAATCCGACTGCCTATCCCTCTATTTCGAATCATGCTGTAATCCTCCTTATCCTTCCCGCTTCAATAAATTCCATCTTCTCCAGCCTTTTTTACCAACCAATTCGCAACAGCTACAACGATTAGGCTAATGATTGATTTAAATAGACCAACAGCCGTGGAGAAACTCAATTGCCCCTCGACCAATCCCTTTTGATATACAAATGTTTCGAAAACATCTCCCACATTTCGCACCAAACTGTTTAACATGAGGAAAATTTGTTCAAACCCGACATCCATGATGTGACCAAGACGTAGTAGGAACAAAATGATAATCGTGCTGCGAATCGTAGGGAGTGTAATATGCCATAACTGTTTCCAACGGTTCGCTCCGTCCATGACGGCTGCTTCATACAATTGCGGATCGACACCAGCAAGAGCAGCTAAATATATGATGGTGCCCCAGCCCGCTTCTTTCCAGATATCTTGTGAAACAATTAACGTTCGAAAAATGGTCGGTTCAGACAAGAAATTGATGGTTTTTCCACCCATTGCTTCAATAATGTGATTGACTACTCCCCCGCCTGATAATAAGACAAAGGTGATCGAAGCAATAACAACCCAAGATATGAAATGGGGTAAGTAAATGACTGTCTGAATCAGCTTCTTAAAGACTGTTTTGGTTACTTCATGCAGCATTAGGGCAAGAATGATTGGAACTGGAAAGAAAAAGATAAGTTGATAAAAGCTAATCAACAATGTGTTTCTCATTAAATCCCAAAAATGATCATAAGCAAAAAGTTCCTTGAATTGTTTAAAGCCGACCCAATCACTTTTCCAAAACCCCAAAAAAGGACTGAAATCTTGAAATGAAATGAGAATTCCCCACATCGGCAGGTATTTGAATAGAAGAAAATATAATATCCCAGGAATAGCCAACAGATACAGATCCCAATCCTGAAAAAAGAATACAAATCTCCGTTTCGTAGTTGTTTGCGTGTTCGATTGCTTCAAACCGGATTGCTCTGATAATTGGTTCATAGGTTTCGTCCCCCAATGATACTAGTTCTCTTGCCGCACACTATGCGGCAAGAGAAACTGACAGGATGCTGGATTACGGTCATTTTTTGCCCTGCGATTTATAGAACTCATTTGTTTCCTTCGTGATTTGGTCGCCTCCACCCGACTTCCATTTCGCGACAAACTCATCGAAAGCTGTTGCTGGCAGTTGACCCGTAATTATTCTTGTAAAGTAATCGTATCTAAGCTTGTTGTTTATTTCTTCGTTCTTTTGAATCTGCGTTGGTGAAATGTAGGCTGTAATAGGTGGAGCAATTCCCTTATCCTTAACCCGATCAAGTGCATCTCGTTGCACTTTTTGGACATCCGCAGGCGCGCCACTATCCGAATAGCTGTAGACGTCATATGGTGACACCATGATCAATTCCTTCAGGTCATCCTTAATGTACTTCTCATTCGTAGTGAACGTGCCATCTGCATTCTTCGTGTTATGAATACCATCTATACCGTATTTATTGAAATGGTAGCCTTCATCACTTGCTTCCCAGTTCATAATCTCCAATACTTTTTCGACCTTTTCGGGTTTGGCTGAAGCAGGTATGACCCATCCCGCAGCGTTACCGCTACCTGCAAAGTATCCACTAATTCCAGTAGGTCCTACTGGGGGATCGATATAGATAAGCTCTGCCTTCGGATCTACTTTTTTCAGTGCGGCAATGTCTTGTGCGTAATCAATGATATAGCTTTCAAGGAGAATTCCCGCTTTCCCACTTTGCAATTCTTTTCTTGTGTTTCCTTGCTGGACTGGGAAGTCTTTACTTAGTGCTCCTTGCGCGTATAAATTCCGCAAAAATTGAAGAGACTGATTCATTCCTGGTGTAACAAATGAATTTGTTAGCGATCCATCTGCTTCTTTCAACCAACCGTTACCTGTTCCAAATGCAGCAAACAGTGGATTCAGGTTGGATAGTTTAGGATCCGTGGCAATCCCGTATGTATCTGCATTGCCGTCGCCGTCTGGATCATTTTTGGTGAATGCAATGGCGACTTTAGCCAGGTCATCTGTCGTTTTCGGAATGGGCAGATTCAGTTTATCTAGCCAATCCTTGCGAATCAGGACGCCTGTACGCACAATCGGTCTCACTCTCGGGATCATATAGAAATGTCCGTCTACTTTAACATTGTCCCAAATCGATTGCGGGTATTTTTTCAAATTAGGCGCTTTTTCAATATATTTATCTAATTGCATAAATGCACCTTGCTTTAAGTAACCGCTTAACGCCGCGTCTGGGAATGCGTTCCAAACCATCACGTCAGGTATGCTGCCTGAAGCAACAATGGTGTTTTGCTTTGTTGTATAATCATTGATTGGCGTGTCCATAATCGTCAGCTTTACGTTAAACTTCTTTTCTAAAAATTTGATAGCTTCATTATCGTCATGCGTAATTTGGATATTAGCAGATGTGTAAAACATTACGCTCAAGTCCATTGGTGCTTTTGTAGAAGATGAAGCTTTCTCGGCTGATGAACAACCAAGTAGTGAAACTGATAGTAAAGAGGTTGCTGCCAATGCTTGTACCAAGCGTACTTTGTTTTTGGTCAATTTGTTTACCCCCTAAATGTAATAAAGATCAAGAATAACAACTACACGAGATATGAACACGCTTACACGTTTACAATCTAATAGTAAGTCAAAATCTGCCTGTTTTCTAGACACAGAACTGGTGAATAATCATACAAAACTGTCATTGAGAATTTGGTTAAAACACTCATTGCGCGAGGATAGCCCCGTAATGTCCATTCACTGAGACGACAACGGAACCATTTTGAACGGTATATTGTGTTCCTGTAATGAGATCTGTCATTGTACTTCCGTCCACAACACTCAGTTTAGAGACTGGGATCGTAACTGATTTTCGAGCAGAATCGTTGTTTAATGCAACGGCAATCCGATTCGTATTGTCAAATCGACCAAAAGAATACATTTCAGCTGAATCATCCGTCAACAATGTCATAAATGAACCCGTTCTTAAAGCGGGATATTGATTGCGAATCCCAATTAATTGTTGTGTTAAGGATACGGCTGTATTAGAAGTCGTACCTTGTGACCAATCAAATGTACGACGGTTGTCAGGATCAGCTCCACCCTGCATGCCATACTCATCCCCGTAATAAATTGTAGGCGTCCCTACATACGTCATTTGGAAAAATAACGCCAAATACGTTTTCCAGATATCTCCGCCTGCTCTCGTTCCGAATCGGGTAATGTCATGATTGCCCAAATGGTTGCTCATCACCTGCTGCACATTAGTTGGGTAATTGGCACGCGTGCCTAGCAGCCAGCTATCGAACTGAGTGGTTGGAATGGATGCAGTATTATTGCTGTAATCTTTCCCCGTTATCCATTGAGATACAGGTTGAGTAAACCCATCAAAATTCGTCGCTCCGTCCCACTGATCACCGTCCGCAGTCCAAGATGACGCATTCCCCCAATATTCTCCCAAAATATTAGCGTTGGGATTTATGGATTTTACTGCGCTGCGGAATTCCTTCCAAATCGTATGATTGGTGGAATTATTCCCATTTCCTCCATCTTTATCGGCATATTGAGGAGCATCTAATCGCCATCCGTCGATACTGTAAGGTGCTCCTAAATAGGTTTTGGCAACCGAATTGCTATTATTATATAAAGCATTACGAACGGCTGAACCCGTGGCGCCAAAATTCAATTTCGGTAGCCGAGAAGACGTGAGGAAAGTGGAGAATGTTGTCGGCCAAGTTTGGAAATTATAATAATTCGACCAAGTACTCGATTGTGACTCATAAGCTCCCAGTGTCGGCCATTTGTTATACTTATCGAACCATTGATTCGTATCGCCGGTATGATTAAAAACACCATCCAATACTACATACCCTTTGGGGCCGTTCGTTGAGCTGTGGATGTTAGAGATGAGCGTTTGCAGGAGAGCATTCGTTCCGAATGCTGGATCTACCGAATAAAAGTCCTCTGTATCGTATTTATGATTGGTTGGAGCTTGAAAGATCGGGTTCATATAAACGATGTTAGCACCAAGCGTTTGCTTGATATAGGCGAGTTTTTGATTGATTCCGCTCAAATCCCCACCGAAGAACACAAGATTATTACTATAACCAGCCCCTGCAATAACACTGCTCCCCCATGTCTTCTTCTCAGCAAGATTACCATTATACTGATTAGTGCCAGTTTGTACATCATTCGTCGTATCTCCGTTATAGAAACGATCCGGGAATATCTGGTACATAACACCATTCTTTATCCAATCGGGTGTCTTAAAATTGGGGATAATAAAGAAATCCCGATTGGTAGATTCGGTATCCGATGGTCCTTTTGCATCGTACCACACAGTTTTGGAACCATCATTTATCTGAAAATGATAATGTTTGGTCGTACTACTAGCTGGAATGGTTCCCTGCCAAAACTCGTAGATCCCTGTGGCGTCGTTGGATACTTTCGTCATGGCAACCCAATGATAGGTACTGTCCGCCGAATCAAAGTAACGAATATTAGCAGATGTGATATCATTGACGAACGTACGGAATTTCAGAGTAACGCTCTGTGTACTCGTTGGCTCCAGATTATTGTCAAAAACAGGTCCTTGGTCATGAAATAAACCACTCCACATGACATTGTTATCCTGGGCAGCAGCATTCACCACTTTTGCTGACGTAAGACAACTTCCGAATACAGTCAATGTACACAAACAGATGGATAACGCTTTTAGGTGCTTGATGGGACCCGCTTTGCTAATTTTCATGAATAACACTCCTTTCAAAATGAGCCTTCATGTTAACGCTTACACCATCTAGTATAATCGTATTTTGGGATTACTTTACAGTCACAGAACTGTCACGTAATCACTCTAAACTGTCTTTGTGATCTCCCCTCTTATCCAAACCGAGCATTGACAGGACATGCAAAAAGCCTCCCTTTCTAGTAGAAAAGGAGGCTTGTGTTGGACTATTACTTAATCAAACATTACTTAACATCCGCTGCACAACGGAATCCGATATTGCCTGTCGAGCTGTCGGGTGTGTTTTTGCTGCGTGCTGCGACGCGATAGCGATTGCAGTACGAACGGTGGCACAAGTACGAACCGCCGCGAAGGACTCGCGTATCTCCTGCTGGAGGGCCAACAGGGTTGTCCCTTTTGCCCTTCACATGGTAGTTCGGGCTGAACCAATCAGAGCACCACTCCCACACGTTGCCTGCTACGTTATACAAGCCATAGGCATTCGGCTCGAATGCTTGGACAGGTGCAGTGCCCGCGTAGCCGTCACTCTGGTTGTTTTTGTCCGGAAACTTACCTTGCCAAATGTTGCACATATGTCGTCCGCCTGGTTTAAGCTCATCACCCCAAGGGTAGCGCTTCTGAGATAGTCCACCACGCGCGGCGAATTCCCATTCGGCTTCCGTCGGAAGTCGTTTGCCAGCCCATTTGCAATAGGCCATCGCATCCGACCAGGAAACATGAATAACCGGGTGATCCCAGCGGTCCTCGACATGCGAGTCAGGCCCTTCGGGATGCAGCCAATCTGCTCCCTCAACCACCCACCACCACGGAGTTTGCTGAACCGTATTCTTTACACCTTTTGCCGTTGCTTCGGACACGAACAAATGAAAAACGAACGACCAGCCAAAGGACTCAGCCTCCGTTGTGTAATTCGTTGCATCAACAAATTGCTTGAAATCGGCATTCGTTACTGCGCAAGTGTCTATGTAGTAAGATCTTACCGTAACTTCACGTACGGGACCTTCCCCGTCAGCTGGGAAGCCTTCGCGGTTGTCAGTTCCCATAAGGAATTTACCACCAGGAATCAGCACCATGCCATCTTTGCCTTTTGAACTCGCCGCCGTAGGTATCTCTACTGATATTGACACAGCTGAATGAGTCGATGGCTGCTCGGATGACGCACGGCTAGCGGAACAGCAGGTTGGTTTATTCGGTTCCATAACTGGCGTCCTCTCACTTTCGTTCTATCAGATTGCATGCTATTAACTAAATATAGCAATTCCAACCAGCGCCGACAACACAATCGTTGCGAGTGGATGCCATTTGTACTTATGTACAACGAAAAACACGCCAGCTGCGATCAAAACGGTGAATAATACCTGCCAAGTAAATATATGTTGCATTCGGTCCGGAAAGCCAAAATGAATAGCCGCATAGACGATTAATCCCGTTACAACCGGTCTCAAACCATAAAAAGTCGTGTGAACCGCTCGACTTTGAACTATTTTATAAAAAAAAGAAGAAATAATAAGAACAATAACGAGTGACGGTAGAACCATGCCAATTGTTGAGAATACAGCACCTAGAATCCCATCTGCTCGATAGCCAATCAGCGTTGCAGTATTGGTAGCTATGGGACCTGGAGCCATCCCAGCCACAGCCACACTTTGCGCAAAAAGCTCTGTAGACATCCAATCATGCTGCTGGACCTCATGTTGAATGATGGGAATCATCGCATAACCGCCGCCGAAAGACATGAATCCGATTTTCAAAAACGTAATAAAGAGCTCCCATAACATCGACATCCCCACCTTTCTTAAATACCATCCGCGATATAGTAATCGTAGTAGGTATAGCCGTTGTAGGATGTTTGCACAGATTCCTTGCCCTTTTCCAATCTAATTTGGAACCCGAACGTTTCTTTCACTTTGACAAAAACAAATCCGATAAACAAACCAATGAGAACCACAAAGAGCGGATTAATAGGAAGCAGCAATAGGACCGCAACCGTGCCAACTGCCGTTACAAGCGTTGTTTTATCAAAAATAGCCGAGCGCGCCATATTGTATGCAGCCAACACAATGAGACCGATAATTGCGCCATGAATGCCTTTGAATGCGGCTATAACCTTCGGTTCAGACTGCATGAACATCAAGAAAATGCTGAGCGTTAACGCGATCAAAAAAGTGGGGAGGGCTATGCCGATGACGGCTGCCGCTGCTCCTGGTACGCCTGCCTTGCGATAGCCGATAAAGGCCGATGCATTAACGCCAATGCCGCCGGGCGCCGAGCTTGCTATCGCTACGATATCGGATACTTCTTCTTCGGTGAACCATGCTCGTTTTTCTACCACTTCTCTCCCAATGACGGGAATCATCGCATATCCCCCGCCGAACGTGGAAGGTCCGATTTTGAGAAATGTCCAGAATATATCCAAACAAAGATGTAGTTGTTGCTTTCGCATATGGATTCCTCCTTTGCCCATTTGTATGGTCTCTCAATTATACTTCACTTTACTTCAAAATGGAATAAACAATTTCATGATGACCACATGCTCAAAATTTAACCTAGGGAGATCGCCAGGAAATAATACCTTTAATCCGATCGATTCACTTAGTTTAAATCAAATTGATATTAAGTAGGCGAGAAGGTAGGTGATTTTGGGTATTTTGGTTGCTCTACTCAGGTCCAGCTCGGACCTATTGATCCATTGCCCCGATTAGTCGATTTCTTCGACTAGCTCACCCCCTAGAGCCGCTGTCACGCCCAAGTTAGTCGATTTCTTCGACTAACTCATCCCCTAGAGCCGCTGTCGCACCCAAGTTAGTCGATTTTTACGACTAACTCATCCCCTAGAGCCGCTGTCGCACCCAAGTTAGTCGATTTCTTCGACTAACTCAACCCCTAGAGCCGCTGTCGCACCCAAGTTAGTCGAATTCTTCGACTAACTCACCCCCTAGAGCCGCTGTCGCACCCAAGTTAGTCGATTTTTACGACTAACTCAACCATTAGAGCCGCTGACACTACCTAGTTGGTCGATTTCTTCGACTAACTCAATTTTTCCTTCCAATTCCCATTCTCGCAACTAGCCGCATTGCACTTATCCTACGCAAGTACAAAAAGCCAAGCGATGGCACCATTGCTTGGCTTCACTTTGACGATTCACGTCAGGTCAATATGACTTTTCCGCAGTTTCAACACCGAACCATGTCTAGCCCCTCTAGGCACATGCACTTGGCCGATGATATCCTCCCATGTGTTCAGATCAGACGAGCGGAAGGCCCCATAATACTGCTCCTGGAATCCGTCTACGAGTAGAATCCATTCCTTGCTTCCATTTCTCTCCAAAGGATATAGCGTCGGACCCTCCGTAAGCGAAGGGGTTATCAGCTCGGATATACTGGTAACAGTTGGAGTATCATTCGCCTCTTTGGCCACGATGCAGGAACGAATAGCTTTGTTCGCTGTTCTCTTCTCGTTAACGCCGCGTTCATCTTTAAACAACATGAGATAATGATGATCCAAGTCTGTAAGTGTAGCATCTATGACGTTGTAACCTGGATCGAAAAAGAGTTGCGCTTCGGAGAAATCTATAAAATCCGCTGTTGTCACAGACCAGATTCGATGATTTCTCGCTCCTGCTCCAACCGTCGAGGACCATACAATCCGGTGCGCTTTCTTGACGGAATCGTAGAATGCTTCCGGAGCCCACGCATTCTGTGTCAAAGGCAGATGCTCCATGACAGGAATCAGCTTGGCATCCTGCCAGTGAACAAGATCTTGGGACCATGCGTAGCCTAAGCTTTTGCTATTCCAACCATCTGTCCACAGGAGATGGAACTTGCCATCAGCATCTTGCAGGATGAATGGATCGCGCAGCTGCCTTGTTCCTACCGGTGACTCCCAAATCGAGCCTCCACCGTTCAGTTCGCGCCATTCGTAACCATCTTCACTCGCAGCGAGAAACAACTTCTCTTCTTTTTCTGTAAAATAACTGAAAATGTACACATTGCTCATGCTCCTTCGGTGGAATAAATTAGCAGGCTTCTAGACATCTCTGCGCTTAATCTTGAAAAATCCCGCTCTAGCCACATGACTAGAGCGGGATTTGTGTACTTAAGCCGCTTGTTTATGAAAGACAAAATTCGAAGCTTCTATACTGACAACTATGTCCATAGCCGAAATATGCTCATATGCCGCGAGCAGCTTCTCATACTTTCGACATCTTAAGCTAAACACCAAATGCATCACTGGTATACTTCCAGCCTTCTCATCATCACGTGAAAAAGCACTCTCTGACATCATTTTAAGATTAGTCACCTGTATACCCTGTTCTCCAAAGCGAGAGGAAAGTGAGCTCAGGAAGCCAGGTTGTTCATTAATCATAATTTCCACTTCATGTGTACGACGGTGCCTAATAATGTGTTTCTCCAACTTATTCAAGACGTACAGACTGATGAGAACTAAACATGTACAGACGATCGCTCCGGTAATAAAACCTGCACCGACGCTTAGACCAATTGCCGCGACCAGCCACACGGATGCAGCGGTCGTTAATCCTTTAATAACACTGCCGTTTCGTAATATGGCGCCAGCACCCAGAAAACCAATACCGCTGACAACCTGTGCAGCCAAGCGAGAGGGATCAATACGGACATTCGGTTCATTCACAAATTCAGAGAATCCATACTCCGACAGAAGCATAATGGTAGCGGAGCCCAAACAAACTAAGATATGTGTTCGGAAGCCTGCCGCATGATTGTTCCATTCCCTTTCAAGACCAATCAAACCACCAAGAACGACAGCCAATACCATGCGTATGATGAGATCCAAGTGACTGATTTGCCATACACTACTCGCAGCAGTTATCATTGCGTAACCTCAATCGGTGCTGCAAGCCATTGTTTTAATTTGACAACTTCTGAACCCGCAAGCATCATAATGCCAACCCCATGATTGTCATTCTTGACGGTAAGCAGGTCCTTCTTATAATAATCAGCTGTAAATGCATACCTAGAGCCGCTGCAGACGCCATGCACATTGCCCTGAGCATCAATGGCAATGCGTGTCAGCCCGTCCCACGCCTTCAATGCACTCTCGATGAAGCGCTGCGGCTCTTTAAGCCAGCCAAAACGCACACCTCGTGCAAATGAATAAGCGAACATCGCAGTACACGAAGCTTCCTCATACGCATCTGGATCGTTCAATACCTGATGCCACAGACCGCTATCTGCTTGCAGATCTGCATACCCCCCGCACAGATCGTTAAAGAAACCGATTAGCTCTGGTCGGGCTTCATGCGTAGCTGGCAATGCCTCTAAGACCTCTGTCAACGAGAAGAGTGTCCACCCATTGCCACGCCCCCACGGTATTCCCGTTGGCATGCCATATTTAAAGTCAAATACGTGAGACATAATACGCTCTTCCGGCATATACAAATACTTGCGAAATAACAGAAATTGCTTCGCCGCTTCATCAAGTGCTTCACTTAAGCCAGTTATTTTCGCATAGCGGCACAGGAATGGTGTGCTCATGTAAAGATCATCAGCCCACATCGTATTTTCCGAATATTCATCCTGACATATCCGATAAAAAGCGCCGTCTTCCTTGCGTTCCAAGCCATGCTGGATGAAATGTGCGATCCGATCCGCAATGACCATGAATCCTTGATCCTTCTCTTCCTGATAAGCCTCCAACATCGCGGAGCCAAAGGAACCGCAGTTATCCAGCATTTTCATCATAACCAATTGTTGATTGATCGCTGGGAAGCCATACTGCTCACGATCCCATAGGGAATACGCGAACATATCGGTACAGCTTTGAACATGATCCAGAGCATACTGGGTAATGTCAGAACGCTCTAATAAGCGGCCCGTTTGCAACAGTCCATAAATCGTAACACCGAGCGGGTAATCCCATCGCGCATAATTCGTTACATTGCCTACTGTCCATTTATTGCTCAGCATGGCATTCTCATAGTAAGGACGAATCCATGTGTCTGGACGATCCAAGCGCCAATAGGTCTTCTCTTCAGAATTGATGTCCACCGCATATACGCGATCCGTCCGCACCAAATTCTCGTAAGCTAAGGAAACATTGGGAGCCAGCGGTCCTAGATACAACCAAGGATCTTCTGAACCATGTACTTGCAGCGGTGCACTCAACCTGACAGCCTCGCCACCGAATTGTGCTTGTAACCTATATCCCCACGTGATATCTTCACAAACACTCCGGATCACAAGATCATGTTGACCATAGGATAGCTGAACCTCTACCTGAAAATTGCCTTCTTCTCCAACTTCAAGAATTTGCTTGCCATCTAACCACATGGTTAGTGAACCCGCTGTATGCCCGCGCATTAAGACTGCTTCTTGCCCAAAGCTAACCTTGTTCAGCTTCGTCCACGCATACGCCTGCTTGCCTGGCTGGATACCAAACATTCGCTCGCAGGCTGGTTTCGAGTACTCAACCTCGTTCCATGCTAAGGTCGGCAGCCAACTCAAACCGTTATTCGTCTCTGAAGACATCGCATCTGGTAAGGAACGACCCTCGAAAATATCAATGTCAACTGGTATAGAAAACACCCATCCCGCTTGCCCTTGCCGTTCTGCAAACGGAGCAAGAACATTCAGAATGCGTACCTTCGCTTCATCGGAACCGAATAAACAGCCGAAGCCAGCAGCCGTATGCTTAGCTTTGATGAAGAGACGGTTCCAGCCTTTGACGAAGTTTAGATTTAGCTTAACAGTGGCATCCGGTTTGATCTCATCAATGACATTGGAACGATACGTCAATTCATCGTTGAAATAAATCTGAATCGGCCCCAAACAGTTAAGCAAGACATCCAGATTACGCTCACCATCACTCCATACTAAGGCATAGGCATAAGAAAATTGACCGGGCTTTGCCTCAGGAAATCTGCGACCTAAATCGAGATTGAACATCCCTTTTTTATCTTGCAGAATACCTGCTCGGCTAAAAGCGCGAAACGCGAACGGAACAGGTGGATTAGCACCAATGTAACGATCAGCAAGTACTTTCAATGTTCGCTTATCGTCATTCCCTAAACGGGTTTGTATACTCTCTTGTTCATTAAAATAGATCGTCATAGCAAACTTCCTTTCTACAGTAGACGGATCTTGAATGTCCGATCATAAGGTGTAACCAAGTTGACATGAACATACTGGCAGCCAGATGGATGCTGATCCTCACGAACAATTGGCAGGATATGTTCAAAGGCGCCAGAGGATATTTCAATCACATCTCCGTCGACCTCATACGTCATTTCACCGCTTTTAAAGAAGTACCTTCCATCTTCAACTGCCATCAAATCACTTCCACTCAACGTACCTTCATTGCCAAAAATGAAGGTCAATTGCGTGAAGACATCTTCACGCTCGTCTGAAGATACGTGAATCGTCCATTCGGACTCTCCTTGCGTAATTTCCGCTTGCAGCTCAAGCTTTTGCAGATGAGTCATAGGGCGATGCTGATGTGGGAGCAAATACCATGGGCTAAGCGTCGAGCCTTCCAATGAGGCAGGCAGCAAATGACGCGGGATTGGGCCGTTGTAGCCTTTCTCCAGCACACTTGTCAGCTTATAAACGCCATCGTTCGCCCTCAGATCTGCGAACTTTACAATGCCAGGCGAGAACGAAGTTGATAGCTTGACACCAAGCAGCCTTGCTTTCCCATGGCGAAGTGAGAAGAAGGACGGTGTCTGTGACATGATCGTGACACTTTGATCCAGTTCACGGATTCGAACGAGCGAAGCTCCGAAAGTGAGATGCATGCTGCTATGCTGGATTTGCATGTGATGGCCAACCTCATCGATTTGCTGCAAATGTTCCTTGATCGGATGCTGTGCATTTAACATTTTCACATACCGATCAAGCAGCGGTGCTCGTTCCAACTGCGAAATATCTGCTTCCGGGTACACAAGCATATTCATCAGAGGATGGTTGTTCACACCTTCATGGAAGCCTGTGATGAAGGATCCCGCATAATCGGCCATAGCGGCAAATACTGGGTCTTTATCATACGCCGCCATTAAGCGGTAAACCGGAAAGTAGTTCGCCATCGTAGCCGTCTGACCGAAATCTTGTCGACCAGAGTAATCCGTGACAACTTCGCCTGACGGGTGAATTAAGTACATCATCATACGTAGATTGCTACGTACACTTTCGATTAGTTCAGGTCGGTTCATCAAACGTCCCGTATGATAGAGCGCAATATCGCTAACCGCGTTGTAAATCCCATTGCTGCGCTCTGTCCATTCACCATCCTCGGTGATGTCCAAGCCTTCAGCCAGCCAGTCTTCCGCTCGTGCCAAAAGCTCAGGCAACGGAAAAATTTC
This sequence comes from Paenibacillus sp. J31R30, assembly GCF_059692115.1. Taxonomy (NCBI): domain Bacteria; kingdom Bacillati; phylum Bacillota; class Bacilli; order Caryophanales; family Paenibacillaceae; genus Paenibacillus; species Paenibacillus sp. J31R30. The sequence goes on along the minus strand of NZ_JCAUAV010000002.1, from coordinate 681,797 downwards.
ATACAGTAAACAAAGTGCAGCGGTAATGACCCAACGATGATTCGGTGTATGACAACCGCCAGTCAACATGGCTGGAATCGTGCGCTCGAGGAAGAGCTTCAGTTTAGCCACGAGAGGAGCTGCTTCTGCCCAATCGTGCTTGTTCAGCAGTTGATACATCTGTGTTACGCCACCTACTACGAACGCCGTATCAGGAGGAGAATTATAATTCGTTGAACCCAGTGAGATCGTACCGTCTGCGTGCTGTCTATTCAGCATGAAAGCAACGGCTTTATCCAACGCGTTCAAAAGAAAGTTATCATGATAGTAACGAGAATCCGGATTTACTAAAGCTGACGTCCACCCAGCGATCATACGCGGCGTGCTCATGTGATTAGCTCGGGCAATGCCCGTTTCATCCTGAATGCCGCCGTAATATTTGGATTGAGGATCAAGAATCTGCTTTAACAGCGTAGCTTCCGTCAGTTCATCATTCAGGGTTACTAAGCGATTATAAATAGCGTCCACGTAGGTCACCTACCCTTTCCTAGCTGCTATTTTACTGGTGATAAGGTTGTGACTTTCATGAATCTCATTAGGCTCACACAGCGCTTTCAGCTCATATACTTTGACTTTGGCATAATCAATGGCTTCAAGGAAATGATCGAAATAGTGCATATCCTTACTGTGAACATAAGGACACCAGTGGTCGGCAAGTTCCAGCGTTTCATGGATGTGAACGCCATAAATATATTTCTTCACTTCTTGCAGTTCTTTGAGATTGTCGTACAAGCCCATTCTATCCATCATCATCGCGTGGCCGATATCGTACCATAAGTACACGGGGCTGCCTGCCAGGTTTTCGCAAATCGTCTTGGCTTCCATCAAGGAAGGCATCTGATACGATCTGGAGCGAGTTTCAATGCCGATCGCGACATTCCAGCCTTTTTTGGCTGCATGCTCGCTTACAATCTCCAAGCTTTCTTGAATCCTTTGCGTATACAGCGGGCTCAAGCGATCCCGTCTTTCGATCATGACACTCCAAAGTTTCTGATACTCTGGTGAATCCTTTCCGTGATCTCTATAGAGCTTCTTTAAATCGATATCAATGTTATAGTCAAAAGGCACTTCACCTGGATGTACAACCACCGCTTTGGCTCCATAGCGATTCGCATATTCCATGGATCGAATAAGCAGCTCTACGGAACGCTTACGCTTCGCCTCGTCATCAAAGCCGAGCATCACGGAATCTGTATCATAATCCTTGTCATTGATGAACGGGAACACGTTGTGTACGCTGGATACGCCGATTTCACCTTTTTCAATCATGGGTTCAATCGTTGTCATCATCTCTTCAGTCACATTATAGTTAAGCTCGACATTACGAAAGCCCAGCGCTTTAATTTCCTCAATCATGCCCCGTCCTACGGTATGCTTCTTGATATTCCAACAAGTTGAAAAAGAATATTCCCCTTTATCGATCATGTCTCTTCCTCCTAAATATTCTTCATCTATGAAAGAAAGGTCAGAATTCCCTTACTTCATTGAAGGGGATGCTCTGGCCTTTCCTTAGGGAAACTGTGTTATTCTGAAAGGTCAATCAGCTTAATAGCAGCACCATAACGGGCTGACAAGGTCGATGCTTCCATCAATTGAGTCAAATCATAGGCGAGCTCAATGTTCTCTGTAGCAGTCGTTCCATGCTGAATATGGGATACCCATTGCTCAAAGGCAGACGGCAGTTTTGGTAAATCCGTTACGACTTGCCAGCCTGTTGCCGCTTCACCTGCCATTTTGGAGCTGCGAATGCATAATTTATCATCCGTTCGGGCATACATAAGATTCCCTTCTGTTCCCTGGACTTCAATATCAAATTGGGAGTAGCTGTTCACAAAACTAGCTTCAACAATACCTAATGCCCCATTGGGATACCGTAGAGTGGCTACTGCGCTATCTTCAACTTCTCGTTCCGTTATATAACCGAAGCTGGCACTAACGCTTTCTGGTAATCCGAGAAATAATCGTGTCAAGTACATCGGGTGACAACCAAGATCCATGAGGGCTCCACCACCGGTTTGTTCTAAGTTGAAGAAGTGGGATGGTAGTGCACCGTCAGGATTCTTCTCTGTTCGCAGCGCACCGTTATGAGCAAGTCGGATACGAACGGTTGTTAAAGTTCCTAGGAGTCCTTCACGGATAAAAGATAAAGCCGCTTGTGCAAAGCCCATGTATAAACGCGGTAAAGATACTGTTAGCTTAACCCCTGTTTCCTCAACAACAGCTAATATTTCCCGGCATTCTTTTGTGGTGGTAGCCACGACTTTTTCAGTGAATATATGCTTCCCGACTCTCGCAGCTGCGATAATCACTTCATGGTGTCTATTCGTCGGTGTACCCACGATCACAGCATCAATTTCAGGATTGCTCATTAGCTCATCTAAGTTAGCGTAAAAGGGAACCCCGAGTTCCTCGGCCTTTTCTCGTCCTCGTTGCTGGTCTTCATCCCAAACCGCAACAATTTCGGTCTCTGCGTGTTCGGCAGCTAGACGTGCATAATCTTTGGCATGAACGTGCCAATAGCTCAACATCGCTACTTTAATCATGGTTGTACTGCCTCTTTTCCGATGTTTTAGTCAAAATAGACAGCTTTTCCAGTTCTATTCGATTCATAGATCGCTTCTAGAATTTCAGAAACGACACATGATTGTTCTGGCGTTACAATAGGGTCTGTATCATTGATAATGGCATTAATCCACAACCGAATTTCTTTATCCTGCATTGTTTCTTTCTTACCTTCGTAAAAATCAGCGCCTTTGGCCTCAAACTGCATCTGGTTGACATACAGACGGCTATGCTTCTCTCCGTTGATGCGCAAGCCATCCTGCATATCAGCGCCGCCTTCTGTACCGCATAGCGTACTTTTCGCTTCCTTCGTATCCAGCGTATTGAGTGCCCAGCTAGCTTCCACCATCACAGTTGCGCCATTCTTCATGACGATCATTGCGAATGCGGAATCTTCCACTTTAAATTTCGCTGGATCCCATGGACCCCAAGAATTTGCAGCATTTTCTTTGCGTGATAGTTTATGATAAGCGGTGCCCAGCACCACCTTAGGTTCATAGTTATTCATTAACCACAGCGTTAAATCGAGTGCATGTGTACCAATATCAATCAGCGGCCCGCCGCCTTGTTTCTCTTCATCTAAGAAAACTCCCCAAGTGGGAACACCGCGTCTGCGAATGGCATGTGCTTTGGCAAAATAAATTTCTCCTAAATCTCCCTCTTCAATAACTCGTTTCAAATGTTGACTGTCCGCGCGGAAACGATTGTTATAGCCAATCGTTAATTTCTTACCTGAACGTTTTGCTGTTTCCACCATCCGACGAGCATCAGCTGCTGTTTTCGCCATCGGTTTTTCACACATCACATGTTTGCCTGCTTCCAAAGCAGCAATCGAGATTTCAGCATGTGTATCATTCGGCGTACAGATGTGAACGACATCAATCGTTGGATCCGCAAGTAATTCGCGATAATCGTCGTATACCTTGGCACCAGGTGCGCCAAATTTCTCTGCTGCTTTATGTGCACTTGCAGGAAAAATATCAAAAAAACCGATAATTTCGACTTGCTCAATTTTGCTCAAGCTAGGCAAATGTTTCCCTGTTGCAATTCCGCCACATCCGATGATAGCTACTTTTACTTTGTTCACTGTTGGTTCCTCCCATGATGAAAGCTGCTTATTTAAAGAAGATGCTGGACATCGAGAAGCTGCCTGCACACGCAGGCAGCCCTATTCAATATCCAGCTTCTCTAAGGTACGATTACTTCACAAACTCCAATTGTTGTTTTACGATTTCTTTCGCATCTTTAGCTAAGAAAGCTGTATTTTTATTCTCTGTGTACCATTTGTTCATGAATTCTTCAAGCTGTTTGCCGCCTGCTTTATCCCAAGCCGCTTTTGAATCGCTAATCGCTTGATCTGCCGAGTATTTAGCACCGCTAAGGATGGCCTTCACGAAGAAATCGTTTTTCTCTTTAAGAATGGTTGTATTAATAACGTTAAGATCGGCAGGGAACACAGGCATATGATCCCCTAGTGCAATACCTGGATACTCTCTTGCTGGATCAAAGTAAATCTTCTGAGCAGCTTGGAACAATTGCAAGTATGCTTTCTGTTCAGGCAACAAATCAGGATTTGAAAGAGGAGCCAAGACATAATTACATTTATCAACACCAGATGAGAAGAACATGGAGTAATCCAAAGCGTAAGCAACTTCATTTTTGGACTTTTCTGGATCAATAACTTGCGGACAACCGTTTGCTGCTTTCTTCCAGTGAGTTCCTTCGTCGCCGAAGATCATTTTACGCGCATTTTCCGGCTTCATCATGAAGTCAAGATAGCGGCCTACCGCTTCTGGGTCCTTCGCCTTGGCATTCACAACCGTTGTCATTTGAACCGGGTTATCAAATGCACCAGTGAATGTTCCCATTGGTGATTTCGGATAGCCTAATGGCGCAACTTCCCCAGTAGGGTTGTTCTTTTTGAAAGTAGTTAAATCAAGGTCCTGGGAAAATTTAACGAAAATCCCCATTTTGCCATTCAGGAAGTCTTGCTTAGCCTTATTGCCGTCTTTATCATTAATATAATCCTTGTCTACGATGCCAGCATCATAGAGACTCTTCTTGAATGTGAGGGAAGCCTGTTCTTTGTCCCATGCACGAACAACCTTGCCGTCCTTAATATCCCAAGCCAATAGCGTGGCAGATGAATTCTCACCGAAAATTTCATTGATGGCTTGCTCCGAATAAGTACTCATATTCATGCCGTACGTATCTTTCTTGCCATTGCCATCTGGATCTTGCTCAACAAACGCCTTCGCCACCGTATATAATTCTTCCGTTGTTGTCGGCATGTTGAGATTCAGCTTTTTCAACCAGTCCGTACGAATGTAAAGGACATGTGCTGCTACCGCTTCTTTTACTTTACCAATCTCGTACAACTTGCCATCTGGTTTTGTACCTGCTTTTTTCAACTGTGGATATTGGGTAAGTAATTTCTGATATTCAGGCATATATTGCAAGATGTTATCGATCGGCATCAATTGTTTTTGATCATACAAACTGCCTCTGAATGGCGTATTATACTCGTTGATGATATCAGGGGCAGAACCGGAAGCAAACAGAACATTCAATTTTTTCGTAGAATCACTGCGTAGGATTGGGACTTGCTTTACATTGGCTGGTCCACTTGTGTTAATGAACTTGGTCCAGCGGTTCTCTTCATAGGTACCTTCCGAAGCCGGTACGCCTCCACGATCATAAATGGTGACCGAAACATCTCCGCGTTTAGCTGGTGTTGCCGCGGCAGGCTTGGTTGAAGCGGCTGGTGCTGTTGAAGCTTCTTCTTTTTTGTCGCTGCTGCAACCTACTAATGTTGCCCCTAATGCTACTACTCCGACTGACATTCCAAGCCATAACTTCTTGTTTTCCATGTGCATTTTCCCCCTACAAATTTTTTTATAGTAACGTTTTTGAGAAACGGGAACACCTGTTTTATTACCCTTTGACCGATCCAAGCATAACTCCCTTAACAAAATACTTTTGCAAGAATGGATAAACGACCAACATCGGTACAACCATGACGACTACACCGACAGCTTTCACCATCTCGGTAGCAACTGTTTGTTGTTCCTGCAAATTTAGCGTAGGAGAGTTCAACAAGTCGTTTTTCTGCAGCATCCCTTGGACAACTACAGTTAAGTTCAACATCTCACTTTTATTGATGTACATGAGCACGTTCATAAACGAATTCCAGAAGCCAATTCCATAGAATAACGCAAGCGTAGCCAGCATGGGAAGTGAGAGCGGTAAGATGACCCGGATTAGCAGTGAAGTATCATTACAGCCATCAATCCGTGCAGCTTCCTGCACTTCAGATGGAATATTCTCGAAATAACTTTTCATTAGCAGCATGTTGTAAGTACTGATGAATCCGGAAAGCCATAATGCCCAGTAGGTATCAATCAAGTGCATGTTCTTAATCACGAGATAGGTGGGAATCAAGCCTCCCGAGAACAGCATGGTGAACACCATACCTAGAACCAAATAGCGTCGAGCAAACAGATATGATCTAGATAATGGATAAGCAGCTAATATGGTACCTAATAAACTTAACCCCACTCCAATCACCGTGATGATTACACTATTTTTGAAAGCGCTCCAAGCAGGGCTGGCAAGGAAGAAGATTTTATAGGCTGTGAACTCTAAACCCACAGGCCAGAAGAAGACATGACCTGATTCAACAGCCGATCGCTCACTCAGAGAAAGAGCTATGATATGAATGAATGGCAGAATACAAGTTAGGGCGATTAATGCGAGTACGAAATAATTGATGGCATAAAATATTTTTTCTCCGTTTGTCGCTTTCATACAAATCCTCCTTCCACGGATGTTGCACTTGATGTATACATGATGCTAGAAGAGAGCCTGATCGAATTTTCTAGCGATGCGATTAGCTATAAGCACTAGACTACAACTGATGATAGATTCAAAGAATCCCATTGCTGTTGTTAAACTAAACTGTGCATTGCCCAAACCAATTTTATAAATATAAGTACTGATGACTTCTGACACATCCGAAACTCCAGCGTTCTGTAGGTTATAGACTTGGTCAAAGCCTACTTCCATAATCTTACCCATCGCTAAGATGAGCAGTAAGATGATCGTGTGACGAATGCCTGGGATGGTTACGTGCCACATTTGACGCCATTTTGTAGCTCCATCCATAGCAGCCGATTCGTAAAGCGAAGGGTCAATGGTCGTTAGAGCAGCTAAGTAAATGATCGTACTAAAACCCATTTCCTTCCAAATTCCAGATCCAACAAAGATGGTTAACCATGATTTGGACTCGTAGAGGAAGTTAATCGGTTCAATTCCAAATAAGGCAAGCACCTTATTAATTGAACCATAATCCGTTGCGAATAGGGACAACACGATCCCGGAAACAATAACCCAGGAGAAGAAATGCGGTAGATAGACAATCGTTTGCACCCATCGTTTGAACCAAGATTTCCTAACCTCATTCAGTAAAATAGCAAGGAATATCGGCATTGGGAATCCAAATATCAAACTTAGAAAGCTCAACCAAAACGTATTCCACAAAATTTGGAGCGTATTGGAGCTTGAGAATAATAACTTGAAGTTTTTCAGTCCAACCCAAGGACTGTTTAAAATTCCATCTGCAAAATTGTAGTTTTTGAAAGCGATAACAAGTCCGCCCATAGGCCAGTATTTGAATAGAATATAGTAAGCAATAACAGGAACCAGCATGATAAACAAAGGAATGTTCTGCTTCAGCCTTCTTCGTCGTTTTAGTCGCAAGGCATCTAATTCACTTTGAGTCATCTGGATGTCAGGAGTTTTAATAATATTCCCATTCATGTTTGCTTCACTCCTTTGCTTTAATCTTATAACCCTATAATATAAGTTTTCATAGGAAAAACCCTTAAAATATTATAGGAGAAACTATAAATTCATTGGGTCATTTCTAGTGGATTTTTCCATGAAAAAAACTGCTACCCATGGAATGGGAGCAGTTTTTTGTTCGTACTATTCTCGGTTTACCGGAGCAGCTGTAGATTGCCTGATGACGAGCTCCGGGCGCATAACGACGCGTTGCTTGGCTTGCGATTTCTTCTTCAGCTCCAGAATAAGCAGATCAACCACTTGCTTGCCCATGGGCTCAATCGGCTGTGCAATTGTCGTTAGCGGCGGATCCGTAACAGAAGCTAGAATCGTATTATCGAAGCCGATCACGGAGATATCTTCAGGAACACGAAGCTTTAATTGCTTCGCAGCCTGCAAGGCGCCAATAGCTAGCATATCATTGCAGCAGAAAAGTGCGGTCGGCCTTTCGGCGGCAGGCTTCTCTAGAAGTTCAATGGCTTCACGTTTGCCGTCCTCTACTGTGTATCGACAATGACGCACTCGTGCTTCGGGCAGCTGAATGTCGGCTTCCTCCACTGTTGTAATGAAGCCTCTGACCCGTTCACGGCTGCTGGTGACTTTGGCGTGTTCCGCAAGGATCGCCATGTGTGTATGACCTAGTTCCAACAGATGCTTAGCGGCTAGTGTGCCTCCAACAAAATCGTCAACAACGACGGTATGCACAGCGAAATCCGGCATCTCTCTGGCAATCATGACAACAGGAATCGCACGCTCCATGAGTGGAGTGAACATATCCTTATTATCTATCCCCGTACCGATAATCATGCCGTCCACGCTTTTCTGCTGGAGTAAGGACAGATATCGTTCTACGCGTTCGTCTTTATTATCCGTGCTGCATATGACAAGACTGTATCCCAAATTGTGACCTTGATCCTCAACAGCTCTTGCGATCTCTGCAAAGAACGGATTAGATATATCAGGGACTAGCAGTCCTAACGTATATGTCTTTTTACCCGTAAGTGCAGAAGCGATAACACTAGGCTGATAATTGAGCTTCTCCATCACTTTCAGAATTTCAGTGCGCCGTTCTTCACTTATTTTCCCTTTACCGTTCATGACTTGGGAAACCGCCGCAATCGATACACCGGCTTCTCTGGCCACATCGTAAATGGTTGCCTTCATCCTACTACCCCATTTTTCTTGAAGAATACAGTTATTCCCCCATTATGACGGGGCTATCGGGAACTTGCAACCGGCTTACTTCTCGCTTGGCTTGGTCATGATCCAAGCATGGTCTGGATCATTATGGAATTTCCAAGTCCGCGAAGGTCCAGCCATGACATTCAAATAATACACATCATAGCCCGGAGGCGCAGATACCGGATGATAGCCCCGCGGTACTAGCACAGCTTCGCCATTTTTGACAATTAACGTCTCATCGAGTGAGTGATCATCCGTGTATACCCGTTGAATCGCAAAGCCTTGCTCAGGCTGGACACGGAAATAATACGTTTCTTCCAACAAGGATTCATCTGGAAGGGCATCACGATCATGCTTGTGCGGCGGATAACTGGACCAATGACCATTCGGTGTAAATACTTCGACAACAAGCAAACTATCCGCTGGCTCGCTCTCTGGTAAAATATTATGAATGAAACGCTCGATATTGCCATAGCCACGTGTTTCTACACCTACCTGCTTTGGCGCAATCAAGCGCGAACGATGGCTCCCAGCGCCAGGAGCTGAGCAAACAGCGAGCTGCAGGGAAGTTAGTGCTGTCACTTCATAGCTATCGTTGCTCGTCACATAGACGGAATATGGAGGAATTTGCTCAAACACGCTCATGCGCTGACCAATTCCTTGCCAATGCTCTTCCTTCGTGCGAACATCCGCTTTCCCGCTCAACAGCACAAGGCAAACCTCTTGATCGAGAGTGTCACGTTTCAAAGTTTGACCTTCCGAGAGCTGTACAACCTCGAATCCAACATACTGCCAGCCTGCCGATTCCGGCGTTATTTGTATGATGCTGCCTTCCGCATTCGGGGAAGCTGCCGGTTTTACAATCAATTCGGACATAGTAACGTCTCTCCCCTTACTAGGATATGGATGTTTGTGTCAGCAGCTCCAACGCCTCGCTCACCTTCACCGGCCGACCCAAACGGGAAGATAGCTTCGCGGCTAACGCAATTCGCTCTGCTTGTACGCCGTCATCGCCGCTTACAGGGACAACTTTATCGTTCAAAATCGCATCAATGAACATTTGCGTTTCTTCAATGTAAGCCGCTTGATAGCGCTCTAGGAAAAAATGCAACGGTTTATCACTTACAATCGCGTCTGCCGTGGAGATCACAGCCGTATTCGGATGATCATTCGCAACGACAACGCTGCCTTTGGAACCGAACACTTCAACACGTTGGTCGTAGCCATATACGGCTTGACGGCTGTTATCGATCACACCAAGCGCGCCATTGGCGAAGCGCAGTGTTACAACCGCTGTATCCACATCGCCGTGCTGGGCAAAATCCGGGTTGATCAGCACATTCCCAACCGCATAAACCTCTTCAACCTCGCTGCCTGAAACGAATCGAGCCATATCGAAATCATGAATCATCATGTCCATGAAGATGCCGCCAGACACCTTAACATAATCGATATGTGGTGGATTAGGGTCGCGTGAAGTAATTTTAATGATATGAGGATCGCCGATCCCCCCGCCTTGCACCACTTCTTGAACGCGCTTGAAATTATGATCAAATCGACGGTTAAAGCCAATTTGCAGCTTCACGCCTGCTTTTTTAACTTCATCAATCGCGGATACCGTTTTCGTGATATCCATCGAGATTGGTTTTTCGCAGAAAATATGCTTACCTGCACGTGCTGCCTGCCCAATCAAAGGAACATGTGTATCTGTGGAAGAACAAATGAAAATGGCATCGATATCTGGATGATTAATAAGTTCATTGCTATCTTTTGTCACCATCGCGATGTTGCGTGCTGCTGCCCAAGCTTCCAGCTCTGGCCCTGCAAACAAATCACTCACCGCGACAATTTCAACTTGCGGCGTCCGCAATAGATTGTCTGCGTGGATTTTACCAATTCGGCCTGCGCCGATAATACCGATTCTGATCTTTTTCATCCTACATTCCCTCCCGCTTTACCTGCACTTCCGAATAACTGGATTTTGGCTCTTACTGATGCAATAATGGCCTCCCGCGCAGGAATTAAATAATTCCTAGGATCATAAGCATCTGGATGGTCATTCAAAAAGGTGCGAATCGTTGCTGTGCAAGCGATTTGATTATCTGTGTTGACATTAATTTTAGCTGTACCGCAAGCGATCGCTTGACGAATCTCTTCATCGGGAAGACCGCTTCCCCCATGTAGCACAAGGGGTACTCCTGTCAGCGCTTTAATTTCAGCCATACGTTCAAAACCAAGCTTTGGCTGTCCGCGATAAGGACCGTGCACCGAACCAAGCGCAGGGGCTAAACAATCGATACCAGTTTCCCGAACCATTTTCACACAATCCTCAGCCACCGCATACATGCCATCAGCATCATCCACAACCAGATCATCTTCACGTCCTGTGATTCGACCTAGCTCTGACTCCACAGAAACACCAAGTACATGCGCAGCTTGCGTCACTTGACGCGTAATTTCGATATTATGCTCAAGCGAATGATGGGAAGCATCGATCATCACCGAAGTGAATCCAGCATGCATCGCTTTGATACACAAATCATACGTGCTGCCATGATCCAAATGAAGGGCCACTGGCACGGTAATGCCATAGTGCTCGATCAAGGCTTTCACCATACCCGCGATGCAGGGAAGTCCGCCCATGTAGGGAATGTAAGCCTCACTAACACCAAGAATGACCGGAGCTTGCTCTAGTTGAGCAGCTTGCAATATCGCCTGTGTGAATTCAAGATTATTCAAATTAAATTGCCCAACGGCATATTTACCTTCTAAGGCCGTATGGAGCATGTCTTTCATCGAGACCAATGCCATGCCAATTACTCCTCTCTAGCGGAAACTCGCTGTTACCAGCGAGCCGTTACCATTTTTTTACGCGTATAGAATTCCACGCCATCCGTACCGTTGGCATGCAAATCGCCGTAGAATGATTTTTTCCAGCCAGAGAACGGGAAGAATGCCATAGGTGCAGGTACACCAAGATTTACGCCTAGCATACCAGCTTCAATGTTTTCACGGAATTGACGTACATTGCTTCCGTCTTGCGTGAAGAGGCATGCGCCATTCGCGAATTCAGAACGGTTGGAAAGCTCAATCGCTTCCTCGAGTGTTTCAACACGAACGATGGACAGCACAGGAGCAAAAATTTCATCTTCCCAAATTTTCATCTCGCACTGCACTTGATCAAAAATCGTCGGCCCGACGAAGTAGCCCGCTTCAGCAGCAGCGGCGTCTTTACGACCATCGCGAATCATAATCGCGCCTTCTTTTTCACCGATTTCAATATATTTCAATGTACGCTCCTTATGACCGCCACGAATAACAGGACCTAAGAACACACCTTCATCATTTCCGTTACCAATCGTAATCGCATCTGCCGCTTCAAGCAGCTTGCTAACAAGCGTATCCGCAACGTCGCCTACCGCTACTACGACGGAGCATGCCATACAACGCTCGCCCGCAGAGCCGAAAGCAGCGTTTGTGATTTCCTTCACCGCAATGGATAAATTCGCATCCGGCATCACGATGGAGTGATTTTTCGCGCCTGCAAGAGCTTGAACGCGTTTCCCGTTTGCTGCAGCTGTTTTGTAAACATACTCTGCAACTGGCTGGGAACCAACGAACGAAATAGCTTTAATGTCTTTGTGCTCGAGAAGACCATTCACCACATCATGTGCTCCATGAACAATGTTCAGCACACCTGCTGGTAAACCAGCTTCGTGGAACAATTCTGCCAAACGATTAGCCAAATGCGGCGTGCGCTCCGAAGGCTTCAATACGAATGTATTGCCGCAGGCAATCGCAAGCGGGAACATCCAGCAAGGCACCATCATTGGGAAGTTAAATGGCGTAATTCCACCGATAACACCGATTGGATAGCGGTACATACCGGATTCAAGATTGGAAGCGATATCCGGAAGCTGTTTGCCCATCATGAGGGTAGGCGCACCAGCAGCGAACTCGACACACTCGATGCCGCGAAGTACTTCACCGTAAGCTTCTGTGTAGCTTTTGCCGTTTTCTTTCGTCACGATGCGAGCCAGCTCTTCCCAGTTATCGACTAGGAGTTGTTGGTATTTGAATAGGATGCGAGCTCTCTTCGGTACAGGTGTGCTGCTCCATGATTTAAAAGCTTCTTGCGAATTACGAACCGCTTGATCTACTTCTTCCTTTGTGGAAATGGGAATGTTAGCTAGAATTTCTTCCGTTGCAGGGTTATATACAGGTTCCGTTTGTGTAGAAGTTGATGCGACCCATTCGCCGCCAATCCAGTTTTTCAATGTCTGTGTCATATCGATTGCTCCTTTAATTTGTAGTAGTTGTTACGAAGCCGTAATTTCTCCGCGATTGCAACGTTCAATATAATCATCCACTGCTTCAGCAGTTGGCATGGCATCCGAGCAGCTATGGCTGGAAATGACGATACATGCAGCAGCGCTTCCGTATTCCATACTTTTCTCCAGCGTCCACCCTTGCATAACGCCATAGATAAACCCTGCCGCATAAGAATCACCTGCTCCAAATGTCTTAACGACCTTCGCTGGGAAGCTCTTCGCACGATGTCCCATGCCATCTGGTGTATAAGCGATTGAACCTTCTTTGCCGTGCTTGATAATGACAATCTTGGCTGAATAATCAAACCATTTGGCAGCCGTGATATGATCATCTTTCTCCGGATTATGTTCAAATTTCTCCATCATATCGAACTCTTCACGCGTACCGAGAATGATATCGCACTTCTCAGCAGCCAAGTTATAATACACAGCCGTCTCTTCCGGCGAAGTCCAAGTGTATGGACGGTAATCCAGATCAAATACGATAACGGCGCCGTGCTTTTTCGCATAATTCAGAGCTTGAAACACCGCTTCGCGTGAAGGACTCTGAGCTAGCGCCGTTCCGGAGATCAGCAATACTTTCGCGCCTGCGATCAAAGATTCCTGAACTTCATCCGGAGTTAACTTCAAATCAGCGACGTTATCGCGATACATCAGGATACTGCAGTCTGTTGGGCTTTTAATTTCTGTAAAAGCTAACCCTGTCACAGCACCTGTGCGATCTGTTACGACATTGCTTGTATCAATCGCGTTGCGTTCCAAATAGGCAGCAATGAAACGTCCCATTTGATCATTCGCGATTTTGCCGATAAAAGCTGTTTTCATCCCTAAACGGGACATGCCGATCGTAATGTTCGCTGGCGATCCGCCAACATACTTCGTGAACGTCATCGTTTCTTCCATGGGACGGTGAATTTCGTTCGCATTCAAGTCGATGCATAATCTGCCAATAGCTACAAAATCAAGTGATTTCGCTTGCGGAAAAGTCACATAAGTCATAGTCGGATTACCTGCTTTCTTTGATTAATAGGGAATGAATATAGTTCAGTGCATTTTTCGCATATTCGTAAGGATTATGTATTGCTGGGTCTTGCTCACCTTCGAGCATCGCCCACCCTGTATATTCACGAGCCAATAACTCTTTGAAAATCGGTGCAAAATCAAGGCATCCATCCCCTGGTACGGTAAACACACCTTTGCGGATACAGGTTACGAAATCAACTTGCTCGGCGCGTGCTTCATCAAGTACAGCTTGACGAATATCTTTCAAATGAATATAAGCGATTCGGTTGTAATGTTTGCGCAATACGGTCAATGGATCTCCACCGCCATAGTAGGTGTGTCCTGTATCAAACAGCAGGTAGACCAAGGAAGGATCAGTCAACGCCATCAAGCGATCGATCTCTTCCGGTGATTCAACAACGGTTCCACCGTGATGGTGATAGGTCAGCTTCAGACCATGCTCTTGGGCAATGGCCCCAGCGCGATTCAGCCCTTCAGCTAAGCTCTGCCAGCCTGCTTCATCGAGGCGAAGTACTTCTTTCTCATTCGGCGTGCGGCGTGGGTCAAAATGTAGCGAGCCTCCGACTTCGGCAGTAGAGATGACCGTGCTGCCCATTTCTTTTAGAAACTCCACATGTTTACGATAAGCTTCAAGTTCTTGCTCTCTATATGCAGGATCTGAGAATAGAACGGATTTCCACTGAGATACAAGGCTGATGCCTCGATCCGATAACTCTTTTTTCAGCACGTTAATATCCGTTGGGTATTTACGCCCCATCTCTGTCCCCGTCAATCCTAGCTTCTGAATATCATCAACAATTTGTTCAAATGTTGTATCCGAACCATGCTCTTTAACGTCTTCACCCACCCAATTGATTGGATGAATGCCTAGCTTAAACGGTAGTTCTTCCATTGTGAGATCACCTCTTCTTCGTTAGATGGGTTTAGCCGCTTGAATGTTTTTCTTCATTTCTTCATGAGCTGCCAGTACTTTGGCGCTCTCCGAAACCTCAGGTACGCCAACTTGCCACCAGGACTCATAGCCGCTTGTGTTCGTGCCAGGCACGACAGGGATTTCAATCAATGTAGTCACCGTTTCTGCTTTCGCTTGCAGCAGCGCGGTCTTAAGCTCTTCTGCATTGGTCGCTTTGTATGACTTCGCTCCCAAGCTGCGCGCATGTGCTGCGAAATCAATCGGCATATAGCTTCCTGTCAGCTTGCGCGTTCCCTCTTCCCGATATCGGAATTCATTCCCGAAGCCTTCGCTTCCTTGACTGCGCTGCAAATTGTGAATGCATTGGAAGCCATGATTATCGAACAGCAGGATGGTGAATTTCTGACCCTCTTGTAAGCTTGTCACTAATTCCGAGTGAAGCATTAAGTAGCTGCCATCTCCGACAATCGCATAAACCTCACGCCCCGGTTCCGCCAAAGCTGCCCCGAAAGCACCGCTTACTTCATAGCCCATACACGAGAAGCCGTATTCCATATGGTACGTTTTGGGCTGTGTTGAACGCCATAAACGGTGTAAATCGCCAGGTAAACTTCCCGCAGCGCAAACAACAACCGAGGAAGGGTCAATCGTTTCATTGATCACACCAAGTGCGTGTGTTTGTGCAAAGCCCTCCGCACATTCTGCTTGATATAAGCGGTCCACTTCACGGTCCCACTCATCTTTCAAAGCAGCTATGTAACCTTTTTCGTAGCCGCTGGCATATTCTTCCGATGTCAATGCTTCGCGCAGCAAGCTGAGCGCTTCTTTCGCATCAGCGGTAATCGAAATACCGCCTAGCTTCGAAGAATCGAAGCCGCTGATATTGATATTAATGAATTGCACATCGTCATTCGCAAAGGCCGATTTAGAGGCGGTGGTAAAGTCGGAATACCGCGTCCCCACACCGATGATCAAGTCCGCTTGTTTGGCCAACTTGTTCGCCGCCAGTGCTCCTGTCACGCCAATTGCGCCGACATGCATCGCATGATTCCAAGGCAATGAGCTTTTACCTGCTTGCGTTTCTGCCACAGGAATGCCGAATGCTTCCGCAAATTCCGCTAGCTCTTTCGTTGCTTCGGCATACAGCACGCCGCCGCCAGCAATAATTAACGGACGCTTCTTGCCGACGAATAACGCTGCAGCTCGCTTGATAGCTTCTTTCGCCGCCGGGCGGCGATCGATATAGTGAACTTTCTTTTCGAAAAAGGCTGCTGGATAATCATAGGCTTCTGCTTGAACATCTTGCGGCAGCGCCAGAGTAACTGCGCCCGTCTCGGCTGGATCCATGAGAACACGCATCGCTTGTGTCACTGCGGTGATCAATTGCTCTGGGCGAACAATGCGGTCCCAGTATTTGCTCACTGCTTTGAAAGGGTCCGTTGCGGATACCGTGTAATCGCCAACGTACTCCAGCTGCTGCAGCACAGGGTCTGGCTGTCTGGAAGCAAAATTATCTCCTGGCAGCAGCAGAACCGGAATGCGGTTGACAGTCGCAGTCGCCGCTGCCGTCACCATATTTAGTGCACCTGGCCCAATCGAGGTTGTGCAGGCATAGATTTGTTGACGATTCTTCTGCTTTGCGTAAGCGGTTGCAGCGTGGACCATTCCCTGCTCATTCTTGCCTTGTATATACGTAAGGTCACCTGGGCTATACTCTAGCGCTTCTCCAATCCCAGTCACATTGCCATGTCCGAAAATCCCCATGACCCCTTTAACAAATTTAGTCTCATGTCCATCGATGGAAATGTACTGTTGGTCCAGAAAGCGAAGTAGTGCTTGTGCCATTGTAAGTCGAATTGTACGCATGTAAATCTCCCTTCCACCCAGAGGTTAAGCGCTTAATCTTTTAAGCTTTAAACGCTCACCCGTTTCAGGGGTTAAGCGCTTAATCCGATCATACAACATTTTCTTTTTACTCGCAATGCCCTTTTTCAATTCTATTTTAGGTAAGGATATTTATTCATTAGGCATTATTTTGCCACTCCTGTACTCCTTTGGAGACACATGGAACTGCTGTTTGAACACATTCGTAAAATAATTCGGTTCATCAAAGCCAATCGCACACGCAATT
Source organism: Paenibacillus sp. J31R30 (assembly GCF_059692115.1). NCBI lineage: Bacteria > Bacillati > Bacillota > Bacilli > Caryophanales > Paenibacillaceae > Paenibacillus > Paenibacillus sp. J31R30. The sequence goes on along the minus strand of NZ_JCAUAV010000002.1, from coordinate 664,774 downwards.
TCAAATATTTTCATATCTGTATTCCGAAGAAGCAAAGCCGCCTTATCCATTCGGACACGGGTAACGAAGCGTGTAAAGCTTTCCCCCGTAGCCTTTTTAAAAACGACACTGAAGTAGCTTGGGTTTAAATGAATATGCGTCGCGACGTCTGTCAATCGGCATTCCTCGTTGTAATGCTCCTCGATGTATTTAATGGCTCTCTCGATCACATTATCACTTTTGGAGGCTTGCCATTGATTAAATTGGCGCAAGAAGTGCTTCACTTGCTCGGCCGCCCACTCCAATACTTCCTTGGCGGTCCAATGAATCTGCGGCATTTCATTCGGAATCCGTGCTAGCGCATTGTTGTCGTTCGGATCGAATTGCTTCTGAATAGTTCCGTGCAAGGCAATCGAGAGTGACAACGCGCCAATTCGCATTTCCTCCGGTGATGTCAGGCTTAGATCCGTGAGAACACGATTCAATAGGACATGCAAGCTATCTTCTTGACCGACGAGGATAGCCGACATGAGCTGGACTTCCATCTCTCTGACCTTCGCTTGATTCAAGGAGAGCGTTACGCCGGATCCCGCCTCTCCTCCGCTCACGGCTGGAAGGTCAATCGGGTCGGAGACTGCCCCCTTCGTCAACAGATATACTTCTGCCAAGTCGCTGGCCGATGGAGCGAGTCCCATGGATATCATCGTTGCGCGAATCTTCAAATATTCAAAGGATGCCGTTGGGATAGCCTCTTGCAGACTCTCTTCAACCTGATGCAGCTCCGTTATCAATAGGAAAGTGTCATGCTCCACTAACAACAGCCGCGCATCCAGTCCCGCGGCTTTCACCAGTTCTTCGACAATATTGGAGAAGGCGAATTGAAGCAAGCCCATGTCCCTCTTACCATTTGTTTTTTTCGCCAAATCTTCAATATTCATGTGCAGCAGCCATAATTCTTTACCGGCCAATGCGCCGTTCATCCTAGCTAATGTGCTCATCTCATAAGGAAGGTCCAGTAGTACCGCGCGCAGCTCTTGGTCTTGCTGCAGCTGCAGCTGCATCTGCTGTTTCTGCAGTTGCGCATATTTCGCATAAAACCGCTCGGAGGCTTTATTCATAATCTGACGTACATCGTCTTCCGTGCATGGCTTGATGAGAATATCCAACGCACCCAGCCGTACAGCTGCTTGCGCATACTCGAAATTTTTGTACCCTGTCAAAATGATCACAATCATATCGGGATAATTCTTACGCAGATGACCTACGAATTCGATTCCATCCATAATGGGCATACGAATATCCGTCAGAACCAAATCAGGCTGAAGCTCTTCCAGCATGATCAAAGCATCCTGGCCATTGCCAGCCTCGCCGACCACTTGCCAGCCTAAATCTCCACCTTGCAGCATCTTAATAAGTCCTTTTCGAAAATTCAGCTGATCCTCTACAATCAATACTCGTCCGCTTCTCATCCTAGTTGTCTCCTTTCTCGTTATTCGGAAGCAGCGGCAAAATAAGTCGCATCGTTGTCCCACTTCCCAGCATGCTTGTAATTTCCAATCGGAATGGAGCCCCATATATCAGCTCGATTCTTCTCACTACACTCCGTACGCCAAGACTTTCTCGTCCATCCGTGCGATGCGGCAATGAAGAGCCCTGCACGCCTAAGATTTGCGAAATCGCCTTCTCGTTCATCCCACATCCATTATCCGTGACATCAATCTCAAGAAATCCATCGCGGCTGCTTGCTTTAATGATCAACACCTTATGTGACACCATATTGCGAAAAGCATGCATAAACACATTTTCTACTAAAGGCTGGAGGAGTGACCGCATCACCTGAACATCGGCAACCTCATCATCAACTTGAATGATGGTTTCCAGATCCGTTTCGAATAGTTCTTTCTGTATTTTCAAATAGTTACGAATCTGCTGACATTCTTCCTTTACTGTTGTCAGCGTTCGCACAGGCATCAATGAGTATTTCAGCATTTCCGAAATAGCAGCAATTAATGCCGCCGTTTCGGTTTCATCTTGCAAATAGAGCTTCCAATAAATTTCATTGAACATATTATGCAGGAAATGAGGATTCAATTGCGCTTGCAGCGCTTTAAGCTCTGCCTCTTTCTCACTTAACTGCGTCAAGTACACTTCCTTAATTAACCGTCCGACCTGCTCGGCCATCGCGTTAAAACTCTCACCGATATAAGCTAACTCATCATGGGTTCGAATTTCGATGCGCGCCTCAAAATCACCCGATCTTACTTTACGGAGACCAAGCAGTAGATCCTTGAGCGGACGAAGTAAATTCCCCGTAGAAAGGACAATTAAGACACTAGCAAGCAGGATACTAACCAGACCAGAGTAAACAATCATCTTAAATAAATCTCGGCTCCGCGATTGAATCTCGGTTAGCGATGTGCCGCTGACTAGCTTGAAGTTCGTGACTTCAGATTGTCCCTGGACATACAAATGATTATTCATTAATTGCGTATGATTCAGTTCCCGAAGCTGATCTACTTGATCGGCATATACTGGCGCATTCGTAAATAACAGCTCGCTGTTTTTATTAAACAGATACACCTGACCCTGCCCTGCCTTCGTCAACTCCTTGAGCGATCCGGAGAAGAAGGATTCGTCAAACGCCATGACAAGTACACCATATGTGGTTAAAAAACTATTTTTCATATACCGGGCTACAACGATCGTATTTCTAAACCCGCTTGGCTCAATGGAAGACGCCATCGGTATGCTAAGCCACACGAGATCACCTGATGTGTCACTAATTTTGGACCGAATCACCTTGTATAGGTTCTCGTTTGGCACATTTATCGTGGCGGTCGTATAGCTAAAATAGGAAGGATTCCCCGTTAAGTCGTACAAATACATTCCTGTAATATAAGGTGCATCCGATTTGAGCTGATAGATCTGATCTTCAATTTGCTTTTTGTCATAATAGCGATTAAAGGCATCCGAGTCTTCATTCAAGTTAATGCGAGAAATTACCTTTTCAATGGCTGGATTAAACACTACTGTCTGTGAAACTCGAACAACCTCTTGCACCTTGAGGTCCAACTTCGCCAGTGCCTCTTCGTTCGTACTGGAGAACTGCTTACTAATTTCTTCTTCAAACAACGTTAAGTTATAGCGATAGGTTAAATAACCCGTCAAGCAAAACGCTAATAAAATAATGACGGATAAACTGAGAATAAGCTTTACCCGGAAGCTGCGATTAATCCCTACTAAACTTCGAATCCAGGATAGCATCTCATTTACCCCTTTATATATTAGTGACTGTTCCTTTGACGATATTATAACAACATTATGCGTATTCTCGCCATTTTTTTAGCAAAGCAGATCAAAGTAGAAAATACAGAAAAAAAAGACCACACCATAAGTGTGATCCTCGACCATTCTTTATCATGCTATATTTTTATTCCTTAACCGCGCCGAGTGTCGCTCCCTGAACAAAGTATTTCTGAATAAACGGATACACGAGCAGAATAGGCAAAGTGACAAAAATAATCGTTGCTGCTTGCAGCGTTTGTGAATTATAGGCCAATAGATTCAAGTTAGCAGCTAAATCTGTGTTCACCATCGTTTCCCGCAGCTTCAACTGGAGCGGATATAAGTTCGGGTTGCGAATAAATAATATCGCGTGAAAGAACATATTCCAATAAATAACTGCGTAGAACAGACCCATCGTAGCCAGTGCCGGTTTGGAAAGCGGGATAACCACTCGGAATAAAATCCCGTAATCCGTACACCCGTCCATGCGAGCGGATTCCTCCAGCTCAAACGGCAGCTGTTGAAAAAAAGTGCGCAAAATGATCAGATTAAATGCGCTAACCGTGGATGGAATGATCAAGACCCAAATGTTGTCGAGAAGCCCGAGAGATTTGATGGTCAGGAAATAGGGAATCATGGGTGCCTGAAAAATCATTGTAAATACAATGCCAACCATGATGATTTTGCGTGGCCGAAAGTCCTTTCGCGCAAGCGGGTAAGCTAGCAACGAGGAAACTAGCAGGCTAAGCAGCGTACCAACCACAGTTATAAATATATTAACACCCAGCGCGCGCCACAGCGCAGCTTTGGCTAAAATATGATGCCAGGCAGAGGAGGTTAGCTCAACAGGTAAAAATTGCACCTTATGGGCATCAACCGCTGTCGGATCGCTTAAGGATATGGCGAGTACATGTATAATAGGCAATATCATCGTAACGGACAACAGCAGCAGAATCACATAGTTCACCATGCGAAAGCATGTTTCACCTAAACTTGATTTCATCATTAGAACAACCCCTGTTGTGTTGTTTTATTGGAAATATAGTTACAGCCGTAAAGAAGAACGAAGCCAACAATCGATTTGAACAAGCCTACTGCCGTAGTAAAGCTGTACTGCCCTTCTAATATCCCCGTTCGGTAGACATACGTATCGATAATATCCCCTACTGCTGTGGTAGCCGGTGTCAGAAGCACAAAGACGTGATCGAATCCAAGCTCCAGGAAATTCCCTATTTTCAGCAGCAATAAAATAATGATCGTCGGCAGCAGCGAAGGCAGCGTAATGTACCAAATTTGCCGAAACTTGTTGGCACCGTCAACTTTCGCCGCTTCATACAGACTCGGATTGATTCCGGCGATCGCCGCCAAATAAATAATCGCTCCCCAACCTATTTCCTTCCAAATGGAAGAAAGAACGAAAATCGTGCGAAAAAAGGATTCCCGTTGCATGTACAGAACAGGCTCGGCTCCAAACCAGGTTCGCAATGTATTTACAAAACCGCCTAATGAAAGCAATTCAAAGATAAGCCCGCCAACAATGACCCAGGATAAAAAATGAGGCAAATAAAAAAATGTCTGAATCGTCTTTTTCAAGAACATAACCCGTGCTTCATTCAATAAAATCGCAAGTATAATCGGTGCTGGAAATCCAAATACAAGCTGGTACATACCGAGGATCAGCGTATTTTTAAGAACTAGAACAATGTCAGGGTACGTAAACATGAATTCAAAATGCTTAAGGCCGACCCATGGGCTTTTCAATATGCCATTTAATATTTGAAAATCCTGAAAAGCAATCACCGATCCGAGCAGTGGCACATATTTGAATACGATAAAATAGAGTAATCCGGGTAAAACCATCGTATACAGCATCCATTGGGACCGAAATGCACGAAATGTTCGCCGGGAGAGGGTTCTTGGACGGACTGCTGTCACTTCCGTATAATTCTCGTACATGCTGCTTCCTCCACATCTTTCTTCTCTTGTCTTAAAAGGAAGGAGAGCCCTCCTGCGGAAGATCTCTCCTTCTGCGCGTTATTTTTTGCTGACCTTTTGGTACCATTCGTTAGCGCGTTTTGTTACTTCAGCCCCACCGGTTTCGTTCCATTTTTTTACAAACTCATCGAATTTCTCGAGCGGCCATTCACCGATAATAATATTGGTCATGTACTGCTGATACAATTTGTGGGTCTTGATATCCGCAAAGTTGTCGTAAACGTTGATCGGCATACCATCACCAGCGAGGACCTTCGTCGTTTTGTTGATCCGATCGTACATTTCAATCATTTCTTTATAGCGAGTCGGATACTTAATCGTCAGCTCCGATACTTTAGACTTGTAATCAAATGTACTCACAGAAGCTGAAAAAATCGTTTTGCGCTGTGTCCAGTTTTCTGTGGTGTCTTTTTCAGGTAAATATTTCTTTTTCCCGCCTTCCATCACAAAGCTGTCATTTTCAAGTCCGTAGGAGTTAAAGTCGATCCCCTCCGGTGTATAGTAAAAGTCCAGATATTTCAATACGGATGCTGCTTTAGCCTCTGCTTTTTTCGGTATAACCCACTCCACAAACCCGAATCTTTTCAGAGAATAAAAACCGTTATATCCATTCACCTTCGGAACCGGCACCATCGTAAAATCCGCGTTCGGATTTTTTTTCCGTAACCCCTCATAGCCGCCAACCGTTATCGTACTGTCTACAATATGATAGAAAGCTCCTACCGTATCGTTCAGGATTTTACCTGTCCAAACTTCCTGTTTATTGAGGAACGTTTCGTTATCCAGCAGCTTTTCCTTGTATAAATCTCTAGCGAACTTAATGGCTTCTTTCATATTGGGCTGTATCCCTGAATACTGAAGCTTTCCATCGATCAAATCCCACTCTGGATAGCCTTCCCACATCGCTACCCCATACATCGCGAAAATATGATCAAACCATCTGCCCTGCTCACGTCCACTTGTCGGAAGCTCGTCCTTTTTGCCATTGCCGTTCGGGTCTTTATCCCTGAAGGCTCTAAGCATTTCCACAAATTGCTCTTGTGTTTCAGGCAGGCCCAGTCCCACGTTCTTCAACCAGTCTGTCCGGATGATCAAACCTCGGTTATTCGTGTTCTGCAAGGAAGGAATGTAATAAATCTTGCCGTCTGGAGACGTGGAACGAACGATATCCCAAATCTCCTTGGGGAAGTACTTCCACAGGTTCGGCGCATATTTGGGAAGCAAATCATCGAGCGCAAGCGCTCCCCCCTGAGTGATCAGTGTTTGCTCAACACCGTTCATCGGCCTGATGATGTCCGGAAGATCGCCAGATGCAATCATGGTCTGCAGCTTTTGAGCATAATCTGCACCACCGCCCCAAGGAGCAGTTTCATAGACTGGCTCAATACCTAGCTGCTTAATAAAAAACTGCGTGTATTTATTGTTACTGTCAGGCATAGGAGGATCAATCGGTCCTCTGAACACTCTTATTTTTTCAACTTTTTTAGTGGTACCGCCATCCCCTGTTTGCGGTGTGGGAGCGGCATTGCTACAGCCGATGAACAATGATGCCGCAACTACAAACAGTGTTCCAGATCGTCCCAAATTCCTCCAATGTGATCGCTTCATACTCAAGCCCCTCTCTGTTCATTTGCTGCTTCCCCTGTATCATAAGTTTATGGGAACGGTGTAATCAATAGCTGAATACGCCTAATCATAGGCTAATTCATCAAATCGGGCTCCAATTATTGTTTATGCATATCCGCTGTTGGAATGGACGATTGTCCATAGTCCGCATGGTGGCTGTATATTTAGTCTTAAACGCTTATAATGAAAAGACAGTCATAGGTAGGTGCAGCGAGAAAGGTGGAACCCTGGTGCAGACAATCAGAAATTGGTATAACTACTTTAATTCCAATCGAAACTCGAGACTCATTCTTTTAGTGACGATGGGCATGTTTATGATTATAACAACTGCCGGCTCATCACTATATATCAGCAGCAAATCCGTACTTCAGAGTGAAGTTAGCGAGCCGCAGATCCACCTGCTCCGCATCGGTATGGAAGCCGTCAATAACTCCGTTAATACTGTCGATCAAATCGGCGTCAATATTCTATTATCGAATCAAACGTATCAGTTTTTGAATCCGAGTTACAACATGCAGCAGACGGAAATTTCACATCTGGTAGAGTATTTGGATAATCTGACTGTGTCCCCGGCGGTTGAGTCCATCATGCTATATGACAATGTGCGTCAACGAATTGTTGGTAGTACGCCTTATGGATTCAGCTCCCAGATTTCCAATTTACTCGATACCGATTGGCAAAACTACCTTACCGCTTTGAATCCGAAGCATTTCACCATCGTCGACCGGAAGAAGAGCAATAATTTCGGATTTGAGCAAAAAATAGAAACAATTACCTTATTCAGGCCAGTAATACGAGAAGATGCCATTGCCGGTGTAATCATGGTCAACATAAACAAGAAGAAGCTTTTCGATAAAATATTTGATAACTATACATCTCAAACCGATGCATTCCGATTTGTGATCGACGGCAGCAATCATATTATCTATGAGACCAACAATCGCGTTCTATCACAGGAGCAGATCGCTACAGCTCTTACTCAGAATAACAAAATGTATTTCGATTATTCCGACGGCAAAGAGAACTATTTGATCTCTCAGGTGTCTTCGGATTTAACAGGATGGAAATATGTATCGATCATTACCCAACAAAAACTATTGCAAAAGGTCACCACAATTCGAAACGCGGTATTCGTATTATCGATCATATCCATTATTGCGGGAATTATCGGAATCATCATTACTCACCATATAACATTTAAACCAGTTCGTAGAATCAGGCATTTGCTATTGGCAGGTCAGAGCCATTCCGATATGGAAAGCCGTGATCTAGAAGACTATTTGCTGAAACTAACCACGGATTTTGCCGATGTGTCCAGTATGATCAAGCATAATCGCAGTGAGTTGCAAACCAAATACATTCACGATCTGCTCGCCGGTCGAATGAGTTCCTGGGAGATGAAAGATCGTTGGCATCGCCATTTTACCGATTGGACAGATCTTCCTCTCTTCACTTTGCTCCTATCGATTGATAGTTATTACCAATGGGCCAGCTCCTACAACGAGGAAGACCAGAATTTGCTCTGGTTTGCCATAAAAAATGTAAGCGAGGAATGGATGGGCCGCCACTGGAGAATTGCTCTTGTTGAGCGCGACTTAAACTTGCTATTAATCGTACAGAAAACCGACGAGCGCCAGAGTATCCAGCAGCTATGTGAGGACTTGTCCGGTTTGTTGTCTACGATTCATAAGCTGATCCACTTTGAAATGTCCGCAGCAGTGGGTGATGAATTCGGAGATTACGCTCATTTGCATCGCAGCTATTTGCAAGCGGAACTGACGCTGAGCTACAGGTTGTATAACGGTTATTCCAACATTTCCTTATTCGGAGAGTTAAGGGAATCCACCGATCATAAATCAATTGACCCTATATGGAAAAAAGATCTGCTTACTTGCCTAGATGGAGGAAACGAAGAAATTGCCATCAAGCTGCTGGAAGCATTGAAACAATTTATGAAGGATTCTCTCCTATCTCCTGCTGAAGCGATTACTTTTTTCCAGCAATTGATGGACGATCTCGCAACCTATTTGGGCGATCACGGTATTACCAAGCCCAGTATCCTGCGAAGATATAACAGCTATTGGTTCAATACCATGAGCCTCGACGATATTATCCAATTGTTTATTCAGGTATTTCAGGAAGTCTCCCAGTTATCGGATCAACGCGCGAATAGCCGGGATTATCTGGTTGTCCAGCAAATGATTCATTATATGAAGCTTCATCTTCATGAAAATATAGGCGTTTCGGAAATCGCCGACTCTGTCGGATTGAGCAAGTCATCGGTCAATAGTATATTTAAACAGGAAATGAATCGGACCTTATACGATTATTTAACCGAATTGCGTATGCATGAAGTAGAGGCCCACTTGGCGGGGACAGATTTGAAAATAGCCGATATTGCTGTGAAGGTCGGTTATCAGAACGAGAATAGTCTAATTCGCGCTTTCAGAAAACATCGAAGCATTACACCGGGGCAATTCCGTGAAATGGCCAGAAAACAACAATCCCCCGATTCAACATTGCATGTGCAATAATAACTAGGCTTATATTCAGCAGGAATACCGACGTATACTCCCAATTACTACTAAAGCCTATCGAAGAAACGAGTAAAATTAAAACCGATGTTTCCCAAGTTTAGGGGACATCGGTTTTCGTTTATAACCCTATTTAATTAGTCTGATGTAATAAACCAATCCGCTTGTATAGGTTTCGTCACAATAATGCCATCCCAATAACCACACTTCTTCATTCTTCACCTCCCATTCCTACATTCGGAATAGAGGATACTGTTTGCGGGAGACGGACTTCAAAAAGGGTACATATCACCGTGCTCTTGGCCGAAATTGCACCTTGATGCTGCGCTACAATATTCTTCGCAATAGATAGGCCAAGCCCCGCTCTGCCCTCACGATCTGTTCGCGATTGATCGCCGGTAAAAAACATATCGAAGATATGCGGCAGCTCTTCTGCAGGAATGGAATCCCCATAATTGACCACTTGAACTGCCACATCTTCTGCATCAATATGGCAATTAATATCAATAAACAGGCCATCTTTCCCATAACGTATGGCGTTCATCAACAGATTTTCAAATACGCGTGCCAATAGCTCACCATCCCCCCAGACAGTCAAATCTGGAATCACATTCAAACGGGTGATAAGGTTGTTTTTCTCAAATGCAGGGTATAACTCCTCGTTTAACTGGATAAGCAGCTCGCTCAGATCAATTTGCTTTTTTTCAATGGTAAGCTTGCCATAGTTCATGCGAGTGATTTCGAAGAGCTCGTCAATGAGCTTTTCTAACCGTTGAGACTTGAGATATGCAATGCTCGTATAGTGCTTGATTTCTTCTGCATTCAGCTGATCGTCCTGAAGAATGAAATCCAAATAACCTAACACCGAAGTCAGCGGCGTACGCAAATCATGAGCCAAATTCAAAACCAAATGTTCCTTGCTGTTTTCTGCAAAATCTCCCCGCTCCAAAGCTTGCTGCAATGTTTCACTTGCCAGATTGATATCTCTCGCTATCTCCCCGAATTCATCTTCGGATGGGATATGTACACGATGATTGAACTCGCCATTGGCAAGCTGTCTAATTCCACTGGATATTTCATCAAAATAAGCCGCATATTGTCTAGTTAAGAGAAAGAACAACAAAATCGAGAGAGGAATGAAAATAAGCAAAAAGAAGTTAACATCCCCAACCTCTCTTATGAAAAATCGAACTTTAGTCAATGGATCCTCCATCTTGGTCGTATAGTAATAGAGTTGGAGGACTTTATAGAGCATATAGGTAATGGCAGCGGAAAAAAGCATACTAAGACCAAAGAATTGAATCATTTTAAATCGAAAGCTTCGGATCATTTCAGCCATTGAATGTATACCCCACGCCCCATACGGTTTTGATCAGTTTGTTTTTATGCATGTCTTCACCAAGCTTCTTCCGCAAAGTACGAATATGCACCATGACCGTATTGCTGCCTTCATAGTAGGTATCGCCCCACACCTGCTGAAAAATGTTTTCCGCGCTGAAGACTTTCTTCGGATAACTGGCTAGCAGATACAGAATATCAAACTCTTTCGGCGTTATCTCAATCGTTTCACCATAAAGGCTAACGATTCGTTGTTCCGGATAAATGAGCATGCCACCTGCTTCCAAAACAGGCTTGTTGGCTGGAGGAGGTTGATTCAACTGCATGGAACGCCTCAACTGAGCATTCACACGAGCAACCAATTCCATGGGGTTGAACGGTTTGGTCACATAATCATCCGCTCCACTTACAAGCCCAGTAATCTTATCCAGGTCGGTCGCTTTGGCACTTAAAAAGATGATTGGCAGATGATATTCCGCTCGAATTTGCCGTGTAGCTTCATAGCCATTCAATTTGGGCATCATAATGTCCAAAATCGCCAAATCAATGGCATGTGTCTGAATAACTGAAATAGCTTCCTGGCCATTAGCTGCTTTCATGCAGCGGTAACCTTCTTTTACCAAATGTAACGCAATCAGATCGGCAATTTCTGGATCATCATCGGCAATTAGAATTGTAATCGACTTCGTTTTCTCCATCCTAATTCACCGTCACAATAACACCGTCCATATTGTTTCCTGATATCTGATAGTTACCATTTGCTGGCACGGGGATCGTTGTATTTTTGAAGACCGAATAGTACGAGATTACATAGGTTTGATTATCTAGGATCGTCGTAATGGACTTCTTTTCTTTCAAGTAATCCAAATATTCTTCGAGGACAAAATTATTCTCTTGCATAATAGCGCTGTGCGGCAAACCAACATAACGAAAATGCCATGGCTCTGATTGAATACCTGTGATTGCCGTTTTGTCACTTGGATAACGCAAGATAAACCCGTAACGCCACGCGTTTTTCTTCAACCACTTTCCTTCGGATGCTTGACTCATCTCCGCTTGTGTAGATCCTATATCAAGCGATAAACCCAAATTATGTTCGCTATAGCCTGCAGGCAAAGCATAAGCTGGCCCCATTTGTTGATATAATTTATTTTGTTCTTTATTGTCCCGATAACCGCTGCTGATTAAAAATCGGCTAACGCCATCTTTTTGTGCGGCTTCAATCATTTTCGAAAATTTTTGCACCAAGCTTGGCGACAGCTGAATCGTGTTATCCAGAACAATGAATCCATTCATTAGTTCCTTATGCTGAAAAAGATTGACCGCTTCGGTCTCTTCGCCACCTGGAGGTACAGGATTGTCCTTATTGACCAACAATAAATTGCCTTTATAAACCTGATCTTTGGTTACTTTAAGGTCTGTCATTTGAGGAGTTACCCCTTGAGCTTGATTAGCTACATCCGGTAGCATCTTCTCGGTAATGACATCCTGTTTATATTGAGCAACTCCATAGCCAAGCAGTAAAAGTACAACAAACCCAAAAACCCACTTCTTCATTCTTAGCCTCCTCCTAACCATTCATTGACTCTAGGATAAGAAAAACTATTAAAAAAGAAATGGGGTTAAAAATAAAATTTTCCTTAAACTTGTACATCCATTTAAAACAAAAAGGACCACACCTTAAGTGTGATCCTCGCCCATTCCTTGGATTGTCTTCCTTGTTCACGCAATATTGATGTGAAAAAGCTCCTCCAAGTCCATCTCAAGCACATCGCTTAATCGCTTAGCCGTTGAGGGGCCAACAGATTTAATCGACCGCTCCAGCAAGCTTATATACGCATGACTTAAGCCTGTGTGCCTCGCCAGCTCCCGTTGCGAGTAGCCTTTCGTTACTCTCGCTTTAATGAAAGCATCCGTTTTGGCCATAATTCGTAAATGCATCGTTGCTCTCAGACCCCCCATCCTCACTTCGTTGCATCCTATTAAATCATTATACCTCACATTTTCACTAATGCAAATACAAAAGTTTACTTTAGTAACCAAACTTATGAGCGTCTAATGCCAGTAGGACCTTATATAAGTGATGATTGTAATTACTTTAGTAAACTGTTAATATTAAAACGTTTACTAATGTTTACTTTGATGGGTGAGGATGAACAATCATGTATTTTTACGATAAATTAAGAGATATGCGCAAAATGAAAGGCTTCACAATTCGCGAGCTAGCTGATCGCTCAGGAGTATCCGCGGCCTACATCTCACAGCTGGAGAATGGAAACCGCGGAATCCCGTCACCCGACGTCTTGATGAAATTGTCCGAAGGACTTAACACGTCCTACTCGGAGCTGATGGATATTGCCGGTTATCTCGAATCCACACACACGAACCAACAATTCCAAAGCGAACCTGTTAACTTACGGCGGTTTCTTCGTGAAAATGAGTTAATGTTCGATGGCTTCGTGTTGACCGCCGAAGACAAGGAATGGGTCGAGCGCATGCTAACTGTCCTATTCTGGAAGGATCGACAATCCACCAAAAGCACAGAAAGTTAACCCTCAGCAATTGAAAGCAATCTCGCGCATTACAACGTTAATTGTTGACCTGGCGTCATCACTAAGCCTTCGATGCCTTCCTCAGCCAAGCTCGCTACAAACTTGTTCGGATCTTGCTCAATCACCGGGAACGTATTATAGTGCATTGGCACAACGGTTTTGGCCTTCAAATAATCCGCGGCGATCACGGCATCATCCGGTCCCATCGTGTAGTTATCACCTATCGGCAGGAAGGCTAGATCAATTTTATTTAATTTGCCAATCAGTTTCATATCTTTAAATAGCCCTGTGTCCCCTGCGTGATAAATGGTTTTCCCCTCTATCATCAGCAAGAATCCACTCGCCATGCCTGTATAAACATTTTCATTCGTTCCTGGCGGATTATAAGAAGAATCATGTAGAGCAAGTGTCAATTTCACTCTGCCAAAAGGAAACTCAAATGCGCCGCCGATTCCCATCCCATGTGTTTGAACCCCTTGGAAACCTAAATATCTGGCTAAATCATTAGGAGCAATCACTGTCGCGTTATTGCGCTCCGCAATGGAAACTGTGTCCCCGACATGATCTCCATGTCCATGTGTAACGAGGATGTAATCCGCCTTGATGTCTTCCGCTTTAACCGTTGCTTGCGGATTCCCCGTGATGAAAGGGTCAATAATCAAGGTGTGTTCCTTCAATCGAATTTCGACGCAGCTTTGTCCATGGAAAATAATGTTCACTTATTTCAGCTCCTTTGGGTTATATGTTTATTTTATCATAGGTACCTCTACGAATTGAAATTTCTTCCAAACCATAGGAAATCCCCTTACGGAAAGTTCCGAAGGGGATATTTAAGCAGCCTATTCCACATAACTACACGTTACTCAAATAAAAAAAAGGAGCAGCTGCCGGCAAGAACGCCATTTAAACTTTGGTATATAGTGCGACTTGTTTATCATTGAAAAATGTTCGGTCCCACGCCACCTTTCCTTAACCCTTAACTGCACCGTCCATGATGCCTGATATTAACTGCTTTTGGAATAGAAAAATGATCACGATTAATGGAATGACACTTATGACAGATCCAGCCATGATCAACTCATACGGTGTCTTCGGTCCGGATTCCAACGCTCGGATTGCAACCGAGATGACTTGATTTTTAGGTGAGCGTAAAATGATCATGGGCCACAGGAAATTATTCCATTGGTTTACAAAGAAGATAATACCCAAGCTAGCAAAAGCGGGCTTCAAGTTTGGCACAATCATTTTAAAGAAAATGCCATATTCCGAGCATCCATCCACTCTAGAAGACTCCAACATTTCATTATGGATGCTTGCACAATACTGCTTCATAAAGAAAATACCAAACGCGTTCGCTATGCCCGGCAGGATGATTCCCCATAAGCTGTCTACCAAGCCTAATTTACGATACATGACAAACATCGGAATCAGGATCGATTCAGTCGGAACCATCATCGAGGCTAGAACGATGGCAAATAAAATACCTTTCCCCTTGAACTGGTACTTGGCATAGGCGAATCCGGACATCGTACAAAAGAGTAAAGTACCTGCGGTATAGATGCTTGTTGCAACTATACTATTAACCAGCACACGCCCGAACTGTTTTTCCTGAAATAAGGTTGAAAAGTTCTCCCAATGAATGGTGGTTGGCACCCAAACAGGCGGATTTATGAAGATTTCACTTTTATGCTTAAAGGCCGAACTGAACATCCAGAACAGAGGAAATAGCATGAGCACAGCGCCTACAGCAAAAATTAGGAACATCCCCCATACAAGGTAAGGACTTGGTGCCATCTCACTTGTTGTTCGTACCTTCGCTGGGTATACGGGCACTCCTGCAGTACGAATGGTTTTGCTAGTCATCGTCGATCCTCCATTAATCCTTAGTATCAAATAATCTGAGTTGCAGCAGCGTAAGTCCTAGCATCAGAATGAAATACGCCACCGAGATGGCCGACGCGTAGCCAAAATAGAAATTTTGGAAGCTTTCTCTGAAAATCAGAAGAATAGTCGTCAGTGTCGCATCGATCGGTCCACCTTTGGTTAGAATTAACGGTTCTGTATATAAAGAGAAAGATCCGATTGTCGACAATACGGTACAGAAGATGATGATCTTTTTCAACAGAGGCAACGTAATATAGAAAAAAGTCTGAATCGGGCTTGCGCCATCAACCTTAGCCGCTTCGCTCAGATCTTGCGGAATATTTTGAAGGCCCGCTAGCAGCAGCAGCATATTATAACCAGTCCAGCGATATAAGACCATGACAACCAGTGACACTCTCGCCCAAACTGGTGACTCCAGCCACGGAATACCCTCTTTCACAATCCCTAATTGCGTTAGGATGGTGTTTAACAAGCCGTCATGTGTGTTTAGCATGATAAAAAATACGAAGCTGATCGCGACCACAGAAGTAATATTTGGAATGAAAAATACGGTACGAAAAAATCCCGTGAGTTTCATCCATTTTTGATTCAAAAAAACAGCGAGAATCAACGCAATGAACAGCATTATTGGCACTGACATCCAAAAGATGAGAAATCCATTCCATAGCGTCAACCAGAAGGTAGCACTTGAAATTAACTCCTTATAATTAGCCAAACCAACGTAGGTTTTCACTCCGCTTCCATTCCAATCCATGAAACTTAAATAGATGGAATAACCAAAGGGGTACATCATGAAGATAGAGAAAAATAGAAAAAAAGGAGCAATGAAAACATAGGGAGCTGTTCGGTACTGGAACTGCCAGATCTGATTTCTCATCATCGTCCACCTCTATAATAGATGCAATGGAGCTGCGCTCCATTGCATCTTTCTGTTGTTTATTGTCTATTGCCTTACTGGCGTTTCGTTTTTTGCTTCAGTTGATCGGCTTTTTCTTTAAATACTTCATCAACCGTCTTATTTTTCAAGAAGATCTGTGCGAATGCATCTTGGATCATTTGATTCGCAATTGGGAAATCCTTCGTGTACGCTTGTGGCTTCACTTGCTTAACGGCATCTGTAAACAACTGGCGCACAGGCTGGTTGTTGAAATAAGGAACTGGCTCTTTAAATGCCGGGTCACTATACGTGGTTTCTAGAGATGGGAACAAACCGCCTTCTTTTAGCATTTTCACCTGCGAGCTGTCTTGACCTAGTACAAACTGAATCAACTTCCAAGACTCTTCCGGATGTTTGCTTCTTTTATTAATCGCCAGGTTGGAACCACCGTCATTCGCACTGCCGTATTGATCATTCGCTGACCATTTCGGCATTGGCGCTGCACTCCACTTCCCTTTGGCATCAGGTGCGATCCAATTTTGAAGCAAACCATCAAACCAAGAAGCGCCTACGATCGTAGCGACTTTGCCATCTTTGATCCCGTTTAACCACGCTTCAGCCCAAGGCTCAGCATCATATACAAAACCTTGTTTGGTTAGATCCACATAATAATTCGCTACTTCTTTCACTTCAGGCGTATCAAGCGTTACCTTGCCTTGACTATCGAAATACCACAAGCCACGCTGCCACATCATCGTCTCGAAGAAACGGCTGTTGGATTTGGTTTTCGAATCGCTAATCATTGCAGCCCCAGTCTTTTCTTTGACAAGCTTAGCGGCATTCTTAAAATCTTCCCAGGTTTTGATTTTCTCAGCAACCTGTTTAGGATCCGTCGGCAGCCCTGCTTGTGCAAACAAGTCATTCCGATAGAACATGACAACAGGACCACTATCCCAAGGCATCGCATATTGCTTATTATCCTTCGTTGCATCTGCCCATTTATAAGCATTCATTTTGTCTTTATACGGCTTCACTTTGTCCGTTATATCTAACAGACCGTCAACATCGACCATTTGCGCGAGATTACTCGTCTCTACGGCAAGCACATCCGGCACTTGATCACCGCTGCTAGCAGCAATGAGAAATTTTTGATATAAATCACCTGACTTCATAATTTGCAATTCGACGTCAATATTCGGGTTCGCTGCTTTGAAAGCAGGAAGATTAAGCTCGAGCTGCTTCTGGTTTTCTCCCCACGTCCATAGAATCAACTTCACCTTTTCCCCAGTTGCTTTCTGGTTGGCAGCCGTGGCAGCAGCGCTCTCTTTAGGTGTAGTTGTTGCTGGTTGATCTGACGAAGTATTGCTATTTCCGCATCCGCTTACCAGTGTGGAAAGCACGATAGCCGACACCAATGTTAATCCCAACTGCTTCTTCATTCTGTTGACCTCCCAAGTCATTGTTTATTTACAACCTTAGTGTAATGCTATTGAAAACCCTTTCAAACCTCGGATTGTCGTATACATAGTGTCATTATGTCATCGAATAACACCCGCGAATCTTGGTATTCTCAGCCCTCTGGTGTCTTTATGTCCGATCATCTATCTTATTTTTGCGCGTCGACAACTTCAAATCATTTATATCTCACTTCTGCATGCGTCGCCATATTTTTTACGGCAGCTGCATACTGTTCTTCGGACAATCCTCTTTGGATGTCTTCTTTCGCTTGAGAGAATGGAGTAAGATCTCCCTCTCGGCGCGTCTCGACCTGAAAAATAGTATAGCTATTCCCATATTCGAGTACGCTGCTGATTTGCCCAGGCATCAGCTTCATTGCTTCCGCTAGCAACAACGAACTTATTCTCGCATCCTCGTACGCGCTCTCGCTGTTGAATACTTGCCTTTCAACGTTTGGGAGCGACTCTCCGTCACCCCATCTTATTCGCGCCTTGTTCGCTAATACCCTTGCAGCTTCTTTGTCATCGGCATTAACGTTCCCGTTATTATCCGAGAACGAGAACCGGATCTTCTTAATCAGGATTTCGGGCTGCATCCGGTATTTGCTCCATTTCCTCGATTCATATTCAGTTAGAAGCTCCTGCTCGGTGAAGTGTCCTTCGTCAGTCGAATAAGTGGCTTGGGTTCGATTAATCAAATTGGATATGAAGTAATCATAGTAATTGGATTCACTTAACTGAAGGGGGCCGTAGACAACCTGACCTTTCGCTTTTGCCGACTTTCTGCGAGAGTTCTCCTTGGCAAGCTCCTGTAATATGCCGCCATAACTAATATCGCTAATCAGTCCGTACCGGCGGGCGAGAATTTGTTGCATCTTCACCGTAACGAGCGCTTCCATTGCCATACGATTGACCTCATCCACAGTTGTGCTGGCGGTCGATACCCGCTGCCAGTAATACAGCCACTCCCGCTCATCAATAGGTTCTCCATCGACATAGGCTATGATGTTCTCGGAAGACACTTGCTCCGAATTACGGTAGGTTAACAACAAGCTAGCCATTGCGATGAACGCAATGGCTAGGAATACAATTCTTCGCCAAACCCTCATCATTGATCGGCTCCGATGTTTGGCGCTACAGTAGAAGACACAGGGTTATTATAGAAGTCCCTACCGCCGTTGCTGGCAATGAGCGCGCCCGCTCCAATTGCTGGAGAACCTGTTTGTAGCGTAAATTCCGTTACGGGTTTCCCCACGGCATGATAGGTCGGACTATTCATCAACGGGTTTGCATTTACACCGCTGGCATCCTGCCCGCTACCGCTCTTATAGGAGGCAAATCCATTATACGTCGTTGCACCGTAAGTCCATGTTGGCGTGCCAGTTCCCGTATACCAATATAAATTGTTATTCAAGCTCACGGAAGTATTCGAGCTAACAAACTTAGTTGAAGCGGAATAGATGAGATTGTTCTTGAAGAAGTTGGCATTCGTCCCCGAGAAAGCCGCAGCGTTATTTAGAGCCGGTGCCGCCACAGCGGGATTAGCGTAGATCGTGTTGTTATAAATCTGCGCTCCGTTAATAGTCCCGCTATTCCAGGTGAGCAAGTAGATATCGCCCTGATAAGCATACGTTGCATTGCGTCCGTTGTTAGCGCAAATGTTATAGCGAACGATCGGCTTCGTCGTCGCAGTACTCTCGGCAGAGAAAATCGCTACACAATAGGATTGATTATCGTGACCGTAATTATATTGGACGATATTATTCGTATTGTAATAGTCGATATCGTAGGAACCACCGTCTACGCCTGGTGACTTGTTATTGTAAGATTCGTTCATCTGCACCGTGCAAGCATTGCAGTTCCAAGTCCAAATACCGTTGGGCGTACCGATCGCAGAGCTTGTGATTTGCCCCGTATTGTAAGCCAGACTGTTCTGGATCACTCCCGTATCTGTACCGAAAAGAATAATGCCGTCGCCTGCTACGTCATGAACGGTAGAATTCTGAACCGTCACGTTCTTCGTTCCGTATTGGAAAGCCCCAGAGTAGTATCCTTGGACTTCGATTCCGGCCCATTGCGTTGTTGAGTAGGCAGTGACGTTGTCGATCACGACGTCATTGATGATTGAATTAGCGGAATCGGTAATCACAACGACCAATCCCTGATTCTTGTTGGACGGAGTCCCGGTCACGTTATGAACGACTAGATTCGTTAGACGAAAATAATTATAAGTCCCGCTTCCGCTGGCATGGATATATATACCGTAACCGTTGCCCCCCGTCGTCTCCAAGTTCTGAATCGTCCAATATTGCTGATTGTACAGCCCGATCGCTTGCGGATTCGTTCCTGCGCTAATAATAGGCTTCGCACCGCTTCCATAAGCGTCTATTTTGATCGGAGAACCACTCGATCCCGATCCCTTTGGTGTTAGCGTTCCAGTGCAGGTCGTTCCCTTCTTCAGATAAATCGCATCGCCTGGCAAAAAGGTAGTGCTGTTCACCGACGTCAGCGTATTCCAAGGGCTTGTCATCGTGCCGCTGCCGTTCGAGCTTTTGGAACAATCCACGTAATAAGAAGTGTTGTTGGCTGATGTTGTGGATACATCCAAACCGAAGAACGAACAGATCACCAAACTCAGAGCTACGAAAATGTTTACTACCTTTTTCATAAGCAGACCTCCAATTCATTATTTAATTACCACCTAAGTGTAATCAAGTTGAAAGCCCTTTCAAACCTCCGAATGTAGCATTCATAGTGTCTTTATGTCACAGAAAAACACCCAAAAAGCTTGGAGTTTCCAGCCTTCAGGTGTCTTTATGTTGGGTTATTTATCTTGTTTTTGTTGGATACGATACTCATTAGGTGTCAGTCCTGTACTCCGTTTAAACCACTTAAAAAAGTGTTTATAATCCGACATGCCAACCCTCTCTGCAATTTCACTGATCGTCCAGTCTGTTATTCGCAATAAATGCTGAACTTTCTCAAGCCTTCGGTTACTGACATAATCAATGAAATTCTCACCGATTACTTTTTTGAAAAGAGAACTAAAGTGTCCCCTACTGAGGCCAACATAGCCAGCTACATCTGTCGAGCTAATATTGCTATCTAGGTGCTCATTCATATATTGAATGGCTCGCAAGATCGCGTCATCATGCATTTCAGTTTTCAAGACATGATGAACTTCTAGCTTCAACGCTATGTAACCCGCAGTGACAGCTCCTGTCCAATCTTCCATATTATGCAGTGGACCACGCTCGAGCCATCTCATGTTTGGATAGTGCTGCAGCATAAGTGCAAGTTTAGAGATGACCCGGCCCCTAGTTCTCTCCTCAATAAATAGAAAGGTAAAGGGCTCGCCCCGTATAACTTCCAAGTTATCCATTGGTGCTAGTCCTACTTGCAGATCAATCGGATCTTCATGATGGATGATAAATACGATGCACCCAGACTCCAGCATCCAACGCCATTCTTTCGTTAGCAACTGTGCAATGTCAGAATTCTCCGCATGGTCCTTCTCGTTCGTAATCCATTCTTTAAATACGTCATATTTATCCACTTCTAGCACCGGTTGCTGCGCATGATCAAACTCCTGTCGAAACTGTGCCAAATATTCTTCAAACTCCTGATCATGAAAGGTTGTCTTCAGAATATAGCCAGAAGCACCATAGCGCATTCCTTTCTGTGCATAATGAAATTCACTATGACAGCTTAGCAGCAAAACCTTCGTTTCAGGAAAACTCTCTTTAATTTTTCGTGTAAGCTCAATCCCATCCAACTCGGGCATGACAATATCCGTAACAACAAGATCTGGACGATGTTGAACGATCTCTTCAAGCGCCAAAAGGCCATTGGCTGTATCCGCGACAACTTCCATACCGTATTTGGACCAATCTACCGTTACCCTCAAGGCTTGTCGAACAAGCCGCTCATCGTCAACTAATAACACTTTCATCGCTCTACTATCCACGCTGTTTCACCTCTATTGGACTTTTCAAACGGATCAGTGTTCCTTCTCCAGCTGTAGTAATCACAGTTATTCCGTACTCCTTACCAAAATGTAAGATATATTTCTGATTCACATTATACATCCCTGCTCCACCTCTACCTTTTGCAGAAAAATTGGGGAGATTAACGTCGGGGAAGCGATCAGCATGAATGCCTTTCCCGTTATCTTGAAGTTCGATTACCATTTCCGCTCCTTGCTGTTGGACGCGAAGTATAATGAGACCTTCCCCATCTGTAAAGGCATGGAAGAAAATATTTTCTAGCAGCGGCTGCAATGACATTCGAGGTATAAGCTGTTTCTCTAACCCAGGAGCTATTATTTTTTCAAATTGAAAAACGTCACCAAACCGATGCTTCTGAATAAGCAAATAATGATTAATCAATTCTAACTCATTCTCTAACGGAATCAGCTCCTGCGTATTGTCCAAACCATTGCGAAGTAGTTCCGTGAGATGAACCATCATATCGTGAATATCATGTTGCTTCTCTAAAAGCGCTTTCCATTGAATTAAATTCAGCGTGTTAAACAAGAGATGCGGGTTAATCTGATAATGAAGCGCTCGTAATTCGGCCTCTCTTTTTAGCGATTCCGTATGGGTTACTTCGATTAGTAAAGATTGAACCTCTTCCACCATAAAGTTAAAATTATGACTTAAGTTCGCAAGCTCATCACTTGAAGTCACTTTCGTTTGAACGGATAAATCGCCTTTGGCTACCTTATGGATGGCACGATTAAGTCTCTTTATGCGCCGCGTAATGTGGTTGGAGAACAATTCAGACAACACTAAAGATAACAGCATAGCACCAATAACAACTGAAAGCGTGTACTTCTTAATAATTTCTGAGGAAAGATAGAAATTCTTATTAGGTACCCTTACTTCCATGCCCCAATTACTGGTAACTAATTGACTCTTCCAAATGATGTCATCCTGATTCTCCTTGTACGACTCCGACACATAGATGATTTTACCGTCATGGTCCGTAATTTTTAAGGTGGAGTGAATATCTCTTTCAAAACTTTGAATCAAATCAAGAATATGTTTGGCATCCAAGTCGATCAATAAACGTGCACTTGAATTCATCACATTCGTATTCTTCACTTTGAGAAACAGGCTGATCACAGGTCCGTTGAGTAAGATATCACTAAAATAATAATCTGGTTTATGAAATCCTAGCCACTGCTTACCCAAACGATCTTCGGACCACAAAGGCTTCTGTAATAAACTTGCAAATTGCTTTGTATTGAGCGTGTTCGTGCCGTACACTTCCCCTAAATCTGTAATCAGGAATATTCCTTTCACATCCCCATTATGATGAGCCCGCAAGAAATTAAAAAGCTCATTTTCTGCAAGCAAATCCTCATAGGTGCCACCCGCTTGTCCATCCATAAAACTCTGTTTGGTTCTCATCGCATAATTAATGACATCATCAGAAATACTGCTCATTTGCCTAAAATTCATATCCACCAATTCGCTGAATTGCTTAACGGAATATTCGCCATAATCCCCAAATTGTGTATTAACAATCTCAGAGGATCGGTTATACGACAAATAACCCATAATGAGTAAGGGAATAACAGATGTAGCTAAGAAAAATAGGAGAAGCTTGATATGAATACTTTTTCTAGGGAAATCCATGATCTTTTGAAACATATCTGTGTCCCCTTACGGAAAAATAGACTAGTAAGCGCTTTAAAAGTAGTAGTTATAGACTATAAGGAGAAGTGAATTTTGTAAAGACAAGAAAAAGTGATAAAGAAACGATTACGAGCTATGTCTTCTTGAGAAATCAAATAGCCCTACGAATTGTTTCGGTATGTCCGTCCGTTTGTTATTTTCTCGACAATATCACCCAGCGTTGTCGCCGCGTATCCTTTTTCGGAAAAACACTACAATAAAGCCACCCGAGCCTGATCGGCTTAGATGGCTTATTCGAAATAAAATGTGTACGGATCGGTTTAATCTATCAACAAACTTTATTTTCCTTACTGGCTTATGTCCAGCCTAATTAGCCAGAAGACTATTCATTTTTTTCTCAAGTACAGCAAGCCCCTCATCCGGATCCAGCCCGCCCATGACAATACTTTGAAGTTCTTCAGAGAGCGTTGTAAAGATTGTCGCATATTTATCCGTTTGAGGTGCAAATTTGACATGATGCTGAGCTTCGATGAAGAGCTTACGATAGGGCAGCTGGAGATACTCTTGACTTTGAAGAACTGCTCGATTGGCAGGTACATGTCCGGCTTGGCCCCATAAGAATGACCCTACGTTCGAGAAATAGGACATAAACGTCATGGCTGCACGCTGTTTATCCATTGTTACGTACGTTGGAATGACCAGTGTATGCGAGCTCCCCCATTGCATTGAACTGCCAAAAAGAACGGGAAGAGGCATGATACCAACGGGAAGGGAGGGTTCATTTAGATGATAGCCCGCTTCCCAGACCCCCCCCATCCAAAGTGCGGCTTTGCCATTGTGGAACGTATCCCACGGCGTTTTATCGTTCACATCTGCGAGCTTGCCTGCGTAGAGTTGTTGATAAAACTTCAAAACACGAAGTGCTTTGTCATTATGGATGTTCGATTTCAACATGCTGGCGTCTAGCAAATCCCCCCCCGCCTCGTAATACATATTGAGGAATGGCTCTTGGAAGTAAGGCGTATTCACAGCAAATGGCTGAACATTCGGTACTTTGGCTTGAATCTGTTGCAGCATTTGAATAAACGCCTCCGGCGATGACATCGCAAGCTTAGGTGTGTCATCGTCATTTAACAAACCCGCTTTTTTCAGGATAGCTTTATTGTAGTACAACATGTGAAAATGCGTGTCCAACGGCATCGCATACGGCTTGTTCATGAAGCTCACACTTTGTACATTGCTCTCCTCCAAGTCTTTGAAGTCAAATCCAATCTCATTCGCCAAGCCGTCCAGCGGCACAATTTGCTTCGCCTTAACGAATGGTGACATCCGGTCTACATGAGCAACGGCCACATCCGGCCCTTTTCCTGAGGAAAGAGCCGTACTTAGTTTCACATAATATTCGTTGGATTCTAATCTAAGCTGCTTCACATATACGGCCTTCTGCGAGTTATTGAAGTTTTGCACGATACGTTCGACGAACTCTCCTTCTCCACCGCCAAAGGGATTCCAGAACGAAATTTCTACGCGTGTTTCCACGCTCTCTACTGTTTTCTTGCTTTCAGCTACTTGCTTGTTACCCGTAGACAAGATAGAACATCCTGTTAGCACAAGTACGAGCACACATCCGATTCCAACGCTTTGTTTCATCCTTTTTTTATCTAACATTCTAATCCCCCTTCAACCAAATGCATGTAAACTAATGGCTTCTCGGTAAGCGCTTGCATGCCAGCACGAGAAAACTTAGCTTGATTTGTCCTCCCTTACTCGATTTCGATATTCCGATGGGGACGAGCCCGTAATTTTTTTAAATACTTTGGCGAAATATTTGGGGTCTGGAATGCCAACCAAATGGCCAATATCCGCCGTTTTGAGCTCGCTTGTCAGAAGTACCTTCGCCTTCTCGATGCGAATCCTCGTCAGATACTCCAGGAAGCTCTCGCCCATTTCCTTTTTGAACAGGTTAGCAAAATAGTTTTTACTTAAATGCACCAGATTGCTAATCGACTGCAGTGAAATCTCTTGTTGATAATATTGCCCGATGTATTGCGCTGCTTTAATAATGCCATTACGGTCACTGTTATACACACCAATCATATGCTGGGCAAGTTCTTCAAAAGCGTTCAAGAACCAGGCCTTACTCATCTGGATCGTCTCTAATTTGGACAGCTGCTCGTAGTACATCTTCTTTAGTTGGAGAATGCTTTGCTGATCACTTGCAACATCCGACCACAGGGACGTTAGCAGAATGAGCAGCTCAAGAGAAATAATTTCCACGAGATCATAATCCTTGCGTGCCGCTAGCTGTTCGAAAATATCTTCCAAGTAAGCTTGCAGCTCTTTGGTTTGAAAGGCATACACCATGGAATGGATGTGGGTTGTGCTAACTTTAATATTATCTGCCCGCTGACTATTAACTGGTACATAATCAACGCCATACAGAATGGCTCGCTCACTGCCTATGAACATTTTATATTTCGCTGCAGCGATCGCTTGCTCGTAGGCTTGGTGAAGTCCCGCCCAGCTGGACGTGCTCATACTAATGCCTATCGTACACGACATCGCATAATGATTCTTCAGATAGTGAAGTATGGACTGTGCCAATGACTTCATCTCAGCAACACCCGTAGTTGCCATCTTCCTTGTAAAAAGAAGAACGTTCATTTCCCCTTGCCGATCTGGGAACGCTTCATAGATTTCCTCCGAGGAAGTCGTCAAGACTTCATCGAGCGCTTTGCGTATTAATGCTTGGCCCTCCTCTACACTCTGAGCCCACATATTCTTTGCGATATGAAGGACAACTAAGGGTAATTTGACCTCAGATAGCCGCAAGCTTAGTACGATTTGCTGTCTACGGACAGCGTCCGTTTCTTCTAGTAGCTCCAGCATCCGTTTTTCTTTCACGATGGGCTCAACGATACTAGTCTGCTCGCTGCTTGGTGACTCCGCTTTGATCGAATCTCTCACACGAAGCAGCGTTCCCTCAAGGTCACGCGGCATCATATCCGATTTGATCATATACTCGGAAACCCCATTGCGAATGGCTTCCTTCGCATATTGGAAATCCTCCAAATTGCTAAGAATGACAATCTTCATATGGGGATGAGATTTACGTACTTCCGTAATTAGCGTAATGCCATCCATGACAGGCATTTTGATATCTGTGATTAGAATATCAGGCGGGCTTTCGCGGATCAGGTCCAACCCTTCTTGCCCATTGGCTGCCTCACCGCTCACGGTTAAACCTA
This sequence comes from Paenibacillus sp. J31R30, assembly GCF_059692115.1. NCBI lineage: Bacteria > Bacillati > Bacillota > Bacilli > Caryophanales > Paenibacillaceae > Paenibacillus > Paenibacillus sp. J31R30. The sequence goes on along the minus strand of NZ_JCAUAV010000002.1, from coordinate 638,357 downwards.
ACTTTTCCCAATCAATCATGGACCGAATGCCAAACCTTACGATAAACTCATCTTCCACAATGACAACTCGAAACATGATCTTCACCTACTTCATCTCTGGAAGTCTGATCGTAATGTGTGTACCTGCTCCAGGTTCACTTTGAATATCCAAACCATAGGGCTTCCCACAAATGAGTTTAATTCGTTCATCTACATTTGCTAAGCCAATCCCGCTGACTTTCTCAACGGAGGGTACTACATGTCGATTTAGGCTTTGAACAAGACTTGCATCCATACCTCGGCCATTATCCACGACCTCGAAACGTATTCCGCCATCCGGATGAACGCTGCACCGAATATGAATTTCGCCTGTTTCTCTATCTGTAAATGCATGTAGTATCGCATTCTCGACGATGGGCTGTAGGATCAGCTTCGGCGTGCGGTACAACCGCACCTCCTCGTCCAGATGAACGAACGTTTCGATATTAAAGTTGAATCTGAATTTTTGAATACCTAGGTAACATTGGACATGCTCAATTTCTTCTTCGATGGTGACCGTCTCTTCACCTTTCCCCAAGCTAATGCGCAATAATCGGGATAAGAGACTAACCATTTCAGCAGCGTGATTGGCTTTCTGCAAAAGTGCCGTCCATTTAATAATATCTAAGGTATTATAGAGAAAATGCGGGTTAATTTGCGCTTGCAGCGCCTTCAATTCCGCCACGCGTTTATGATTCTGCTCCTCATACACGGTTTCCAAAAGACCATCTATCCGAGTCACCATGTAGTTAAAGTTTTCGCCCAAAATATCGAATTCATCATTACGACGTTTCGCTTTGAAACGAACGGTCAGGTCACCTGACATCACTTGCCGCATCAATCGAATCATTTTCAGAATCGGCATGGAAATCGAGTTCGCCAGCAATATGGCCGTCAGGATGGAGAATAAGATACAAATGAAAGCGATCACCAAAATGATTTGCAATAATCGGTTGGAATCCTTGTACAGGGAAGCCTCCGAAATGACGTTGACGACGATCCAGTCGTTAGTATGCAGCTTTTTATAATTCACGATCAGTCGTTCACCTTGATATTTCAATGGAAAAACGGATTCATCCGCAGCCAAACGAAACATCTCCGTGTACCCGTCTTCGCCTAGCACTTCTTTCACACTTTTGCCCAACAATTGACTGTCCGGATACGAAATGATCTGACCCCTGCCATCAATCACATAGCTTTCAATATCCATATTACTCTTGGTCGTTCGAGCACCAATTTCTTTCAGTACATCCTCGCGAATATCCAGGACAGCAATGATCCCAACAGGACTATCATCGGACATCTTATAGATTTGTTTGGCCAGTGAAAAGACGTGAACATTTTGCGTGTTCAGACTATCTACATAGGTGCCCAATCGTGTGGAAAACCAGCGGAAATTGCTCCCGTCCTCCAAGGTCTGCAGGAAAGGGGATACTTTGTCTGCTGAGCGATCGTTCCATCTATAGATGCCCTTGATAAAATGGTTTGAAGATAGGAATGAAATCGACTGTAAGTCCTGATTAATTGCAATAATGGTGGATAGCTTCGTTGTCAGGGAGAGACTATCCAGATCATATTGAGATGGCTCTGTACGATCCAAAGTCCGCAGCATCGTGACAATGTCGTTGTTATTGACAACCTGCATCATCAAATCTTTGTAGATCCCAAGCCTTGTGTCGATATTCTCCGCTGTCTGTTTCAAGAGCTGTTCCGAGTATTCCGTTACTTTGTTGTTGATTGTTGATTTCGATATTGAATATGAAATAAACCCCAAGGCAAGCAGGGGCGTTAAAGAAAAGAGGAACAGTAACAGCATCCACTTATAGCGAATGCTGCTCGTCCATGTATACATCCATGAAGGAATTCGTTTGTGTCGCTGTTTTGTCACAACATCTGATGCTGATGTCTGGGTCAAAAGTTGGAACAACCCTTTCTGGGAAGAGAATCTGACTCGTAGAAATGAAAGCTTCTTAACCTTTAATACCGGACATCGCCACGCCTTGCACAATTTGACGCTGCAGCACAGCAAACACCAGAATCGTTGGTATTGCGGCAATTGCACTTGCTGCCATGATCATATTCAAGGACATGATATTATTCGACAAGAACGTCGGTAGTCCTGCTGATAAGATCATGTTCTCTTGCGACGTAATGGTCAGGTACGGCCATAGGAAATTGTTCCACGATAGGATGAAGTAGAAAATACCGACTGAAAACATCGCAGATCTAGTAAGCGGTAGACATATCCGATACCATAGTCCAAAGTTTTTACAACCGTCAATCTGCGCAGCCTCGATATAATCCTTCGGTACGCCATCCATGAACTGCTTCAGCAGCAGGATCCCAATTGGATTCGTGAGCCCAGGCAGAATAATCGCCCACATGTTATCAATCAGCTTCAAATGAAGCGTCGTTTCATAAAGGGGAATCAGAATAGCTTCCGTTGGGATTAACAAGCCTGACACAATGAGCACGTAGAACATGCCTCTGGATTTGAAAGGCAGCTTCGAGAAGGAGAAGGCCGCCAAGGAGCTGAAGATCAGTGAAATGACCGTTGTCAGTATGCCGATTACTGCGCTGTTCCACGTCCATCTTAGAATCTGAGAATCTTGAATGACCTTCTTATAGTTCTGCAAATTCAAATCCGAGAAATTGAACCAGTCTTGAATGGAGATGACATTTACGCCATCCGGTTTGAGAGATACAACCAGCATCCAAATCAGTGGAAAAATAAATAGGAGAGCCAACACCACGGCGATGATGTTGATTGTGAAATGTTTCATGTTCAACCTCCGTCAATCTTTTCTGTCTGTTAATTTGAACTGAATCACTGCGATGAACAGCATGAGGATGCAGAATACGATGGATTGTGCTGAAGCCAGTCCGAACATATCCTTTTTGAACCCGGTGACGTAGATATAGCGAATCATCGTGTTCGTGGCGTCCCCTGGACCTCCGCCTGTCATAATCTGTACTTGCCCAAACAGCTTTAAGCACGAGATGATTTGATAAAAAATTTGTATTTGCATGACTCTCGACAGTCCGGGAAGCGTAATATGAATGAATTGCTTCCACGCGCCAGCGCCATCTATTTTCGCAGCTTCATAATGATCCGTAGGAATTTCTTGTAAGCCAGCTAGGAACAATACCATCACAAAACCTACTGTCCACCAATCGGTTGCAAGGGTAATCGCCCACCAAGCAAAATGTTTATCCGTCAGCCAATGAATGTCACTAGGTAAACCAATGAGTTTTAAGAACGCGTTAATCGGGCCGTACTTCGAGTCGAAAAGCCGAAGCCAGATGAAACTGATGACCGAGACAGAAAGTACATAAGGCAGGAAAAACATAGAACGGATAAGCGTTCGGAAGCGTATATTTTGATTAATCAGCATCGCTAAGCCTAAGCCAAGCACGATAATGGTCGGTGTACAGAGGATAACAAAGTAAATCGAGTGCCATACATAGAGATAAAAATTGCTATCCGTAAAAATCTTTTTATAATTCGCTAAGCCAACATATCGCTGCATCCCTTGAATGTTCCAAACATGTAAGCTCATCCAAGCGCCTCGCCCCACGGGCCACAGATAGAAGATGGCAAAAGGGATCAGAAACGGCAGCACATACAGCAATGCGTTCAATTCCAAAGCTATTCGTAACGGTTTACGTCGGCGGAGGACTAGCGTCCGATCTTGCTCAATTACTTTAGTCTCCATACACTCTTCTCCTTGTATCTTTCTGTATAAGATCGGGTGGAGCCCCAGTAGCTTACTAAGAAGCTCCACCCGATTCAATCGGACAATTAGTTACTTAAAATATCATTGATTTGCTTATCCATCGTTTTCAAGCCTTCTTCTGGCGTTTGCTTACCGAAAAGAATGTTTTGCAGCGACTCAGACACCGTTGTAATGATCGTTGTGTATTTATCTGTTTTCGGAGCAAATTTCACTGTTTTCTGTGCTTCAATAAAGAAATTGCGATATGGAAGTTTCTTGTACTCGTCACTTGTCGTTACAGCACTGTTCGTTGGTACGTGTCCTGCTTGACCCCACGTTTTGCCGCCAACTTCAGAGAAGTACTTCATGAATTTCGCTGATGCTTCTTGTTTCTCGGTCGTGACATAGGAAGGAACTACAAGCAAATGGGAGCTTCCCCAGTGCGTTTGGCTACCGAAGATGGCTGGCAGCGGCATCGCGCCAATATTCAAGGATTTGTCGTTCAGCAACAGTCCCGCTTCCCACACGCCACCGAACCATAGCGCTGCTTTTCCACTGTGGAACGAATCCCAAGGCGTTTTGTCGTTCAGATCACTGTATTTGTTCTTGTATAGATCCATGTAAAACTTAAGGACATTCAACGCTTTCTCGTTATTGATTGCGGATTTCGTCATATCACCATTCAAGATGTCGCCGCCTGCTTCATAGTACAAATTCAGGAATGGCTCTTGGAAATAAGGTGTATTCACGGCTAGCGCCTGCACACCAGGTACCTTCGCTTGAATTTGCGCTAATGTTTTCTTAAAGCCATCCGGCGTAAGATCACCCAACTTTGGCGTTCCATCGTCGTTCAGCAGCTCGGCTTTCTTCAGTAGATCCTTGTTGTAGTAGAACATATGGAAATGGGTATCTAACGGCACGGCGTACGGTTTTCCGTCATAGGACACGCTCTTGATATTGGAATCGGAGACTTGTTTCAGATCAAAGCCAACTTTGCTGGCAAGCCCATCAAGCGGCAAAATTTGCTTCGCTTTGACGAAAGGCGAGATCCGATCCACGTGAGCGACCGCCACATCTGGTCCTTTGGAAGAAGAAAGCGCTGTACTTAACTTCGCATAGTACTCATTGGATTCTAGGCGCAGTTGTTTCACGATGACTTCCTTTTGGGAATCGTTATAGCCTTTGACGATTTGATCTACGAAATCACCCTCACCACCGCCGAACATATTCCAAAAGGTGATCTCTACCGGGCTCGCTGATTTGGTTGTCTCTGCAGCTTTCGTTGCCGCTGGAGCAGTTGTGGCAGCAGCTGTTTTGGTATCGCTTTCTTTTGTGCTCGAGCAGCCAGTCGCTACCATAGCAAGCGCAATACTTGCTGTAAGTAAGCTTGTTAATTTCTTTTTCATAGTGATAAACAACCCTCTCTCATTCGGTTTATGTTAGTTGCGAAAGCCCTTTCACGCTGATGTAAGGGCTTTCCTTGGTTCTAACTTTACAGGGAATCGTCCCTCGCCTAAACCGATAAAACCCTCAACTTTAGGGAACAAACGTAAGAATGCATGAGCTGGCCTGATGGGTAAAAGGTGACGATGTTACGATTGGAGGGGGAAATCATACGTAGGGAGTGGACGTCCGTAAGGGATCCGGCGGGGCCTCTTTCGAGCTTGTAAGTCGATTTTTTCGACTTAGCGGATCCAGCGGCGCCTCCTTCGAGCCTCTAAGTCGATTTTTTCGACTTAGCGGAGCCGGCGGGGCCTCTTTCGAGACTGTAAGTCGATTTTTTCGACTTAGCGGATCCGGCGGGGCCTCTTTCGAGACTGTAAGTCGATTTTTTCGACTTAGCAGATCCGGCGCCGCCTCTTTCGAGCTTGTAAGTCGATTTTTTCGACTTAGCGGATCCGGCGGGGCCTCCTTCGAGACTGTAAGTCGATTTTTTCGACTTAGCGGATCCGGCGGGGCCTCTTTCGAGCTTGTAAGTCGATTTTTTCGACTTAGCGGATCCGGCGGGGCCTCTTTCGAGACTGTAAGTCGATTTTTTCGACTTAGCGGATCCGGCGGGGCCTCTTTCGAGACTGTAAGTCGATTTTTTCGACTTAGCAGATTCGGCGGGGCCTCTTTCGAGACTGTAAGTCGATTTTTTCGACTTAGGGGATCCGGTGGGGCCTCTTTCGAGACTGTAAGTCGATTTTTTCGACTTAGCGGATCCGGCGAGGCCTCTTTCGAGACTGCAAGTCGATTTTTTCGACTTAGCGGATCCGGCGGGGCCTCTTTCGAGACTGTAAGTCGATTTTTTCGACTTAGCGGATCCGGCGGGGCCTCTTTCGAGCTTGTAAGTCGATTTTTTCGACTTAGCGGATCCGGCGGGGCCTCCTTCAAGCCTCTAAGTCGATTTTTTCGACTTAGGGGATCCAGCGGGGCCTCTTTCGAGACTGTAAGTCGATTTTTTCGACTTAGCGGATCCGGCGGGGCCTCTTTCGAGACTGCAAGTCGATTTTTTCGACTTAGCGGATCCGGCGGCGCTACTTTCGAGACTGTAAGTCGATTTTTTCGACTTAGCAGTCCCGACGAGCCCGATTCGACTAAAATCCAATAAAAAGAAATCAAACAGGGATACCTGCTCAGCCTCTTTTTTATTTCAAGTGTCTCAGTGATCCTATGAATCACTCCTCAACCGCAACGGCAACCGTTACCCTACCGCGACCTCTCGGACATAGAAGACACTATTTGTTAGAAATCTGGGTTTGTGTAACGCTAACGGACAAAGCTGCAACTAATCAATTGTATATCAGCTAGTAGGGGTCTACTTCACCCAAGTAGTTGCTGTAGTGTCCGTTAGCTCTAGAAAAAGTGTACGTTATCCCGTTTAGCATCCAGTGTGTCCGTTAGGACATATAATTGTAGAGCGAGCACCAAAGGAAACAGCGAACTACTTCACAAACATGCATACCACACATTACTCAGCATAAATAGCTCAACCCACTTCACCCAACCCAACCCCAACTCGCCTTCCTGTTGGAAAAATCCAATGAAATGACCATAAAACAAGCTGAAATTTCAATTTGATTGGGTAATTCCAATCAAATCTTCGGTTTTCTCTCTTTTTGGCCAGAATGAAGTTGCTCTAATGAATTTAGCCAATGTAGGACTTAAATTTAGGCGGAAAATGACGAATTTAATGGATATATTCCATAGGGGAGCGCGGGAGATTATACATGTATTGTGCGAGGATAACTGGTAGTGTAAAAAAAAGAGCCCGAAGGCCCTTTCTCACGCATCATTTACTTTTAGTTAACCGTAATATTGTCAAAGCTCACGCTATTACTGAAACCACCGCGCACACCAATCGTGCCATTGGCATACGTCGTATCGGTAAGATTAATCTTCGGCGTCGTCATATCACCTACATACACCTTGATATTGCCTTCATTGACCACTACCTTCACGTGATACAAAGTGTTTATACTTATCGTTGTATTCACAAGAGCAAGCTGTGTCCAGTTATTGTTAAATCGGCCTAACCATACTTGCCCAGCCGAGTCTATGCCCGCGGCATACCCTTTCATGCTGTCCGCACCTGTTCCTGGATTCGTTACATTGAAAATAAGACTGCCCTGCCCCGCATTGTTAAGCTTGATATCCCCTTCAAGGGTATAGTTTCGCTTAGACGGATATGGAGTAAGGATCGATTTATCTGCACTTGTAGAAGTGAGATTATAGGTACCGCCGCTGACTGCCCATGTACCTCCATATCGAGCCCAGCCACTATCATTTGCAGCAAAATTGTTCGAATACGTGCTCGTCCAGGTACCGAACTTCACCTGCACATTATGGCCACCTCCCGTCCGGTTGACGGAATCAATGTAAGCAACTTCGTTCATTCCTGTCTGATACATGGCTGCCCACAAGGAATTGCCAAAAGCTGTAGAATCATTCGTGTACCAAGTATTCCCATAGTCATTGGAAATGGAGAGAAAATTGGCATTGGAGGTTAATAAAATTCTGCCATCTGTAAGTGAGAGCAAGTAAGGTCCGCCTTGCTGACTTGGCACTTGCGCACCGATACCGCTCGCCCATGTTTTACCATCATTGCTTTTCTTCGTGAAGACGTTACAGCTTTGCGTACCGCAAACCTCGAAGGTCACGATATACTGGCCGTTGTTCATTTTTTGGAAAACCGGCATACCGGGCCGTGCTGCTGCATTGCCAGGGTCCCAAGCAACGAAAATCTCACTTCCCCAGCTCGCGCCGCCATTCGTCGAAATCTTCTCCGAAATAATTTGACTATAGGATGGACTCTCTGTTACATGCTTTTCATTCGCATACATGACAGCCAATGAGCCGTCACTCAAAATTTGCATATGCGGCTCATACACGCCTTTATCCGGATTGCCCAGCGAGCCTGGCGTACCGTTCTTTTCATCTATCGTGCTAAGATAGCTCCAGTTCGAACCGCCATTCGTGCTCTTGTACACTCTTAATTGATAAGACTCCTGCCAACGTACTGATCGCATCGCGAGTAAAATATCTCCATTCGCCAGCTGAATGAATTGTCCGTTATCGAGGTCACGGCCATTTTCCCCAAGTGTGGCCGCTAAGGACCACGTCCGGCAGTTATCAGTGCTTAGGTATACCTGTAATTTCGTTCCTCCCGTTGACACCTTCGTGTAGCCGTTATTATCATAAATCGCTGCAACCGCCAGCCAGTTGCCATTCGCCAGCTTGATCATCCGCGGATATTCCGATCCGAATGTACCAGGACTAAGCCCCCGTGCATCCGTTCCTGCATCTGTAAACGTATTGATGTTCGAAACCGTGACCGAGGAACCCCACGTTATCGGTCCATTCGCAGCGAAAGCTGGGAGCACGCCAAACAACATCATCATGCAAACCATACTGAGCAACATTGCTAAACTCTTTTTGAACATGTCATTTCCCTCCATTGGTTTATAAAATAGCTTCCAGTTGCGTACTAACGGCGGTCTTAATAAAGTCCCTCCTCCTGACCGTCAAGCTAAAATGTAAGGGCTTACTTTTTGAAGTATACCGATTCTACGTCTGCATCAACACCCACAATCTGATGAATTGAGGTGACTAATGTTACGATTTAGGGCGATTTAAGTCCTGGAAGGACAACTGGTGGCGTACAAAGTTACGATTGGTGAGGATGCCCAAAAAAGCGCCCTGTCGTTTCGCATCTCTTACGAGATTTGGATCGACAGGGCGCTATGCCAGTGCTATTCCAACAGCTTATATTTCCCGCAAGCTCGCATCCAACCGCTCAAACGTCCGCTTCAGATTATCTTTCGGAATCTTCGCATACGCATCGCCTATGCTTACCTCAAACGAACTGATCCCATCGCTCGACTCTCGCAGATAATGGATCAGCCCTACTCCTGTCTCCGCGTACAACGCGACAAGGATCGGCTCGAGCTTCTCCTTCGGCATCGCAATATGAACGTGAAACATATTCGTAACCGGAACCTGCGGCAACGTACTTACAAGTTGGCAGCTATTGTACAGCGCAGCAAGCTCCACAGCTTGCTCATAATATTGCCCCATTTTAGGCTCACGCTGCACGAAATAGTAACTCGCACTCAGGTAATACGGATACAGGCTGATCAAATCGCCGCCATGCCGTCTTTTCCATACCTTCGACTTCATGGTAAACGCCTCATCACCAGCTAGAATAGCACCTGCAAGTCCGCCGATTCCTTTGTAGAAGGAGATATACACACTGTCGAAAAGCGCACACAACTCTGCAGCCGATTTCTGATAGTACGGCAGCACCTCGTATAATCTCGCTCCATCCAGATGAAGCTTGATCCCCTTAGCACGGCAATGCGCTGATATCGCTACAAGCTCTTCATACGGTGGCAACTGTCCGCCTATTTCACGTTGTGGCAGCTCGATCAAGAGACAGGCAATCTCATCATTCAGCGCAAGAATCTCATCCAAGCGAATCAACCGATCCTTCTCGCCAAGTAGAATCGATTCAATCTGATGCAGCTCCTTCAGGCCATCCTCTTCATGGATTTCCAAATGGCTTAACGGATGGTAGGCTACCTTACGGATCCCTTTCTCATCACACCAAATGCGCAGGGCAATTTGCTGAGCCATGGTCCCGCTCGGGAAAAATACAGCCTTCTCCTTCCCTAGATACGCGGCCATTTCCGCCTGAAAGCTCTCTATGCCTTCGCCTGTTCCATAATTATCACTCTCAAGATGGCCATCAAGCTCATCCATGGCTTCTTTTAAAATTTGAATCTGTCTGCGACCATGCCCACCCACGGGATAGGAGGTTTGGCGAAAGGCCGCGGCTAATGGTGATAATGTACTCATGTAAATGTGCTCCTTTGTTTTTGCCAGATGCATAGAGATCTTTGCTGTCTTTTGGCTTATAATGAGGTTATGTACTCACAAGAAATCCCTTATGAAAAGGAGCATTCCCATGAATGAAATCCTTATTGGTGCTAAGGATCAGTTTACTGCAAACCCGTCCGAAGTGAAAGTGAATGGCAAGCGATTCTTCCTAACGGAAGCGGATGGTATCTACACGCTGCTCTCTAGTCGTTGCCCCCACGCCGGCTATGAGGTTGAGTTAGAAAATGGCGAGCTTGAATGTCCGCTGCATGGCTGGACCTTTGAAGTACACACGGGCCGATGCCATAATGTACCTAATGCGCGACTTCAACCCTATGAAGTCATCGAAAGAGATGCGCAGCTTTTCGTACGGATGGACCTCATCTAAAAGTATATTTTACCAATGGACAAGCTATACTATGGGCTGTTGTCAATCTCTCTTGAACAGCTTAGGAGGCGGCATGTCCACAAAAGCAACCCCAACGAAGAACGGCACCATGACTTGGTGGCAGTTATCGCTGCTCGGCGTCGCCTGTACGTTAGGAACTGGCTACTTTCTCGGAGTCGGAATCGGCCTAACGATGGGCGGCGCTTCGATGCTCTTTTTGTTCATTTTAGCAGCAATAGGCACTTATATCGTGCTCGACGCTCTGCTTCAAATGATAGATGCGAATCCACAGCATGGCTCATTCCGCTCCTATGCCAAATTGGCATTTGGCCACTGGGCCGGATTTAGCTGCGGCTGGATCTATTGGGGCTCCCAGTTGATGATTATGGGGAGTCAATTAGCCGCTCTCTCCCTGTTTACGCGGTTCTGGTTTCCCACGATTCCCATGTGGCTGTTTGCGATGATCTATGCCACTCTCGGTGTTGGTGTGATCTTACTCGGGTCGAAAGCGTTCGAGCGTTCGGAGCATATTTTCGCACTCATCAAAGTATCTGCGCTCTTGATGTTCCTCCTTCTTGCAGGTGCCGCGGTACTGGGTTGGATCTCGGGTGGCCTTCATCCGCTTTCGTTTCCGATCACGGGCGAAACCTTTTTGCCCTCGGGGCCCAAGGGCTCTTGGTCATCCCTCATCTATGCCTTCTACGCCTTCGGCGGCACAGAAATGATGGGCCTTTTTGCTATGCGCCTTAAGAAATCGAGCGAAGCTCACAAAGCCGGCTCCATGATGCTCCTCCTTTTAGCCATCCTATACATCGTCTCCCTCTTCCTAGTCCTAACCCTGCTTCCTTTACATGCCCTTCATGACAAAAAGAGCCCCTTCCAGGTTAGCTTGGAAAGCTACCCGCTTCCCTATGTTCCGCACGTGTTTAACGCCATCCTCATTATTGCTGCTTTCTCCACGATGGTTGCTTCCTTATTCGCTGTTACCGCAATTCTGGTCGCACTGGCAAAGGATCATGATGCCCCGCTGATTTTCACCCGTACGACAAGTGGGCCAAGACAAATTCCCTATGCTGCGCTTGCGTTAACTACCGGAGGCATGGCTGCGGCAGTTGTGCTTTCCCTGCTTTTACCCGAGGGCTTGTATGCCTATATGTCTACAGCAGCGGGTCTCACCTTGCTCTTCATCTGGTTATTGATCTTGCTTTCTTCAGGTCGCTTATTAACCCACACGCGTTCACGCATGTACAAACGTTGGGCTGGTATTGTACTTATCCTCTGTGCCGTCGCAGGGGCATCTTTACACCCTACTACGCGTCCAGGCTTCTTTGTTAGCTTGCTTTTCATCCTGCTCGTTGCGCTCATAACCTACATCATGCATTTCACATGGCCAAACAAAGCGAAAAAAAGGTATTGACATTAACGCTACGTAAAGCCTTACAGTTAAGTTGTCAGGAGGTGAGCAGATGGAATACACCGTACAGCACTTGGGGAAGTTGGCAGGAATCAGCACCCGTACACTTCGCTATTATGATGAGATTGAGCTTCTTATGCCGGCAAGAATCAACTCATCCGGATATCGCATTTATGGGCAAGCGGAGGTAGATCGACTTCAGCAAATATTATTTTACCGTGAGCTTGGTATCTCGCTAGAACAGATCAAAGAAATTATAACTTCGCCTGCGTTCGACGGAACCCGTGCGCTGAGAGACCATCGTGAGCAGCTTCTTGATAAGCGGCGGCTATTGGATACACTCATTGCCAATGTAGAGCAAACCATTGCTTCTAACGAAGGGAGACTTACCATGTCCAATAAACAGAAATTTGAAGGCTTCAAACAAAAGCTAATTGATGATAACGAGAAGAAATACGGGAAAGAAATTCGCGAGAAATATGGCGATGAGCAAGTGAATAAAAGCAATCAAAAGTTAAAAAACATGACGCAGGAACAGCACGAGGAAGTTACACGTTTGGCCGAAGAAGTAAGCGTTACATTAGCGGAGGCTTTCAAGCAAGGTGATCCAGCAAGTGAATTGGCTCAAAAAGCAGCCGATTTGCACAAACAATGGCTCATGTTCTATTGGAGCGAATACAGTAAAGAAGCCCATGCAGGACTTGCCCAAATGTACGTGGACGACGAGCGATTCAAAGCTTACTATGATGTAAAGCAACCAGGAACCGCTGAATTTCTAAGAGATGCCATTCACATCTATACAGGGGGACACTAGCACGTTTTCTATGATTTCCTACAAACATCCAATTCTTTTACAAGAAAATGAATATAGTATGATTACCAGCCGCCAGCCACATCCTTCATGTCAGCCTTATTCATATGAAAAAGAAGCCTAAGACTCTTGCTAAGAGAGTTTTAGGCTTCTTCCATTTTAAGATTAAATTGGCGTGGACAATGCTTCACCGCTTGGTCTGACCAATGATTTACTTTGCCATACACGGCTTCTCCAACGCAGATACATCAACAAACCTCTCGTCCATTCATCCACTGTAAAAGCAATCCATACTCCGAGTAGGCCCATCTCTAGATGTATCCCTAACCAATAGGATAGTGGTACCGCTATCCCCCACATGGAGACAACCCCCATCATAACGGGGAATCTAGCATCACCCGCAGCACGCAAGGAATTGATGACAACTAAGTTAAAGGTTCGCCCTGGTTCCAGGATGATAGAAAGAAGTAGAATCGTCGACCCCATCATGATGATATCTGGATTATCTGTGAAGAGCCCCAACAACTCTTTACGGAAAATCGAGGCGATACCGACAACAACAAAGGTCAAGACAAAGGTAAACTTTAAACTTCTAATCAATTTATGATACGCCGCTTGAAAAGCACCCGCACCAACCATATGTCCCACAATAATTTCTGTTCCCATCCCAATGGCCATGCCTAAAGCTATAAAATAATTGGTGATATTCATCACATATACATGGGCGCTTAACGCTGTAGCCCCAATAATATTGATGAAGCTGAAGATCATCAAGTACTGCGACTGCCAAGAAATATGCTCACCAGCAGATGGTAATCCGATACTAAGGATTTGCTTAACAATACGAGAATTGAAGCTCACATAGTGCTTGAGCAGGATCGGTACTTGTAGACGTCGGTATAGGATGACAACAAGGATTATTAGACCAATTAATCGACTTACGATCGTTGAAACCGCCGCTCCTGTCACTCCCCATTCTGGGAATCCCAAGTTTCCGAAAATCAAGAGCGAGTTCCCCACGACATGGATCACATTGACACCCAATGTCACGAACATAACGTCCCGTGTCTGACCATTGGAGCGCAAAACCGAAGAAATCGCATAGGATAGAGCTTCGATCCAGATAAAAGCCGAGATCAAATTCAAATACGTCTTGGCAATCCCAATTTGTTCAGGTGGCAAATGCATGAGCTGCATCAACGGCTCACCAAAAACAACCAAAGCAATACTCACGATGATTCCAAAAATCAGGTTTATGGTAATCGCTAGTGCGGAAATTCGGCTGGCTTCCTTTACCTGGCCAGCACCTAGATGCTGCGCAACGGCTACACTCGTTCCAATGCCGACAAAACCAAACATTAGAATACAGAACATGATAAGCTCATTGGCTAAGCCTACGGCTCCGGTCACTTCATCTGAGATTCGGCTTAGCATGAACACATCCGCTGTTCCTAACATCATACGTAGCACGGAGTCAATAAATATCGGCCAAGTGACTGCGAATAGACGAAGCTTTTGCCAGGATGCTGTTGAATCTTTGTCTTTCATTCGTTTCACCTCTAGTTATTGCAAATGCAACTAGCATAGAATACGTAAGCGATTGCAGTCAAATGAAAATAATTAACATAACAAAAACCTTAGAAATCAGACTCGATTCCCAAGGTTTACTTTAATTAATCAGTTATTTACTTCACCTGTACCCAAGCGCCCTTCTTGTCGGCAGAAGTCATCTCAGCCACAGCAATATCGATTGTACCCATTGTACTTTCAGGAGTTGCTGTCGACACCGCTTGCCCTGAGAGTAGCGTCTCCACGAAATATTTCAGCTCCAGGTAATAGCCCATCTCTGGTGAAATCTCCGGATTGAAACCAGGCGCATCATTCAGGTTTACTTTTAATCCGCTCGCGTTGAAAATCAGATTAGCCTTCTCGAAGTTAACGCGGTATAGCATCTCGAAGCCGTAATCGCCTTCCAATGTCCAGTCCGCCTGCGCATTGATGACTTTCCCGTCTCCGTACAAATAGTTCGTAGACACGACATCATAGCCGCTGCCCGGAACCACATTTCGTGCTAAGCATGAAACGGATTCTGGTTTACCGAACAGCCAGTTGACCATATCGATATCATGAACATGCATATCCAATAAGGCGCCGCCGCTCTTCTCTTTGTCAATTAACCAAGGTCCCCAAGTCGGAGTTGCGCCGCCGCGGTAGAAATATCCGCTTGTCACTTTACCGAAAGTCCCGTTCTCTACCGCTTCTTTCAAGTACACATAGGCCGGCCAAAAGCGTAGACACTGACCGATCATCAACTGTTTACCGTTCACTTTGGCTGCCTCAATCATCTCTTCACACTCTTGTGAATTCGATGCCATCGGCTTCTCACACAGCACGTGCAGACCTTTATTTAAGCATTCAATCGTTATGTCGCGGTGAAGATACGTTGGGAGTGCAAGATCCACGAAATCAAGCTGTTCCTTCTCGATCATCTCGGACACACTCGTATATTTCGCATAAAGGCTGAAATCGATGGGAGAATCCCCTGTCGCGATATTACCAGCAACCGCATTGCCTTCAAGCTTCTGCGGGTCGATATCACATAGCGCTACGACTTTGATTGCAACACCTTCTGCTTCCAAGCGAACATAATTCTCTAGATGCGTTCTTCCCATGAACCCTAATCCAACTAGTCCAATTCTTAACATTGTTTACTTCCTCCCCAAAATTGCATCCATCGCGCCTGATGTGTTATAAACGATTTGCTCGCCGTGATGCGTATAGCCAGGGATCATTTCCGCAATGACATAATCTTCATAGCCAATCGTTTGAAGAGCTTTCATGACTGCTGGATAATTCACATCACCTGCAAGGAGGTCAACAAAGCCATGTAAACCGCCAGCTGCGCGGCGATAATCCTTGAAATGCACTTTTTTGATACGATGACTCAAAATAGAAATCCAATGCTCCGGATACCCCGAGAAAATGACATTCCCTACATCGAAATAGGCACCTACGTAAGGGGAATTGACTTTATCAATGAAATCCCGCATTTCCAGCGGTGATAATAAGAATTTGTTCCACACATTCTCGATCCCAATCGAAACCTTCAAGGACTCAGCTACGCCAGATAGTTCCTGAATCGCTTCTAAAGAGTAATCATAGGCTTGATCATACGGCACTACTTCAGAATCAGGGATAAAATCAACACCCACCGCGCCTGGCACGACTAGAATCGTATCAACACCAAGTGCCGCGGCATGCTCTAGCTGCTTCTTAACGATATCTTTGGCCTTCTGACGAATTTGCGGTTGACTGCTTGTCAACGAATAGGACCAGAATAAGCCTGTTGCCAAGCTGCTTACCTCAATACCTGTATCGTCAGCATGTTGACGGTATGCGCGAACTTCACTTTCTGTGCTTTCAAGACTCAGCTCACCAGTTTCATTCAGAGCTAACTCAATGCCGTCGAAGCCGGCTTTTTTCGCAGTTGTGATGCAATCCTTTACGCTCATGGAGCCTGGAAATGACCAAATATTAATCCCTTTTTTCATTGTAATCTCCTCCGCTTCTTTCCTTCATTATAAAAGAGAGACGTCACATATGATTTATCTATTAAGCCGAATTATTTGCACTTTAGCCAATTTCAATATGTTAAAATAAGAAGTAATCGGGAAGAAAATCCCCCTAGAGAGGACGGACAGCATGGATTTCCCAATGATTTATTTACAGGAATCACTTTCGATCGAAGCTCTCATTTCCTTTCACTATTTTGAATATGCCAAAGGCTTTGTATTCGACGGTGAACAGCACGACTTCTGGGAAATACTCTATGTGGATAAAGGTGAAGTCGAAGTTCGCGCAGACGATGTCATACACACCCTGAAGCAGGGAAGTATGATTTTTCATAAACCGGAAGAGTTCCATACCGTTCATGTCAGACAAACACATAAGCCGCCAAATCTCATTGTCATCGCCTTCGCGTGTCATTCGGAAGCGATGGTACATTTCGAGAATAAAGTAGTCGCATTAGGGGATAGAGAGCGCAATATGCTGTCAAGCATCATGCAAGAAGGGTTTCAAGCCTTCCTGCCTCCGTTCGACTCCCCCTCCGTTCATCTACTGGAAAGACATGGTGGAGCACCTTTCGCAAGCGAACAGCTTATCAAAATGTATTTGGAAATGCTGTTCATCGCACTCATCCGCAAAAAAGATGGGCCCGCTGCGCAAGAAACGACGAAACTCAAGCAATCCTCTCTGCAAAAAGAAAAAGCTGAGAACCAGCTCGTCCAGAAAATTAGCGATTACTTGAGCGAGCATCTGGCCGATTCCTTTACACTCGATCATCTCTGCCAAACCTTTCATCTTGGTAAAAGCCGTATGAAAGAATTGTTCCAATCCCAGAAAGGGATGGGCGTGATGGAGGCCTTTAAACAGCTCAAAATAGAGCAGGCTAAGACCTATATGCGAGAGGAAGCCTTCAATATAACCGAGATTGCCAGCTTGCTAGGATACACGAGCATTCATTATTTTTCGAGAGATTTCAAGAAAGCAGTCGGTATGTCTCCCTCCGATTATGCCAAATCCGTGAAAGCCCGCGTACTGCGCTAAACGGTATACTTACAGAAGAAGGGCAGCCCGCCAGTAGATTATCTCTACTAGCGGGCTGCCCTTTGCTGTACAACGCAAGTGCGATTATTTCATTACTTTGATTAAACGTTTAGCTGTTCCCATCGGTGTCTCAATCGTTTCATATACATTGATCGTGAATGGGGAGCTAAATTGATCTAAATTGGCCCCAGACGCATCAAGGACTTGATTGCCACTGATTAACTTATTAGCCCCAAAGAATGATGCGTCTTTAGAACCTACAACACGCCCTAGACTATCTACGATCTCAAATCTTAATTTGGAGAAATTGTTATCAACCACAACATTTGCATCCTGAGAAATATTTAGATCCAACTTCACCTTATAGCTGTATGTCCCGAGTGCATATTGCATATTAACGGTTATGTCTTTGAATGTCACATCAATCGGGTACAAGGAAATTACATTATTCGTACTTTCCTTTTGTAGGTCCGTTTGCAGGGCAGCAATCGTTGTCGTATAAGGCGCTGCAGCCTGTGCATCTAATATTTTCAAAGCAAAGCTCTCACTATCTTCGGATTGTGGAACAATATAGGAATAGCTGACCACATAGCTTAATCCAGGGTTCATCATGGTTGTCACATTCGTTTGACGAGCACCTTGGTAGGAGGCACCTTGCTTACTTGTTAACTCTGTCAAGAATGCAGGTGTCGCGATTGGCGATGTGCTTGTGTTCGTTAATTTGAACTTTGCGACTGCTGTCTTGTAGCCTTCGCTTGGATTCTCGTGCAGATGAAGCTCCATAAGTGACACTTGCGTTGACTTATCAACTGCCTTGGTCAAAGCATCAAATTGGATCGGTTGACCGATCGTATAAGCAGTCGCGGCAAGTTTGCCTTGCTCCTGCGGCCAATTAATCGCCAATTTAGCCGTTGCCAGTTCGGTTGCTTGTGTCGTTTCCTTGGATACAAATATATCCGTGGAGAGGAGAATCAGGTTCGTTAACGTTACACCATTATCCACAGGAATCGCATAATGGATGTAGGCACTCTCCCCTGCTCCCAAAACAACTGGAGCAGTTTCTGTACGTTTTCCTTCGTAATTCTTCTGCTCGGACTGCGCATCCATTCTGAAGGGAGGGACTGTTTCACGACCCGCTCCCGAATTATTTACAAGTACTGTTACAACCGCTACATGACCTTTGTCCGTGTTCTGCACCGAGGCTTCAACAGTCGAATAGGATAGTCCTGAGTTCACGCCAGGAATCGTAATGGCTTGCCCCCACTCTACATTAGGAATGCTTTGAATAGCGGAGCTGCCTGTTCCGCCATACCATACGTTATTCGTCGGCACGCTAAGGAGAGTAGTTTCAATCTTCGGATAAGCGTACATATCAACGTTCACAAAGGAAAGCTGCTCAAGTGATCCGATTTCCTTCGTATCGATAGAAGCCAAATAGACAAGCTCCGCAATTTCCTTCGGCTGCAGTGATGCTTTATTGCTTGCACTTGGTTTCAGCGTGTAAGAGATCCCGCTGGAAGTTTGAACGCGAAGCTCGTGCTCTGGTACACGATTAAGCGTTGTGCCACCGTTGTACAAACGTACCGTTACAGCAAGCTGTGAGCCTGTCGCTGTAGGTGTTTCAGACACGCTTTTAACAGCCGCCCGAATATCCTTCGTTAAGCCATAGTTGACTGTTGGAGCGGCTACAGTAGGTGTTGAAGGCTCCGCAGCCCATGCTGCGGTACCTCCTTGAACGATCATTGCTCCCAGCATGATAGCTGTCAAACTAGATTTCCATGGTCTTTTTTTCATCTATAACTTCTCCCTCATTATGAATTTCAAAGATGTTACTTGGCAGCTGGAGTTGCAGATGGCCCAGCAGAAGCAGCCGGGCTATTCACCTTTTGCCCATCTTTCAACGTGTTCTGGCCACTAACAACTAACTGTTCGCCTTCCTTCACGCCATCCAGCACTTCCTGGAACTCCCCATTAATGCGCCCAAGCTTCACTTTCCGTTTCATATATTGATCGCCCTGCTGCACGAATACGAACGTATCGGATTCCTCACGAATGATACTTAGTGTAGGCACAACAGCAACTTTTTCCTCAGTCTCCGTTGTCAATTGGACTAAGTAGCGTCCACCTGGTTGAATCGTACGATCTGGATTAGGAACTTCTAATTCCAACGTATACGTTTTGGAAGCAGCACTCATGATTGGCGCTAAATAGCTAATCTTCGCTGTCCCTTTCTTATCAGGGGTGTTCGGGCTGTAGTACACGAGCTCTTTCTTATTTTTCACAAGTTGATAGTTCGTCTCAGCGAGCTCCGTTTTGATTTTGATCGGATCGATCTGCTGAACTTGACCAACTTTACCTGCCGCAGCAGAGGCCGTTTGTCCTACCACCACAGTGAAGTCTGTCAAAATACCACTACCCGGAGCCTTAACTTCATAATTCTCCAAAGATCGCGTCGCATCCTCTAACGAAAGATTCGCAGATGCTGCTTGTGTTTCGATCGCAGAGATCGAATCGGTATTATCGAAGGCAGTTAGCTTATTCTGGGCAGAATCAAAGTTCATTTGCGCGTTATCCAGCGCTTGCTTTACTTGATCCACTTGACGTTGTACGACAGCTCCCGCTTCAAAATCATTTCTGATTTTGTTGTAATCTTGCTGTGCATTCTTCAACGCCGTTTGCGTGCGAGCAACGTTATCAGCCAAGTCTTTCCGATTATTCACTTTGCTATCTCTAGCTTGCTGTAAAGAATCCTGTGCGCTTTTCACTTGAAGCTCACTCTTGCGCTTCGCAGATAAGGCATCTTTGTTATCAATAACGAAGAGAACATCGCCTTTCGTTACATATTCGCCTCGTTTCTTCAGAACTTCCGTAACTTCACCATTCACTTTCGCCATGACATCGAGCGTTGTTCCGGCTGCAACATCGGCAACCTGCTCGATGGGATTACTTATTTTCTGAAGCTTAATGGCTTCTGTTTTAACGGCTTTAGGCGTTAACTGTACAGTTGCCGCATCCTTAGCTCCTGGTGCTGAGCAGGCGGTTGCCAAAACAGTCGCTGCGGTTAACAGCGTGATGACCCCCATCCAGCGATATTTACTATGCCCTCTTCGTGAACCTTCGTTAATCATCGATGTGCCTCCTTATACCTCTAACGAACTCGTTGTCATTTTTTCGTTGCTTTTCTTCCGATTAAACATGCGGCTAATACGGTTTTTCATACTCTCAATTAACTCGTAAATGATCGGTACAACAACTAGAGTCAAGAGTGTAGAGGTAATCAAACCACCAATAACAACAACACCGAGACCTTTACCGATAAGACCGCCTTCGGCAGAAATACCGAGTGCTAACGGCATTAACGCCATAATGGTAGCACCAGCTGTCATAATAATGGGACGAAGTCGTATTTTCCCAGCTTCAATTAGTGCATGACGAACGGTATATCCTTCTTCGCGCAGCTGTTGTGCACGGTCGATCAAGACGATCGCATTCGTGACGACGATACCAATCAACATGAGGAACCCGATCATGGAAGTAACGGTTAAAGGTTCTCTAGCAATGACGAGTCCTAAGAGTCCGCCAATGACAGCTAGCGGAAGTGAGAATAGAATCGCAAATGGCGCACTTGCATTCCCGAACGCCAGTACCATGATCAAGTAGACAACGAAAATGGCAGCGGCCATAGCAACGAACAACTGGGTAAAGCTTTCGTTAACATCTTCGGATACGCCTGTAATTTGCGGTGTAACACCCTCAGGAAGCTCAAGCTCCTTCAAGGCTGTGCTCAGCTTCGCACTTACAGCTGTTTTATCGTCTGAATTGATTTTGGCAGAAACTTTTACGAGCTGGAACTGATTCTCTCTTGCAAGCGAGGCAGCGCCTTTCGTTTCATTGATTTTGGCAACTTCCTTCAAAAGAATGGTGGAGCCATTCTGAGCCGTTAACGGAATATTGCCCAGCTTTTCAAGGGAATCTTTATCCGTTTTTTCCAATGAAACCGTTGTTGTATATACAATATTATCGAATTTCATATCGCCTAGATTTTGCTTTGTAATCCATGTGCGTGCCGCATCGCGAACGGAGGCAGCGCTTAAGCCGTAGGCTCTAGCCTTTTTCTGATCAACGGCAATTTCAATTTCTGTTTTGGCATCACTCAAATTATCTTCAACTTCAGCCAGCTCAGGGAATGTGTTCAATTTCTCTTTAACCATTCTAGCGGCTTTTTCTAATTGAAGCTGATCATCACCTTTCAGGGTGTAGGCAAAGTCTGTACTCGATACCCCGAAATCACCTTCCATGGACTTAGGCTCAACTTCAGAACCATTCGGCAGCTCGGATAAAATATAAGCTGTTGTTTGCTCCTGCACTTGTTTCGGATCTACATGTTCATTGACTTCAAGGAAAATCTGAGACGCGTAAGGAGTCCGGTCATCATCACTACCTGCATAACCAACTAGTGCTTCAACAAATTTAAATACGGGCTCCCCGTTTGAATCCTTCAGGTCTAACAAAACCGTTTCAATTTCTCTCGTTTTGCTATCTGTTGCATCAAATGACGTGGAATAAGGCAATTTTATTTGGAAATACATAATATGCGATGCTGCTGAGGCAGGTAAGAATGCGACAGATAAGAACGGAATCGTTCCTGCCATCGTCCCAACTAGCATAACTAATGCGATTAATAACGTTTTGATTCTATTTTTCAAGCTCCATGTCAGAACTTTTTCATAAAACATTGTCATCTTTGTTGGCGCCGACTCATCATGCTGTACTTTACCTGGTTTACTGCGCAACACGAGTAATTTCGAAAGCATCGGGATAACCGTTAATGCTACGATCAGGGAAGAAAGAAGCGCACAGGCAATCGTTAATGCGAATGGTCGGAAGAATCCACCTACAACGCCAGTTACTAATGCAAGTGGAGCAAATACCCCAACAGTTGCCAAAGTGGATGAAGTAATCGCCATCGAAACTTGCTTAGTAGCTAACGCAATAACAGATTCTTTACGTTCCTGCGCTTTTTCCAAGGAGGCATATATATTTTCAATAACAACAATCGAATCATCGACAACCCGTCCAACGGCGATAAATATACCACCTAGTGTCATCGTGTTGAGTGTCAGATCTAATTGCGACATTAATAATAATGTGATCAAAATCGAGAGCGGAATCGAAACGAGAACGATTAACGTCATTCTTACATTACGTAAGAAGACTAGAATCATTAGTGATGCAAGGACTGCACCCACAATCCCTTCACGAACAAGTCCTGAGATCGATTCTTTGATTTGATCAGCGCTATCAAAGGTGCTTTTGAACGTAATGTTCGGTAAGGTTGTTTTCCAATCCGTAATGTTCTTCTCAATTGCTTCGGAGAATTCAACCGCATTTGCACTGCCAGCTTTATACAAAATCATACCAATGGCTGGCTTGCCATCTAAGCGTCCGTTGAAATCCGATTCGGTGATCGCCTTTACTTTGGAAACTTGATCCAACGTAACGATGGTACCCTTCGGCGTTGTAATCTCTACTTTTTGTAGATCAAACAAGCTGGATAGGTTGCCTGTTACTCGGGTCATTTTGCTATTCCCATCGATTTCAACCGAACCGATTGGTGTTTTTGTAGAGGCTGTATTAATGGCATTGCTCACCATTCCTGGTGATAAACCATAGACATCTAGGGCCGCTGCATCTAGCTCAATATCGAGGGAAGTATCTCTGGCACCGATAATGTCCATATGGTCGATCCCTTTGATACCTTCAAGTCCAGGTTTAATCGTATCCTTGAACGTTTTATCGAGCTCTGTTTGGCTTACTCCTTCGTTCGCATAGGCGACTAAATAGTTCGAAGGAAACGATGCCGCACCGAAGGTAGAAGCTTTCGGCGCACCTGCTGTAGCAGGTAAGGAAACAGTAGACAGGGCATCCTGTACAGCCTGTTTCTTTTTATCGATATCGACATTTTGCTTGAAGAAAATAATAACCATGGAGAAATTATCGCTGGAAGTGGACTGCATGGAGTCTAGATCCTCTAGATTCGCCAGCTTCTTCTCAATGGGTACCGTAATTTCATCCATAACGTCTTTTGGCGCACCCGTGTAGGTCGTTGTAACGGCCACAACAGGGAAGGAAACGTTAGGCATGTTCTCTTCCTTCAGCTGTGTTGCTGAATACAAGCCGCCTACAAAAAGCATGATCATGATGATGAATAACGCGGAAACGTTTTTCATCGAAAAATGTGTGAGTCGATTCATTCCTGTACTCCCCTCAACTAATGATTGTGAGTTAAAGATACAGGTTCAATATGAACTCAATATGAACAAAATAAAGAAACTTGGTGAACATTCCCAAGTTTCTTCTTAACTTTTTTTAGTTGGCGAATGGGTTGTCGGTAAAACAATTAGAAATAGCGTACCTTTGCCTTCCTCACTTTGAACCTCAATCGTGCCATCATGCATATCAATGATTTTTCTAACGATAGCAAGTCCAAGGCCGCTGCCGCTATCGCGCTGTCTCGATTGATCAACCTTATAGAATCGGTCAAAAATACGACCTTGCTCAACTACCGGAATCCCTATTCCATTATCTTGAATCCATACTTGGACCCGGTCACGCAAGGGAACAAGCTTGATATAAATATGTCCTCCTGCAGGTGTGAATTTGATGGCATTGCCAATCACATTCATCCACACTTGACTTAGCTGATCCATATCCGCGAAGATTTTCACACGAGGCAGTGCCAGATCCATATCCAGTTCTTTTGCTGACCATTGGGGCTCATAGAACACAACAATACGACGCAGCTGCTCGTCCAAATCATAGATCGAAGGATGAAAAGGATGATGCTCTGACTCTAACGAAGCCAGCTTCAGTAAATTATCACTCAAACGAGATAAGCGTTCGCTCTCACGCTCAATGATCTCTAAGTATTTGTTACGGTCATTTTCTGCAAGATCAGATTCACGCAGCGCTTTGGAAAACCCGCGAATCGACGTCAGTGGGGATTGAATTTCATGTGAGACATTGGAGACGAAATCCTGCCGCATCATCTCAAGCTGCTTAAGTTCTCCAGCCATATGGTTGAAGCTCTCTGCGAGTTTGCCAAGCTCGTCCTTGTTATTCACGTTCACGTTGACATTAAAATTGCCTCGAGCCAGCTTCTCCGTCGCCAGGGTCAGCTTCTTCAAGGGATTCACTAAATAGCGCGAAGCGATGAGAATAAGCAGGCTTCCCACGATTAGGACGATGGCAAGAACAGATACGATTAAGGTCTGAAGTTGGCTGCGTGCAGCATCTGTGATGTTCGTATGTATGAATAACGCGTAGCTCTGATCACCTACGATCAGCGGCACGCCGACTTTAATGCCGTTAATCCCACGTAAAGGTGCACTGAAATCCAGGCTTTTATATATATGACCCTTTAACACGTCAGCAACCTCGGATGATTGAATACGCGGCCTCCCTTTGACATCCTTAGGGATTTGCCCTAACGATACACCATTGGAATCAAATAGAGTGAACAAATAATTTTCGTTCAGTCGATTGCTCCCAGCTACAAAGGAATACAGGTTCTTTGGCTGCACTTCATTGCTTAACGTAACAATTTGACGCCCAACGGCTAACATCTCGGATTGAAATTGCGTCGAAATCATATTGGTAAAAAAGTACATGGCCAAAGGAAAAGCGACAAGCACACTCGCGACGACGATCGCAAGAAAGGTGACAACCACGCGCAAATACAGCGATTTGATCATGCCTTCACCTCGAGCCTGTACCCTAATCCGCGTATCGTTGTAATTTGAAAGCCCTCCGAGTATGGCTCAAAGCGTTCCCGTAAACGTTTGATGTGGACATCAACTGTACGTTCATCGCCTTCATAATCCATCCCCCATATTTGCTCAATCAGCTGTGTACGGGTGAAAATTTGCCCAGGATGGCTAGCGAACTTATATAGAAGTTCGAATTCCTTCAATGGCAGCGTAATCCGCTGATCTTGATAGCGAACTTCATAATTTGTGCGATCAATGGTCATCCCCCCGATGAGGATTACCTGAGAAGAATGGATTCGGTAACGTTTGAGCAGTGCCTTCACTCTCATCACGAGTTCTACCGGATCAAATGGCTTTACGAGATAATCGTCGGTACCGAGCTGGAAGCCCTTCACTTTATGGACAGACTCGCTTTTTGCGGTCACCATCAGTAAAGGGAGTTCTGGGTGACTCTTCCGCAATTCGCGGCACAGCTCCCAGCCATCCATCAAAGGCATCATGACATCCAGCACAACTAGGTCAGCTGGCGTTATTTCCATAAGGCTCAGTGCCTCGCGCCCATTGCTGGCTTGCACAACCGTTAGGCCTTCCCCTGCCAAATAAACGCGAATCAATTCTCTGATATCAGCGTCATCATCAACAACCATAATACGGGTCATGCTTGCACCGCCTTTCTCCAACCATTCAGTTATGCAAGATAAGGGATTGGATCTTTGGAGCCCGCTTCTTCAAAGCCTTTTAAGCGAAGTCGGCAGCTATCGCACTCGCCACAAGCTTCAGCTTTTCCATTGTAGCAAGACGTTGTCAGCTCATAAGGAACGCCGATTTTCAAGCCTTCCTCAACGATCTTCGCTTTCGTCCAGTTGATCAATGGCGTTTCAATCGTGATGCCTTTACCTTCCACGCCCACTTTAGTCGCCAAAGCAATAACCTCTTCGACCTTATGGATGAATTCTGGACGGCAATCTGGGTATCCGCTGTAGTCTAGCGCATTTACACCGATATAAATCGCTTGAGAGCCCGTAACTTCTGCATAGGATGTTGCAATGGAGAGAAATAATAGATTGCGTCCAGGAACGTAAGTTACTGGAATTTCTTCTAACTCAGCCCCGTCCATCACGTTCGGTACATCAATGGTATCATCTGTTAGAGCACTGCCGCCGAAATCACGCAGGAAGTCGAGCTTGATGATTTTGTGTCGAGATGAAACCCCATAATGCTCAGCAACTTGCTTGGCATTCTCGATTTCAATCTTGTGGCGCTGTCCATAGTCAAAAGAAATCGGAAATAAATCATAGCCAGCCTCCTGGGCTAGACCCATACAAGTCGTACTATCTAAACCGCCGCTGAGAATAATAACGGCTCTTTTTTTATTTTCACTCATGGTCATCAGTACCTCTTCCTTATAATTTGAAAATGGCATTGTACATGTGCGTACAATGCCTGCAGGCTAGACGCCTCGCATCGCTGGGTCCCAAATAATTTTATGCAGCTGCATATTCAGCTTTACGTTCGATAAACCTTCGGCCAGCATCAGATCAACCAGCTTGCGCGGCGGCATCGTTTCCCACACAGGACTGAACATCGGCAGCGCCTTTGTCGGGTACTTCTGCAGTACGTTGACTGCCGTGCGGAAGTCAAGATCGCTTCCGATCACGAACTTCAGCTCATCTTGCTCACGCAGCAGCTCGAAATTGCTGTAAATCATCTGATCCATTTCACCCGAATCCGGCAGCTTGAAGTCCATCACATAGCGTACCTTCGGTGATGTGACTTGCGCGATAAATGGCGCAAGGTCAATCGCACCGTTCGTTTCGATGTGCAGGTCATCGACCTGCTCCAGCTCGGCGAGCGCCTCGATCAACGCGAGCGATTTGTCGCCGTACAGCAGCGGCTCGCCGCCTGTGAGGCAAATATGCCGGGAGCGGAATGTCTCTACCTTGCTGATAATTTCAGCAATGGTCATGACGTTCTCGGCTTCCGCCGGCGGGTAGCTGTACGTGGTGTCACACCATGTGCAGCGCAGATTGCAACCAAAAAGACGGACGAAGATCGTCGGGAACCCGGCACGGGTTCCCTCCCCTTCAACCGTCTCGAAGATCTCGACCATGGGAATGCGAATATCGCGCATTACACATCCTCCTCCATCATCGAGCGAGTGATGGCTGCATAACTAGTCGGCGTTTCCCATAGGCGAATCTCGTCTAATGAAATCGCAGGATACAGCTGTTCATCAAGCAGTGCTTGGTGAATTTCTTCATATATCCAAACCACCATATTCTCAGCAGTCGTATTCATCGGCGGCAATACATCGTTCAAATAGCGGTGATCCAACCGATCAATCACACGTTCTTTCGTAATTCGTTTAATATCCCCAAAATCTATTGCGATCCCTCGGCTATCCACTTTTCCCCGCATAATCACTTGCAGCTTATAAGTGTGGCCATGTAGACTTTTACATTTTCCCTCATAACAATGCAGATGATGCGCACTGTCAAACGTAAATTCTTTAGAAATCAAAACGGATTTATGGTGATATTTCAATTGGTTCTCTTGGATGTCGCGTCCCAACTCTTGCACATTTCTTGGGATTTCATAGCTCATAATTATCACCTCGTATATTCAAAAAAAACAGTACTCTACATTATATCATAAATAGACAGATTGTCACCTTGTTAGCTTGGCATGGAAGAATTTCGTTCCTTCTTCTGCATCCAATCTAGATGGCCGCGAATCTCTTGCATACGTTCGTTCTCCTCGCGTAAGTCTGCTTCAATTAAAGCAGTCAACTGCTCAATTTGTCCAATAACTGAATCTGGAAGCTCTACTTCTTCGAGAGATTTCACAATATAAAGTAAGCATTGCAGCGTTTCGTCCATTAGACTCTTCTTTTTCCCTGTTAGTACGACTTCGCTCAAAAAAACAAGGTGATTCAACTCTTTTTGCGTTAGTTTCAAGAGGAACAACCCCTTTCTTTTTCCATTATCCAACATTTTACGACAACGGGAAAGACTCTCTTGACAATCACAACTATAACATTTATGATTACAGTAAATTGTTACAAAGTTATATACAGTTCATCGATCAATTACCAATGACTTACACGCATGCTTTTGGATGGATGAACAACAATATAAAGAACTTAAGAACTTATTAATCCTTGGAGGGATCCTTAATGAGCACACAAGTACAAAATGAAGTTTTGAAAGTCATCGAAGAACGTCATTCCGTTAAGCAATACCAAGCTGGGCACACAATGCCACAAGCAGATCTTGAGCAAATTTTGACTTCCGCTTCCTTGGCACCATCTTCTTGGAATCTTCAACATTGGAAGCTTCTAGTTATTGATGACCAAGCACAGAAAGAAAAATTGCTTCCTATCGCTTACGGTCAAAAACAAATCGTTGAAAGCTCCGTTGTAATCGCCGTTCTTGGTGATCTAGAAGCTAACAAAAATGCACAAGCCGTATTCGGTCCTGCTGTTGCTGGTGGCTTCCTTCCACAAGCTGTGATGGATACACTTGTAGCACAAATCGAAGGCGCCTACCAATACCCGCAAGTCGCTCGTGATGAAGCGATTCGTAACGCTTCCTTGGCAGCAATGAACTTGATGCTTGCAGCGAAAGCACTTGGCTATGATACTTGCCCAATGGGTGGCTATGATGCTGGTAAATTCGTAGAAGCTTTTAACGTTCCAGCACGTTATGTGCCTGTTATGTTGATCAGCCTTGGTTTGGCTGCATCACCAGCTCGCTCTGGCGGCCGTCTTCCATTAGATCAAATCACAGTTTCCAACTCCTTCTAATTATAATGCATGAAAGGCATGACTCTCATTCGGATGAGAGATCATGCCTTTTTTTGTGTGCATTAATTAGTGAAATTGTTCCGTCTCGAACATAATTTCGTCGATAAGCTTATTCCGATAAAGCATGGATAAATTGAAGGTTTCGTATTCCTTCTCCTTATCCAGTTCGTCCAGCAGTAGTGTCGCAATTAATTCTCGATCATCCGAATCGCCTGGCTCACGAAAATCGATAAACCCTGTCAGTTGGCGTGAGCTGATATCAACCGTCGCGGTCCCAATCGGTAATCCACCGTAGGATTGCTGATAAATCTCATAAGATAACGTATCCAAATCATCTCTAACTAAAACAATGGAATAGTCATCACTTGTTGGTATCCACATATCATCTTCCGACTGAATGTCGTCCACCAAATCCAACATATCGATATGTGTCAGCTCCACCGTATCGACCGTCTCTCCATGGTAGATCATATGGAACACGAACGAATCCGTTTGCTCCTCATTGAAGTCAGCTACCATCAGTTCAGTGACAATATCCATTTCTTCATCAAAAGGATCAAATTTCCAAGTAATGTCTCCGATCACCTCAGATCCATAAATGTGCAAGACAGCTTCAGCGATCAACTCTGCCTCCTTGTCATACACATGGTACTCTACACTGCTCCTATTTTCGTTAACGATAACGAGCTCGTACCCTTTCTCTTGCTTGCGCTCCTCCAACATGTCCTGCTGCTCTGCAGGTAGTTCCGATTCCTGATCATTCAAACTGATATCTTCTCTTAACCACGAATAGTCCAATTCATCATCATGCAGGAGATCTACACTTCCCATAAAATCCTCCTGAAACGTTGATGGCTGAACCGCATGCTCCGTCACAATCACAAAATCATAATCACTATAGCTGACAGTAACTTCGCACTCGACGATTCCAAGCGCGTCAATGGTATCCTGAATATAGGATTGTGCAAAATCATAAACCGCTTGCTTGTTCACAATCGTAATCGACTGCTTCTCCAGATGAATCGCGCCTTTGAGACGATCCGATTCCCTGTAGACTAGCGTTAACGTACCGACAAACTCCCCATTGTACATAATATCGCAGACTTCGCCGCCTGCTGTTTTCAGGTCGGGTCTTAGCATAATATCGGCCACGACTTACTCGCCTCCTCTACAGATCTTGTGTCATTCTTCTGTAGCATGCCCAATATCGACCAAAATATGAGTAATCAGGATATTCGTCTATACACTTCTGCCCCCGCTTACATATCTTATCTTATAACACTCAACACGAAAGGAGGGAATGTCTATGTCAGGAGTTGTAGGTAACTCAGCAGCTGCAGTTTTAGTCCTTTTTATCCTTCTTGTTATCATCACTAGCGCATTCGTTATCTAATAGTAGATGAAAAAACAAAGAGACGATCATCAGCCCATTGAGGCTAGGTGATCGTCTTTATTTATTAAGCCGCTGCCGCTCTGTTTCGATGGAAGTCAGCTTAGCAGCAATGATTTCCGCAGCTCCTGGCTTGTCCTTAAGCTGTGAAAAAATTTGCTTCGCCCTAGCCAGCTTCCCTGAGCGCATAGCTAGTTCGCCTAACGACGTTGCCGCCTTCCACTCGCCAATGTGGTAATCAGCGCTCACGCTGCCTCGGTAATTCGGCAAGCTAGTCACCGATTGCTTGATACTCGTCTCCGCTAATCGCAGCAGCTCATCCGCTTGCCTCATGCGCACTTGCGCGAGCAAGTAGTGTGCATCAGGGAAATCAGGCGACTGCGCGAGCGCTTTGTGGCAGTAGGCTTCTGCTTCCGTATAATTTTTGCGCTGCAGCATGATTTGAATGAGAAGTCGGTAGATCTCAGGCATCCTGCCGAATAAGGCAGTCTGCAACCCAAGTCGTTCTGCCTCAAGCAGTGCTTCGAGTGCTTGCTCCTCATGACCAAGCCCCAGCGACTCTCGCCCGTAAAACAACCAATGACCTGGATTCTCGGGTTCTTCCTCGATCATAAGCTTGAGTAAGCGTAGATTACGTTCGAGCTTTCCTTTGCTTTGCAGAACGATGGGATCATAGCCTTCGTGATCTAATCTGATTTTTACTGCTCGACGATAGGTATCGAGCTGATAAATCCCTTTCGCTGTGCCGATTTGCTCGTGTATGCGTCCGTAGTAACGGAGCCCTCGCTGTGCAGGGAACATCCGAACTTGTGAGAAATCGTGTTGAATGGTATCCTTCACCCGGTTCAAATGCCAGACATGGAGGGCTGGGACGATACTCAAGCGGTTGAATACGCCTGCGACCTCTCGGATAGCATTAACATCCTCCGCGATCAGAACCTCATCGGCATCAATCCAGATGACCCAATCTGATTGGACATGCTGGAGGCCGATATTACGTGCGGCCCCAAAGTTGTCTTCCCACACGATCGGGACAATCTTTACCTTCGGATACTGCATAGCTATCCTGCGCGTATCATCCGTCGATGAATCCACAAGGAGGATTTCATCCACGGCCCCTTGCAGGGCAACGATACACTTCGCGATGTTCGCAGCTTCATTATGTGATAAAATCGCCGCGGTCACCGTCACCTTGGGAACAGATAAGAGATCCTCGATGTCTAGTCTCGGCTCGCCAAGCGGCATTTCCTGCATGTGCTTGTAGATGTGATTAACCCACTTGGCTTGCGGATCCAGCAGCCAAGCGCGGTCAAAAACCCGCTTCGCTGCACCAGCTTGATGCTGCAGGAGCAGCGTTTCACCGAGCATAACCCACAGCTGTGCTTCCAGTGGTTGTTGGCGGATAGCTTGGAAGAGCTCGGCTTCGGCTTCTTGAGGTTTGTTGGCTTGGATCAGGGTGATGATGTGGTTAGGATCAATCTTTTGGATCATATACATCTGCCGGTTGCATGAATGGCACAAGGAAAACACGCTTCCCATTATTCGGATCAATTTTAAACGTAACCAAAGTACTTGTCGGTACATCGCTAGTTAAGTACATCGTTACTGATGATGATGTCTCAAATGTCCAATAATTAGTAAACTCCTCAGGAGTAACAGTTAGATTATTGAAATACGTCATAGCATTTCCAGCCCAGTAATTGTTACCGCCAAATCCATCATTATTATAGTAAGGATACAACGGACGAGGACTAATGGCTGCTTTCCCAGATGGATTTGGTGTCGACTCCGATGAAATTACTCTAAAGTTAAAGTCATCTTGATATAAGACATTGGAACTACCATTTTGATGTGCCAATATTTTAATTTTAGAAATTGAACTGTTTGGTGTATCATTAGCATCAAATTTAAGGAAACGGGTCTCATATACTGAAGCCGTCACGGAAGTTGAATTTTGGATATCAGCGTTAGTAATTGTCGTATTATCTATTCCAAAACCATATTCACTCGTATAATCCAAAATATAACTACTCTTATTTGCTCCTATCGAATTGTACAAATCTAAAGATGCTGGGAATGGTTCATACGATGAATGCTGAATATCAACATTAAGTATCGTTTTTTCGATCGGATTATTAACCTCAGAGGCAATAAGTTTTGTAACTCTTAACACATTCTGATGCAATAAACTATCCAACGTGTCCCATGTAAATGTACCTGATGAATCAAGATTTAGTGTCGTAGGCGTTCCATTGTACTCAACAAATACCTGATACGTCATTTGATCATTTTCAGGATCAAAGAAAATCTCTTTTAGATCAATTTCAGAATTCTCCGATAGATGTAAGACATGCGTTGAAGTTACCGGACTCCATGCTTCAAAATGTTTAGCTATCACACTATTGGCTTTGAACTGTGGAGGTGAATTGTACGGGTCAATATGAATAGGAATATGTCCCTTCGTGAAACCGCCATTATGATCCGTAACTACAACATCAAGAAAAGCATCTCCTTCAACGAGGGGGACTATTTCTTCTCCCACAATGACTTCTCCCTCGTATTTCGGAGATACACTTATTTTCTGATTGCTCTCGACCGAGACTAGTGAGATGTAGTCACCTTCACCTTCTTCTCCCTCTTCTACTTCATCATCGTCTCTAAAATAAGTATTAATCTGATCTTGAATGGACCAGATCTCGATAGGTACTCCAACTTCACCTTGGAGCAGCGAAGAAGATGGATATACCTGATACGGCGCGGTATTACCATTATGATAAGAAAAAGGATCCGTGATTTTAACCGTCTGTGAGCTAATATTTTTAAGCAATTCAGTAGCCTGATCTTTTGTATGTGTTGTTTGAGTTATTAATTTACTCGCATTATAAATGTCAAATTCGTATTCATCCGGATCTCCAAAGTTTTCTACCACAACTACATCAAAAGTATCGATGATAGTTTGTGCTTCATAGCTGTTCCTCACTGTGAAAGTAGAAGTACCAGTAACAAGATTACTTGCATTTATTTCATATATTCCATCATACTCGGATGTAAACCTTCCTTCTGCGCTTGTACCTGATGAAATAACATCCAAATAATATCCGCCGTAAAGTGCTCTTAGATCAATATATTTTTTACCATTCTGTGGCAATACAATCGTATGTATCGTATCTGTTGGCTCTATTTCCTCAATTGGTTTAGCATAACTAAGATGTCCCGGAACCAACATTAGCGGCGCAGCAATCGCTGTTATACCAGCAATCGTCCCAATCCATTTCTCTTTTCCACTGAATCCTTTACTTTTCCCCATCTCACACCACCATCGTCTATTATTCTTTCTCTCATTCTATCATAGGCAAATTCTACTAAAAACCCCTTAAACGACAAAAAACCTCAAAAACCGAGGTATTTTATCTGAATTTATTTTACAAACAGTACTTTCGTATGGCTTCATGTACGCCTTCATCATTATTAGAAGCAGTAACTGCATCTGCGGCTTCTTTTACATCGTTCGGTGAATTTTCAACTGCGATCCCCAGACCGGCAAATGCCATCATTTCTAGATCATTATAGTAATTCCCAATGGCTAGAATCTCTGGAGATTCTATCTCCAAAGTAGCAGCCAGCGCCTTCAAAGCATTCCCCTTATTGGCTACTGGGCTCATCACATCGATGAACAGATCACCGCTTCGAATCATTCGCAAATGTCCGTAAAGCTTCTGCTCCTCCCAGTCGCGCTGAACACGATCCAACACCTCGGGTTGTGCAAAAAGCGTAAATTTGACGATTGGCACGCCAAGCTCTGAGACGGAAGTCACGAGTTTAGGGCTGATGAGAAACTTCTCGTACATCATTTTCTCATATTCGCCTACACGTTCGATATACATATTAAACGCAGTACATACATCAAAGTGGATCCCTTCACGGCGAGCGTAGGCCAACATTGGCTCTATTTCAGATAACTCAAAAGCAAACTCGTTCACCAAAGACTGCCCACGCTCATCCGCATGAACGGTTACTGCGCCATTGTGTGTAATCATCGTCCCTTCTAAGCCCAATTGCTCAAGAATAGGCAGCGTACTTGCAGGCGCTCTCCCCGTACATAGCACAATATGACAGCCTTGATCATGAACCTCTTGAATGGTTTCAATCGTTTGATCCGTTAATTCGTGATCATCATTCAGAAGTGTTCCATCAACATCCAGTGCGATTAATCGATAGTTCAAGGTATTCTCTCTCCCTTGTTCGCTTTTTATCGATTAATTGTACCATAGGAGCACTTTTAGTTCATTGCTTTTACAAGAATAAGACAGTTATCAAAGATAAACGTTGCACGCTATTGCACTCTATGTACCCCAACTGATTGCTGGACATTCCCCATGATTTCGATGGGTATATCTTCTTTTTTAACAACGCCATTGCTGTATCGCATCTGAAAATGAATGATTTGTTCGCCTCGAGGTAGCCCCTCCGTGAGGGATAGAAATTGGTTGTCGAATAGCTCTCCACTAAACATAGTGAGATCATCTACTTGAGGTAATAACTTTTCGGAGACAAATAAGCTCTGACCATCTAAACCAATCGTATCTATCCAAGCTATCACCTCCTCTACTGGCGCTGGCGAGCTCTGACTCTTCACTATAAAAATTTCCCCCGAGTAAAATTGTTTAGGGATTGTCTGTGTTTGGTGTCCCTTCTGGTTATGTAATATCAACCACTGATCGGTGTAAGTCACATCAGAGCGTATAGTTAGAGGCAATGCGGTAATCGTTTTGATCACCGATGATGTAAGGATCCCATCGTTAACCGAGAGCGTCACTTTGTACTCGCCAGGTTTAAGGAATCTTTGAGTGAAATTGCGAGTTGTAAAAGCCTTCACAACCCCATCAGGCCCTTCGACAGTCCATGAATATGAAAGTGAATCCCCGTCTGGATCAATCGACATGTTTGCACTCTGGACCTCATCCCCTTCCCAGACCGGTTTTGGACCCCAATCGAAATCGGCAATTGGCGCTCGATTAATGTAATTGGAATAGGTAAGGATAAACCTCGGCTTTACGTTAGGATTTCCTTTTCCCCTCCGTCACACCGTACGTGCCATTTTCACGGCATACGGCGTTCCATCTAAGAAATGTTTATGTATAAATCAATTTTTTTCTCTTAATACCGAGATTTTCTTCCAAATTTTATTCTCTAAATTGGAATGATCTTTCTTGTCGTGAATCATCTGATGACAGGTTTTATGTGTACTTATCAAATTTGGGACTCTGTTAATAAGGTCTAGTGATAACTTAGGGTCAACATGATGTGTCTCTAAGTTATTCAGAATCTCTTCACCACAGACTTTACATTTCCCTTTATCTCTGTTAAACGCATATGCACGGTTTAGATAATATTCAAAATTATATATGCGTCGAGTCATGCCTCTAGAGATCAGCTCTGATAATTGATTAGTTAATAGTTCATCCGCTCGAATTCTCAGAGGTTTCTTTCCAGTTCGGCTAAGGTAGATTTGTCTGCCCAGATTAGAATATGGCGTTTCATCAGGGATTTTTTGGTGAATCTTCTTCCATTTACAAAACCCAATACATGTGATTCCTATTAGAGAATCTAAGTATGTAATGGTTGCTATGTGAGTTTTGTAATTCATATGGATTGAGTTAAGATTATTTACCTTATTGGCAGGTACCCACTGACCGTTGAACCTTTTCAACGCATTAATGCCTGCGTATCCAAGAACTCGGGAGTATTTACTAAGTACTATGTGTACCCAAGTTGCATTCTCGTAGTAATTAATAAGTCCACGTATCTTGCTATTAATGAGGTTAATATGATGAATGACTTCTTCAATTTTTGTGAATCTTCTTAACCTCTTTATTTCTTGATGGATGGTTATTATTTTACTTTTGAGTTTTTGTCTGTTGGGTACAGTCCTTGTTATAAAACCATTTTCATTTGATGCTTTAACAAGTTTGTATTCGTATCCTAGGAATTTGACGTAATCTCTCTTAACGTTAGTTATCAAAGTTTTTTCCTCTGATAGTTCCAGTTGGAGTTTGTCCTTAAGAAAGGTTGTGATGCTACGTTTCCATTCCTCAGCGTTTCTCTTGTTGTTAGTCACAATTACCCAGTCATCAGCGTAACGAATGAGATATGCAGGTCTAAGGTTAGTCGTCTTTAATGCCCTAACTCTTTGTCTCTTTCCTGCATATTTATATTCTGTTTGTTTTTGCTCCCATTGTTTGTTGATCCAATGATCGAAGGTATCTAGGTAGGCATTTGCTAAAATAGGGGAGATAATTCCACCTTGGGGTGTCCCAATGGGATTCTCGCTAATCTCATCCATTATGCCAGCTTTTAACATTCGTTTGATGATTATTAGTAGTCTTCGATCTTTCAATCCCATATGCCATAATTTTTTTAGTAGCACATTGTGATTTACCTTATCGAAGAACTTACTTATATCACCCTCAATGACCCAATGGTAGCCAGTATCCTTGACTAGGTTAGTTATCCTTTCCAAAGCCATCTTTGAGTCCCTCATTGGACGAAATCCAAAAGAATATTTGTAGAATTGAGCTTCTAAAATCGGCTCTATTGCAATTCTCACACATTCTTGAATAACTCTATCAGCGATTGTTGGAATCCCTAAAGGTCTTAACTCTTTTTTTCCTGGTTTAGGTATCCATACTCTTCTAACAGGTTTCGGGTTGTAGTTTTTCATCATTTCCTGTATTTGGCTGACTACTTCATCGTACCCTTTCTCAAGAAATGCTTCTCTGATGGTTTGTCTATCGCTTCCGGGGGTCTTGCTACCCTTGTTGGCTTTGATATTGTGAATTGCTGTTAGGATGACGGGCTCGGACGAGATAATTTCCATTAATCCCTTAAAGGAAGGTCTATTACCTTGCTCAAACTTCCCTTTGGAAATGGCATATGCTTCATCTTGCCATGTACGTAAATCTCTCTCGGTTTTTAGATAGTCAAATTTTTGTGCCAACAGACCACCCCCTTTCGGAATGGTGTTGGTTTTAGTCAGGTGTGCCTTCGGCTTCCTTGACAAATTGATTTATTAATAAATTTTCTTAGACTATGCCCCTTCGCCATGTGAACGGCTTTCCCGTTCTCCGACTACTACAGGCAGCTGCCCCACAGATTCAACAGGCATTTCCTCCATGTTTAGGACTATTGAGCACACTTGCTCTTTGCAATTCCTTCTGTGGTTCTGTTGTTCCTTGTATCTTAGCTTTACATATGACCTTAGCTGTCTTCTTTGACCCGACTACCATCCTTTTGCCCTTGATTGGGGGACGAAGGACTCTAATCCTTTATGGGACTAGTGAAGATATTCCATGGCTGAATAGTTTATCTTCGATAGCACTCCTTAGCGGAGCGACATTCTTCATTTGTTTCGAATGCCTCAAACTTTCGAGCCTTACATTCAAAGATTCGTCAGACTTCTTCTAGAAGTCATTCTCAGCATAGCCGTTTTATAGCCCCCCGATTACTTCCTTAACCACTTCACAGGTCCAGTTTTCACCGACTTCACCGAGCTTTATACACTAGAAAAAGTTGTTTGCTAATGCATATCGGAGGATTAGGGAATGTTAGCCAATCTTCTAACATAACAGGAACTTCCCCTGTTAAATCGATACAAAGTTAGGTCTTAATGACCCCCTGATTTTATTGCGTATTTCTACGCAGATTGTTCAGGAACAACACGCACCATCCATGTTTGAGGGGAATAGGCTGACCAAATGAATCCATCGAATGTGCGCACTCGTGCTCTTAACTTTTGTCCAGCAGGCAAATTTGTATTGACTTGCCAACTCCCCGTTGTCGAGGTCGTCCCTTGCCAGTATTGACCCGAGTCCAAAATCATGATGTTATTGGCTTCATTCGTGATCTGAATTTGAAAATACTGAAAAACTGTACTTGGATCGGGATCAGTTTGAGTCCATTGTAAGATTGGTTTCTGCGTATTAAATATAGTTGGTACAGCTTGAGTTCCAGTGGGGATCGTCATCGTGGCAACTGGTGGACGATTAGTAATCATCCAACCTATATTCGACCATGGAGACCAATCGGTTCCATCTGAAGCTCGTGATTGAACTTGGAATTTTTGTCCCTGAGCTAGTGCTTGAGATGTCATCCATTCTTGTACGGTTGCAGTAGTTCCTTGTGGTTTAATACCACTGTCAACAACGACATTTCCAGATTCATCTTTTATTACTACTTGGAATGCGGCAAAAGTTGTGCCTACATCTGGATCGGCTTGATTCCAAGTAATTGTTGGTTGCATTGTATTTACGTAACTAGGGCTTGCTTGCGTCCCATTCGGGAAAGTAAGCACGACAGCAGGCGGTAGGTTTGGCAATGGAATCGTAATATGGATCATTTGTTCCACCCAGTCGCTCCATGCCCCGTACTCGTCAGCCACAGCTGCTCTGACTGTGTATATGCCTGTTTCATTAGGTCGCGTGAGCTTTCCTAATCGGGTTACGCCACTTGGCGTTGTATAATTGTATCGATTATTGAATATACCTCGCGTATTTTTGTAATCCAATCCAGTAGCTTCCGTTGAATAATTCGTTGAGCTCAGCCACCTGTCTGGATCATATCCAGTCTCAACCCAATTAATCGTATGATCTGGATTTTCTGAGATTACAAACTGTGCAATGGGTACGCGATGCACAATGATTGAGTGTGTAGCAGGATCAGACATTTTCTGGTACATCGCAAAGACAGGAGATGGGTACTTAAATCCAGCAGGAGCAGGATCATCTGGTTCTTGGAAATCCACTTTAAATAGTCCCACTCTGGATAAACTTGGACTTGGCGTTTGAAGGGTAACTCCGTTATACGTGTTTGTTCCAATTGGATCCGAAACGCCATCGCCTGCATCTAAAAATTTATGAGGTGAAAGGTTCGTAAATGTCCATGTTGCCTTATCCGTGATAGCTGGATCATTTTCAAGATCTGTATAACTTGTGTTATACGTGATAGGCATATTTACAATCGCCTGATTAGCTACTGAAAGAGTATCACTTTCGTAAATCATTGCTTTAAAGTTCTTGAATGAAACATAGGGAACCTCGGTGTACGATCCATACTTGCCGGTGGCAAATTCATTATCATAGGCATCAATGAGTGGAACTCCATCCATATAGACCACAATATGATTACCGCGGATTCGCGTTTTGAGTTCATAATATTGACCAATCGTTTGATCTCTCAAAATCCTTTGCAAAACGGTCGGTATGCCGTTAACAATTTTGACAAGGCTAATCGTGGACGGTGTAAGTTCAGTTCTGTACATGTTTTTGTAATCTTTGATTCTGAACAATACGCCAGAACTTCCTTGGCTATATATGTTAGCGCTAAATCTGATCTGCTCGGAGATATCACCTTCAGCCATATTACCAGAGCTAATGAGTTGGCCGTAACTAGAGTTGCTAGATGTTAGATCTGGATCAGAAGAGATCGTTACTACTCGTGAGGAATTGGTTCCCCCATTAAGGTTCCTATATTCAACTTTCAATCTTCCATCCTCAGTTAAATGCATCGTACCTAAATAACTTTGAGATGATCCTCCACCATAATAATTGCTTACATCAACTGGATTACCTAGATGATCTTTGGTAGTAATAACACTCACAATAGGATTATGCGTGCGCATGTCATACACCAATACATGAGAAAAATAATTTGCAATCATTAACTTTCCGTCGTTAGAAACGATTGCTTTTGGCTTTGCGTATATGAGGGAGGTTGAAGAATACTCTGAATCACAATTACAGCTCTGCTGATACTCACTATAGACTTTGAAATTTTTGATTTGGCCGGCATCTTGGAAAACCCCCGTTTTCAAATCATAAAAGATCAGATTCCAGGAAGTACGAAAATCCATCGGTTCTAAACCTGTAACAGTTTGATGCACGTAAGCAATTGTATCTTCATAGGCTCCCAAGTAATAATCTATATTATTTTGTGCCGGGACAGCTTGGAGATAATTATCTATTGCCACAAATCTTTTAATGATTGTTCCCGTGTTATTATCAACTAAGAAATCAACCATCGATAAATCGTATATGCTACCGCTAGTGCTAGCAGATACGATTATTTTTGAGTTATCTTTGGAGATAGCACTAACTTTCCACATATAATCTGGATTGTTTACAGTATCACCGAAATCAACGTCCCATATCGCTTGTCGGCTTGTATTAAACTTAACCAATCTGCACGTGTACATCCATGATGGATCGCTGCAAACTTCCTTATAGGAATTACCTAACCGATCTCTATTATAAGGAGAGTCGATTTTTGTATAATTGCCATTGCCCATGACTGGAATTGAGATATTGTTTATTGGCGTTGACATTGTATACTGGCTAGGATAAGGAATTGAACTACTAGGCGGTGCAATGTATACGCCCTCACCATAGTTGTAAGTTCCAGCGCTATATTGCGTATTATTGTAATAAGGACTCGCTTTCCTCATACCAGCCCATGAATTATTAATAGGACCAGTGGCAGAGGCATTAATGATGTCGGTAAGGCGATATAGATAATCTCTAAAAGTAAACATGTTTGTTGTGCTCCTATAATAAGGATCCGCCCTAATAAGGAGTTGGTTTGTAGCAATGTTATAATCTACGGCTGGATATTCCGCATCAATTCTTGAAAAAGGATCCGAGGGTCTATCTTCGTTCAAAACAACGACGCCATACCCTGGCCAACTATGAGACATTGACCCACTTACGAGCCATTGGCGCTTACCTATTCTTTCCTTCTGAATATACCTAAAAGGTGCTAAATAGCCAGAATACTGATTACCGCAACTTGGGCAATCATTCGCATATTGAACAATGGATGATGTAACAATGTTGTTCGATGTAAGTCCCTTATATGGCTCCGTAGGACCACCACCCAAAGTCTCCAACGATCCGTCAGTAGAGTTAATACTATAATCCTTAAATCCATTCGCTGATGTTAACGATGATACACCCCAAGCTGTACCCATAAGATCCGCTGAATTAGGAGCATCGGTCACTATATTTGCTGGTTGTGGTTGAAGTCCGACAGCCGAGTAATCGACTTCTGGCATTACATTAACAATTTCAAATGGGAAATCTTTATTTGTCGACTTTTTTAGTCCGAGACCTTCTTTAATATGAATATTGACGTTACATTTTCCGACTCGTGTAGGATTAAGTACAAATTTCCCTTCGGCATCAAGCGTGACGATTGTATATGATTCGTCGCTAAGTGACCCGTTATTGTTTAGATCACAAACGTATTTTAACGAATGTTCAATTATTGGATCATTATCAGGAGAATAGGACTGATCCGTGAAATTCATCGGAACGCCTCTGATCGCGACATTGCTGTAGCTTAAACTAGCTATCGGGGCTAAGTCTTCAAGTACAGATAACACGGAAACTGCTGGCTCTAATGAAGATAATCCCCCACTATCCGTAACATCTAATTTAATATTGTAATTCCCTGCGCTCGGGTAAATTGGCAAATTAGTACCATACCAATTGTAATTAACAATGGATCGTTTTAATGGGCTATAACTTCTTGATCCATCAATGGCAGGCGTATACGGACGCCCTTCCACTACTTTAAGTGGCAGCGTAATAATTGGCACTGGATTCGGAGGCACAACACTCATGTTGGCCGAAGTTTCCGACTGATTACCGCATTTATCCGTTGCAGTGACCTTGACAGAATGATTGCCTAGTACGTTTGCATTGAAATGATAAGTCCATCCATCAGGTTCGTGATTCCATAAATCGTAATCGGTCGCTAGTTGTTTTACCCATGAACTTGAGCTGCCCGGGAAATCCCATGTAAGAAAGTAAGGATCTCCGTCGGGGTCATAGGGTTCGTCAAGATCTCCCGGATAAATGGCTGGCTTTTGAATTACTCGTAACCTAACACGATCATTTATGGCAAACATATTCTCAGGCGTAAACCCGTACGCATCGGGGCCATAAAACCAGCCCACATGTACTACTGGCGGGCTATTAGATGATGTACAAGATACAGGTGCAGTCACTTGAAATGTCTTCGGCCCTGCCGTGGCTTGTCCGCCACAGGTAGATGTCACTTTCAGTGTGACACTGACAGCAGATCCCGTAGACATCCAACCTGGGTCTGGCGGTAGTCCGCCAACATTGAATGAAAAAGCGCTGGTGGAAGAGTACACCTTTGAGTTTCCATTTTGCGAAACCGTATAGGCGACCTGTTGAACAGCACATCCATTGCCGCCACTAACGGATATTCCATCCGCTATAATACCGTTATATGACCCGAATTCAATTGTGGGTTTTTCAATTTTAAAATTGGCTGAAATTACTTCTGAGGGAGGGGGGATGGCGCAGGTTGATTGAGGTGTAACCAGTATGGACTTAGAGTTGTCAGAGGTGATTGTTTCTTCGGTTATTGTATCGATAATAATTGCGATTCCGTAAGGGGATGTTCCTGGGAATGATTTGGTGAAGGTTTCTGTCTTTTTCTCACC
Source organism: Paenibacillus sp. J31R30 (assembly GCF_059692115.1). Lineage (NCBI taxonomy): Bacteria > Bacillati > Bacillota > Bacilli > Caryophanales > Paenibacillaceae > Paenibacillus > Paenibacillus sp. J31R30. Next base: position 595,552 of record NZ_JCAUAV010000002.1, on the reverse strand, counting down.
TGAGTGGATACCAGTGTAATTAAAGGTCTGAAAAGTCGCGCCATCAATCAAGACTTTTACATTGAATGAAGTTGTAACATCAGTACCACCTACATTTGTAAATGAAAAATGGAGATTTGTTGGTTTGTTTGCCTCAATACACCGACCGTCTTCATCAAGGACGATGTTGCCTAAGTTCGGAGGGCCAGTCGCGGTTTCATAAGTGATTTTAATGTGGTCTGGGTATTTGTAGGTTTTGGATTCAAGGTTTACTTTAAAAGCAGCATAATAAACCATCACTTTTGCACCAGGAAGTCCGAGCTGTTTAACATAATCACTAACATAATTTAAATCTTGCGTGTAGAATACTCTGTAATTATCAGATGTTATTCCTTCGGTTCTCACATAGTGAGTCTTTGTTTCAACCGTAACTCCCTCATCAACACCATCCGGTCCTTGAACTGAATCGGGTACTATTGAGGCAGTTGCAGTAATGTCTGATACATTGACAATTGATGATGAAACGATAGTACCACTAGAAGAGATCTTGTATGGCTTTTTTCTATCAGCTGTGAGGGATAACCTAGCACCCACACAATTTGGGCTCTTAGGCATTAAAGAACCATTTACATTTTCCGTATAATCTCTTCCTGAATAGTTTGCACAACCCTCTGCACCATCTTGATACCAGTCAAGCGTTTTACCTGTGCTGCCAGGTGAATAACGATACCATGCAAAATAGCCTTGAGCAGAATCATTATCTGGAGATTCAACTTTAACTGGTGTTCCAGTGAAATTAATACCTGCAGTACTCCAACTTGATAAGCCAACTGCTGAGTCTATTGTTTTTACTGGTAATCCGCCTAAAAAGAATGAGATTTCTTTAATTACTTTACCAGTAGGCGCAGAAACTGTAAAAGCATTCGTAATAGCTGTTTTCGAATCGCTATATACTGCCTGAAAGCCTACAGTAGAATTCGTAGAATAAGTCATGTCCCTATTTTCGTCAACTGCTTCAGCATTAGTGATTGGCCACGAAAAATTCAAATATTGTATAGGGGCAATTTGAAATATTAGTAAAAATAGCATTAGTAAACTTATACGTTTTTTTTGTAGGTGCATTAAGTTGCACCTCACTTTCTATTTAAAGGTGTGTTTATTTCTTGGGAATTAAACTATAAAAGATTGACTTCTTAAAGTTAGGTGAAGGTGGGATGGCAGGTGCACTTATCGATAACCCTGCATAAGTTTCGGTATCGGAATTAATTTTAGAAATGATTATTGCTGGCACATCCCCTAGTTTATTTATAAATAAATGAGAAGGGGAATTTAATACACCATCTATCCTGACTTGGGGATCTCCACTTTTAAACCCATATAGACTATATGATGGCTCTTTTTTTGTGTCTTTATAAATTGATGTGTCATTATTGAAATCTACATGACCTTTGAAATAGAGCACATAACTTTTCATATACCCATCGCTTACATTTCGACTTGTACTTACGTTCAACCCATTATGCCATTTTAATATGCTAATATCACCAAGTAGCCTTAGATTCGGATCGTTAGGATCTTCAAGGTCAATCGCAACTATCTGATCCATCGTTCCTTTGTAAAGTCCATCACCGGTTTCAAGTGTTAGATTTGCGGGATTCCATTTCTCAATCTGTTCTCCACCAAAAATATGGGGCATAACCGTGAAAATATTAGTGTGTTTAAGTGCTAACTCAGCATTTCCAACCGCGTATTTATCAACCTCAAGTGTCCCTCCCTGATTCACTTTGAGAATACGCTCAATTATAGTCACAGACTGAGCTCGTGTAGTCGAGTTTTCTGGTTCTAAGGCTCCTTTTGCCATACCTTGAATAAGTCCCTTTTTCGTTGCGTTATACATAACTGAATCATTATCCATTTGAATCGCTTTATTCTGAAGAGTTGCATCAGTGGCGCGGAGTGAAATACGAGACATTTCTAAACGAGAAATCAGTTCATTTACTTTATCTAAAGAAAAATCCGATTCTCTAAGAATACCTTTGTTTATCGCTGCAGCTACATAGGGAGAAGACCATTCCGATCCTGATGTAACACTTTTTACTGGCTCTTTTATCGCGGTTACGACCATTTTGATAAATTCAGCGCGAGAAACATTATTTTCTGGCTTAAATGTGGAGTCCTCATATCCATCGACATATCCTTTTTTCACGGCACCTTCTATTGAAGTCTTAGCCCAGTGATCAGAAACGTCGTTTAATTTAATCGCTGTAACCGTGCTCGGAGTTGGTAAAAGTGAATCAGCGGCTGAGGTTGTGGATTGGCAAGCGGTGAATAAAAATACAGTTGAAAGTAGAATTAATGTTTTTTTCAAAATAAATCTCTCCTTAATAAATATTCGTAAAATCTCTTAATAGTTGCCCGAAAATACCAAAATCCAATTATTGGTAGTATCTCATTTCACATTTGTAAATGTCTACCTATTTTCACTATAAACAGCAAAAACCACCCAAACATCGCTCAAAAAGAGCAATACCTAGGCGGTTCTTCCGCTCAAATCTATAAACTTATTATAAAAATACCATATTCTAGTATTTTTGCATATCCTTATTTTTGAGATTCATGAGCACTACGTAAAGATTGTAGTTCATCCGCACTCAATTCTCTCACTTGACCCAATGCCAAATCAGGATCCAACGCCAATGGGCCCATTGAAATTCTTTTTAGAAAGACAACTTGCTTGCCAACAGCTTGAAACATTCGTTTCACTTGGTGGAACTTGCCTTCCATAATGGTTAATTCAATCTCGGAAGGGATTCCCGCAGCTTCATTTCCTGTCTTTAAAATCTTCAATTCACCCGGCAACGTCTCGTAGCCATCATCCAAGGTCACACCTTGGCTAAATGCTTCGCGATCCGCCTCGGAAACTTCCCACTCGACTTTGGCGAAGTAGGTTTTGGGGACGTGCTTCCGCGGAGAGAGCAGGTTATGAGCTAGTTTACCGTCATTGGTTAGCAAAAGAAAGCCCTCTGTGTCCTTATCCAATCGGCCCACAGGGAACACTTCGAACGGTGCGTAAGCCTCGTCCAAAAGATCAACAACCGTGCGGTCACGATTATCTTCGGTTGCCGAAACAACCCCCTGCGGTTTGTTCATCATGAGATAAACAAACTCACGGTAAGTGACGACTTCACCGTTCACTGTAATGTTGTCAGACTGCGGGTTCACTTGCATACCGCTGTCTTTTACTTTTACGCCGTTTACATAGATGGCGCCTTCTTTGGCGAGGCGCTTAAGTTCAGAACGCGTGCCAACACCCACATGGGCGAGTATTTTATCGAGTCGTTGTGTTTGTTTCATGACCGTTAGGTCCACCTCCAACCTGGCGGGTATTCGTTCTTCAGCATCCCGTCGAGCCACTTGCCCCAGCCGACGGGATGGTCGTCAATGCAGACCAGGCAGTAGCCTTTGGCTGCCTTGGTCTCTCCCGGATCGCGGAGTATCTCGCTCTCCGCGACTTCGAGCGTCTCGCCCTTCAGGTACCGAAGGGATCGCTCGTCGCTCGAAGCCAAGCTCAGCGCTCGCTTGGCCTCGCGCAAACGCAGTCCCATGGCTAGCGCATGGGACGGTTCAAATCGGCCGCGGTGCAGCGCGCCGATGTACCAGCCCGGCCGCACGACTTTCAGTCCGTGCAGCTCGGGCAAGCCCGCCGGCGACGCATACGCGTGCTCGCCGTAACAGACCAGCCGCCTCAGGGCGAAAGGCTCGCTGCGCAGCAGCTCACCGGAGAACGCCTCCAGCGGCTCCAAGCTCACCCCCGTGCTGGGCGGTGCCTCAGCACGGCCCTTCCCGCGTAGCGCCGGACGGCCGCTACGCTTCCCCGCTACCGCCACAAAGTCGGCAGCCCCCGCACTTGCACTTGCACTTGCACTTGCTCTCGCACTTGCACTTGCACTTGCTCTCGCACTCGCACTTGCACTCGCACTTGCACTCGCACTTGAACTCGCCCCCGCACTCGCACTTCCCCCAACCAACCCCAAAACCGCCAAAAAATGCCCCTCACCACGCAATTTATGCGGCCATAACCTCGCCGTCCCCGCCACCGCAGCCTTTGACCCTGAACTGTACGCATCCTCCACACACCACGGTTCTCTCAACCAATCCGGCCGCCCGCTGCTAAATCCTTCAATCGGCACGACTTCAAAACCAGGCTGCTTGTCCAAAAACTCCGCAATCTGCGCCTCATTCTCCTCCGGCGAGAATGTACACGTCGAGTACACGATTCTTCCACCAGGCGCCAGCATAACAGCCGCTTGTCCCAATAATTCCCGCTGCATTTCAGCAAATTCCTGAACAGAATGACGCTCCCACTGTCCCATCATTTCTTCTTCCTTGCGGAACATCCCTTCACCTGAGCAAGGCGCGTCAATTAATATTTTATCAAAATATCCTTCAAAAATGTTCAGCATCCGCTCTGGCTTCTCATTCAAAACAACGGCATTTCTTACGCCGAGCAGCTCGAGATTTTTAACCAAAGCTTTGACCCGATCGGAATGGATATCGTTCACTACGAGCACACCTTCGCCTTGCAGCTTAGCGGCAATTTGCGTCGATTTCCCCCCAGGTGCTGCGCATAAATCCAGAACTCGCTCCCCAGGTTTTACCTCAAGCAACTCCACGGGTGCCATCGCACTCGGCTCTTGGATGTAATAAAGCCCGGCATGGTAATACGGATGTTTGCCCGGTCGCTCACCTTCTTGATAATAAAAACCCTCAGGCACCCAGGGTACAGCCGTCAAACGAAATGGACTTTTCTCCAAAAAATCCTCTCGCTCCACCTTCCCCGTATTTACCCGTAATCCGAATACTCGTGGTTCATCATAGGAAGCAAGAAATTGCTCAAATTCCTCTTCACCCAGTAAATCAATCATTTTCTCCCTAAAAAGGGGAGGTAGCTGCTTCGCCATTCGACATCTTCGCTTTCTATATATAATCCCTTTATGATCAGACGGTTAGAAATTCAATTTAACGGTATTATAGCTGAGTTGTCACGAAACAGCCAATTTTTTTACGAAATCCTACAGGATATGCTATACTTTTTATAGAAGATAGTAGAAAGTAGACATAATAAAGAGGTGCATGCATGAAGAAGCTGCTTATTTATTTAAGCATAGTTGTTATTTTATTCGGTGGGTTATACTTCGTTAATCAGCAATCTACTAAATCTGCGGATAAAGCGAATGCAGGTAATCCTTATGGTGTTGCCGCATCTAAGTTAAATCCAGAGACTGTGAAGCAGTTAAGCGATCCGAACTATCAGAACTTAATTTTACCTGCAGCTTTGGATGAAAGATTGAAGAACAAAGAATCATTCTTCCAATACTATTATGCATCGACTTGCCCTCATTGCAAAGTAACGACACCTGTATTAGTTCCTCTGCAGAAAGAGCTTGGCATCGACGTAAAGCAGTTTAATTTGGAAGAGTTCAAGGATGGCTGGAATAAGTACAAGATTGAATCCACACCTACAATTGTTTATTACAAAAATGGTGTAGAAGTAGATCGCATTGTTGGCGGAGTTCCAGAAGCTGGATCTACAGCCGGCAATACTCCTGAAGTTTTCAAAGCCTTTTTCCAAAAGTATAAAGGTTAATGTAGTTAATTAATACAACCCACAAAAGGACTTCTTCACCACTTGGTGAGAAGTCCTTTTTACTCATCATGTCCTTCACTAGACGGTGGATCCAGCCTCAGCTCATCCAGAAGATCCATAAGTTCTTGATCAAGAATCGTGATGTCCAAATCATAAGGCTGAAACGGCTCATCTTTCAATCTCAAAAGCTTCTCCAAATATACCTGACTGTCCTTCACCAAGAGTCCAAGATCAATACCTAACACATGGTCAGGATAGGGAGCAAGCTTATCTAATCCCGCGCTAAACAATTTGATTGAACCGCTCGCATTGCCATTCGAATGATGATAAAGGCCTACTGCAATTTGCAGCAGACCTTGATATAGCGGATTTCGACCTTCTTCCAGCCAAAGCTCCTCCATGACCTCATGACATTCGAAATAATCTCGCTGATCGTTAAAATAGTACAGAAAAGCGACATACAATCGGTCATATCCGCTCATAGATTAGCTATTATCTCCTTTTTTGGCCCTTGCAATGGCAGCTTCAATATCGGCAGATAAATCGCTGAGCCCTTCTTCCGTCTCCCAAATCTCGTTGAACCGCAATTGAAATTGGGCGGCTTCTCGTACGCGATGATAGAAATATAATTCTTGTATATTGTTCAGAACACGGTTGATGAGATTTGAATTATCTTCAAACATCCGTTGAGAGGCCATAATTTCGCCTCGGATACTAGACATTTCCTGATCCAATAAATAAGCCGCTTCTGCTGCTTTGCTCAATCGAGCCCGAACCTCAACAGGTAATTGCTCTTTATATTTATAATTCAAAGAATGCTCAATCGTCGCCCAGAAATTCATAGCCAGCGTCCGGATCTGCACTTCTGCTAGAATTTTCTTCATGCCTAGTGCGGTTTGAACAGGATATTCAATAATAATATGAAAGCTTCGATAGCCGCTTGGCTTTTTATTCGTAATATAATCCTTTTCGTAGACAACACTCATATCTTGTCTGCTGCGGATAAGTTCAGCAAGTGTTTCGGTATCTTCTACGAATTGGCACATAATACGGATGCCCGCGATATCTTCAATGCCTGATTCTAATTGGTCCATAGGTACGCTCAAACGCTTCGCTTTCTCCAGCACGCTTGATATTTTCTTGACACGTCCCGTTACAAATTCAATCGGTGCGTACTCTTCACGACTTTTGAGCTCGCCACGTAATGTCTTGAACTTTACTTTCAACTCTTCCACTGCCTGCTCGTAAGGCAGTAGAAATTTCTTCCAGTCTCGTCCATCCATCCATGTATCCTCCATCCTGAATGAAGTTAGTGCGAATCTACCCCTATTGCCTGGGAAATATGTGTGAAGCCATCTTTCTTCAGCAGCTCTTGTAGCCCTTTATTTATGTGGCCTAACAGACCCGGTCCCTCGTAAATTAATGCCGTATACACCTCAACAAGGCTAGCTCCGGCACGGATTTTGTCATACGCGTCCTGCGCAGTAAAAATCCCTCCAGCTCCAATAATCGGCAGCTTGCCTTCGGTCAATTGATACACACGTCGAATGACATCTGTTGAGCGCTGTGTTAATGGCAATCCACTCAGACCACCCGCTTGCTCGCGATTGGCGTGACGTAGGCCTTCTCTGCTCAATGTGGTATTCGTTGCGATGATTCCTGAAATTCCGCTTTCCTTAATAATCTGCACGGTAAGAACAAGCTCATCGTCCGAAAGATCTGGCGCTATTTTGACAAGCACCGGTTTCGCGGCACCGCCATGCTTCTTGTGCTGAACTTGCATTTCATCTCGCACGGTAGATAACAAGCGCTTCAAATCATCACCATGTTGTAAATTACGCAAATCAGGTGTGTTTGGTGAGCTTATGTTAACAACAAAGAAATCACCATATGTATATAACGCTCCAATACAAGCCCGATAATCTTCCTCGGCCTGCTCGTTTGGCGTTGATTTATTTTTACCAATGTTTACGGCTACTGGAATCGCACGTTTACCTGTTTTCTCAAGGTTGTGTGCCATCTCAGCTGTCCCTACATTATTGAAACCCATGCGGTTAATAAGCGCTTTGTCCTCAGGAAGACGGAACAAACGAGGCAACTCATTACCTGGTTGCGGTTTAGGCGTAATCGTACCCACTTCCATAAAACCAAAACCTAATTGTGTAAATCCTTTTACGGCTTTCGCATTCTTATCAAGCCCTGCAGCAAGGCCAACTGGATTACCAAAGTGTAATCCCCATATTTTCTGTGTTAATTCCGGTGAATCCGGAACCCCATACATGGATTTAAGTAATTGCTTTCCACCTGGTAAATTACCTACAACACTCAGGCCGTCAATCGTCAAATGATGCGCCTTTTCCGGATCCATTCGGAACAAAACGGGCTTGGCTAACTTCTTATACAGCATGTCCTATGCACTCCGTTCTCTAAGTACTCTAACAGTCAGTTTAGCTGACAATGTAGAAATATGCAATCCACTCGAGGTCTCTAACCTCGTATTCACACAAAAAATCCCTGCTCCACAAAGGTTGCAAGGGAATGCTTCAATCTTATTTATTTCTGCCTATACTTCGGTACGCTGCAGCAAACGCTCCAAATGCATCGTTAAGTATCCCGTCTCATCGTCAGGCACTTCCAATTGCAGTGCATCACTTAACATTAACGATAGAACCTTTGCCTTCACATACGTATCGCCATATTCTTCTTTAATTTTGGAAAGGAGTGAGTTTTGAAGTGTTTTCTTTTGCTTAACCCGTTCAATTACGCCTTTTAAATGACTGATAAAACGCAGCGTTGAGAATGAATCATCGAAGTTAAAACCCAACTCCTTCGCTGACTCAATCGTTTGAGAAACCACTCTCACTACCGCAAGGGAATCCGATGCTTGCTCTTTCTTACGCGCACTGTTGAAATGCATGGTCAAGAAAGCAACTTCATCTTCAGGTAATTTCACATCCAGATGCTCATTTAGGAATTCAACAGCTTTTTTCGCGACTTTATATTCTTCGGGATACATGTAACCAATTTCATAGGCAAATGGGTTCGTAATGAAAATCCCGCGTTTCTGCCGCTCGACAGCAAAGTTAATATGATCAACGAGCGATGCATGGATCGTTTCCGAGAAGTCCCCCTCCAGCATGCTTTGCGCGTATGCAATAACTTCCTCAGTGATTCCGATAATTTTCACATCAACGGCATTGAGAATTTGTTCATAGTTTTTCAAAACTTCGGATGTATGTAACAGGAACTCTTGTGTAATTTCACCTTCATTAATCATCATGCCCGGTGTTTTCTTGAATCCGATTCCCTTACCGAATGCGATGGAATTTTTCCCTGAGCTCAAATGCGCCATCACGACGTTATGGGATAGAACATGTATGATCGTCCGATCAATCATAAGACACCTCCGCGTTCTTAGGCTTGTCCTGATTATTTCTCTTTGGTACCTAGCAAAGGTTTAATGCTTTCACGAATTTGCTCCGACTCCGTCCCAAAAACAACGTGTACATTGCCTTTTCCTAGCCGGATAACACCAATGGCACCAAGTTCCTTCAGCTCGCCATCTTTGACGAGGATCTCATCTTTCACAAGTAAGCGCAGTCGTGTAATACAGGCATCAATGGATATAATATTAGAAGCTCCGCCGATATACTTGAGAATGCTTGAAGGTCGATCTTCTTTTACCGTGTTGTTAACCTCAGTTTCTCCTATTTCCGGTTGTTCAACATCGTCTTTACTTGCAACTTTCATTGGGAAGTAATGCAGGTACGCGCGGAAGGTTACAAAATATAAGATAAAGTACCCTGCACCAATAAGAAGTATCCAATATGGATTCGTAGCTAAATGCCAGTTCAAAACGAAATCAATAAATCCAGCTGAGAAGCCAAACCCCATTTTCACTTGCAGGATGTTCATGATCAGCATCGAGAAGCCGGTTAATACGGCATGAATGATATAAAGTCCAGGAGCTACAAACATAAAGGCGAATTCAATTGGTTCTGTAATTCCAGTTAGGAAACTTGTTAGTGCGGCGCTTAACATCACAGGTGCTACAAATTTCCGTGTGTTCGAAGAGGTGCTGCGAACGACGGCAAGGGCAGCTGCTGGCAGTCCGAACATAATCACAGGATAAAACCCAGTCATAAACATCCCTGCTGATAAATCCCCTGCGAAGAAGCGTGAGATATCCCCATGTACCACTTTGCCTGCAGGTGTGACGAAATCTCCAATTTGAAACCAAGCGATATTATTAATGACGTGATGTAGTCCTGTTGGAATTAGCAGGCGATTCATCACCCCGTAAATGAAAACTCCGATGTTTCCGTTGTCGACAATCCACATCCCGATCACACTGATACCCCGCTGCACTGGAGGCCAGATAAACCCTATCAATACGCCAAGGAATACCATGACTAACGATGTAACGAGTGGAACAAATCGCTTGCCACCGAAAAATCCTAGTGCCTTCGGTAATCGGATATGTTGAAATCGATTGAAGAAAGTGGCTGAAAGCATCCCTACCAGCATGCCTCCAAGTACGCCTGTATCCAAGGGCTCTGATCCACCTGAACCGGCTTGGAAATGTTTAAGTACATTGTCAAAAACCAAGTATCCTACTGCCGCTGCCAGCGCAGCAATGCCATCCCCTGATGTAAGTCCAATGGCAATGCCAATGGCAAATATAAGCGGCAAATTATCAAAAATAGCGCTTCCTCCAAGCTCAAAAATCTGAGCTACATGAACGAGGAACGGATCATTAAAAGACATTTTACCAATTCGAAGAAGTATGGATGCTGCCGGCAGCACCGCAATAGGGATCATTAACGATCGCCCCATCTTCTGAAATGCATACATTACACTCATCTGATTCACCTATAGCCCACAAGTTTGGCCGTTCCTTGTTTGCTTTTACCTATCCCCATTATAGTAGAAAGAACACCCCCCCGAAAGGATAAATTCCTCTAGGTTAAGGTGTTTTTTCTATGCATTGCCATATACAGTTATTTCACAGCCCCAGCTGTAATACCACTTGCAATTTGGCGTTGATATATCATATATACGATCAAAGTCGGTAATGTCGTGATCAGCAATCCTGCGAATAGTGGACCCCACTCCACACGATATTGCATCTCAGCTTGCATAACTGCCAAACCAATTGGAAGTGTGTACTTGGTAGGCTCGTTCGTTAGAACAACCCCTAGGAAGTATTCATTCCAGTTATTCAGCATGTTCGTAATCATAACCGTAATTAGACCTGGCTGTGACAATGGTAACATAACGCGGAAGAACGTGCCATAGTGTGAAGTTCCATCAATAATCGCAGCCTCTTCAATCTCTTTCGGAAGCGATTTGTAGAAGCCGACGAGCAAGAAGATCCCGAATGGCAAGTTGAGTGCTGCATAGACGAGAATGAGCCCCAGCCACGTATTGATTAAATGTAGATCGTTCAACAAGAAGAATAATGGAATCAATGCAAGCGCGAACGGAATCATCATGGAGGAGATGTAGATGGTTAAGAGAACTTTATTCCCTTTAAAATCATATCTCGCCAGAATATATGCAGTCATTGCAGCAAGAATCATCCCGAGCAGCGTACTTCCTACCGTAACTACAATGGAGTTTAGGAAGTATGTACTGAAATTGTACTTACTCCAAACATAGGAGAAATTTGACCATAGTAATGGGAATTTAGGCAATGCCCACGGAGCATTTAAGAAGAATTGTTCATTATTTTTGAGTGCATCGAGCAATGTCCACACGAGTGGATAGAGCACAGCGACACTCCATATAATCAGAATGATCCAAACTAACATTTTCGCTAATGGATTTTTGATAGCCATACGATGGTTTCCCTCCCTCAGTATCTTTGTCTATGATGACTTTAGTGCATTTCGATTGTCTCTTGGCGCATAATACGTTGCAAGATTAGTGTTGTAATAAGTGACACGATGAGGATCATGACACCAATGGCAGCTCCATAACCGAAATGATACTGTTGAAAAGCCATCCGATACAGATAAGAACCCATAACTTGCGTCGTATTATCGGGTTGTCCGCCATTGGTCATTAACTGAACAATAACGAATGAACCGTTGAGTGTAGTAATTACGATGTTAACGATGGAAACCTTAATTTGCTCCCAAATGAGCGGCATGGTGATATGGCGGAATTGCGACCATTGACCGGCTCCGTCTATATTAGCTGCCTCATAGTAGGAAGCAGGAATATTCACGATTGCAGCAATCATGAGGATCATATAGAAGCCGATACCAGCCCAAATTGTAGGAGGTAAAAGCATCCAGATCGTATGCTGAGGAAAACCTAACCAAGTAATATCAACTTTCTTTTCGGTAAAAAGAGACAAGAACGCATTCAAGAAACCGATTTGCGGATTGTAAATGAAATTCCAAAGTACGCCGATAACAACGACTGAAATAACATTCGGGATAAAGAAGATGGCTCGGAAGAAACCAGAACCCTTCAAATTAAATCTCGTTAATGCAACGGCGAAGAAAGTCGCCAAAATCATAATCCCAATCACTTTTCCTACGACTAGGAAGTAGTCATTTCCAATGGCTCTAAGTACAATCGGATCTTTGAAAAGTTCAACAAAGTTATCAAAACCAATGAACTCGCTATTTTCAGACATTCCTGACCAATCATAGAAAGACTTCTGTAACGCCTGTATAACGGGATATATCGTAAATACACAGAAGAATAGAAAAGTCGGAATGATGAATGAAGCGATGAACAAATTCCGTTTCAGCTTTTTCGCGTTGGTCTTCATTCTATCGTCACCGTCCTATCATTAAAATGGCGGAGAACGCCTTAGGCAGCTATGCCCTTGTTGTTCTCCGCACTGCTTCATTCAGTTCCTATTTCTTTTGTTTGGCAACTACATCAGTTACACGTGTAACCCATTGTTCAGGTGTAATGGTTCCGATTGTCAAAGCAACTGTTGCATCTTGCATAGCTTTATCAACGTCAGCAGCGAAGGAAACAGTTGGAACTACAACTGTGTCAGGTGAAGACAAGAATTTCGCAGCATCCTTAACGAAGTTAGGAGCTTTGGAAGATGAAATGTCACCTTTAACGTTGGAAGGAGCACCACTCAGCTCAGCCCATTGGGAAGCTTGTGTTTTGGAGAATACGAATTGCATAAATGCTTTAGCAGCATCTTTGTTTTTCGCTTTTTTCGCGATACCGAAAGTAGCTGTGGACGTGTTAGCTACAACTTTTCCACCTTTATCTTGTGTGATGGATGGAATGAAGCCGAAATCAAATCCGCCTGGAACGTCTTTCGCCATTTCGTTTGGTAACCATAGACCATTCGGGATGAATGCGTCTTTGTGTTGTAGGAACAAGGATTGGGAATCCGTGTGGTTGATTTGTACGGATGCTTTGTCGATGTAACCTTTATCACGCATTTGAACGATTTTGTTTAGACCTTTGATGATTGCTGGGTTTTTCCAAGCTTCAAGATTGTTTGTAGACATATCTTGCAGCAATTTGTAGTCATTGTTGTTAGCAGATACGATCGCTGGTAGCAATACGCCGCCGTTGATGTAGTATGGATATTTACCAGTGTGGATGAAAGGATTGATGCCAGCACCTTTGATTTTTTCACTTACAGCCAAGAACTCTTCGAAATCTTTCGGCTCAGCCCAACCTTTGTCTTTGAAAAGAGCTTTATCGTAGAAGATACCCCATGAGCTCATTACGAAAGGAATGTTGTACGTTTTGCCATCAAATAGTTGTGGTTTTTGTGCAAGCAAATCAATGATTTTCTCGCCATCCACGTTTTTAGCATCTTTAATCCAGTCAGTCAGATCTTCCAGTTGTCCGTCTGTAACCATTTGACGGTCGAACAACTCAGGTCCATCGATGTATACGAAATCAGGTGGGTTACCAGCGATCCAACGGGGTTTCATTTGTTCGTTGATTTTTGGTCCCGCACTTTCTTTAATTTTCAAATCAGGGTTTTTCGCTTGGAAATCAGCGATAACTTTTTTCCACCATTTGTCGCCGTAGCCGCCAACAAAGTATTGGATTTCAAAATCACCAGTAAGTTTTGTTGAAGCTGCTGCCGTTGGAGCCGCAGATGCTGCTGCTGTTGGAGCTACAGATGCTGCTGGTTTTGTTGTTTCTACGGGTGTAGATTTACCGCAACCTGCAGCTACGAGTGCCATAGATGTTGCTAAACCAATTGTTGACCATTTTTTCATGTTCATGTGATCATCTTCTCCCTTTTTTAATTCATCTAGTTTTATTTATTGGTGAAGCGTGTACCCGATGATTAAACTTGCCATTAGTTTGCGCTACCAACCCCTTTCATAATTCACAATTGGCAAAATAAAAAGGGCATAGTTATAGAAGAAGACTTGCATTTCTTCTAATAACTAATGCCCTTGCGGTAACATGTTATTAAAACTGACATATTTAATTGTTTTGAGTGTTCCGTGTGACTAAATCTTACAATAAAATGACATGAACGTCAATACTTCTTTTTTTAAAAACATCGCTCATTTTCTTATTCGTTGAATGCGCTTACTTATGATATGATAGAACCATCTCGTTTAATCCTAATGGAAAAGGTGATTCTTATGGCCAAACGCAAACCAGTAGTTGCTTCTCGCAGACAAAAAAATGAAGTGAATATGAAAGCCATCTACTGGACAGGATCGATTTTCTTAGTTGTTATCCTCTTCATGACTTTACTGCTCATTTTGAACAAATGATTTCGTTAAAGTGATTGAAAACTTCACATTTCGAATTGTAATCGCTTTCTGTAATCTTGTCAAGAAAAAATCTTGCAGTTTCAACAGATGACTTACATACCACCGATGATAAGAAAAACACATAAAGGGGAGGGCAAGTTTCGTGCTTGCCCTCTCCTTTTTTAATCCAACCATCTATACACCTTACCAGGATTATTGTCCTTCGTCTGGAGCGGCAAGCCAATTGCTTGTTGAGGCTTACCACCCCCAGCTCCCATTCCTTCACCAGTCCCAGAAGCTGGTAACACACCTTTCCCAATCGTCACCTTCGTTTGTTGAGGGACCATATTATACAGCTCTTCCACATCCGCCTGGAGCATTCGGATACAGCCATGAGATTCATCTTTGCCAATGCTCTTGGGCTTATTCGTCCCATGAATCGCATAGAGCGTACCCGACAAGGTCATCCCGCGGCTGCCAAACTCGCCATTCGATCTGCCATTGGGGTTACGCACTTTTTCACTGATCATGAAATCACCTTGCGGCGTTTTAGCGCCTCCTAAACCTACCGGATAACGCCTCAGAATAAAATCCCCACTCGCAACAGCCAGTTGGTGTAGATCTGTATCAATGATAATCCTGAGAGGCTCTACGAACGGCTCAGGGGAGGCTAAGGACTGAGAACTACTCGCAGCAACTGCCTTCTCTTCGATCGGTTGCGTTGGTTGCTCATCTTTCGTCCCCCCTGAAGGTTTCGGCACCTGTGCAACCCCTTGTTTCGTTAACTCGGCCGCACGTTGCAAGGCTTCAGGGAAAGCCTCTTTCATCTGTGGCGTAAGTCCCGGCAACAGATTATCAGGATAAGGCTTCGTCAATTGCTCTGCCTTTTCTGGAAATACACCCGTTTTGGTTTGATAAGCGTGAATTGCACTTTGCAAAATGATGGCTTCTTCACGTTCATGCATCCACGCAGTAATGACAGGAACCAGCTTAGAGCTATCTACAACCTGACAAGCGCAAATTTGAGATTGATAATACTTCAAAACAGCCTCATTCCCACTTGTTCCTGAATGCTCTACGCTTAGAAGCGGACTAACTGAACGATGCCATTCCTTCCATTGCCCATCTTTACTTGTAGGAGCATCTATGATCACAGACTC
The DNA here is from genome assembly GCF_059692115.1 of Paenibacillus sp. J31R30. Taxonomy (NCBI): domain Bacteria; kingdom Bacillati; phylum Bacillota; class Bacilli; order Caryophanales; family Paenibacillaceae; genus Paenibacillus; species Paenibacillus sp. J31R30. Next base: position 580,049 of record NZ_JCAUAV010000002.1, on the reverse strand, counting down.
TCCTGCTCCTCTAACAAAAGGTTGTAAGATCTGTTGCAGCTTCTTCCCCCAATCTCCATTGGAGAAATATAGCTTTAAGCCCGGATCCACATTCTGAATACTTTCAACAACTGTCACTTCTTCAACCACAGGTTGCTCTGCTACCACGCCTTCCATCACATCCGACTTTGCTAGATCCATTCCCGCAGGAAGAGCCAGCATTAAGACAAACATAATAAGGTATGGCAACCACCTCCGTCTGCCACGTGGTTTGGATTGACGTTCTACAGGCACTGCCCCTTTGTTTAAAATTGAAGCTGCTAAACTTGTAGGTACAGGACCTTCCAACACTATTTTTCGTTGCTCGAAAGCTTCATATATTTCACCTGCCTGTGCAAAACAATACGCAGCCTTACCTGTTTTACCCTGAGCCGTGTATTCTCTGCCAAGCAAATACCATGCCATTTTATGATCAGGATGCTCTTTGACATATTTCTTGAGATACTGAGGATCCTCGATCGGATTATGTTGGAAAAATCGCTCCAATTGATCGTTTCGATTATTCGACTTCAAGCTTTCAGCCCCCCAACCTGCTTCGTACTACTCTCCGTTTTTATCGGCAATAGAAGCTCAAAGCTGAAGTCAAATATTAGAAAAAGGCTTGGACAAGGAGTTATCCCTGCCAAGCCTTTCTTGCACACGATCCTATTTCAAATAGGATTTCACACGTAAAATAGCCGTTTGATGCACAGCATCCCACTGTACATCCAACCCGATCTGTTCAGCGAAGAAGCGAATTGGAACATAAGTGCGATCTTGCTTCACATAAGGCGCTGCATCCGTCACTTGCTTACGATCTGGCATGCCAGCTTGCTTGCGAACAATGCCGGTTTCACCAATCGTCAACACCACTGTCACATCACCTTTGGAGAGCTGTACAACTGATTTGCCAGCCTGCTCAGCATAGGTCACCTTATAACCAAACGTTTCACTGATCGCACGCACAGGCACCATTGTGCGCCCATCTTGAATTTCAGGTTGAGCATCAAAGCTAATAAGCTTATTGCCGCTAACTACCTTCACCTGCCCATCATTGGATACATTCGCAGGCAATTGATATGGCGCTATTTTGCGAATTTTGTTATTAGAAGCATCCGCAATGACTACATTACCTTGCGATGTCTCAAGTACATCCGTAGGATTATAGAACTCAGCCGACTGCTCTACGCCATCAGCTTCACCTGTTTGTAGGGTACCGGTGAGTGTCGTTACTTGGCCATTCAATAAATAGCGAACCGAATGATTCAAGCTATCCGCGATTAACAGACCACCCTCGGAGGTCATAGCAAGTCCTTTAGGGAAATCAAACTTCGCTTTCAAGGCTGCACCATCTGCAAAGTCACCTTCAGCAAATAACTCGTTTTTCCCGTATATTGAAGAGCCGCTTACCGCTGGGGTTGATCCTGCAATCGTCGATACAAGACCTGATGCAAAGTCAATATATCGGATACGCTGATTCCCCGTGTCGCTTACATATAGATTGCCTTTGCTGTCTAGTGCAAGCCCAGAGGGCTCATTGAACGAAGCCGTAGAAAGGCTTCCGTCGTGATAATCACCCGCGAATGAAGCTTCACCTGGACGAACTTGAATAACGCGTGAAACAGCTGCTGACAGTGTCGTAACACGGCCATCTACAGCGATTTTACGTATATTATGATTGAGTGAATCCGCCACATAAATGGAGCCATCTACTGCAACAGCAATATCACTTGGGTGATTGAAGTTAGCTTCAGCACCTTTACCATCTTTGCTTCCAGGCACACCATTGCCTGCAAGAGTTGAAACAATTCCATGCACATCTATTTTACGAATCGCATGGTTACCAGCATCCGCTACATAGACATTCCCTTTGGCATCCAAAGCAAGCCCCGTCGGCTCATTAAAGAACGCTTCCGCTGCTTTCCCATCCAGAAGTCCACCTGCTGGGAAGCCTTGATTATTCTTCAATACTGCGGTCTCAGGACCTGCAAATGTGGTCACTTGACCATCCTTCAATTTACGAATGACATGATTACGGGTATCCGCAATCAGTAGACTTCCATCAGCAAGCTGCAGCACACTCCCTGGAGCACGAAATGCCGCTTGTAAGGCAGACCCGTTAATATCATCAAAATCGCCAATGCCTGCTATGGTCGACACGTCCGAGAGAATCTGGCCCGTACTCGACTTTAAAGCATCCGCTTCTAAACCAGCAGCCATAGCCGATGAGCTTCCAAGCAAGGCAGCAACGATTAGACTTGAAACAAATATCTGTTGTAATGGTTTCATTGGAATCTCCTTTTTTATCTAGTAAATATTAATCTTTTTAACCTTGACCAGGAGGATTTGGAATAATTAGATTAGTCCCAACTGGTAGTGGAGTTATAGCAGGAAGGTTACTAATTCTCTCTACCGTACCATTACTATTTTTACGAACAATCACAATTTTACTAACTCTGATCGTATCAGGTCCTATCGAACTCATTGGGATACTGACAAGCTTCTTAGTACCCGCAAAACCGATATTGCCTACACTACCAAAATTCGTCACAGCATATACGAGTTCTTTGCTAGCAGGGGTCGACTCGTAAACATTGAAGTAGTCCGCACTTGTTCCACCTTCAATTGTTGTCGCAAAGAATTCCTTATTGGGAAGAGCTCCAACATGTGGATTCGCACCCGCAAACACAGTATTGGTCCCATAACTCAGATGAACCTCAACTGCATATATACCATTACCATAATCACTGATGAAGTCAGTCATATTAATATTTAAATGATACGTGCTTCCCTCGATTGGCGGCGAAGTATTCAAGCTAACAGAAGGAGTTGGATGTGCTGGTGTTCCTGTGTCAGGTCCTGGATCCGATGGGATTACAGGTGTCACGTCCTTCTTCGGATTCGCATCCGCATCAAATTTATTTATCTCTTCCTTCGTCATATCTTTCTTCAACAGCGCTTCTGCTACAGCTTTCGCCTTATCCTCAGCAGCCTTCTTTTCTTCCTCAATTTTCTTCTTTTCGTCTTCAAGCTTTTTTAATGCAGCAGCCAGCTTTTGCTTCGCTTCCTCTGCTTTTTTCTCACTTTCAAGCTTCGCTTTCAACTTCTGTTCTTCTAGTTTTTTCAACTCTTCTTGTTTCTTTTTCTCTAAATCAGGATCAATACCAGCCGTTGTATCCAACGGTTTAACTTTAGATAAATCCAGTTTTTTATCTTCTAGGGAAATCTTTTTATTCGTATCCTCAATAATTTTATCTAATGACTCTTGATTAAATTTATTCTCAGCCAATGCTCCCTTAGCAATATTACCGACCAAATTATCTAAGTTTTGCTTAACTTTATCTAAATCCGATAAATTTTTAATACTCATTGAAGTTTGGTCATTTAAAATAATACCCGCTTCAAGCTCTTTTTTCTTTTTCTCAATAAACGCTTCGTTCTCTTTATCCATTTCTGCTTTGTTTAGAATCAATTCTTTAATGATTTCAGGAGATGCTTGCTTGATAAAATCTTCAAGATCAAGGAATTCCACTTTCAAGTCCAGATCCGTCGTTTCATCACGATCATCCAACGAGATTTGTTGGGTCGGATATAAATATGTAATCGTTGTCGTCTGCGTCTCATCCGTGTTAGTTGTCACAGTCGATGCGGAAACTTTCCCAGCACCTACAGCCATTTTCGTTTTACCAGTAACAGGGTCAACCGATACGAAGAATTGCGTTCCGCGTACACCCATTACAGCAGTAGGCGTTTCAACCTCAAATTCATCATCCGCACCGGCCAACGATTTTACTTTGACCCACATGGAGCCCGCCCAAACCTTAAGCTTGGATTTCTTGTTTCCATCTGCAGAATTGAGATCTGATACATTTAGCTCAGCATTATCACCCAATGTAACATCGGCGTCACCACTAGCTAAATTCAGTGTTACTGAGGAGCTATCCCCTGTATAAATAGTGTCGCCTTGGTTTAAACTCATGCTCTCATAAGCATCATATGTTTTAGAGCCGCCACCCTTTTTAATCGTCACGTCTCCAGATAATGCCGAAATAATGGCAACGCGGACCGTTTTCGCATCCACGGGCTTAACCAACAGCAATGACACTAAACTAAACACCAAGCTAAAGCTTAATAATATTGAAATATATGATTTCTTTGTCATACCCACTCTGCATGCCTCCCAGCAACTCTATTTACAAATGCCCGATAACTTCGTACACTGCAACGGGTTTTTCTTTCCCTTTTACTTTGATCTCACCAATGGATTCGATCTCGAATTGCCCCTTGACTCGCTCATAGGTCTGTTCACTAATTAAAATTTGCCCTGGCTTCGCATTGGATTCAAGACGTGCCGACAAGTTAACGGTGTCCCCGATGGCGGTATAATCCAACCGCAGATCCTCGGACCCAATATTACCTACAACCGCTGGGCCACTATTGATTCCCAAGCCAAATTTCACACCGATACCATAATTTTTAATCAACTTCTGCTCGAGAATATCTGCTTGAGACTTCATCTCGATCGCAGCACGCACGGCCATTTCAGGGTGATTATCATATTCAATGGGTGCGCCAAACATCGCCATAACGCCATCACCAATAAATTTATCCAGCGTACCATTGAACTTGAAAATAGCTTTCGTACATACATCCAAATACTCATTAAGCACCTGAATAACTTGCTCTGGCTCTAGTCGTTCCGACATCGGTGTAAATCCGCGAATATCAACAAATATCAATGAGATATCCTTACGGCTTCCGCCAAGCTTCACATCCTCACCGGATTGAAGGAGCTCGTCCACAACGGTTTTGGAAACGAATCGTCCGAAAATCCCCGTAACCCGATTCCGTTCCTTCCGTTCTTCCAAGTAATGGCTAACCAATGACCACACGTAGATGGTAACTAGCGCAAATTGCGGATAGACCAGCGGCAAGAACAAGGAACCAATGCTATAGAACCCTAACCAAATAAGGCCATAGAGTACGAACAAGCCAAGGAAAATGAATAGTGCAGTCTTCCCATTGAACTTTTCAAATAAGAATATCGCAAGCAGCGAAACAAGAAGAATAATAGCGATCCCAGCTGACTTCGAAGCATCTTTATAGAAAACACTTTCTAACAAGGTTTGAATCATATTCGCATGAATCTCAATCCCGAACATTTTGACGGAAGAGATCGGTGTCGGGTACTCATCCTGCATAGCCGTTACGAATGGGCCCACCAGCACAATGCTCCCCTTCAAAGGCAACGGTTTAGAACTATTAAGAACATCAACGAATGACAACAATTCATAGCCAGTTGTTGCATCCACCTTTTGCCTTGGCAGTGTAAAGAACTCTGTCGTCACTTGATTTCTTTCATTGGTAGGCACGACTTCAGTTCCGCGCATCCATTCTCCCGTGCCTGGATCACGCTTGACCTTTTCGTTATCTTCCAAAACTAAATTCGCCAGAGCAACACTGAACGCGGGTATGTAAGTGCCTTTCTCGTCTGGCAATCCAACCGGCAGCTTACGAGCTTTGCCATCCTTATCAACAAACACATTGATGTGTGCCATCTGATCTCTTTTGGTCGTTAGGGTTGTGGAGGGGTAATCAATTCTTTCAGGAACTAGTTCGCCTGCAGACTGTTGTTTAGAGGGGTAATTGATTTGTACTGGTAAAATAATATTGGAGTACTTCGCTAGCACATCAGCTAATGCTTTATCGTCAGCCGGGTTCTTCGAAGGCTCTGCAAGCACAACGTCGATCCCAATAGCCGCGGCACCGGATTGCTCCAATTTCTCTATGACTTGCGCATATGTACTTCGATCCCATGGAAACTTCCCGATGGCAGAAAGTGATTTCTCATCGATTTTAACAATCTTGATGCGATCATCCGGTTGACGCTCATCGACCGATTTTGCACCACGCAAAATATCTTGGAGAGGACCTTCAACAAAGTAAAACAAACCACTCGAGTTCACGGTGTAGAAATATGTCGAAAATACCATTAACAATAGACCTACTACTAAAGTCTTAATCCATTTCTTCTTACCCATATAATCCTCCCCGAGTTTACTAGTTTCATTGTAAGATGCTATGTAGGAATTGGCAATAAATTGTTACAAATTTCACCGCTTTTCAGCAAAAAAAAGAGCCCGTTCCCATACAGGAAACGAGCTCTTTCGACATTTCGTGATTTTTCCACAAAATGAATCTTTAATTATGATTAGCTAAAAGGTGAATCCGCAACTTTAATGGAGTCTGTCGGGCAGCCATCTTGAGCATCTTGTAGATCATCAAATAGATCTTCAGGAATTTCAGTAACCCCTTTGTTTCCATCTCCATCAAAAATCACTTCTGCTAAACCTTCATCATCGTAATCATAGATATCTGGAGCTGTAGCTCCGCAAGCGCCGCAAGCGATGCAGGTATCTTTATCAACGAATGTATACTTTGCCATGTTTTCTACTCCTCCTCAAATTATCCTCACTGTAAAATATAATATAAATACGGACAAAGTTCAAACCTTAAAATTGACAATCAACAAAATACTGCTCAATAAAGTCGGCAATTCCGCTAATATCATTCAAATTGAACAGCGGATAATTAACAACCTCTTCTTGCATTGTTAAATCTGTCGCAGCTGCTACAGGAAAAGGAACTAGCGCTTTGATCATTTCTCTTTGTTCTATTGTACGATAAACAGCAATCTTTGGATGCTTTTCCCTCTTGAATCCTTCGATAAAAATATAATCAAGATGGGAATAGGTTAGTAACTGCTCCTCTAGGCTTGGCGACTCCTTTTTCTCATAAACGTGTATGGCATCTGGAGAAAGTGTAACCACAACTTCTGCGCCTGATTCGGCGAAAACAGTGGAGTCAGCACCTTTCGCTTCTTTATAGTGTCCATGTGCATCATGTTTCATTACCGCGATCCGATAGCCGCGATGCTTCATTTCAACAGTAAGCTTAGCTACCAGCGTTGTTTTCCCACTATTTGAATATCCCGCAAACCCCAAGCAATGAGCCACGTCCTCACTCCTCCTTGTCTTTATGAAGAGGATTATTTCGCAAATGATCCATCTGCAAGGAAGTTCCTCTCACTTTATGATTTCGAATTAAGGAAGATGGATCGTCGCTCATCATTCCCGCTGTAAGGATCACACCTTCACCAAATTTATCTCGCAGCCCATCCATGACTTTATTCAGATTCTCCCTGCGCGGCTGTTTCTCATAATCGAATAAATCAAGCTGGACGTAGGATTCTTCCTTGGCAATCAAATTCTGCAGGGTGATTCCTAAGAGTCGAACCGGATTCCCATCTTCCCATTGATGATCATATAACTGGCAGGAAGTACGATAGATATCATCCATATGCTCAGTAGGCGTTGGCAGCGTAAGCGATCTCGTAATCGTCCTCATCTCAGGATCACGAATCGTGATCTGGATCGTTGAAGTCATGAGTTCTTGCTTTCGCAGCCTTCTCGCTACCTGATCCGCTAAATTCAGCAGGACCCGATGAATTTCGATGCGATCCGTGTAGTCACGCGGCAATGTCGTCGTATGCCCAATCGACTTACTCTGTTCTTGCTCTGGATTCACCACCGATGGATCAATCCCATTGGCAGATCGCTTCAAGTGCGCGCCCATCACGCCAAAGTGCTTACTTAGCAGGGCGTCATCCCCCACTGCTAACTGCCCTAAGGTATGGATACCAAGCCTAGTCAGCTTTTCCGCCGTTTTTTTCCCTATACCATATAAGTAATGACAAGGCTTGTCCCAAAACACAGTAGGCACATCCCGAAGCCGCAAAACCGTAATGCCATTCGGCTTCTTCATATCTGAGCCCATCTTCGCTAGCAGCTTATTTGGGGCAACGCCAATAGAACAGGGCAATTTCAGTTCTTTCATTATTCTACTTTGAATACTATTAGCAATTTCTAGCGGCGTTCCGAACTGTTTGGATCCTGTGATATCTACAAAACATTCATCGATAGACATAGATTCTACCATCGGTGAATATCCATAGACTATCTGCATAAACCGCCTCGAGAAATTACGATAGAGATCAAAATCAGGTCTAATTAAGATGAGATCCGGACAAATTTTCAACGCTTGCCTAACTTGCATTCCTGTCCTGATCCCCAGCTTGCGCGCTGCATATGATGAAGTAACGACTATCCCTTTACGCAGCTCTACACTTCCAGCAACAGCAAGAGGCTTGCCTTTGTATAATTCCGGCTCTACCGCTTCATGAACCGAGCAATAGAAAGCATTCATATCTATATGTAAAATGACTCTGCCTTGCTTGGGATAATGATGCTCTATGGACACCATATGGATACCTCCCAGTGTGATTGAGTGAGATTTCAGAGCCGTCTACTCGAGTGAAACACAACCATCTTGAGTTGTCAAAAAAATAATCATTCAAGGCGGCACAATTTTACGTTATGATGTCTTTAGCTGTACATTTATGTTATAATCGTAAATTATACATTAGCGCTTTAAAGCAAGCGAAACTACTCGCAACTCTTAACACCGAAGTCACTTTGCTAGCTTTTGAAGGAGGAACCCATGCCAACATCAGTCAAAATCTTCGACACCACCCTACGAGACGGAACGCAAGGAGAAGGAATCTCCCTATCCGTCGAGGATAAAATCAAAATTGCCCGTAAGCTCGATGAGCTTGGGGTTCATTATATTGAAGGCGGATGGCCGGGCAGCAACAGCAAAGACATTGAATTCTTTGAGCGGGCTCGTACAATGACTTTCAAGAATGCCAAAATCACTGCGTTTGGCAGCACAAGACGTAAAGATTCGCTTGCCGCTGATGACATTAACTTAAACCGACTCGTTGAATCGGGTGCTCAAGTCGCAACGATTTTCGGTAAGTCATGGGACTTTCATGTGACTACGGCGATCCAAACGACGCTTGAAGAAAACTTGAATATGATTTATGACTCTGTACTCTTTCTGAAAAGCAGCGGGATGGAAGTCATTTATGATGCCGAGCATTTCTTCGATGGTTACAAAAACAATCCTTCTTACGCGTTGCAAACCATCAAAAAAGCGCAGGACGCTGGCGCTGATTGGATTACGTTGTGTGACACGAATGGCGGATCCTTGCCTAACGAGATTACAGAGATCGTAACAACAGTTACACAGCATGTATCTACTCCTGTGGGAATCCACGCCCATAATGATTGTGAATTAGGTGTAGCGAACTCACTTGCTGCCGTACAAGCCGGCGCTAGACAAGTTCAAGGAACGATCAACGGCTACGGAGAACGCTGCGGCAATGCCAATTTGAGCTCCATTATCCCTAACTTGCAGTTGAAGCTGGGCTATCATGTTATTTCCGTAGATCAATTGAAATCACTTACTTCCGTTTCAAGATATATCAGCGAAATTGCCAACATGCACATGCCTGTTAACCAACCTTACGTTGGTAATGCAGCATTCGCGCACAAGGGCGGTATTCACGTCTCTGCGATCCTCAAGGATGCAAGCACGTATGAACATACGAAGCCTGAGCTTGTCGGTAATAAGCAGCGTGTGCTTGTTTCCGAGCTTGCTGGCCAAAGCAACGTACTCGTCAAAGCACAAGAGCTTAACTTGGATTTCAACAAAGAGCACCAGAAGACGAAAGAAATCATTGAGAAAATTAAAGATATGGAACATCAAGGCTATCAATTCGAGGGCGCTGATGCAACGTTAGAACTCTTACTGCGCGAAGCCTTCGAAGGTCTTGAAGAAATCTTCACCCTTGAGTCATTCAAAATGCTCGTTGAGAAAACGGCCAATCGTTCCGTCGTTTCAGAAGCTATCGTCAAAGTGAAAGTGCATGGCGAAACGATCTATACCGCGGCTGAAGGCAATGGTCCCGTTAATGCACTTGATAATGCTTTACGGAAAGCGCTCATTCAGTACTATCCTGATATTAAGAATGTACACCTTTCTGATTACAAAGTGCGAGTATTGGACGAGAAAGGTGCCACAGCCGGTAAGGTTCGCGTCTTGATGGAATCCACAGACTTTAACACTACCTGGAATACACTAGGTGTATCCAGCAACATTATCGAAGCTAGTTGGTACGCACTCGTAGACAGCTTACGTTATGCACTAATCAGCAGACAACGTGTTGAGCCTGTAAAAAAAGAGCAACAAGAACGATTAGGCTTAGTCAATCATTAAGCCTACGAAAAAGCTGCAAGAGCATATTAGCTCTTGCAGCTTTTTGCATGTATACTCATTCTTCCTTCAGAAGACTTGCCATCTTCTTATCAAGCTCCTTCGGGGAGAGTACATGGATAATGTCCCGAATCACGCCATTTTTATCAATAAGAAAGCTTGTGGGAATCGCAATAACGTTGTAAGTATCGGCATTCGTCCCTTGTTTATCAAGCAACACCGGGAAAGGAAACTGATACGTTTCCACGAATTTCTTAATATTGTCCATTTTATCCCCAGGCGTCACATTCACCGCATAAAGATCAAATTTCCCTTCATATTTCTTATACAAATTCACAAGATCAGGCGCTTCTTCCTCGCATGGACCACACCAGGATGCCCAGAAATTCACGAACATCGGCTTAGCGCGAGGTCCGCCAACGGAGTAATCTTTCCCATCTAATCCTTGCAAGGTAAAAGAAGGTGCTAAGAAATTCACCTTTGCCGCTTGCTCGCTTGGCATCAACGTTTGTTTATCTACATTCTGCACATTTTGATAAATCGCAAAGCCCGCCAATAACACGACGAAAGCAATCACGATGAGATTCTTCTTCACAGTATCAACCTCCACTCCCTCTATATTATCTCCAAATTAGCGAAAATTCCAACATCACACTCCAGAAGTATGCTTTCTTCCAATCGGGGAAAAGTAATCCTACTCTTTGCGATGAAAGGAAAAGCTCCCATGAAGCACGCTGCCATTAAACATAAAGGTAAGTCTCCAGTTAATAAAATGAAGTTCTACGAACACGAAGAAACGTCCGACAAACCAAAAACTGATGCCAGTGAGAAAGGAAGCGTTTGGCAATATCTCGCAATTGCCTCCATTCCTTTGGTGCTTGTCCTTGGCAATTCCATGCTTGTCCCCATCCTGCCTGATCTGCAGGAGAAAATGAGCATCTCCCGTTTCCAAAGCTCGCTAATCATTACACTGTTCTCACTTACTGCCGGCATCCTCATTCCGGTAGCCGGATATTTATCTGATCGTTTCACTCGGAAGGCTGTCATTATCCCTTCACTCGTTGTGTACGGTGCCGCCGGGGTCCTCGCAGGGCTTGGCGCCGTCTGGAACTCGTACCCTATACTTATAGCCTCCCGAGCTGTACAAGGCCTTGGCGCGGCAGGGACAGCCCCTATTGCCATGGCCTTAGTCAGAGATATCTACAAGGGACCCAAAGCAAGCAAAGCACTCGGACTCATCGAAGCCTCTAATGGCATCGGAAAGGTCATTAGTCCAATCTTAGGCTCTCTCCTTGCGTTAATAATCTGGTTTGCACCTTTCTTTGCTTTCCCTCTTTTTTGCTTGCTTGCATTGCTTGCTGTTATTTTCATGATCAAAGAACCTGCCAAAGAGAAAGAAGCCGAACCACTGAAACAATATTTGAAGCAAATTAAAACCATCCTAAGAAGCAAGGGTCATTGGCTGCTGCCTGCATTTGTTGCCGGCTCAATCACCTTATTTATATTATTTGGCGTACTCTTCTACCTCTCACAAATCTTAGAAGAGAAGCCCTATAATATCGAAGGCGTACGCAAAGGACTCATCCTGGCCATCCCTTTACTTTGCCTCGTCATTACCTCTTATACTACGGGAGCTAAAATCAAACAAAACGGCAAACTCATGCGTTGGCTCATGAATATCGGTCTGATGATCATGGTCGTGTCTCTCGCATTAGCTACTTTCCTAAACGGGAATCTAATTGTCTTCATTGGCTTACTATCCTTCAGCGGGATAGGAACAGGACTCCTTCTCCCCTGCCTGAATACACTCATAACTGGGTCAGTCGAGCGCGAGCAACGCGGTATGATTACTTCGTTATATAATAGCTTACGGTTTATCGGAGTCGCCTTCGGCCCCCCGCTATTCGGGTGGCTCATGAGTATATCACACAAGACACTCTTCATTACCGTCGCTTCATTGTCTATTCTCATGCTTGTCATCGTATTTTTCTTTATTAAACCTCAAGCAGAATTGAAGGAACAAACATGATATACTAACCTCATTACAAGCCATGTGAGGGGAGGAGCGTAAGTGAGCATTTTTATAACGAAGACGTTATATAATGAAATGATCTTACACAGTTTGCGCTCACTCCCCAATGAAGCATGCGGGATCCTTCTAGGAGAAGCTTCCTCGCAGCAAAAGGAGCTTCAAATACATACATTTATCCCTCTGCCTAATCACGCCAAACATCCCACGCGGCAATTCGCCATTAATCCCATCGACATGCTTCCCTATCTAAAAGACAGCCAGCATGCCATAGTAGGTATCTTTCATTCACATCCAACAGCAGACCCCATCCCATCTGCCGAGGATCTCCTTACGTTGTGGCACACGATTCCAACCTACTGGATCTTATCGCTGCAACACCCAGAAAACCCTGATCTCCAGGTCTATCAGTTAAAAAAAACCACCACTACCGCATATCACAAACTTTCGTTTGTCATCGGTCAGTGATGGCTTAGTAACGCATATAAATCGCCGAGAGTATCCACATCTCTAGCTCTTATTTCTTCCATGAATCGCGACCATAATTGCGCAGTCATGAGTGCATCTTCTAGAGCATGGTGACGAACGGTAACAGGAACATCATAGGCATGAAGAAGGGAGTCTAAGCTCAAATTTTTGCGCTTGGGCATGAGCCATTTCGCAATCATCATAATATCTAACACACGATGGGATAAACTTACTTTGGACGTACGCCACAAGGCTGAGTTCAGAAAGTTTTTATCATGTCCAATCGCATGCGCAACTAAGATTTTCTGCTGAACGAATTCTAAGAAATCACTTAGGACACCAATCAAATCAGGCGCATCACTCGCCATTTCATTCGTAATTCCGGTGAGTTTCACGATTTCATCTGGAATCTTACGCTTGGGGTTCACCATTTTATAAAAGGTATCTTGCGTCTGCACTTCGCCGCCAATCACCGAGACAGCGCCGAATGAAATAATTTCATCACCGTTATAAGGAGAGAAGCCCGTCGTTTCCAGATCAAACACCACAATTTCCATCGAATGCAGAGGAATTTCAAATAAGGAATCCTTCCGCTGCTCCTTCAGCATCGACCGAATGAAGGCCATTTGCTGCGCACTTTGTGCATCAAACATCGAGGTTAGGGCAGGTGTTAATCCACCCATTTTATATAAATGCCACATCCGACCTGCTGGTCGCATATCTTTCACGCGAGTCACCTCTCCCTACACAATAAAACGTGATTTCCATTTCCGATTTACTAACCTTTTTCTCTCTCTATGTGTGATCCTATGGATTTACTGACATATCTCTGCAAATCAATTCCTGTCCGCAGACATCGCTTTAATTGCGAGCGAGTTTCCTTGTTAAGCTGATCAGCGGTAAGTTTACCTCTAGTCGTATATTTCTCTTCATCTAATTGGAAAGGCGTACTATCCCTTAGCTTTAGTGCAATAGAAAACGCGACTTCCCAATCCCTGGCTAACTGCTCAGCAACAATCCCTTGCGCCTTAAGCAGATTAATTCGCTCTAAGGTAGAATTGGCTAGAATACCAGCTTGAATAGCCAGCAGCCGAACCCCATTTACAATGGGAATGTACGCACCATATTTGATATCAAATCCACCCGCATCTTCGCCATATCTTTCTGTAATCAAATGTCCAAATACACCTAAAGAAATTTTGTGATGCAACGTATTCGACAGCAAATATTTCAATAACTCTGGATGATCCTGGACATAAGCAAGAAAAGATTGCTTCAACTTCGTCACTAGTAGCTCAGAACCATGAATACACCTGATATCCGCCAGAATGAGCAGGTAACGCACATTTTCCCATTCCGGTTCCTTAAACCAGCCAATCATCATCTCCGTGTATCCCTGCAGCGAATTACGCCATAGTGGATTACTCGAAATGACATTCCCTTCACATGGGGGATAACCCAACACATCTAAACCGCGAAGAATATACTGGGTAAGCTTATCAAAATAAGCATCTACCTCATCTTGCGTATGTGTTTCGCTATGTCCATAAACAAGTCCATTGTCCTGATCACTCCAGAGTGTCTGTTCCCTTCTACCTCCACTGCCTAACAGAATAAATGCATAGTCGACAGGCGGCTTCCCGTACCCTTCATCCTCAAGCAAGTGCTCAGCAATCTGGGCCGCTCTCTGTATCAACGCATCATGCACTTGATTGATCTGCTGCCCTAGCTCAGAAGTATAGGAAAAAAGGAGATGCTCCCGAAACATCTCATGCACCTGATCTCTGGTGATTCGCATTTCATCGAATTGCTCCGACTGATAGATGCGTTCCAGGATCCGTTCCATTGAGAGATGATTCATGTTGCATCCCCTTTGCTCTAGTAGAAAGTAAATGTGTTATTAAACGGACACGCCGTTTTGAGCTGCTTTTTTCATTTGTTCTGGGTATCCATATGAACCATGCTCGGAAAGATCCAGACCAATGATTTCTTCTTCTTCTGTAACACGAAGACCGATTGTCGCTTTAAGAATACCTAGGATAATGAAGGAAAGAACAAGTACGAATGCTAGAGCTCCGAATACACCAAGCGCTTGAATACCTAATTGGTGGAAACCACCGCCATAGAATAGACCCGCACCACCGATACCTACTTTTGCTGAAAGCTCAGGCGTAGCGAACAAACCAGTGGAAAGTGTACCCCAGATACCAGCGATACCGTGTACAGAGAAAGCGTAGATCGGATCGTCGATTCCAGCTCTTTCGAACCATTGTGCTGTGAAGAATGTTACGATACCAGCTACTGCGCCGATTACAAGAGCAGCCCAAGCGTCTACGAACGCACACGCTGCAGTGATTGCAACAAGTGCTGCCAGAACACCATTCAACATGCTAGGAATATCCGCTTTACCGAAGTACATCCAAGAGATAATTAGTGCAGCTACAGCACCTGCCGCAGCAGCCATATTCGTTGTCAATGCGATATAACCGAAGAACCCATCACCCATAGCGCTAAGTGTACTACCTGGGTTGAAACCGAACCAACCGATCCAAAGAATGATGACACCGAGAACAGACAATACTTGGTTGTGACCAGGAATCAAGTTTGGCGTTTTATCTTTATTATATTTGCCAATACGCGGTTTAAGCAAGATCGTTGCTACTAATGCTGCTGTCGCACCTTGTAAGTGAACAACGGTTGAACCCGCGAAATCTTGCATACCCAATTTGCTCAACCAGCCGCCGCCCCATACCCAGTGAGCTACGATGGGATAAATGACTACAGTGAACAAAATTCCGAAGATGAAGTAAACTGGAAGCTTCGCTCTTTCTGCGAACCCACCCCAAGCAATGGCAAGGGATACACCAGCGAATGCTAATTGGAATAAGAATTTAATCCCGATTGGAACATCAGAGAAGGATAGAGATGCGAAAGCTGCAGAAGCTTGATCTTCTAAACCTGTTACGAAGAAGCCCGTTTCTCCGAAGAATGCATTTCCATCACCGAAGGCAAAACCGAAACCTACAGCCCAGAAAGCAATGGCACATAATCCGAAAGTTAAAATCGTTTTACCGGCTACGTGACCGGCATTTTTCATTCTAGTTGACCCCGCTTCTAAAAGTGCAAAACCAGCTTGCATGAAAATGACTAAGATTGCTGCCAACATAACCCAAACTGCGTCAATTGCGCTTTGAAGTTGTGGTACTGTCGCCTCATCCGCTGCAAATGCGAGTGTAGGGAACAGCAATGACATAAGACCGAAAGCTAACAACAATTTCTTAACCATACGACCACTTCCTTTAATGTTAGATTAAGTAACATGTAATGAAACTCTTAATGTCATTATATACAGGTTATTTGGGTTTGACAATAGGATTTTCGTTAAAAAATTGAAAAAAGCGAAAAATAACCTAACATCAAACAGGCATAATTCGTGTTTCGGCTCATAGGCATTCAAAAAACACCCTTTTTACATCAAAATCCAATGTCAGGTTTGCGAAGCATCACGTTTGACTGTACGGTTTATAATCAGTTATCATGTTTATATAGAAGAAAGATATTTCAAACCAGTGAAGTAGAGGTGAATTTAGCATGGGGAATGAGAAGCTTTATAAAATCGGAGAGCTTGCGAAGCTTGCCGAAATCAGCCCTCGTACCATTGATTACTACACCAAGCTGAGCTTAATTGAACCCGAGAAAAGATCGGACACGAATTATCGACTATACAGTGATGAAACCTTGCACCGACTCAAGCGTATTGAATCAATGAAGAACGAGAAATATACCTTAGAGGAAATCAAAGTAAACTTACAACAATGGAGTAAAGTGTCCTCCGATGAATCGGTGACAGATAAGCTTACATCCCTTCAATTGCACCTTGAGCAATTAATGAAGGAAGCCAAAGAGCTTAGCCCGCTCGTCCAGCAATTAAAGCCTAAACAGCTGAAAAAGCTGTATCACATCCTGACACAACCGACCGCCGCCTGTATCGAAGCACTTATTGTCCTTTTAGGTAAAAATCCGTTCTCATAATTGAATTACGGAGGAGTGCCCTATGTTTTTTCACCCGATGAATTTTCTGATTATTATTGCATTCGGCCTTTCCATGTGGGCGTCATTCCGAGTGCGAGGAACCTTCAACAAATGGTCCCATGTGCCCGTCTACTCTCGCATGACGGGAGCTGAAGCGGCCAGACGAATGTTAGATGCTAACGGCCTATACAATGTCCCGGTAGAAGCAGTTCCTGGAACGCTGACAGACCACTACGATCCAATGGCTAGAGCAGTTAGGTTATCTGAGCCCGTCTACTACCAAAGCTCCATTTCTGCTGTTTCTGTTGCGTGTCACGAAGTAGGTCATGCTGTCCAGCACCAAGTCCACTATCCAATGCTTGTGGCTAGACACAAGATGTTCCCAGTTGTTAACTTTGCTTCAGGCGTGGCTCCAATTCTTATTCTTGCTGGGTTCTTTTTTCAAAGTGTTCCTTGGTTACTGGAAATCGGTATTATTTTCTTCGCTGTAGCCGTAGCTTTTCAATTAGTTACGTTACCGGTTGAATTTAATGCCAGTAACAGAGCCCGCAATGAAATGGTGGCACAAGGGTTTATTTCTAATGAAGAAGAACGAGGCGTGGCGAAAGTCTTGAATGCTGCCGCATTAACATATGTAGCTGCTGCATTAATCTCCGTTCTTGAGCTTCTGAAATACATTATGATATTCAATGGTCGCAATAATGATGATTAAAAGTAAAAGCTCTCCCTACACGGTTGCCTCGGCACCGGTCGGGAGAGCTTTTCTCATTTAAAATATTCATATAGAAATCGCCGAAACACTTCAGCCACCAGCGGCAGCTTCACATCCTTGCGACAAATCAGCCCAACCGTCCTAGTAACCTGCGGATCTGTCACACGGATCTTGACTGGCTGCGTCTGACCACTTTCCAATAAAGCCATCGCCGGAAGCAAGCTGACGCCCATCCCCGCGGCAACGAGACCACGAATGGTATCTGTCTCTTCACCCTCAAATTCAATCTTAGGAACGAAGCCTGCCTTGTGACAAGCCTCCATCACAATCGTTCGCAGCGTGTATTCTTCACTAAACATAACAAAGGGCTCATTCTTCAACTGCTCGAGTCGAATCGATGTATAGTCAGCCAGTATATGATTGGAAGGTATAATGGCGTACAGCTCTTCTGTTAATAAAATCTCACCTGTCACATGTTCGTGTGATTCTGGGAAAGGTGAAATAAAGGCGAGATCGATCTCCCCTCGCGATACGTCCCGAATCAATGAGGTGTATGTACCTTGACGCAATCTAAACTTCACATTCGGATGATTTTTTTTAAAAGCCGCAACAACCGCAGGAAGTAAATTGATGACTAAGCTATGCGGGAATCCAATACGAATTTCTCCTGCTTCTGGATCGAGAAATTCATGGATTTCGCCCACTGCACGCTCCAGGTCAGTCAAAATGCCTTCAACTCGGCTTAGAAATAAATGCCCCACAGAGGTTAAATGTAAATTCCGCCCCTTTTGCACAAATAAATCAACACCTAGCTCTTCTTCGAGCAAATGGATCTGCCTGCTTACCGCAGACTGTGCCACATGGAGCTCCTCCGCCGCTTGTGTCACATGTTGTTTCCTAGCTACCTTCACAAAGTATTGCAATTGTCTTAATTCCACGTGAGTAAATCCCCCGACTTCACTACTTGATAACGAAGCAAACTCCTTCAATGTCTCCGATTATAGCGCTATAGCAACGATTGGACAACTTATCAGCAAAAAGCTTATAATAAGTAAGTTGTTATTTAGCATGGATAATAAAGGAGGAAATCATTCAATGGCACAAGAACGTACTGGTGTAGCTACCCTGAAAAGCAATCCTATCACTTTGGTAGGACCTGAAATTAAAGTAGGTGACAAAGCACCTGATTTCAAAGTCAACAAAGATTTGATGACGCAAGTCTCACTTGCTGATTATGCAGGTAAAGTGAAATTG
Organism: Paenibacillus sp. J31R30; assembly: GCF_059692115.1. Classification (NCBI taxonomy): domain Bacteria; kingdom Bacillati; phylum Bacillota; class Bacilli; order Caryophanales; family Paenibacillaceae; genus Paenibacillus; species Paenibacillus sp. J31R30. The sequence continues at coordinate 561,360 of NZ_JCAUAV010000002.1, read as the reverse complement.
ATCTCCGTAGTTCCTTCCTTGGATACTGGCGTATGTGACGCACAAACTCGTCGTTTCAATGAAGAAGCAGCAAGCCTAGGTGAGAATGTTGCTGTTCTTACAATCTCAGTTGACCTTCCATTCGCACAAGCTCGTTGGTGCGGTGCAGCTGGTATCGACAAAGTGATCACACTATCCGATTACAAAACAAAATCCTTTGGTGAAGCTTACGGCGTATTGATCAAAGAAATCCAATTGGATATGCGTGCTATCTTCGTTATCGACGCTAATGACACTGTTCAATACGTTGAGTACCTTGGCGAAATGACAGCTCACCCGAACTACGAAGCAGCTGTAGAAGCTGTTAAAAAATTAGTTTAATCCACACAAATAAAACAGCAAGGAGGCCAAGCTTCCCTGCTGTTTTTGTTATCCATCGATTTTATATGACGCAAGCTTACGGTCTAATTGTTTATAAATATCTAGAATTGTACGATAATTGGAGCCAAGATCGCCCATGGAACCACGTGAAGCTGAATAAATATCAACAGCCGTTTTCACAGGATTAATGGCAAACAATGTCAATGTTACGTCTTGGGTTCTCCCTGTCACTGTTCGGCGTTCAGCAAGGATTTCTCCTACATTCGGAACCTCGTGAAGCAGCTTGTAACCTGGTGTTTTCTTCAAAACAGCCGTTACCTCTTCCCAAACTTGCTCTTTCGGCAGTTTGAAATATCTAGTTTTAAGTAAAGGATCTCTAGCTTTTTCCCCTGTCGTTTCATGACTACGTACTAATCCGATTAAAGTTCTCTTTAGCAAAAGCCCTTTCCCCCTTCAATGAAGTGCATGTAGACCACTTGCCATTTCAACACTATTCTCTATAATACCATTGATTAGGCTTTAGAAAAAGAGGAAATTGAAAATCAGGGGATCTCTCCCCCGATTTAGAACGTTCCCATACAATTTTATCCAAAAAATGTACTATACAGCAAATATGCGTTTAATCCAGCAATTAAAATGGCTACAAACCAACTCAAAACGGCCATCCACTTTGGAATTACGAGTTCGCCCATCTTTTTCCGATCCGATGTGAAGGTAACTAGCGGGATTACTGCAAAAGATAGCTGTAAGGATAAAATAACTTGGCTGAGAATAAGCAAATCTGTCGCTCCGCTTTCCCCATAGATACCAATCACAATAACCGCGGGAATGATCGCAATTAATCGGGTAATCAATCGACGCAGCCATGGCGTTAACCGGATGTTAAGGAACCCTTCCATGACGATCTGTCCGGCAAGTGTACCTGTTAGTGTTGAGTTCTGACCGGATGCAAGTAGTGCAACTGCAAATAATATACTTGCTGCCCCCGTGCCTAACATTGGCCCAAGAAGATGATACGCATCTTGAATTTCTGCAACTTCTTTCCCAGCTGAGTGAAAAGCTGCCGCCGAGAGAATGAGGATCGCTGCGTTAACGAATAAAGCGAGCATTAAAGCTACCGTTGAATCAATGGTCGAGAATTTAATGGCTTCGCGTTTTCCCTCGATCGTTGGTTCAATTTTACGCGTCTGAACAATGGATGAGTGCAAATATAAATTATGCGGCATAACAGTCGCACCGAGAATACCAAGCGCAATATATAACATAGCTGGATTCGTAACAATTTCAGTTGTTGGAATGAAGCCTGCAGCTACAGCTGCAAATTCAGGTTGAGAGAAAATAAGCTCCATAATAAAACAAACCATAATAAGTGCAATTAAGCTAATAACCATCGCTTCAATATAACGGAAGCCTTTCTTCTGCAGCATAAGTACCAAGATAACATCTAAAGCGGTCAGAATTACGCCATAGATGAGCGGTAACCCGAATAGTAACTGCAAAGCAATCGCGGCCCCAATGACTTCAGCTAAATCACAAGCAGCAATGGCAAGCTCGCATAAAAACCAAAGCGCATAGGAGACTGGCTTACTATAATGATCACGGCACGCTTGCGCTAAATCTCGACCTGTCACGATGCCAAGACGCCCAGACAATGCCTGTAAGAGAATGGCCATTAAATTTGAAATTAAAATAACGGAAAGCAGTGTATATCCAAATTGCGAGCCTCCCGCCAAATCCGTCGCCCAGTTGCCTGGATCCATATATCCGACAGCCACGAGATATCCAGGCCCTACGAAGGCTAGAAGCTTTCGGAAAAATCCCGCCTTTTTGGGTACTTTCATACTATGGTGAACTTCAGGTAAACTTGGCATGGAGGCATCCTTACGCCATCCATTCGGTTCCTGATCCGGTTTCTTCATTGCAACTTCCATCGTTTTACCCTTCTTTCGTAAGACCAATAATGTTGTGCTAGGGAAACTTTTATATGTAGTATACTACATAACCTCATCTTATGCTACAGGTAAACATTTATGTTCCACCGAAATTGTTTTTCCCTAGGGAAAGTTTTGAGACAAGTTATATCAAATTAGGGTGTGACGGCCAGCGGGAGCACATTCCTTGCGCACAATCTTTGTGCGCTAGCGTGCGACAGCCGGCGAGGCCGCCTTCCTTGCGCACTATTTTTGTGCGCTAGCGAGCGACGGCCAGCGGGAGCGCCTTCCTTGCGCACAATCTTTGTGCGCTAGCTTGCGACAGCCGGCGGGGACGGCTTCCTTGCGCACAATCTTTGTGCGTAAGAGCGCGACGGCCGGCGGCGACGCTTTACTTGCGCACAATCTTTGTGCGCTAGTGTGCGACAGGGCGGGGACGCCTTCCTTGCGCACAATCTTTGTGCGCTAGCGTGCGACAGCCGGCGGGGACGCCTTCCTTGCGCACAATCTTTGTGCGCTAGCGTGCGGCAGCCGGCGAGGGCGCTTGCCTTGCGCACAATCTTTGTGCGCTAGCGTGCGACGGCCGGCGGGGGAGCTTTCCTTGCGCACAATCTTTGTGCTCTAGCGTGCGATAACCGCGGGATCGCTTTCCTTGAGCACATCTTTGTGCGCTAGCGTGCGACGGCCGGCGGCGACGCTTTCCTTGCGCACCATTTTTGTGCGCTAGCGTGCAACAGCCGGCGAGGGCGCTTGCCTTGCGCAGGCAAAGAGCCCGCAAGACCACCACGGTTAAAACGGGATACTACTTTTTGAATTGTATACTTTCTAATATGTTCAAAGATTCATAAGAAAATTGAAGTTAAAAGAAGGATATTTGATAGCATGGAACGAATACAATGAATTAGTTATCTTTGTATATTCAATAAACAAACAAAGAATATCGAAGCAATGACCATACTTCATTATAAAAGGGTGATCCTCATGGCTTATTTTATGGGTTTGGATTTAGGTACATCTGCAATCAAATGCATTCTAGTGGATGAGGCCGGTGCTGTCATCGGCTCACATTCTGCTTCATACCCGCTGCAACAACCACATCCAGGTTGGGCTGAGCAGCATCCAGAAGATTGGTGGAACGCCACCATCGCAGGCATCCAAGGGCTCTTAGCCAGCACTGGCGTATCTGCTGAAGCCGTAGCAGGCATCGGCTTCTCCGGCCAGATGCACGGCTCTGTCTTCCTTGACGAGGCGCAACAGGTCATCCGGCCTGCGCTGCTTTGGTGCGATCAGCGCACCGCGGAGCAGTGCGCCTACATCGAGGCGACCGTCGGCGAAGCCGAGCTCGGCCGCCTCACAGGCAATCGGGCGCTTACCGGCTTCACCGCGCCCAAGCTCCTCTGGCTCCGGCAGCATGAGCCGGAGAACTACAACCGCGTTCGGCATCTCCTGCTGCCGAAGGATTACGTCAGGCTGCGCCTGACGGGGGCGTTCGGCATGGATATGGCCGACGCCAGCGGCACGCTGCTGCTCGATGTAGCCAATCGCAGCTGGTCCCAAACCGTCGCGGAGCGGTTAGAGATCCCGCTCGAATGGCTGCCGCCGCTCTATGAGTCCGGCGACATCGCTGGGCACCTGCTGCCTGAGGCAGCAGCGCTTACCGGCTTAGCCCCCGGCACGCCGATCGTTGTCGGCGGCGGCGACCAAGCCTGCGGCGCCGTTGGTGTTGGCGTCGTCCGCCAAGGCATCGCCTCGGTGGCGCTCGGCACGTCTGGTGTCGTCTTCGTCCACGACGACACGTATCAAGTGGATGAAGCGTATCGCCTTCATTCCTTCTGTCACGGCGTGCCAGGGAAATGGCACCGCATGGGTGTGATGCTGGCAGCCGGCGGCTCCTTCCAGTGGTGGCGCAACCACTTTGCGAGTGAAGAGTTAGAACGGGCGCAGCAAGAAGGCAAAGACGTCTATGAAATACTGACGGCTGATGCAGCTACAGCGCCGCTCGGCAGCGAAGGGTTGTTGTTCCTCCCTTATTTATCAGGTGAGCGGACGCCACATCCTGATCCGAAGGCACGCGGCGCATTCATCGGCCTCAATCTTAGACATGAGAAAGCACATTTGACCCGTGCTGTTCTAGAAGGTATTACCTTCGGGCTTCGCGATTCCATGGAATTGATTCGGGAATCAGGTATCGAAGTAACAGAGCTTCGTGTTAACGGCGGAGGAGCTAGAAGCCGCTTCTGGCGTCAAATGATTGCTGATATTTTCGGCATACCGGTTGTAACGGTCAATTCAACAGATGGACCTGCCTATGGTGCAGCGATCATGGCTGCCTCCGGCGTTCTGAACATAGATATAACGAAATTATGTGAAGATTGGATTGAAATCACAGATCGCGTAGAACCTAACGCTGCTAACCAGCAGAAATATGAAGCGTATTATCAAGTGTATCGCAGCCTTTACCCTACATTGCAAAGCACCTTCCATCAGTTGACGGATCTTGCTGAGCAATCTGACAAATGATAAAAAAAGAGGTTGAGCAGGCATGGTGCCTGTTCAACCTCTTTTTTATTCGAAGAAACCCGCCTATGCCGTCCGGTTTTGGTGCTTCAAACCCGCTCTCGCAGGTGGGTGTCCGCAGAGGTGTATTTGAGGTCCCCTTTCGAGGGCATGTCAGCCACACTTCAATATAGGTCTCCCTAGAAACAGTCATTGGTTTAAAACAACTTAAAACCGTTACGAGCATCGCAGATTTCTTCTGTTTTCTTATTATAGATCCAACCTCGCTGATTATCAACTGGCAGGATTAGTCTTTAGTCTTGTCATTTCCATCTTTTTTATGCAAACTAATCGGAGAATTAGATTCTACACTCTCGTCTTCATTATCATTTCCCGCTTCAGCTGCTTCCGCTTCAGCCAGTCTCTGTTGTTCCTTCTCTTCCAGCTCCTGTTGTTTCGTCTGAAGCTTTGTAAAGCTTCGATTAAACTGCCAGAACGAGAACGTAGCAACGATAGCTCCCATGAAGAAAACAACTAAGAAGAAATTGAATTTCGTTAAGCAAATGTAAACAATAACGCCATTACAAATGAGCAAAACAATCGAATTGATTGGGTTACCAATTGTAATTAAGATGGAATTCTTAACAATTTGGAAGATTTTCATGTGCAAATGAACAATAATTGAGAAGAAATTAAACAAGGCAATGATCATAATAACCGTGAAGGCAATAAAAAGAACGGCCAGTACTTTCAACGAGCTTCCTTGCTTCAAGTAAAAGAAATAGTTTACCGCGATAATGACGAAGATTAATACAAAGAATATACCGCCTAGCATGCTTTGCAAGTAGTTTTCTTTGTACCCGCGGAAAAATGTTTTTAACAATGGTACATCTTCTTCTCCGGTCACCCATTTCCTAGCTACTGCAAACATAGCGGTCGTTGCGGGAAATAAAGTAAACGGTGCCAAAATAGCAAGAATCGGCAGCGTCGCTTTTAACGCGTCCGGCGTTTGACTTACTAACCCCATAAAGAGGAAAAAGAATACCGGAATCGAGCAAAGCATCCAAAGCAGATTAATAACGGAGAACCGCATTATCCACTCCGATATTCTGTACAGTCCTCCCATAACTCCCTTAAACTCCAAAACTGCTTCCTCCTTAGCGTTTCCATCTGGAAACTTTCTACGTTGTTTGCTGCTGACATGACCATAAGCATGTCTTAATTGTATATATACTTAATTATAGCCTATTTTTGATCATATAGGTAGACGTCTAGTCGTTATAGGTTCTTTTACATATTATAGTAGTGTCTAATGGCCCCACCCCCATATCTTTATTCAGGAGGTTGATACTATGTCTTATCCGGCTGGAACATCCGCAGCTGCAATTTTGGTGCTATTCATCTTGTTAGTTATCATCACTAGCGCTTTCGTACTCTAATCTATATACAAATTGAAAAAAAGGCGGGGATCCTAGGATCTCCGCCTTTTCAGTCTAACATTTTATTTGTTTACAAGTGTATCTTCACTTTTGCGCGGCGCTCTGGAACGATCGCGATTTCCGGAGTTATTGCTTCCGTACTCACGGTTTCTCGAAGTTGAGCTGCTTCCGCCTTCTCTGTTTGAACCATAGTCTCTGCTATCCTTACGTGGGTAACGTGAGCCACCGCTGGAGGAATTGCCTGAACCTGATCCACCATAACTACCGCCGCCTTGACGTCGATCGCTTGAACCTGATCCTGAACCGTATCCACCGCCAACACGTCTACCTGAGCTGCGAACATCGAATTTTTTCTTTCTTGCACGAATCGGATCTTCTGGTGTCAATTCGATATTAAGATCTTTCTTGTCACCTGTAAGAAGTTTCATCGCTGCTGCAAGTAAGTTTACCGAATCGTATTGCTCAAGCATTTGAATAGCTAGGCCTTTGAATTCGGAATGCTCTTCTTTTTGAAGCATATCCAAAATACGCTCAGCTGTCATTTTTTGTTTACCTTCAACAGCTTCTGCTACGCTTGGCAAAGGTTTTTTGTTGATTTTATGACGAGTAACCTTCTCGATAAAGTGAAGGTGATCGATTTCTCTTGGCGTTACGAAAGTCCAAGCAGTACCTTCTTTACCTGCACGACCTGTACGGCCGATACGGTGAACGTAGCTTTCTGGATCTTGCGGAAGGTCAAAGTTAATTACGTGTGTTACACCAGATACGTCTAGTCCGCGAGCAGCAACGTCAGTTGCAACAAGCACATCAATACTGCCATCACGGAATTTTCTCATTACGTTATCACGTTGATTCTGAGACAAGTCACCGTGAAGACCTTCAGCCGCATAGCCTCTTTTTTGAAGAGCTTCTGCCAACTCATCTACCCGACGCTTAGTACGCCCGAAGATAATAGCTAGATCTGGTGCTTCCATGTCAATCAAACGGCTAAGCGCTTCGAACTTTTGTTTCTCATGCAGTTCAATGTAAGCTTGCTCGATCAATGGAGCACTTACTTGTTTAGGAATAACGGAAACGTGCTCTGGGTTCGTAAGGAACTGTTGAGCCAATTTCTGAATGTTTGTCGGCATTGTTGCAGAGAACAACATCGTGTGACGCTCAGCTGGAACTAGTTTAAGAATGGATTGGATATCATCCATGAAGCCCATGTCAAGCATTTCATCCGCTTCATCCAAAATAACCGTTTGAACATCATCAAGCTTGATTGTTTTACGGTTAATATGGTCAAGAAGACGTCCAGGCGTTCCGATAATGATTTGCGGTTTCTTTTTCAAAGCGCGGATTTGTTTCACGATATCCTGTCCACCGTAAATTGGCAAAGAACGAATGCCTTTGAAACGACCGAGTTTTTCAATCTCTTCCGCAACCTGAATGGCAAGTTCCCGTGTTGGACACATGATTAAAGCCGAAATGCGCTCTTCTTTTACATTGATTTTGTTAACTAGTGGAATACCGAACGCTGCTGTTTTCCCAGTTCCTGTTTGTGCTTGCCCGATCAAATCACGGCCGTCCATGGCCAATGGTATTGTTTTCTCTTGAATTGGTGTGGACTCTTCAAAGCCCATTTCCGTAATCGCACGTAGTACCGATGGGTCTAAACCAAACTCCTGAAATGTTTTCAAATAAATTCAATCTCCTTTTGTACAGGGCAGGCTAATGCCTTGTATCTTTTTTACCCTTAAGTACGACTTCCTATCCGTCTCTATAGTTTCTTGGTGGAATACACTTTCGATTCGTCATCTTCCATGATCCAACTGGCCGCCCTTAAGAACATCTAAAATATTATAGCACAAGTGATGTACACATTGCCAGTGGCTACTTTTAAACATTCCAACGAAACCGAATGAATAAGTAACTCGTATTAAAGGGGAGAACAATAAAACGGAATCGTACAGAGGAGAGTTTCTTATGTCTATTTTCAAACGTGTCAGCAACATTCTTCGCAGTCAAAAGCAAGTACCATCAACCGCACCCCTCGGAAATCCGCTTGAAGATGCACGTGTTGGCGATATTGTGAATGTGGACTTAGAGGAATATGTCATTTCCGGTAAAGTCATTTATTTTGACCGCGGGTTTGCTCCACATCGTTATGCCTATTATCTGCAAAGCGGCAAAAATATTCAGTGCTTGATTGTGGAAAAAGGCAGAACCTATGACTGCTTCTTATGCAGCTTTATTGAAGGCGCATTAGATGACCCCAATGATGTACCTACGCGGCTAGAGTTGGATGGAGATGTTACTTTCGATTTGGAGTTCCATCGTAATGATGTCTCTCGCACAGAAGGCAACACGGATTTCCGAAGTGGAGATGATATCATCTTCTGGCGATATTTTGGTCCAGACCAGCGCTTCTTTTTCCTGCAATGGCAAGATGGTAAATTTATTGCCCTCGAGGGAGAACGCACACCAGGCAATCAGATCAAATTTTTGAAAAATTTTTGAAATTGACACTGATGACGATGAACCTATGTTATCATGGAAGCAGGTTTCCGATGTTCCCTGAAAGGAGGACTACTAGAAAATGAAGAGATGGACTTCATGGCTTTCTTTCCTCATCATTATCGCTCTTTTAACCGCATGTGGCGCTGATGCCGGACGTTATATCAAAGATGAATATCCGTTAGTAAGCGTTGACGGCAAGGGAAGCAATATGTCCAAGGTTTACTCTGTTGAAGGCAAGAACGTGCCTACAGTCGCGAGTGAACTTGCTGCCAAAGAAACCCCTACTGAGAAGAGTAAGGAATCTGAGGATCAGATGTTCCTTGTTTATAAGGACAAGGTAATCAACATCCAGAAGGATCCCAACGATAATAAAAATACATTAGTTCAACTAGATAGTATCGAATATGCCAAAAGCCATTATGATTCCTCTTTTTTACAAGGCTATTTAACTGCCACGTTGCTTCAATCCTTATTTGGTGGAAGCTGGTATAACAATAGAGGGTCCTATGATTATCGCGGCTATACGCAAACACCGTATTACAAGTCAGGAAAGGCGACAACGCCAACTACGGGTACTTCTAAAGAGACGAAGCCAACTACGTCCGATCGGACGGGAGGCTTCACAAGCGGTGCAGCGAATCCGAGCTCTGGCAGCTCTTCAACAGCCCGTAAGAATGATGGCTCGACGCCAAACAAAGTCACGAAGCCAACAACAAGCAAGCCAAGCACAACCAAAAAAACGGGCTCCTTCAAGCGCCGTTAAGATCTCACAAAAGCTGTTGTCCATAACTTGGACACAGCTTTTTTTCATGTGTTTTCATTTATTTGTCCACTGGTTAAATAATGATTGCAGTTTTATAAGAATGAATTATACTTGCAATATGCTGCATACTATTTTAGAGGTGATTTGTTTTGAAAAAGGCGCTAGATGTTCTAATCATTCTAGTTGGCGCACTGCTTGTCGCAGTCGGCTTCAATATGTTCCTTATTCCCCATCAGCTGCTTAGCGGGGGCGTTTCGGGAATTGCCATGATTATTGGTTATTTCACAGACTACAATATTGGATTTCTTTATTTATTATTTAACATGCCATTAATGATCTGGGGTCTTGTTTCCATTGGGAAACGTTTTATCATGATCAGCGTGGTATCTGTCGTATTAACAACATGGTTGATGCAAGTTATTCCCATGAACTTCGTTGCCAAAGATTCGATGTTAGGCGCTGTGTTTGGCGGAGTGCTTATCGGTATTGGCAGTGGGATTACACTTCGTATTGGGGGCTCCAGCGGCGGATTTGACATTGTCGGCTTGATCTTAACCCGTAAATATGATTTCCCGCTAGGGACTATCCTTTCCTCGATGAACGGTATCGTCATCGTCGCGCTCGGCTATTTTAAAGATAATTGGGACCTCGCCTTATTTTCTATGTTAGCAATTTTCATAAGCGGGAAAACTGTCGATATGATACATATCCCACATATTAAAGTGACCGCGTTCATTGTCACCAAACATAAGGATGCCATTATTAATAAGCTGCTTATGATCCCCAGAGGTGTTACCTTGATTAAAACAGAAGGCGCATATACGAAACAACAGCATGATATGCTTATGACGGTTACGACGCGATTTGAGCTCGTAGAATTAAAGCGAATTATTAAAGAGATTGATCCGAAAGCGTTCGTGAATATTGTGGAAACAGTCGGTGTTGTTGGGGAATTTCGAAAGCCCAAGTAATAAATCAGCCAACTGCCCCTTTATTCCAGTTTTAATTGTGTTATAATGAATGTAATTTCATATAGTTCTGGTTTTCAGCGATGGTAGGTTCAGGCGTAGTTCTTATTCTAATCTTCTGATTGGAAGGGTGATGCTTGTGGAGACAGTCAAATTATCCAGGATTGTAATGAAATTAACGCCCGAGTTGTATCCCTCTTTAACCAGCAATGAGTTGGAATCCGAGATCGTGCTACGGTTCGGTATAGAGGCACTCGCAGCGGAAGATGTCATGGAAATTATTCAATTCAGCATTTCGGAACATCATAAGGACACCCTGTACCATTAAGGGTGTCTTTTTTTGCATCGCATCTGATGATCTGATGTCAAGATTATTAAAATTGTAATAATTAAGCTATATAGGTTATGATAAGTCCATGATATAATAAGGCTACATAAATTTTACTGGAGGTGTCTGGAATGGGAGCTTTATCTCCTTGGCACATCATTCTTATTGCGATCGTTGCCCTACTCTTGTTTGGGCCTAATAAACTGCCTGAACTTGGACGTGGTTTCGGCAAAATGTTCCGCGAATTCAAAGATGCAACGAATGGGAACGGCAATAACTCATCCAATGATGATCAACCTACGATCGCACGGAAAGAAATTAACCCTGAAGTTACGAATAGTGAGTCAGGACAAGTTAATAAGTAATATTTAAACACTCGGAAGCTCAGATTCCGGGTGTTTTTTTCATTTTTCCTACAAAAGACCGTGTTTCTCATGCGTCAAATTACTCATACAAGCTTCTACAAAAGCCTACAAATTTCCTCTGTGCGTAGTTTCCCGCTTGCCTTATAATGAAAGCTAGAAACAAGGATTGGAGTGGACTTATACATCATGGAAATTTTACTTGCTTCACTTGCCCTCATTTGGGGGAATGTTACAGCCGCAAACCCAGACGCAAGCTTTGAACAGCTCGTTCAGGCTTCACTAGAAGCGAAGAACGCTGTAGCGATCGTTCAACCCGTAACTCCTGCAACTCCTGCGGAGGCGACGGATCCACTCGCACCTGTCAACAAGGTAGATCCACAGAAGGATGCCCCTGTTGTGAAAGGGATCTACTCAACTGCCCATAGTGCAGGCGGTTCGAGACTCAATACGCTTGTAAAGCTACTTGATGATACGGATTTGAATGCAATGGTTATCGATGTGAAAGATGACTGGGGTTACATCACATGGGAAACTGGGAATGCCGAGCTGGATGCAATGGGAACAACCCAGAAAATCATTGGTAATATGCCAGGCCTTATGACTACACTACAAGAACATAACATTTATCCAATTGCACGTATCGTCGTTTTCAAAGACACAATTCTTGCTAAGAAGAAACCGGAAATATCTTTCGTTAATCCAGATGGCACATTATGGGGGAATGGTAAAAATCCTCCTGATAGCTTCGTTAATCCATACAGCAAAGAGGTATGGGACTACAATATCGCCGTAGCCAAAGAAGCTGTTAAAGCAGGCTTTAAAGAAATCCAATTTGATTATGTCCGTTTCCCTGAAGGTTTCGAGAAAAGGGCAGATATTCTCAAATATACCAAGGATGAGCGTTCACGGATTGATGCCGTCTCTTCTTTCGTGAAATACGCAAGAGAACAATTATCACCGCTTGGCGTTCGCGTTTCTGTTGATATCTTTGGCTACGCGGCTTCTGTCCCTGCAGCTGAAGGTATTGGTCAGGATTTCGAGAAAATCTCGCAGAATGTCGATGTTATTGCTCCAATGATTTATCCAAGTCATTACAGCACGGGCTGGTTCGGTTCCAAAGTGCCCGATGCAGCGCCGTATGCTACCATCAATGGTGCTTCCAAGGATACTAATAAGAAGCTTGAAGAAATTGATAAAAAGGGCTGGAAGCCGGTTGTCCGTCCTTGGATTCAGGATTTCACCGCATCTTGGGTGCCTGGTTATATTAAATACGGCAAACATGAATTAGATGAACAAATTCGTGCCCTGAAAGACAACGGCATTAACGAGTATTTGTTATGGAATGCCAATAATAACTATACGCCTAATGTAAGCTATTAATAGTTAACTGTATGTACCCTGAGAGCCGATTTCGCTCTCAGGGTATTTTCACATCTGGTTAGAGTTTACTTTCGGTTTCCATTTCCTTTATCATTGTAGTATTCGTAGTGAAAAATAGTTAGGATGTGATACTGTGCTGAAAATCGTAGCTATAACTGGCATGAATTTAACTTCTATGCAAGAACAAATGCCGCAAGACTTGAAGGAACGCTCACAGTTTCACTGGTTTTCATCTTCCAAGGATGCTGGAGACCTCATTCCTGATGCGGATGTCATCATCTCCGCAGGTCGCTTACACCCTGAAATCGTCTCTCGAGCAGCGAAGCTGAAATGGGTACAAACCTTATCCGCTGGCGTTGATAAACTGCCTCTCGCTGAGCTGGAGCAACGTCAAGTGCTTGTTACGAATGCCAGAGGTGTTCACACCATTCAAATGAGTGAATTCGCGCTGAGCCTTATGCTGCAATGGGTTCGGAAAGCAAATTTACTTCACGATAACCAACAGCAGCACGTGTGGGACCATCAAGTTCGCTTTGGTGAGCTGCACGGCAAGACGATTGGCATTATCGGAGCTGGTGCCATCGGCGAAGCGGTAGCTCGTAAAGCCAAAGCATTCGATATGTCGGTCATCGGCCTCAATCGTTCGGGGACACCGCAAGCCGCCTTCGATACAACCGTCCACGGTGAGGATGGCCTTCAGCTGCTCCTATCTCAAAGCGATTTCGTCGTTGTTCTCCTTCCTAGTACCGAGAAAACCAGGGGCTTCTTGCAAAAGGAGCATCTAGCGCTTATGAAGCCAAGTGCCTTTTTCATCAATTTAGCTCGCGGAGATGTCATCGACGAAGCAGCATTGATCCAAGCCTTGCAGGAGGGTAAGCTTGCCGGTGCAGCTTTGGATGTTTTCGAGCAAGAGCCGTTACCTTCCACTTCTCCATTATGGGGCATGAAGAATGTAATTCTAACCCCTCATATTGCGGGCGCATCCGAACATTATACAGATCGCGTATCCTTAATCTTCTATCACAATTTGCGCGCGATACTGGATGGCGGAGATATGATCAATGTTGTGGACTTAGCTGAAGGTTATTAACCACTGTTCTCTTAAAAGCACCTATCGCCACGATCCCTTTCGCTCAGGTTAGCATGAGTGGAGTCATATCCTGAGCCGATGGGATAGTGCCCAGAATTGTAGGTGATAAAGTCGTCACACGCGGTTGTGGGCCGCTGGGCCTCCGCGCTAACGCTCAAACAAAAAGCACCTTATCCTACTAAATCACTTAGGATAAGGTGCTTTTCAATTATAGCGCCGGAATTGCATTGAGTCCGCGCATATAAGGTCGCAGTGCAGGCGGTATATAAATCGATCCATCCGCCTGTTGATGATTCTCAAGCAAAGGAATTAAGATACGTGGCGATGCAACAGCTGTATTGTTCAGCGTATAGCAATAACGCAACATGCCTTCTTGATCGCGATAGCGAAGATTACTCCGTCTCGCTTGAAAGTCCAGCAGGCTCGACGACGAATGTGTTTCGCCATAAGCCCCGCGGCTTGGCATCCAAGTTTCAATGTCGAATTGCTTGTAATTCTTAGCCCCCATGTCCCCCGAACATACAGCCACAACACGATAGGGTAGTTCTAGAAGAGCAAGTAGATCTTCGGCATTTTGTGTAATCTGCTGCAGCATGCGCTCAGCTTCCTCGGCGTTATTCTCGCAAAGGATCACTTGTTCCACTTTCGCGAATTGATGAACACGATATAGTCCTCTCACGTCTCTCCCTGCCGAACCCGCTTCTTTGCGGAAGCAATTCGACACTGCCGCTAACTGAATCGGCCCCTTCGTCAGATCAACGATCTCCCCAGCATAATACGAAACCAATGGACCTTCCGAAGTTCCAACTAACCATGCATTGTCATCCTGAAGCTCATAGGTTTGATCTTTGCCAGCTGGAAAGAAGGCAGCGTTCAGCAGGGTTTCCTCCCGCACCATGAGCGGTACATCCATCACGGTAAACCCGCGATCTGTTAGCAGGTCAATGGCAAGCTGTTGGACAGCTCGATGCAAATAAAGCCCCATCCCTTTGAGGTAATAATTTCGGCTGCCTGCAACCTTAACACCTCGAACGACATCAATCAAGTCTAGCGCTTCGCCAAGCTGCAGGTGATCTTTCATCTCGAATGCAAACATCGGCTTTTCACCAACGACCTTCAGCTCTACGTTCTCTTGATCGCTCGCTCCTATTGGCGTATCCGGCGAGGCGAGATTCGGTATTTTCAGCATGAGTTCCTTAAATCTTTGGTCATACTCGTTCAATTCCGCTTCCAGAGCCGTTAAGCTCTGATTCCAGCCGCGAACTTGCTCCTTCAAGCTTTCTGCTTCTAGAGCCATCCGCTGCGACATATAGATCGCAATCTGCTCCGACGCGCGATTGCGCTCTGCTCGGAGCTGATCCACTTGCCCCTGCAATTCTCTTTTCTTCTCATCGATGAGGAGAAGTTCCTCAACATGGCATTCTACTCCTTTGCGAGTAGCTGCTGTTTTCACTTGCTCTTGGTTGTTACGAATCCATTTGATATCCAACATTTCCCGTCACCGCTTCCTTTTCGAATGTGTGAAAAAGACAAAGAACGCCCTCAGTCCGATTGGGACGAGGAGCGTTCTGCTCGCGGTGCCACCCAACTTGATGAATGACAGGAACTGTCATTCATCCGCTTGGTTCCGCGATAACGGGCGGTGCCGGTTTATTTAGAGAAAGATCCTAAGATCTTTCCGATCATGAACGTCTCCGAGTTGGATGCTCTTCATAGACATGATGTCGATGTATATATTGTTGTCTATAATAGCCGAAATTTGAAAGAGAATCAATATGCTTTAGCAAAAATAGGCTTATTGTGACAAACGGCTAGCTAATTCATAGAGCTCCATATTAAAGGTACGTTTCGTGTTTACAACCAGATCGATATCCGTTGCCACGAGTTCACCTTTGATGATGCCGCAAGCTTTGGAAGAATCACCCTCCATGAGTTTGCGAACAGCGAAATCACCTAAACGGCTTGCCAAAATACGGTCGTTGTGCGTAGGTGCACCTCCGCGTTGAATATGACCAAGAACGGTAACACGAGGCTCAATGCCGTTCGTTTCCGTGATCTTCTTGGCAATACCTTCGCCAGTGCCTGCTCCTTCAGCTACAAGGATAATACTGTGACGCTTGCCATGGTTGAAGTTATCCTTCATCCGATTAGCTACCTCAGTGATATCTACATCCACCTCAGGCACAATAATGGTTTCAGCACCGCTTGCAAGTCCCGCATACAGCGCGATTTCACCACAATGACGCCCCATAACCTCAACAACAGATGAACGCTCATGAGATGTCATGGTATCGCGCAGCTTGTTAATCGCATCCACTACAATGCTTACAGCAGTATCAAATCCAATTGTAAAGTCCGTGAATGGGATGTCGTTGTCAATGGTGCCTGGCAGACCCATCGTTTTGATCCCCAGCTTACTAAGCTTGTTTGCGCCTTGATAGGAACCATCCCCACCGATAACAACGAGGCCGTCAATTCCGCGTTTACGCAAGTTATCTGCACCGATTTGTTGTCCTTCAGGTGTCATAAACTCTTTGCAACGAGCCGTTTGAAGGATCGTCCCTCCGCGTTGAATGATGTCACCTACGCTTCGCAAATCCATTTTACGGATATCATCATTAATAAGACCTTGATACCCACGTTGAACTGCATACACTTCGAGCCCATGGAATAAAGCACTTCGAACAACCGCCCGAACGGCTGCGTTCATCCCCTGAGAATCTCCTCCACTGGTTAAAACGGCAATTGATTTTACTGCTGACATTTTTAATTTCCTCCTTCTACATTCTTATGAATGACATTCATGATGTCGTACGGATATACATGCTATTTATCCAGAAAAAGAGCCTTGTCAAAGGACTATTTTTCATCAGACGCTTTGATATTTTCTTCACTTGGTGTTGACTGTTGACCTTAGGGTCCGATAAATAGAGAGCAAGCAAACCTTCGATTATCATACGATGAAATCTCGGATGTTCCAAGAACAAAATTTTACTTCTCGCCTCTTGCACGATGAAAGCGATTCGCTCTACGGTTATATCCAAGGAGTCATAGTAGGTACAGAAATTCAGGTCTCCGCCTTCTCTGTCTTCTTCCTGATCAATCAGATAATCAAGCAAAATATGTAAACCACAAACATACGGAAAATAAGCTTCCCGAATGGAATTCACCTGCTTGTCCGTCAGAACGGGATCACATGCAGCCAAAAACAACATAAACATGCCTAAGGTTGAGCCTGTAGCGGCAGCAAACTCATTCCAATCAATCTGATGATACTTATGGTGATGGTTATTCCACCATTGATGAAGCTGAGCTTCACGCAAATCCTTGCGGATATGCTTGTACACCTGCAAATCACAGTATAAGCCAACGAATTCTTTCACTTGGTCAGCTACCTTCAAATACGATGGCATCTGACAGATCGAAGCCTGACATTGCTGAACTAGCTCAGTTAAATAACCATCGTCATCCTTCTCATCTCTGTACGCATAGTAATCATGTTGTGGCTTCGCGGGATCAACCGCATCTAGCATCGATTGATGCAATTGGCGAAAATCCGACGGATCCAGTGATGTACTGCGATCACATAAATTATCTAAATAGTCGCTAATGGACTGGAAAGCTACGATAAGTGGGATGAGCACATGACGCATCGATAAATGAGCAGCTGCATATACAGCTCCTCCTTGACAATGGAATTGCTTCGTAGCAATGCTAGCTAATGCTTGAGTTCGAAGCTCTTCATCGGGAATATTCGCTGCTTTACTTTTCCAACGGGTCAGCTGTTCATTGACTTCTGGTAAAATATAGCGATACACACTGATCATTAATCGAATCGGTCCTTGCGGAACCTTTGCATGGCTCCTAATCCATATCCTACTTCTGTCCAATTGCTTCAAGCAAACTTCCTCCACAACTTTGTTCATAGCAGAATTGAAGTAATAGCTGCATTTCAGCTCGCTGAATGTGACGTAACCAACTGTCTACTGTAGGATTCTGCACAAGTGACACTTGGATTTCAATCACATCAATAAATACATAGGGATTCCAAACAGGCGATGTTACAAGCACTTCAAGCTTATGACGAAGCGCATCATTTTCCAATTCAATAAAGTCCTTGAGCGATAAACTATCTCTTACACATTGGATAAGATTAGAAAAAATAGGATGATGGCCAACATCGTTAAACCAGTATTTCGCATTGCTATAGTCGCCTTCCATGCGATGCATAAGCGCATGCCAGTAGCTTCCCGTAGCATTCGTAATTTCCTGTGAAATATCATGTGATTTGTCCAGACTTTCATTTAGGAGAAAGAGACCCGCCTTAATAGCTTGACCATAGGGCAGCTGTTCAGGACTTCCCTCCGTAATTAGCGCAGCTGAGAGTGCTTCTATACGTGCATCCATCGCGACATCCCATTCTTCTATCGGATAAAGCGATGGGAGATGCTCCAGAAGAGGTTTTGCTATCGCTCCAAGCCAGTTATTCCCATCCTTATTGCTATGCATGCAGTCATTCTCCCTTCATTGACAACCATTAATGGTGGGTTTTTGATTCCAAATCTTGATTAGTACGGAACCAGAGATGAAGATCATTTATGATTGAAGCCAAGTCAGCAATATCGGAATTCAAACGGCAGGAGGTTACGAAATCGTCTTCCTTATCGAGTTTATTTTGCTTTTCAATTATTTGTGCTTCCAATTTCATAATACGATCTGGGATAATGCCTCGTATTTGCTCCCAACGTAACAAGAGATGGATGCGAACGGCAGCATCATACATGTCCCATTCCAATTCCAAAACGGGAATCTCGATACCGAGCCTCTCATCATACTGAAAATAACTGTTCATTCCTTATGTACCTCCTTGCAGGCAAACAGTCTGTCTTGTTCAAGAAACATTCTACCTTTAAATGTATCACTTCAAACCTTGGGTTTCCAGTTAAAATTGTATGTCAACCTGATTTCATTTTCTGATATACTTAAGTAATTGTTTTGCAATAAACGAAGGAGTGCGATTTGGATGACCGCTAAGACATTAAAAGAAACGATCACATGGCAACAGCTCATCTCCTTTTTCCTCCCCCTCGGACTGTCTGCAACGCTTGTAACCCTCTCGCACGTTATTATTAATAGTACGTTGGCTAGGGCGGATAATCCCGAGCTCGTCATCGCCACCTATGCCATTCCCCTAAGTCTTCTAGGACTGACTGAGAGACCAGTCGTCTTACTGCGTCAAGCCTGCTCTGCGCTCGTCAGGGATCGGGTTTCATTCCGTGCCATGGGCGTTGTCAGCTCTTATGTATTTGCCTGCATCATACTGCTTGGACTCATACTCTGTTATACACCGGTTGGCGAATGGGTGTTTCTTTACTTTTTTGGCGTAGAACGCGAAATACTGGCCGCAACGCTAAGTGTATATCGTATACTTATGTACGTTAGCATCTTCTCCGGACTGCGTTGTTTATTTCATGGGATTATTATTTTCAACATGCGCACCAAATGGCTAACCATCGGTATGGGTGTCAGGATCATCGCGATGTATTTATTATCTTTATATTTCATCACAACGGATAATGTCTCTAGCGGTAAAGTAGGTGCCATTATTTTCCTTGTCGGTATGGTGATTGAGGCCGCTATTGCAATTTGGGAAGGGACAAGCTTGCTGAAGCGTGTCATTCCTGAGAAAGCACCTGACCATCCAATTGAGACGAAGCAGCAAATTTTCAGCTTTTATAAACCGCTGCTATATTCATCTGTCATTGCCGTAATTATCGGACCATCTATTAATGCTATGTTAGGCAAAACAACTCATATTCATCTCGCCATCTCGTCCTTTGCGATCGCGGGATCCTTAACGCAGTTAGTAATGAGTTTTTTCTCGTACATACATCAAATCGTGCTAAATTTCTATCGCAAGGATGCTGAACGCGTAAAAAAATTCATTCTCCTGCTGAGCTTCATTCCAGGAGCACTCATTGCCATACTGGCCTATACGCCGATCGGCCCTTGGTTTATGACTCATGTCATGGGTGTGAATGCCGAATTAAGACAAGCCAGCCTAAGTGCAATGCGAATTTTCATGATTATGACGATTGTATTCCCTTGGCTTGATTATATGAATGGCATTATCATGCTGCGAGGCCAAACTAAAATCATGGTTTTCTCGCAATCTGCGAATGCTACTATTACGGTACTCACTTTATTCGTTGCCATTGCAACTGTTCCAGGCTGGAACGGGATGATTGGCGCGCTGGCACAATCGGTAGGGATGCTGGCAGAGCTGCTTGTCGTTATCTATGTGCTCAAACGAACAGCTGACGTTCAGCAACCTAGCCAACTTCAAGAAAATAAGTAATGAAATGGTGTTGATTACGTTTGTCCAAATCAAATCAGATCGATTCGAATGATCGATTGCTCAAAATGTTTACTCTATCTTTTTTTATGACGATGGGAATTGTTGTTACCTTCTTTCCGCTTTATTTCGATTACAAAGGGTATTCCAAAATCCAAATCGGCTTGCTTTATGCCATTGGGCCGTTGATTGGCATAGCAACCAACCTGCTCTGGGGATTCCTGAGCGATCGCTACCAAACCGTCAAGAAGATCATGATCATTCTGATCCTTGGTCAGCTAGTAACAGCGGTCTTGGTAGTCACCGCAGGCTGGTTCTCCTTGCTCTACGTCTGCTTGGCGGCGTTTTTCTTCTTCCAACAGCCGGTGAACTCCTTGAATGACAGCCAAGTTATGCTGCATGTCCGCTCCAGCGGGAAAAGCTACGCCTCCTTCCGCGCATACGGGTCAATCGGCTTCGCGCTTGCTGCTGGCGGCTTCGGCATATTACTGCGAGCCTATGGCACCGGGCTGACACCTGTCCTGCTTTTTATCACGATAGGCTGTACATTGATCATAGTTTTTCTATTGAAAGATGCGCGTCAAGGCGGCAAGAAGATGGCTTTTGGTGGCATGGTGAACATCATCCGCTCCAAAAAATTCATCTGGTTCCTTACTCTCGTGATCATCATGTCGGTTTCCCATCGGTTCAATGATGGCTTCTTAGCCCTCTATATGCGTCAGCTAGGCGCTTCCGATTCACTCATTGGCTATGCTTGGATGACATCGGCACTTAGCGAGATACCTGTATTTTTCTATTTGAGCAAGCACGGACATCGCTTCAAGGAGCTTCCTTTACTTGCCTTTGCAGGCGTTATCTATGCCTTCCGCTTCGTGATGATGGGCTTTATCCAAAATCCTACTTGGATCATAGGCGTTCAGCTTCTCCACAGCTTAACTTTCGGCGTTTTCCTATTCACGGCGAATCGTTATTTGAGCCAAATTATTCCGGATGAGTATCGTTCCTCGGGTCAAGCTATATTCGCAGTTGCCTGGTCCAGTGTCGCTGGCTTGATCAGCGGTACGGCAGGCGGGTGGATCTATAATGCCGCAGGCGGCAGCACTGTTTATCTCATTGCCGCTGCCTTGTCGACTACGTCAGCCATCGGTTTTCTGTGTACATATCTATTTCAAAAGAATGAGGATGCCCTTCCAAGTCGATGATATAGAAATCGTCACTTCCTTACAGCTTTACCAACTTGGGATGTCGCGGTAGTTGTACTCCCAGCTGATCTCCCCTATAATAAGGATATAGTCTTAGTACCAAGTAATGAGAAAACCTCTATCGAGGCAATTCAAGGATGAGCGACCGCGTTTAGAGGAAGGTTTTATCGCCAAATAGAAAGACGTTTTCGGGAACCGAAAACGTCTTTCTATTGTGGAAAATCACACAGAATAATATGAGCAGCAAAGGTAGGTACACATTTACTATGATGTATGAAGATTTCAAAGCCATCGTTCTTGAAAGACGCAGTATTCGCAATTTTACAGAGCAAGCAGTCGCAGTTGAAGATATTCGAGAGATCATCGACTGTGCTCGGTACGCTCCTAGTGATACGAATTCACAAACGTGGAAATTTATCGCCATTCGAAATACAGAAAAAATCAAACATATTGAGCAATTGACCTGGGATCAGCTCCATCTGCGTGCCGCGGAAGCTGAGGAGAAGGGGCTATCCAGAGAAGCACGCATGCTCGTGAGATCCTTCGGACCTTACGCGACGGCCTTCTCCGATGCGCCTGTTCTCATCATCTGCTTGGCGACACCGTATGAGTCCAAGTTCCGTGATCGTATCTTCGACCCCATTCAATTGGTCGATGACCATGTTTGGGCTGAAGAAGGCATCAAGAGCTCCTGTCTGGCTTCACAGAACCTGATGCTTGCGGCTCACGCTAGAGGCTTAGCAACATGCCCTATGACAGGACCCGTGCTGTTAGCACAGGATCAAATCAGAGCTTATCTAGAGATTCCAGCTGAATATCAAATCAACATGGTGATTTCCCTAGGCTATCCGAAGGAAAGACCTGGGAAAATGGCCCGCAAGGAAGTTGATGATATTCTTCAAATCATCGACTAACCGTATCTGGCAAAGCTAATATTGGAACGAAAAAGGAGCTAATGCGTGTTCACGCTTAGCTCCTTTGTTTATTGCAAATATAAATACGCCAAGTGTAAGCGAAAAAAGGTCAAAGATGCTAAAGTACACTTATTTTCGGGGGAAAGGGTAATACATAGCTAAATTAGTGCGAAAGAGCATCTTTTAAGACTTTGCCAAAATTAATTGTTGGATACAGCTTCTTGTGACCCTCTCTTCACTTTACTTGGCCAGAAAACAGCATCCCCTAGCAGCATGGTAATCGAAGGTACGAGGAACGGTCTTACAATGAACGTATCCAGAATCACACCAACGGCACAGATGACACCGAACTGCACAAGCACTTGAATCGGCAGCGAGGCTAGAACCGCAAAGGTGCCTGCCAAAATCAATCCTGCTGAAGTAATTACGCTGCTCGTTGAGCTTACGCCCAATCGAATGGCATCCTTCAGTTTCAAGCGATTTCGCTCCTGCCAAATGCTCGAAATCATGAAAATATTATAATCCTCACCTAAAGCTACGAGGAAGACGAACGCATATAGCGGTATTAATCCTTGGATTGCCGCCGTATCCATGAAATAGTGCAAAATGAGCCAGCCTGCACCTAAAGCCGAGTAATAGGAAAGTAACACGGTTGCGATCAGATAGACGGTTGCCACAATAGAACGTAGATATACAAGTAAGAGTATCGCAATTACGGCAATAACAACGGGAATGACAATCTTCGTATCGCGCTCTACAACGGTTTTCGTATCATATTGCGTAGCCGTTTCTCCCCCCACCCACACCTGCGGTGAAGCTATGCCTGCCTCTACCAGCTTCTGCTCCAAGGTGCTCCGAATTTCAGGAATCCGATTGATAATCTCCAAATCGTAGGGATCTTGTTTGAAAATCAACTCATATGCCTTATAATTAGCGTCCTTCTTACTAGCCTCTGGTTTACTTACCGATTCTACATAAGAAAGCTTTGCAAGATCTCCTTGGACATCTATATTCTTGCCTGCTGTATTAACTACCACTTTAACTGGAGCTAGTGAGCCTGGTGAAACATGCTCGGATAATAAGCTAAAGCCTTCTCGTGACGCCATCGTGGAAGGGAAAGATTCCAATATGTTATACGTAAATTTTACCTGAGGAGCAAATGCCGCAAGTGTGATGAGAACGATTAATGAGATGACGAGGACACTTTTTGGTTTCTCCGTTACCACGCGTCCAAGCGCGGCACTCATCGCGCCAACGGGCTTTTGCTCGCGAATTCGCTTCCCTTTTCGAGCTTCCTTCACTGCTCTCATTTCAGCCGTCAATGGAATGAAGGGGAAGAACGACACGCGTCCTATGATGGCAAGCAGCGTAGGAACAAGGGTTAGACTTGCCAGTGCCATGATGAAGATAGCTACACTGAAAGGGATCGCGAAGCGGTGATTCGAACCATAGTGAGCGAATAACAAGCCCAGCAAGGATACAATAACAGTGAGTCCACTCATCCCTATCGCACCTGTTGAACCTCCAAATGAAGCGCGAAGTGCGCTATATTTGTCTTTCTCCTCCAATAGCGCTTGTCGATATCGGGCAACGAAGAAGAGGCAATAATCCGTTCCTGCCCCAAACAGCAGTACGGTCATAATCGAGATCGACTGTGCGTCTACCGTGATCCAACCTTGCTTGGCCATGAATCCAAGAAGAGGTGAAATGACCCCATAAGCAAATCCTACGCCTACTAATGGAATGATTGCCAGGATTGGCGAGCGATACAGTAAAATGAGCAGCAGTAGTACAAGCAGCACCGTTGCTAACAACAGCGTAAAATCTGCTCCTTTGAAAAGTGCTGTTGCGTCCGTTTGAATGCCGACCGGCCCCGTAATTCGGGCATGCAGTCCGTCTTCGTCTACGTTAGCCTCAAAGGGATCACTCCCTAATTGACTGACCGTGACCTCTTCCAGTGTGGCCATGCTTTCCTGGAGGACTTCCGTTTCTGTTCCTTCGTTGAATGAAATCGGCAGGACGAGAAGCTTACCGTCCTTGGATACCATGCTTTTTAGAGCTGACGCCGGCATGGTATGCAGCGGAGGCAATCCCTTCTGCCCGGCTAACGGGACATCAGTTAGCTGCTTGGCAACCTTTTGAACACCAGCTAAATCTAAATCGGTCAAGCCTGTTCCACGATACCAAACAACAAGAGCAGGAACGCCATCATTACTAGGAAACTGCTCCTTCACTAGGGCAGCTGCCTCAAGCGACCACGAATCCGTTGGCAGTTGCCGTGCAGCATTATTTTCTTGTGAATTGACGTTAGGTAGAAAGACAGATAAAATGCCTGTAAGTAAAACCCAAACAGCCAATGTCACCCATTTGCTGCGGCGACCTGCAACTATACCGCCAATTTTACTGAACAAAGGATTTTCATGCATCGTGTAGCCTCTCTCCCAAAATGTGAAATAGTGATATAATTATTCTTGCAGCCAAATTAATTATATATACTACATAGTTAATTAATCAAGTTTTATTTAGATTCGTCTCAGGAGTGACACAAACTTATGGAAAAAAAATCAAAACCACTCGGCAGACCCCGCGTTTCACAGGGAGAAATGCCTCTTAATCAAAAAATTTTAATGACAGCCATTCCACTATTCCTATCTCGTGGCTTCGAGTCTGTCTCTATGGACGATATCGCCAAAGAATGCCAGGTTACGAAAGCATCGGTCTATTATTATTTTCCTTCCAAATCGGACCTGCTTACAGCCTCAATGGTTCTGTTGATGGATAACGTAAGACGCGTTACGATCCAACGATTAAGCGAGCCCACTTCGCTTCGTGAAAGGCTGCTTGGCATTACAGAAGGACATCTGAAAGCGATCGATTTCGATCTGCATTCTTTCATGCGCAAGATGGAAGCTACCCTTTCTGAGGAGCAGATGATGGCTATGCGTAAATCCGAGCAAGGCATCTTGGATGCGCTGGAGAATGAATTCAGGAAATCGATCGAGTCCGGTGAAATCGGTCCTGTAAATCCACGCGTGATAGCTCGCGCTTATACCTCTCTCCTCATGATGGGCCATGCGCGCGATGGAAACGGGGATAAAATGTTCCCTCATGAGGGGCAAGCCGCTACGCAGATCATTGACATTCTATGGCACGGCCTATACCCGCCGAAATGAGACAACGTTAAAAGAAGCAAGCCTATGCCTATTCCCTGTCAGGAATTGCTGAGCTTGCTTCTTTCATGATTCATTTCATGCATAGGGAACAAAAAAGACAGCCCCGAGTGAACCCGAGAACTGTCTTTATTGCTTGTGCTATGACACTATTTATAAGTAGGGAATCCCAGTATCTTATAATTTGGTGACGTTAGCTGCTTGAGGACCACGGTTACCTTGAGTGATATCAAACTCAACGGATTGGCCTTCTTCTAATGTTTTGAATCCTTCGCCCTGAATTGCGGAGAAGTGAACGAATACATCGTCGCCTCCATCAACAGAAATAAAACCGTACCCTTTTTCTGCGTTAAACCATTTCACTGTACCCTTCAAATGAACAACCTCCTAAAAATATCGCCATCTATGACGAATAAGGAAATTATACCATTTGCATGGTGAAAAATCAACGGAAATTCCGAGGTGGATAAGCTGAAATTTGTTGATGTACCAAGGTTTTCCACTATGCAGAGGGGCCTTTTTTTATGCTTAAAAATTGATGAGAATTCGGTAGAAAAGGTAGACTAGCTTCTCTCTTCTGAACGGTAAATCTGTCCCTTTCCAGTTCGCTGATTAGGACATGGAGCTGAGCATATTCCACTTGCCGGAAACTAAGCAGCGGATATAATCTCACCTCGCCGCCTGGCTTGCACACTCGAAGCAATTCTCTAATAGCTGCCAAATGAAAGGCATAATCAAACTGTTCTTCATATAGAAACAGAAAATGGCTGCACATCACGAGATCGAAGCTTTCCGCTTCGAAAGGAAGCGAAGGTAAAGAAGCTTGATGATATCTAGCTGCGCCTTCCGAGCTTGCATAGTCCTCGATAAATCGCTGTAAAGCCTTTATTCGTCCTGCTTTATGCTGCTCAACAGAACCGTAGAATGTCCAATCGTACACATTGGTTAATTTCGCCATCTTCTCAGCGACTAGTTCAATCTCATGCCTACCATGCTCAGCAATTGCACTTGGCGACTTCTCATATAACGGATCAACCGCTTCTGCGTCAATCCCAAGCTGCCTTGCTTCAGTTGTAAACGACGATGCGCCGCCGGCGACATCCAAAACCCGTTTGCCAATGAAATCGGCTGTCTGTAACATAAACATTTTCTCGTATTCCACATACGATCTCGAGGTCATAGCAACCCCTACTTGCTCATAAACACGCTTCTGTTCCATGCTCATCTCTCCTCATCTCAGCTCGTAACCCCTTCCCTCTGGAAAGGATTAGGAAGATTCTAACATGAGGGTTTCCACGGTGCAATATGAAAATAACGAAAAACAACGAAAAAACGTTAGGCCTGTTTGGAAATAGCCGCATTTTATGATACGATTGTTTACATCTATAAGCTTACTACAGAAACGAGGAACTAAGATGTCACACCAACCTTTTAAAAGACATACGATTTATAAAAAAGATAAATGGAACATGCTCAATGTTGAGGTTCAAGGTACGAAAATCGTCCTGACCGAAATCTCCGACCAATGGGGCGAAGAGTGCCACACATTTATTGGACGACCTGCCATGCTGCACTGGGCTAGCGAGCGCTTTGCCAAAGATAAATTCGATGGCACTGAGGAAGAATTGCAAGCTATCATGGATGCTTTTAAAAACGTATAGTAGAAATCATGACTATTTTAAAAAGTGCTGCATATAATAAAAGTATAATCTCATAGCAATACTCCAAAGGGGAGTAGCTGATACAGTAAAGTCGTCAATTCGGATCCTCATCAGGTCCCGGCTTTATTGGCAACGACAAAACGTTGTTAGCAAGACCTTTGCCATGTTCATTGGTGAAGGTCTTTTTTGATGAATTAGAGCCTTCACCGGTCCAAAGGTGCTGGGCTCTTTTTGCATCCAAAAACCCTGAAGGAGTGTGTTCGCGTATGGATTGGTTATCAACAGGCTTTTTTGTCTCCCTGCTCAGCATTATTCTGATTGACCTGGTGCTGGCAGGAGATAACGCAATTGTGATTGGGATGGCTGCACGTAATTTAAAAAAGGAAACGCAAAAGAAGGTCATTCTTTGGGGCACGGTTGGTGCCATTATTATTCGTGCACTTGCCACGTTGATTGTTGTTACGCTGCTCAAAATACCCGGCCTGCTGCTAATCGGGGGAATCCTGCTGCTATGGATTTCGTATAAGCTTCTGAGCGAAAAGAAAAATCATGAGCATATGCATGTGAAAGACAGCATGTGGGCAGCGATTCGAACCATTATTATCGCAGATGCCGTCATGGGGTTAGATAATGTCATCGCCGTCGCTGGTGCGGCACATGGAAATTTCTTGCTCGTGATTCTCGGTCTGCTCATTAGTGTCCCTATTGTCGTCTGGGGAAGCACCCTATTCATTAAGTGGATCGAAAAATTTCCCTCCATTATTTATATCGGTGCAGCTGTACTTGCTCTTACCGCAGGCAAAATGATTACGGGAGAAAAATTCTTATCCCCCTTCTTCGAGTCCAACCCGTTAGGCAAATGGTTATTCATTGGTTTACTCATTGTTATTGTGCTTGGAGCAGGCAAATGGTCGAAAATGATAGGTTATCAGGTGCACGTCGGAGATAGCGGACAATTAACGCTTCCCAAGGAGCTTAGTGAAGAAGCTCAGATATCCCCGGAGGATCGATTCACCGTCAAAATGGATTCGCGCGGCAAGTTCATACTCGTGAAAGTGGAAGATGAGGAAGATGAAGTGGCGACGAGAGACACCATGCAGCATGCCGGATGAAAAAGGTGTTTGACCCATCGCATCGAAAATTAGTATGATACGAAGCAAGTATCATACTCTATAGGAAAAAGGATGATTTTCGATGACCGATTCTGGATCTATTCTCACATTTGTAATTGTATCCTTTTGCCTGGCGATCATTTTGATTATGAAAAAAGACAGCCTACCGGCACAAATGAAACGCTATCTTGCATTACTGGCGATTGTTATGGTCTCCATATCCTTCGTTCTGATCTTGCTTAGCTTCTTCCGAGCAGGAACTTGAATTTACTTCCTTCCAGCTTTTTCATATAATGAGAATATCTCTTTCGAGGTAATTCAAAGATGAGCGACCACGTTTAGAGGTAGATTTTATTGCCAATAAGAAAGCTGTTTTCGGGATCCGAAAGCTATACTTCCTTATGTGGTCATAATTGCACGCGCAATCGGTCATACTAGGTGAAAACCATGATATGGGATTTCAGTTAGAACGTCCCTCATGGGAACATGCCGGGAGCGTGACCGCAATGCGTTGGATTTATGTAACGGCTGCAATGGGAATTCTTCTAAGCTCAATCCCCATAGCTGATTTACACGCAAAGGATACCAGCTTACCCCAATCTCAAAACAAGGACAGGAGGGCTCCGATGACTCAATTATTGGAACGCAAGCAAGTACCGGCCGAGCACCGATGGAAGTTGGAGGATTTATTTGCCGATCAGAAGGCTTGGGATCAAGAATTTCAAGAAGTGAAAAGCTCGCTTAGCAAAGTCAGTGCCTTCCAAGGGAAACTTAACGATGCTGCTTCAGTGAAACAAATTTTCCAGTTGGAAGATGAACTCTCTGTGAAAATGGAAAGATTATATGTCTATTCCAACATGAAGCATCATGAAGATACAGCAGAACCGACTTATCAGGCCTTATCCGAAAAAGCAAAAAAACTCAGTGTCGAGGTAGGAGAAGCGGCTTCCTTTATTTCTCCTGAAATTCTAAGCCTATCGGACGAGAAGCTTCAGCAGCTTGTGAGTGATCCTTCCTTATCTTTTTATAAAGATACACTCGAAGAAATGATTCGTCAGAAGCCACATACGTTATCTAAAGAACAAGAAGCTCTTCTTGCTCAAGCGGGTACGATGGCGGGTGCGCCTAGCACCATTTTCGGCATGCTGAATAATGCGGATTTGAAGTTCCCGAAGGTGAAGAATGAAAAAGGTGAAGAAGTTGAGCTTACTCACGGCAGCTATATTCAATTCTTAGAAAGCCGTGATCCTGAAGTTCGAAAAAATGCATTCACAGCCGTATATGAAACGTACCGCAACAATCGCAATACGATTGGCGCTACACTAAGCGCGAATATCAACAAAAACATTTTCTATGCGAAAGCACGTCATTACCCTTCTGTTCTTGAGTCCTCGCTGTTCGGGGATAATATTAAGAAAGAAGTGTATACGAACTTAATCTCTACCATTCACGAATCCTTACCACAGCTGCAACGGTATCTCAAACTCCGTAAAAAGCTGCTCAAGGTCGATGAATTACATATGTATGACCTATTTGCACCGCTCGTTGAAGAGTTCAAGATGGATATTACTTACCAGCAAGCGAAAGAAGAAATCAAGAAAAGCTTAGCTCCGCTTGGTGAAAATTACTTGAAAATTCTTCAAGACGGCTTCGACAACCACTGGATTGATGTGTATGAGAACAAGAATAAGCGCAACGGCGCTTACAGTTGGGGAGCTTACGGCACGCACCCTTACGTGCTGTTGAACCACAAAGACAACTTGAACAGCATGTTTACGTTGACACATGAGATGGGTCACGCGATTCATTCCTATTTGTCGGATGAGAACCAGGAGTATCGCTATGCGCAGTACACGATTTTCTTAGCTGAAGTCGCGTCAACGTTGAATGAAGCTCTGCTCATGGACTATCTGTTGAAACGTGTAACAGATCCGAAGGAAAAAATGTATTTGCTTACATACTATGCAGATCAATTCCGGACGACTGTATTCCGTCAAACCATGTTCGCGGAATTCGAAATGATTACACACGAGAAATCCGAGCAAGGTGATTCCTTGACACCACAAGAGTTCAGTGAAATCTACTATGGCTTGAATAAGCTATACCACGGCAATGATATGGTCGTGGATCAAGATATTGAGATGGAATGGGCTCGTATTCCTCACTTCTACAACAGCTTCTATGTGTATAAATATGCGACAGGCTTCTCTGCTGCTACTTCCTTTGCGAAGCAGATTTTGGATGAAGGCCAGCCTGCGGTTGACCGCTACCTCGGCTTCCTGAAAAGCGGCGGCAGTGACTACTCACTGAACATTCTCAAAAAGGCCGGTGTGGATATGTCAACACCGGAGCCGATTAAACAAGCAATGAGCGTATTCAGCTCGTTGTTGGATCAAATGGAAGAGCTTACGAAATAAGCGATTCATCGATAAATGGAAAGCCCTCCTTGCAGTTTGAGGGCGGATAGCAAGAAAAAAAGGTTGAAAGCAGAGGCTTTCAACCTTTTTCTTAACATAGAGAGGATGATGGCTACATGAAGATGCAATGGATTCTAATCAGTGCTTTAGTGTTCGCTCTAATTACGGCGGTTTTTGCTGTCGTCAATGTGGAGCCCGTACAAGTGAACTTTATGTTCACGACCACATCCACGCCTCTTATTCTCGTCATTTTAACCTCAACCTTATTAGGCGGTTTAATTGTAGGTCTCTTCGGCATGGTTCGCCAATACAAGCTGCAGCGAAAAGTTAAGCAACTGGAGAAGCAGGTTCAAGAAGCTCAAAACCCGGCAGCCGTACCATCTTCTGAATCCAATCTAGGACAGAACGAGCCTAGTGTATAGACATTTTCTACAACTATCAGAAGAGCAAAATACTTAAAGTCAGGCAAATTAGCCCTCCGATGAATGAGGATCCCGCGTTAACTGCATCATTACTCATCCCTCGGAGACCACGGATTTGCCTTGCTTTGCGGTTACAGTGCTCCTGCTTCTCAATCGTTGTACCGCAGACCTCACACTGAAACATAACCTGCAGTGTAGCCCCGAGCCAGGAATCGACGAGAGATCCTCCTAATCCAGCAATTGCACCTAGCAAGATCAGAATAAGGATAGAGCTGTTCACCTCATGTGACTCTCCAAGCTGGTTGAAGATACCCCCCACAAGACCAATAAACGCCCCACCAAGCAAGGAAGCTATCAAACCTAGACCCGTAATCCCGCCTGAAGTTCCTGCAGCTACCCGCTTCCCGCTCACAATAGACCTTGGGATTGATTGACTCATCCCGCCAATTTCTGTTGCCCACGTATCCGCATTAACCGTTGCCATTACGCCTAAATAGATAAACCACCAGATAGGATCTGGCCAGATGGCATTTCCAATACAGAGAAGCAAACCAAGGCCTCCATTAGCAGCGACTTGACCTGCATCTCGTCTTCCACCCTTGGCATAGCCACTTTCCGCTGCCTCTTTACGTTGATGCTTAAGCTTCGACAGTGAGCTGGAAGAGATGAAAAAAGCGATAAGTGTACCGAACCACACTAGGCTGCCGAGCGCATACATCATTGTACCTAGCAGCACTGCTGCAATCAGCCCAGATAAGGATAATGATCTTTTCCAATAGGCTGCGCCTGCTATAATCACACTTCCAGCAAATCCATAAACCAACGGCATCATCGGGATTCTCCCTTTCATTTCTCTTTTTCACGAAGATTTATTATGAATATTGTACCATATCCCGCCAAACTCTATTAAATGCCTAACTTATGTAAAGTAAATTCGACAAATTTCAGTTTTTTCTGCATTTTGTTATCCATAAACAACCAATTATATGATACTATGAAAGGGATAAGCGATAGGAGGCTGACATGGAGCAAGATCAATTCATAACCCATTCCCGTTTCAAAAGAGACCTGGAGCCCGAAGAAATGCTGCGTGTCATTTTCGACTATGCTTCCAAAATTGCTAATGAACGTATTCTTGAACATGTACTTATGCTGATGGCGGATATGGGCCGTGAGATGATCGTCTCCGATCGTTGTACCGTCTGGCTGCTCGATACACAAAAGAATGAGCTTTGGTCCAAAGTGGCTCATGGCCTGGATGAAATTCGGATTCCAAGCTCTGCCGGCCTTGTCGGCTATGCCGTGACCAATGATCAAGCTGTTTTCATTCATGATGCTTATACCAATGAGGAATATAAATCTTATCTGCAAAATGGCGCCTTGCGTACAGATCAACAGACAGGATACCGCACGAAAGCCTTAATGGTTATTCCTTTCAAGAATAGTCAAGGCGAGATTATGGGGGCTTATCAAGCGATTAATAAGTTAACGGAGAATGAGCAGTTTTCCGATAAAGACATGGAATATTTAACGCTAGCCTCCTCATATGCCGGGAAATCACTAGAATCTGCCTTGCTAACCATGGAAATTGAAGAAACGCAAAAAGAAATTATTTTCCGTATGGGTGAAATTGGCGAAAGTCGCTCCAAGGAAACAGGAAATCATGTGAAGCGTGTAGCTGAGTATTCTTATTTGCTAGCGATTGAGTTAGGCATGAGTCAAGAAGAAGCAGAGCTGTTGAAAATCGCCTCTCCCATGCACGATATCGGCAAGGTAGCCATTCCTGACGCCGTGCTCAACAAGCCCGGCAAGCTGACGGATGATGAGTTCAAGCTCATGCAAAATCATACGTTGATCGGATACAACCTGCTCCGGAATTCGACCCGACATATTCTCAAAACAGCGGCCGTTGTTGCCCATGAACATCATGAGAAATGGAACGGGCGTGGTTATCCCCGCGGCATTAAAGGGGATGAGATCCACATCTACGGTCGTATTACTGCCATTGCCGATGTTTTCGATGCGCTCGGCAGTGATCGTGTCTACAAAAAGGCCTGGGAGCTCGATCGGATCCTGCAATTGTTTCAAGAGGAACGTGGAGAGCATTTCGATCCTGATGTAGTTGATGCCTTTTTCAAACAATTACCTGCCATTCTCCGTGTTAGAGAGCAATACTCGGATGCTGCCTTAGCCAATCCAATTGAATCATAACATCCTACATAGTGTGCAAAGGAAAAAGAGCAGTTCTCTTAAGTCGATGACGACCTTGGAGACTGCTCTTTTTTGCTAAACGTTAACGGTAAATGCTCCGAATGGCTCTTCTCCCCAGATCAGCTCCATACGGTCGCCGTCTTTAACAGGGCCTACACCTTCAGGTGTTCCTGTGTAGATGATGTCGCCAGGACCCAATCCATAGTGCTTCGCAATGTAATCGATGATCGTCTGAAGATCAAAGATCATCAGCGAGATGTTGCCATCTTGTGCAACCTGCCCGTTCTGACGAAGCTGGAAGTTCGTTTTCGTTAATTCGGACGCTCCTGGGAACGGACGGAAAGCCGTGATTGGCGCAGACTTTAGGAAGCCTTTGGCAGGCAGCCATGGTTGGCCTTTTTTCTTAATCACATTCTGTACATCGCGGAGTGTGAAATCAATCCCAAGGGCGTATTGATCTACGATCTCATCGACTTTGATACCTTCAGTATAGGGTTTCGCAATATGTAGGACGAGTTCAGTTTCATAGTGAATCTCTCCTTGATCACTAGGTAGAGAGATTGCGCTGCCATCTATATCTACTAACGCATGTGTAGGTTTCGTAAAAATCATCGGTTGATCAGGAACATCGTTCCCCAACTCTGCGGCATGTGCGCGGTAGTTGCGTCCAACGCAATAAATATTTCGGATCGTAGCTGTCATACTAGATGAACTCCTCTTCTATTTCTTAATCACATTTCCTTGGGCATCCACCCCAGCACCAATTGAAATTTGACTTAATCGTTGAAAAAGCTTAGCCCCATCTTCAGCATTCATCGGAGTCGGCAGTGCTGATTTCGTCAAAATCGGTACAAGATGAATATTGCAGGACTTGTCCTTCGTACACGCGGCTTCTAAAATAACCGTTTCCCAAGTTTTGGGCAAATCGTTCGTTGTAAAAATGAAATTGCCTAAGCTGTACGCGATCCATTTGCCTTTGTACTGCTCAAAGCCTTGCAGAACATGCGGATGACCGCCGATAATCAGATCAGCACCTGCATCGATGTAACGATGCGCGAGCTCCTTTTGATTTTTATCCGGATTGTCATCGCGTTCTACGCCCCAGTGAGCCACAACAACGACAAGATCAGCGGAAGCTTTAGCTTTCGCAATCGCTTCTACAGGTACCTTGTAACTGTAGGTTTCAGCAACGCCAGGATGGCCAGGAGCAGCTTTCCAAGAAGCTTCTGGTACGACACGGCTGAATCCAAACACAGCAATCTTCAAGCCATCTTTTTCCACGATCACAGGTTGATAGGCTTCTAGATTATCCTTGCCGGCTCCCACTCGCTTAATGCCTTCTTGATCAAGTGCCTTCATCGTATCCAACAAGCCTTCAGTCCCATAATCCATGATATGGTTATTCGCTAAGTTAACAATGTCGACTCCAGCTTGTTTAAGAGGTGGCAGCGCCTCAGGCGAAGAACGATACACATACTCTTTGCTCTGAACACTGCCTCTAGATGTTATTGGTGACTCCAAATTTGCAATGGTAAAATCAGCTTTTGTTAAGAAATCTTTTACATTCGTATACGGGTAATCATAGCCTTTTTGCTTTAGGATATCTTCCACTTTGGAGGCCATGATGACATCACCCACAAAAGTTAGCTTCACTTGTGCGCCTGTCCCCTCTTGCTTGACCGTTGTTGCATTCGCAGATGGCGTTGGTGTCGGGGTCACGACGGTAGAAGCTTTGGGACTAACCTGCACAGTCGAATTGCCATTCGAAGTGGAAGTCGTTGGTTTAGGCGAAATGATCGCTATAGGTGTTGAAGCTGCTCCTTCTTCTTCCCCATTATTATAATTGGAGGTCCAATAGGAAGCCCCGATTCCAATGGCAAAACAAGCAACCGCTGCAACTGTGAAGCCACCCAACACTTTAAGTGAAGGCTTTTTGCTTGGACTTGAAGGTTTTTTCGACTTACCGTGACGTTCTTGTCTGGATTCCAATTAAAACATTCCCCTTTCCCCCTACAAATTATAACAGATGTCGACATCGTTGGGTAATAGGGAGCGGCTCACATTTTCAGATTGCCTGCCTTGTGGTATAACAGAAGCAATGTATAGGAAAAGAAAGGAAACGAGTAACTTGGAGAAAATCGCCATTATTTCGGATATTCATGGAAATCTACCTGCTTTAGAAGCAGTACTTCACGATATAAAGCGCAGAGGCATCACACGTATTTTCTGTTTAGGCGATCTGGTTGGCAAGGGGCCCAACTCAGCTGAAGTAGTAGACCTCATTAAGCAAACCTGTGAAGCCGTTGTGCAAGGCAACTGGGATTTAGGCATTACGCTGCCGCAGGAGCTGCCTGCTGGCTTGTGGCAGCAGCAATCGTTAGGCGAAGCGCGTATAGCCTATTTAAAGCAGCTTCCGTTCTCGATCGACGTGACGCTCGGTGGGAAGCGTGTTCGATTGTTCCACGCGTCAGCACAGAGTGTCTTTCATCGTTTGAAACGCGAAGCTTCCAAGGAAGAGCGATTAGCCATGTTTGAAAATACGGAAATGACAGGAACTCCATCTGATGGGAATGAGCCGGATATTGTTGGGTATGGGGATATTCATATCCCCTATATGCTGACGCTGAGCAATCCATCGGAGAGGGATGCAGGTGGCGGTGGGTGTGCAGGACTGCTGCAGGATGAGGATTCTGTGCAGTCTACAAGTGATGCAGAGCTGACTGTGTCGAGGAGCGAGGCTTTCGGTGGGAAGGCAAATCTGCAGGATGAGGATTCTGTGCAGAGTACAAGTAGTGCGGAGCGCAGTGGGCTGCTGCTCTTCAACGTAGGGAGCGTCGGTGTCCCCTATGACGGCATCCCTCAGGCTTGTTACTGCGTCATCGAAGGAGAGACGGACTCGTCGATTCCATCAGGGGTTGCACTACAATTCGTGCGTGTGCCGTATGATATCGCGAGAGCTGTTCAGATGGCATATGACTTACAGATGCCAGATAGTCGAAGATACGAGTTGGAGATTACAACAGGTTTAGTGCATTTGGGGATTTGAATGAATGAACTGATGTGGTGATATACCGTGACTGAATTTTATTTTGTTTATTCACGGGCTACGGGCACTTTAAGGCCCCAAAAGGACCTTATTTCCCACGCCGTGGCTGGCGATCGAACTTTAGGCGCCCAAAAAGGCGCTAAAGTCCTTGGATGACTGCCTTTCTCGGGCTTCGGGCACTTTAACGCCCCAAAAGGATCTTATTTCCCACCCAGTGTCCTGCGGTCGGACTTTAACGCCCAAAAAGAGCGTTAACGCCCTCGGCTAGCGTATTTGCGATACATGCCGTCGGTAGACGTCAGGAGGATTTTCCCAATATTCGTTAAGTCAATTGATTCTCGATAAGATTTTACCGTTGGATGAATTGTGATGGAAATTAATTCCACTTCATGCTAATATAGGTGTATGATGGAAAGTGAGGCATGGTAATGAATGAGGCTTAACTGGCGTAAAATCATACTGATTATCGTGTGTGCTGAGTGTTTGTTTATCTACTGGAACAGCCTAAGTACCATGAGCTTCAAGAAACAACAAATGACCCGTCACTCCCCCACTCAACAACAACAGTTACCAGTTTCACAGGTTAAACCACAAATAAAATCACAGTCAGATTTACATATACACGAAAAAGCATCCTAATACCACAGAAAAGAGCGATCAGCTGCCCAGCAGTTGATCGCTCTTTTCCTACAATATGCTCTATTTCACGCGAGCTAGAGCCAGCCCATCGTATGCCGGGAGGATTGTGCTCTCCAGCCTGACATCTGTCGCGATCCGCTGATTAAACGTTCGCATCGCTTGAACGGAAGCTTTCGTTTGACTCTCATCAACGACTTTGCCGCGCATCAGCGTGTTATCTCCCGCAATGATTGCGCCTGGATTCGCCAGTTTGATCGCGAGCTCCAAATAGTTCGGATAATTCACCTTATCCGCATCAATAAAGAAGAAATCGAAGCGCTCTCCCCGCTCCAGCAGGTCATTCAAGTGATCAAGCGCTTCGCCTATACGATATTCGACGAATTCGCCAAGGCCAGCTTCGATCACGTTTTGCTTCGCCACGTCGGCGAAATCCTGCTTCAGCTCAAGAGAAATGAGCTTGCCGCCCTCTTTTAACCCTCTCGCCAAACAAATGCCACTGTATCCGCCTAACGCTCCAATTTCTAGCACCCGCTTCGCACCAATCATAGTGACCATCATCGTGAGTAGTCTGCCATAACCTGGCGCGATAGAGATCTCAGGCATGTTTTGCGCTACGATGACTTCCTTGACCCTTGCAAGTACGGCATCTTCTTCATATAAACCTTCCATATAGCTTTCTGCTGATATCGTTTCCATGTATTTGTCCTCCTAAATTCGCATCAAATGTGTGGTCTTTGCAATACCCGTTTGTAAGTGTAACCTATTTGTCCTATACTTGTTAATTGTATGAGTTTTCTGAGCGTTGTACAACCCGGATGGAAGGACTATACCAATGCCACAAAAAATTGAACTAATCGCCACTTGCCCGATGGGACTTGAGGCTATCGTTGCCCGTGAAATCCGTGACCTCGGCTATGAGGAAATGACCGTCGAGAATGGACGTGTCCGATTCTTTGGTGACGAATTGGCCATCTGTCGCACCAATCTTTGGCTGCGTACGGCAGATCGCGTCCTCGTGCTTATGGGGCAATTCAAAGCAACTACCTTCGACGAGCTATTCGAAGGCACCAAAGCTCTCGCTTGGCCAGACTGGATTCCGAACGATGCCGAATTCCCTGTCGAGGGTCGCTCCCATAAGTCACAGCTATCAAGCGTTCCCGCTTGCCAAGGCATCGCCAAGAAAGCTGTCGTTGAGAAGATGAAGCAACGCTACGGCACCGAGTGGTTCCCTGAGAACGGGGCACGCTACGTGATTGAAGTCGCGCTGTTGAACGATATCGCGACGTTAACGATCGACACGACCGGTCCCAGCCTGCACAAGCGCGGCTACCGCAAGCTTGTAACCGAAGCGCCGCTGAAGGAAACCATGGCGGCAGCATTGATTTTGCTGAGCCGATGGAACGTTGATCGGCCGCTCTACGACCCGTTCTGCGGGTCGGGGACCATCCCGATCGAAGCCGCGATGATCGGCTGGAACATTGCGCCAGGCCTGCGGCGCAGCTTCCCTAGTGAATCTTGGGGGAACATTCCCCGCAAGCTGTGGGACAAGGCCCGCGACGAAGCCTTCGACGCGGTGAAAGACAACGTGCCGCTGCACATCGTCGGCAGCGATATCGACCCTGCCGCCATCGAAGTGGCAGAGGCGGCCGCCAAGGCAGCTGGATTGACGAAGCAATTCCAGCTGAAGGTTGAGCCGATCGCCAAGGCGCGCCCGCGCGGCGACTATGGCTGCTTGATCACCAACCCGCCGTATGGCGAACGACTTGGTGAAGCACCGGATGTCGAGCTGGCGCTGCGCGAGCTCGGTGCATTAACACGACCGATGCCGTCGTGGAGCCTGTTCATTCTAAGCCCGAGCACTCAGCTCGAGCATTATATGAACCGCCGCGCTGACAAGAAGCGCAAGTTGTTTAACGGGCGGATCGAATGTAATTTGTTCCAGTATCTAGGGCCATTGCCTCCGCGTAGGTAAAGATCCGTTAAAATTAAAAAAGCGGCAGTTCAGAGGTTATACTAACCATCTTAGCTGCCGCTTTTCTTTTTTCAGGAACATCAATACAAAGTTGATCCCCACGTGGAATTTCTGTAAAGGAAATTTTACTGGATGTTACCTCACGATGCCTTACTCTTGTTCATAAACATTAATTCTTCGAACCATTCTACTTCTTTCATCATAAAGAACGATGTTGTCATTGCGGTCCACCGTAAAGCGAATGAATTGGTTAAACAACAGCTCCGAAGGGTCATAAGCATCGATCGGCTCGTGGCCCTTGCTTTTCCCATTATACAGCCCTTTATTAAATTTCATTTCATTACGATTTATTAGTAATGAGGTTTTACCATCCACAGTCACTTTATAGATTTGCTCTGGCGTCATCACAAAAAAGCTTCCGTTCGCCCCAATACAATTGACGGCTCCTTCGATTTGCGCTTGGGCAGCATTCTTGAGCCCCGTGTCCGTAAGAGTAGAGATGTAGCCGGTACTCATGTCGTATGTGTATATGGTGTTATCTTTAACCGTGGATACCAGTTGACTGTTAGGTTCGATATATGTTTTCGTCTCAAATTGGCTTCCTCCGCCCTTGAGACTGGAATAAATGGCTCTAGCGCCTCCCCAATAAAATTTCCCTCCATCAACGGTCTCAAACATCGCTGGCAAGTAAGTATGGCCGGTGCTTGTTTGCCCGAACCTCATATCCAACGGAATCGGCTTGTTGAAAGTGAAGTTATGAGTTTCCATCTTCACTTCAGGCTCAAGGGAATAGGCGACTCCTCCTCCCCCAAGGACATACACGCGATTCAGCATCGGATTGTAATACAGTTGCATGGCTTGAAAGCTTGCATAAACGAAAGTGTTTTTCCTATGGATTATATTATTACTATCTCCCGGAACATCTTCATATTCGAAGTTTAATTTCCCGTCAATCCGGAATACGGTACTGGTACGATTGGACTCAGGTTCGTATTTACTGACTATATAGCCTTCGTTGGCGTAATCACGAATTGAATAAATGTTACCATTCTTGTCGACAACCACACTTAAAACCTGCGTTGCCCTTGCAACTTGCTGCCCGGCATCCGGGTCCATGACTAGGTTGTCTACTGTGGGTGGAGAAAGCTTTTTTCGTTCAGCTATTGGAGCAGCAGTTGACACATCCATTGTCAAAGTGATCGTTTGAAGCTGGCTATTGTAAGTTACAGTTTGACCGAGTTGTTCAGCAACGAATCGCAATGGCACCATCGTCGTCTCGTTCACAATTATTGCGGGTTGCTCCAAAGTAACTGGTTGGTTGCCAACTACTGCATCTTTCGAGTTGATGCTAATAATGACCGTTTTGGCAGAGGTCGTGAGTCTAACGGTTCTCGTAACTCCATTCCACTCTATGGCTGCGCCTAGAGCCTCTCCGACGAACCGCAGTGGAACCATCGTGACGCCATTTACTAGCACCGGGGCGCTTTGCAACTCGTAGGTTTCCCCTCTGACCATTGCCTTTATATCCTGTAGCTTCAATACAATGGCTTGTCCGACAGCTTCGGCTCGAATGTATGTTGGTGTGCTAGTGACCATGAACATTAAACAACAAGCAAATAGGAGCATTTTTGTTCTTTTCATAGAAGTACCAGGCCTTTCATGCCAATTTTACTAATTTGTAATATGAGGTAATAAAAATATCACACTGCCGCTTGTCAGCAGTCCAATCGGGTCACTTTGAGGGTTTATTTTATCCATATGACATAAATCAGAAGCGCCCACAAGGGAATAGACAGTAGTACGCTCCAGAAGCAACCTTTAGCCATCGCTAGCTTTGGTTCCTCTTCGGTCCGCTGGTACCGGCCTTTATTCCACAATTTCCACCAACTCCAACGGCAACCCATCGGGATCTGCGAAAAACGTGTAGCGATTCCCCGTGATTGGATCAATCCGCACTGGCTCAACCGCGATACCCTTACTTTCTAGTTCGATTACACTTTGCTCCATGTCAGCAACAACAAAGGCCAAATGACGTAAGCCCCGCGCTTCAGGCTGATTGACACGTAATGGCGGGTTCGGAAATGAGAATAATTCAATCTCTTGCTCCGTTTGACCGATGCGCAAATCCAATTTATACGAGTCTCTCTCCGCGCGATACGTTTCCTGAATAACGGTGAGTCCGAGTATATCTACATAGAAATGCTTAGAACGCTCGTAATTCGAACAAATAATCGCAACGTGATGAATCTGTTTGAATTTCATTCGTTGAACCTCCTCACAAAGAAAAAACCGCATGCTGGGCTGCTCCCATCCTGCGGCTTGTTCATTTATTTTACCCTGCTGCTAGCATGGTTTCAACAATTTTGTGCAAAACGTTGTCCGCTTGCTCATATTCCACTTGGCAAGTACCTGCGGCGTGGTGCCCGCCCCCACCATTTTGGAGCATCAGATCGCCAATGTTCGTTTGTGCAGTACGATTGATTATGCTATGTCCACATGCGAATACGCAATTTTGTTTATTACGTCCGTCTACGATCCAGATAGATGTGTTTTGCTCCGGATAGAGTGCATAGACCATGAAGCGATTGCCTGGATAAATCGTTTCAACATCGCGAAGGTCCGTAATAATAACATTACCTTCAACCCTTGTGTAAGTTTGCAGCATGTCCCGGTATAACGCATCCAACTCATAGTATCGCGCTACACGCTCTTTCACATCCGGCAGCTCCATTATTTCACCAACGGATTTCGTGGCACAATGCTCAACAAGATCCTCCATCAACTGATAGTTGCTGATGCGGTAATCCCGATAACGACCTAACCCAGTACGTGCATCCATGATAAAAGAGAGCAAATCCCATCCGCTCGGATTCAAAATATCTTCCTTGTTAAACTGCGCGGAATCAGCTTTGTCTACGCCTTGCATAATATCATCGATATCTCCGAAGGTTTCTTTGCCCCCATAGTAATCATAGACAACTCGCGCTGCGCTTGGAGCGATACGAGTTTCTCCTTTAAATGAGACCGCTTCACCCATCCGTGTAAGCTCACTGGAGTGATGATCGAACCATAAGCCGCAGCCAGCTACATAAGGCACATTGGCCAGAATATCATTTTCCGATACTTCAATTAGGCCGTCTTGCATATCTTTGGGATGAACAAATTTCATTTCATCCACCATGTTTAATTGTTTGAAGAGCATCGCGCATACTAAACCATCGAAATCAGAACGTGTGATCAATCTCATGCTATGCATCTCCCTTGGTATAGTTCCTAAGAACTACTAATGGCAATATTATAGCAGTTAGTGTCGATTGGTGACAATGAGAAAATCACTATCCATAGCCCTTCTACTCATTTCCGACAGAAAAAAAAGAGCAATTCACCTAGATAGGTTGAACCGCTCTCAATTTGGATGATAGACATTGGAAAAGTTTTGTTAAAAAGCCTTCGATTTGTGCCATTGGGGGCATTTTTACAGAAAGTTTAACTTCGCCTTTCCAGTAGAAAATGAGGATACTATTGTTTCTTCCGTGAAACATTTCGACATCCCAACACGCTTCGTTTAGTGCATATTCTTCACGGTTTATCATGAGCTTTGGACCATCCGTGGATGGCACCAAACGTGCAACATGGTTGCCGCATAGTGAAGTTGCTTTCTGTTCCTCAATCATTTGATTGTCCGATTTCATGCCGCTAGGGCCTCCTTAGTGCAAATTGTTCAATTTTATTTCCTATGACAGAGAAAAACCCCTACCGTAGTGAACCGACTAGTGGGGTTCTGAAGTGAATTCCCAATC
This sequence comes from Paenibacillus sp. J31R30, assembly GCF_059692115.1. Lineage (NCBI taxonomy): Bacteria > Bacillati > Bacillota > Bacilli > Caryophanales > Paenibacillaceae > Paenibacillus > Paenibacillus sp. J31R30. The sequence continues at coordinate 518,817 of NZ_JCAUAV010000002.1, read as the reverse complement.
GTTCGGCGGCTGGCTGGCTGCTTGTCCTATGCAGGAGAAGTAAAGCCCCTGTAGCTTTGCGTCACTGGCTTTCGCCAGCTTTGCCTTTGTCGAGATGATGTGCAGAATCTGTTTAGTTGTTCATGTTTAAACGGTACATCCTATACCTCAAGAATAAGGGATGATGATTTGAAATCGAATAGTGCGGAGGAACTATTTTTACGAAATCCATCAAAAAGTTTGCATTTTCGACGAAATTTTCATCATTTTTTGACGTTTTGTGCCTCTCCAATAGAAGATAGATCCGATTAACGATAAAAATGCAATGATGAGGAACAGCGTAGTCCCCCCATAGGATACTAGCAAAAAGCCGCCAATCCACGGTCCCATGAAGTGACCGATGTTCGTTAGCGTTTGAGCACCATAATAGGTACCTCTCATTTGTTCAGGCGCAAGCTTATCAATCAGCATATTCGCGGCAGGATAATTCAGAATTTCACCGAACGTGAAGATCGCCATCGAGATAATGAGCCAAGTTAACGAGTGGGAAATGGCAAAGCCGATATCGCCTATGGCAAACATGAAGTTTCCAACGACAATGGCTGTTAATGGTGAATACTTCTCCGCCCATTTCCCCAGCGGAATCTGCATGGCGATGACGACAATAGCATTGGCGCTCATGAGAATCGCAAACATTTTGACCCCGTCGGCAAAATCCCTCTGAAGATACTGTGACAACGTCACCATAACCTGCGAATATCCGATTGCTCCGATAATGCCACCAACAATGTACAAACGGAAGGTCATATCCTTACGAATGACGTCCCATGCCGAGCGGAAAGTAACGATCGCTTTCTTCTCACCTTCGATTTTTTTAATACCGAACTTAATGAGAAGCGCGTAGAGTGTTACACCATAGATTAAATAAATAATCCCGGTCAGCAGGAATGGCAGGGCTCCGTTCATCGTCGCAAAGAAAGCTCCCAGCAAAGGTCCCACAGCTACACCAACGTTAATCGCCATATAGCGGAGTGAGAATACCTCTCTTCTTTTGGACGGCTCCGTTAGATCTGCCATTAGCGCTTGCGACACAGGCTCATAGAATGAACGGCAGAGACCATTCAGCATATTGAGCAGCATAAATAAGACCGGTAATTTAACAATACCGAAACCGAGAAAGACGAATCCCCACCCAAAAAGTGCCGCGAGCATGATCACGCGTCGTCCGAATCGATCTGACAACGTGCCGCCGACAAAGCCGCCAAAAGTACCAGCTAATGCACCCATACCAATTACGATACCGATGAGTCCTGGGCTCATAGAGGAGTGCTTTGCCAAATAGATCGCTAGAAAAGGTAAACTCATGGAGGAGGCAGCTCGTGCCATAACGGTACCTAAGATTAGCGTATGTACGATAGGATGATAGGATTGAAGAAAATGACGTATACGATTCATTGACGATGACTCCTCTCACTGATACGAATTACCCTTTGGTTAATTAATTGACGCCGAATTCCAATTATACACGAAATGGAGAGAAACGTGTCGTAATTTCGAACTGGGAACTTTACCTTAGTCCTCTTACTTCGCTCAGATGGTATTTATTGGGTGAAGGTTTTATAATGGCGATATGGAGGTGTTTGCAATGAAAATAGCGATCACAGGCGGCAGCGGCTTTATTGGAAAACGTTTAATTGCTTTCTGGTTGGGACAAGGTCATGAACTTATCAATATATCACGCACATCCTCAAAGCAGATTTCCGGTGTCCGAACGATAACATGGGACGAGTTGGAGAAAAATACGGACCTTCTTCAAGGACTCGATGCCATTGTAAATTTGGCTGGTGAATCTATCAGTCAACGCTGGACAGCCGCGGCCAAGAAACGGATTGTTCAATCCCGCCTGCAGGCAGCAGAGCGAGTTGCCAAGCTTGTTGCGAAACTGGATCCTAAGCCTAAGGTTGTTGTGAATGCTTCTGGCATGTCGTATTACGGCGTTTCAGAAAGGGAAACCTTTGATGAGGAGAGCCCTTATCGCAATACAGACTTTCTAGCTTCCGTCGTCAAGCAATGGGAGCAAGCAGCCGATCTCATCCAAGGAACTCGATTAGTGAAGGTTCGGGTTGGACTTGTTTTGGATAATAAAGAAGGCGCGTTTCCCAAGATGGCACTGCCGTATAAGCTTGGGGTCGGCGGCACTGTTGGAAGTGGCAGGCAATGGCTTTCGTGGGTTCACATCGAAGATATGGTGAGACTGATTGATTTTTGCGTTCAAAACGATGCCATTTCTGGTCCCGTCAATGCCACGGCTCCACATCCTGTCACGAATAAAGATTTCGGACGCGCGATTGCAACTGCGATGCGAAGACCGAATCTCTTCCCTGTTCCCGCTTTCATGATGAAGCTGATTTTCGGTGAGCTGTCTGTTCTCCTTCTAGAAGGTCAGAAAGTAATTCCTCGCGTTCTGGAGAAGAATGGTTTTGAATGGCGCTTTCCTTTACTTACAGGCGCCCTTGGCAATCTGCTGAAAAAATAGCTTCCCTTTCGAATTAAAATTGTGTACAATTGAATTGTGTAAAATAATAATTACAAAAGGTTGTGACCTTATGAGCGTACATCAGTTTCAAGTGAAAACGATCCGTGGTGAAGATAAATCCCTTGCCTCTTACAAAAACCAAGTCCTGCTCATCGTCAATACAGCAACGAAATGCGGATTTGCGCCTCAATTCAAAGGCCTGCAAGAACTTCATGACACCTATAAAGATCAAGGCTTCAGCGTTCTTGGCTTCCCCTGCAACCAATTCAAGGATCAGGAGCCAGGCGATGATGCTCAGGTTGAGCAAGCGTGTCAGATTAATTTCGGCGTGAATTTCCCGCTGTTCTCCAAGATCGACGTGAATGGCGCGGATGCTCATCCGCTCTACCGATTTCTGAAAAGCAAGGCATCTGGTTTATTTGGTTCAGGCATTAAGTGGAACTTCACTAAGTTCCTCGTGGATCAGGACGGCAATGTGATCAAACGCTACTCCCCAACAACGTCGCCGCGCAAAATTGAACGTGATATCCAAAAACTTCTTGAGCAATCCCCTGTCCACGCTTAAGTTAGCTTGCTGAGAAAAAAAAGATATTTATAACAACGGCTATGCCGTGCCGTCCTTCAAGGATTTCTCACAGTATTTATGGAGAAATATAGCCAACTTTTAAATTCCGCCCTTGCCAATGGCTTAGGCGGGATTTTCTCGTTTTGAGGCGCATACCTCTTCCACTATCGCAATTAACTAGGTTTTGCCGAACTAAATGGAACCTACTCCACCTCCACGATGCTCTAATCCGATTTTGCCAAACTAATCAGCCAGTTTTTGGTGTACCGCCCACTTTTAGACCGTATAAGCTGGTGAAATCGGACTAATACTCCTTTCTTCTGCCAGCAGCCTCAAATAGGCAGGTAAAATCGAACTACACGGCTTAAACCAACTCCGATGAATGTTATGCTTGGTCTGCTACCTCGCCATCTGCTGAAAAATGCAATAGTGCAACCTTTCTCTATCAAATAGATGATTTCAGCTAAAAAGGATGCGAAAAAGCATCAATTTCTGCATTTTCAGCTCTGCTGAGACATTTTCAACCCCAAAAGATGCCTTTTTGCATGTATTTAAAATGTTGAAGTGAATCCCCCTGAAAAGGATGCTCCTTTGCAACTTTGCCACCTATGAACCTAACATATATAAGGGGTAAGCCTCGCTTCCCCCAATTCTAAAAAAAAGCATCCTGTCCAATTGGACGGATGCTTTTTGGTTATTTCACGTATTTCTTAGCTTTTTCGATGGCTTCGTCTTCCGTTGCGCCCGTAATGTAACGGCCATTAATAAATATAAATGCGAACCTTGAACATGGACCGCAATACGATTTGCACGCAACCTTGACTTCGGTGTCCGGTGCAATGGCACTTATTTTGGCAAGCGCCGATTTCACCTTCATGTGTTTGCATTTATCACAAATGCGAATATCATTCCGCATTAGTGGTCTCCGTGGTTCCCCTTGCTTGGGTTCGTAATCATGAAACCTTCTTCTGGTGTGTAGAAGTAGTCAATACGAATACCGTCTAGAAGCGGCTCCGTTTGATCTAACAAAACATCAATGCCTTTGTCAGTACTAACAACAACATCATTTGCCGTTTTATCGTCAAGACCCAAACCATAGTGAGCATGGTCACCATGCTTGTGTGTCACTTGTACACGAACCAACAAATCTTTGTTTTCTTCTTTATTAAGCTCCAATTGAAGTACCTTAGCTGCATTGCGTGAAATTTTGACTTTCATATGTACACATCTCCTGAAACAATAAATTTTAACTCTATTGTAAAGAATCTACGGCATGAAATCAACCTTGTCCTAAACTAGCCATTCTATTGCCAAATTCCATAAGGAACTTTAAAATACATAGTAGCATGACTAATCATCCCTTATTACAAAATGTTAACTTACTAACCTAAAAGTAAGTATCCTACCGACTTTGATGAAAGGAAGCGATCTCGTGTCAACTCTTGAAAATGAAAAAGTCGCCTCAACTAGCAATTATATACCCAAAATCCCCAAAGAAATCGAATGTTCCGTCGAACGAACACTAGAAGTTATTGGCGGGAAATGGGCATTTCTTGTGCTTCGAGAATTGTTTTGTGGCACGAAGCGTTTCGGCGAGCTGCAGCGTCAAATTACAGGCATCAGTCCGAAATCCCTCACGGATATTTTGCGCCATCTTGAAGAGCATGGGGTTCTGGAGCGTATGGCTTTCCCGACTGTTCCTGTTACCGTCGAGTATACGTTGACACCAAAAGGGCAGGATTTGCATCAAATTATTAAAGAGATGAAGCTTTGGTCAGCAAAATGGACATAATGTCTTATTAGGGAAACTTGTAGAGGAGAGGAACTTGATGATTACAATCAAATCCAAAGAACAAATTGAAGCCATGGGGAAAGCAGGCCGAATCCTTGCCGATTGCCATAAAGAAATTGCGAAAATGATTCGCCCGGGGATAACTTCATGGGAAATCGATCAATTCGTCGAAGGCTTTCTGGCCAAACATGGTGCAACGCCTGAGCAAAAAGGCTATCATGGCTACCCGTATGCAACCTGTGCATCGGTGAATGATGTCATTTGTCATGGCTTCCCGAAGAAAGAACCTTTAAACGATGGAGACATCGTAACGATTGATATGGTTGTGCGTGTCGATGGCTGGTTAGCGGATTCCGCTTGGTCGTACGCGGTTGGCAACATTTCTCCTGTTGCTGAAAAGCTGCTCCAAGTTACGAAGGAATCCCTTTATAAAGGGATTGAAAAAGCTGTGGTCGGCAACCGCATCGGAGATGTCTCACATGCTATTCAAGTCTACGCGGAGTCACAAGGCTTCTCCGTTGTTAGAGATTTCATTGGTCATGGTATTGGCTCCGAAATGCACGAAGAACCGCAAGTGCCTCACTATGGACCTGCTGGGAAAGGGCCGCGCATCAAGGAAGGCATGGTCTTCACCATCGAACCGATGCTGAATGTTGGTAAGTATCATTCCAAAGTAGACCAAGATGGATGGACAGCTAGAACGTACGACGGCAGCTTATCTGCCCAGTACGAGCATACGATTGCGATTACAAGCAATGGACCGATTATTCTAACTGAACAATAACTTTTCTGGAGGAACAGGGATGCTGTCTTTTTACAAGAAATATTGGCGAACGGTATTTGACATTGGGCTCATCGCATTAACCGTCTACTTATTCATGCTGCTATTCAGTTACTTGTACGCCATTGCCACGCCAATCTTTCTGGCCTTGATCATTTTCATGATGATCGAGCCTCTGGCACGCTTCTTGAATCGCAAAGGTTTGAGCAAATCGCTAGCCTCGGCAATTTCGACCTTAGTGTTCGTCTTGATCATCCTTGGCGCTTTGGCCGGTGCTGTCGTCATTTTTACCAGCCAGATCATGAGTCTTGTTGATAAAATCGATGATTATGCTGCGGTATTTAATGACCAGGTTATCCATCGAATAGCTGAGCTGAATGATCGCTTTCAAGCTTTACCTGATGATGTAACGGGCAAAGCGAAAGATTATGCTGGTCAATTTGCTGGAAAAGCTTCTACCTTCCTTGTTGCCTTTTTATCTGGATTGGTCGCTTCCCTGACCTCTTTCTCCACATTCATGTTCAATTTCATCGTCGGCATCATTCTCGCATACTTCTTAAGCATCGAAATTGAATCTTGGAAACGGATTGCAACTGAACAAACACCAAATACCTTTAAATCAGCTTTCTTTTTCTTAAAAGAAAATGTCGTTAAAGGTATTGTTTCTTACATAAAAGCGCAGGCCAAGCTCATTACGTTGACCTTCATCGTTGTATTTATTGCCTTGCTTGTACTTAATGTAAACAATGCCTTTTCTATCGCGCTTCTGTCTGCGATCTTCGATGTCCTGCCATTGCTCGGTGTCTCCACCTTATTCATACCGTGGATTATCTACTTGTTCATCGTTGGCAATACGACACTAGCGATTTGGCTAAGCGCACTGCTCCTTGTTGTTATTCTCGTCAGACAAATTATGGAGCCCAAAATCACAGGTGAATCCTTAGGTGTATCGGCTTTTACAACCTTAGCCTTCATGATCGTTTCCCTGTCACTCTTTGGTGTTGCGGGAGTTATCTTATCTCCTGTTCTGATCATTCTCATAAAGGCCTTACATACACAAGGATATTTGCAGCGCTGGATTCGTAAGCCTGAGAACGAATATACCGAAGGCAAGCTGCCGTATACTGGCAATTAGTTGATTTATGTAAGCAATAGAGCCCCCACTCTTCTATCAAGAGCTGGGGGCTTTTGCAATGCTACACCCGATACATACTGCGATAAATGGAAGGAGCCTTACCGATTTTGTGAGTAAACACGCGGCTCAAGTAAAAGCCATTCTCATACCCACATTGCGACGCGATCACGTCTAACGTAAATGTCGTGGTTTCTAACAGATGTCTAGCTCGTGTTAGACGCAGGTCGTTAATGAACTCCGTTGGCGTTTGGGTAAAGGCTTTACGAAACCTGCGGGTAAATTGAACAGGCGTCACGCCAAGAGAATTGGCCAATTCCAACATGGAAAGCTGGCCGAATGCATGATCCGTCAGATAGTTCCGTGCCTGCTCCATCTGCTCATCTATGACAGTAGGCGTGTGACCATCTCGGATATTTTGGTCCATAACAACCATGCGTAAGAGATCATTCACTACATACAGTTTATGCTTAGTGCTCTCTTCATCCCAGCCTTGCAGAGTTCGCATGTAGCGATAATTGGACGTTAGGCGCGGTAGATCTAGTAACGACAGCTTTCCCTGCCAGTTAACATCGTGTTCGATATGGGGCTCCCCAATAAACTGTATAAAGTGAAAGGTAAGCGGCTCCAACGTTTTTCTTCGAAACACGATTCGCGGGGGGCATAGAACAAGATCTCCGAATCGCGCCTCTCCTTTCTCCTCCCCGATTTCATAAAAGAAGCTTCCCTCTTCCACAGCAAACAAAGTCCAGCATGCATAATCATCTCGCTCGAACATAAATTCTTCTTTTTGATGCCAATACACATGAGATAAGAGCTTCAAGGCAGGATCGCGATATGTCATTTTTCCATCTCCGAAATAATTGAAATAAAGTATATGCTAATTGTAACTCACTGTATGTTAAATGGATATGACCTCTTTTAAAATGAAAGATAAGATATTCCATTCCTAGTGAGGTGCTCATAAATGAAACATGAAACCGTTACATCCGATATTACCGTCGTTGGCGGTGGCTTGGCAGGAGTATGTGCAGCTGTCGCTGCAGCACGATTAGGTCAAACTGTCTCACTTGTCCAAAATCGACCAGTACTTGGCGGGAATGCAAGCAGTGAAATACGTGTTTGGGTGTGCGGTGCCACTTCACATGGTGTTCATCGCAATGCCCGCGAAACCGGCATCATGGGCGAACTTTTCGTGGAGAATCAATATCGGAACATCGATGGCAATCCGTATATTTGGGATCTGGTTGTGCTTGAAAAAGTGAAAGCTGAGCCGAATATTACATTGTTCCTGAACACCGATGTGCATGAGGTCGATGCGTCAGGTGATGACAATAATCGCACCATTCAAGCGGTGACGGGCTGGATGATGGGTTCAGAACGACGGATTCGTTTTGAAAGTCGTGTTTTCCTCGATTGTACTGGCGATGGTCTAGTGGGCTTTCTCGCGGGTGCTAAATTCCGTATCGGTCGCGAAGCACAACATGAATTTAACGAGGAATGGGCGCCTCATGTCCCGGATGATATCACGCTGGGAAGCACGCTGCTCTTTTACACGAAAGATGCGGGGCGCCCAGTCAAATATATCGCGCCAAGCTTCGCGAAAGATATCACACAAACGTCGATTCCTATGAAGCGAGTCATTCGCAGCGGTGATAACGGCTGCTCTTACTGGTGGATTGAATGGGGCGGCGAGCATGACACGGTCCATGATAATGAGCGAATTCGGGATGAGCTCTCCTCGGTTATCTATGGGATTTGGGATTATATCAAAAATTCAGGGAGATTCGACAGCGCCAATTTAACCTTGGAATGGATTGGATCGATTCCAGGGAAAAGGGAGTATCGCCGTTTCGTCGGGGATTACGTGCTGAATCAAAATGATGTGATAGCGCAGGAGCTGTTCGAGGACCGCGTCGCCTTCGGCGGCTGGTCGATTGATTTGCATCCGCCGCAAGGTATGTATGCGACAGCCAAAGGCTCTAAACATATGCATATGGATGGTTCCTACCATATTCCATTCCGTTCCCTCTATTCGACCAATGTGTCGAATATGCTCATGGGTGGACGCAATATCAGCGCGTCCCACGTTGCTTTCGGTACGACACGAGTCATGGCGACATGTGCGGTCATTGGCGAAGCCGCAGGTACTGGCGCCGCGCTTTGCGCAGCGAAAGGGATCTCGCCGCGGGAGCTGCACAGCCACCACTTGAGCGAGCTGCAGCAGACGCTGCTGCGACAGGATGCGTCGATTCTTGGCGTGGCGAATAGCGACGAGGCTGATCTCGTGCGCAGCGCCTCTTTGACGGCCTCCAGCACGCTGACAGAGCTTGCTTTGGAGCAGTCGGGTGGTGTTTATCCTTTGAAGACGCATGTAGGGCTTCTAGTGCCCGTAGATCCGTTTATTGATGGCATAGCGCTATTATTGGATGCCACAGCAGCAACTGAGCTTATTGTCGAGCTATGGGACACAGGCAAACCTCAGAATTACGTCCCTCATAATCTCGTTACGTCTGTTGTAGTGCCTGTAAGTGAAGGAACAGAGCAATGGGTCACCGCTTCATTGAAATGGGAGCCTAAGCATGCACAGAATGCTTTCATCGTCCTTAGAAGCAACTCTGCTCTGTCCGTTCATTTGTCGAGTCGTCCGCAATCTGGCGTGCTATCCTTCAAGCATGATGCGGCTTCAGCGGATACCGTGGACTTCGGAGATATGTACCATCATCAGCCGGTGATTGACTGGAGTCCGAAGGATTTCCTTCGGAAGCCAATCTGCTTCCGACTTCTCTCGCCTACTTCCGCCTATGCGGCTGAGAAAGCAGCGGATGGCTATAAGCGGCCTTATGGCAGTCCGCATCTGTGGTCTTCCGTTGGAGACAGTGGTACGGAGGAATGGCTGGAAGCCAGCTGGTCTGAGGTGCAGAACATCGGGCAAGTACATGTGACGTTCAATGATGATGTGAACGAGGATTTAATTAATTTGCATCACCATCGCACCGAATTCGAGATCATTCCTGAATTAGTCAAAGATTATAAATTACAAGCTTGGGTTGGTGAAGCGTGGTCAACGATTGCTGAGGGGCTGAACAATCATACACGGCATCATGTTCATGTGTTAAACAGCAGCGTATCAACGAACCTCCTGCGTGTTGTCGTTACATCAACGAATGGCTCTGCGCGAGCAGAAATCGTGGAGTTACGTTGTTATCGTTAAAATAGTACGTATCTTGAAGAACCGATACAGCCACGTCAATCGTGGTTCATATCGGTTCTTTTTTGCGCATGACGCTTGGACATGCCCCCCTAATTATTTGAAAAATAGGTACCGATTCCCCTTGCTTAACCTTACATGATGTGTTATATTAAAAGTGCGTAGAATCAAGGTTTTCGCTTTTAAAAGCTGACATAGGAGTGATGAAAATGTTACAAATTCCGCATGGCGAAGAAATTATTTGTGTAGAAATGACAGTTAAGGAAGCGCTTGCACTAACGGGCACGAAATTCGCCCAAAATCAGAAATTGGAAACAGACGCAATCAAGAAGCTTAAACAATCCTTAGAAGATAAATTGCTCACACCAAACCATTAATTCATACACATATGAGCCGGCCCTGCGAGGTAAACTCGCGGGGCTTTTTATTGTGATCTGGGAGTGACGGCGGGATTGGCTACCGTTTAGGGACGTTACGCCGGCGCGAGGGGCTTTAACTCCTAAGTATCTGGGCATTATCCCATTGACTCAGGATATAGATCGACGCTTGCCGACCTGAGCGAAGGGGATCGTGGCAAGAGATAGCTTTCGGAGCAGGTCGATTACCTAAAAGAGCTAGAGAGTGAGCAAGATGGCTGAGTCCGACGGCGTTAACGCCATTTCGGGGCGTTATTGACTACGGCTTAGCGTTCAAGCCCCAACAAACAACAAATCCGCCCCCAACCAAGGGGCGGATCCATCTAATTAATTCTCTTACGTGTCAAAATACACGGTACGCCTCTGCCCACTGCGCCAGGCTGCGACATCATTTCCAAGTAGCGCATTCCCCTTGCGCAAGGTGTTTTACAAACCGCACATGTGGCCGATTCGACCATTCTCATCGTGTATTGCGCATGGGATGAAGGATCCTTTTTCTTCTTAACAACCTTGCCTTTACCTTTAGGTGGTGCCATATTCACGCCTCCCAACAGCTTCCTTACTTCAGTATATGAAGTCTGGGCTGATGGGTTCGTGGCGGGCGCATGCAAGTTCGTATGACTTGTCTTTTTACAATTCCAAAGCTGTCAACAGAATAGGAACGACTTCCTCATAAAGGGAAGCAAATGTTTCGACAGGCAGCGGATTTACGCCCAAACCAACCTCGACGGTAAAGCCAGGTCTCCGAAATTGCTGGATAAACCAATCCTTGTACCCCGCATCACTACCTGAAAGCTTCACTGCCGCGTAATCACTGGCCATGGCCAACCGCTCTGCAAGGGCTTCGGATTCAGCAGGCTCATAGTCCCGATAATTCCAATAAATTTCTCTACCTTGGGTATGTAGTGCAACAACGAGCTCGAAGTCATGACTCTCGGTAAAGTGAGCTAGCGCTGCGGCTTCCGGTTCAGATAACGGTGCTTCTCCGCCATAATCACGCTCGCCAGGTCCATCGTGCTCTCTTCGCAACTTTTCTTCTTCCCAATGTGCGGGGAATTGATCATTGAGATCTACGCCTCGTATATTCGCCTTCCAGTTCAAAAACGACAATGAGCCTTGATTCCAGGCCACTAATGCTTCTCGATGAGGATGCTCTTCAGGCAGCCCATGCAGGACAAGTTCGACACCGTCAGGATTGACCATGGGCACAACCCACAGCGAGTACTCTGATAAAATCCTCCTTATATTGCGACCCTGCCAAGCCGTCCCTCTGGCATAGGAGCATGCTAGATCTTCAACAAATTGCATCAGCAGCGGTGCGGTTATCCATTCATTCGCATGCATAGCTGCATTGAAGTGAATTTCCTTCGATCCATGGCCAATTCGAAGCGCAAGGATATCCCTTCCCATTACACTTTCGCCAATACAAGCGACTTGCAAAAAGGGATATATTTTGCCTAAACGATTCAGCTCGTTACCCAATGTCTCGTACCCATACCCTAACACACAACCACCTCACAGCCATTTACTTCTTTCGTATGGCTAATCTTATGATTAGGTTCCAGGAATCATGCGGTATCCCGGCTGGGGCAAGCGAAATAAAAATAGACCCCGAAGGGTCTATTTGCAAGGCTTAGATAATAGTCGGTACCTGCCACACTACAGGCATAAAGGCAATATATTCCTTGAGCCAGTTCTCTGCAATCTGCCGGAATACCGTAGGTGCGCCGCTGCAGAAAAACTGATGAACCGGCATTTCTCGGGATATCGTCTGCATCCCTCTCTGGAACAGGATCGTGCTTATATCTCTGGCTGTCTCTTCGGCCGACGAAATCAACGCTACTTCCGAACCCATGACCTTAGAAATAGATTCCATGAGAAACGGATAATGGGTACAGCCCAAGATTAAGCAATCGATAGGCTTCCCTTTTAAGGGACGCAAGGATTGTTCCACAACGGCATGCGCACTATCACTACTAAACAGCCCTCTCTCCACAAATGGAGCTAGTAACGGACAAGCCTCACTAAAGACATGGATGTCTGGCGAAATTTGCTTCAACGCCGTTTCATATGCTTGGCTGCGTATGGTTCCATCAGTGCCTATGACACCGATCATACCGCTTCTAGTCATTTTGATTGCTGCTCTAGCCCCCGGTGAAATCACACCTACAACAGGAATCGAGACACGAGCACGAATGTCTTCTATCGCGACAGCAGTGGCCGTATTACAGGCAATCACAATCATTTTGGGATTAAACTGAAGTAGGTAATCTACGATTTGACGAGTAAAGTGACGCACTTCATTTGCAGGCCGGGGCCCATATGGACTCCTTGCCGTATCTCCAAAATAGATAACTTTCTCATGCGGCAGCTGTCTCATAATTTCTTTTACAACAGTTAATCCTCCGACTCCGGAGTCCAGTACGGCTATCGCTTGCTGCACACATATCCGCTTCCTTTGCCGGTTGATGAATTCATAAACCACATGGTTAGGATATGTGAGGCCAAGCTTAAAGGTACCAAGAGTACCACACAGTTTTAGACCAAATCTTGTTTACTTCTTAGGCTGCAGCTCTGTTACGAGCCCGAATTCATAGCCTCTCTTTTTGATTTCTTTACAAATACGATCAAGCGCCTGCATGTTCTCAATAGAACCCTGATGCATCAAAATCACATTTCCCTCATGCAGGTTATTCATAATATCGTTGTAAGGATCCTCAGCGCCATTCGCTCTTGGCTCCCAGTCACGCATTGCAGTAGACCAAAACACAGAGGTATAACCCATCTCAGATACCAAGCTTAAATTATGAGGATTGTAGTGACCGTAAGGGAAACGGAAATAGTTCCCAACGTCTTTACCCGTTATTTGCTTATAGACAACTTCAAAATCCTTAATTTCTTTACGAATCTGATCGTCGGACAACTCATTAAAATCGGTATGTGTCATCGTATGGTTCGCTACATAATGACCGTCTGCCACAATTCTTTTCAAATAGTCTGGGTTCTTCTTAATGTTGTTTCCAGTGATAAAGAAATTAGCTTTGACATTATTTTCTTTGAGCGATTTCAACATGAGATCAACCTCAATTAAAGGTCCTCCTGCGTCAATCGTTAAATATACCTTCTTCCCAGTCCCGACCCAGACTGCCTTCTGGTCATTCGTAAAGGATTTGGTTTCATGCGGAAAATCTGGAACCTGGCCGATTTTCTTCTTCATATAGTACCAAGAATATGGTGTCCGATCCGCTGGCAAGGTCTTTGGTTTGGAAGCATCAGACGTCACAGTAGGTTTGGGTGATGCACTTGGCGTCGCCGTGGCGGCAGACGTGCTTGGTGTAGCGCTTGGCTGCGTCGTTATGTTTGGTGTAGCTTTGGGTGTTGTCGTTGGTGATGGTGTTGGCAATTGGGCAGGTAGTGGAGAAACTTTAGCAGTAGCAGATGATGAAGGCATGGCTTTGGAAGCAGCTTCATTGCCTGCAGGGGCTGTCAGACTTATGTCTGCACAACCGACCAAGGTGACGCTCAGTATGATCAGAAGTGCAGCTTTGTGGGTTCGTTTTGTCATGAGTTACACCTCGGTAGGATTGGATTCTTCTACCATGCCTATTCGACAGTGAATGACAAATTACCTGCCTAACATTGATGTACGAGGGTTATTTTGTAGCGCGATAGGTCAAGAATTGTAAAATGGTAATCAAAATGAAGGCAGTTCCAGCAAGCATGGGAATCGTAATAAAACCGAGCCAGTTTAAGTAATCGGTATCACAGGCAATTGGTCCGCAACCTGTACCTGTTTCTTTAAATACACCCATTTGTAATAAAACGTGATAGATCGAGATACATGCGCCCCAAATCGTTAACGGCAGTACGTATACGGTTAATTTGTAATCTCTGCGCACAGCTGCAATACCTAGAATGATGACCAATGGGTACATAAGAATGCGCTGATACCAGCATAGCTTACATGGTGCCAGATGCATGATTTCCGAAAAATATAAGCTTCCTAGCGTAGCAACTAAGGCGATGAACCAAGAGAGATGCATGCCGTTGTCTCGCAGCCATTTTTTTGACATGTTAATATCGCCCCCTTTCTAATTCCCTATTATAAAAAAATAGCAGAAAGAAGTCACGGGATTGATTCTCTCGACCTACTAAAATAGCAAATTGCTTACGAACTATATGAGAAGTCTGCTAACAACTCAGGTAATTAGTACCATTAAGTGCTATTAACGTTTCTATTTCCGGCCAATTCTATTACAATTAACATATGGAGGGATTCTTATGATGAAGCAATTTGAAGGATTCGGTAAATTTTTGGAGAGCTTGCGAGGGAAAATGTCCTTGCGCGAAGCAGCTAACAAGAGTGGACTGTCCCATGCTTATATTCGAGATCTCGAATTAGAAAGAAATCGTTCAACGAATGAAAAGATTAAACCATCCCCTGTCACTTTGAAGAAACTGTCGGACGCCTATAAATTCTCATATACAGATCTCATGGAGAAAGCTGGCTATCTTGAGAAAGAGAGCCAGGATAGTCAAACTACACCTTTGACTCTTCCTTTGACAGACATTCTATTTATTGAAATTGGTTCTACCGAAATGATGTACCATACGCGGATCGGTAACCGCAGAGTCCCTATGCAGTCATTGCTCGATTTCAGTCATTTCCTAGATCAGTTAGAAGAGAACGGCTTTAAGAAAATGGATACCGACTTATTCGTCAATTTGTCTCATGTGAAGAAGTATGATGCACAGGAAGGTAAGCTTTATTTTGACCCTCTTGGTGTCAGTCTATGTGTAACTATTGCGGCTGTTCGGCAAAAGAAATACCATGATCTCATCGTGCGCAGTGTCGCCAAACATTCTGGAAACGAACTTGAATTTCACTTTGACAAATACCGGATGGCGGACACTCGACTTTCATCAGTCCAACGACATAATTGAACATTTTACAAAAAAAGGAGAAAAATTCAGCGAAAACTGAAACTTATTCTCCTTTCTTTTCGTCTTAATAGATGACGATATGGCTTGAATTGCATGAGAGAGGATAGATGCCATACCATGGCGGTTCAACAAACAACCACCCTACAGACGACCAGACAAGCGAGCGTGAAGCGCAAACGATCTGCAGGACTGCGATTTATGATGATTACCATTCTTAGTCTTACTATACTTTCAACCTTAGGATTAAGCTGGTTTTTCCTAACTGCCTCTGGTTCGAGTCTGCGCTTCATGATGGCAGATACGATCATCACAACTCAGCATCGGGATTGGGCCAAATATTTGATTGGTACGTCCGAATTGCAAAAACGGGTTGCTGCTTACTCTCAAAAATTTGATGAAATGGGTACAGAGAAGGATCTTGGACTCGTTGAAATTGCACCTGTTCCGTCCTTCACTCCCGTAGAAGTGCCTGTCAAGAAAGAGTTAGTGACGATTGAGAACATTTCCGGTCCGAACTTCAAAGGCAAGCTCGTTACGATAACCGACCCCACGAAACTTCGAATCGCCGTGCCGGAGAAAGCGGGAAAAGGGGAGAAGGTTTCCTCGATGGTCAAACGTACCGGCGCGATCCTAGGCGTTAACGGCGGCGGGTTTATCGACCCGAATTGGGAAGGTAATGGCTTTCAGCCGGAAGGCGTTGTGATATCTGGAGGCAAAATCTTTTACAATGACAAAGGCATGAACGGTACCGTACAGATCGTCGGAATTGATAAACAAGGCCGCATGATTTCCGGGAAATACAAAGTATCCGAGTTGCTCGAGATGGGCGTGCAGGAAGCTGTTTCCTTCAGCCCTCGATTCATTGTGAACGGTGTTGGGCAGATCAAAGGGCAAGCGGACGGCTGGGGCATTGCGCCGCGTACATGCATGGCTCAAACTAAAGACGGTTCTATTCTGTTTGCCATTATCGATGGCAGACAAACGCACAGCATTGGCGCAACGCTTTATGATATACAAGAAATTTTCTTAGCCCGTGGTGCAATCACCGCGGCGAACCTGGATGGGGGCGCTTCGACGGTGCTTGTCCATAATAATGCCATCATCAATAAACCTTCGAGTGAATACGGAGAACGCTACCTCCCTACTGCATGGCTCCTCTTCGATCATCCAGAGACGGCAGTCATTAAGAACGTATGGGAAGGGCTGGATATCAGTAAAATTGATCCGTCCAAGTGGTAATAATAAAGAAGCCGAGTGCTCCACAGTGGAGCGCTCGGCTTCTTTGTTTGGGGGATTAGCGGCCTACGATGACTAAGTCTTCAGCGGCTTCCGAAGCTTCAATCTCATCAAGGACATCATCGACTGATTGCGAATCCTTCCAAGAGCGAACCGTCTCGACAACACTTGCTGCTGTGTCTTTGGCTTTACCAACAAGATCCGATGTTGTGGAACTCACTGTTTTGGCAGCAGCTTGCGTTTTTTGACTCACAGTGCTTGCAAGTTGAACTGTTTTGTCGCTAACCGCAGTAGCTCCTTCAGCAATGTCACTGCGCAGCTCACGACCGGACTTCGGTGCAAACAACAATGCTGCTGCAGCTCCAACCAAACCGCCTACGACAGCCCCGATAAGAAGATCTTTTCCTTTTTTTCCATTGGACATGTGATATCCACTCCTTAATGATCTGATTTCGCATTCCGATGCGCCTGCCATCTCTGCCACAGCTCAAACCCTGTCGTTGCCCATTCCATGACGTCGTGGATACGCTTCTGGTGCGTATGTACGACTTTTTCCGCACCAAGTATTGACTCGTTCATCATACGCGAGGCCTTGCGCAGCGTGGAAGCGACTTCCCCGACTGCAACCCCTGCCTTTTCAACCGATTGGATACTTGGCTCTAAGGCAAGGAGTTGCAAATGTACCTCTTCCGTAAGCTGCCCTAATTGCTTCATTAGATTCTCCGCTTGTTCTGTAGTATGGCCAATCTGCTGTTTAACTTCAACAACCGTGTCCCCTAACAAGCGAAGCGTTCGTGTAGCCGTGATGAACATACGAACGGTAAACGCAATGAGCACTAAACAAGCTACAGCCAAGCTGACGATACTGATCTCACTCCATGTCATGCGGGTCACCTCCTGTGAGCGTAAAGCTGTGAGGGCGGATGGGGCTTCTAGACGAATGCCTATGAATTACTACAGTATAGGTAGGTAGGGCTTGTTTTGACACAAAACTGACTGGAAAAATTTCTGGAACCTGTCATAATAAACATCAATAGCATGGATCACAGTTGGGGGAATCTAGAAATGAACCGAGAACAAGGCCTACAAGAAATTGAGCGTACTCGTATTATCGCGATCGTCCGCGGCGTACAGGAGGCACATATCCTCGCTGTTGCTGAAGCCCTTCATAAAGGCGGCGTTACGGTCATGGAAGTCACCTTAAATACACCAGGCGCGCTGACCATGATCAGTAATCTCCAGGAGCAATGGGGAGATCAGATGTTCATCGGAGCAGGCACAGTACTGGATCTGGAGGATGCCAAGCAAGCGGTTCTCGCTGGTGCTGCCTTCCTAGTCACACCAAATTTGGATGAAGAGGTCATTCGCTGGTCGCGGCAGGAAGGAATTCCGATCTTCCCTGGTGCTATGACACCGACCGAAGTTGTGAAAGCCTGGAAAGCCGGGGCTACGGCCGTTAAAATATTCCCAAGCGCCAGCTTAGGCTTGCCTTACATAAAGGAATTGATGGGACCTCTGGACACAATCCCGATGATGGCTGTCGGAGGCGTTACGGAAGGCAACATCAAGCAATTTCTGAGCATCGGCTGCTATGGCCTAGGCATTGGCGGCTCACTGATCAACCTGAAAGAGATCGAAGCAGGTAATTTCGGCTGGATCACGGACAAGGCGGTTCAATTGCTCGCGGCGTCGCGAGCTTGAGCTGTCAACAAAAAAACGGAGCTCGCGAACTTTCGCGACTCCGTTTTTGTTTAAACATCAACCTTGATAGTTTGGCACGGTGTTTTTGTCCCCGACTTTTACTGACACGTCCTTCGTTTGACCATCACGCGAAATTTTTACTTTCAACACATCCCCCACTACCGCTGCTTGCACAGCTTTAGTTAAGTCCGCTGTGCTAGCTATCGCGCCGCCGTTCACTTCCAAAATGACATCATACTGACGGATACCCGCTTCGAACGCAGGCGAACCTTGCTGCACCTCAGCAACTACAGCACCGTTTGTATTATTAATTTTCAAGTCTTGCAGCATGTCATCTGAAATATTTTGCAATGCTACGCCAATATATGGCGCTGGATCTTTCGGAATTTCTTCGTTATTCTTCAGCTGTTCCACAACAGCACTAATTGTGCTTGCTGGAATCGCAAAGCCCATTCCTTGCGCTTCGGCGTTCACTGCTGTATTGATCCCAATGACCTCACCGTTTAAATTCAAAAGCGGACCACCGGAGTTACCTGGATTAATGGCCGTATCTGTTTGTAACAAATGCTTGTAATTACGTGTCCCCTGCTCGTCATCAATGCTGATCGTCCGTTCCTTAGCGCTTAGAACTCCCGTCGTGACGGAATAGTCGAAGTCATATGGATTGCCGATGGCAACCACCCATTCTCCTACTTCCGCATTGTCTGAATTTCCGATTTTCAGAGCGGGAAATGCCTTGTCTCCCTGAATTTTAAGCACAGCCAAATCTAAATCGTAGCTGCTCCCAAGTAGCGTTGCCGTAAATGGGGTATCATAGCCTTGTACGTAAACCTCGATTTCGTCAGCACCGTCAATAACATGCTCATTCGTCAAAATATAGCCGCTATCTTCAAAGATGAAGCCCGATCCGATACCATTTTGGATGGTGTCACCCGTTTCCGTTCCCTGCTGAAGGGGATTTCTTCGCGTCCCTGATGTGTTCGTCTGTTTAACTTTCGTTTCAATTTTCACAATGGCTGGGCTCGACGCTTTCGTAATTTGTGAAATACTATTCGTACCCAAGCTGTTCAAAGAAGCTGTTTGAACGCCGGCACCCGCCGCGTTAGCAGCGGAAGCAGCTGTGACATTGGACTGTACTGTTTGAGCATCATAGCCAAAAAGGTTTAACTTATCCGATGTAAACATCAAACCGCCGACAACTACAGCCCCCGCCATAAATGCTGCGAAAATAGGCTTCACTCTGGAGCTGTTTGGTTTGCTTTCAATTTTTATATCATTCATGTTATTGTTCATATCCTCATTCATAGGATTACCGCCTCTCGTTTGCCTTGAATTTATTTGCTTGTTGATAGCTCAAGTATAGAGCGCTAACCTGAAGTGTTACTTAAACTGGGCTGATAGCGGTATGAATGTTAGCTGAAAGTTTACTGAAGGTTGTGTAGGTTGCAGAGGACAGCGGAAGAGCTGTAATGATGTTTTTCAACGTTACAGCGGGCGCGGACGGGGGATTTGCCTCTGTAGTGATGATTTTCACGCTACAGAGCGTGAGTGGGACAGTGGAGTCGTTTTGATGAGCTGTAGCGTTGTTTTTCAACGTTACAGCGGGCGCGGACGGGGGATTTGCTTCTGTAGTGATGTTTTTCACGCTTACAGAGCGTGAATTGGGCTGTGGAGGCGATTTGCTAAGCTGTAGCGTTGTTTTTCAACGTTACAGCGGGCGCGGACGGGGGAGCTGCCTCTCTAGTGATGATTTTCACGCTTACAGAGCGTGAATTGGGCTCCGAAAGGCAAAAAAAAGAAGCTAAGCAGATCACAATCTGCTTAACTCCTTTGGAAAGCTATTTATTTTGACGTATGATATACACACATTTGTTAGCACCTTTGGCAAGACACTCTGTACGCTCAACATCCGCATCCAGTAGATTACGGAACAGAGATAGCTCACACTGACAGGCCTGCTGGAACGTGTTGGCCACCATCGCAATTGGGCAGTTATGCTCATTAAAAATATAAGCGTCATCGCCTTGCGCCGACCAGTCCACCATATAGCCATTCTCATTCTGAATGAGCGCTAATTCAGCCACACGATCCTCTAAGCTTTTGGCTTGCATCCTCGATTGATAACGAGCTTCAAGCTTACCCTGCCTGCCTTCAAAAAGCCGTTCAATTTTCTCATGGCCTTCATCTTCTAGTAACTCGTCTAATAGATCCAATGTTAACTGCGAATATTTCTTGGGAAATAGTTCATCCGCCTGCGGTGCTAAGGTATACACACTTGTTGGACGCCCCATCGCTTGCCTAACGAGCTTAGCCTCGAGCAAATCATCCTTTTCCATCGAATGAATATGCCTTCTTACGGCCATCTCCGTGATCCCGAGCTGTTTGGCCAAATCCTGAACACTTAATGGTCCTTGCGTTTTGAGCATGGAAAGAATCACTTTACGTGTTGATGTCTCTAGTGTTTGATTCACGCTCTCACCTACCCTCGGACCTCATTTAGGACTCATTTTACAGCATCACAAGCAATAAGTAAATTATGAAACACTTATGTATGTTATGCCAATTCGCTCTTAATGAAGGCCCGTACACTCACAGTAAATGCCTCAAAAGCCACTGGGAGTAGCGGTATTAACGGATGTAACGACTCGCGATTCCAATCCGCATAATCCTGAACAAGCGGTTTTCTAAGCTTTACCAATTGCAACAGCGTCTCGGTCAATGACTCCGAATATGCCCCTTCACCATGTACAATTTCAACAATATCTTCATAACTGCTTGCATCTCGTAAAATAAAAGCATCAATCAGCAAGCTCCCAATGTCCGTCACGGTTTCAATCGCTAAATGAAGTACACGTTCTTGCGCTAGCTGCCATACGAGATCGTTGCGGCCCTCTGCCCACTGCGCTTCTAATTGCTTACTTGCCTCAGCCAAAACGGCCAGAAACTGAATGCGCCCATCAATTTGTTCATGATTAATAAAATACATGATCTATCTCCGTCCTCTTTTTCGCCATTTCGTCCATACCAACATAGCAAAAAAAGTGATAATCACCAAAAATATGAGCAAAACTGCCTGCATCAGATATTCATAACTCACGCTTATTCACCCTCTTGATTTGTTCTCATTGTACATGCTATCAACAGTTTATCTCTCGTAGATGTGAGCGTCAAGCTTACGCAGGCTTCAATGATAGAGTCATTGTCCTCCTCCAGGGATCATGATACAGTGAACGGAGAGAAAAAAAGGAGAAATTTCGACATGTCATCTAAATCTAAACTATCAGAAATCGATATTGTCCGCGCGATTGCCATCATGGCTGTCGTCCTCATTCATGGTACATCCGGCGCGACGCTGCTTCCATTGGGGACAGGCTCTCAGACACTCTTTTTCATCCTCAATAAAGCTAGCTTGTTTACCGTTCCCCTCTTCATCTGGATAAGCGGGCTCGTGTTGTTTTACTCGTACTATGATCGGTGGGAGCCAGGAATGGCGCGTGTTTTTTGGACAAAAAGGCTGCAAAAGATTCTGATTCCATATGTCCTATGGTCCCTATTCTATTATGGGTATAATCAAGTCATGTTTCATGGCACCCTGCAATTGGACGCTTTTTATTTATTCAAGCTGCTTCTATCTGGCAATGCGAGCTATCATCTGTATTACATCGTCATTATTGTGCAATTTTATGTGCTGTTCCCATTCATGCTTACTGCGGTCAAGCGATTCAGCTGGCTGCGCCGAGGTCTGATTCCTCTAGGTATCGGCTTTCAAGCCGTTTCCTATACCTTACATTATTGGGTGGTTCCGCTACCGGAATACTCTTCCTTGTTCCTAGGCTATACAGCCTCCTTCTGTTTCGGTGCTTTCATGGGCATCTACTATACATCAATGGTGACATGGGCTTCCCGTTTCAAAATGTGGATCTGGAGCGCCGTCCTCCTTGCCGGGGGAGCTTTCGTGGGCTTGCTCCTGCTTCAGCATCATGGTCGCGCTGATATCGATAATACATGGTTCGAGCTCGCGCTCCTCACCTACTGCATGTCCATCCCACTGCTCTGCGTGCCGTGGGCGCGCAAAATGCTGGCACGCGGCTCACGCTGCGCTGCCTTCTTATCTGCCTTAGGCTCAGCCTCCTTCGGCATCTATCTCGTGCATCCCGCGATCCTCACCCTGTGGGATCGCATTGCGCCAGAGCCAGCGCCTGGGCGCATCTGGCTCTATGATTTGCACACCGTCGCAGCCGTAGTTATCGGACTGCTAGGCGCTTGGCTGCTCACGCGCGGGTACGCTCGCGTCGTAAAAAAAGGTTCCGCTCGCAGATGAGCGGAACCTTTTTATTTCATGCGCGCCAGCCAAGCCCAGCGCCGCTGCTGTCTGCGGCTATAGCGTGGCAAGCCGCGGTAAATGTCCAGCGCTTCGCGATACGCGCGCTTGGCATCCTCCTGGCGGCCAAGCTGCTGATATAGCTGGCCGAGCCGGTAGTACGCCTCGACCGACGAGGAGTGCAGGTCGCGGAAGTGTTCAATAAACTGAGCCGCTCGTTCCGGAGCAAGGGGAGCCAGAGCCTCGCCGAGGCGCAGGTAGGCTTCGCCATATTTTACACGTGGATTAAGCTCGACTGCTTTCAGCATGAACGTTTCCCCTTCGGCAATTCGCCCTAGCTTTAGCAGGCACAGTCCAATTTCATAGTGAACGTCAGCAGATTCCTGCATGATCGGTAAGGTTTGCTCCAAGTAGGGCAGTGCTTCTTGATATTTTTTGCGTTCAATCAGGATTCGTGCCAATTCCAGCTTCGCTGACGTATTGTGCGGGTTGGCATGAAGGTCAGATCGCAAGCGAGATGCCTTCCGACGTAATTGAAATGGCCTCCAAATATTCGGCATGATGCCAACGTATCTTCTATCCAAGACATACAAAATCACGAGTAAGATGAGCAGCGCTAGAAATGGATTACCAACGATTCGCCAAAGTAAGCCAAATACTAATAATTTGATAAGCAACGTCTATTCCCCCTTTTCAACTTCCTTATACTACCATATTATGCGGTGATTGTTCATCTGGAAGACAATAATAATTCCATATCTGAAGAAGATTACGTACGAGGAATCGAAACAAGCTGCCTCCGGATAGTACCAGCGCCAGCTTGCTGCAATCTAATATTCTCTTACTTAAAATATCGGCTAGCCTAGTTCTTCTGATAACAACGCATATAATCGATCGTAAACTCACTTGGATAGACGGGCGAAGTTCTAGAACCACTCTCTTGCTGGGGGATTTCATAAATGTTCAGCATCAGCTGCATGGGATAATGCGGTGATTGCTTCGATCTATGAATGAGTTGGTTGTCGATATAAAAATCGACGCCACTCTCGGTCCAATCCACACCATAAATGTGATATTCAGTAGGGTCGATCGGGAATTCCTTTTCAAAAAATTCATCCCTTATCGTCGGATCACCAAATGGATGAATACCAAACCCTAGCGTACAGATATCCTTATCAACATGCCATCCCTTTAATTCAAATGGGCAAATTTCAGCTGATTGATGCGGGAGATCCTCGAATCCAATCATCCAAAACGCACAAACATTATTGGGATTATCCGTACCTTTTGCCCGCAATTCAAAATATCCATACTGCGGAGTAAACAGCTTCACAGCGTTTTGCTCTTCTCGAACAAGACATTGACTTGCGAATTTATGTTGACCATATTCACTTCCTAAAGGTCCAGAGAAAACACCTGTTTGGAGGTTGCTTACTTTTACGTCTCCATTAAATTCAGGACACCATGGCAATTGGTTTTCATTTATTTGCAGGATTAATTGACTATCACTGATTCTGTAGTTAGCTTCAGCGCGCACCCGATTGCTCCATTGGGGTAAATAGTACGGCAGCCACTTGCTGCGGTCAAGTTCAGGCGAATCAAAATCATCATTAAACACCAACGTATAGCCCTGTTTGTCCAAATCATTTCTTGGAAAGCCGCTAGGTATCATCTACCGTTCCCCCATTCCAGATTCCGTCGTTTATTTGGATTCATTATACCATTTCAATGGCAATAAACAAGAACAAAAGTTCTCATTGTGTTACTTGACTAGAAATGAAAAAACTCCCCGAATGGAATCAGGGAGTTTAAAGAAATTTGTCTTAGTAATATCGAATACGATTATTGTTCCAGCAATTTTTGCAGCTCGCCAGTCCAGTTCGTCCAGCCATACTTAGCGCCTCCCAGTGCCTGTGCATTGGAGATGCCTGTTTGTTCGAGATGAAGGTTCACTTTCCCCTCCCCTAAATCCTGCAGCGTCCAAGTAACTGTGTGAACCTCTCCACCGGCAAACGTGTAGGACAACCGGTTAGGTGCGTCTACGAGAAGCACTTCGCCCTCAATAACGCCATTCCAGTATTCCGTTGCCTGTGTGCGAAACTGAAAACGATGACCTACTTCGGCTTTAAAATCATTCGCCATGATCCACTTGGCTAGTTTGTTGGATTCGGTTAATGCGGACCATAGCTTCTCGATCGATGTCGTGAATTCAAAATCTAAAGATAATGTTAAACTCATTCTTCTTCCTCCTCTAATAGTTGGTTCAAGCGAAACATATTCGTATTCCATAATCTACTATAGATAGCCACCCAATCTTGAACTTCTCTGAGTGGAGTGGCGTTAAGCCTATATCGCGTTTCTCTGCCGACTTTTCGATCAAGTACCAGACCAGCCTCTTTCAGGATTGTCAAATGCTTGGATACCGCGGTACGACCCATTTGAAACTGAGCCGTTAACTCATGAAGGGGTATCTCCTCAGCCTCTGCTAACAGACGAATAAGTCGACGTCTAGTTGGATCAGCGATCGCGTCATACACATCCCGCAACTGGTTGTTCTCGCTCACAACACCCCCCCTAAGATATTATTACCAAGGGACAACCGTTAATTTCAGAATTTAATAGGTGTTTCACGATAAGAACTTACCCAAAAAGATGAGGCAATTCGTCTGCAAATAATAATACGACTGCAATAGCTATCACGAGATTTAATAAGGCCGGTATCATTTTGCCGATCGGATGTTTCACTCTCAGATGTGACAGGCACGCCAATAGCATCATAATACCAATCAATATCCCGGCCCATGCGGCAATCACTGGATACCAGTAGCCGATAATGAGTCCTACGCATCCAAGAATTTGAACGTAGCCCGTGATGACGCGGAACCATTGAGGAAGCTTAATTGAATCAAACAAATCAATCTGATGCTTAGCTCCTGCAATCTTGCTTCCGCCAAAGAACCCCATGGAGAATAACAGCCAACTTTGAATGACAATGGTTAGAATATACATGTGAAATCCTCATCCTTTTTCATTTATTTATTATACGACACCATTAAGTGTCCTATTTCATAATATAACACCATTAGGTGTCCTGTAAAGCAATTATTATAATACATTTGCTGGAAACCTCCTTCATTAGGCGATTAACAGTCAAAGAAAAAGCCTTTAAACACACACAACTCCTCGTGTTTAAAGGCTTTCTTACTTTATGGAACTATCCCGAAAGAACGGTTATCGTATCTCCAGCCCCGTTGGCAAAGTAGACACGATTGTTGTTCTCGTTGGCAACGCCTGCCGATACGCCTAGCCCGAGAGGGAGGTTCGCTTTCATGATTTTGTTATTCGCTCCATTAATGACACTTGCTCTGCTTGGCGGAGTTTCCTCCCCCGCAGTTGCGACGTAGATGCGATTCAGCTTGCTGTTGACGACTGGAATGCGCGGCGACTCGCCATCAGTGATTGTGCCGATGATTGTATTGGTTTTCCCCGAAATGACGGTGATTTTAAAGCTCTGCGTCGTATCATCCGGCGCATAAACGCGGTTCGTTTCAGGATTAACCGCGAACGTGTCGATATCGCCAACATTAGGAATGGTCTTGATTATCTTGTTCGTTCGCCCATTAACGATAGAGACGCTTTTATTCTCTGCGATCGCGATGTATAGACGATTCGTGCGCAAATTAAAAGCGAGCGAAGACGGTCCCTGCCCGACTTTGATCGTGGCTATCACGCGATTCGTGCGGCCGTTGATAACGGTAGCGGTATCTTCTCCTGGATTCAGGATATAAATACGATTCGTGAACGGATTGACCGCTACCGTATGAGGAGCGGCGAAGCTCGGGTTCTGCTGCCCTACCCCGACTGTTGCAACAACTTTCTTCTTATTGCCACTAATGACCGTGACCGAATTTCTATCAAGATTAGCCGCGTACACCTTATTCGACTTGATATTGACCGCGATGGAAGCGAAGCCCCCTCCTACGTCGAAAGTATGAGTCAGCTTATTCTTCTTACCGTCAATGATGAAAAGCTTACCTGACAAGCTGGCAACATAAACCTGATTCGTTCGCGGGTTGACAGCCGCGGCTACTGCCCCATTGAGCCCTTCGATTGTCGCAATCACGCGATTCGATCGGCTGCTGATCACGGATAAACTGCTGCTTCCGTTATTCGGCACATATAACATATTCGTCCGTTTGTTTAATGCGATATCCGACGGTGTGCTCCCCACTTGGATCGTCGCGATGACTCTTATTTTGCTAATCGCAAACTCCTCCCTTACTCGCTTTCTATTAGGATATGGGGAGCAAAGCTTAAGAGTTTGTACGATGTTGCACGCTAAGAAAAAAAACGGCATTTGCTGCCGTTCTCACCACCACGATCCATACAAAAAACACGATCCCGAAGGATCGCATTTATGAATTTACCCATAAAACTCGTCGAAACTTCTCGTCAAGATGATTGATTTGTGCCTCTACTTTTTCAAGATTAACCAGATGCTGATGTTCAGGTAGTAGGATTCCTAGAATACGCAATTGCAAATAGTCCCTCATAACTTGAGAAGGTGATAAATGATGAGTGAACAAGAACCTGGGATTAACGATGACGGATAACATTGTTTGATCTTGTGTATGAAGCAACAACGCATTCATGCCTGGATTAAAAACTCCTTTTTCCATGCCGGATGCATAAAAAGCCTGAATTAAAGAATTACGCTTAGTAAGTGACTCTGAAAATCCTAGATATATCTGTTTAGCTAACTCATAAAAGGGATATTCCAGATTTATCTAGAATACATATTACTTCAACAAAATGAATCTTCTATGTGAGGAGAATGGTGAATGTGTTCTATTTATACATAGTGATTCTACTACTCTTGTTTTATATTACTTTTATCTTACCTACACAATGGCTAAAAATTGAAAGAGTTACATATCCTCTGGATTTAAATTTAAAAATCCTACAGATTAGTGACTTGCATGTAGAACGGTTAAGAATAAGTCCAACAAAAATAGCCACTATTATCAATGATGAAAAACCAAATTTTATATTTATTACAGGTGATTTTACCAAACATCGTAAAAAGCTCTCCAAACTAGAAAAGTATCTAAGAGCTATGACTATTAGTAATGTCCCTATATATTGCGTACTCGGCAACCATGATTATCAGCAAAAAAATGTCATGGATTTAATACATCTATTAAGGAAGCATGGATTACATGTATTAAGAAATGAATCGGTACATTTAGATCAAATCGAATTAATTGGAATTGATGATTTTGATTCAGGTAAGAGCAACATAGAAACATCGTTTCAACATGTTGATCCAATTAGAACTAAAGTCATTATTACGCATGATCCTAACATCGTTCTACATCTAAACCAGCACTACGAATATTTAATGGCTGGACATCTACATGGCAAACAATTTAATATTCCATTTTTGTTTAAAATGAAAGACTCGGGTAAATTGCCTCGTATGGGGATATATAAGGGTCTACATAAAAATCAATACGGGGCTTATTACATATCTAAGGGAATTGGGCAGACGGGTATTAATGCAAGATTTTTAGTCAGAAGTGAGATCACGATGCACTATTTATAGCTTGAAGGCCCTCTTCGCTCCGTCCGCGCGGGCGAACCTGAGGGGTTCTCTCCCCCTCTTGATTCCATAGAAAAACCACGATCCCAAAGGATCGTGGTTTTTATTGTATGGAGCCTAAGGGGATCTAACCCATGACCTCATCGCTGCCAGCGATGCGCTCTACCGAGTCAGGTGGATTCACTACCAAAAAGCTTAGAGCAAGCTACTCCAGTGCCTCTTTCCGTAAAGAATCCTAATAATTGTAACGGTTTCTTCTTTTTCCGAGATAACATAGAACACGATGTACGAGTCCACAATTAAATGTCGAATGCCTTTCGATGCCAATCGTTCATCGCGAACTAATCCGTTTCTAAAAGGCATTTGCTCCAATTGAAAAGTAGCCTCAGCGATTCTGCCAATCATTATTCTTGCAGTCGTCGGGTCCAATAATTCGTTTGCGATATAGTCAGCGATGTCTCGCAAATCCGCTTCTGCCAGTTCAGTGATCACTAAAAGATATTTTAGGCTCACTCCTGAATTCCTTTCTCGATGTCTGCAAGTGCATCACGAAAAGGTCGTATCTTCTGCTTCTTCAATGCATCCATGCCTTCATCCAGCAACTTATACAGTTCGAATTTTCCAACTATTTTTTCGTACGTTTCAATACTCATTACAGCCAGATCACCTTGGCCATTCTTCGTAATGTAGACAGGTTCATCATATTTATGGCATAACTCCGATATCTCGTTGTAATGATTTCTTAGATCTGAGCTTGGTCGAATAGTGGGCATGTTAATTCTCCTCCCGTCAATATAACGTTATTTTATCAAAATAACGATACGTACTCAAGGACATTGAGGCAAATTAACAAAAAAGGGCACTTTTCATTTACGTTATAAGTTTGTATCAAGTGGGGTAAAGAGTTGTGCATGAGGCAACCTCGATGCGGACTTAAAAAACGTAGATACAGACGCTGACGCTCCGTCCGCGCGATCCGCCCCCCCAACTAATCCTGAGTTAATGGGATAGTGGTCTAAAGGACTTCGAACAAATCATGTGGCCTCGGGGATGCCATTATACCGTCCCAAAAACCAAGGGATATCCGAATGCTGATTTTAATAGTTGACGATGCTTACTCGAAGATGACTTTTAGCGGTGGATTCAGACGCCGTGCTCCTCCGCTATCGCTCCTTCCGTGCGTACGAACCCTGAGGGGTTCTCTCCCCGTTTCCATACAAAAAACCACGATCCCAAAGGATCGTGGTTTTTATTGTATGGAGCCTAGGGGGATCGAACCCCTGACCTCATCGCTGCCAGCGATGCGCTCTCCCAGCTGAGCTAAGGCCCCGTGATGTCGCTTACAACGTCGACTTTTTGTATTATACATGAATATACGTAGTCAGGCAATACCTGCCCCTTCAGTTTTTAATTTTGCAAATATTCCCATTCAATCGTTTGTCGTTTCTGTAGCAATAGGCGCACAAACGTTGTTTTCGTGCGTATTTTCATGCTAACCTAGTACTATAAACTAGTAGATCGTTTAGGAGTGACGAAGAAGTGTCAAACGCAGTATTGTATTGGGTTTTCTTAGGTGTCGCTTTTGTGGTGCCGTTTGTCATTGGTGTTCTTTTGATGCGGAAAACGAACCGCTTAGGTTTTTCGTTTTGGATCACGACGGCATTGAATATTGTACTTACCCTATTGGCCGTCTTTTGGTGGAAATCGGTGACAACAGATAAGTTCCAAATGATGTTCGGGATGGCTTTCTATGGCGTATCCGCAGTGAATTTAATGGTTATTGAATTCTTTGCCTTGTTCAGTATTCGCAAAAAATTGAATCCGTGAGTGAAAGGGGCCGTTATGCCGAAGTTAACACGATCGAAGACGGTATTCTACGTGTTCCTAGTTGCAGCGATTCTTTGGATGGCTTTCATCTATATGAAGTCTGCCGAGCCTTATCAGCAGCAGAGCTTGAAGCCATATTTGGAATCGAAATTTTCCACCGAAAAGTTGAAAGAGCATATCCCCAAAGTGAAGTTTACTTACGATCAACAGGTGGTTTCATGGCAAGACCCCATCAATTTGATCGAATTCTTCATAAGAAAAGCAGGGCACGTTAGCGAATACGCTGTGCTTGCCCTGCTTTGGTCGATAGCCTTACTAGCGAAACCTGTCAGAATGAACATAGCTTTGATCAGCTCCTTCCTGATTTCATTGCTTTACGCAATGACGGATGAATGGCATCAGTCGTTCGTGAAAGACCGAACGGGGCACGGAATCGATGTGGTCGTCGACGGAGTTGGTATACTGTGTGCGCTCATTCTGGTTGTCGTGGTAGTTGCAATAAGAAAACGTATTAAATCCAGAAAAACAAGCTAGTTAGAAGCACGTAGACTTTTCTTTTGCGAACGGATTTCCATTTCCAATGTTCGCGGGATTGGCTTTCCAGATCTTGCTGCTGCCACTCCATTAATTTCTCTGATACATAGAGGTCTGTTGGTTGCATATGAGGTTCACTTTCCTTTCTTTTCCTGATACCCTTAGTTTACGCTGGAATAAGGGGAACAAAAAGAGTATAATTCACTTCAATGATTTCCCCTTTTACCACATAAGAATTTATAAGTTTCCAAGTCTCGGAACAACAAATTCTTATTGGCGATAAAAACAACCTTTAAAACGCGGTCGGGCATCCTCGTTCGATAGAAGGTTTTCTTATAGAAAGGACGTTGAAGATGCAGCTACTGACTCATTTTTTGGAGCTTCGTGCGGGTTTTGAGCATGGTGTTGAGCATAAGCCGCAGCCAATAACGCTGGAAGAATTAGCGGAAAGATTATATTGCTCAACACGAAATGTGAAGATTTTATTGAAAAAAATGAGTGATCAAAATTGGATTTCCTGGAAACCAGGTCGAGGAAGAGGAAATATTTCCGAGCTTACTTTTTTGGTCTCATCAGAAGATATGATCTCGAAACAAGCAATGGCGCTTGCAAGTCGGGGGGATTATTTAGGCACGATCGAGCTGATTCATCAACTAGGTAAAGGAGAAGCGTTACAAGACTCCTTCATCGAGTGGTTGTTCAGCTTTTTTGGCTATCGGACGGTTGAACACGAGGAGCGTTTCAAGGATACACTGCGCGTTCCAGTGTACAAATGGCTAGTAACGCTGGATCCCGCCCAATCTTTCTTTGCCTTTGATTTTCATCTGGTTAGCCAAATTTTCGATACCCTCATACGTTATAATTCGCAAACGAAGGTGATCGAGCCGCATCTTGCACACTACTGGGAAATCAGCGAAGATGGATTGCATTATACTTTTTATTTGCGAAAAGGCGTGCTGTTCCATCACGGCAGAGAGATGACAGCGCATGATGTCAGCTACTCCCTATCGCGATTACGGAAGCTGGGTCAGGCCGCCACGCAAGGCTGGATGACTGAGAGTATTGAGTCGATTACGGTACTGAATCGAAGTGCAGTAGCTATCGAGTTAAGTCAGCCTAATGTGCTGTTTCTTCAGCAGCTTGCGCATATCTCTATGGCCATTGTCCCTGAAGAAATTTGCCGGGATAATGAATCTATTTTTGGTCGAATGCCCATTGGCACAGGTCCGTTCAGGCTGGAACGTAACGATGATTACATTTGTAAGCTGCGTGCATTTGATCACTATTTTGGCGTGCGACCGCATATGGATCTCATTGAAATTTGGCTCTTGCCCTCTGATCTGAAAGAAGCGACGCCTAGCTGGGATAAGGTTCAAGTGTTTCGAGGGGGATCGAATTCGCATAATCCTGTTGGAGCGATTGACAAAGAATCGGAATGGCATCAGATCGAACAGACGATTATGGGCTGCAGCTTGTTGACGTTTAATCGGAATAAAAGAGGGCCGCAATGCCATGCCAACTTCCGCAAAGCCGTTGATCTCGTCATTGATCGCGAGCTTATGATTAAAGTGCTTGGCGGTTTTCGAGAAGCACCTGCGAGCAGCTTTTTGCCTAGTATGGATCCACTTGCAAAGTCTAGAACGGATATAGCTGAGGCGAAGCGTCTGCTGGATGAAATGGGCTACAATGGCGAAACACTTCACATGTATGTCTATCGGAATAATAACGAGGATGCCATGTGGATTTGTCGGCAGTGTGCACAGATTGGGATCCCCATCGAGATCACGATTCGGAGTGAATCCGATATGATGCAACTGAACACGATTGATGAAGCGGATCTTATTTTTTATCACATTTGCATGGAAAGCAATTATGACCTTCATATTATTCAGATATTGAAACAAAGTAACAGCTATGTTCGTGCGCATTTGAATAGAGAGCGGTTGCCATGGGTAGATTTGAAAATGGAGGGGATTCTTAGTAATCCTAGTCTCGATGAGCGAATTGCGGGTTTGCATGCCTTGATTGCTGAGCTTCAAGCGGAGAAGTCGTTCCTGTTCGTCCTTCATCGCTCGCAACAAACGACCTACCACGATTCGATCAAAGGTGTGACGATCAATGATTTAGGGTGGATTGATTTCAGGGAAATTTGGTTTACACCAAATGGTTAATTAAAAGAAAAAACGACCTTACGGTCGTCTCGGAGCAGGCGTTTCAAAACGGTTTTCCATGGTCATCCAACGTCCGTTAGCAACGAAAAAGCCGACGAACGCGAAAACGAGCAGTCGAATCGGAATCCAAACCGGATTAATAGATTGTAAAAATATGAATTCAAAAAGGGTCGTTAGGAGCGCTGCTCCAATTCCCCATGGAACGATTCCGAACATTACTAAATATTTGGAACGACCGAGTTGCTTTCTCTTGAGCCATACTGCTTTATGCGAATCTTTCATGTGTAAGCTCCCTTTTTTCTTTCTAGTATAGCATTGCTGGCGAAAAATCTCGAATGATAGCTGCCAAGCATTCCTATAAGTTAAACTTGTAAAGGAGGATGTTAATGATGAAGCGTTATAGCCTTGTTTCAATGAGTCTATTCCTGCTGGTTATCCTTACAGCTTGCTTTTGGTCGAAGGATACAGAGCCTTCTTCCTCTACAACAACGAACGGCATTTCACTAAGCAATATGTTCGAACCGTCTACCTTCGAGCGCCCCGTTGGGCTTGAGCATCGTGTTGGCAACCCGGATCTGTTGTATATTGTCGAGCAGCCGGGTCGGATCATGAGCGTGAATATCAACAAGCCGAAGGAAAAACCGACACTCATTTTAGATATTACCGGTCGCGTCAACGACAGTGGAAACGAGCAGGGTCTGCTTGGATTAGCCTTCCACCCGAAGCATCCGAATCAGGCTTATGTGAACTACACAACGGAGACGCATACGATAATCGCGCGATATGAAGCTGATACCACGAACCCTTCGCTTCTGGATCCGAAGAGTGAACAAGTGCTGTTAACGATTAAGCAGCCATACCCTAACCACAATGGTGGACAATTAGCATTCGGGCCGGATGGCTATTTATACATAGCAACGGGTGATGGAGGCAGCAGCGGCGATCCCCAGAATAACAGCCAGAACTTGCAATCTTTACTGGGCAAAATATTACGTATCGACGTAGACAAACAAGCAAACGGGCTCCTCTATGCCATCCCCGCTGACAATCCGTTTATTACCAAAGGAGCTAAGGAAATCTATGCCTATGGACTGCGGAATCCTTGGCGATTCAGTTTTGATACCGTTACTGGCAAGCTCTGGGCGGCAGATGTTGGCCAAAACAAGTTCGAAGAAATAGATATCGTGGAAAAAGGCAAAAACTACGGCTGGCGCATTCAAGAAGGATTCGAGTGCTACGAACCAAAGGTTGGCTGCAATAAATCCGGCTTAGAGCAACCTATTTTTACCTATGGTCGTGATCAAGGTGTCTCCGTAACCGGAGGCTATGTGTACAGGGGCTCAAAGCTGCCAGATCTGAAAGGCTGGTATGTGTATGCGGATTATGGTTCGGGTACCATTTGGGCATTGTCTCAACTTAGTGACGGCACTGTCAAAAATAAAACCTTACTCGAATCCGGCCAGCACATTGCTTCCTTCGGGACGGACGCAACTGGCGAGTTGTACCTGTGCACGCAAGATGGCAAGATATTGAAAATCGTTTAATGGTTACCCGCCTATTCTACTTCCACAGGAAGCCGAGCCTAGCCATGTGTGCGGGTTACCCGCCCAACACCACCCTAGCTTCGGCTTTCTGTCACTAATCCATAACGCAGTGACTCTACGGTCACCACAACGAGAGCCGAGCAGCGAGAAGCCATTATTTTTCTGCAAAATATCAGGAAAATGGGTAACTAGGCTTATTCCCTCTTCTAGGGTAAGCGGAGAACGGTTATCTTGCGTTATGAAGGTAAGTGCTGCGTTAGGAGTTACGTTGCGTGTTCCTTTCCCCATATCGATATCCACCATCACATAAGCCATTCCCTCTGGAAGCTGAATCCCTTCAATGGGTTGAAAGCTAGTGATTTCCTCCATATCCATGACGCTGAACCCCTTCTTCCCTTCTCGCTCCACGCGTTGTATCGCTAGTTCGCCATGTACCCACTCTCGCTTTATCACAATGACAAAAGGAACTTTATCTTCTTGCCATTCTAAATGGACATAATTCATTTCATAGATTTTACTCTTTAGCGGTTCCAATGCTTTACGAAATTCCTCCTCGCTTAAACCAACTAGCTGAGGATACCCTTTATGAAGCAAGTTCTCGACTTGCCGATCGAATTCTTGATTTAACATCTGACCGTGCATACCTCCTTAGCGAACTTCTAGTTGTTCTTATATATTCATCATACAACATTCAAGCTAATTCTAAAGTTTATTGATTTTCCCCCTTTTCAATTAAAATAATATAGAATAAACCTTATAACTCTGCTTTAATCTTAGAAGAATGTGTAGATGAGGTGAGCCTTTGACCATTAGACCCATTGATATCGCAAATAAACTTAACATCAGCACGAGTACCTTGCGAAATTATGAAAATAAAGGTCTCATTCCAGCCTCCACACGGTCATCCAAAGGCTATCGACTTTACACCGATGAGCATGAGGCTTACTTTGCCTGTATTCATGCCATGGCACCAGGCTTTGGGATGGACGCGACAGTTAGCGTTTTACGACACATACAAAATAAAGAGCTTGCATCCGCGCTCCGAATCGTGAATGGGCTGCAAGTTAACCTGCATCGAGATACACAGTTGGCTGAAACGAATATTCAAATCTTAGAATCACAAAAGCCTAGCTTATTTGATACCCATGACATGATCCACTGGATGACCATTGGTGAAGTCTCAGAGAAAACTTCCCTCCCGCGCTCTACACTTCGACACTGGGAACAAGTCGGTCTCATCACTTCGTCACGCGATCCACAGAATGGCTATCGGAGATATAATCCTTCCCAATTACACAAAATCCTGCTGCTCCGCACCTTGCGACCTGCCGTCTATTCGCTTGATCTGATCGGACTAAAACAAGCCATCGCAGACATGGATCCGAATGATGTTGAACACGCCAAAAGGATCGCACAGCAATCCCTACTATTCCTAGACAGAATCAATCAGGAACAGTTACGCGGCGT
This sequence comes from Paenibacillus sp. J31R30, assembly GCF_059692115.1. Classification (NCBI taxonomy): domain Bacteria; kingdom Bacillati; phylum Bacillota; class Bacilli; order Caryophanales; family Paenibacillaceae; genus Paenibacillus; species Paenibacillus sp. J31R30. The sequence goes on along the minus strand of NZ_JCAUAV010000002.1, from coordinate 483,058 downwards.
TTATTATTTGTATAATTTATGCCGGCTTCTGGGACTAATTACGTAGACTAGGGTCACCCTTTGCGTATAAAACAAAGAAGCTAAGCGCAAACACGCCACCTAGCTTCTTTTCCATTCCAAGTATTAGGTTGCCTTACAACCGGTCAAAATTCAAATCTTTAAATTCAATCTTCCCGCAGAAGGCAAAATGCTTGATACTGCGCTTCTCCTCCTCCGGCATCTTGGCGAGTTCGGGATTACCCTGCAGGCTGCCGAGCCCAGACTGGTCCTGGTCTATCCAACGATTCATAATCTCTCGGATAATTTCGTCTAGACTCTGCTCCTGCCCAGATTTGTTCTTATGCATGATAGGTATCCATTTTTTACCAAACTTAACGTGAGTTCGTTCATCGATAATATCGATTTCTGCTGTCATCCCGGACAGAATGTCGCCTTTCTCATAGTACGATTCCATCGATTTCTTCTTTCTCGTGAAGGAACAGGTCTCTCCGACCATCGACAGCTCTGAGTAATAATTCTCGAACTCGCTGATGGCATCTTCTCCATACGGAATAGCGAACTCGTTCGTATCATAGCCCATCTGTTGCAAGCGTCGCACGCCCATTTGATGATGGCGAGTTTCATCCCATATATGACGGCTGAAGTCGCAGTAAAATTCAAAAGGCATATCCGAAAGCCCTTAGAACACATAGCACATCGGATCAACAACTTGTATTTCCGTCATATAATGCCACATGAAAATTTTCAAGTTGTCAGCGACTTCATTAGGTGGAATAAACTCGGCCGTCGTCTTCACCTTGTTAGGCTTGACGCGCTTACGAGGCGCTGGTCCTAACGGTTCGGCAATCGGGAACGCCGGGGGCGTATTTCCTATGGCTTCCACCTGTGTCTCGTCGACGCTGCCGATGTGCTTGAGCGCATCTTTGGCATAAGCTCGAAACCGTTCGACACTAAGCAGCATTTCTGGCTGCTTCACAGCTTCATGGACGATCAACCGTGCCCAATCGTTATGTTTCCGCTTTTTGGGGATGATGTCCTCGAGCAGCTCAATGGTCGGCGCATCGAAAATCGGATCCAGCCCATCCAGCAACCGTTCATAAGCATCCACCATGGAACGGTTCAGCTCTAGGAACCAGCCCGCCATGAAAGCAAAGAACGTATCTGCCCGCGAAACGTTCTGTAACAATTCTTCCAGCGCGGCAGACGGAATCGCCACCTTACGGTTGCTAGATAGTTCTTCTTTGCGAGTGAGTAACTGCTCAGCGAATGTCATTTGATGCCACATGATGTGCGACATTTCGCACTTCCACGCGAGCTCTGGAGCCGCGGGAACCCAACCAGCAACGACGCGGGAGGACGCCCATTCTAGAAAGACGAGTCTATTCAACGTCTGGATCTGGTCGGCGGCCCGCATCCAGTAGCCGCCAAGTTGATTTTTAAACGACTCCGATTCGAAAGTTTCTATAGGGAAAGCTTGTGTCATTGTCAAATCCTCTTTTCCATGTGAGAATAAAAGTAAGCCCTTGCTAATTACAATTGTAAAGGGTTTCATGATGTTCATTCTTGGTCGATTTTGTATTTCAATGAGGTGATTCTGCGAGGTGGAAGCAACTACATTATTCTATACAGATGAGATGTGGCTGGAGAGCAAGGACTTCCCCTTCTACACCGCTCGCTATGCGTTTGAAGCAGGGGAGATCATTCCGCTACATGCGCATCAGTTTGTGGAATTCGTCTATGTAAGTGAAGGTGTTGGGAAGCATACGTATCGCGGACAGACTTACGATATTGCGAAGGGAGACGTCTTCGTGATCGAACCGAACGTGCCGCATGCTTATGAAGCGAGTAACGGCCCGTTGGTCGTCTACAATGTTCTTTTCCAAACGTCCGTACTTAATTCGGAGATTGGGACGTTGTCCAAGGAGACATCTTTCTTAGACTTTTTCTACATCGAGCCATTTTTTCGTAACTATACGGATTTCCAGACAAGACTTACCTTAAGTCATCATGAGCATCTGGAGATCGTTCTGCATCTCGACCGATTGTTGCGAGAGTTTCATCACAAGGAAATGGGCTATCGTATTATCATCAAAAACAGGCTGATTGAGCTGCTAATCGACCTGAGCCGACGCTATGCAAGCCACGTTCATCCTCCTTGGCCACCGTTGCAGGATGTTCATGATTTGTTTGAGGATATGGCCAAATTTATATCCATTCACTATGCTAGTCCGCTAAGTCTGGAACAAATGAGTGCGTTATGCGGGATGAGCCTATCCACATTTTCGATGAAGTTCAAGTCCCATTTCGGTCAAACATTCGTCGAGTACCGCAACCAAATTCGGATACTTGTCGCGCAGGATCTGCTTGTCCGCACGGATGACAAAATAGCCACAATTGCAGAGCAAGTGGGCTTTGAGGATTTGAGTTTTTTCAATAAAGTATTCAGAAGACTATCTTTAAAATCTCCCAAGACTTACCGAGAAGAAGCGCAACAGGCTGGAAACTTCCATAAAAATAGTTCACTCCGAACCCCCATGAAATCATGAGGGTTGTCGTTGTTAGGTCTCTGTCATGATGCCGCCATTCACATGCAGAACTTGACCTGTAACGAAAGAGGAGTCGTCCGAAGCTAGATAAATATAAGTCGGAGCCAGTTCGAACGGCTGACCAGCGCGCTTCATAGGCGTTTCTAATCCGAAGGTTTTCACATATTCAGCTGAATAGCTGGAAACGATTAATGGCGTCCATATGGGACCTGGTGCCACCGCGTTCACTCGTATTCCGCGCTCTACTAGTTGCAGGGACAACGAGCGAGTAAAGGATACGATAGCTCCTTTCGTTGATGAATAATCAACCAATAGCGGAGCTCCCGCGTAGGCGGTAACTGATGCCGTACTGATGATAGAGCTTCCAGGGTGGAGATGAGGAAGTGCTGCTTTCGTCAAATAAAAGTGAGGAAAAATGTTGGTACGATACGTATCCTCCAGCTGTTCGTTCGTGATGTCCATGATGCTCTTCTGAGGGAACTGGACACCTTGGTTTAAAACTAAAACGTTGATTTTCCCATAACACGCCAACGTTTTTTGGACGATTTCAGTTGAGAACTCCGGTTGGCGGAGATCGCCTTCAATCAACAGACAACGTCCGCCGTATTGCTCCACCATCGATTTGGTCGCGACGGCATCTTCACGTTCGTACAAATAGACAATCGCTACGTCTGCGCCCTCTTTGGCGAATCCAATGGCAACTGCACGACCAATCCCACTGTCACCACCTGTTAGGATGGCAACTTTACCCGACATTTTCCCGCTTCCCTTGTATGCAGGGTTATCGGATATAGGAATCGGGTTCATCAAATATTCGAGTCCAGGCTGTCGGTCTTGATGTTGGGGTGGGAACGTAACAGGCACCTGCTTGCATTTCGTTTCTTGGCTGTAGTACGGATACATCGGAATCATAGATGGACCTCCAATTATCATGTTGGTCCATGATATTCACCTAGTTGATGAATGGTCCCCTTCATCTCCAACCAACCTCGTGCAATCCTTTTGACCCATCCATTACCCCAACAACCCCATCCTTTTCAACGTGGTCACCACCTCAATCAAGGCTTTGAAGCTCCTAATAATCGCCGTACTGGAGCCAAAATTCATGACGATATGCGTATCGGTATCCGGATCGCTGAACATATGCGTTCCCAGAATCCCGCTATGTCCCTGGAGCCTTGGTAACCCCCTGAGCAAGAAGAAAAATTCCTCGAAATGGAGTTCCATCATCCCTAATCCATAATGGATGCCATTTCGGAATTTGTGTGTGAAAGTTGTCATTGCCTGAAGCGATGCGGCATTAACGCATGTTCCATGTAGGAGTGCTTTTTGAAAAAGCAGGAGATCATGCGGCGTCGCACGATGCCTCCCCCCGCCCAATCGCAGCTTAAGCTTGGAAATCGGCTGATTTCCACCTTGTTCAACCAAATATCTTGAATCGGTTCCGCGGGTGTATGCTTCGGCTCAGAATCATACATCAAATAGGAATCGTTCATTTGCAGTGGGCTGAATAGCTCATTATGCAGGTTATCGCTAAAAGAAAAGCCCGTGACACGCTCAATGATCTGCCCCAGCAGGATATAGCCTGTATCGGAGTAGTGAAAGCGCGCGCCTGGAGGTCCTAGGCTAGTTTGATTTTCCCGTGTGAATTCGATCAATGCTGCAGGCGTCCACCATTCATTGGGATTGGCAACGATTCGTTGCATAAACGTAGGCTTACGTATAACCGGATCTTCAAAATAATCAGACAAACCCGAGGTGTGATCCAGCAGCTGCTTGATCGTCACTTTCCCCGCATAGTCCACATCTCGATACACGAAGAGCTTCCTCAGCTCAGACGGCGGCAAATAGTCAGCAACAGAATCATCCAGCGAGATACGGCCACTCTCCGCCAGTTTCATTAGTAGCACAGCTGTAAAAACTTTCCCAATGCTTGCCGTATGAAAAGGCTGATTGAGTGAGATCGCAGCGCCATTCCTTGCTGATATTTCACCTACTGCGTAGTGATATGCAAATCCGCCGCTTTCAATCAACACTTGTAAGCCAGTTTGATGGCGGCTGCTCTTAAGAATTCGCGTGAAGTACCCATTGAGATGCCTTGTTGCTTCCTCATTACTCCAAGATTTCCGAACAAACATCGCCATAAGGAACCTCCCAAGAATGAATTGTGTTCGCTAACGGTCCAATGTTACTATTAGTAATATAACTAATCGTAGTGTAAGGACAAGTCGTACGTCAACGCGAATAATAAGGGGTGTCGCCGCTTGGAATTTGTCATTCTCGGTTTATTGATTTTGAAGAATCAAACGGTCTATGAGCTCAACAAAGCGTTCCAACAAGGAATCGCCTTGTTCTATAGCGCCAGTTATGGCAGCTTACAAACAGCTTTAAAGAAGCTCCTTCAACAAGGAGATATTGGTTATGAGGAGCAAGTCGAGCGGGGACGAAACAAAAAAGTGTATGTCATTTCCGCCAAGGGAAAAGAAGCCTTCTATGCTTGGATGGGCGCGGAAATACCAGCTAGCAGATTGGAATCCACAGCGTTAGCTAAAGTGTTCTTTTTGGGATTAGTCGATTCCGCCCAAGAAAAGCGTGCCGTACTCCAGCAAATCATCGTACAGATTGAGAAAGTAGAGTTTGAACTAAAGCAAATGGACGAAGGGCTCCAGCACGTACAAGTTCCAGCTCCCTATGCTGACATTCTTGCGTACCAAATCAAAACGCTTGATTATGGCATCCGATCGCATACTTTTGCCAAGGCATGGTTCGAAGCGCTTCTTGCCGAGCTCCCAACGAATTCGTCTTAAGGCACTATGTGTGCATCCACAAAAAAATGCCGCTCACTTGAGCGACATTTTATCATTCCTATGATCGGTATACTCATAAATCCTCGAACTGAAAAAGCTCGTAAATAATACGCCAACGGAATCAATTGCCATGTCATACAGCCTGCCATCCCGATGGAAATACAATTGGAGAACTTCTGTTGCTCCAGCAAACAAGATGGATATGACAATCGACGACTTCATGTTCTGCAATAGATTGAGTAGTAGTAAATACATCATCCCGAATCCTAGGAAATGTCCTATTTTTACGATCACCCAATGAGAATGAATACTTCTGATGTCGAAAAGTCTGAGCATCTCGGAGAAATCAGGATTTCGATCAACATCGAAGTACAGGACATGATTACGTACAAGCTGTCCCAGATTGAAATTACATAGACAAACAATGAGAATTAACGCCCAAATGATAACCAGTACTACCCTCATACGCTTTTTCTCCATCATATTTTTTAATTACATAAGGCCTAACTTAACGATATCTTCTATCTTTCCCAATCACAAAATATCCCAGACATGATCGATCTGCATATGAAACTATCTTTGAAGCAAACTATGCGATGTCTTGCCTAACCCAACTTACTTGGAGGAGTGATGTTCATGCGCGAGGGATTGATACCCGCTGTTCTGGGGACTGTCGTTTCTGCATCTGGTGCTACCATGCTAAAAAGCAAGTATAAGCTTCTTGGTGTCGGCGTCCTAGGCTTTGGAGTTGCTCATGTGATTCTGGGAGCGATTGATTTGGTTGAACATCGTTAGGTTTTGGTAAGATCAACAGCAAGAACCCCTATGTCTCTGACGTTGGGGTTCTTTCATATACGTTTTACCTGATCCTCAGCTTTTCTCCCGCTTATGATCTCGATACTGCTTCGGCGTCACACCGGCAACTTTCTTGAACGACTTGATGAAATGAGTCTGATCATAATAGTTCAGACGGGTCGCAATCGTGGAGACCGATTCACTTGTGAAATCCAGTAGTTTCTTGGCTTCTTCCACTTTCTCTTGTTGAATAAAGGTACTGATCGTCACACCGGTTTCCTTTTTGAAAAGGGAAGATAAATAGGTTCCATTCAAGCCAGTCTTCGCAGCCAGATTCGATCACTTATGTTCCTGGATATGCGTTGGACAACGAAGAGGTCGACCACTGCATAATTGAAGAAGCCAAAATTGGCGGCGCAAGCGGCGGAGGTCACCCTTATTTTCGCCGGATTACCAGATGGCTTCGAATCTGAGTTGGCCGACCGTGCACACTTGAAGCTGCCTAAGAACCAACAACAGATTATTGAAGCCGTCGCGGCTGTACACAACAACGTCGTTGTCGTCCTAATGAACGGCTCATCGCTGGAAATGTCTTGGGCCCCGCAAGTTGCCGGGATCATTGAGGCTTACCTAGGCGGACAAGGAGTTGGCCGCGCAATTGCTGATGTCCTGTTCGGGAATGCCAATCCTAGCGGCAAGCTGGCAGAAACATTCCCTATGAAGCTGGAAGATAATCCATCCTTCCTTCATTTCCCTGGCGAGGGTGATCGCGTGGAATACAGAGAAGGCATCTTTGTCGGCTATCGCTATTATGATACGAAAAAAATGGCCCCTCTTTTCCCTTTTGGACATGGGCTTAGTTACACAACTTTCGAATATTCTAATATTACCGTGAACCGCGCAGAGTTGCTTGATACAGATACCTTGGACGTGCAAGTTACCGTTTCAAACACCGGATCTTGCGCGGGGAAGGAAATCATTCAGCTGTATGTAAAGGACATCGAAAGTTCCGTAACAAGACCCGACAAAGAATTGAAAGACTTCGCTAAGGTAGCGCTCGAACCAGGCGAACAAACGACTATCTCTTTTACACTTGATAAGCGTTCCTTTGCTTATTACAACACCGAGCTGAAGGATTGGCACGTCGAGAGCGGCGAGTTCGAGATTCTCATCGGCGGATCTTCAAGACAAATTGCACAACGAATTACGATTCTAGTGAATTCAACAGTGGTGCTCCGCCAAACGTACACGCGTAACTCTTTGCTTGGTGATCTCATGAGAAATCCGGTTGCCGCACCTATGATGCAAGCACTCACGCAGAACTTCCAAGCCTCCATGGGAATCTCGGAAGGTGATGAGAAAATGGCCAAAATCATGCAAGCCGCACTCATTTCCATGCCGCTTCGCAACCTCATTTCATTCAGCCAAGGTGCATTCTCAGACGAGATGGTGGAACATTTACTCCTCCAACTTAACGGACAAAACTAATCATAGAAGCGAGGGGTCCAACTATGGAACAAACGAAAATTAGGTTTTCTGAGAAGCTGGGCTATGGCGTTGGGGATTTGGCTAGTAATCTGATATGGACATCAGCCGCGACATTTCTAACCTTCTATTATACAGATATCGTTGGCTTCTCAGCAGCAGCCGTAGGTACGTTGTTATTGCTTGCCCGTTTCTTTGATGCTTTCGTAGACATTGGCGTCGGTGTGTTAGTCGATAAAACAAGAAGCATGCACGGCAAAGCTCGTCCCTGGTTGCTTTGGCTTGCCATTCCGTTCGGCATATCGGGCGTCTTACTATTCTCAGCTCCAGATTTAGGCCCTACAGGAGCACTCATTTACGCTTATGTTACCTACTTTTTAATTAATGTGATTTATTCAGGCGCGAATGTGCCATATGGCGTTCTCAATTCTCTGATCACGCAGGATCCTTATGATCGAACGTTGCTTAACATTTTCCGCATGTTCATGGCGATTATTGGCGCTGTCTTGGTTTCAACACTTACCGTTCCGATCGTTGATGGTTTTGGAGGAGGCAAGCACGGTTGGACGATGACCTTCGTTATGTATGGTGTTCTTGCGACGATACTTTTCCTGATAACTTTCCGTACAACGAAAGAACGTGTGAAGCCCGCAGTTGTCCAAGAAGTTGTACCGCTAAGCCAATCCCTGAAAGCGCTCTTGCGCAACAAGTACTGGGCATTGCTCGTTGTCTTCTTGATTCTTAGCTTCATCATGACCTCTGTCAGCACAGCCGTTAATATTTATTACGCGCAATATATTCTTGGAGATGCCAGTTTAATGTCCATTCTGGGCCTCATATCCTTTGTTCCTTTGGTGCTTGGACTACTGCTCGTTGCTCCGATTATTAAAAAGTTCGGTAAACGCAACTCCGCTATTATGGGCTTACTCATCTCCATAGTGGGTGCTGCGATTACGATCATTGACCCTACCAATCTGACGATTGTGATCATCGCTTCTGTGATCAAAGCGCTCGGCGGCGTTCCCTTGGCCGCAACGATGTTCGCCATGCTGGCTGACACTGTCGAGTATGGCGAATGGAAAACAGGCATGCGAACAGAAGGCCTCGTATATAGCGCTGGAAGCTTCGGTTCCAAGGCTGGCAGCGGGCTTGGCGCGGCTTTAGTCGGCTGGTTGCTCGCATTCGGAGGGTATGTCGGAGGTCAAGAGCATATCAGTGAATCTGCACGTTCTTCCATCCTGTTCATGTACATCTATTTGCCAATCATTATTAGCGTGCTTATGGCGATCATTCTTTACTTCTATAAATTAGATAAGCAATTCCCGCAAATTGTGAAAGAGCTGCAAGAAGCGAGAGACAATTAAATCATTTACTAAAAGGCAATCTCAAGAGTCTAAAAAGACTTAAGAGATTGCCTTATTTTTTTGAAAAAGTGAAAAAAGAAAAAGCTGCCATGGTGAACGTCCAACCCTAAGCTCTCCGCACACCTGACACCAGGCATCTGGGCGACGGGGCCGCATTACGCTTGAATCGGAATTTTCATCTTTACAGACAATTATTTTGAAAACGATTTAAACTTTAAAGGTGAAACACTCGGCAAATAGAAAGACCTATCCCATTCTGACATACGTCTTGAAACATTTTACATAATGAAAAACAATTTCCTTTTCCCAAATTTTTATGGCCGGGATTTTTTCATGTTATTGCCTTTCTTATCTCGTTAAAGAAAGGAAAATGAAAAGAATTTGTCGAATTTTGTCTGTGGTATTAGTTCTAACAGTCCATTTGTCCCGTTCATTTCTCAGCCAAAACACTACTACGATAGAGGGAATCATTATGCATATACCTTTTAAGGGCATTAAATTGACCTATATTGTAAGCTTCATTGTGCTGTTCGCTATGATCATGACATTTGCGGTAAGTACGTGGTCTAGCTATAGTGCTCAAAAACAATCGATTGTCAACAATATGCTCGAGCTTAACAAGATTAACGCCGAAAAGCTTAGCGATACAGCAGATTCCCTGTTCAAATCCATGAAAAGTAACCTCGCCTTATCGGTGGATGTCTTGAAGCGTCTTCCAGACGATGAAGAGAAACAGTATTATATGGATACATTCCGCAGCTCGAACAATTATTTCAACTCTCTTATTCTAGTTGATCCTGATGGGACAGTTAAGCTGACTTCCCCCCGCGACTTGATCAAAGTATTCCCAAGAGTGCTCGCTCCTGCTGGAGTAAAGGCCCTTGAATCTAAGCAGCCTATGGTGTCGGATGCGTTCACCTCAAGCACCAATCGATTAGTTATTTTTATTAATCAACCTCTTTTTGATGACAATGGCAATTACAAAGGAATGCTAGGCGGGAACATTTACCTGCATGATACGAATGTCATCCAACAAATTTTCGGAGTTAACGAAATTAGTGAAAATGGATCCTATTTTTACGCCGTCGATGCGAAAGGTCAAATCATTTACTCTCCGTTTCCTGAACGGGTGGGTGAATTCGTTGGCGATGTCAATCCTGTTGTTCGAAAGCTGATGGATGGCGAAAGCGGACAGCAAGCGTTGATTAACTCTAAAGGCGTGCCCTTTTTGGCAGGCTTCTCTGTTGCATCCGAAAGCAAATGGGGCTTTGTCTCACAAACACCCGAGGCCAACGTTCACATCGCTTCTCGCAAACTTATCAAGGACATGATGGCGAATACACTACCGCTCATGTTGATTCTCAGCCTGATTGTACTCTGGATTTCGAAGAAACTATCGGATCCGCTGACCCGATTATCGGAATATGCGCTGCAATTTGATCATGAAGCTGCTACTCCGGCTCCACCTCTCATCCATCATTGGAACTATGAAGCCAATGCGCTGAATAGAACAATACTGCGTGTGGTCAGTCTGCTTCAAAACCGGGTTGCAACGTTTGAACAAGAGGCAAATACGGATCCGCTCACCAAACTTGGAAATCGTCGTATGATTGACGATCACGTTCAGCAGTGGCTGGATCAGCAGCTATCATTTAGCATTATCATGCTAGATCTTGATCATTTCAAAACGGTAAACGACGAATTCGGCCATCCAAAAGGAGATGAAGTCCTTCAATTTCTCGCGCGGGTGATACAAAAAGAAGTGCGCAGCGGGGATATCTGCTGTCGGTTTGGCGGCGAGGAGTTTATGATTTTACAACCTTTCGCAACAGAGGAACAGTCACTCCTTGTCGCGGAGCGCATTCGCAATACGATGGACCAGACTTTGAGTCCAGTCGGCCGTCCTATCACGCTTTCGTTGGGGATTGCCTCCTATCCTGCTTGCGCCGTGGACAAGAATGCATTGATCCAAATGGCTGACAAAGCATTATACGAGGCAAAACGCCGCGGCCGCAACCAGACCTTCAGCTATAGCATGTTCTTGACTCAGAAAATGTAATAGCTTGCTCACTCACATCGTATTCTCCATTCAAAGGCTTTATCTTTAGAAATTCCTAAAGGTAACAGCCTTTTTGCTTTGTCTGAATCTTGTCTCGTCGTTATTTAGTCTATTTACAAACCGACGGTTTGTTTGTATTATTGAAAGAGAAGGATGCATTCCCCATTTCCGGAGGTTAACCCAATGAAGAACGAAGAACGTCGTGAAATCACCACGCGCAAATTACTTGAAGCAACGAAGGCACTGCTGCAGGAAAAAGGCTGTCACGCCATCACCATGAAGGATATCATGGAGCAGTCTTCCCTCTCGAAGGGGGCTATATTTCATTATGTCAAAAGTAAAGACGAAATTTACGCATGGGTGCTGCATGAAAGACTCGAAGAAATCAATGCGAGATTCCTGCACGAGACGGAGCAACCTGCCACAACCTTTGATGGACCCATGCAAAGCATCGTGAGCAATCTTGCCGCTTTGGAAGATCCCAATGAAATAACGAACAAAATTCTCAAGTACTTGTTAGGGAAAGAAGATGATCCAGCTATTGCGGAGGTACTTCAACATTTCTATGCGCGTTCTGTGACGTTCTCGAAGCAATGGATCTCGCTAGGGCAGCAGCATGGCGTGATCGTCGAGACGGTAGATGCGGACAAAACAGCAGAAATGTTCGTCCTTTTATCCCTAGGGTTACGGGTCCGTTCATCACTTGGAGCAACCTTAGGTAAGCTATCCAGCGAAGTTTCGACGTTCATGTCTACAATTTTGAAAAAATAATCAAGTTAACGGACAGGAGGAATTCACATGGCGCCATTTATTGCGCTTGTTTTATCCTTTATTTGTTTCCGAGGTATGGGTTATCTCGGTTGGGCTTATTTCAATGATTGGCATTCTGCGCTGCAAGGTGCCGTCACTGTCATGTTTCTGCTCACTGCCTCTGCTCACTGGGGCAAAAGACGTCCAGACCTCGTTCGGATGGTCCCTCCTATGTTTCCCCGACCCGCGCTTATCGTTACGATAACCGGATACCTCGAGATTGCGGGTGCAGTAGGCATCCTGCTTCCTGCAACGTCCCTCGCTGCCTCCATTGGCTTAGCACTCATGCTGATGGCTATGTTTCCGGCTAACGTCTATGCCGCTCGTAGGAAGCTATCGATTGGCGGCAGACCCGTTCCGCGTTTGCCTGTCCGAATTGTGCTGCAGATTGTTTTTATTGCTGCGATTGTGTTAGCGTCGCCGGTGTTTGGGGGTTGAGTGAGAGCCCCGCTCTCGAGACGTACGGCCATGAACTCATCGACATTTGTGATATAATGATAATAAAATTATTAGGAGCTGCTGACATGCAACAAAAAATCAATCCATTCCTATGGTTCGACGGCAATGCCGAAGAGGCAATGAACTTCTACACGTCGATATTCAGTGATTCCAAAATTGAAAGTGTTCACCGAGCTGGGCCTGAAGGCAAAGTTATATCTGGTACATTTTCGATCCATGGTCAACAGTATATGGTATTAAATGGCGGTCCTCAGTTCAGATTCACACCGGCCCTCTCCTTATTCGTCAACTGCGAGACACAAGAGGAGGTTGACTACCTATGGGAAAAGTTGTCTGATGGCGGTGAACCTCAACGCTGCGGTTGGGTACAGGACAAATTTGGCTTGTCATGGCAGATCATTCCAACCACGTTAGGGGAGCTCCTTCATACCCAGGATCGAGAGAGAGGGGCGCGTGTAATGAATGCGATGCTCGGCATGCAAAAGATTGATATCGCCGCTCTCAAACGGGCTTACGAGGGCAAGGAATCCTCTTACATTTGACTCGCTGATTTGCTTTCAATTATCATAGAGTAGTACAAATAACTCATTGAGGTGATCCATTCATGGCGGTTCAAGCGGATAAAATTTTTGTGAATTTACCTGTAAAAGATTTGGACAAGTCTATCGCTTTCTTTCGCGCTATTGGATTTGATTTCAATCCGCAGTTTACGGATGTGAATGCAACCTGCATGATTATCAGTGAACACATCTTCGCCATGCTATTGGTCGAGCCGTATTTCCAAACCTTTACGAAAAAAGAAATATCCGATGCAACAAAAACAACAGAAGTACTCGTTGCTTTAAGCTTCTCTAGCCGTGAAGAAGTGACAGAACTCATCGAAAAGGCCGTAGCCGCAGGTGGTACGCTTTATAGTGACCCTAATGATCACGGTTTCATGTATCAACACAGCTTCCAAGATCTTGACGGCCATCAGTGGGAACTGTTCTGGATGGATCCGAATGCAGTAAATCCATAAATGTCAATGAGGCAGTGAGAGCAATCTCACTGCTTTTTTTTACCCATTTTGATCACACCATCATAACCATGCATATTCTTTGTTTTATACGGCATATTCTTTGAATTCATAAGCTTGCCCCCACTCTCTCTAGCAGGATAAGATTCATCGTTGTATGATAGAAGAGATTCATAATCCTAGTAGATGAGGGCATGGTGTGACCTCTATGAAGATACTGCGCAGTCCAATAAAGACATTACGCGGAAAGATTCTAATCTCCTTATTTTTCCTAATCATACTCCCAGTCGTAATCATCCTATACCGCTTCTATAAATCTTCTGAAGATATTGTGCAAATTCAGCTTAACCAATCCAATCAAACCGCCGTGTCCCAGAAAGCCACTGCCATGAACGATATGGCCGTACGTATGATCACTGCTTCAAGTCTAATCATTAACGACCCGGAGACGGAAAAATTTTTGAAAGAGCCTGCAGATTGGTCCAACAATTACCTCTCCTTCATTAAACTCACGAGCTTGCAAAAAAAAATGTCCAACGTCAAAGATCTCTTGCTTGACAGCACAACTCAGCTTGGATTATTTGACAATAGAGGGTATACCCATACAACATGGTCGGCCGTCACACCTACGAATATCCAATCGTTCTATAAGGAAAGCTGGTACGAGCCCACCCTGAAGCGCAATGGTTTTCCCTACTGGACGGTTCCCTACACACTTCCCTCACCGAACAATAATCAAGATCTGATTGTGATGACGAGACAAATCAATGGGGAATACACGAGCAATTATGGTGTTTTTTTTATCAGCGTGCCAGTCTCCGTCTTCTTCTATCCGAACACCGAGCTTCGCAGGCAGCAAGCTTCAGGCATCACCGCTGTTCTCGTCGATCAAGACCAGAAGCTCTTGATTGGTGATTCTGCTGGTGCAGATTTATTGGCAAGCCAAGCACTTCTGAATGTTCATACCAATGTGAATGGCATTAAGGAAGTAAAAGTCAATGACCAAGTCTATTTCTTAAATGATGCCTATGTCCCACAGCTCGGATGGCGGCTTGTACAATTCATGAACCAGAAGGATTTTGCCACACAGCTCAGTAGGGAAAAAGACAAATCAATCACCTGGGTAGTCGCCTGGTTCCTCCTTTTTACCATTGCCTTCATTGTTCTCATGCTTCGTGTGACGAGTCCTTTCAAACAGCTGGCGAAATCCATGACGAAGGTTGGGAAAGGAGAATTCAATACACTGGTCACTGTAAAAGGGGAAGACGAGATTGCCATGCTAGGCAATAACTTCAATCGTATGGTGCTTCATTTGCAAGATCTCATCTCTGATTTATACGACGAGCAGCGACGCAAGCAAAAAGCCCAATTCCAAGCGCTGCAAGCGCAAATTAATCCGCATTTTCTACTAAATACACTCAATTCCATCAAATGGATGGCGCTGCTCTCCGGGGCTGATCATATTAGCGAAATGATTACGAAGCTAGGTAAGCTGCTTAATTTCACCATGCGGAATGAACAAGAGTTCGTCACGTTACAAGAAGAACTGGACTATTTACAGGTCTACCTTTCCCTGCAGGAAATTCGCTACCATGATCAAATCACATTTACTTCTAATATTCCGGAAGCACTACTCGACTGTGAAGTGTTAAAATTCACGCTGCAGCCTGCTGTCGAGAACAGTATTATTCATGGGAATCGGTTCCCGCTTCTCATCGATCTTCAAGCGAAAGAAATGGGTGGGAATCTACATATTGTCATGCAAGACAACGGAGTGGGCATGAGCGTCGAGATGATTCAACAGGTTGAAACATCCCTGAATCAGCCTCACGCCAAGTTCAGCGGTATCGGCATACGCAATGTCAACGAACGAATCAAGCTTCACTTCGGGATGCAGTATGGCATGCAAATTTCGAGTGTGGAGGGCGAAGGCGTCCGACTACAACTGGTGCTGCCTTTGAAAAGGAGGAATACAGATGCTGAGAATTTTGATCGTTGATGATGAAATCCTTGTGCGCATTGGCTTAAAAACAATCATTCCAAGAGATAACGAGGAGTTCCAAGTCATAGGAGAAGCCGCCAATGGGTTGGAAGCGCTGAAAATATTAGAATCACAGGCCTGTGACGTCGTACTCACCGATATTCGCATGCCGGAGATGGATGGTTTAGCTTTATTGAAAGAGATCCGTGAACGCTGGCCGAATATCAAATGTCTCATTTTATCCAATCATCACGACTTCAACTATGTGCAGCAAGCACTACGGCTAGGCGCTATCGAGTACGTTACGAAATTGGAAATCAATCCTTCCGAGCTCATGGAGAAACTGCGTGCGATTCGAGATCAGCTCAATATTGAGAGGCAAGGCCAGCACGCGAGAACCCAGTTAGAGCAAAAGGTGAATCAATATAGCAATGAGGTGAAGGAGAAACGGCTGCGCGAGCTCCTATTAAGCCACGTTTCACGTCGGGAAATTGAACAGGCTTGGCGGGAGTTTCAATTGGAGCCCTTCCCTGCTCCCCTTTCCGCCGCGGTGATCCAAATCGAAGCGTATGAAGAATTAACGCAGAATAACCGTTTCCAAAGCGATCGACTATTGACCTATACGGTGAAAAATGTCCTCAATGAGATTCTGAAAAAGTACGGCAATGGGGAGCTAGTTGAGATTGCAGCTGGAAAGTTTTGTGTTCTCACAGGCCAATTGAATGCCAATATGATGCTAGAAATGCAAAACGCCGTTCAAGCTTTCCTGAAAATTTCGCTCGCTGTCGGCGTATCCCCCTCCTACGAAGACACGTTGGCCTTACATCAAGCCTATGAGAAGGCAGAGCATGCGCTAAGCTACCGGTTTTATTACGGCGGAGCGTGTATCGTTTACTATGATCAATTAAATTTATCAGTGCCTACACTCGCTGAACCATGGAATGAAGAGGAATGGATTAAACGCATTGAGGAAGGCGACGAAGCTGGCTTGCACAAGAAAATTCTCTCGTGGACGGAGGAAATCTGTCTTCATAAGAATGTGCCTCCTGCGATCTTGCGAGAGCAGTGGCTCAGTCTGCTCCATATTTTCGCACGCTGCTTGAAGGCCGAAGGCGGCGATATTTATTCTGTCACCCTGCACGAACAGCAGTATCCGTACCATGTCATTCGTAATGCTGAGACTTTGCAGGCTTTGTCTAACTGGTTCATTGGCTGGCTTCCCGTCTTCTTGGCGTACAAGCGTGAGCATGGGAAAGAGAAGCTTCGCCCCGAGATTCAAATGGTGATTCGTCAAATCATGGAGAAATATAATCTACCTCTCAAAGTCGCTGATTTAGCCAGTACTGTTGGCTACACAGAAAATTATTTGAGTATCTTGTTCAAAAAAGAAACAGGTAAAACGATCACTGATTATATGACGAATGTTCGAATGAAAAATGCGCGCGAGCTGCTCAAGAATCCAGATTATAAAATATTCGAAATTTCTGAGCTCATCGGGTATGCCGACCCCAATCATTTCAGCCGCAGCTTTAAGCAAATGGAAGGCATGTACCCGACCGAGTTTCGCAAGCTCGTCTTCGGTCATCGAACATCATAGAATAATGCTTACTTCGTAAAGAATACTCCGTGTCTTTTTGGGAAAATTTGCATTACGATTTAACTACCAAAAGAAAAGGGGATGAACAAATGAAAAAAGTACTAGGCATGGGAGCATCAATCGCACTTGCTGTAAGCGTTCTCGTAACAGGCTGCTCCAAAGCACCAGAAGCTTCACCTTCCGCAGCTGCGTCCGTCGCACCTGCTGCAACAGCAGCAGCGGCTACACCTACACCAACACCTGAACAGAAACCAGTTACACTTAAATTCTGGGGTGGTGTACCACCAGAAAGCGGACCGCAAGACGCGGTTGACGCATGGAATAAAGCCAACCCTAACATTAAGGTTGAATATACGCGGTATGTGAACGACGATCCAGGTAATCTGAAGCTGGAAACAGCCTTGCTCTCGAATACAGACGCACCCGATATCTATATGAACTACGGTGATGCGTATATGACGAAGCGACAAGCTGCTGGCATGGCAGAGCCATTGGATGATCTGATTGCCAAAGCAGGCTTTGACGTTGAGGGTATCATCGGAGCCGCAAACATCAAGAAATTTGCAGACGGCAAATATTATTATCTCCCTGCAAATAAAAACTTGGGCGCTGTGCTTTTCAATATGAAAGCTTTAGAAGGAGCTGGCGAGAAGCTGCCTACAGCGTGGACATGGGACGATTTCAGCGCAATGGCCACCAAGCTGAACAAAGGGGCTATGAAGGGTACCATGCTAGATCCAGCTTTAGGTTGGTTTGGTGATACGGTGCTACAAACAGCCAAACCGCAAGACTGGGTAATCGCTGCTGATGGCACATCCAACTTCAACAACCCAGCCATGAAGAAGGGCTTAGAAATGCAGAAGAGCCTGGAAGACAAGGGCATTATGATGAAATATTCCGAGGCTGTTGCTGGTAAAATTACTGTGCAAAATGAGCTTCTGACGGGTAAAGCAGCTATGATGGCTTCCCAAATTTACATCATCCGCTACATCAAAGACATTAAGAGCTTCCCGCATGATTTCAAGGTCGCGTTTGCTCCTTATCCGCAATTCACGGCTGGCGGCAACATTAATCCAGGCGGCGGTATGGGCGACTATATGTCCATTAATAAAAACAGTAAAAATAAAGAAACAGCGTTCAAATTCATCTCCTGGTATTTACAAGAAGGTAATATGGCCATGGTGCCAGGCGGACGTATCCCAACTAGCAAAAAAGCAGATGCTGCTAAAATCGCCTCCATCCTTATTGGCGATGCGAAAGATCTGATTGATGAAGCTTCCTTGAAGGCACTTTTAGCTGGCAATTACACATTCCCAACTTCCTACAACGTACCAGTACCAACGGAATTACGCGCCATCTTTAAAGATGAGATGGAAAAATATCTGCTTGGTGCACAACCGATTGACAAGGCTTTGGAAACGATGAAAACGCGTGCTGATACGACGATTAAAGGCGCTAAAAAGTAACAGGCTTATCGAAACCTCCAGCTGAATCTTGCTGGAGGTTTTTTCAATCAAACTACAGAAAAGGTCACGTTCACGCTATGTGAATTCGCAACTGATCTTGGTAAAGTTAGCCTAACACATGAATTCGAAAGGGTGTCTTACGAATGAAACGACATTTCTGGCATAACGCGAAATTCAGGGAAAACCTTGCAGGCTACCTGTTCATTTTGCCCAACTTCTCTGGGTACCTTATCTTCATATTGCTTCCCATCTTATTCAGCCTTTACCTCGTTTTCGTAGATTGGGAATATCTCAAAGGGTTCGCAGGGATCGAATGGGTTGGCTTAGATAATTTCAAAGCGCTGGGCAGTGATCCGAAATTCGTGAAAGCGCTGAAAAATAATATGATTTTCACACTTGTCAGTGTGCCCGCTTCTATCATCATTGGACTGCTGTTAGCTGTCATTCTAAACAAGTATGTATTTTTCAAACAGACGCTGCGCACTTTGATTTTCCTGCCCTACGTCAGCTCGCTTGTGGCCGTATCCGTCATCTGGAGCATTATGTACCGTGCTTCTGATGGTCCGATCAACCAGTTTCTGAATACGATTGGTTTCGCGCACCCACCAGGCTGGCTGTCCAGCCCCAATTCCGCTCTTTTTGCGATTATTATTATGCAGGTGTGGGTAACGATTGGTTACTCTATGGTTATTTACTTGGCTGGTCTACAGGGGATTTCGAAGGATTTGTATGAGGCTTCCGATATGGATGGGGCTTCGAAAATACGTCAATTCTTCCAGATTACCGTTCCAATGCTTACGCCGACAACCTTTCTCGTTGCCATTACACTCATTATCGGGTCATTCCAGGTGTTCGGACCTGTCAACATTATGACGCAAGGCGGCCCCATTGATTCGACGATGGTTCTATCCTATCACATTTACTTACTTGCTTTCCGCTTCTACAAAATGGGCTATGCAGCTACCGTCTCATGGGTGCTATTCGCCATCATCTTCGTTGTCACGATCATTCAATGGCAGAGCCAGAAACGTTGGCAGCAGCACTTCTAATTGCAAAGGAGCCTTCCCATATGGAAACTATTGTCCCTATTGAAACTACACGCAAAACCTCAATTGCCAGAACCAGAAAGGGCAGCTTGTGGCTAAAAGTGCTGCTAACGATTATATTGGCAGCAATCTCCATTCTCATGATCCTGCCCTTTATTTGGATGATCTCCACCTCCTTCAAAATTAATGGCGAGGTATTCAAATATCCGATCGACTGGATTCCGAATACATGGCATTTTGAGAATTATAAAAAGGTATGGGCTGGCACGGACCCGTTCTATTTATTCTATTGGAATTCGATCAAAATTACGGGGATCACGGTCGTTGGCAACCTGCTCACAAGTGCCATGGCTGGCTACGCTTTTGCCAAAATACGCTTTAGAGGACGCAACTTCCTGTTTCTGCTCTATTTATCAACGATGATGATTCCGGGTCAGGTGCTGCTTGTTCCCCGCTTCATCTTGTTCGATCAGCTGCAGCTGATCAATACACACGCTTCCATTATTTTACCAGGCTTGTTCACGGTATTCGGTACTTTCTTGATGCGTCAGTTTTTCAGTTCCCTTCCAAACGAACTATTGGAGGCAGGACGCGTCGATGGGTCCGGTTACTGGCGGACGTTCTGGCAAATTTGTTTGCCGCTGACCAAGCCTGCGATCGTCACTCTTTTGATTCTCTCTTTCACTTGGCACTGGAACGAATATGAAACCCCTCTTATCATGCTTCGCGAAAAGGACCTGTTTACAATTCCACTTGGCTTAACGAGTTATGTTGAAGAGTTTGGAACGAATTATGTCCTCACCATGGCAGCTTCCGTTTCCGGACTTGTACCTCTGCTCATCGTTGTGGTTGTATGTCAAAAATGGTTCGTAGAGGGCATTGCAAGCTCGGGATTGAAAGGCTAGCCTTCACAACAAAGGAGGCTTCACAATGCGTGCCTTGCGAAAATGGTTACCGCTTCTCTTCTCTGCCCTGCTTGTGCTAGGCGCCTTCCCCACAGGTCGTGTGGAAGCGTCTAGCACAGCAGTTGTCCCCATTGCTTGGAGCACATTCACAGCAGGCAACCCGACAGACGCCAATTCCTTACGGGTATTGGACATTCTACTGAATACGAACAAGTACGCACTTAGCACATGGTGGACGAACAAAGGCTTTGCCGCACAAACCGGCAGCTATCTCACCTTCGGCGGTGTCGATGAACCGAACATCAGGCCTCCAGCCAGTGAAGCCCTCGCGCTCGCGATTTCACTGAAAACAGGTGCCTACGATTCGGCTGAAACTGGCGTTACGCAGACGAACGCGATGACCATCGCAACCAAGCTTACCGCTTCACTTGCCTACCAACACAGAATTAATACCACCTCAGGCTGGGGCAACGGCTGGCAGACGGCTTTCTGGGCTTATCTGGCCGGAACGGCTGGTTACCTGCTCTGGGATGACCTCTCCGTGACGGATCGCGAGTATGTCCGCAAAATGGTCGAGTATGAAGCGAATCGTTTCAACAGCTACACAGTCCCTTATTATCGCAATGAAGCAGGCACTATCATCTCCGCTGGCGATACGAAAGCGGAAGAAAATGCCTGGAACTCCTCCTTGCTCCAACTTGCCACCGCCATGATGCCCGATCACCCCAATTGGAGCCTATGGATGAACAAGAACATTGAACTCATGATCTCCGCTTACTCTCGCCCATCCGATACGACAAGCACACGCGTCCTTCATGGCAAAACTGTAGCAGATTGGCTGCATGGCTCTAATGCGAACGAAGACGGCACCGTTGTGAACCACAGTATCATTCATCCCGATTATATGAATTCCATTACTCAATTACTGAATGCCCCTCTTTTATACACATTAGCAGGTAAAAATACGCCTGAAGCAGCGCTCTTTAATGCTGATATTGTTTATGACTCGCTTGTCGATCTTAATTTTGCTAATCCGCCATATGCTGCTCCTGGAGGAACGATTTATATTGATGGCAGTGCGAATGCCTACTATCCGCAGGGGAATGACTGGGGAACGAAGCGTCGTATGCATTTTGCTTATATGGATGCTGCTGCATCTGCCTTCGGATTCGATACGTTGGCCAGCCAGAAGGGTAACTACTGGGAGCCCTATCATGCCCAAATGGTCCTGGATATGCAGAATCGTACGGGTCACACCGATGGGCACACCTATGAAGCCACGTCCGAAGACACCTATGCGGGAAGAGAAGAATGGGTAGCGCAATTCGCTGGTCGAGATTATTTGACCAAATGGATCATCAAGCAAAATAAGTACGTCCTAACCAACGAAACCTATACCACACCTCCGCCTGATCCTGCCCCATCCGATCCATTTAGTTATACCTTTGAAGATGGTGCTTCAACAGGCTGGACGCCTGTGAATGGCACATGGAATGTCGTCACAGATGGCAGTAAGGTTTATAAACAAACCGCTACTTCGGGTGAAGCTCTCTCCTTAGTTGGTGATACCTCCGCATGGAGCAATTATAGCTATGAGGCAACAGTGAAAGTGTATGATGCGATCGCCAACAATGCCACTGGTCTTGTCGGGCGGTATGCGGACAATAACAATTACTATTTGTTTAGGTTGACCACGTCTGGGAAAGCTCAGCTTTATAAGAAATCTGGTGGAACTTTTGCACTTCTACAGGAAGTATCGATGACCGTGAGCACGAATACCCCTTATACGCTTAAGCTCGTCATGGACGGTACTTCAATATCCGGCTACGTTGGCGGCGTGTTGAAGGTCTCTGCAACCGACAGCACGATCTCTGCAGGCAAAATTGGCTTCCGAGCCTACAATCAGACGGCAAGTATTGATAATGTTTCGGTCGTGCAAAGCTTGCCATATGGGGATTTGTTCGAAGATGGAGATGCCTATTCCTGGATCCCTTCGACTGGGGTCTGGAGTGTAGTCACAGACGGAACCAAAGTCTTGAAGCAGACCTCAACATCCGGTGAGGCCGTCACCGTTACAGGCAACGCGAGCTGGAGCAATTATTCCATTCAGGCTAAACTCAAAATGTATGACGCGCTCGCCTTCAATGCCAGCGGGATCATAGGCCGATATGTCGATGACAATAACTATTATTTATTCCGCTTGATAACCTCTGGATCGGCTCAGCTGTATAAGAAATCAGGGGGGACCTTCACCCTGCTGCAAGAAGTTCCGCTGACGGTGAATACGAATACCGCATACACGCTTAAGCTTACCATGACGGGCAGTACGCTGACTGGCTATGTGAATGGTACGCAGCTCGTCTCTGTGACAGACAGTACGTTCACTAGTGGGAAGATTGGTTTCCGAACTTATAAGCAAACGGCAAGCTTTGATGAGGTGTCGGTGAATTAAGCTGTGGTTAAAATGCGAAAAGGCTATCTCATGTAGGTATTCTACTTGAGATAGCCTTGTTTATTGTTATTTCGGGTAATAGGAAAATCCCGGATATTTGACAACAGGCCACTTTTCTTTGCGCAGCGCATCCAATAGTTCAGTTCCAACATGCAAATTGGTACTTACAAGATCCCGAGGGGTAAGCGCCATCCATTGGTTTAACGATACATCCTCAAAGCGATCACTCTTGAACATTTCCAAAAACCATAGCGTTTGAGTCCCCGTATTCTGAATATAGTGTCCCGTAGCAAATGGCACATAACCAACATCGCCAGCTCTATAATCAAATGTACGTGCGTTGCCATTACCCGTAAAAACCGTCATGCGTCCCTGCCCGGTCAGGTAATACTGCCACTCATCATTATTCGGGTGCCAATGCAGTTCCCTCATACCACCAGGTTCAATTTCAACTAGCGCCGCTGCTATATTTTTGGAAATAGGAAAATTAGAAGAGTCTACGATTCGTACGCTGCCGCCAGGCGTTTTCATCGGTGTTTGCGCGAGCAGTTGATGTTTGAAGCTTAGTGGAATGGTTCCGAATGGGGATTGTACCTTCTGACTTTCCAGTGAACCGGGCACTTTGTCTTGATAAATATACACCTGTTCAGTAGGAATGTTCTTAAAAGCACTCATCGGTACTCCGAAATTGGCAGACAGCACATCTTTGGGCGTACGTGAAAACCAATCAGAGATGGAAATCGTGTTCAGATCAGAAAAGTTGCCATCATCGAAAACAAGCAAGAATTCACAGTGCTCTAGTCCCTGAATGGAGTGGGGGAGTCCTGGAGGAAAGTACCAAAGATCGCCTGGGCCTACATCGGCTATAAAATTTCGACCATCTTGGTCGATTGCCGTAATACGTGCGCGACCTACAATCATATAGGACCATTCTGCTTGTGTATGCCAATGTAATTCGCGCACACCACCAGGAGTCAAACTCATATTTACACCAGCAAGCGTGGTTGCAATGGGCATTTCTCTAGCGGTAACTTCCCGTGACCAGCCCCCGTAATTTAATTTCATAGACGTGTCTGAAAACGAAAATTTCAAATTCGGAAGCAAGCCAGAATCCGTAATAGGTGGAACTAACATGTCTGGGTTTTCGATATCCCGCATAATATCCCGAGGCCCCGTATCCATCCCGCCGGCGCCATCGTTTCGGATAGGCTGTGGCACATTTCCGAATGCACCCTGATTCCGTCTCGGAGTTTCCATTCCGCAGTCTCCTCTCATCAGTTTGTTGCTTATTCTACATGATATATGAGACTGAATCAGTGTTCATTACCTGCATCTGCATAAGGGATAGCGGGTGGCACCATGCACACAAAAAAAATCGAGTTACGCGTAGCGAACAAGGCAAATGGAGTTACGTAAGTCGATAAAATCGAGTTACGTGTGGCGGACAAGGCAAATGGAGTTGCTTAAGTCGATAAAATCGAGTTACGCGTGACGGGCAAGGCAAATGGAGTTGCGTAAGTCGATAAAATCGAGTTACGCATGGCGGACAAGGCAAATGGAGTTGCGTAAGTCGATAAAATCGAGTTACGCATGGCGGACAAGGCAATTGGAGTTGCGTAAGTCGATAAAATCGAGTTACGCGTGGCGGATAAGGCAATTGGAGTTGCGTAAGTCGATAAAATCGAGTTACGCGTGGCGAACAAGGCAAATGGAGTTGCTTAAGTCGATAAAATCGAGTTACGCGTGGCGAACAAGGCAAATGGAGTTGCGTAAGTCGATAAAATCGAGTCACGCGTGGCGGACAAGGCAATTGGAGTTGTGTAAGTCGATAAAATCGAGTTACGTGTGGCGAACAAGGCAAATGGAGTTGCTTAAGTCGATAAAATCGAGTTACGCATGGCGGACAAGGCAAATGGAGTTGCTTAAGTCGATATTTCTTATCTGTTGAAAAAGTGGATGTCCCAAAGGACACCCACTTTTCTCACCTACCCATAAACCCGCACCTCAACCACTTCCGCACATGGACAACCGTTCGTCGCTTCCACAACAAGCCGCAAGCGATCGGTAGAAATGGCTGCCTCCAATTGCAACCTCCTTGTACGCTTGCGATTGTTCGTTACACGCTGCAGTACCGCCCAATCTCCATCGACCCAGGCCTCCAAGCGGTAGTCCTTCACCAACTCAGGTCTTACTTCATCACTCGTTCTAAACGCGTGCAGATTAATTAAGTCCTCATGCACATTATCATTAAAAGTCACTTGTATATGCCGCAGAATATGTGTTTCGTCCCAGCTTAGCGCCAGCCACTCTTCTCCCGCTGAAGTCATTGGATCTGACATCCACTGATGTGGAGCCCCATATGGGCGCAAGTAGCCATTCGTCACCTTCTCCGCAGAGAAGGCACTTGTTTCTGATGCGAGCCGGAAGCAGATTGGCTTGCGATCCACGCCATTCTTCATGCTCCACTGTACAACCGGCTGATCCGGTTGATGATTCTCCAGCTTCGGATCAACAATTGGCTTCGTGCCGCGTACAAAGGAGATCGCTCCTGTATGTTGTTGATCGGAGTGGTACACAACCACATGCTCATTCGCCCTCACGATGACGAATGCATTCTGCTCTACGTCAGGCTGCCAGCTGAGCGGAAAGCTAATCCACTGCCGTTCGCCTGCCTGCACAGCTGCCTCAGCCTGCAGGATCATCCGCTTCGGCACATAGTTCTCCGCTCTGCCCGTATCCCACAGCTCAACCTGAAGAGTCGTTGCTTCGCTTACATCGACGAGCAGCTCAAAGCCATTCAGCTGCGGTGCAACTGGGAATAACACAGCCACATCGTTAACCAATCGCCTAGGTTCCACGGCACGTGACACACTTAACTGCGTTAGTGTCGTCGACGCCTCAACGCTAGCCAGCCTTGCGAGATCCTGCTCATCCTCGTTGCGTACACCGATCAAGGAGGCATCCTGCCGGAGCAGCACCTGCTGCAGCTCCTTACCATGCTTTTGAACCAGCTCACGCGGTGTTATGTGCTTCTGTACACATAGGGCCGCGCCGGCACCTGCCGCCTCTCCAATAACCGCGCAGGTCGCCATGACCCGCGTCGTTCCAAAAGCCACATGAGAGGCGCTAATATTTCGCCCAGCCATCAGCATGTTGGACACATTAACGGAGTACAAGCTGCGAAACGGAATATGATAGATGCCGTCCGCATGCAAATGCTTGGAACCGCTCTCCGTCGAATACATCCCCTGCGGCGGGTGCAAATCAATCGACCATCCGCCGAAAGCAATGGTATCCTCGAACCGCGTTTGAGCCAGAATGTCATTCTGGTTCAGCATATAATCTCCGATGAAACGGCGATATTCTCTTTTGCCTGGAAGAGCCCCCACCCATTCAAGCGTCATGTTCACCGAATCGAATTGACCTGAATTTTTGATATAATCCCAAATCCCATAAATAACCGACCATAATTCGTCCCGAATGCGTTCGTTCTCATGGACCGTGTCCAACTCGCCGCCCCACTCAATCCACCAATAATGGCAGCCGGAATCGCCGCTTCGGATCACACGTTTAATCGGAATCGACGTTATTGTAATATCTTTGGCGAAGCTCGGCGGATGATACTTAACCGGGTGACCCACATCTTTGGTATAAAATAAAATCGTACTCCCTAGCGTGATGTCATCCGCAATTTCGGGTGCCCACTCTTCTTGAAACTCTTCCCGAGCCTCTCGACCGATACGAAATTTCGCACCTGCCAAGAACCCGATAAGTCCATCTCCTGTACAATCCAGGAAGACATCGCTTTCGAAACGAATACGCCGCTCGGAACCCATCATCCATCCAGTCACAGAGCGAATGACACGATTGTCCTCATCCCCATCCGCTTCCACCTCATGCACATCTGTATTGAGGAAAAGCTGAATATTGGCCTCAGCACGTACGGCCTCGAGTACAATAATATCCCAGATATACGGATTTCCATCTGGATTCTGGTACTGATTCTCTACGAACAACTCGCCCATGATGCCTGTTTCGCGTGCATAGCGATTAATACCGTGAGAAGTTGCGCCGCAAACCCATACGCGAACCTCACTGGATGAATTCCCGCCGAGTACGGGTCTATTTTGAATCAGAGCCACCGTCTGACCTAGTCTAGCAGCAGCAATCGCTGCACACACACCAGAGAGTCCGCCGCCGATGACCGTGATATCCCTTTTTACCAATTCTTCTCTCATTGGATAACCTCCATGAAATCTGTGATTACCCTCATTTTAAAGGTTTGGCAGCGCTTAAAGCCATGCACGCTTTTAACAAGAACTTATACAAAATTTCAATATTACGCTTCCTTCCACTCGGCTTATCCACTATGATAAAAGGAGAAGACTACGAGAGGATGGCAGGCTATGCAACCACAAGAAGCAGCACGGGTGAGACCACAACTGCTCAGCCATATGTACTGGAAGGAGAAGACAGCTTTCCAACTCCATGAGGATTCCAATGAATTTTGGGTCCTGTTTGCTGTGGAAAATGGGAGCTTTACCTACCAGATCCAAGAACACAAGGGAACAGCTGTTTTCGGAGATATTGTGCTCTGTCCGCCAGGGGCTATTTTTCGGAGAGAAATCGTTCAGCCCTTATCGTTTCATGTCATGCTGCTGCAATGGGGAGATGAGGCAGGACATCCACTGTCCCTTGAAAACAACATCATCCCTGCGGGAAAAAGCTCGATTCAGGATCTTAATCGGCTGTCTTCTAATTATGTCTATTTGAAAAAATGGTTCCAACATGCGGGAACCGTTGCCTCATCCCTTCGTCAACATGTGCTCACCGACCTCTGGATGCAAGTTGTCGAGGAGGCTTACTCGGCTAGCCCTGATGCGGTTTCTCCTTGGACACCAAGTGGCCAGATAAGTACGGACACGCTTATTCAAGGGGCCACACAACGCCTGCATGAGCAAGCGGCATCCACCTGCATCATGAAAGATATCGCAAAGGAACTGGGTTTAACACAGGTGCAATTTACCCGCAGATTCAAAAAATCGACCGGCATGCTGCCGATCGATTACTTAACCACGCTTCGTCTGCAGAAGGTGCAGAAGCTGCTGCTGGACAGCGATATGACTTTACAGCACATCGCTGGACAATGCGGCTTTGAGAACGAGTTTTATTTGAGCCGCGTGTTCAAAAAACGCATGCATGTAACGCCTTCTTCCTATCGCAAGCTGCACCGCCTATGACGATGACCGTACGCCGTAGAAAAACAGATGCACCATTTCCTCAATGAGCGATTCCATGTTGCCACGCTGCTCGGCATAGGCGATCATCGTCTCTGCCTGGTTGGCCATCATTTGCATATACATCATGATCGAGGAGGTGGAAATTTTCTCGGTGATCTCCCCCGTTTTTTTTCCATCTTCGATCAGCTTGACAACCAATGGAATCCCCTTCGTCATATACTCCCCTTGAATAAAATTCGCAAGCTCAGGATCCTCCTGCCAAACCTGCTTCATCATCTGAAGACCGAACGTTCGTGACGATTCCTTCTTTTGGAAAATGATAAATTCGATCTTCTCCTTCAAAGAATGCTCAGCGGTCAGGAACGCCTCAAACTCCGCAATCGTCTTTCTTATATAAGCGATATACACCTCACGCACTAGAACTTCTTTACTCCCAAAATAATTATAAATCGTCACCTGCGATACCCCTGCCGCAGCAGCAATATCCGCAATGCGCATGGTCTGTGCGTTTGCCGTTTTCAAGAGCTCTAAGGTTGCCGCCATGATTTTATCTTTTTTTTGCTGCGCTCTTTTTTCGTAGCCGTTCATTTGCATCACCTGATTATTAGAATAATGAAATTATAACACAAATATATTTCATAAGTATTGACGGCATGAACATTCAGGAGTAACATTAGTTTTGAAATACTTACGTAAAAATATTTCATAACTTAGATTCATTGCTTTCATTATGGAGGTGGCCGCTTATGTTGACTGTTCAGCAGTTAACCAAAACCTTTCCGAATGGGAAAGGTATTTTCGATGTTTCTTTCGCGGTTAAAAAGGGTGAAGTATTCGGATTCCTTGGACCGAACGGGGCCGGCAAGTCGACGACCATTCGGCACATTATGGGCTTCATGAAACCCGAAAAAGGGACCGTACAGGTTGCGGGCCTCGATACATGGACCGAGCAGGGCACCGTGCAGCGGTATCTCGGCTATTTGCCAGGTGAAATTGCATTTATTGAAGGCATGACAGGCCTTTCTTTTCTAAATTTCATGGCTGAATTACAGGGGATGAAGCAAATCGCATGGCGGGAGGAGCTCATCGAACGCTTCCAATTTGACGTCAAAACACCGATTCGTAAAATGTCCAAAGGGATGAAGCAGAAGGTCGGCATCGTCGCCGCATTCATGCATCAGCCTGAGGTTATTATTTTGGATGAACCGACTTCTGGACTGGATCCACTTATGCAAAAGGTCTTTATTAACTTGGTTTTAGAGGAGAAAGCTCGAGGTACAACCTTCCTGATGTCCTCCCACAGCTTCCAAGAAATCGAGCGGACTTGCGATCGAGCTGCCATTATTAAGGACGGCCGCATCCTCACCGTGAAGGATATTCACGAGCTGCAATCGATGCAGCGCAAGCTTTTCGAAGTTACGTTTGAACGCGTAGAAGACGCGGAGACATTTGTGAAAACGTCTGGTATCGCCGTTGAATCGCGAGATGGCAATCGAGTGAGAGTGGCCGTACAAGGAGAGTATGCACACTTTCTAGCGGCTACGTCTCAGTACGCGATCCGTAACCTGGATGTTTTTACACAAAGCCTCGAAGACGTGTTCATGAACTACTACGACCGGAAGGGGACGATCGCATGAATAAAGCGCTCTATAAGCATATGATGAGCATTCATATCAAATTGATGATGAACTATGCGTTCGGCTCCGCCTTCTATATCCTGCTCATGTTCTGGTTATTTCCTAGCTTCGCTAACAATAACGCGGCTCTCGATGAGATGCTCAAAAGTCTGCCGCAAGGACTGACGAACGCCTTCAACTTGGGCAGCGGCTTCGGAACGGTGGAAGCTTTCATTTCAGGCGAATATTATGGCTTGTTGCTCGTCCTCATCCTCTCCATTTTTAGCATATTATTCACCACTCAGCTGATGTCGAAGCTTGTGGATCAAGGTGCAATGGCCTACTTGCTCGTCGTTCCAACGACCCGTGGGAAAGTAGCGCTGACACAAGCCGTTGTTTTTGTGACTGGGCTATTTCTGATTATGTCGGTTACGACATTGTGCGGCTTTGCGGGCTATGCGATTTTCATCGGGGAGTTAAGCGATTTTCACGGGGGAGCTTACGTAGAAATGAACATTGCCGCCTTCCTGCTCTTCTTCGCCGTAGGCGGAATCGCCTTTCTAGTCTCTTCCCTCGCGAATGACGAGAAAAAAGCGCTGGGGATTTCAGCGGTACTGACGTTCGGATTTTTCAGCCTCGATTTTCTCGGAAAGCTTAGTGACCAAATCGATTGGATGCGCAATTTGAGCTATTTCTCCTTGTATGATCCCAGTGGTGTAATTGGCGGTCAGGCTAGTCTGACCTTCCCTTGGTTGTCATTGGCTGCCCTTGGCATCGTTACCTACGCAGCGGCCATCGTGCTTTTCCGTAAACGAGATTTGCCACTGTAAAGATAGTTCAGTTAGAAACCGTTCTACTAGCAGCGAAATGCTGTTACTGGGGCGGTTTTTATTGCTAGAAAGCCTATACGAAGTGACCTAAAATTAGTATGATACTAACATCACAACTAGGAAAAATGAGGAATTCATATGACAGACAAGCTTCTAAGAATGCCGCGCTGGATCGGATTTCTCATTATTGTGGCGATGCTTTCACTCGGCACGACCCTAACCGCCTTTTCACCGCTTTACGCAAATGGCATTATCAACGTTATCATCCCGATTGGTATCTTACTTTTCTTGCGAGCCGATTTTTTTGAAAAGTTAAAGCTATCGACACTCGTAATAGGTAGAGTACTAGTCGTTCTAACATTTCTAGGCTTTTTCCCAAGCGACTGGCTTGTCCCGATCATTGTGTGGTTGTTACGTATTAACATCCTAGAAGCTGCGCTGACTGATTACAAAAACAAGAGTTACTATAACGTCGTTACTGGCCTTGTTCTCATCGCTACTTCCTTTGTAATCACGGGTTCATGGCTTGGCAGCTACTATATCACGGTTAACGAAGCTATGATTTTCTGGGCCATCGCGTATACACTATGGAATTGGGATTTCGTCATTTACACGTTTAAACAGCAGATTGGTTTCTTTCATATCACCGTGTTGGCAACCCCCTTGCTGCTCGTTTGCCTCACCTTCAATCCAGGTTTATGGCTCATCATGCGGGCTAACTCGTTGACGTTTGCGGGTATTTTTCAAATTTCAGGAAAAGCTTATATCGAGTCTTATCTGGCTAGTCCTGCTATGCAGCGTTTCATTCTCTCAGTCAAAAAGCAACCCGTGCAACTAAGCCTACTGGTGATTAACGTTATCCTATGTCTACTAGCAGTTCTGCTCTCTTAATTGATATGCGAAAGGTGGCACCCTATCTATGAACGTTCTCATTTTTGGCGCAACAGGGATGGTCGGACAAAGCGTCCTGCGTGAATGTCTGCTCGATCCTCAGGTTAACAACGTCGTATCCATCGGTCGAAGCGCTACACATCAGTCTGTACCGAAGTTCCGTGAGCATGTCCTCAAGGATATCACCGATCTGTCAGCTGTTACGGATGAGCTTTCCAGCATAGATGCTTGCTTCTTCTGTCTCGGCGTTTCGTCTGTGGGCATGAGCGAGGAGAAGTATCACGCGATCACCTATGATCTGACCATGAACATTGCCACCACGTTAGTCAAAATCCAGCCCAAAATGACCTTCGTCTACGTGACGGGTGCTAGTACCGACAGCACCGAGCAAGGCAGCAGCATGTGGGCACGTGTAAAAGGCAAAACGGAAAATGCCCTCCTCAAACTCCCTTTCAAGTCGGCCTATATGTTCCGTCCAGGAGCTATTCTGCCGAGGAATGGGGTCAAATCCAAAACCAAGCTATACCAGACCTTCATTGTCATCTTGCGTCCGATTTTCCCGCTATTACATAGATTGTTTCCGACTTCCGTCATTGACTCCGAGCAGATTGGCCGCGCTATGATTTCCGTCGCACGAGTTGGATATCCGAAAGCCATTCTAGAAAGCACAGATATTCGCGATGCGTCGGGGAGATAGCGGGTTGGGGCTCTCCATCAAAGAGTTGAAAGAATTCGATGATAGATTACTTTACTTAGAAGAGATGAGTCTAGCGGAAGGACATCGGCACACATTAATTCTATTTACAGATAATCCTGCCGCTGATGCTTTCTATCGAAATCTTGGCTTCAGCAGCTGTTCAACGATGGGGAAAGCCTCTCATTATCTGGATTTACATATTCCGAAATAATAAAAAAGCAGTGAGTCACATGATGTGATCACTGCTTTTTGGGTTTGCTAGGATTACGAGCCTGTTTCACTACCAGCTAGGTTTCATGTGAAAACTACGCTCCCAATTCCCCCACCACAAATGGATGCTCACTCGCTCCACTCTCCGACTGTATCGTCCAAACCCCATCCTGGTAAGCGATGTGGTACACACTTCCGCGGAAGTGGATATGCTCCATCGTGAAGTTCCCCCAAGGTGGAACTCTCAGATGAACCTTCTCCGCGTCTAAGCTAGGAAGCATCCCTATGCCTCCCATTAGCATCGCCGCGGCAGGCATCGAACTCCAGCCTTGCAAGTTGGAGCCTTTGCCATAGGTCGGACCGTAATACTCCACTGGCGTCAGCCAGCCATTTTCCATGGACACTTGGAACCAGCGCGTTAACGGATAGCGCCACTCGGCATCTCCGCTCATCAGCTTGGCAAGCGCATAAATGCCATCCCAATACGGCCAATCGCCGCCATTGTGGTAACGGTAAGGTGCCATGCTTTTCTCCACCTGATGGTGAACCTGACGATAAAACGGGAACACCGTCATGACGCCCCAGTCGCCGTACTGCTGCTCTGCATTATTTCGTGTTTCCAGCTGTGCGGTCATCTGCTCAAGCAGCTCCGCCTTATCCGCCGCATCCAACAAATCGAAAATGATCAACAAGCTCAGCTCGACGGACATATTCGGTTCCACGAAGCCGTTGCTATTTTTATAGTTAAAATAGCCATGCTCACGGATCAGCTTCTGCAAGCTCTCCTTGGCAGCATGATACAAAGCGCCATATTGCTCAGCTTTTTCCGTGTCGCCTACAGCAGCGAATATCTTCTCCGACGCAAACAACGCACGGCAATACAGTGCCGAATCATACAACACATCGCCTTCGCGATACACGTTGTCTACCCAGTCTCGGCGATTATCCGGCTTCTTCGTCAGCGACGAACCTGCCTTGTCAGCTGTATGTCGAAGTAAATAGGCAATGCTATTTTCCATATGCGACCTGATGGTTCTGCCATTCACACTTTCATCCAGCAGCGCGAAGTCATGTGTCCAAGTCAAATAATCATGGATCATCAGTACGAAGAAGGATGGCGAGTCGAAATGGTCCGGCCAAAACGGCTCATACCTCCCGCTCTCCTGATGATAGATCACTGCGCTAGGGCATTCACCGTCAACACCAATCCCTTGTGCCAAGGTTAAGATCTGTCCTCGTATCCGCTCCGGGTGGTACGGTAGACTCGGAAGTAATGTCCAATACCCATCACGGAAATAGGTCCGAGGCGGACTTTGATAATCGATCCCGGCAAAATACCCCGTAAACCCCTCCCCCAACTGCTTGTAAGAGGAAATCGATGCGTTCAAGCTATAGCCATACAACGCATTCAGCTCGCTGTCTTCGGAGTGAAAGGTTTCCTTCAACCACGTATTGGCCTCATCGACTTCAGCAGCATACACTGTCCAGCTCTCTAAGTGGGCTTCTGCCGAAGCGCGATCGTACCCGACACTTGCCGCGCTGAGCAGCCAGACGATTTGTCGTGTCTCCCCCGGCTGGATCGTGATCTCATGATGCAAATTCAAGCGATTTTCCTCGTTGAGCGTGAAGGAAGTTTCTTCGTTACTTGCCATATGAACGATGAAATCCTCAGCCAGTTGGAACTCCAAATACTTATGATCCACGGCTCGGAATGCCGTCCCGACCTGTCTAGTCTCTCCGAGTTGTCTCAGCTTCTCCATATGATACGAGATCATATCCACTTCAAATCCGACATGCAAATCCAGCTGAGCCGCCTTTGTGCCTTCATTTTGAACATCATATACAACAAAAAGAACATTCTCGCTCGGATGACTAAACAACTCTGTACGCATACGAGTATCCGCGTAAGCTTCGTACGTGATTTGCTGCTTTTTCCCGATACAAACAACTTGCTTCTTTGCGGTTAGTGGCATAGGGTGACCATTGATCGTCCAGCCTGAATACCAAGAACCTTCCTTCACAATCTTCCATTTGCCTGCCACAGAATATTTACTGATACCACCAACACCATCGAACTGCCCCATTAACTGATCGTTGGCGATATCATACGTTACTGGCAGGTTGCTATCCCCTTCTGAGCAGGAGCCTCCCCAAATCGGTACATGCTTCATATCCCTCTGGGTCTCCTCCTAACTGTTTGCGCCTCTAAGCTTCTTCTCGGAGGATTGATATTTTTTCAGACAAATGTAGGCGATCACCAAAATTAGAACAGGCAAGCCACCAATCAGAAAACGGAAACCGTGGATGGCGCTTGTAACCTGAACTTCCTTATCCGCATCAAATCCGCTCGTTGCAAAGAAAATTCCCATAATGCCATATTGAATGGACATACCGATTCGGATGATAAAGCCGTTCACTCCATAGTACATTCCTTCACGACGACGACCTGTTTGCAGTGCATCGAAATCAACAACATCGGAAAGTAGAACGTGCAGGGAAAGCATGAAGCCTGAAACTGGAATACCCAGTAGAGCACCAATAATAATAACCGTTACGGTCGAATCGGCAAAAAGGAAGCCAAGCGAGATGATCGCATACAATGCCGATGAAATCATCGCTACCCGAACCGTCGATAAACGCACGCCGCTTTTCGCCCAGATGAAGGACATCGGAATGGCCACGATAAACACGGCGCCTAGGAACAGGGAGTTCTCCGTACCATTTAACACGACGACGTATTTCGTATAAAAAGCGGTTAACGAAACGAACATCGTCGTCGTTAATTGAATCAATAAATTCGCTACGACGTAGGAATTAAATAGCTTATTTTTAAACGTCTGAACCGTTGCTTCTTTAAAATGAAGGGGCTCTGACTTGCTAGCAGCCGGGTTCTCAAAGGAACCATATAGGGAGACATATAAGGAAATGACTGCAATAATCGAAAATATCCCTGCCATGAGACCCCAACCCAAGGAAAGTCCTAAGGATTTCGCAAGCGCTATCCCAATGATCATCCCGATGATGCTGAACATTTGCTGGAAGGCAGACACTTGGTAGCGATCCTTCTTGGTCTGATACATTTCTGGAAATAACGCACCTGTGTTAAGTCCAATGAACGAATAGATCAAATCAAAGAAGAACGTTAATGTGAAAAAGTAGATTAACAACATAGTCGTGCTGCCCGCGGGCGGATTAAACAAGAAAAAGAAAAGCACACCAAACGGCAAGCTTCCGAACAGGATATACGGAATGCGTCTGCCGAAGCGCGTTTTCGTCCGGTCACTCACATAGCCTGCAACCAAATTGAAAATGGCATTCAGGAAACCGTAAATAATCATCCCGATGGAGATCGAAGTTCCAGAGACATTCAAAACCGTAACATAATAGAAAACAGCAATGGCACTAAAGGCTTGCCACAAGACGCTAAGTCCAATTTGATTCGAGCTGTAAGCGAGTTTTTTGGATAGTGAAATCATTGGACTTGCCTCCTTAGTCATAGGTAGCTGCTAGCTGTATAGTGCGGATGGGAAGAAATGTAGCTGATGAGAGGTAAGTAATTTAAAAGCTTCCGCATAACCTTTGGCTTCCGGATCCTGCTTCAACTTGCTGTACAATTGTACGGCTTGATAGTCAAAATAACCCTTAACCAATGGCCAATTAACGTTGTCAAATTGACTCTTATGGGCCAAGATGGACGCGATTTTCGTTTCCCAATGTGCCGAAACATCAATGAAGGTATTCGGATGCGAAGTTGCATAGAATGCAATTTGCGGCACTTCATGCGGCTTTGAGCCTGGGAAAAGGATCTCATTCGAAGAAAAGAGCATGGCTGATGCTACAGCTTTGCCTGTTTTGATATGATCCGGATGAGCCTCATACGGCATCCAAGGATCTACCGTCATCAGCAAGTCCGGCTTCTCTTCGCGGATGATCGGAATAAGCTTAGCAAGCAGTTCTTCTTCGGTGTAGCTCCCCATGTCTGGATAATCAAGTGCAATTTGCTTGGTCACGCCTAAAATGTCGCCAGCAGCCAATCGCTCTGCACGGCGAATCGCTGAGATCGCTTCTGGCTCTACTTCGCCAGTTGAACCACTGCCTCTACCATCGGTTACCGTAATGTAAACGATTTCACAACCGCGCTGTGCAAGTTCGTATAACGTCCCAGCTGCCCCCACTTCGTTATCATCAGGGTGAGGTTGAACGCATACGACTTTTTTGACATCCAACAGCTCAGGAAGACCTAATATTCGTCTAATATCCATGTGACATCCCTCCAATATGTCACATTCTATCATAAAAGGCTGAGAAATGTCGAAAATGTTCCCTAGTTATATGCAGGGATTTCAGTTATGCTTATTTGCAAGAGACGAAGAACGTCCCTGTCCATTTTTTATGAATGGAACAGGGGCGTTTTTTGCATTTTTAAGGAGGAGAAAAGCACATGAATTTCGAGGAAGGTCATGCTTTATGGATTCAACATCATTTAATAAATAGAATAGGAGAACGCAGAGGCCGCTTGGAGCGCGGGCATCGGGAAGCAGAAATGGTTTTTTGCCGTAATGTCTGGTGGGTGCTCAGAGGGAATTTCGATGAGTTACATCCGGAGTTCGAGGTGTTGGACTGGCGGGGATTGTCGTATTTCTGCGATTTCGTCTGGATTACGTGGTCCGTGAAGTTGGTCATCGAGATCAAAGGCTTCGGTCCTCACGTGCGTGATATGGACAGGCAAAAATACTGCAATGAGCTGAACCGAGAAACCTTCTTGGCTGCGATGGGTTATCAGGTGATTTCCTTTTCATATGACGATGTGGCGCACCGTCCTGAGCTATGTATCACGCTGCTTCGTATGTTAATTAGTCGATTTGAGGTGACCATTTCACCTGTCAGTCTGAGCAATGTGATGGAAAGGGAGATTGTTCGACTAGCTTACACGCTCGCTCAGCCTCTCCGCCCAATTGATGTTAGAACACATCTTGATATCAACTACCGCTCAGCCGTTCGAGTGCTTCAATCACTCTGCGACAAAGGCTGGTTTGTCCCGCACACCGGAGCTGAAGGCAAACATATTCTTCGTTATGAGCTTGTCAAAAGGGATCATATTCGCATGTGGTGAGTGGGATGGCGAATGCGTGCGGGGAAGGTGAGTTGGTGCTGGGTGGGTGCTGAGTGGGTTGTTAGTGGATGGCGTAAGTCCAAGGTGAGTTGCTGCTCGTTGGGTGCTGAGTTGGTACTGGGTGGGTGCTCGGTGGGTCCTGAGTGGGTGCTCAGTCGGTGCTCGGTGGTGATGGGCGGGTGCTTGGTATTGCTGGGTGTGCTGAGTTGGTGCTGGATGGGGAGTTAGTGAGTAGCCGTGGTGGAAGTAAATTGGCGCTGAGCGGGTTGCTAGTAGTTGGCTTGTGAGTAGCTAGCCAGTGACTATGGTGATGAGGGGGCGGAAATAGATAGATGGGTAGTGGTGATAAGTAGTAGGTGGTGGGCTGATTTCTCTCTGAAAAATGCAAATAAGCATCCTTTTCTCCTCATTTAAGCTCAAAATCAGTAAATGCGTGCAAATAGGCATCCTTTTTATCGAATATGAGGATATCTCTCTAAAATTACTCCAAATTGATGCCTTTTTGCATCAATTTCCAATCCATGAGGGAGACACCCTTCCAAAACTGCATTTTTGCATTTTTGAAGGTGCTATCTAGCTACTCCACGCCACCTTCTCCACTCTCCCACACTCCCTCGCGCTGCCCATCACAACACATTAAAGCTAGTAAGGTTACTGGGTGAGTAACTACCTCTCTGAAAAATGCAAATAAGCATCCTTTTCTCCGCTTTTAGACTCCAAATCAGTAAATGCGTGCAAATAGGCATCCTTTTTATCGAATATCAGGATATTTCTCTAAAATCACTCCAAATTGATGCCTTTTTGCATCAATTTCCAATCCAGGAGGGAGAACCCCCTCCAAAACTGCATTTTTGCATTTTTGACAGTGCTATCTACTCTAAGTAACTCCCCACTCCTCCTGCTACTCCAAAACCGCACATCATAACTCCTCACTCCTCCTCTACTCCGTAACCGCACATCATATCTCCCCCCACTCCCCCTTCTACTCCATAACGCTCATCAATCTCCTCACCCACATTTCCTGACTTCACCCCCCATCACATCGTATAACGCCCCGTAACTACAGATAAATTCTCTCCTTGCTAATTGACATTAAATTTCAGGGATGTTATAAAGTTAGTGTATAGCACTCACAGCGTGCGAGTGCTAATTTTTTATAAACCAGCTACATATCGAAAGGAGATCTATCCGTGGAAAAGAAACAGTTTCAAGCCGAATCCAAGCGTCTTTTGGAAATGATGATCAACTCGATTTACACACAGCGTGAGATCTTTCTAAGAGAGCTTATCTCCAACTCCAGCGATGCGATTGACAAAATTTACTACAAAGCGCTAACAGACGACTCGCTCGTTTTTGACAAAGATAGCTACTTCATCAAAATTACAGCCGATAAAGAAAATCGCATCTTAACGATCCGCGATACGGGTATCGGGATGACTAAAGAAGATCTTGAGAACAACTTGGGGATTATCGCGAAGAGCGGATCTCTTGCTTTCAAGAAAGAGAACGAAGCCAAAGACGGCCACAACATCATCGGTCAGTTCGGCGTAGGCTTCTATTCCGCATTCATGGTCGCTGACCACATCGCAGTAACAAGTAAAGCCCTAGGCAGCGATACAGCTTATAAATGGGAGTCCGATGGCGCTGACGGGTACACGATTGCCCCAGCAGAGAAGGATTCCGTTGGTACGGAAATTGTACTATCCATCAAAAAGAATACCGAAGATGATAACTACGACGAATACTTGGACGAGTATCGCCTGAAAGCCATCATTAAGAAATATTCCGATTTCATCCGTTACCCGATTAAAATGGACATCACAGGCAAGCGTCTGAAAGAAGGCAGCGAGAGCGAATTCGAGGATTATCAAGAAGAGCAGCACGTGAACAGCATGGTGCCGATTTGGCGCAAAAACAAAAGCGAACTCACGCCTGAGGATTACGAGAAGTTCTACCACGAGAAGCATTACGGCTTCGACAAGCCGCTGAAGCATATTCATGTGAGTGCAGATGGCGCGGTGGTGTACCAAGCGATCCTCTTTATCCCTGAAAACATGCCATATGACTATTACTCCAAAGAGTATGAAAAAGGCTTGGAACTTTACGCGAACGGCGTTCTCATTATGAACAAATGTGCGGATTTGCTTCCTGACTATTTCAGCTTTGTTAAAGGGATGGTTGATTCCGAAAGCTTATCGCTGAACATCTCCCGCGAGATGCTGCAGCACGATCGTCAGCTCAAATTAATTGCGAAGAACATTTCCAGCAAAATTAAAGGATCGCTGCAAAGCCTCCTTAAGGACGAGCGAGAGAAATACGAGCAATTCTACAAGTCCTTCGGCAGACAGCTTAAATTCGGCGTTTACAGCGACTACGGCACGCATAAAGAGCTTCTGCAGGATCTATTGATGTTCTCCTCCTCCAAGGAGAAAAAGCTCGTCACATTGGACGAGTACGTATCGAGAATGTCAGAAGACCAGAAGTACATTTACTATGCTTCCGGTGAGTCGATGGAAAGAATTGATAAGCTTCCACAAACAGAGCTTGTTACAGATAAAGGCTACGAGATTCTGTACTTCACAGACGATATCGATGAGTTCGCAATCAAAATGATTATGTCCTACAAAGAGAAGGAATTTAGATCAGTTTCGAGCGGGGATCTAGGTATTGATGTAGAGGATAACCAAGCCAATTCCGAGTCTGACAAAAAGGAAAACCAAGATCTGTTCGACTACATGAACGGTTTATTGGCTGGTAAAGTGACGAGCGTCAAAGCTTCCAAGCGTCTGAGAAAGCATCCAGTATGCTTATCCACAGATGGCGATGTCACTATCGAGATGGAAAAAATCTTGAATGCTATGCCGAACAATCCGAACGTCAAAGCCGAGAAAGTTTTGGAGATCAACATCAATCATGATGTTTTCGCTTCCTTGAAGGATGCTTTCGAGAAAGATAAAGAGAAATTGAACCTGTACACAGCGCTCTTGTACAATCAGGCCCTCCTTATCGAAGGCCTGCCGCTGCAGGATCCAGTTGAATTCACGAATGATATTTGTAAAATAATGGTGTAAATCTATTCACTAAGGCACTGCAACTTCTAAGTTGCGGTGCTTTTTATTTACGGTTAGGTAGGATCCGAAGGGGATACCGGTTCAGTTTCCACATAAGCGTGAATGGCTTCTGGTCGAGAGTAGACATAAGCGAGTAAGCGAGCTTGATCAATACCAAGCGCCTCCGCAACCTTAACAATATCCAATTCGTGAATATTTTTACTGGATTTTAGGTTATTGACGGACATATGCTTCAACCATCCTTCGAATTAATGTAATTAATAGCAAGTCAAACCTAACCTATGATATAGTTTTCATATAAACGTTATCGGTATGATAAGGGCAAAACCACTGAAAAGTGGCGACGCAAAGCTAGAGGGACTAAATTGGCATTACAACGATTCACCAATATGTCAGCCAGCTACCGCCTCCATCCGATAATTGCAGAATGACTAAGGAGGAATCACATTCGTGAATAAAATGGTTATTGATGGAAATATGAGTTTAGACGTGAAGCAATTAATTGATAATTTGCATCTCCCTGAGAGCGAACTTTTGGACATGTTCTCCTTTACATTTGATAACAACGTATTAACACCTGAGGAAGCCATCCGGTTTATTCAGTTTCTTCGAAGTGAATTGGATAAACGCACTCAATAAACGAATTATGCCTTATCGCTTTCAAAAATACAGTCGGTTGATGTCATGAGAATAATATTTTTTCAAATGTTCAAGAGGTGGCGTATTTATTGACTTCTCCGTCATGAAGCAGCAAAAGACAGCGGGATTTCCGCTGTCTTTTATTTATTTTTTGTCACATTTCGAAAAAAAACAAATCAATTTGTGTCAACATCTGAATCCCCAAGCAAACAAGCTGTTTCTAGCATAAGATATAGCGAATACTAGAATGGCAAAAAATCACGCCTGAAAGGAGGACAACCATGAGCAAACACTTAATTACCCTGCATTTAACGGCAACTAGTGTGGTTACAGG
Organism: Paenibacillus sp. J31R30; assembly: GCF_059692115.1. Taxonomy (NCBI): domain Bacteria; kingdom Bacillati; phylum Bacillota; class Bacilli; order Caryophanales; family Paenibacillaceae; genus Paenibacillus; species Paenibacillus sp. J31R30. Next base: position 441,630 of record NZ_JCAUAV010000002.1, on the reverse strand, counting down.
AAGCATTACAACAACGACGACAACGACGATTGCCCCGCTTGTTAAACGCTTCACGGCTAATGTGGTATTAGGAAACATTCTCGCAGGGACGACAACGATTCCTTCATCTAGCTTTCGAGACGACACAGGGGCTAACCTGCCAGTCAATAGCCTTACGGTTCCAGCGAGTAACGGGTACTACCATGTATTTGTAAATGGTGCTCTACTACTAGGCTACTTGACGACTTTAACGACGGCAAGTTTAGTGATTAACAATGCGCTCACCATTGGGGTTACTGTCAATCTAGAAACGTTATCGTTCACAGCCATCTCTTCCTCCACCTCAACAACGAACAATCTGGTTGTCACTACAACAATTCATACGAATTAGCAGAAAAGACAAACATAGAAAGCCGCTTTGCCTCATGAGATTCCTCACAGGCGAAGCGGCTTTTGCATGGGTGCTACTTATTTATCCCGGAGTAGGCCGGCGTCATGCTTTCCCAATATTTGCGTTAACTCCTTCAAAAACATGTTGATGTCTTTGAACTGCCTATATACAGAGGCGAAGCGAATGTAAGCCACTTCATCGACAGGGTACAATTGCTCCATCACAATTTCACCAATGCCAAGGCTGTCGACTTCGGCATGAGCCGTCGTACGCAGCTGCATTTCAACTTCGGAGACAAGCATCTCTAGCCGCTCCATAGAAACAGGTCTCTTTTCACATGCGCGAATTAAGCCCCGTAAAATTTTCTCTCGACTAAATTCTTCCCGACTTCCATCTTTTTTAATCACAATTAGTGGTGTTTCTTCTACCATTTCAAAGGTCGTGAATCTTCTAGCGCATTTCTCGCATTCACGTCGCCGACGAATGGATTTATTCTCATTGGCAGACCTGGAATCAAGCACTTTCGTACCGGAATGGTCACAGAACGGACATTTCATTCGCTTTCCTCTCCTTTCTCTCTTGGAAATATCTTTACCAGATGTTACATGTCTTGAAGTTTGGTGTTCTGCACACAATAGATTTACCAACCGACAAGGAGGTGAACAGACATGAGCTCAAGCAATACTTTAGTCGTTCCACAAGCTAATGCAGCCTTGGATCAGTTGAAGTACGAGGTAGCTCAGGAGCTAGGTATCGCTATCCCACAAGATGGCTACTATGGCAACATGACTTCTCGTGACACTGGCTCTATTGGTGGTAGCATTACTCGTCGCCTGGTGCAAATCGCAGAACAATCTCTAGCAGGTCAATTCAAGTAATCTTGAACCAACCAAGCTCGTGATTCTGCCAAACAGGAAGTATTGGACTCTTCGCTCCCCCGGGAGCTAGTCCAATGCTTCTTTGTTTTTGTAGGTCGCCTCAACTAGGCTTCCTTGCTCCATTGATCTGTGTAAAGCTTCGTGTACTTTTCATAGTAATAAAGGACCCGTTGTACATAATGGCGCGTTTCACCGAATGGAATATCACGAATATTCGCTTCGGAACCGTCCCAAACACCATTATTTTTCCATTTGTTCACATTACCTTGACCTGCATTATACGCTGCTATCGCGTAGACTAGATTCCCATTATAATGCTTGATCAACCAATTCAAATACCATGACCCTAAAAAAATGTTGATATCTACACGAAGCAAATCATCTTGCGTATGAGGCCCTAAATTCGAGGATTCCACAATCCAATCTGCGGTATCAGGCATAAGCTGCATGAGCCCTAATGCCCCTTTTCTCGATTCTAAATGATATTGATAGTTCGTTTCCACCCGGATAATGGCAGCAATCAGAAACGGATCTATATTGTGTTTCGCCGCGCTCTGTCGAATTTCCTGCTGAAAGTAGATCGGGTATAGCTTTCTTCCGATAATAGTGCTATTCATGAAGAGGATCATAACAAATCCAATGAGCAGAAGAGCAAACATGCGCTTTTTCCGAAAGAACGTCATGCTAATCCCTTCCCTACCCAGAACCGCTCTACCCTCATGTTGGTTTCTTCCCAAGTACCGCTGTTGTCAATGATAATATCCGCTAGCTTTCGTTTCTCTTCGATCGACATTTGTGCATCAAGCCGAAGCTGTGCTGTCTCTGCTGACAAGCCATCACGCTTTATTAGTCGTTCCAATTGCAGGTGCCGCGGAATATACACCACCATAATCTCTTGGAACATGGAGACCAAATTTGATTCTATGAGTAAAGGAACATCAACCACAACCAGCTTGCCCGGATATTCCTGTTCATACGCTGCCATTTGTTCGCGCATCCTTGCGCGAATAGGGGGATGAAGCAAACCCTCTAGCTGCTTTCTCGCTTCAGAGGATCCGAAGATGATTTCACCTAGTTTCTTGCGTTGCAAAGATCCATCTGCTCCGATGACAGCTTGTCCAAAATGTGCGGCAACCTGTTCAAGAACAGGGCTGCCAGGCTCGACAACATCACGAGCGATCTGATCGGCATCGATTAAAAGGGCGCCACGGCTAACGAGCATGAGGCTAACCGTGCTTTTTCCACAGGCAATGCCTCCTGTTAAGCCGATATTCATAAGCTCTTCTCTCCTAACGTCCATTGTTGATGGACTATAGCATTTTCAAAAGTCCCATGATAATAAGTACACATCCTGGAAGGATCGACAGCTTCTTCATCCAGTTCATCTCGGCATAGCGAAAGCCAATCCGCAAGCCAACGGCGAGTAAGGATCCGCTAGAAATAGAAATGACAGATGCCGTTAATAACGGCACGAAGCCGATGAGTGCGGCACCAATTCCCGCTCCGAATGCATCTAATGACAGAGCTAATCCTAGCAAAGTAGCCTCAGAGGCTGAAATATTTCCTGACTTGTCAACATCCGCAATGGATGGCGTTCGTAATATTTGAATCACAAGACCAAAGCGCTTTAGTTCAATATTGAGAATCTCTTTCGTTCGCTGTAGGGTGTCGAAAGTTACAGGCTCTACGTAACCAGAGTTGCGAATATCAGAGTAAGGCATACTGCTGACAACCGCTTGCTCAAGCGAAGCAGCTGTTTGCTCTTGCTGCGCTTGGTTTTTCTGCCCCTGTCTCATTTGGATCAGTGCCCAAACACCAATACCGATTAAGATCAAGGCGCCAATTCTTTTCGCAAACGAGGGGGACATGAAGGAAGACATAAGAACGCCGATCTGCATCGAAGTGAAAATAATGATACCAGACCATAGCGATATAATCCCAATTGAGACGAGAGGTATTCGGATTTTGCGTAACCCATACATTACACCAACACCGAAACCGTCCAAAGAAACCGCAAATGCCAAAATGAGCAGAGAAATGACAGGAAGCATACAAACCCTCCTAAGCGTTTTACCGATATAACGAGCTCTGCGAGCTGTTTATCTAGGCTAAGTACTCCATATCATATGGAGAGGGTATGCTTCACGTGCCTATTTCTCAGACTTCTTTCGCAAACGCTTGGGCTTCAAAGGTTGACAAGAGAGACAAGTGTGTGTCCCTCTGCCCCCCACAACGGTCTTTACGATCACATTGCCACACTTTTTACAAGGCTGAGATTCCCGGCCATAAATGTTCAATTGGTGCTGGAAAAGGCCGATTTCGCCTTGTCCATTGACATACGATTTAATCGATGAACCGCCTACATCAACTGAATCTTGCAGGGTACGAATGATCGACTCATGCAGTAAACGGAGCTCCTTCTTGCTCAAAGAGGAAGCTTCCCGTTCGGGGTGAATGCCCGCTAAGAAGAGGGACTCGTCTACATAAATATTCCCGATGCCGACGATATATGCTTGATTGAGCAGCAGCGGTTTGATCTTCGTCCCCCGATGAGCAATCGCTCCTTGAAAAGCTTCGAAGGTGAACGCCTCATCCAACGGTTCAATACCGAGCTTTACCAGCGGAGGCTGCGTAAGCTCCTCGCCCTTCGGGAACAGGTGCATCGTTCCGAACTGCCGCACATCCTTGTATCTTAGCTCACTCTCATCCGTAAAGCGAAACAACACATGCGTGTGCGGCTCAAGCGGATCATCGCCAGCATATAAGCCATATCGGCCTTCCATGCGTAGATGGGAAACCATCACATAGTCCGTGAGCACGAAGCGAAGAAACTTACCTCTTCGCTCAATCGTCTCTATCGTTTGACCTTGGAGCAGCGTTTCGAATTGCTGAATATCGTCAGGCTTTTGAATAATACGAGGCAGCCTAACCTGAACATGGGCGATTGTTTTCCCAGTAATTAATTCATTTAACGTTCGTTTGACGGTTTCAACCTCGGGGAGCTCAGGCAAGGTGTTCACCTCCTTCTAGTTGTTCAGTTCACACTAAACTTACTTCGCATCATACCAAGTCAGTCCGAAATCGACGTCTGCCCGTAAAGGAACGTCCAGCTTCAGCGCAGCGGCCATAACTTCAGGTACGAGCAGACGCATCGTTTCCAGCTCATCGGCTGGCACTTCGAATACAAGCTCATCGTGTACTTGAAGCAGCATACGGCTCTTCAGCCCTTCTTTAACCAGTCTGTCCGCCATTTGAACCATGGCGAGCTTAATGATATCCGCAGCCGTCCCTTGAATCGGCGTATTCATCGCTGTGCGTTCTGCGAACGAACGTATATTAAAGTTCGAATGTGTAATTTCAGGCAATAACCGTCGACGCTGCAGCAAGGTTGTAACGTAGCCATCCCTGCCCGCATCTTTCACAATTTCATCCATATACCGGCGAACCCCTTGGAAGACGGCAAAGTACTGTTCAATGAACTGCCCTGCTTCTTTACGGGAAATGTCTAAGTTCTGAGACAAGCCATATTCGCTGATGCCATATACGATACCAAAGTTAACGGCTTTCGCTTGACGGCGCATATTGCTGTCAACGGCGCTTTCTTCCACACCGAAGACGTCCATCGCGGTCTTCGTGTGAATGTCCATATTCTGAAGGAACGCTTCCTTCAGCTTCTCATCCTGCGAGATGTGCGCTAGCACGCGCAGCTCGATCTGCGAGTAATCCGCAGCAAGAATGTACCATCCAGGTTCGGATGGAACGAAGACCTTGCGGATTTTACGGCCTTCCTCCAGACGAATCGGAATGTTCTGGAGGTTCGGGAACTGGCTGCTGAGACGTCCCGTCGCGGCAATGGTCTGCCGGTAATAGGTATGCACCTTACCGGTCTCAGGCCGCACCTCTTTGAGCAGCCCCTCGACGTACGTCGACTGCAGCTTCGCTAGCGAGCGGTAGTGCAGGATCTGCCCCACAACTTCGTTGTAGGGGGCAAGACGCTCCAGCACCTCGGCATCCGTCGAGTAGCCGGTCTTGGTCTTCTTCGAAGCTGGCAGCCCCAGCTTCTCGAACAGAATCTCACCCAGCTGCTTCGGTGAGTTGATGTTGAACTCGACGCCGGCTAGCTTGTAGATGCTGGACATGATCGTATCCAGCTGCTTACCAAGCTCCACGCCGAGCGTTTTAAGCCCTTCGGCATCCACCGCGATGCCGCGCATCTCCATCTCCGCGAGAACGGCGGAGAGGGGCAGTTCAAGCTCGTAGAAGAGGCGATGCATCTCGCCCTTCTCTAATTCATCGCGCAGCACGGGTACCATGCGCGCCATCGCCATCGCTTTGCGACCCAAGTGGTCGCTAAGCGCAGCGAGTTCCGGCAGGCGAAACTTCGCGCCTTTGCCGAACACATCTTCGTCTGCCTTCACGTTAGGCAGACCATATTTCACCGACAGGCCGCTCAAGCTGAGATTCGACTCCGTCGGATCGAGGAGATAAGCGGCCAACAGCACATCAAAATCCACCCCTGCAAGGTGGATGCCCTGCCAAGCCAGCGCCAGCTGCGCACGGTGCAGGTCGAAGAGCTGCTTCTTCTTGGAAGCATCGCTGAGCCAATCGCGCAGCGGCTTACCTGCTTCGCTTTGCAGTAGGGCAAACGGCACGTAATACGATGTGTTGGCACCATCATCGATAAACCACACAATGCCTACCATGACGGCTTGATGTGGATTCTCGCCTACAGCTTCCACATGGATTGTGGCTTGATCATCCAATTTATCAATCAACGTTCCAATATTGGCTTCTGTTATTGCAACAGCTTCCAGACTCTCAACGACGAGATCTTCGGCCTCCTCGATAACCGTGCCGAAATCCAGCTTCTCCAGCAGCGATTTGAACTCGAGCTTGCGGAACATACTGGACAATGCTTGTCCATCAAAGCCCTCATATCGGAACGAATCCCAAGCGGTTTCCATTGGAACCTCACGGAAGATCGTCGCCAATTCCTTACTCATGATGGCGCTCTTCGCATGCTCTTCCACTTTCTCTTTCATCTTGCCCTTCAAGCTCGCCGTATTGGCTAGCACTTCTTCAACTGTACCGAATTCGTGCAGCATTTTAAGCGCCGTCTTCTCACCTACGCCGGGAATCCCCGGAATATTATCAGAAGTATCGCCCATGAGACCCTTCAAATCAATAATTTGATTCGGCGTCAGGCCGTATTTTTCTTTGATCGCTTCTGGGTCAAATCGATCCATTTCACTGATCCCCTTGCGGGTAATCGCGACCGTTACCTGCTCAGAAGCAAGCTGCAGCATATCTTTGTCTCCAGATACGAGAAGAACCTTCTCCCCTCTGGCATCGGCCGCTTTCGTCAGTGTCCCGATAATATCGTCGGCTTCATAGCCTGAGAGCTCAAATTGCGGGATTTTGAACGCTTTCAGCAGTTCCTTGATCAGAGGAAATTGTTCAGAGAGCTCTGACGGTGTTTTCTCACGACCGCCTTTGTATTCGGTATATTCTTTATGTCGGAACGTAATTTTCCCCGCATCGAAGGCAACAAGAAAATGAGTTGGTTTCTCTTCTTCAATTAATTTCAGCAGCATCGTCGTAAAGCCATATACCGCATTGGTGTGTAATCCGCTTGAATTGCTAAGCAGCGGCAACGCATAGAAGGCACGAAACGCAATTGAGTTCCCATCAATAATAATAAGCTTATCCATAAGTTCCACCCCAATTTTAGACATACTTCCTTCATCATAGCATACGAAATTAAAATAAAAAAACGGTTCGCTACATAAACATGTAAGGAGAGTAAGTTAGGATGGTTCGGTCTTCAGAAGGAGGTTCTCCGTATGAGTCCTTTTTTCTCACCCACACGTAAAAAGGTTATATTTTTTGATATGAATAATACGATCCTAGATCGTAGACAATGCTTCGATTCCGCATTTCTAGAAGTCATGCAGGATTTCACGGCAAGGTGGGAAACAGAGGATACGAAACTGACCGCGCAAGAGGCACTGCATAGCTATAAGTCCGAGTGGAGCCGCCATCGTAAAACACCTATCCGAAGCCCCATCTCGCCTGACGAGCTGCGGCACATTTGTTTAATCAAAGCACTTCATCCGTTCCCAATGCAAGTAAATACGGCTTTTACCCGAACTTTTTTCAATCAAGTTGAAGAGCGGGAGGATAATTTCGTTGCTTTGTTTCCAGGGGTAGAAGATACATTAGAAGCGCTGTCTCGCCAATATAAACTTGCTATTATTAGTAATGGGAATCGGAAACGTCTACAGCGCAATTTGGAGAAAATGAAGTTGACCTCGTGGTTTGATCAGGAGCGGTTGTTTACTACGGAGAATGATGGTCCGCGGAAACCGCATCCGGCGATTTTTGAGCAAGCTCTCAGATCGATGAATACGGCTTCTAACCAAAGTGTGATGGTCGGAAATTCGTGGCGTAATGATGTGGTAGGCGCAGCCACAGCAGGGATGGACGCAGTCTGGATACATCCAGCGAATATCAAAAAAATTTCGGAGAGGCGAATAGGGAAACAGAAGGTTATCATTGTTCGTTCCTTCAAACAATTGATTTATACCTTCTGATTGTTGTTTAATCCATCGTTATGTATGTAGGATATTACACTAGCCTAGCGCTTGAAAAAAATATATGCTGCCTTGATGCGCCTTCGCTTGCTTCTTCAGCTGGGCAGCCGTTTGCGAAATGTGCTCAAGCGCAATGGGGGACTCACAACTGCACATGACTAACGACAACGACAATGTGACCCCCTCGCTCTTCACAGGCATACCGCTCCGATCCACCACATGCTCCAATTCTTCTCCGTCATAGAACAGCCTTACACCTGCTTCAAAGCGATTAATGATTTCCTGACAAAGCAGCTTCGGCGATAAGGTCGTAGAGATCGCGATAAAATCGTCTCCCCCCACATGCCCTACAAAATCGTGCGGTGTTCCATAAAATGCGATGGATTGCTGCATCACATCCGCAGTGTACTGGATGAGTTGGTCCCCTTTTTGAAAGCCAAATCGATCATTGAACCATTTGAAATAATCCAAATCTGCATAGATGACATGAAAGGGTTCCTTCGCACTAATTCGCTTGTTTAATTCCCGATTTATTTGCAAATTCCCTGGAAGACCTGTCAGCGGATTAGCCACACGTGCGGATTCCATGCGAACACTTGTAATACTTTCAAGAATTGTTCGTATGGACGCAGTTCCCGCCATTTTTCCATTACTCGTGATAATGACAAGATCGTATAGATGGTGGATGGCACGTGATGTTGCCAGCAGCGACACTTGTTCAACAGCCACCTGCTCGTCAACAATCAGTGGTGAAGCATCCATCAAACTATCAATCGTCCGATTCCAGTACAAGGAGTAAGCATATTGTCCCGCCAAATGTTGAAACAAGCGATCTCTCATCACCAGTCCTACTGGTTTCTCCTCATGAACGATGACAACTCCGACAGCTTCTTGATTCTTCTTAAAATAATCCGCAATCTCTGAAATCACTACTTTGGTATGAAACACGCCTACAGGTGTTTTTAGTCCGCCGATATGCCAAGTCATATTTCCTCCTTGTACATTGCGATACTGCCAAATCATCATTTTATGCGTGTCCTGCACCCGCGCTGGTGATGTAGAAGGCCTTCCGAGCAGATAGCCTTGGGCAAAATGCACACCCATTTGAGTTAATTTGGCCAGCTCCTCTACTTGCTCAATACCTTCTGCAATCAAAGAGATATTCATTTTATGTGCAAACGTGACGAAGGTTTCGAGAATATACGCTTTCACTTTATTCTGATGAATGTTCTCAATGAGAGAACGATCAATTTTAATAAAATCCGGCTGCAGCTCGGCAATCGCTTGGAGAGAGGAATAGCCTGCTCCCGCGTCATCGATCGCAATTCGGTAGCCTTGCGTCCGGTAATGGGCAAGAATCTTCTTAGCAAGAGAGAAGTCCTCGATTGAGCTTCTTTCAGTAATTTCAAATACCACATTACTAGGGCTAAGCCCATATTTCTCTAGGATATCCAGTGTTTTGCCTGGTACAAATCCTGGGTCTTCTAATACGTGTGATGAAATATTGATAAAGAGCAGCTGCTCCTGATGCTCCAAAATGGAGCCCTGGATGGCCTTCTCACGTGCCAACTGTTCTAGACGATACAGCTCGCCCTGTTGTTCCGCATATTGAAACAATCCTAACGGGGAATGAAACGGAGTATCTACGGGTCCGCGCGTTAAGGCTTCATATCCCATTACTTGACCATCCCGTAACGAAACAATAGGTTGATAAACGGAAGTAATACGCTGTTCCTCGATCAGCTTGTGGAACAGTACTGCAACGTCTGCCTGAGCATTCATGTCCATCATCCTCATCTATTTCTGCATGTATACCCAGTCTATCAAACTAAATGGTAGGCTTGATTAACCTAATGTAAAATGAATGTAAAGACTTCCAAAAAAAAAGAGGGAATTACACTTTTTCCTCGAAAAGGTGTGTTAAGGATTGTTAGGTGCGTACAGCAGATCTCGTGCAGAAAGGACAAGAGATGGAACATCAAGTAAAAATCTTGGCGGTAGATGATCGCTATGAAAACTTGCTGGCTCTGAATAGCATTCTGGCCTCTTCTTCCTATGACGTTATTTCTTTGCAATCAGGGGAGGAAGCACTTCGATATTTATTAAAAGAACCTGCCGATCATATCGCGGTTATTTTGATGGATGTGCAGATGCCAGGGCTTAGCGGCTTTGAAACCGTAGAACTCATTAAACAACGGAAAGCTTGTCAGGATATCCCCATCATTTTCTTAACTGCCCTCAGTACCTCCATTGAACATGTGTTACGAGGCTATCATGTGGGATCTATTGATTATTTATTTAAACCTGTCCATCCCAAAATGCTTCGCATGAAAGTTGATGGCTTCGTGAATATGCACCTGAACCATCAGAAGCTGAAGGCTCAGAGTGAGCTTCTACATAAACGCACCTTAGCTCTAGAAGAAACGAACCGCAAGCTCGCAGAAGCTGAGGAGAAATTAATCGAGCAAAACGTACTTCTTGAGAAGTGGGTAGAGGAACGAACTTCAGAGCTGGTTGATGCGCATGAGAAGTTAATGAACTCGCAAGAGCATTTCAAAAAAATGTTCATCCTCTCCCCTTCCCTGATGGCCATAAGGCGCCTGCCCGATCTTGCCTATATCGATGTCAATGAAAGCTGGAAGCAGCATACTGGTTATGGAGACGAAGTTATAGGCCATTCGATGGACCTGATGAAGAATGCTAGTAATATTACGAATAACGGAGACATTGTTCGTAATGAGAAGGTTCGCTATGAAACGAAAACAGGCGAATTTCGAACCGCCCTCCTCTCCACGGAATTCATCGATATTGAAGGTGAAAACTGCTTGCTTCAAGTAGCCGTTGATATTACCGAGAGCCTAAGATTTGAATCCGAAATGGCCCGCTTAGCCCAATTGAATCTAGTCGGGGAAATGGCCGCTGGTATTGCCCATGAGATTCGCAATCCTATGACGACGATTCGTGGTTTCCTACAATTATTTCAAGAGAATGATCGTCATATGCAAAAAGAGTATATTCCCATCATGTTAGAGGAATTAGACAGAGCGAACGATATCATTACCGAATACCTCTCTCTCGCCAAAAACAAGCAATCTCACCAACAGCCTGAGAGTATTAACCGTATTATTGAAAGCTTGCTTCCTCTGATCCAAGCGGAAGCTGTGATGTCAGGCAAGCATGTCCACGGACAATTCGGCTCCTGTCCAGAGATACTTCTTGATGATAAAGAAATGCGTCAGCTTATTCTTAACATGTGTATGAATGGACTTGAAGCCATGAATATTGGCGGAACATTGACGATTGAAACCTATCAAGAAATCGAACATGTCGTTCTCTTAATTGCAGATCAGGGCAGCGGCATCAAGACGGAGAATTTGGAGAAGCTAGGTCGACCTTTCTTCACCACGAAGGATGAAGGAACCGGACTAGGCTTAGCCATCTGTTACAGTATTGCCTCTAGGCATCATGCTGCCATTGAAGTAAGTTCTAGCTCGAGTGGGACAACCTTCTTGATTCGTTTTCCGCTTCCCCCACAGTAACAAAAGGGCCGCCTCCTAGGTATTACTTAGGAGGTGGCCCTTTTTTGTCTTCCATGTAATATTGATCTACACGTTCAAATCTTTACGCTTCCCTGTGACCATATAAATAACGCCTTCGCCGATATTCGTCGTATGATCCGCCACCCGCTCTAGAAAGTGCGCCACAAACAATAGATGAGTCAGTTGACGATTACGATTATAATCTGTCCCCATCATCCCCATCAATTCCTGCATAACGGTGCTGTAGAGTTTGTCTACACGATCATCCTTCTCTGCAAGAGATGCCGCCCTATGTACATCGCGTTCTGTATAGGATAGTAGGCTCTCATGCAGCATCTCAATCGCGATTTCAGCCATTTGCGGAATGATTTCAAGCGGCTTCACAAGCTCTTCACCCGCGAATCGAATCGTAATCTTGGCAATATCAACAGCGTGATCCGCAATACGTTCCAAGTCCGTGGCAATTTTAAGCGCCGTTCCAATGATCCGCAGATCACTCGCCATCGGCTGTTGCAACGCGATTAATCGTAAGCACAATTCATCAATCGTCATTAAATAATCATCGATGAGATCATCCGTCTGGATAACTTGCTGTGCTCCCTTTTCATCCAGTTTTGCGAGCGACTCCACAGATTTATGAATTAATTTCTCAACACTTTCACCCATTTGCTGTAATTCTTTTTGTAATAGAGCCAACGATTGATGAAACCCCGGTCTTGCATCCATGTAAATCTCTCCCTTTGTGTGTTTTAGCCGAATCGTCCCGTAATGTAATCTTCTGTTCGTTGATCATTCGGATTCGTGAAGATTTTATCGGTTTGATCTGTTTCAACTAAATAACCGTTAAGGAAGAAAGAGGTCATATCTGATATTCTAGCTGCTTGTTGCATGTTGTGCGTCACGATAATGATCGTATACTTCTCTTTTAAGGTTTGTGTTAGTTCTTCAACTTTCAATGTTGAAATAGGGTCCAAGGCCGATGTTGGCTCATCCATCAACAGAACATCAGGCTCAACCGCCAGAAGTCGAGCAATACATAAACGTTGCTGCTGTCCACCAGATAATCCCATTGCAGACTTGTTCAGTCGATCCTTGACTTCATCCCAAAGTGCAGCTTGTACGAGACTGCGTTCTACGATTTCATCTAACACTGCTTTCTTCTTGATACCATGAATCCGCGGGCCATAGGCGATATTATCATAGATGCTCATTGGAAATGGATTTGGACGTTGAAAGACCATGCCTACACGCTTACGGAGCGAGACGACATCGGAATCAGATCCATAAATATTGTGTCCGTCCACAGCTACATTCCCTGTGATACGCACGCTGTCAATAAGATCGTTCATGCGGTTTAAGGTACGAAGGAAGGTAGATTTCCCACAACCGGAAGGACCAATCAACGCTGCAATGGTGCCAGTTTCAATACTTAAATCTACGTCGTGAAGCGCCTGATTATCACCATAAAATAAATTCAATTTCTCTGCTTTAATCTTATACTTCGTCGCAATAGCCATGTGTTATTTCCCCCCGGAAAGTCTTTTTTGTAAGATTCGACTTGGTATCGAAACCAGCAGATTGAAGATTAGGACAACAATTAGCAATAGAGCAGCACTGCCTTTAGCGATTTCTTTCGCATCTGGGACAAGTGATTCTGCACCGATGTACCAGAGATGAACAGAGAGCGTCTCTCCCATTTTGAGCGGATTGAAATCTGGAAAAAAGCGTGAAACCGACAACCCGGCTGTGTAGATGAGAATCGCTGATTCGCCAAGTGCACGACCGGCAATTAATGTGATTCCAGTAATCAGGTTTGGTAACGCTGCAGGTATTAATACTTTACGGATAGCCTGCCATTTCGTTGAGCCGAGTGCCAAACTAGCTTCCCAATAGGAATCAGGTACAGTACGAATAGCTTCCTCTGTTACACGAACCATGACGGGTAAATTCAGAAGTGCAACGGTGGCCGCGCCACCAATGATAGAAAATTTGAGCCCTAACAAATTAGCAAAAAGAAGAAAACCAAAAAGACCAAAAACGATAGACGGAACAGAAGAAAGTGCCTCAACAGAAATTCTGACGAGATCGGTGAACCAGTTTTTTTGCGCATAAATAGCTAAGTATATGCCTGAAAATAAGCCGATAGGAATCGAGATTACGAGCGATAGGAACAATACATAGAAAGAGTTGAAAAGCTGTGGCCCTACTCCTCCGCCGGCTTTGATCTCTTCTGGCTTACCGAAGATAAAATGCCAGGATAGGTGTGGAATGCCATCACCTAGTATTCGAACGAGAAACCATGCGAGAATCCCGATAATGATAATACCTGATGACCAGAAATAGATGGTTGCAATACGGTCCGTTGTTTTACTTGTCATTTAAGTTCACTCCTCTTGGCTACAATTCGAATAATAAGAATGAGAGATAAGGAGATGACAAGTAGAAGCAGCGCCATCAAATAGAGCGCATTGTTCCAAGTTGATCCGTAATTCGTATTCCCCATATCTTTCACGATCGCTGTTGTTAATACTGTGGTAGAGTCGAGAAGCGATTTAGGCATTTGAGGTGAGTTTCCGATGACCATGAATACCGCCATCGTTTCGCCAATCGCGCGGCCCATCCCAAGGATGATAGCTGTCAGAATACCAGGTCTAGCAGCTGGCAGTAGTACGCGCCACATCGTTTGCCAACGCGTTGCTCCTAAAGCAAGAGAGGCTTCTTCCAAACGGCCGGGAAGTGAACGAATCGCATCTTCAGAAATAGAGAGAATCGTTGGTAGAATCATAATGGCTAGGATGATAGCAGCTGGCAAGATACCATAGCCGATTCCGCCTGTTATTTTACCTAGTGCAGGGACAATGACGGTCATCCCGATAAGTCCGTATACGACCGAAGGAATCCCGACGAATAAATCCGTCGCAGGGCGCATGATCTCGCGCATCCATTTCGGTGCGATTTTGGCCATAAATAAAGCACCTGACAAGGCCAGTGGAACGGAAATGATAACAGCAACAAGGGTCATTAACAACGTGCTGTATAGAAAAGGAAACGCTCCGAATTTTTTTGAACCTGGTGTCCAATCGGTAGAGAAGAAAAATTCAATGGGACTTACATCTTGAAAAGTTTTAACACCTTGCATACCAACGAAGATAATGATAGAGAAAATGATCGCAGAAACTAAAGCAGCACTCCCTACAAACAACCACCTCATTATTTTATCTTGTCTATGCTGTCCTTGGGTCCATTTGGTAATGACTGGACGATTCTTCTCGTCCGCTTTAGAGCTGGTTAGTTGATCTACTATGGAATTCACTGCGTGATTCCCCTTTCTCTTCAATACACAAGACTTACTATTATTATAGGATGCGAATGTTTTTGGATCGTAAATGAATTGTTAAGGGAATGTAAAATGTTTATCGAAAATAAAAAAGAATGCTCGTCAAATTGCGAGCACTCTTAGTATGTTCTAACTATAAATTTATTATTTTTTTAACAAATCAGCTGGTAAGAATTTCAATTCACGAACTTGTTTTGCTTGGAATTCTTTGCTTGTGATATAAGCGATGAATGCTTTAGCTGGATCTTTTGCTTCACCTTTTGTATACATATGCTCAACACCAAACAATTTGTAAGTGCCGTTTTTGATGTTATCTTCAGTGAAAGCTACGCCGTCAAGTTTCAATGCTTTTACAGTATCATCGATATACGGTGTATCTACATAACCAATGGAACCGGATTGACCAACAACCGCTGTTTTCATTGCACCACTGTTTTCTTGTGTAATACCGTCTTTCGTGAATTCTTTGTTATCCAAAATAATTTGTTTAACTAGTGTACGGGAACCTGAGCTATCTGGACGGTGAACAAGAACGATTTTCGCGTCATTGCCGCCAACTTCTTTCCAGTTCGTGATTTTACCCATGTAGATATCAGCTGCTTGTTGTTTCGTTACGGAGTCTACTTTCACATCTTTGTTTACGATGAAAGCGAAAGGCGCGATAGCTACTTGGTGATCAACAAGACCTTTATCTTTATATTCAGCAGCAGGTTCTACGTCGGAGTTACCGATGTCTGAAGTTCCGTCTGCTACGTTTTTAATCCCTGTACCTGAACCACCAGCTGTTACGTTAACTGTAACTTTAGGGTTCTTTTCCATGAACTCAGTTGCTGCTTGTTTAACCAATGGAAGAAGTGCGCTGGATCCGGAAGCAGTTACCGTACCGCTTAGCTCTGTTTTAGGTGTTTCTGAAGGTTTTGCAGATGCTGCTACAGTTGCTGCTGGTGTTGCGGAAGCTGCACCTTTTGTATCTGTTTTCGCGCCGCAACCAACCAAAGACCCCATCATTAGTACCGCGGATAATGTAAATGTAATTCCTTTTTTCGACATGAAGTTAAACATTGTTAACATGTCCTCCTTTGAATGTATGTTGCTTGGATTTGGTTTTGTTCGATCCCCATCTTCTTGTGTGTGTCGAACGACCTTACTTCCATATGGTAACAAGCGAATGTTAAATCCAAACCATCGAAACGTAAACGTAATGTAAAACTTTCAATTTACGAATCGTTTACATAGTTCGACGCTCTAGTTAATAGTATTCGCCTATATTAATAAGAAGTTAGACGGAAAAATGTCTAAGCTTGTATATATATAGGAGGAATACATATGCGTATTATGTCATGGTCCAACTTTTCTATGCGTGCTAAATTGATTGCAAGCTTCAGCGGCGTATTGCTCATCTTTTTGGCCGTTGCCCTGTTCAATCTTCATCAGGTGACGCAGATAAAACAGCATATGACCGATCAGAATGATAAAGTTGATCTGAAAGTTATGGCACTTGAGCTTAAAAATATGGTGCAAGAAATGAACATCATTGCTTCTGGACTCGAGATTTCGAAGAAACCCCAATTTATCGAAAAGTACAATACGAAACGAAAGCCCTACAACGATCTTATTCAAAAGATTGGTGATACAGCGAGCACCCCGGATCAACAAAAATGGCGTAGCCTATTAATCCAAGCTTCTGTTGATTACATTAATAATTTCGATTCTGCGGCCAAAATGGTTCAGGATACAACTATGAAGCCAACCGATCTCCAGATCAATTTGTTGTATTTATATAGTGAATCGCAAGAGCTGAAAGATAAGATCTTTGAATTAGTTGATAAGTTTTATATCACTTATGCGGATGGCGCAGCACTGGCTATTGCCAGTTCCTCCAAAGCTCTCGATGAAAGCCGCACGATCATGTTAGTTGCATCAGCTCTCGTCTTCTTTCTAACCTTGGTCATTGCCTTTCTCATTATCACGTCGTTCACACGTCCAATCTCGATTCTGCAAAAGGCAGTCGCTCGTATTGCAAGTGGTGATTTAACGCATACCATTAACTCCTCTGCAAAAGATGAATTAGGTCAGTTAAGCAACAGCTTTGACCAAATGATTTTGCAGGTTCGTCTCATGCTTGGCGCAACGAAGGGCATTGCTTCATCTTTATCCGCTCACTCCCATGAATTTCATCGCTTCTCGCAGCTGACGGCTTCAGCCAATACAGATATCCTTAAAGCGATACATGAAATTTCAACAGGTGCTGATGAGCAAGCGATGAAAACAGAGAGCAGCTCGATTCTCATTTCTGAATTGGAAGATGAGATCCGCGACATTAGTGCGTATACGAATGAAATGAAACGCAGCAGCGACGAGGCTGCTGTCGGCACGCAGCAAGGTACTGCGTCCGTGCAGGCGCTGAAAGCATCGACCGCAGAGTCGCAGCTCCTGCTGCAGGTAGTAGACGAGGCGATGCAGACGCTCAGCGCCAGCTCGAAGCAGATCGGCGCCATCGTGCGCTCGATCACGGAAATTTCAACGCAGACGAATGTCCTAGCGTTGAATGCCGCGATCGAAGCGGCCAGAGCCGGCGTGCACGGCCGCGGCTTCTCTGTGATCGCGGACGAAGTACGCGAGCTGTCCCTGCAAACGAACGGATCGTCGAAGACGATCAGTGGCATCATTGGGACACTGCAGGGGCAGATTCAAGAGCTGCAGCACTCGCTGAGCGCTGCGCGTGAATCTGCGCTGACGCAGAGCAGCCACGTGGAGGAAACCTTCGGCTCCTTCAGTAGAATTGAGAAGTCGACGTTAGTCATCCGGGAGCAGATTGTGCAGATTCACCAGAAAATCGAGCAAGCCCAATCGAAAAACGATCACCTCGTCGAATCCATTCAGTTTGTCGCCGCTATTGCGCAGGAAACTGCTGCTGGCGTTGAAGAAGTCAACTCGACCAGCATCCAGCAGGACGCGTCGATTCGACGTATTGCCGAAGAATCAGATGATATTCTTGAGCTGTCTAGACAGTTATTTGCTGAGATTAGTAAGTTCAAAATAGCCGAAACTGTTTCTGCGGATGATGTTATACATAGCGATGCGGTTGAAGAAAACGTCGTGGAACATATCGTGGAACAAATCACGGCTATCGAAGTGGAACTGAGTTTAGAGCCCGCTTTCGAAAACCGTGATCTGGTGAAGCGTCAGGAGATTAAGAAGGTAGAGAAACAAGCAGAACTTATTGAAAAGAAAGAGTTAGTTGGGGTCAAATAACGACTGCAAACAACTGACGGCGGTCGGTCATTTTAATTCGGAGATATCGGACTAACGCTGTTTCCGGAAGCGGAGACCAAAATCAAAAGAGCTAAGCTGCTTTTAAATGCGCTTAGCTCCTTTACTATTTATTTCGCTATCTCATCTGTTGCCTTAACGTTGCGGAGAATACTTACTTCAACCCGGCGATTCTGCGATCTGCCATTTGTCGTCGCATTATCAGCTACTGGACGGTACTCGCCATACCCCACGGAGGAGTAAGACGCAGGCTGAATCTTCGTGTTGATGAGTAATATTTTCATAAAATTCACGGCACGCTTGGCGCTTAAATCCCAGTTGGTTTCGAAATCCGCTCTGTGAATCGGAATATTGTCGGTATGACCAGCCACCTCAACCTGATAGCCAGGATACTGCCCCAATAAATTCGACATTGATGCGGCAAGCTTTTGGGACTCTTGCTTAATGGTAGCCGAACCCGATTCGAATAACGCGCGATCACTAATCGTGATGGTTAGCTTCTCATTATCAAGCTTCGTTGTCAGCTGCTCGCTCATCTTATTTTCTTTAATATAAGCGTCCATGCTTTCTTTTAATTCCTTCAGATCCTTCTCTTCCTTCTGCAGCTTGGCTGCTAGCTGGCTTTCGGTCTTGGCCTCTTCCTTCGTAGGCGGATTCTGGTTCTTAAAATTGTTTTTCGTTGAATTCGCAGCATCTTCAATAGGAATTAAGTTGGACATGGCGAAAGGTGCTTCGCCCCCCGTGAACGCATTATTCAAAGAACGCATAATGGAGTCATATTTCTTGGAGTCAAGCTGACTAGAAGCAAAGAGAATAATAAAAAGGGCAAGGAGTAAAGTTAATAAATCCGCATAGGGAATGAGCCAGGTTTCATCAATATGTTCTTCATGATCCTCATGCTTCTTTTTTTTACTCACTACGCTGCGCCCCCTCAGCTCCATCTTCATAGGACTCGCGCTCTTTATTTGGAACGAATATCATCATTTTTTGCTTCACGGAATTCGCAGAAACGCCTGATTGGATAGAAAGCAAACCTTCAACAACCATTAGTTTAATTTCTACTTCCTTCTTGGACTTCATCTTCAACTTATTGGCAAAAGGGTGGAATACGACATACCCCAAGAAAATACCAAACATCGTGGCTACGAACGCCGCGGAGATCAAGTGCCCCAGCTTATCCACTTCACTCAAATTACCAAGAGCAGCAATAAGTCCAACTACGGCACCTAAAACGCCCAGTGTTGGTGCATATGTTCCCGCCTGTGTAAAAATGCTCGCAAATTTCTTATGTCTTGTTTCCATTTCGGCAATATCCTCTAAAAGCACATCTCGCACGAAATCAGGATCGTTACCATCGATAATCAGACGCATGCCGCTTTTCATAAAAGGATCTGAAAGCTCTTCCGCTTGCTTCTCTAGGGACAGCAGCCCCTCGCGGCGCGTAATACTCACCCAATTTACGAACATCTCGATCAATTCTTTTTTTGGTATATGATTCTGTTCGGTGAAAATTATTTTAACTAAGCTAGGTATCTTCTTTATCTCTTCAAGTGCAAAAGCATTGAACAACGCTGCAGCTGTTCCACCGAAAATGATTAATGCTGCCGCTGGATTTAATAAGGCAACTAGACTTGCTCCTTTTAGTACCATGCCAACACCGATCGATACTCCCGCCAACACAACACCAATGATTGTTGATTTCTCCATCCTTATGCACCTCTTAAGTAATCTATTTGTCTTCCTATATGTACATGAACTTATGAGATCAAGCTTTTCGACAATTAGTGAGTCTTCATCTATTTAATAATAAGTTTATTTTGTCGATACCACAATCCTTTTCCACCAATAAATAGGACTAAAGTCCCCCTCGTTCATAAATTCGATCCATTTAGGTCGAATCTTGACGATTCTTTCTTCTCTTTAAAGTTACATATCGGTGGAAGCTATTCCTGCTTGATTCGCTCTCACTTACGGAAATTCAATCATTCGTGGTAAAATTGGTATGTCTTGCTATTCAATTAGGGAACGCTAGGACAGACTAAAATCAACATGCCATTGTAGGAGGAATGATTGGATTGGAGAAAAGACCTTTTGGTTCGACGGGAACCCATGTCCCACTATTAAGCTTTGGCGCACAGCGGATTGTGGATGAACATAACTGCACGGAGGAACAAGCCATTCAAATTGTGAATCGTGCGATTGATGAAGGAATTACATATTATGATACAGCTCCTAGTTACTCCAAAGGTCAATCCGAAGAACGTCTCGGTAAAGCATTGGCTCTGCATAAACGCAGGGATGAGGTATGGATTGCCACCAAGACCAATGATCGCACGAGAGATGGCTCCTTGCGGCTTCTCGAAGAAAGTCTGAAACGTCTGCAAACCGATCATGTTGAGGAATGGCGTCTACATAATATTATGAAAATGGAAGAACTGGAGCAGTGTTTCGCCAAAGGCGGCGCTCTTGAAGCCCTAATTGAGGCCAAAGAACAAGGCATGATCAAGCATATCTCGATCAGTGGCCATACCAATCCTCAAGTTCAACTTGAGGCGATTGATCGCTATCCGTTCGATAGCGCGCTCGTCGCACTCTCTGCGGCTGATCATCTCGTCTATAGCTTCGCTCATGAATTTCTGCCGAAGGCAGGTGAGAAAGGCATCGCCATCATCGGGATGAAGGTCATGGCACTCGGTAAATTAGCACCTTGGTACGAGAAGGCTCTCCGTTACACACTATCCTTGCCCATCTCAACGGCTATTGTTGGCATGGAGTCGATGGAACAGCTCGAACAGAATCTTGCGATTGCTAAAAATTTTACGCCAATGACCGATCTCGAGCAGCTCGATTTCCTCAAGGAGATCATGCATCTGGCGAACCCGGATGTACTCAAATGGAAAACCACAGATTGGGTTTCCGGCGAATGGTATGTGCGGTAGCAACTATAAAAGCCCGATAAGCTCAAACTGAGCCTATCGGGCTTTTGTTTACCGGGTCCAACTTACAAGCTTACAACAGCAGACCTATTCTTTGGAATCGTAATAGAAATGCTCGGCCTTCCATTGCTCCCCTAGTTGAAGAATGCCATACGAGTAGCGAGGCTGTCTTCTTTTATCCGTGGGTGAACCGGGATTGAATAGGATCGTCCCTTGAACATTTTGTAAATAGGGAATATGCGAGTGTCCAAAGATCACCATATCGGGGCGCTCAGCTTCGAATGCCTCACGTGCTCTCTCTTCTGTCGTTTTTCGGAAGCCATCCCCATGGATAAGTCCTACGCGGAAATTACCGAAGGTTAATAGTTTCTTTGTCCCAAACCTCTGCACAATATCTTCACCATCATTATTACCAGCCACGGACTCACACGGCGCAATCTGCTCGACAAGCTCGATGACATGCTCACTCACCCAATCCCCCGCATGAATAATAAGATCAACACCATGTAAGCCTGCTATAAGAGCATCGGGCAGCTTCTGTGCACGGTAGGATAAATGCGTATCTGCTATAACACCTATTCGCATCGCTTTTCACTCCTTCCAACATGAACTAATCATTAAGGATATACTAGACAGGAAAGAGTAGGAATGCAAATAAGTTTTGGGATCCGTGTGTCAAAACGCAACCAGCCGCCCCACATTTCGTGGAACGGCTGATAACGTTCATGCTAATCCAGCTGACGCACTTGCACGCCTTTATCACGAATGCGCTCCAGCGCATCCTTACTCGTCATACGATCCGTAATGACATGTTGAATCTCCGACCAACCTGCCACTTGCGTCAAAGCCTGCGTGCCGAATTTACTATGATCGGCCAGCAGATAGGTTTCGTCTGCGATGCTGATCATTTTGCGCTTAATCAGCGCTTGAAGCTCATTCGATTCGCTAATCCCTCGCTGAACATGTACCCCTTTGCATGAAAGAAAAAGCTTATGCGCATGGTACATATCCAAGGATCTTTCCGATAAAGGACCCACGTAAGATAAGGATTTCGGAGAGAGTAAGCCGCCTGTCGAGATGACCTGAATCTTCTCCTTGCCGCTTACCTCAAGTGCAACCTTCATCGAGTTGGTGATGATGGTAATCGCCATATCGGGAATCATTTTCGCCATATACCAAGCCGTGGTACTCGCATCGAGAATGATGCGGTCCCCCTCCTGAATATGTGAAACAGCTTCCTTCGCAATGCTGTTCTTGAAATCCGCGTGCGCCGTCTCCCGCTCCATGAACGGAACTTCGGTCTGCGCTTCCTTCACGCTAACCGCACCGCCATGACTGCGCATGAGCTTGCCTTCTGCCTCTAACCGATCCAAGTCACGTCGAATCGTTTCCTCTGTAACCTGACACAGCTCGCTAAGCTCGGTCACGCGAATGCTGCCTCTTTCATTTACCAATTGAACGATTCTCTGCCATCTTTCCGCTACCAGCATCGTTACCCCTCATTTCACCGTCGATCGGGAGGCCACTTCACAAAACACTGTATACGCCGCCTGCCAACCCGCCTCATCCTCTGGATGATACGTTTTGACCGGGAACGAATTCCGAATCAGCTTCCTGGCTTCGCGCAAATTCGCGATATACCCTAGTGCTATCCATTGTACTACAAGGTTTCCTAAGGCACTACCCTCTACCGGGCCCGCCCACACCTCGCGCTGTGTAGCATTAGATGTGAATTGGCAAAGCAGCTCGTTCTGAATTCCGCCGCCGACGATGTGAAGTCCGCGATATGATTTACCTGAAAGCAGCTCCGTACGTTCCAAAATAAAGCGATATTTCAGCGCTAAGCTCTCCATGATGCAGCGCACGATCTCGCCATCGGTTTGCGGCACAGTCTGCCCAGTTTCACGACAATACTGTTGGATTTGCTTTGGCATATGAGCAGGATTAAGGAACATATCATCATCCGGATCAATGAAGAATTGGAATGGCTTCACGGCTTCCGCTTGCTTCACAAGTTCAGCGAAGCTGGCCGTTTTGCCTTCCTTTTCCCACGTCCGCTTACATTCTTGTATGAGCCATAGGCCCATGATGTTCTTCAATAAGCGATTCGTGCCGTACACGCCGCCTTCATTCGTGAAGTTCCATGCTAACGCTTGTTCCGTTAGAACAGGCTTCTCCGTTTCAGTTCCCAGCAAAGACCACGTCCCGCAGCTGAGGAACGCAAAGTCATCATCTAGCGCAGGAACGGCTACGACAGCGGATGCGGTATCATGCTCGCCAACCGCAATCACAGGAATGGAAGGAACATCCAGTTCATCACAAACAGCTGGGCTGAGTGCTCCTACGCGTGTTCCCGAAGCAACGGGCGGCAGGAAGATCTGTTCCGGAAGCCCAAGCTGATCGATGAGCGCTGTGTCCCACGTTAAGCTAGTCGCATTAAACAACTGCGTCGTCGTTGCATTGGTGTATTCGCTATGCTTTTCACCAGTTAAGAAGTAACGAAGCAGGTCCGGAATCATCAGAAACGTAGCTGCCCGGTTCAGCAAGTCGGGATTGTTTTTTTGAAGCGCATACAGTTGGAAAATGGAGTTGAATTGCAAAAACTGAAGACCCGTAGCGGCATACAGCTTTTCACGACCCACTTCTTCTATCACTTTATCCATGAGATCATCCGTGTGATGATCCCGATAATGATAAGGATTGCCCAACAGCTCGCCGTTAGCAGCCAAAAGCCCGAAATCAACCGCCCACGAATCAATCGCCAAGCTTTCGATATTGGAATAGCCCAGATGCTTTGTTTGTAAAATGCCTTGCTTCAGTTCATGAAGCAACCGCAAAATGTCCCAGTGCAGGTGGTTGCCCACCTGCACGGGATCATTCGAAAAGCGGTGAATTTCCTCGATCGTGATCCGGCCCGCTTCAGAATCAAGACGTCCGACGATCGCTCTGCCGCTGCTTGCTCCCAAATCAAAGGCTAGAACTGTCGATGGTGTACTCACCAGCTTGCACCGCCCTTGCCACGCGCGTTGATTTTCTCGTCGTAGCCGCTTGCCAAGTAAGCCTTCATTGGGTCAACTGGAACGCCAATTTCTTCACGTACCGCTTGAAGTAGAGGCGTAACATCGAATTCAAATGCTTTGCGAACCGCATCCTCTGCGCCCAAAACATCTTGATTCTCTTGCGCAGCTCTAACTTCTTCAAGGTTAATAAGAAGTGCTTTCGCGTATTGCGTTTGTACGTTAAGTACGGAACGCAGCATCGCTGGGATTTTACGCTCAATGTTATGGCTTTGGTCGATCATATACGCAATGTTGTCAGCTGCTTGACGAATCTGTGGATTCTTATCATTCGCTGCATCAATGATTTGATAGAAAATCAGGAACAATTCATACGGATTCACAGATCCAACGATCAGATCATCATCCCCATATTTACGGGAGTTGAAGTGGAAGCCGCCTAGTTTATTTTCATCCAACAAGTACGTCACGATGTGCTCGATATTCGTTCCTTGCGGGTGATGTCCTGTATCCACAAGCACTTCCGCTTGCGAACCCAATTTGTTAGCCAAATTGAACGCCATGCCCCAGTCAGCCAGATCCGTGTGATAGAACGCAGGCTCATAGAACTTGTATTCAATCAACATACGCATGCTTGGTGACATTGCATTGTACATTTCTTTCAATGATTCATACATCCATGCTTTACGCGCACGGATATCCACTTGACCTGGATAGTTGGAGCCATCTGCAAACCACAAGCTTAACACATCGGAGCCTACGGTTTTGGCAATGTCTACGCACTCCAATAGGTGGTCCGTTGCTTTGCGCCGAATCGCTGCGTTGGAGTTCGTTACACTACCGAAGATGTAGTCATCTTCTTGGAAAAGGTTCGGGTTTACCGCACCGATGGATACGCCAAGATCTGATGCATGCTGTTTCAGCTTTGCGTAATCATCCACTTTATCCCACGGGATGTGGATCGCAACCGACGGGCAAACACCCGTCAGCTTGTGTACTTGTGCCGCATCTTCGAATTTCTCGAAGGGATTACGTGGCACACCTGTTTGTTTGTAGACTTTGAAGCGCGTCCCAGAGTCTCCGTAGCCCCATGAAGGCGTCTCAACTTTAAGGGCTTTTAGCTTCGCTTTTACAGCTGAAATATCAATGCCTCTCAAGGCTTGTTGTTCTTCGAATAATGCGTAGGCTTTATCGCTCATCGGTTTGTTGCCTCCTATTAGGTGAATTAGCGCGTGAAGGCAGCAGGTACGCCACCATCAACAGTGATCATGCAACCCGTTGTTTTAGCTGCTTTGGATGATGCGAAGTATACGATCGCTTCTGCCACATCTTTCGGGAAAATGTTAACGAGCAATGTCGTTCTTTTACGGTAGTGCTCTTCCAATTGATCCGGTTCGATTCCGTAAGCTGCAGCACGTTCATTGCGCCAGTTGGAGTTCCAAATTGCGGAGCCTTGCAGAATCGCATCTGGCAATACGGAGTTCACGCGAATTCCGAATTCGCCGCCTTCTGCCGCGATACAACGAGCCAAGTGGATCTCTGCTGCTTTTGCAGTGGAATATGCAGAAGCATTTTTCCCTGCGAATATGGAGTTTTTGGAACCAACGAATACCATGCTCCCGCCAACTTTTTGTGTTTTCATAATTTTAAACGCTTCTCTTGCTACAAGGAAGTAACCTGTGCTAAGCACGTTCATGTTCAAGTTCCACTCTTTCAGGGATGTTTCGTCAAAAGGACTGGAAGTCGCAAGACCCGCGTTATTCACGATAATATCGATTCCGCCAAAGCTTAGGATAGATTCGCGGAATGCCGCTACAACTTCTTCTTCCTTCGTTACGTCCATGCGAACTGCAATTGCTCTGTTTTCGCCATATTGTTCGTTCAATTCTGTTGCAAGCTTCTGTGCACCTTCGAGATTAAGATCAGCTAGTACGACGTGTGCGCCGTCTTTCAAGAATTGACGAGCTGTAACGCTTCCGATTCCGCCTGCGCCGCCAGTAATGAACGCGATTTGACGAGAGAATTCAGCTTCAGCTGGTGCCAATGTTAATTTATAAAGTTCAAGAGGCCAGTACTCCACATTGTAAGATTCATTTTCGCTTAGGGATACGAACGTTCCAAGAGCTGTAGCGCCTCTCATAACGGAAATCGCACGGTGGTAAAGCGCGCCGCTAATTTGTGCCATTGCCCAGCTTTTACCTGTGTTGATCATCCCGATTCCTGGAATCAAGATTACACGCGGAGCTGCTTCATTGATAACGTCGCCTTCATTTTTGTTACGGTCAAAATAAGCTTTGTACTCTTCTTTGTAAGCTTCGATACCGGCTTTAAGAGCTTCAGTCAAGGAAGCTGCGTCACCCGTTGTCGGATTCCAGTCGATATAAAGTGGCTTCATTTTCGTATGAACAAGGTGGTCCGGGCAAGCTGCACCAACTTGGGAAAGAACAGCAGCATCACGGCTATTTACAAATTGAAGTACATCGTCTGCACTGTCAATTGTGAGGATCATTTTCTTCTCGTTGCTTACTGCACCGCGAACGATAGGTAGAACTTGTGCAAGAAGCTCGTTGCGAGTTTCTACACTTAGTGATTCATATTTGGAGCCGCCATATAGGTTCGCTTCGTTTACGCGAGCTTCGATGAAGCTTGCAGCTTCATTAATGATGGCAATTGTTTTGAGGTAGCTTTCTTCGGACGTTTCGCCCCAAGTTACAAGACCATGTTTCTCCATAAGGACAAGCTCAGCTTTTGGATTGTTGCGAACGCCATCAGCGATCATTTTGGAAAGTGTAAAGCCAGGACGTACATAAGGTACCCACACGAAACGGTCGCCGTAAATTTCTTTTGCAAGCTCACGTCCATTGTGTGCGCAGCATAGCGAGATAATCGCATCTGGATGCGTGTGGTCTACGTTTTTGAATGGTAAGAAAGCATGTAAAAGCGTCTCAATGGAAGCACGCGGGTGCTTGCTGTCGATCATACAGTTCGCAAGGTAAGCAACCATTTCTTCATCGGACATTTCGTCACGCTCGATCAAAGGACGAATATCTTCCATGCGAAGACCTGTGAAATTCTTTGCTTTCATCGTTCCAAGGTCAGAACCGCTTCCTTTGACCCACATCACTTCAACATCGCGACCACGGAAATCTTTCTCGATCGTTTTGTAAGAGGTGTTGCCGCCGCCCCAATTACAAACAGCGCGATCCGTTCCTAATAAATTCGAACGATAAACAATTTCCTCTACGCCTTTCGATACTGCATTCGCTTTTGAAGCTTCCCATAAATTCGCAACCATTTAAGTACCCTCCTAAGTTTTACATCCCATGAGTATGTGTTTGTTTTTGATGGTTTCATCGTAACACATCTTTGTTTATTTTTGAATAATTATTTTTATCTTTGTTTTTCTTTCCTTTTTTTCTAGTTAAAATGAAGAAAAGGACTGCTCTCAATGGTATTCACCATGAGAGCAGCCCCGTATGCGATCAATAACTGGAAAACTACATCTAATTTCAGCTGAAAACGTTGATTACACTTAAACATTGAAAAATAGTCACATATTTTCCCGAAGGTCAGCATGTGCAAGCAGTTGGTGCGGACAGTTAGAAGGAGCAGGCAGCTAATGAGTAAACTCAGCATGCATGGACAGTCGCCCAGTTAAATATCATCATCAAAATGCCACTTGTCCCCGCCACTGCTGCTTGATTCTCCCGTCATGTCAACCTGCATATCGCCAACGTAATCTCCCTGCTCATCTTCGGCTACATTTTGCAAATCAAAGGCGTTGATCGTCATGATCGGATATGTATGATGCGCGGCGATTTGAACTGCCTGCAGCTTCATGAACTTCGGTGAGCCTTCTGTTTCTTCGTCATAGACAAGCAGGATACCGTCCGAGTTACGGAGTAGAAACTTGTCTCGTTCTTTGAACTGCCAAGGCCCCTCGTATTTCGTCTTCGTGATGCTGTTCACGTAATTGGCACGCTGTAAGACGCTGGCGTAGCAGCCTTTCTTATCATCGCTCCACTTCTCTTCCTGCTCTAGAAATGGCGTGATCACCGCTAGCTTCACCTCGGGATGGGTACTCTCCCGCAGATCGAGCACAGCCTCAGCCGCCCACAGCTCAACTCCCCACTGACCACTAACAACAACCCATTCAAGTCCGTCATCCAACAAGGCGATGAGTCGTTTTTGAATCGCTTTTTTAATAATCGGAATGCCAGGATGCTTCAGTGAGAAAATGCCTAACTCATTCGCTTTATATCCTGTAATGAGTACTCGTTTCAACGAACTCACCCCCTTATTGATCATCCTAACAGGTTAGCATAGATGGATCTAATTAGGAAGAACCACATAAACCAGGCAAATTAATGTTAGTTAATATAACATTAATTTTATTTTATTCGAATAATAGACATATTATTGACTGAAATATTCAAAATAATGATTGAATTTTTAAATAAACTGAGTTACTCTGTATTCAACACATAAATTAACGTCAACTAATATGACATAAAAGGGGCGGAGAGAAAATGAATATTGCACTTGTTGCACATGATGTGTACAAAAACTTGCTCGTGGACTTTGTTATTGCTTATAAACATATTTTTCAAAAGCACCAGCTTTATGCTACAGGAACAACCGGAAGACGAATCAGTGAAGCCGCCAAGCTCGATGTGATTCGCTTACGTTCAGGTCCATTTGGTGGCGATCAGCAGATTGGTGCGATGATTGCGATGGATGATATTGATTTGCTCATCTTCTTTCGCGATCCCATATCTGCTTTAGGGCATGAACCTGACATTACCGCGCTCCTTCGCCTCTGCGATGTTCAACAGATCCCGCTAGCTACCAATGTAGGTACCGCAGAAATGCTCATTAGAGCCATGGAAAGTGGCTTCCTCTCCTGGCGCGAAGAAATTCGCAAGTATAATTCTCCCCGGTTGAATGGTACGGATCACAAATAGTCGAATCAAGAAATGTTACAATGCCTCAAATCTAACCTCACCCTTTCAATAAATAAGCTGTATTTTGAATTGTGTTAGCCATACGACCAAGCCAGTCCACACTGACTTGCATACATTAATATCATCTCGTTTCGAAAGGATGATAGCTAATGGCAAGAATCAAACAAGGCTCCGGCGGGCCGGTACAATTCAGACATCGCATGGAGGGCTTGACGTCACGTGTACAAAATCATCGACACTCCTTCGGTAATTTAAGTGATATTGTGATCCCTGAGGATGGCAGACACCGCCACACCTTCCAAGGCATTACGACAACTGCTGACGGGCATCGTCATTCCTATTCAGGTCGTACAGGCCTTAACATCGGTACTGGACCAAACCATTTTCATCGTTTTCAAATTTTAACAAACATTGCAGATGGACATCGCCACGTTATTTCCGGCAGAACAACAGGTGTCATTCGTCTTGGAGTCGTGGTTGGACACAAGTTGATCATTGAGAGTATCGTTCGTCAAAGCGTAAGTAAATGATAAAAAAGACTACTGAACAATGTTCAGTGGTCTTTTTTGTCGTTTACATTTCACAGATTTTTAACCAACCATGGGTACGCCTGACTCCCGTTAACCTCATGAACACCCTCATACAAATGAACGCCTAATCGTTTACCAGCACCAGCCTCCGCGTACACGCGCTCCAAATAGGAAACGGCTGCCTCCACTGTTTCAATGGGGAAAATCGGATCCTGTCTGCCCGAAGCAATGAACAAGGGGCGCGGGGCAAGCAAGCCAATTAACTCAGGAAGCTCCGCAAATTCAAGCACACCTGGTACATAATTATCGATGCAATGCCGAACCCCCATGATGCTGCCCTTGAAAGTATTCGTGAATGCACACAGGACTGTAGCCTGAATACGTTCATCAATGGCAGCAGTATAAGCAGCAAGCAGTCCGCCTCCAGAGAAGCCGAAACAACCGATACGACTAGTATTAATATCCTCGCGCGTCACCATGTAATCCAATGCACGAATAGCTTCTTGTACGCGCAATCCAGCAAGGGAGATGCCATATAACAAAAGATGTGAAGCGAGCGTCTGGCAAGAATTATTGCCAACTTGCCCATCCCGCTGGTCAGCTTCCAATCGCCGATCACCAAATCCAAGAATTTCGGGAACAACGACCACGAAGCCGCGCTTAACCAGCTCTAAGGCATAGTTACCGTGAAGGTCCGGCGCCCCCGTATGTTCAGTTCCATCTGCACGCAAACCAACGATCTGCCTACTCCCGAAGCCATGCCCATGCAAAGCGAGTACGGCTGGCGCCTTACCCGCAACTCCCTTAGGCAGCAATACATAACAAGGGACTCGAAATCCATAAAGTGATCCGAATTCGATTCGTTCACGAGTATGATCTTCGAGTTCCACACGTTCAAGAAGAACAGGACGAAGCTCGTCCTGTCCTTCTATCGGCATTGATAAAGTGCTCGCCAAACGCTCTTTCAATTGTTCCTTCGTCAATTCTGCCCACTCAGCACGCTGCTGCGCACGTTTCAATTCGAAAGAACGATACAGATTTTCCATACTAGCGTCCGGATTCCACATCCATCTAACCTCCGTCAAATCTTAAAATTTAACGAGCTTATCAACAGCAACTGGTTGCCCTGTCCGCAACGAGATATTACCCGCAATACCAGTTAGAATAGACATTGCCCCATCCACGTGTGAAGCCGCACGATTGAAACGGTCATCGGACGGCTTATCGAAGATATCTTTCAACAACACAGGATCTCCGCCGCCATGGCCGCCAACGCCTTCTTCAAGCTCTACTTGGTAAGGTGCTGCGAACATCGGGAATACCGTAATCGTTTTCGATTGCAACGCACCCTCATCCGCTTTGTCTCCGCCGGAATTCACATATGACTTCTCGACAACTTTCATTTCAATTCTGCCCTTGCTTCCATTGATATTCACATTGAAACCTTCCCAAGGCAAATACGCATTCAAGGAATAAGTTAGAATGGCTTTATTTTTATAACGAACCATCACACCCATTGTATCCTCAATCGAGATTCCGTCGCCAAAAACGCTTTGATCACGTTGATAACCATCTTCATGCTCAGCATCCAAATATAGTCCTTTCAGATTCGGATTACTGTCCAAATGCAAGGCGAAAGGATCCTCTTTGGCATACGCATTCCCTGTTGCACGTTGGTAGAACTTCGTTTCTCCACGCTTCTCAGCGTTCGCTTTCCCGTAGAACATCAAATCTCCCATGGCAAAAACCGTCTCTGGCTGTGTCCCTAACCAGAAGTTAACGAGATCAAAATGGTGCGTTGACTTATGCACGAGCAAGCCGCCGCCATTGCGTTTATCGCGATGCCATCTGCGGAAATAATCGGCGCCATGCTCCGTATTTAGCAACCACTCAAAATGTACGGAATGAACATCGCCAATCGTTCCATCCATAATTAACTCACGAATTTTGGTATTGTGCGGTGCGTAACGGTAGTTAAAGGTCACTCGAAGCTGACGACCTGTCCGTTTGATCGCATCGAGAATTTCTTGGCATTTCTCTTCATCAACCGTCATCGGCTTCTCGGAAATAACGTCACAACCAAGCTCC
This sequence comes from Paenibacillus sp. J31R30, assembly GCF_059692115.1. Lineage (NCBI taxonomy): Bacteria > Bacillati > Bacillota > Bacilli > Caryophanales > Paenibacillaceae > Paenibacillus > Paenibacillus sp. J31R30. The sequence continues at coordinate 410,105 of NZ_JCAUAV010000002.1, read as the reverse complement.
ATCGCTTTGATAATGTACGTATGATGTGTACGGTCTACCGTTGTCACAATGATCGCGTCCGGCTTTTCTTGACGAATCATTTCCTCGAATTGGTCAGCTTTATACGTAGGAACAGCATGATATTCATACTTCTTAGCAAGCAAGTCATTCGTAAAATTCATACGAGTTTGATTAATATCACAAATCGCAACAAGCTCTGATGTATCTAGAAAATCCTTCACCATGGAACCATAGAAGAATTCAGCGCGTCCTCCAGTACCTACAATCGCATAACGTGTTTTTTTCATCCGCCAACATGCCCCTCTCATTTAAATAGCTCATTACTCTTACAGTTAGATTAATACAATATTTGTTGCGTTTCTAATCAAATATTACTTAATCGCTTTATTTCCTTGCATATATTGCTGTAAAATAGAGATCAGATTGAGGATCAGAGAGGTGTCCACGTTGATTCAGTACGAGATTGAAAGACTGCGCAGAGAGCAATCCTTCTCCATGCCAGTGAATCATTTTCATGACCACTACGAAATTTATTATTTACTTAGCGGCAAACGCTACTATTTCATTCAAGATCGCTCCTATTTCATGCAAGAAGGAGATCTTGTTTTTATTAATAAAAATAAACTTCACAAAACGCTCGATGCTAACGCGCTTCCACATGAACGCATCTTAGTGAGCTTCAACGATGTCTGGATAAGTACGATGGGGCAAGATACGCATGCGCTACTACTGACTCCTTTTCGACAAAAACAAATTATCTTCTCCTTATCCGGGGCGAATCGGACTCTCGTCGAGAACATGCTGTTCAGCTTAATGCGCGAAAAACAGCAAGAACTGAACGGCTGGGAGCTCAATAGTAAAGCGCTGCTTACGCAATTGCTCGTCTTCTGCACGCGGCTGATTGATCAGCAAAGCCCATCAGAAGAGCATCCGCAGGCTCATAATCCCAAAATTTTTGAGATTGCCACCTACATCAGTGAACATTTCCAGGAGCGACTCAATTTGGCTTCCATCTCTGAGAAATTCCATATAAGTCCCAGTTATTTCTGCCGTTCCTTCAAGGAAACGACCGGCTTCTCCTTCGTTGAATACTTGAACAACGTCCGTATTCGTGAAGCACAACGGCTGCTGAGGGAGACGAAGCTGAAGGTCATTCACATCGCCGAGCAAGCCGGGTTTGATAGTGTCGCTCACTTTGGGCGGGTATTCAAACAAGTTACTTCGCAAACTCCGCTGGAATGTCGGAAGATGATGCATCTCGGGCTGTAAGCGCTGAGAGTGCTATCCATTTCTGATCACATATTGCTGCGGTATCGCCTTATTGGACCGCCAGTTGTGACATCAGGCATCACTTTGCCTTTTGCAACTAGAGACTTAAAATATTTCACTGCAGTATTTCTGTGGATTCCAACTGCTTGAGCTATCGTAATCGGGGAGTAGGCCCCTGTCTTATTTTCGATAAATTTGAAAATAGCAAGTTCCGTTGGAGACAAAAATGGTTGGGCTATATTTGATTCAATACCCCATTTCGCTAACGCATGCATCAACTGTTGTTGGCAGCGGCGAGGCTGCTCCAGGATGCTGTGCAGTGAAAAGCGCAGCACCTTCCAATCGTCGATAACAATGTCATTTTGACGGAATCGGTCATCTGAAAATTTATACGAATCCGCATTAGAACCATGCGTTCCCTTATCGTCTACTTCGATGCAAATTTTGATGACCGACGATGGTTTGGCTAAATCAAGGTATCTGAATCCGTCCTTAAAATCGATCACTTCGTACTCGGCAAACCATCCGTCAAAACTCCCGACTGCAGGCCAGAGCACATAGATAATGAATTTCTTTAATGAGAAACTCAGACCCTTCTGCAGTCGCAGCCGCCGATCCCCTGTGCACGAACTGATTTGTAATGCCATCCACTTTTCGTACGCATCACGAAGTTGCAAACTCATCTCACCGTTTATTTTGTCCATCTTCTTCTCCACCTTGAGGAAATAAAATAGCCGCTTGCACTGGAAACGAGTTCCGATGCAAGCGGCGTGTGCTTCACGACCTAGATATTGGAAAATATACTTCAAGTTAAGGAAAATTACAATAGTTTTTTTAAAAGAAGCACTTCCATAAGCACTAGTGTGCGATGGCCGGCGGGGACGATGACCTTGCGCACTTTTTTTGTGCGCTAGCGTGCGACGGCCGGCGGGGACGACGACCTTACGCACTTTTTTTGTGCGCTAGCGTGCGACGGCCGGCGGGGACGATGACCTTCCGCGCTTTTTTTGTGCGCTAGCGTGCGACGACCGGCGGATACGCCGACCTTGCGCACTTTTTTTGTGCGCTAGCGTGCGACGCCGGCGGGGACGATGACCTTGCGCGCTCTTTGAATTGCTTTCTAACAAAAAACCTCCGTGCAAGCTCACGCTCGCACGAAGGTTTTTCACTTAAAATCCAAAATATTGCTTCGCATTGTTGTACGAAATGCCTTGAACCAACTGCTTCAACAGCTGCTCGTCATTCGGGAACTCGCCTGCTTCAACCCATTCACCGAACATATTACATAGAATACGGCGGAAGTAGTCATGACGCGTGTAGGACAAGAAGCTCCGCGAGTCCGTTAGCATACCCACGAAACGTCCAAGCAATCCGAAGTTGCCTAGCGATTTCATTTGGGAGATCATGCCGTCACGCGTATCATTAAACCACCAAGCTGCGCCTAGTTGAATTTTACCAGCGATGCCGTCGCCTTGGAAGCTGCCCATCAAGGAAGCGAGAATTTCATTATCACGCGCATTCAACGAGTAGAGAATCGTGCGCGGCAAGGAATCAGCCACAGCCAAGGATGACAACAAGCCTGTCAACGCACTTGCTACTGGGCTGTCACCAATGGAATCAAAGCCCGTATCCGGACCTAGCTTAGCAAAAGCTTGTCCATTATTATTTCTGGACGCGTTGATATGGTATTGCATCGCCCAATCCAATTTCTTATAGATGCCGCCTAGGAATAATAGCGTGAAAGCTTTGTATTTCTTCTCGTCTTCTAAGCTAACCGGTTGACCAGCAAGTCCTGCAGCGAAGATCGCGTCAACTTCTTCTTTCGTTGCAACAGCGAATGGCACATAGTCCAGTGCGTGGTCAGATACTTTACAACCTACGGAGTCAAAGAAGATTGCGCGGCTTTCCAAACCTGCTAACAGGTCATCATATGTACGAATCGCTGTACCTGTAGCTGCTCCCAATTGTGCAATCCATGGAAGGAACGTAGCGCGATTGATTTCAAGCGCCTTGTCCGGACGGTAGGAAGGCAATACTTGTGTATCAAAACCTTCAATGTCTTTAATTTGGATATGGTATTCCAAGGAATCTACAGGATCATCTGTTGTACAAATGACCGTTACTTTGGAGTTTGTGATCAGATCTCTGGCGCGTGATCCACCTTCAGCGAGCTTCGCGTTCACTTTTTCCCAAATCGCAGGTGCATTCTGCTCATTAATAATATCGTACACACCGAAATACGTTTGAAGCTCCATGTGGGACCAGTGGTACAACGGATTGCCAATCGCCATAGGAAGCGTGGAAGCCCATGCTACAAAACGATCATAATCACTAGCTTCACCAGTAATTTTGGACTCGTCAATACCGTTGGCACGCATCATCCGCCATTTGTAGTGGTCGCCATATAACCAAGCTTCTGTTAAGTTGTTGAACTGTTTATTTTCATAAATTTCCTTAGGACTTAAGTGGCAGTGATAATCAATAATCGGTAGTTCTTTTGCATATTCATGGTAAAGATGTACAGCAGTTTCGTTCGTAAGTAAAAAATTCTCATCTAAAAACGTTTTCATAAAGCGATTTCCACCCTTCTCAAGCTGAATGATCATCTCCTATATTAGCAAAAGATCAGCATAGAGTCATGTGAATTTGTGCTTTTTTTTCAAAAAGTATGCATATATTGACCTCCAGAGGGGCCCCTAGGGGTTAAGGAAGCCCTTTTCCTACATCTTTATTGGTTTCAATTTCTTCTGGAATTGCTTTCACAGCACCAGGCACATGGCGCGCTTTGAAATTAACAAGCTCTGATGACGAAATACTAATTTGGACCCGTCCAGGCAGCGTGTGCGCTCGAATTAAGATAGGCTGATTATAGTCATTTCTGAAACTAAAATCGGGCCCTCCCCAATTGACTGTCGCATCTCTTCCCGGCGGCACATAGGGCACCGATCGACTATGCGAGTATCTTTCAATAATGGTGAGACCAGCTCGGTCTACCGCATTAAACAAGGTTGAGGATATTTGACAGATGCCTCCGCCTATCCCTTCTGAGAATTCACCTCTCACAATAACCTTAGCTGACATGTACCCCCTGCTTGGCGTTCGAACACCAACTACTTTATTAAAGGAAAATGTCTCATTCGGTTGCACAACATAGTTGTTTATGGCTTGTGCAGCTAATTTGAGATTCGTAACACGGTGACTATTGCGCGAATTAAAATAGGTAACATAATAGCCGATTGGACGAACACGTATGCTTGCTAGCAGCTCACTGTCCACTTTGGGATACATGGTCTGAAGCGGCAGCTCCACCTTCATCGGTCCCGCTTCATAGAATTGTGCATAAAATTGATTGAGAAAAGCACGACGATTCAGTCTAACGCCTGCGACCTCTTTTACAATTCCCCCACTGTCATTAATACTGGCATTGATCGGCTTTCGATAAATCGATTTGTCAATCTGCTCGGCAAGACGGTCTAGTTTCTGAGCGTCAACCATCGGCACATCTAGATGATGCAGCGTATACGGCTCTCGCTGAATCTGAGCCATTCTCTGCTGACCATCCGAGTTTTCTGTTAATTGAAAAGGTATTTCTTTGGGCTGGGCTAGAAGCAGCAGGCCCAATAACCATTCATAACGCATGAACGCACTTCACCTCCTGCCTTAGTGTAAACAAATGTAAAAATTCCATTCAATGACATCCTGAATTTCACAATCTTTCAAACGGTAAAATTTATTTGACAGTCGACGAGCGGAGCGATAAACTTCAAGCAAGACGGAGTAAAAGGAGGATTTTTCTAATGACTTTTGAACAAAATCTTGAAAAATATTCGGAGTTGACGGTTCGAGTAGCCCTCAACATTCAGTCCGGACAGTCGCTTTGGATTAATGCGCCAATTGGGCACCCTGAATTCGTGCGACTCATTACCCGCAAAGCGTATGAAGCCGGCGCCAAGCATGTACATATTGAATGGCAGGATGAAATCTGCACACAAATCCGCTATACGCACGCACCTGAAGAATCCTTTAACGAGTATCCAACTTGGCGTGCGCAAGCGCTAACCGAATTAGCTGAAAACAACGGTGCCTATCTATGGATCGATGCCGATAATCCAGAGCTGCTTAAAGATGTGGATCCCGCTCGAATTGCTGCAAATGCCAAGGCAGCAGGTCCTAAGCTTGTGAAATGGCGGGAATACATGTCCTCCTACAAAATGACATGGTCCATCATCGCAGCACCTTCGCTGGCTTGGGCACAGAAAGTCTTCCCTGAGCTAGAAAATCAGGCAGCTGTAAGTGCCTTATGGGACGCTATCTTCGAAGCTACCCGCGTAGATCAAGAAGATCCTGTGCAAACGTGGCGTGATCACAATGCGACACTTCGAAGCAAACGGGAACAATTGAATGAGAAGCAATTCCACAAAATTCATTATCGCGCTCCAGGCACTGAACTTACGGTTGAGCTTCCGCCGCAGCACATTTGGCGCGGGGGTTCGGCAACGAACGAAACGGGTGACTTCGATTTCAACCCGAACATCCCGACAGAGGAAGTGTTCATCTCGCCGAATCGCTTGGGCACACATGGGACCGTCCGAAGTACAAAGCCGCTGAGCTATCAAGGAAGCTTAATCGATAACTTCTCGATCACCTTCGAACAAGGCCGCGTCACGCACTATACAGCAGAGCAAGGCTTTGAATCCCTGCAAGCCATGATCGAAATGGATGAGGGCGCACACTTCTTAGGCGAAATCGCGCTTGTACCGCATGTGTCGCCAATTTCGAACACGAATCTGATCTTTTTCAATACCCTTTATGATGAAAATGCTTCAAACCATTTGGCCCTCGGCCGAGCCTTCCCTACTTGTATTGAAGGTGGCACGAAGATGACCAAAGAAGAACAATTGCAAGCAGGTCTGAATGACAGCCTCATTCACGTCGACTTTATGATCGGCTCTGCCGAGATGGATATTGATGGCGAACACGCAGACGGAACGATTGAACCGATCTTCCGCAAGGGAAGCTGGGCATTTTAATGCATAAGGGCTCGGATTGTAGTTATCTAACTACAATCCGAGCCCTATCTTATATTTTCAAAATCTCAATCTTACGTATCCGATTCTTGTCTCTTTCACGCACAATGAACGTAAATCCATCATTCTGCCAAGCTTCTCCCACCTTCAACTCGGACTGCTTACTATATAGCCATCCGCCAATCGAATCCACGTTTTCGTCTTGAATATCAAAGCCCAGTACAGCATTTAACTCGATTATCAAAGCATTGCCATCTATTAAATAGTGTCCTTCGGCCAACTTTTCAATTTCTTTGCGTTCATCTTTATCAAATTCATCCCGAATCTCACCGACAATTTCCTCAAGGATGTCTTCAATCGTAATCAATCCAGACGTCCCGCCGTATTCATCTAGGAGTAATGCAATATGTACTTGATCACGCTGCATTTTCTTGAGCAGGGATTTCACGGGCATACCATCTGGAATCGTCATGATCGGTTGAAGTAAACCTTTAAAGTTAAAATTCGGATTAGAGAAGTAACTTAAGAAAAATTGCTTCGTATTCACGAATCCGATGATATGATCTTTGTTCCCTTTTGCAACTGGAAATCGGGTGTATTGTTCTTTGGTTATAATGCTCATGTTCTCTTCGAGTGACTTGTCCGCGTAAAGACAGATCATATCCGTCCGTGGGACCATAATTTCGCGAGCCAACAATTCGTCGAAGGTGAATATGCGATTCACATAACCGTATTCCGTCTTATTTATTTTTCCACTCTCGAGGCTGTCTGATAAAATAATGCGTATTTCCTCTTCCGAATGGGCTTCTTCATGCTCGCTGGCAAGCTTGACGCCAAAAAGCTTAACAAGCTGAGTAGCGGAGCCATTTAAAACCCAAATGAACGGATACATGATTTTATAGAAAAAGATAATGAATGGAGCGGTTAGAATGGAAATGGCTTCAGCTTTCTGGATCGCTAACGTTTTGGGCGCTAGTTCACCAAGGACAACATGAATATAGGTAATGGATAAAAAGGCGATACCAAACGATAATATGTGCGATATCGTTTCACCTAAACCAAGACCGTGGAATAAAGGTCCGAGAAGCTTTTCAACCGTGGGCTCACCTAACCAACCAAGACCCAGCGCTGTAATCGTGATGCCGAGTTGACAGGCAGATAAGTATCCGTCCAGATTAGAGGTAACAGTTTGAACCGCAATGGCATTTTTCTTACCTTCCAACACCATTTGATCTACACGGCTAGGACGAATGCGAATAACAGCAAATTCTGTCGCGACAAAAAAAGCTGTAAGTACAATCAGTGCAGCGATTAAAAACAAATTGATAAGCATCGTAACTAGGTTACCTACTTTCGAAGTTGAGTTAACTTTTAACCACAATAGAAAGTATAAGTTTTCGGATCCCGAAAACATCTTTCTATTTGGCGATAAAACCATTTATAGGGATCTTTGGTCAAAGACCAAAGTCTCTCTGCTTCTCGGGTCCCCACAAAGTAATCGGAATTTGCTTCGCAGCTTATCTTCACTTTGTGGGGTAGGATAGCGGTCGCTCATCCTTGAATGGCCTCGATAGAGGTTTTCTCATAAGTTTATCTCTCTTGGTCTCACTTATCAATTTTCATGAAAACGAAGCAACGAAAAAGGAATTCTACATCGAACAAAGAAAATATAGCTTCATATAGTAAAGAAGGATGGTTACATGTAGATTGGGAATGTTAGTCAATGGAGCGAGGGCCCGCGGATTTATCGTCTAGTCATCCAATCAAAAGGAGTTGATCCGATGAGTATCAAACCGAACATAGCTGCAATCAGTGTCAACTTTGATCTTGGGGCAGGTCGCCGAGGTGCAAGTCATGGACCTAAGGCCATTTTGGAAGCTGGATTAATGCAAGAGCTGCAGCAATTAACCTATACCGTTGATCACGTTGCTGATCTTCGTCTTGTGAATGACACAGCAACTCACTTAGATGCGCAAGTGGATTCAAGCAATCTCAATTACTTCGCTGAGGTTATAGCAATTAATACTCAGCTTGCCGAACAGGTATCTCAGGTTGTCAGCCAAGGACATTTCCCACTCATTATCGGTGGCGATCATAGTATAGCGATTGGCACAATTGCGGGGTTATCCGCTCATTATTCAAACCTAGGGGTCATCTGGATTGATGCCCATTCAGACTTAAATACACCAGATACAAGCCCAACTGGCAATATTCATGGCATGTCGCTTGCGGTCAGCTTGGGCATTGGGCATCCTTTATTAACCGATATACATGGGATTAATCCTAAGGTGAAGCCAGAGAATATCGTACTCATCGGTGCTCGATCGTTAGATGGTGGTGAGAAGAAGCTGATTCGATCGCTTGGTATCAAGTGCTTTACCATGTACGATATTGATCGCAAAGGTATGGCACACGTGATGCAAGAAGCGATTGATTATATTAAAATAAAAACTGATGGTGTTCATCTCAGTTATGATGTTGATTCCGTAGATCCCATCGAGGCGCCAGGAACGGGGACTGCTGTCAAAGGCGGACTACATTTCCGCGAGGCTCATCTCGCGGTCGAGATGCTGCATGAAGCAGGTATCGTGACTTCTGCCGAGTTTGTTGAAGTGAATCCGCTGCTGGATGACAGCAACAAAACCTCCCAGTTGGCCGTCAGCCTCATCAGCTCCTTGTTCGGTGAGCAAATCTTATAAGCTCTATGCAGGAGGTGAATCTCATACCAACGATCAAAGGATTAACGCCTATTTTTCGAATTTTCGATGAAATGAAAGCCAAGGAATTTTATCTAGATTATTTAGGCTTCTCCCTAGGCTTTGAGCACCGTTTCCAGCCCGATTTGCCTCTCTACATGGAAGTTACCCTAGGATCACATGCTATTCATTTATCGGAGCATCACGGTGACTGCACTCCAGGGGCTGCGATTCGCATAGAAATGGAAGACCTTACAGCCTTCCATAGTCGCTTACTCGAACAAAAATTCAAATTCTCCCGACCAGGCATTGAAAAAACACCATGGGGTACTCGCGAAGTGACTGTGATTGATCCGTTCGGAAATCGGATTATGTTTTATGAGAGAATTGCATAATGGCTAAAAAGAGGTTAAACAGGAATACCTGCTCAACCTCTTTTTTATTTCAAGGAGCTCAGCGGTCCAATGAATTGCTCAGACTCGGCCTCGGCCTCAACCGCAACCCAATCGCACCCTATCGGACATAGAAGACACGATTTGTTAGAAATCTGGTTTTTACAACGCTAACGGACACATGTGAAAACCACCAGCTACATCTCCATCTGCTGAGAAATGCAATAGTGCAGCCTTTCTCTATCAAGTAGATGATTTCAGCTAAAATTGATGCAAATAGGCATCAATTTCTGCATTTTCAGCTCTGTTTACACATTCTCGACCCCAAAAGATGCCTTTTTGCATTTATTTAAAACGTTGGCGTGATTTCCCCTGAAAAGGATGCTCTTTTGCATTTTTGCCACCTGTAAACCGAACATACATAAGGGGTAAGTTTCTGAACAAATAACCCCCGCTCTTTGTAGAGACGGGGGTTAAAAGTCTAGTCTGCTGGACGAAGCAATCTATCGCCTGCGATACCCGGCGTGGTCATTTGAATCGGATTCAGAATTTCTTCGATCTCCTCTTGTGTGAGCAGACCCCGCTCTAAGATGAGTTCTTTCAATGTGAGGCCTGTACGAACCGCCTCTTTGACAAGCTGCGCGGCGACCTCATAGCCAAGATGAGGGTTTAAGGCTGTCACGATGCCGAAGCTTTGCTCCACATAATTTTTGCAGCGCTCACGATCAGCCTCTAAGCCTTCAATCGCGAAGCGTTCAAAGACGCTGGCTGCGTTGCGCAATATTTTAAGTGATTGCAAGAGATTGAAGGCTAAGACTGGCCCCATAACGTTAAGCTCAAATTGACCCGCTTCACAAGCTAAACAAATCGTATGGTCATTGCCAATGACTTGGAACGCCACCTGATTCACAACTTCCGGCATGACTGGATTTACTTTACCCGGCATAATCGAAGAACCTGGCTGTCTAGGCGGCAGCTTTAGCTCACCTAACCCCGCGCGTGGTCCAGAGGCCATCATACGGATATCGTTGCAAATTTTCGAGAGGTTCACGGCGCATACTTTTAAGGAGGCAGACAACTCCGTGTAAGCATCCATATTTTGTGTGCCGTCTACGAGGTGCTCCGAGATCTCGACTGGAATCCCTGCAGCTCCTTTTAGATGAAACATGACTCGTTCCACGTATTCAGGCTTCGCGTTAAGCCCAGTTCCAACGGCAGTAGCCCCCATATTAACGATCAACAACCCCCGCATCGCCTGCTTGATTCGATTAATATCACGCATCAGCACGCGCGCGTAAGCGCCAAACTCTTGTCCCATACGGATAGGTACAGCATCTTGAAGGTGCGTCCGGCCCATTTTGATCACATCGTCAAACTCAATTTCTTTCCGTGCAAAAGCACTTTGTAACGAGCTTAATGCCTCTATTAATTGCTCTGATAAGCGGTACGCAGCTATTTTAATCGCTGTTGGGATCACGTCATTCGTCGATTGCGACATATTTACATGATTGTTCGGATTGCAGTGGAAATAACTTCCCTTTTGCTCGCCTAACAGCTCTAAGGCCCGATTCGCCAACACTTCGTTCATATTCATATTAATGGAGGTACCTGCTCCGCCTTGAATGGAATCGACGATAAATTCCTCAATAAGCCGTCCGTCGCTGACTTCTTCAGCCGCTTTTACTAAAGCTTCGCCAATTTTCTTAGGCAGCATGTGGGTATCCATATTCGCTTGTGCGGCAGCACGCTTCACTTCGGCAAGGGCCGTAATTAACTCCACATGAATGGTGACACCTGTAATGGGGAAATTCTCAATTGCTCTCATCGTTTGAATGCCGTAATAGGCATGAGAAGGAACTTGCTTTTCACCTAAAAAGTCTTTCTCAATGCGAAAAGTCATCGGACTACCATCCTTTATCACTTCATATTTCATTCCCTAAGCTTCTGCCCAACCTAACGCGGCCTCAAGTCCACGATCATGGTTATTTTTAGCTTAAAAGTCAGGGATATGCACGGGCAGGCTAACTTTGAATAGCCTAACCTCAATTTCAATTATATACTTAGGATGTCATCGTACGCTAATACTAGAATACAATGAAGTACATCTGAAGATGCTTTGATCTAATTTAGGGGAGGAATTCACATGACTTCACACAGCTCCTATATCATTGAACAAACCGAGAAATATGGTGCACGTAATTACCATCCACTGCCGCTTGTTATTTCCAAAGCTGAGGGTGTTTGGGTGGAAGACCCCGAAGGTCATCGATATATGGACATGTTAAGCGCTTACTCCGCTCTGAATCAGGGGCATCGCCATCCGCATATTTTGAAAGCATTGATGGAGCAAGCAGGTAAAGTTACTCTGACTTCTAGAGCCTTCCACAGTGAAACGCTTGGATTGTTCTATGAGAAATTATCACGATATACAGGTAAGCCGATGATCTTACCGATGAATACCGGCGCAGAAGCGGTTGAAACAGCGATCAAAGCGGTTCGACGTTGGGGCTACGATGTCAAAGGGATCCCTAGCGATCAGGCAGAGATTATCGTGTGTGAGGGCAATTTTCATGGTCGTACGACGACCATCACGTCATTCTCCTCCTCGCCGGAATACAAACGCGGCTTCGGGCCTTTCACGCCGGGCTTCCGCACCATCCCTTATGGGGATGCCGCGGCGTTGCGTGAGGCTATCGGGCCGAACACCGCCGGGTTTATTGTGGAGCCTATTCAGGGCGAGGCTGGTATCGTCATCCCGCAGGAAGGATATCTGCGGGATTGCTATGAGCTATGCCAAGCGAATCAGGTGTTGTTCGTCGTGGACGAAATCCAGACAGGATTCGGCCGCACAGGCCGCCGCTTTGCCAGCGACTGGGAAGGCGTCACGCCGAACCTGTATGTCTTGGGCAAAGCCCTTGGCGGCGGTGTTTTCCCGATCTCGGCCGTGGCCGGAGATCGCGAGGTTCTTGAGGTGTTCGAGCCAGGCTCCCACGGCTCGACGTTCGGCGGAAACCCACTCGGCTGCGCCGTGGGGATCGCCGCTCTTGAAGTGCTCGAAGCCGAACAGCTCGCAGAGCGTTCGGATGAGCTTGGGGCTTATTTCCTGAAGCGGCTTCAGGAAATCAAGTCGCCGCAGATCAAGGAAATTCGCGGCCGCGGTTTGTTTATCGGTATTGATCTGACCGTGGCCGCACGCCCTTTCTGCGAAGCTCTGAAAGAAAAAGGCCTGCTATGCAAGGAAACGCATGATCATATCATTCGATTAGCGCCACCACTAATCATCACCAAGGAAGAGTTGGATTGGGCTTGGCAGCATCTTAATGAGGTGTTAAGTGTGCAGTAGAGAATAACGTTCCCAGTTGCGCGATGGACTTCTCAGGCGTTCTACCGCTGTAAGCGTGTTTTTCATCACTACAGAGAGATCAGCTCTCGCATTTCGGTGTCTGTCGCGACACGGTGTTACCGGCTCTAACAACAAAAGACTCCCACACTTCCGAGGAAGCGTGAGAGTCTTTCTTCATTCTTTTACAAACACGAGCTCCCCAAATTGCTGCGGTATATGGAAGTTTACTTTCCACGTAGGCGACCAAGCCGAATAATGCCGGATGCCTTCGCGATCATCATCAATCCGAAAGACATTCCAATGCCAAACCGTACCTGGCTGCGGCACGCCTGCATGATCCAAGTCGGTAAAGGGAATTCGCACATCATAGATGAGCGAACCGTCATCAGGACCCGGCGTGACCTCAGCTTGGAATCCTTTCGCGCTCCAAGAGGTATCCACTTCTTTATTCCCATCTAGGGAATTATGGATCAACGCATCGAATAAGACGCCACGCGGACTTACTTCAAATTCGTAGTAGGTCGTACCGCCGCCGAATGGATCAAGAAACACCTCTACAACGTCCTCGTCATAAAGGGGATCGTCACGCTCCGTCATCGTTGCGACAATATGATCATCTTGACATTCATATCGGATATGTATAGCTTTTTTCGTCCAGCAGGCTCGAAAACGCGTTTCAAGCCGCGGTGCTTCCTCGGTCACCACATCTCGTAAGTATTCAATTGGGGACTCTGAGTAATCCCATTGATTAACTTCTTCCACGAAACGACATATATATTTCATTCTGTTACCTCTACCTCACTTCATTTTCCAATATCAGCTCTTGTACACAATATTAATATCATACTCCTTCGAAAGAAAGCTCGAAATTTGATCGCGTGATTCCGACTTCACATCTTTGAGCCATGATGCGTCAAATCGTTCAATCACTTCTATACGTAAGTCTTCATACTTACTTTTGGCCTTCTCTGTTTCGCGCGCTCGATTAGAGGCATATAGAAAGAGCGAAACACAGGCGAGCAACAAGCCACACAGCAATTTATTCGAAATAAGTAAATCCAATATCATAATGGCGTTACCGCCCGAACGGACGACGACTTGACGATATAACAAATAAATGACTAGAAGTAAGATGGCTCCTGTCGCGATTGATAGGATAGGTTGAATCATCTTGAGTTTATCCCATTTCTGTTTTCTCTCTTGCAACTCTTTCAGCAAGACTTCGGTATCATCACTCACATTAATCGTAGGTCCAAGCACAGCATCTCCCCCTCATAATCATGCTATGCTTGTCTACTGCTATTCTTTCCATAAAAAAAAGACCAAGAGCATCACTCTTCACGCCTCGCTGAAGATGCTCTCGATCTTAACCTATTATTAGAAGAAATAACTTCAATAATTTCGTTTAGAAACGTTTCTTTCCTACAAGAAACTTTTTGTTTCCTTTTTTAGATGTTACAGGCACATGCTTGTAGCTGCGCACCATCTGCGTTTTACAAAGCGGGCATGTCGGTAAAGCTTCCGTGACGAATTCTTTGCGAACCCAAGCTTTACACTCAGTTCCTTTACATTTCCAAATCTCAATCTGTTCAACTTCTGGTTTCTGCTCTTCCGTTACAATACTCGTTGATGTAGACATTTCAATTATGTGCTCCCTGCTTCGTAGATTAGACTACTTATTATTATACAGATCCGATCGAATATCAAGTCTTTCCCGTGTTCAAAAGTATTTACCAGTGGTAGAATAGACAAAGCGATTGCAATTTAGACACAACTACAAAGGCAGGAATTTCGCATGACCAATTTACTACGTGAATGGAAGCAGCAACTTGAAGGTTATAGCCGAAATATTAAGCTGTTTTTCTGGTTTAATTTTGTTTGGAACTTAGGCATTAGCATGTTTGGCCTCGTGTACAACTTATATGTGCGCAGCTTGGGCTACGAACAGACCATGGTCGGACATATCGTAGGGATGACCGCTTTGGCTGCAGCAATCATCCTCATTCCAGCGGGCATCATGAACGATCGCTTCGGCCCGAAGCGGGTCATTTCCTTCGGCCTTATTTTCACAATTGGGGCGCTCACCGCACGCTCCCTCATCGAAGCCAACGAAGGAATGATGATTTCTGCCTTCCTAGGCGGCATGGCATTGGCCGTTGTTTCGGCTACGATTCTGCCCTTTATGGCGAATAACTCCACACCTCAACAGAGGGTGCATCTGTTCAGCCTCAATATGGCGCTGGTTATGCTCGCGAATGTCATAGGCATTTCCCTTGGCGGCATCCTGTGTGATTTCTTTCAATTCGTCATTGGCGTTGACGAAATACATAGTCTTCGGTACACCTTATTAATTGGTGTCGCAATCGCAGCACTAGGTGTCCTTCCAATGTCATTATTCGAAAAGAGCGATCATGAAGAAGCAACTGAAGCATCCCCGCAAGCTGAACCGTTAAATTGGAAACTTACCTGGCGTGAACACAAAACGTCCATCCAAGTCATAGGCATTTTCTGCGTACTCGGCTTACTGTCTTCACTTGGCGGCGGGATGATCGTTCCATATCTGAACGTATATTTCGAGGATCGCTTCGAAGCTTCAAAATCCGCCATTGGGATCGTCGTTGCGTTGGGACAAGCCGCTACAGGAGTAGCTTTTCTAATTGGGCCTATGATTGCAAAACGCTTTGGTGAAGTCAAATCAGTTGTGTATTTGCAGCTAAGTTCCATTCCTTTTCTGCTGATTACCGCTTTTTCAGCTAACTTCTATTTATCTTCAGGCGGTTATTTATTCCGTCAAGCCCTGATGAATGCGGCTAATCCCTTTTATAATTCTATCAAAATGAGCTATGTGCACCGTTCGCTTCGCGGCCTTGCATCGAGCTCAGGAGAAGCTGTTTTTAACCTGGGTTGGTTCATTGCTTCTCCTATTAGTACAGGCCTTGTTTTCCGTTATGGCAGTTATTTCGGGTATGCGTATGCCTTTTGTATTACAGCCGTTGTCTATTCTGTCATTTCATATTTATTTTATTTCTTCTTTGGCAAGCAACGATTCAAAACCCTTGAATAATTCCACAAGAAATATCTCTTTTCCCTCGTTGACGTAGACGAAGGAAAGGAAATACAATAGTATGAGAGCGCATTCATTTCCAACTTCTCGGTGCTCAATGATGATAATCGAATACGAGGGGGTCACTACCTATGCGGAATAAGATCATCTTTAATGGACAGAGCATCGTATTAACGTGGTTGATTTCATATATTGTAATCCTCCTACTACCTGTAGCTATAGGTCTCCTATTATATATAGAGTCTAATCGTACCTTGAAGGAAGAAATCCAACAAGCCAATGATTCCTTATTAAAGCAAGTCCGAGAAGTAATGGACAACCAGTTCAAAGCGATGGAACAGCTCAATTTCGAGATTACTTGGAATGTGAATATTCAGGAGCTGCTCTACTCTAACAAGTATGAAACCTATCCGAAAGATTTTCCTTATGATATGTATCAAATCGCCAAAAGCTTATCGCTATATAAAACCTCCTATCCTTTGATCGACTCTTTTTATGTATATTTGAATAAAAGTCAGTCTGTCATTCTCCCTACGACCGTTCGTTCGAAAGATTTTGCCTACGAAACGCTGCATAAAAGCAATGAATTCTCCTTCAATTCCTGGCAATCTATCATGACACATAGTAATTATAAAGGATTTATCCCGATGGACCGTATTGGTGACGATAATAGTCTTCGTAAAACGGTAGCATATGTCAGTACTTATCCTGTTGAACACGACCAGCCTCTTGCTACGAATGTCATTATGATTGATCAGTCGCGCATACTAGGTGCTATTCAGAACATGGAAATCTTCAATAAAGGCCATGTCATCATTCTCAATGAACAGAATCAAGTACTGGCGTCCAGTTCCTCGAGCACGATGCCTGTGGATTTCCCCTATGCCAACCTGGGTAACACCACGAATTTTTATTTTAAAAGCACCGATGGCGAAAAATATGAAGTATTTAATATTCAATCGCCGCGTTCCAAACTTAAATACGTCTCGATCATGCCTAGTACAACGTATTGGCAGAAAGCGTCTCATATCCGTAATCTTACCTATTTAAGTTTGATCATCAGTCTTTTAGGCGGAGGTTTACTGACTTTTGTCTTCCTAAGAAGAAATTACAATCCTGTTCGCCGTTTGGTTCACGCCTTTTCCAAGAAACAGACGCTAGAATCCGGTAAGACCTATAATGAATTTCATTTCATCCAAGAGGCTTTGGATAGTACGTTAATAGAGATGGCTGATTTCAAAAGCAAGGTCGAACAGCATCGGCACATTGTACGCTCTCATTTTGTAGAAAAGCTGCTGAAAGGGAAGCTCGACGGTAAAATTCCGATCGCAGAGGCCTTAACCACCTTTGATATGAAGCTGGACCGGAGAGAATTAGCCGTCATGCTCTTTGTTATAGATAAAAGCGAGTCCTTCTTCGAACGAATTACCCATACTCCCGAAGAGGAAAAGTGGAAACTGCTGCAATTTATCGTCAGTAATGTGGTTGAAGAATTAGTGTCTCAGCAGCACCGCGGCTATGTGTCCGAAATTGATGATACGCTTGCCTGTTTGGTCAATTTGTCGATGGATGACGGCCGAAGTGCCAAAGATGAGTTAATTCGCATCGCAGACGAGGCACAATCCTTCCTAGCCACCACTTACGATATTCACCTTACCATATCCATAAGCAGTGTTTACGAGCATATTTCTTGCGTTCCTCAAGCTTTTCTGGAAGCTTTAGACGCGATGACCTACAAGCTTGTCATGGGGGGGCATGAAATTCTTGCCTATAATGATCTCAAACCCAATACGCACTGCGAGAATCCTTCTGGCTATTATTATCCAATGGGCGTGGAACAGCAATTCCTCAATGCTTTGAAGTTCGGCGAACTAACGGAAGCAAGGGACATTTTGAATGACATTATCCAGAAAAATTTTGAAGGCTCTGGTATTTCCGTTTCATTAACGAAGTGTCTAATACTTGGCTTAGTCACAACGATTATGAAAAGTATCAATGATACGGGCGGTATTCAAGAAAGCTTCTTCATCCGCAATCCTAAACAACTTGATCGCTTATTGAATAGTAAAACCGTCACCGATATAGAGCTTCAATTGGGTGACATGATCGCGCAGGTATGTGCCTTTACAGCCGCTAAACGACAACATGCGAATTCGCTGACGAAGCAGAAAGCACTGCAACAGCTCGTCGAGCAAGTGAACACCTATATTGAGCACAATTATACCGATGTGAATTTAAATGTGACGATGATCGGCAGTCATTTTGACCGTAAAGCGACATATTTATCCAAGCTGTTCAAGGATTATGTCGGTGAAGGGTTGCTAGATCGGATCAACAAGGTTCGTGTGGAGAAATCCAAACAGCTGCTCAGAGGGAGGGAACAATCGGTTGGCGACGCGGCTTACGGGGTAGGCTTCAATGATATTAACGCATTTATTCGTGTGTTCAAAAAGGTAGAAGGAATTACGCCAGGAAAATATAAAGAAATGCTTGATAAATGAGAAAAATACGACGTGACAGATCCAGATAAGAGCGGGCAACCGCTCTTATTTTCGTGAAATAGGAGAGATTTCACCTCAAATTGGCTTTTTTGATGAAGGAATTGGACATTTTGAAGAGCCTATTGCTAATTATCGAGATGCAATTGGAGAAATTCGAGATACCCTTAATGTAAGCGTTATCATATAGTTAGGTTATAGCACAGGCCACTACTCCACGAGACTTCCAAGCCTGTTTTTCTGGTCCATTTCTCATTACAGCTCATCTGCCAGCTTTTATGGCGAAAAACCAGTAACGCTTAAGATGCCAGTTTTTTTGGCGAAAAACTTTGAGGAGGTCAACACATGAAAAGAAACAGTAAAAAAATGTTCACCATGTTGGTTACCACATCTTTAATGGGAAGCTTGGTTGTTGCCTGTTCGTCAAACTCTTCAACTACAAGCACACCTAGTCCAGCAGCTTCATCAGGTACTACACCTGCTGCATCTACAGCGCCAGCAGGGGCAGCGGTTACGTATCCACTCAAATCAGACAAAACCTTAACCTACTGGGGAGAGCTTCCAGGTAACTTAACGGGGGTAAAAGCGACCCATGCCGACACGCCATTTTTCCAAAATTGGCAGAAGGTCACGGGGGTTCCGCTCAAATTCACAGCACCGCCGACGAACCAAACGACACAAGCGCTTAACGTTTTGCTAGCAACTGGCGACCTGCCTGACATGATCGAATACAACTGGCAAGGTGAGTTCCCAGGCGGACCAGAGAAAGCGATTAAAGACGGATACATTCTCAAGCTGAATGATGTCATTGATAAATATGCACCGAATTTGAAGAAATATTTGAAAGAGCATCCAGATGTGGATAAGCAAGTTAAAACGGATAACGGCAGCTACTATGTATTCCCATTCATCCGCGGCGATGATTACCTGCGCGTATTCCAAGGGCCAATCGTACGTAAAGACTGGTTAGATGAACTCGGTCTCCCTATTCCTCAAACCATCGATGAGTGGTACACAACACTGAAAGCATTTAAAGAGAAAAAAGGTGCAACAGCCCCATTCTCCGTCGTATCAGTACCTAGACCATTTAATGAGTCGGGTAACGGCGCTTTCCTCAGTGCTTTCGGTGTAACACGTGACTTCTTTATTGATGATAAAGGCGCCATTAAGTTTGGCCCTGCTGAGAAAGGCTACAAAGACTATCTGGCTACCTTCCACAAATGGTATGCAGAAGGCTTAATTGATAAAAACTTTGCAACTGCTGACAGCAAAGCTATGGATGCGAACATGGCTTCCGGCGCTACAGGCGTAACGGTAGGTAACGCAGGTGGCGGTATCGGTAAATTCCAGCCGCTGATCACAGCTAAGGATCCGAAAGGCGTTCTGATCGGAGCTCCATATCCAGTGCTCAAAAAAGGCGACATCGCGATGTACGGTCAAAAAGACCCTGCGAATGCACCTGGTGGATCAGTTGCTATTACGGCGACATCCAAAAACATAGAAACAGCTGCAAAGTTGCTTGACTACGGCTACTCCCAAGCGGGAGGATTGTTCTTCAACTTCGGAACTGAAGGCACCTCCTACAAAATGGAAAATAACTATCCGAAATACACGGATATCGTTATGAACAATCCAGATAAGCTGGCACCTGCACAAGCATTGTCACTGTATATCCGCGGAAATTACAATGGTCCATTCGTACAAGACAAACGCTATATCGAGCAATACCTGGCTATGCAATCCCAACGTGATGCCGTTTCTACTTGGTCCAAAACCGATGTAGACAAACACAAAATTCCACCAGTCACGGCAACACCTGAAGAAAGTACAGAGCTTGCCAAAATCATGACAGATCTGAACACACTTGTTGATGAGATGACTCTCAAAATCATCTTGGGCACAGAGCCTGTTGATAGCTTCGAGAAATACCAAGAAAAATTCAATTCCGTGAAATTGAGCCGTGCGATCGAAATCAAAAAAGCTTCCTTAGATCGTTTTAACAAACGTTAATAAGTAACTTGGGGGTGGGGGAGCACTAGCTCCTCCCTCCATCCATTCAATTTCCTCGGCGAAAGGAGAGATATGATGCGTAAAACAGCGGAGGCTAGCTTTACCGTACGCTTCAAACGCGATTTTCTGTTGAATAAATATTTATACCTGATGATGGTTCCCGTCCTGGCTTACTACTTTATCTTCCACTATGCGCCGATGTATGGAGCCATCATTGCGTTCAAAGAGTACACTCCGATTAAAGGGATACTCAATAGTCCATGGATCGGATTCCAAAACTTCCATGACTTCTTCACCAGCTACTATTTCTGGCGAATCCTCAAAAATACGGTTCTCATCTCCCTGTATACGTTATGCTTTGAATTTCCAGCCCCGATTATTTTGGCTATCCTCATTAATGAGCTTGCCAATAAGAAGTTTCAACGTTTTGTGCAGACGGTTACTTACATGCCTTACTTTATCTCACTCGTCGTTATTGCTGGTATGATTAAAGATTTTACGAATAACGGCGGCTTAGTGAACAACTTACTGACTTATTTTGGCGCGAATGATACAGCGATGCTGCAAAAGCCTGAGCTGTTTCGAACCATATATGTGTTATCCGAAATTTGGCAAAAAATCGGCTGGGAATCCATCATTTATTTAGCTGCACTCATGAGCATTGATCAAGAGCAATACGAAGCAGCGAAGATGGACGGCGCCACAAGACTTAAATCGATTTGGCATATTACGTTGCCTGGTATTCTACCTACCATTTCGATCATGTTCATTCTTCGTATGGGGAATTTGCTAAATGTAGGATTCGAGAAAATTATCTTGCTCTACAACCCAAGCACCTACGATACGGCTGATGTCATCTCTTCCTTCGTTTATCGTAAAGGTTTGCTAGAATTTGGCTGGAGCTACAGCGCCGCCGTTGGTTTATTCAATTCATTCATTAATTTAGCGCTGCTCATTACAGCTAATAAGATCAGTAAACGAATTAGTGAAAATAGCTTATGGTAGTGAAGGAGGGGCTAAGATGAGAACCAGTTATTCAGACCGTATTTTTTACGCAGTCAACCATGTTTTATTGATTTTGCTAGTCATAGTAACGCTCTACCCGCTCATCTATGTCGCTTTCGCTTCCATTAGCGACGGTGCACAGCTTATCACGCACAAAGGGTTTCTTTATCGCCCTCTAGGCTTCAGTCTGGAAGCGTACAATAATGTATTCAGTAATCCCTCTATTTTAAAAGGGTACCGCAACACGCTGTTTATTCTCGTCTTTGGCGTTTCGACGAACCTTATCGTGACAGCTTTAGGAGCCTATGTACTCTCTCGTAAAAATGTCATGTGGAACAAAATTTTTATTTTCATCGTAATCCTCACTATGTTTTTCAGCGGTGGACTTGTCCCGATGTACCTAATCGTGAAGGGCGTAGGATTAATTGACTCCTTATGGGCAACGATTTTGCCATTCGCCGTCAATACCTTCAACCTCATTATTATGCGCACAGCGTTTATGGCGGTTCCGGAAAGTCTCGAAGAATCGGCGAAAATGGATGGTGCCAATCATTTCACCATCTTGTTTAAAATTATTATCCCGCTTTCGATGCCCGTTATCGCGGTCATGATCTTGTATTATGCCGTTGAGAAATGGAACGGATGGTTCTGGGCCTCGATCTTCCTGAAAGATCGAGAATTGTACCCGCTTCAGCTCACGCTTCGAGAAATCTTAATCGCGAATAACACGGATATGATGTCCTCCGGCGCCAATGCCGCCGATCAGTTCCAGATCGGGGAAACCATCAAGTATGCGACCATCATGGTTGCCTCTGTCCCGATTCTCATCCTCTATCCTTTCGTTCAAAAGTATTTCGTCAAAGGCGTCATGATCGGCGCTGTCAAAGGGTAATGACTGAACGTCGTCCACTCCATACAGGAGGGGGCGACGTTTTTCTCATGTACAGGACTGAATATTTTCCTTCGGTAGGCACAAGCAGAGACTACGAAGAAACTTGGCCATACATTATAGGACAGCAATGAATTTCACATAGGTAAGGAGGTACTCTCATGTTTGTTGATCTTGGATGCGGCCAACATAAACATTTGAACTTTTTCGGGATCGATTGTGTTGATGTTCCAGGCGTTGATTTAGTGTGCGATATCAACACGGGCATTCCCTTACCTGACAATTCGGTTGAATTTGTTCTAGCAAGCCGCAGCCTTCCTTATATGACGGATCTCTTCTCTGTCATGTCTGAGTTGTATCGAATCTGTAGTCACAGAGCGATAGTGTGTGTGCTCGCCCCCTACGCCCATCATTTTCGCCATATGTCGAATCCCTATTTAAGGCATAGGTTTGATGAATATACCCCTCGCTATTTAACGAATACCTTTCTTCAACCTGCGGGAAGCCCTGTCTGTCCACCTATACCAGACTATTTGATGAACGAAGTCCCCTTTGACTTCCGCCTGATCCGAATGGAACTTTTTTACGAGCCGCCCTATTCAACGACTTTGTATGAGCAGGATGAGTTGGACATGTTGCAATATATACAACCCAATCTTATTAGTGAAATCATGTATCACTTCGTCGTGGTGAAGAAAGAGCTGCAAGTTGATGAGTGGCATCGGATTTGTAAGCAAACGTATACCGAGCCTATCTGGGCTCCCTCCCTGAGACGTCAACATTCCCCTGAGTTGGAAGAGCGTCAAGATGAAATGGAAGCCACTCACCTCTCAACAAACCCTGCTCCTATCAGCAAATCCATGAATGAGCCAGTAAAATCGCAAAAAAAACCACCAAATACCGCTAAAAAGAAATCAAAGCCGCACAAGTGAAAAAATTGAGTGCAAACGATCATTTTTTTATAATTACCTCATATCCTATCACCATCGGCCAATTTGACATTCCATCACCACACCGCCTTCTTGCTTTATGGAAGAAGGATCGGTACAAATACTAGGGGGTGACGACCATAGCTCTCGTCGTCAGGGCCACACTCAACGCAACTGGCGCGATCACGTTCACCGGAAATACACTTGGCCTAAGCCGCTCGAATACGGATGGTATACCGGGAACTCAAGACAGTATTGGTGCTTTTACTACGATTAACACTGCGCTCAAATATGGCACCTATCCTTCAGGAACTACAAGCCTCTATACACTTAACAGTTCATCTGCCATTCTAACTATTCCTGCTGGAAGTACCGTATTGTATGCAGAGTTGATCTGGGGCGGTTCGTATATTAATGGCACTGTGAACCTAAGTGCTGCTATTAATAATGCCGTCACGTTTACTACACCAGCTGGAACCTCAAGTATTACGCCAGACAATGCCACTAAGAATGAATTTGATTTAGGCAGCGGCGCCTTCGGGTATGTGCGAACGGCAAATGTCACCACGTTGGTACAGCAAGGTATGGCCGGCACCTACACGACAGGCAATGTCGTCGGAACGGTTGTTATTCCCGGCGATCCCACTGCCAACCATGCGGGTTGGACGCTCGCGGTCATTTATCAGAACACCAGTTTGCCATTCCGAAATATGTCACTTCGCGTTGGCGCCGTACTCGTACAATCTACGTCTCCCCCCGTAAACACCACTATTACCGGATTTGCTACACCAGTCACAGGCGTATTAGGAGGCAGAGCCTTATTCAGTGCTCAGGAAGGAGATGCGAACAGAACCGGGGATCAAGCGTTATTTGGACCTACGGCGGCTTCCCTAGTCGCATTATCAGGGCCTAATAACTTTGCGAATAACTTCTTCGCTTCGCAAATCAATAATGACGCAGGCAATCTGAATACAACGGGTACTTTCGGTTCTTCAAATCAAATTAACGGAGCGCCCGGCACCAATATTATCGGCGGTAGGCAAGGTTGGGATATTACCAACATTGATGTTTCTGCCAGGTTGATTAACAACCAATCTTCTGCCATCTTGCAATTGACAACCTCAGGTGATGCCTATGTGGTCAACGCCAATGGAATTCAGGTCGATATTAATGCACCGAAAATTAATGTCACCAAAAGCGCGAACGTCTCTGGAACGGTCGTAGGAGATACGATTACCTATACCGTTACCACAAGTAATACTGGAACAGCTAGTGCTGCTAGTATCGTCTTATCTGATGCGCTGCCCACAGGTTCTACCTTCGTTCCCGGGAGTGTCACCGTAGCTGGTGTAGCGAAGCCTACCTTCGATATTACATCAGGAGCACCACTGGGCTCACTGGCCTTTGGCTCTTCCATTACTGTCACTTATAAAGCAACGGTCACCAGTATTCCCAATCCTTCACAGATTGGGAATACAGCGAATGCCGCTTTTACTTTCCAAAGTGTAGCCGGCGGCCCCGTCATCACAGGTGTCATTCCCTCTAACACCGTGACCACACCAATTTACGCTCCGAAAATTGCGATCGTGAAATCCTCCAATACCGCCAACGGCTCGGTAGGAAGTACTGTCACGTATACGTTGCAAGTTGCCAATACGGGGAATATCGGAGCGAATCTAACTATAAGCGATAACATTCCTGCTGGAACATCCTACGTTGCTAATAGTTTTCAAGTAAATGGTGTCACGATTCCAGGCGCGAACCCTGTTACCGGCGTCAACATTGGGACAGTAGCAGCCGGTGGCACCTCAACAGTCACCTTCATTGTGTTGGTGAATTCACTTCCTTCGCCTCCACAAATGGTGAACAAAGCCAATAGTACATACACGTTTCAACCTCCAGACGGTCGAACGATCCCTGGTATTGCGGAATCGAATACCGTCACCATCCCTGTCCGATTACCTAGTGTTGGAGCTGTCAAAAGCACGGCAGTCATTGACGCCGTTGTAGGGGACACCTTCACCTACAGCACCGTTATCACGAATTCGGGTGTGGCGAGCGTCACCAATGTCAATATGACAGATGTAGTTCCTTCGGGTGCTGTATTTGTACCAGGCAGTGTGATCGTAGGCGGCATATCTAAACCAACTGCGACCCCAGACGGCGGGATCGCTGTTGGCACAATTGGCGCAGGAAATTCCGTCACCGTCACCTTCCAAGTGAATGTTGTAACATTGCCTGCCTCCGGGCAGCTAGCGAATCAGGCAAGTATCTCCTACAGTTCAGGTACCTTTACCGGAACCTCGTTATCCAATACAACAACGACGCCTGTTTTCAAGGCACAAGCTGCGATTAGTAAGAGCGTTAATAGTACGAACGCTACGGTAGGCGATACCCTTACCTATACGCTCACCGTGAACAATCAAGGGAATATTGCTGTTCAACCCACCGTGGTTGATCACATATCCGCATCAACTACATTTGTGCCTGGCAGTGTTACGATTAATGGCGTCTCGAGTCCAGCTTCAAACCCTGCAACAGGGATTGCCGCAGGGTCGCTAGCTCCATCTGGAACGACAACGATTACGTTCCAAATTGTTTTGCAGAGCTTGCCTTCACCACCTAGACTTACGAATGCTGCAACAGTCAATTTCACCTATCAGCCGCCAGATGGACGCACCCTGTCCGGCAGCGCCACCTCCAATACGACTGACATCCCTGCTTCTGCCCCCAATGTGACAGTGGGTAAGAGTGTGAACCTGTTCTATGCTGCAGTTGGTGAAACGCTTATTTATACGCTTGATATCCTTAACAATAGTGTTGTTCAGGTTAACAACGTGGTGGTCAATGATTCGCTGCCGACCGGCGTTACGTTTCAAGCTGGCAGTGTAACGGTTGATGGGATTCCAAAGTCTACGGCAGATCCAAACTCTGGCTTCACGGTGGGTAGCATAAGTCCTGGCGCCTCAGCACATGTCGTTTTCCGAGCTACGGTCACGTCAGTTCCTAATCCGCCTCAGCTTGAAAACCATGCAAGCCTCAGTTTTACCTCCGGCGTTTTCTCCGGAGCTGCCTTCTCCAACTCCGTCGTCACGCAAGTGGAACAGCCGATTCTATCTCTTCTCAAAAGCGCGAGCTCGTCACTCGCAGTTATTGGCGATATAGTCACTTACACCATTGAAGCACGCAATACGGGCAGTATTTCAGCCGATGTCACACTGTTTGACAATATCCCAGCTGGCTGCACATTTATTGTAAACAGCTGTATCGTTGATAATGCCCCCTTGCCTGGCGTTGATCCAGTAAGCGGTATTCCTATCGGTACGATTCCCGTTGGCGGCACCAAGGTTGTTACCTTTGAGGTTGAGGTCGTTTCGTTGCCTACACCGCAACAGCTCGTCGATCAGGCAACAACCAGCTACTCGTTTACGCTCACCGATGGCCGCACGCTATCCGGATCAGGAAGTTCCAATACGGTGATCATTCCCGTATCCGCTCCTAACGTCACGGTGATGACAACAAGTAATGTGAGTTCAGCTATCCAAGGTGACACGGTTATGTATACGATCGTCGTCACCAACCAAGGTGTTGCGAACGTCAACAATGTAGTTTTAACTAGCATTGCAGATATAAGCACTTCATTCATTCCCGGAAGCGTCATCGTGAATGGCGTATCATCGCCGAACACGAATCCGTCTACCGGTATTCCAATCGGTACCCTGGCTCCGAATGCCCCGGTTACTGTGACATTTGAGGTGATAATCACAATGCCAACGCCAGAAATCATTAACCAATCTAGTGTCAGCTTTACATCTGGTACGTTCTCAGGCTCCTCCTCTTCCAATGAAGTTGTCACACCAGTCACGCAAGCGAACTTGACGTTGCTGAAAACTGCCAACACATCGAATGCCACTGTGGGTGATACCGTACTCTATAGTATTCTTGTGACGAATACAGGCAATCTTGAAGCGAATGTAATCGTGACTGATACGATTCCAACGGGGACTTCTTTTGTTCAGAATAGTGCTCTCGTTGACGGTACACCACAGCCAGGAGTTAATCCGATTACAGGCATTAACGCCGGCACGATTGCAGCAGGCGGCTCCAAAACGGTATCCTTCTCAGTGCTCATCAACACATTGCCGAGTCCGCAAGTCATCAGCAATACCGGTACGGCTACATTCACCTTTTTCCCGCCAGATGGGCGTACAATTACGCGGACAGCGACATCCAATACCGTTTCATTCCCTGTTTCTTCGCCTAATGTTACTGTCGCCAAAAGCACACTCTCTACAGCTCTCACTGTCGGAGATACGATCCTTTACAGTACCCTGATTACGAATAACGGGATTGCCGCAATTAATAACGTTTCCTTTTCCGATCAAATCCCAGCAGGCGGAACTTTCGTTCCCGGAAGTGTTGTCATCGTTGGAGCTCCGACACCTGTCGTACCTCCTAATCCAGCCACTGGCGTCACCTTGGGCACAATTGGAATCGGCGCCACTGTTACCGTTTCATTTCAGGTACTTGTCACTTCGGTGCCTAGTCCAGCGGAATTTAACAATTTTGCATCAGTCAGCTTCACTTCCGGCGCTTTATCAAGCACAACGAATTCCAATACGATTACCACACCTATTTATCAACCTGTCATTGATGTTCTCAAAAGCGCAAACAGCACGAACGCCACTGTTGGCGATACCATTGTCTACACGTTAAACGTCTCCAATACAGGGAATTATGCGGCTGCCATTACCATTTCGGACACCATTCCAGCCAATACCACTTTCCTACCAAACAGTGTCTTTGTTGGCAGCTCACCTTGGCCAGGGGCCGATCCCGCGACAGGCTTTTCCATTGGCACACTCGATCCCAATACGACCATACCTGTTACCTTTTCCATCATTATCGATTCGTTGCCTAACCCGCAGGTCTTAACGAACACAGCTACAGCTGACTATTCCTTTACGCTTCCTGATACTCGTACATTCAATCGCAGCGTTAATTCCAATACGGTTACCATCTCGGTTTCATCTCCTGACGTCAGCATTGTCAAAAGTACAACCGTTTATGACGCCGTCGTGGACGATATCATTCCTTATAAATTTGTTATTATGAACAATGGGCTTGCTCCCATTAATAATGTCGTATTCTCTGATCCACTGCCTTCCGGAGAAGCATTCATCCCTGGCAGTGTCGTCATTACTGGCGCTCCAACGCCTCCAGTTCCGCCGAATCCTGTGTCAGGTATTGCTCTCGGTACTATTGCAATAGGTGCGACCGTTACCATCACGTTCAATGTCAGAGTCACGTCCTTGCCAGACCCTGCCCAATTAAATAACTACGGCTCTGTAAGCTTTACTTCCGGCGCCTTCTCAGCAGTCACCTTCTCCAATACCATCACAACCCCTGTCTATCAACCGATCCTGACCGCAGTAAAAAGCTCAAGTACAACCAACGCTACAATTGGTGATTTGATTATTTATACGATTAACGTCAAGAACTCGGGG
The DNA here is from genome assembly GCF_059692115.1 of Paenibacillus sp. J31R30. Lineage (NCBI taxonomy): Bacteria > Bacillati > Bacillota > Bacilli > Caryophanales > Paenibacillaceae > Paenibacillus > Paenibacillus sp. J31R30. The sequence goes on along the minus strand of NZ_JCAUAV010000002.1, from coordinate 381,476 downwards.
AATTTCCCAGCATCCGTAAATCTCATTGACACGATTCCGAGTGGTACAACGTTTCAACAGAACAGTGTCGTTCTTAATGGGTTTACACAGCCAGGTGCTGATCCTTCTGTCGGCATTCCATTCATTTCGCAACCGGGAACTACGGACGTCATTACCTTTGGTGTTGTGATCGTTACCTTGCCAAATCCACAAACGTTAGTTAACACAGCGACGGCTGACTTTACATTTAGTCCTCCTGACGGGCGCGACATTAACGGGTCCACCACGTCAAATACCGTTACCATCCCTGTCTCAGCTCCAAATGTGACTGTAGATAAATCATCTCCTGTAGATGATGCTGTTGTTGGCGATACGGTTGTCTATAACACTGTCATTAAGAATAATGGAAGTGGTACCGTTAATAACGTTCAATTCTTTGATCCGCTTCCAGCTTCCACAAGCTTCGTAACTGGCAGCGTCAAAATTAATGGGGTGACCGCACCGAATGCAAATCCGACGAATGGTATTTCACTCGGTTCTATCCTCCCAGGAAGCCAGGTAACCGTCAGTTTCAATGTCACGGTTACTGCATTGCCTACATCCCAGCAGCTTAGCAATCAATCGTCCGTCACCTTTACAGCTGGTGCCCTATCGGCTTCCGCCTTCTCGAACACAGTTATTATCTCTGTGTATCAGCCGATACTTTCTGTGCTCAAAGGTGCGAATACAACGAATGCAACGGTTGGTGATACCATTATCTATTCCTTAACCCTGCATAATTCCGGAAATCTCCCCGCGGATGCAACTGTGTTCGATACGATCCCAACGGGTACGGCCTTTGTTCCAAACAGCGTTATTATCAATGGGGTTTCACAGCCAGGCGTGAATCCAGCAACAGGTATCGATGCGGGAACGATAGCCCCAGGCGAGTCAGTCGATGTCAAAATTACCCTGGAAGTGACCGTAGATGCGCTGCCATCTCCACAACTGCTTTCCAACCAAGCTACGGCCAACTATACGTACTCCCCGCCAGATGGACGTTCATTAAACGGCACTGTTCTATCCAATATTTTAGTCATTCCAGTATCAGCGCCTAACGTAAAGGTTGTGAAAAGCACCGACGCCGATGACGCGATTGTCGGCGATACCATTTTGTACACCATCGTGGTCACGAATAGCGGTATTGAAGCCGTTAATAACGTCGTACTGACCGATCCAATCCCAACAGGAACGAGCTTTATCACTGGAAGTGTTACCGTAGGCGGTCTTTCCAAACCTACACTTAATCCAAGCACAGGTGTGCCAATCGGTTCTATTCCTGCCAATAATTCTGTCACGGTGACATTCGAGGTGACGGTCGTATGACCGCCGACTCCCATTCCACCAATCATCTGATTAATCAATCTGTTGTCCGATTCAGCTCAGGCAGCTACACCAGTCATTCCTATTCGAATATCGTGGATACGCCTGTGGTGGGTCCCATCATTACGATTCTGAAAAGAGCAAATACAATCGTTGCTGAACTCGGTCAGGTCATCACCTATAGCTTAACGATCGCCAATAAGGGTAACTTGGATGCACAAGTTACCCTTTTTGACAACATGCCTGAGGGTACTTCCTTCATTCCCAACAGTGTGATCGTTGATAATATTCCGTTGCCCATGGCCAGACCAGATCAAGGAATTCCGCTTGGTCTTGTAAAGGTCTGTCAAACGATTGAAGTTACTTTTCAAGTCATCGTCCTAGAGGTTTCGCCTTCCCGACATCTTAAGAATCAAGCAACCACAGTTTATCACTTCCATACGCCTGGAGGGAGAGATGTCACAGGCAGTTCCAAATCCAATACCGTCATTATCCCTTTCAAGGAAGTGAAAATTCGTTTCATCAAGCAGACTAATACGACTTCCACCTATGTTGGCGATACGGTTACTTTTCATTTCACGATTATTAATGAAGAGGATTGTCCGATTCGCCGCCCATTCTTTCAGGATGAACTCCCTGAAGGGGCTGTCTTTGTTACCGGAAGTGTCAAGATTGATCAAGTCAGCTTTCCATCTGCTAATCCATCAGAAGGGATCAAGCTTAGTGAGATTCCTGGCAACACAGAAGTTGCTATCAAGTTTCAAGTCATGATCACGCATGTCCCCCCATCCGATTGCATCATAAATACGGCTGTTTTTACTTATATGAATGGCGATTATCGAGGAAAAATAATTACTAATCCCATTTCAATTAAAGTCTATGATCCTGCCATGACCGTCGTTGAATCTGTCCATGAAAAACAGGCTACGTTGGGAGACACCTTGTCGTTTAAGATCACGATAACAAATCATGGCAATATCACGACCGATGTTTGGCTGTCCGATTTCATTCCTGAAGGCAGCTCGTATGTATTGGGTAGTCTTACCATAGATGGCGTTCCTTACAGCCAGCGGATTCTACCTAGCCCTGTACCTCTTGGCGATCTGCAGCCTCATAAGTCGTTTCATATCGCGTTCCAAGTCACTGTAAACTCGTTTGCGATCTCCAAAGATCAGAAGCAACTCACCAGCCAGGCTCATGTCTTATTTACATTCCGTCTACCGGATGGTCGATTAGTCTCCAACCGCATACTGTCCAATAAAGTCAATATTGAGCTCCTGTGGCCAATTCTGGATATCCTATTGTCTGCTTCACCAAAGCAAGCTGAGCCTGGTTCCATCATTAATTATCAAATACTGGTAACCAACACTGGGAACTTGGCTGCGAACAACGTGTATCTGCTAGATTGGATTTCTCAGCTGAATACGCTTGTTCCTGGCACATTGCTAATCAATGGTGTTGTCATGGAACAAGTGGATGTAAAGCAGCCTTTACCGCTAGGTACTCTCATTCCTCATACGGCTATTGAGATTACGTACCAAGCCGCGATTATTCATCACCCTAATACCAAACGCTTCACACTAAAGGTTGCCGCAACGTACGATTACCAAGTGAATGAGCCAGTTCATAAAGGCACTGTGATTTCCAACGTAGTCGTCATTCGCATTGATCATGCAGACGAATAGAAATGCAACAAAGCCGAGGCTGTAATAGCCTCGGCTTTGCTTATTAATGACGATCGTTAATCGCTTTGATAAGTTCAACAGGGATTTTCGGCTTGCGATCATAGGTAAGCAACCCATTGATCTCTTGCTCAACATCCGTCAATTGCGTATAACAATAGCCTTGAACAACACCAGAGTTCAGGAGTGGACGAATTACGGCGCGCAGCTTTTGCTCATAATCCTCATCGTTATCGGCTCCCGAGTAGCCCCAGCCCTCCCAATCACTCTTCTTGTACGCAATCCCGCCGAACTCAGTTACTAGAATTGGCTGATCTTGATAGGGGAAGCCTTCCACGAATAAACGTCGATTCGCCGGCATCGCATGGACTGCCTTTTCCTTGGAGCTGTATCGTTCACTGAGCACCTCTTCCCGCCACTCATAATCATGAATAGCGAATAAGTCGGTTGTCACAAGCTCCCAGCCATCATTCGAAATAACAGGGCGCATCGGATCCAATGATTTGCTCAAATGATACATCGTCAAAGCATGCTGCTGCTGGCGTTTATCGATTTGAATATTCGGAACACCCCAGCTTTCATTGAGCGGTACCCAAGCAATAATCGACGGATGGTTATAATCCCTTTCCATTGAGGCAATCCATTCTTTGGTAAATTGACCCACGTATTTGTCCGAGTACTCATACGCATTCGCTGCTTCGCTCCATACGACGAGTCCTAGCACATCACACCAATAGAGGAATCTTGGATCCTCCAGCTTCTGATGCTTCCGAGCCCCATTGAAGCCCATCGCCTTCGTAAGCTCGATATCTTGCTTAATCGCTTCATCGCTCGGCGGCGTCAAATTCCCATCGGGGAAATAGCCTTGATCCAGCACCATTTTCAGAAAATAAGGACGATTATTCAAGCATAGTTTGCCATCCTCGATCGAAACTTTCCGCATCCCGAAGTAGCTGCTCACCACATCCTGGGCCTCGTTATCCATCAGAAGTGTGAAGGTGACATCGTATAAATTGGGTTTCTCTGGCGTCCACCAACCACCCAATCCATGATCATTGAAATCATTCAAACGGATCTTCCGTGCTCCAGTCCCGCTTCGAATGCCATACACATCTTCGGAGACTAGTTCACCTTTAAAAGAAATATCAACCTTCAGCTGATACTTGGACGTCGAATGTGCGTTGATACCATCGATTTCGTAGCTGATTTCAATCTGCTTCGCATCGATATCCGGTGTCATTTTCACTTTTTCCAAGTAAGCGCTCGCAGATACGGCCTCCATCCAAACCGTTTGCCAAATTCCCGTGGTTCTCGTATAGAAAATACTAGCGGAATCCGCTTTCCAATATTGTTTCCCTCGTGGCAGCGTCACATCTTTGCTGAAATCGACAGCCTTTACAACGAGCAGATTGGACCCGTCCTGGAGAGCGTCTGTAATATCCGCATGGAAAGGCGTATGACCACCTTCGTGCGTGGCTACCAGGATGCCGTTCACCCAAACCGATGCCAAGTAATCGACAGCTCCAAAATGAAGCAGAATCCGCTTATTTTCAAAAGCCTGTGGAATTTCAAGCTCGCGGCGGTACCAGACGATATCGTGGAATTCATTATTACCAATACCGCTTAATTGACTTTGAAAAGCAAATGGCACTTGAATCGTCTGCGAGAAATCCTTATCGCCTGTATGCCACTTCTGCTGCACACCAACACCTGCATCATCGAATTCAAACTGCCACTCGCCATTCAAATTAACCCAGCTATCACGTACAAATTGCGGTCTCGGGTATTCAGCTCTCGGTTGGTTGCTCATTGTGGTGGAAAACCTCCAATAGATAATTTAAAAGTTAATTAAATAACGTAATAATTCCTGATTTCATTATGCAATCGCACGTAAGTAAAGTCAATACGTGTTATTCAATTAACTTGAAAGTTAACTACATGAGACTGTGTTGACCGTGAGTAGACCGCCGCCGTCCCCCATTGTGAGCTTGATGCAGCTGTAGTCCGAACTTGCCTGCTTATTTGCGACTGTTGGTGGAGATTCGTGCCTGTAGTTCGATTTTACCCACTTAAAATGCTCATAATCAGCTTCAACCATGAAAATCGGGTCAATAGTTCGGCGAAATCGGATTAAAGTAGAAGAAGTGGTGGATTGGCCTCGATTAAGTCGGCATTTTAGGACTATTACTGATTAGACAGATGTCATGCCAAACAACCCCCACATAGCAGCTATGTGAGGGTTCTCCTTACCATGCCTATGATGACTTAGTCGATATAGCCGGCCATGCCATTTTTCATTAAATATTCCATCTCTGCTTCTAGAATCGTGTCCACCGCAAGCTCACTCAACTTCACATCGGGACGGCTCAGAATATGATCGATCAAGTCGTCGCTATCAATATCGACAGGGCCTTTCGAGCCTTGTTCAGCTTTTGCGATGAACGCTTTTTCATGTTTCAGAACAAGCTCAATTTGTTTCGGATCGGCCTTTGTTTTATTGATAATGAATTGTAACAGCTCCTGCTCATTCATGGGTGCAGTCATTCTTCTCACTCCTAATCTGGTTATATCGCCTATTGTACCATAAGTGAACAAAAAGAGACCCACAGCAACGGGCTGCGGGTCTAAAGGTTTATATTTTAAAAGGGGGTCGTCTTTTATTATAAGCGATTAACATGTATGTCAGATGACTACAATATTTCTTTTATATTACAAATTTACTTGAATTACAAAGGGAACGATGAAAACTTCGTTATTCTGCTGAAACTGGCCCCAAATTTTGTAGATCCCTTTTTTGGGGAAAAGAATCTTGAACGCCGCGGCAGGGCCCGAAGTAGCTGCTGTTTCCGTGGGATGTACATGGACATACTCCTTGCCGTCCTCACTAATCGCAACAACATGGCCTACGCTTCCCAAATAAGGCTGCAAATTCGTAACAGGCGTTTTCCCTGCACCCTGCTTAAAAGTGAACACCATGTCCAGCGTCATTCCCGCCATGAGATGATCGAAGGCTAGGGTGACTTCCTTGTCACCTATTTGTTTGGTTAAGCTTTTGTCTGGCTGAAGCTTAACAGCTTTCGGTGCCTTACCGTTAATCGTCACCCAATGGGACTGTACGGTTTCCCCTAAGCCAGTTGGCGTATAATCAGCAAAAAGCTGATAATAACCTCCTGCTGGAAACTTCGTTTGAACATCGAATCGCCCAGTGCCAGCATAGGTTGGATGAAGATGTTCGAAATAGGACAAATCCTTACTGACCACGATAAGGTGCATGAGCTTCTCGTGCATCACATCGAATTTCTCGATGGGACGATTCCATTTATTTTGAACCAAAATCGTGATGTTCGACAGTTCATTCGGTAAATAATTCGGTGAGTCCAGTGAAAAACGGGCAATAGTATCATTACTATGCTGATGTGTGACGGATGACGGCGCCAACGTCATCCCTGACATGCCAGACATATCAGACATATCAATCGTCGTTGTAGAAGCTGAACCGCAAGCTGTTACGAAGACCGTCAAGCCTAGTAATACCATTCCATGCCACTTCATTCGCTTTTGGATGACGTTACTGGTGCTGCAAGAATACTTAAGCCAAGTGAGGACAAAGCGCACAAGAAAATCGTTCCCCCCCAGAGCTCAGGTGACCAGTCCAACGTATGAAATAATTTCTGATTAGCGAAATAGAGCCCCCAGATCATCACAGGAAGAACGAAGAAAACGGCTTTGTAGCGCCAGTCTGTCACTTCCCTCTCCTTGATTTCACGGAACAGCACATCACCGATAATCCCACTTATGAGCAGGATGATAATCGATCCGTAATTTCTAAATCCGTCCAAAACGGCCAGGAAGATCGACTCAAATAGGAAAAAGAAAGTAACCGTACCGAATGGGAGTTTCCATCTTCGCAGGACAAACATCAACGGAATTACAAGAATCATCGTTGTCAGCATGAAATCCACGACGGCTCTTGCGATCGCGTCATAATCTCTAGCCATCCATAAGTTCTGGCGAAACGACCATGCGTACATCAGGAAGAAAGCGAACACGGTAAACGTTAGCCCAATCGAAGTTAACGCCGGTAACAATTGGCGAAACGTAGGAGCAGTACCCTTTTCAGCAGCGCTAATCGCACGATAAGGACTTGTCAGAATTAAGAGGGCACCTGCGAGTAACAGAAGATGCGTCGGGCTTAGCAGGGCTTCAATATTAACCTCAATGCCGAAGACGGTATGCCAGTACATATCACCAAGTCCACCGATAAAGAAGAGGATAACCCCCGCTACACCAAGCTTGTACCCTACGGGGATCGCCGCGATCCAAGTGGGAGATTGACTGCTTATTTTGTTCGAGCGAATCATCATAAAAATCCAAAACGCACAAGCCAAATAGCCCGAGTATAGAATTGCATGCCACGGTGTAAAAAAGGTTTCTACCGCGCCATGATTGTGAGCGAAGCCGTCAATGAATAAACCGATTATCAACCACATGCCCATAATCATTGTGATTGAGTGCTTGGACGTAGCCGTAGCTGTGTTTGCTTTTAGGGGACTAACCGTCGTTGGGATAGACACAATAATCAGCTCCTTATGAAATAGGTAGGTTTAATTCTTCAGGGGTGCTCAATTTATCGTAAATGGCCTGTTGACGCAAAACCAAATATAACTCTGCTTTCGTAGAATTATAATACGGTAATACGAACAACACACCTACGCCTAGCGCTAAGACACCGAGTAGAAACCACCCAATAAAAGATAGATCAAGAACAAACATCCGCCATTTAGACCCTCGGGTCATCTGATTGCTGAGCTGCACAGCTCTCTTCCTGCCAATGGTCGGATTATCACCAAGAATATATGGCACCATACTGTACGCATAAGTCTTCACAATGCCTGGGATTATGAGCAATAAATACCATAAGAAATTAAGTAACGCGCTCCAGAACATCCCAGCCACAATACCTAAATATCTGCCTTTGCCAAAAGCATACAGGAGATGATGCATATCGACCTCCCCCTGAGAGGCTTGTTTAAAATATTGCTGTGCATTCACCTTGAACGGAGCAAGCACAAATATGTTGAAAGCTATTGCTGCCAATCCAGCTACACTCGCAAAAATAATGATGAAAATTAGAATTATTGCACCTACACCATCGGATACATCGCCAAACCCTCCACTCATGTCAGAGAGGTTAAAAGACGAAGACGAGCCACTTCCCGAATTCCCAGAACAACCCGGAATCCCACCGCTAACTATGGCAAGCAGCAAGCTGACCAGAAATGCCTTCCAATACGAAGTACGTAGTACTTGTTTCGCTCTACTTTTTAACTCTTTACGCGACCAATCCACAAAACCCCTCCTAAGGTATGCCTATATACCATCTTATTTTATCGCAGATAGTCATAGAACAGTACCTGTTTTTACCAAAGAATACATTAAGTTTCTTGGATCATTGAAGTGATTAATACGGTTTCGACTTAACTCAAATCAACAGAAAGAAAGCTGCCGAGACGTTCTCGACAGCCAGAGGCAGCAGCCTTCTATACCCCTATTATGGCCTTCATCATCATTACTATAGCGATCCGTAAATAACAGAACGTAGACGGGGATGAATATACGGCTCTAGACTCGGCAGCATTTGCTGCATGTACACAACGGACAGTTGTTCCTGCGGATCAATTAATACCCAGGATCCAGCTAGACCTGCCCAACCAAATTCGCCTATCGAACCGTTACAGCCGCCAGCTGCAGGATCTATCATAACTCGAACGCCTAGCCCATACCCATATCCGCTATGGTGAGGCCAATTGTAATCTTGGAGCTGTTGTGGACTTAAGTGATTGGTCGCCATCAATTGCACCGTCTTCCGGCTAAGAATCCGCACGCCATCCAACTCGCCGCCATTCGCCAGTGCCTGCGTAAACCGGCTGTAATCGCCGATGGTTGAACGTAGACCAGCACCACCGCTTTCATATTTGCATTCAGGCTGATAAGGAACATCCGTATCGTTATTAGGGGTCAGCACTCCATTATCTGCGCGATTATAAATTTTACTAAGCCTATCCCGTTTATCTTCCGAAATACGGAATGAAGTGTCAGTCATCCCCAGTGGGTCAAAAATTTCCTTCTTCATAAATTGACCTAGTGTTTCACCAGACAAAACTTCAATCAATGCCGCAAGGACGTCGTGGCTCGTCCCATACTTCCAATGTGTGCCAGGATCGAATGCGAGCGGAATCTCCGCAAGTGCTTTAGATAACGAGCGCATATCCATCGTTGTAGCATTTTCTATTAACGAGCGTGTCAACCGTTCGGTTTCTAAATTGTCCCCTCCGTAAGTGAACCCCGAAGTCATGGTAAACAAATCTTTGACCAAGATCGGAGAAGCCGCCGGAGATACTGATCTTACGCCGAATTCATTATAGCGGTGGACCATCAGATTTTTAAACTCAGGCAAATAATTCTCGAGCGGATCGTTTAGAAGAAACAGTCCCTTTTCGTACAGCATTAAAGCTGCTACACAGGTAACCACCTTAGTCATGGAGTAAATGCGGAAGATGGTGTCCTTTTCTATCTTCTTTTTCAGCTCTATATTTGCGTATCCAAAGCTTTCCTGATACACCACTTGGCCATTTTTGATCACGGTGCAGGCACATCCAGGAGGTCCTTTTTCGATCCATTCCTTTAATAACGGCGTTAAACGTTCTTGCAATCGTTCCATGAAATTCTTCACCCTTTCCGATATGAGAACCAAGATTTGTATGAGAATCATAGGTGATTAGTTCTTGATAACAACTATTTCCTTATGTATCCTGTAACTCCTTCGTGCCTACCCTAATTTCTTCGTCATGGACTTTTACTCATAGTAACATCTCAACAAGATATCTTGATCATAATTCCCGAATCCCTTACCGAAAAGAGTCAGCCCGCCGCGTCCACGTTTGATATCCTCCGCACTTATTCGGAAGCTCCAATAATTCGGGTCTACCCGCAGGTCACGGATGCTCACATCTGAAAGACGTTGACCATCAATGTACGTACCATTGTCAGTAATGCGAAGCACCTTTAGCAGCCCGTATTGATTCACATCCGAATGCCACCACTCAGGCGTCAGCTTGCCCCTCGATTCCCCATAATCGCCAGGACTTGTCCAAGTACCAAGCAATTGATCATTGAGAGAGAAACAGATATCGGAGGGCCAGTTTTCATTCACTTGAGGAGCCTCGGATCCAATTTCCAGCGAAATTTCTATTTCTCTTAATACGTGATCTTTTAACAAGTAGTTGGGCACTTTATACTCGACAAATCCCTTGGCTAACCAAAGAATTCCTGCATGTACCCTTTCCGGATCCATAAAATAGGCTGGATTATCATAGTGGCCAATGATCTTCTCCGTCTTCGCAATGCCACATGTCGGCCATGCTTCATAATCGGTATAATGTCCGATGGGCACGGACACTTCCTTATAGCTATTTGTTCTTTCAGGAGACAGCTTGACTTGCAAATATTCCGTATTCACGAAGCAAAATTTGTAGGTCCCACCGTTAACTCGTCTCATTTTACTGCCTACAAGACCCGCTTGTTCAAGCTTGTTGACATGACTGCTTACAATCGCACTACTGAGATAGAGCTCTGCAGCAAGCTCCTTAATATGCATTTCTTTAACGAATAATTTATCTATGATTTTGAGGCGAACCTCGCTCGCCAATGCTTCGTAAACCTGGAGTGACGCAGAATCCGTCTTTAGATACATCGAATGACACCTCTCAGAATTAGCAATTTAATTAATTCTAAACATTATGCTTGAACGTTATACTTATTATCATACATAATATAAGAGAAATTAACAAACTCAGAATTCACAAATATACTAATCCTTAGGGGGAACACCCAATGTCTTTACGTTCAACTATGCTCATTGACAAAAACTTTATTAAGGCTCCCGTCGATCCTCGCCTCTACGGATCATTCATTGAACATTTAGGCCGAGCTGTTTATGGCGGCATTTACGAGCCAGGTCACCCTACCGCAGATGCGAATGGTTTCCGACAAGATGCGATCGAAGCTATTCGGGCGCTGCAAGTTCCTATCATTCGATATCCAGGAGGCAACTTTGTATCCGGATATAATTGGGAAGATGGCGTTGGACCTAAGAAAGATCGTAAACGCCTCCTAGAGCTCGCTTGGTGGACAACGGAGACGAACGAAATCGGTACCAATGAATTCGCGGATTGGGCGAAATTAGTTGGTTCAGAGGTCATGATGGCGGTCAATCTCGGGACACGCGGCATCGACGATGCCAGAAATCTAATCGAGTACTGCAATCATCCGTCAGGCTCCTACTATAGTGATTTGCGAATTTCACACGGCTACAAGGAACCTCACCGCTTCAAAACCTGGTGCTTAGGCAACGAAATGGACGGGCCATGGCAAATTGGCACCAAAACAGCCGTTGAGTATGGTCGCCTCGCCAATGAAACGGCAAAAGTTATGCGTTGGGTAGATCCTACCATCGAATTGGTTGCTTGCGGCAGCTCCTCTAGCGGCATGAGCACCTTCGCAGACTGGGAAGCAACCGTTCTCGATTTGAGCTATGAGAATGTGGATTATTTATCCTTACATGCTTACTACAATAACAATAGCAATGATACTTCCAATTTCCTTGCCACATCGCTTAATCTCGATCAGTTCATCGACAGTGTCGCATCCATTTGCGATTATGTGAAGGCCAAAAAGCGAAGCAAAAAGAAGATTATGCTCTCCTTAGATGAATGGAATGTGTGGAACTCCATTGGTACCAGTCGCGCGACAGAGCGCTGGCAGGTTGCTCCGCCAGAATTCGAAGATGTGTATACACATGAAGATGCATTAGCCGTTGGCTGTTTCCTTATTACGTTATTGAAGCATGCTGATCGTGTCAAAATGGCTTGCATGGCTCAACTAATTAACGTTATCGCACCGATTACCACAGAAACAGGTGGTCCGCTGTGGCTGCAAACGACCTACTATCCTTTCCTTCATGCTTCTATTTATGGCAGAGGAACTGTACTTCATACTGTCAATTCTTCACCGAAATACGATTCCAAAGATTATACGGATGTTCCTTATCTTGAATCGATTTGCATATACAATGAGGAGCAGGGGCATATTACGATCTTCGCTGTGAATCGTCATCTGACAGAAACGATGGAATTGCAGCTTGATATCCGCAGCTTCGGAGATGTCAGCTTGATCGAGCATATCGTACTTGAGCATGAAGATCTGAAAGCGATGAATACCAAGGCGAATCCAAACCATGTAACTCCTCACTGGGGAGGTAAATCCCACATAGATAATGGATATGTCACGAGCCAACTTGCCAAAGCATCTTGGAACGTCATTCGCTTGCAAACTAAAAGAGGGTAGTAATCAGCCAATATCCGTAATAGCCAATTTCTTCTAAAGTTGCATTTTTAGTGACAAATTCTGAAACCTCTTGCTCATTACTTCGTATCAGTGAATATATGAATGCCAAGGAGGAACTTTACACATGACCATGTTCAAACGAATGTTAGCAAGCGTCGGGATTGGCGCAGCCCAAGTAGACCTTATGCTCCATGAAGATGAGGTGAATGCGGGGGATATGATCAGCGGCGTCGTCCGGATTCAAGGGGGGCGCGTAGATCAGCAGATTGATGACGTTTACGCTTTCGTTATGACACGCTACGTGAAAGAACAGAACGATACTAAAGTGCAAGTCGAAGCAGCCGTGGCCAAATTCCAGCTGACCGGGAAATTTACGGTTGAGGCTGAGCAAGTTTACGAGTTACCCGTCTCGTTCCAGCTTCCAGCGGTAACACCAGCGACGATGGGGAGAACTCCTGTTTGGATACAGACCGGACTTGATATTAAAGAAGCGGTTGATCCGAAGGATCATGATCAGCTTCAAGTAAGACCACACCCGCATGCCGCGGTTATACTGGGGGCTGTCGAAGAGCTTGGTTTCCGACTCCGTGAGGTGACATGCGAATATGCGCCGGCATATGGCAGAATAAACGGATTGCCTTTCGTTCAAGAATTCGAATTCGTTCCCACTACGCAATTCCGGGGACAACTCGATGAATTGGAAATCATCTTCTTCCCGGATGAGAACGGTGTCGAGCTGTTGCTCCAAATCGATCGCAAAGCGCGTGGGCTAGCCGGCCTCTTCGCCGAAGCGGCTGGTATGGATGAGAATTTTGTAAGAGTACGGTTCGACCGCAATCAACTAGCCTCTGGAACGAACTACGTTGCTGGTGAACTTGCCGATTTGATCCGCAATTATGTATAAGATATCAGAAGCCTTTCCCACTGAGGAAAGGCTTCTTTATTTGAAACCCTTTGTATCGAAAAACGTAAAAAACAATAACAAACTTAAGGAGAGAAAAATATTTGAAGAAGTTACTGTTATTACTACTCATTCTTTCAACCATGATGTTGAGTGCGTGCTCTTTATTAGAAAAGGCAACGGGTTCAATCGATTATGTAAATCAAGCTTCTGAGCACATTACGACATTAAGTAATTTTGCAGAACAAGCACCTCAAAAGATGAAAGAAGCCGCAACGAATCCAGAGATAAAGCAGGAGCTTGAGAATCAATTAAATGGATTAAAAAAGGAAATCGAACAATTCAATTTAAGCAGTGTCCCTTCGATTGCAAAGGATGTTCATCAACAAATAGTGGACAAAAATAAGATATTATTAGATGAGATCGATAAAGTGATAGTGAATGGTCATTTGGCACTTGATAAACTTCAAAATTCACGCATATTCACGACAATTAGTGATATCAGTAGCTTACTCAATCGAATTAATAATTTAGGCGTTTAAGAACTTCACCATAGGTGAAGTTCTTTTGTTTCATTTTAGGTATGACCAGCTTGGGATTGTTTACTGCCTGGAGTAAACCAGCCAATAACGGCAATAGCAACCAAGACTCCGTAGAAGATCAGAGTCCACCCCGTGCTATGCGGGAAATTATGATCGATGAAGCCAATATCCCCATGGGCAAGGGTAATTACCGCAAGCTTCACTCCTACCCAGGCTACGATCGCATAAGCCGTTGTCTCCAAAGCAGGTCGTTGCCCAAGTAACTTCACAAACCACGCAGCCGCATATTTGATTAAAACTAACCCAGCGATGCCGCCAAGTACGACCACGATAAATTGGCCTCCGTCCATTCCGCCGAAATCGCCTAGCGGTGAATCTGGCAGACCAAGCGCAAGAGCTACTGCAGCAAGAATCGAATCAATTGCAAATGCAAGATCAGCGAATGCAATCTTTCCTACCGTTGGCCAGAAGCCTTTCCCAGCGGACTCTTTCGCCTCTTCACCATGAAGAACATTCTTTCCTTTACTCAAGCGTGCTTGTATGATGTGCTTTAATCCGAGATATAAAAGATAGGCCGCCCCAAGCGCCTGCACTTGCCAAACATTAGCGATAAAAGAAATCGCGAAAAGAGCAACAAATCGGAAAATAAAAGCCATCAAGATGCCATAATTAATGGCTCTCTTCTTTTGGTCATCCGGCAAATGTTTCGCGATTACCGCTAGAACTAGCGCATTATCTGCAGATAACAAACCCTCCAAGCCAATGAGAACTAATAATGTCCATGCATACTGCAGCCAGATTGATTCCAATTTCTACTTCCCCTCTCTTATTAATATCATTTCTGCAAAGTCTAACTACCAACGCAAGTTGTATTGAAAATTAGGATTTTATTACCATCCCCTCTTTTTCTGCTTTAAACACATTCACTACAAAATTATCGTTACTTGTGATACGGTTCTCCACGATTTAGGTTTCTCACTCTAGCAGCCCAAATAATCTCGCAGATACTTGAAAAACGAAATTAAGAAAACCGCCAGGGCATCCTGACGGTCTTTTGAGTTTATTTTTTTGGTAACTAGGATCACAAGTCTACGACTAGACCAAGCTGCGCACATTACCCGGGCGCACCAGCCCAAGATTTTCCCGAAGGGTTCTGCCTTCGTATGCGGTGCGGAAAATGCCCCGATTCTGAAGCTCCGGAATGACCTTCTTCACAAAGGCCTCCAACCCGCCGGGAAACGTCTGCGGTAAGATATTAAACCCGTCGGATGCACCTTCACGGAACCATTTCTCGATAAAATCAGCCACCTGCAGCGTTGAGCCGGTGAACGTAATATGTCCATGACCGCCCGCATGGCGGTATATCAACTGCCTGATCGTCATCCCTTCACGGCGAGCTGCATCGAGAATGACTTCCTGACGGCTGCGAATTCCGTTAAACGCTTCAGCCGTTTTGGCTTTGTCCAGCGGTACTGGACCATCCAGCGGGTACGCAGCCAAATCAACGTCGAAACGCTCCGACATGGCCTGCAGCGCTTTCGGCAAATCCATCAACCCATTCAGCTCAGCCTCAATATCACGGGCTTCCGCTTCTGTATCAGCCACAATTGGGCTGAGCCCAGGCAAAATATGCAGCTCATCGGTCGACCGTCCGTACTTCTTCAGTCTACCTTTCACATCCGTGTAGAACGACTGCCCGGCGCCGAACGTCTGTTGTGCGGTGAAGATGACCTCCGCCGTCCGGGCAGCCAGCTCTCTGCCTTGCTCGGATGAGCCGGCCTGTACAAGCACAGGATAGCCTTGCGGCGGACGTGGAATGTTGAGCGGTCCTTTGACGGCATACACATTCCCCTTAAAGTTGATCTCTCGAACTTTATCTTCCGCAATCAAGATACCGGCCTGCTTATCGTACACAAGCGCGTCATCCTCCCAGCTATCCCACAACTGCTTGACCACTTCAACGAATTCCTCTGCACTTATATAGCGCTCGGCAAGCTCGGGATGTGCGGATCTGCCGAAGTTGTGTGAAGCATCGCCAGCGCCTGTCACAATGTTCCATCCAGCGCGACCTCCACTAATGTGATCTAGCGAAGCAAACTGTCTGGCTACGTGGAACGGCTCATTGTAGACTGTCCCTACGGTAGCAATTAAACCGATACGTCGGGTAACCGCAGCCAAGGCGGCCAATTGGGTGAACGGCTCGAGTTTAGCCGTACGCCCGGCATAGCCGTCAGCCAGAAAGACCGAATCCATTAACCCGTCTTCGGCGATCAGCGCCATTTTACTCAAATAATGAATGTCGAGATCGCCTTCTGGATGCACCTCCGGATGACGCCATGCCGCTTCATGATGACCGGCTGCTCGCAAAAACACATTCAAATGCAACTTCCGCTTCGCTTCACTCATCGCGCAATCAACTCCAATTTCGCGCCGCTTGTAATGGCGTCAATCTGTTTAAGCTCCTCGCTGCTTAGCTTCTCGCCTAGAACGGGCAGCGCTTCAGTAATATGCTGAGGCTTGGAGACACCTAGAATAGCTGACGTTATCACTGGTTGACTAAGGACCCAGTTCAGTGCTAGCTGACCCAGCGTCCAGCCTCTCCGCTCAGCAAGCGGCTTCAGCTGTTCCACGATATGGAAATTGCGCTCTTGCTCCAGCAGCACCTTGAGACGCTGCTCGCCTGCTGCTCCGCGCGTTCCTACCGGCGGCTGTCCGCCGTAGCTGTACTTCCCTGTCAGCAAGCCGCGTCCAAGCGGGCTATACACAATAACGCCGACGCCTTCCGAAGCGGCCAAAGGCAGCAACTCCTGCTCAATCCCTCGAGCGATGAGGCTGTATTCCGGCTGGATGCTTTCGTACCTTTCCAGTCCAAGCCGAGCTGAGATTCCGTGCGCCTTGGCGATTTGCCAAGCAGCATAATTAGAAGCGCCGATATAGCGGACCTTCCCTTTACGCACAAGATCGTCCAGCGCTCGCAAGGTTTCTTCAAGCGGCGTCTCTTCATCGAAGCGATGTACTTGATAGAGATCGATATAGTCGGTCTTCAGCCTTTTTAAGCTATTGTCTATCGCACGTTCAATATGATATCTGCTCTGGCCCGCATCATTGGGTCCCAACCCCACTCTGCCGTGTACCTTGGTGGCGAGAACAATCTGATGTCTGCGCGCACCTAGAAGATTACCTAGAATGGTTTCGGATTCGCCAGTTTCCAATGGGTTGCCTTTATCCATTCCCGAGCCATACACATCCGCTGTATCAATGAGGGTAATCCCTGATGCTAACGCCGTATCGAGCACTTCTGCCGACGCCTTCTCGTCAATCCAACGACCGAAAGCCATCGTGCCGAGGCTCACTTCCGATACTTTCAACCCAGCTCTGCCTAATCTTCTTTGTCCGATACTCATGCTCAACATCTCCTTATTATTAGGTTGAATTTGTCCTCAGCGTGAAACGCTTGATTCATCCATTAAAGCTGTCTCGCCATTTCAGCAGCTTTTTCTCTAAAATCCGCACCAGCGAATCCGAACCTTTTCCGACAAAAGCAAAAATTAAAATACCGACAAACACAATCGCCGTCTGCGAAAACTGCCTGGCATCCATAATTAAATACCCCACGCCTTCGCTTGAACCCATGATTTCAGCCACGACTAAGCCAAGCCAAGCCACCCCGATGGATAACCGCAAGCCTAACAAAATATTCGGCAGCGCTGCCGGAAGCACCAGCTTCGTGATTTGTTTGAACCGATTAAATTCCAGCACGCGCGCTACATCGAACAATTTGGAATCGACATTGCGAATGCCTAGAAACGTCTGTACATAGAGCGGAAAAAAAGCGCCTTTGGCAATAAGCAAAATTTTCGAAAACTCCCCAAAGCCGAACCATAAAATGAATAACGGGGTAATCGCTAAGTGGGGAATTGTCCTCAGCATTTGTACCGAAGGGTCTACCGACTGCTCAAACTTGCGGAATAAGCCGACTAATAGACCGAACAGCAGCCCCAAGCTTCCTCCTACCAAAAATCCGACCGCTGCGCGCCAAATACTGATTCTCAAATGCTTAAACAACTCACCGGTAATTAACAGGTCATAAAAAGCAACCCCAATTTCAGCTGGCGTTGGCAGCAGCGTTTTCGAAATAATGCCTAACGATCCCACGATTTGCCAAATAATTAGAACGGTTAACGGAAGAATCGATCCTCTTACGATGAGCAGCCACTTGGGATCTTTTTTAACTGCTTTCAGTGCATGTTGGCTTATCTTCGGAGTCTGCGCTTCTTTGGGAGAATTGGATTGTACAAATCCCTTTCCTCCCTTTCCAACACCGGCTACCACTTCTGCTTGACTCATATGGATTCACCCCTTCTCATTTTCTCCTTTAAATTCCTGAACTGTCGATCAGCTCTAATTCCTCGATCCGCTCGAATTCACTCATAACGATTTTGCGCAATTCGAGGAACGAAACGGACGCTTTCTTTCTTGGATAGGGCAGATCAACCGGAATAATGTTACGGATTGTACCAGGCCTTGCATTCATCACAACAACACGGTTCGCCAGAAACACAGCCTCATCGATATCATGAGTAACGAGCACCATTGTCGTGCGCTTCGCTTCCCAAATGTTCAGAGCAACCTCCTGCAAATGTGATCTTGTAAAAGCATCCAGCGCTCCGAACGGTTCATCCAGCAGCAGCACTTTAGGATCACGCAGCAGAGCTCTGGCAATCGCCACACGTTGCGACATGCCACCGGACAATTCTCGTGGGAAAGCTTTCTCGAAGCCTTTCAGCTTAACCAATTCAATCAACTCATCGACTCTTTTGCGCACCGCAGGATCCTTTAAGGAAAGATCGGCGGCTATATTTTTCTCAACGGTTAACCAAGGAAATAAGCGATGCTCCTGAAAAATAAAACCTTTATCAATGCCTGGCTTAACCACCTGCTGCCCATCCAACGACACTTTTCCCTCATGATCCGTATCTAGTCCTGCGATTATCTTCAGAAGTGTGCTTTTACCGCAACCGCTAGGTCCGATAATCGTAATAAATTCACCTTGTTTAATCGTTAGTTGAATGTTGTTCAGAGCTTCAATGCGAGTGCCTTGCGGCGTGTGAAACCATTTGTGTGGCAGATCGATATCCAGTGTAATTACACTCATTGTAGACTCCTCCTTACTTGTTTCTCCGAATGAATACTTTGCATTACACATCACTCCCTCAGGAATCTTAAAAACACAAAGACTCCCGACCCGATTCTAGGCAAGAATCGAATTGGAAGCCTCCAGTTGTCCGGTGGACTTATTGGTATGAGATACGACTAAACTGTAAAAATTTTGAATGTAAACCGATCATAACACCACCTTTTAATCGGGTCAATCATTATTTCTCATAAAACCCACTTGAATAATCGGAATAAACCTGATAACATGACTCCAACACCACAAATAAGCCCACTGGTCATCCAAAGGCTCCCTAACTGACAGCGTTTAAGACGTTGCTCAGCTTACGGAGTCTTTTGTTATTCATTAGATTGATCACGCGATTGGAGGCAGAACTGATGTGTTATTACAGCCAATTAAACAAGCTTACTAGGGGGTGTCCATGTTGGGGAATACGAAAAAATAGCTTCATCTAGGGAATTCATATTTAGTGTCCGCCATCAAGCAGGCGCTTGTATCATCCATGTTTGAAGATTCAACTACAACCTATATAAAGGAGTTTTTAACTATGTCTATTAAAAGAGGGTCATTCAAGCACTTATCCGTCCTAGTCTTTCTGGTTTTTGCACTTACCTTAACAGCTTGCGGCCAAGGCAGCCAATCAACTACAACAGGATCTAGTGCCGCAACCCCATCTACCGCTGCCTCACCGGAAACGGCTTCTGCTTCGGCGTCGACAAAACCCAAGGAAAAAGTGAAAGTGAACATCGGCGTACAAGGCAAAACAGGTATCCTGGTTTATGCTCGTGAGAATAACTTCTTCGAAAAAGCATTCGCTGCCGTAGGCGCTGAAGTCACTTGGAACGAGTTCGCCAGCGGTCCTCCTCACTTTGAAGCGTTGGCTTCAGGCAGACTCGATTTCGGTAGTGTCGGTGGAACCCCAGTCGTATCAGGCCAAGTTGGAGGCATCGATTTCAAAGCCATCGGCGTCACCAGTGACGGCAAGAAAGGCAATATGATTGTCATTCCGAAAAATAGCCCGATCAAAGAGCTGAAGGATCTGAAAGGTAAAAAAGTAGCAGTTGCTAAAGGGAGCAGCGCTTATAACTTTCTGTATATGGCCATCGCTAAGGCTGGTCTAAAAGATGACGATATCAAGGTAATTCAACTGCAGCCAGATGAGGCCAGACCGGCGCTGGACAGCGGCGCTATCGATGCCTGGTCCATTTGGGATCCATACGCAACTATCGCTGTGTTCCAAGCAGGCGCCAAAGTGTTAGTCTCTGGTGAGGATCTCAATATTAATGCGCCAGGCTTCCTTATTGCCAGAACGAAATTCACGCAAGATCACCCTGATCTCACTGTGCTGTTCCTCAAAACGTATGAGCAAGCTCGTAAATATTACCTGGAACATCAGGATGAAGTTGCTGATAGCTTTGTCAAAACACAGAAGCTGGATAAACCTATTATTGAGACTGTACTCAAAAACTCTTTCCCATTGCTATCTCCCATCACACCGGAATTCGCCAAAGCCCATCAAGAGCAAGCCGATTTTCTTTTTTCACAAGGAGCCATTAATAAGAAATTAGACACTTCACAAGTGTTGGAAAGTAAATTCGTCGAACAAGCGCTAAAGGAATTAGGCACCCAGAAGTAAGGCGGTGGGCTATATGAAACCATGAAGGAGAAGATGACGATGACAGAATCGAAACGACAAATGCGACTAGGAGCATTTCTCAGCGGAGCAGGACATCATCTGGCCGCATGGCGGTATCCAGGAGCAAATGAGCAAGGTATTCTAGACTTCCAACATTATAAATACTTGGCACAGTTGGCTGAACGCGGGAAGTTCGACATGATCTTTTTTGCTGACGTTCTGGCTGTTTCCGAACATTTCGATACCGCAATTACACGTATGGCCACCATTCGTCCTGAGCCTATCACCTTGCTCTCCGCTCTTTCAGTGGTCACTGAGCGTATTGGCTTGACCGGAACACTGTCTTCCACCTTCAGTGAGCCTTATAACGTAGCAAGACAATTCGGTATGTTGGATCATTTAAGCAACGGACGCGCCGCATGGAATGTGGTCACAACGTCCAATCAAGGAGCAGCCGGCAACTTTGGTGAAACGCCTCATTTGGAGCACCATCGTCGATATGAACGGGCCAAAGAATATTTGGATGTCGTAACCAAGCTGTGGGATAGTTGGGAAGACGACGCGCTGATCCTCGACAAAGAGAAAGGTTTATTTGCCGACAAGGACAAAGTCCACCCTGCCAATCACAAAGGCCCCTGGTTTTCCGTTAAAGGACCGCTTAATATGCCCCGTTCGGCGCAAGGGCGCCCCGTCGTCATTCAAGCGGGCTCCTCGACGGATGGACGAGATTTTGCTGCTCAAACTGCGGAGGTTATTTTCACAGCGTGGCAAACACTTGAAGAGGCACGTGCTTTTTATCAAGATGTGAAAAGTCGAGCGGTAGCATATGGACGTTCTCAAGGTGATCTCTTAATCTTGCCTGGTGTTCTTCCGATTATCGGGGCAACAGACGACGAAGCTCTTAGGAAATATGAACATTTCCAGAGCCTCATTCATCCGGAAGCGGCAATAACGCTACTCTCTGGTATGATCGGTTATGACCTCACCTCCTACGATCCGAATGAGCCCTTCCCTGATCTTCCCGATACCTCCAATGGTGTGAAGGGCAGGCTGCACTTAATCAAAGATATTGCCAAACGAGATCAGCTTAGCATTCTAGAAGTAAGCAGAAAAATCGCAGGCGCTCGGGGACACTGGACCATCTTTGGCACCCCTTCCTCTATTGCTGATCAGCTCGAAGCATGGTTTGTTGGGGGAGGCTGCGATGGCTTCAATATTATGGCTCCTTATTTCCCAGGAGGACTCGAGGAATTTGTCGATCTCGTTCTTCCCGAACTTAGGAAACGCGGTCTGTTCCGCAACGAGTATGAGGGGACGACGCTGCGTGAAAATCTCGGCTTATCGAGGCCAACAAATCGCTATACCAAAGAAGCGACGCCAATCTGAATAAAGAAGCCAACCTTCACAGCAAAAAAGGCATCCAATCACTCTATTGGATGCCTTTTTCATATAAACCTGCTTCAGCTGAACGTGAGATGCTTTTTTATCACATTCAAATAATTCCTTCTAATGAACAAGAAATAAACGATTTGAAAGAGCAAGAAGATGCCCATTATGGTAACCGCGGCTGCGCCGACTTCCAGTTTATTTAGCCTTTGCAGAGCTGCTAAAGCAACTGCGGAATGAATGGTTGCCACCATGTACGGAAACAAGAACAAAACGCCAATTTCGATCGAAAGCACTTTGTTCATTTCTTTTAAAGTAACACCGATTTTATACAATTGCTTATATTTCTGTTTATCGGCTTCCTGGTCCATGTAAAATTTGTTGTAGATAAAGCTTCCTGAAGCCACGAAGAAGATGCTGCCTAAGAAAATCGATAAGAACATAATCGTGCCGTATGCTCTTTTTTCGGTTTCATAAATATGGGATTTGGACAAAAATAACGATCTCGAATTATCCCCATATATCTTCTCATATTCGTCATAGACGACATAAGTGCCAGACCAATCCTTGACTTGAAACACATACTGGGGCGGGGCTTCCTCTGTGATCTCAATGCGATCAAATAACTGATCGGAAACGACATATATGGCATTAAATTGATCCTGTAATAGCTTCGCACGTATTTCTTCTTTTATTTCGATGCTATTTCCTTCAATCGCTAGACGGTTTGTGCCGTCGTTTTCCTCGGGGGGGACGATTTTAATGGCTTCTTGTTCACGGATAGACACGGTTTTCAAGTTTAATTGCTTGGCGAATTGATTATAAACGCTTGCTTTCATTACAGATAAAGCAGACTCGTCCTCTTGGATAAGATATTTAATGTCCACAACTATTTTTTCATATGGAAAATGGTTTTTCTTTAACTGATCTTCAATTAATCGGATCTCCTCAGCGGCTGAAGGATTAACACCGAAAGTTTGATAAGAAAAAGCCAGTTGATATCGCTCTTCTATATCATTTAATGTATTCGTCCAATAGGCATACGATGCACCGCTCAATATGACAGCAGCTGTAGCTGTGATGGTAATGATGAAAAACATGCTGGCATTATCCCGCATGCGATAGAACATATTGGATACCCAGATCAGATTGGTGTTTCTTAAATAATATAACCTGTTTTTCTTTAATAAAGCGATCGCAAAAACGCTGAACTGCGAAAATAACAAATAAGTGGATAAGACGACCATGCCAATAATAATTAAAATATAATTCCCTAAATTTCCTTTTGTTGGAACAAAAGATAATGCATATCCGGCAATTAGCAAAAGGAGGCCAAAGATTGCAATTAGTTGAGAAAATTTAGGAGCGGTCTTAGGGGCCTTAGTTGCTTTCAGCAGACGTAAGATATCTTTTTCCTTTACGATCCATGATGTGAATAAGGAGACGAACACGCCGAGCAGCAAGAAGCATACAAGCGTAATCAGAATCGCTTTTATCGGAAAATAAAACGGCAAGGAAGTAAGCCTCAGCAGCTTCTCGATGATCGTCAGAAATAGTTTGGAGAACACTAACCCTGTAACAATCCCGCCGATGGTTGCCGCGACACTGATAATCATATTTTCAATGGCGATCATCTTGAGCAGCTGCTTCCTCGATGTGCCGAGCATATATAGGATGCCGAATTCCTTATACCTCTTTTTTAATAATACACTGATGGAATAGAAGACAAAGAAAAACAAAAATAAATAAGCAATTATTTCAGCACCCAAAAGGGATACTTTGATATAGGATTTGAATGCTCCTTTATCAGGGTGAAGAATAAACATAGTCAGGGAAAAAAATAGGGTAACGGATATGATTGTACTTAAGAAATAAGCGAAATAGGCCTTTCCGTTGCGCAGGACATTTCTCGTCGCAAACTGTTTAAACTCCATGATCAGGTCCTCCTAGCAGCGAAAGTACATCGAGTATCTGTTGATAAAACTGCTGCCTTAAGCCTCCGCTATGAGTTTCATTATAGATAGTGCCGTCTTTAATAAATATGATCCGGCTGCAATAACTGGCTGCCACAGGGTCATGTGTCACCATAATTGTAGTCTGTTGATGTTCTTTATTGATTTTCTCAAACAGTTCCATGACGGTTCTTGCCGATCTGGAGTCCAGATTCCCGGTCGGTTCATCTGCTAATAGGAGAGAAGGATTATGGATGATGGCTCTAGCTATAGCCGTTCTTTGAGCTTCGCCTCCGGAGATTTCATAGGTTCTTTTGTCCAACAGATGCTCAATGCGCAGTTTTTTGGCGATACTATTCAGTCTAATATCTTGCTCTGAAACCGAGATCCTATCCAGAGTAAGGGGCAAAACCACATTCTCCCCAACGGTTAACGTATCGAGCAGATTAAAGTCTTGAAATACAAAACCAAGCTCTCTGCGTCTAAAGAGTGCAAGTTTATCACCCTCCAAATGTAACGGATTGAGGCCATTAATCAGAATGTCTCCGGTTGTAGGTTGGTCGACCGTAGAGATCATATTTAATAACGTCGTCTTGCCGCTGCCCGATGGGCCCATCACTCCGACGAATTCTCCGGGTTCAATGGAAAAGCTCATTTGATTTAACGCATGATACATCACTTCTTTGCCGTAGGTTTTACTTATATGACTGACTGTTAACATGTCCATTCAACGACTCCTTTTTGTTTGGTTTACATGTACCATCGTACTTCGTCGCCTCCCCTTGAGCGATTCATCTTTCTTACTTGATTCTTACATTGTTGTAAGGTTAGAAGTACGCAAAAAGAACATGCATTAGGAATACGGCACGTTCTTCATGGTATTAGATATGATCTGTTTGGATATGATCAAACAGAATGCTTACTTTGGTACCTCGGTTCACTTCGGATTGAATCGTAATCTGATGATGTAAGTTTTCGCATATCTTTTTGGCAAGATACAGCCCCATTCCCGTAGATTCTCCCAATTTTCTTCCGTTTTCACCGGTGAAGAAAGGTTGAAAGACTCTCTTAATATCCTTAGGATGTATGCCAATGCCCTCATCTACGACTTCTAGCACAGCATGGTCTTCTGTTTGATAAGCGGAAACAGTCAAATATTTTCCTTTTCCCTTGGAATACTTGATGCTGTTTGTTATTAATTGCTCGATGACAAACTTTAACCATTTTACATCTGTGTACACCTCAATGGAGTCGTCGACGTCTGCTTTAGGCAGTATATGATTTTTGATGAACAGCTTTTTTTCTTGGCTGATGCTGTCCAATATTATAGGCTTCAAGCGTATCCTTTCGATAACAAAGTCGCTTTCAAAAGCATCGATCCGCGCATAATATAAAGCCATATTCAGGCCCTTTTCCATTTTATATACCTCTTCGCTCATACCGTGTGCATAAGGTTCGCCTGCATGTGCTTCAAGCTGAAGCCGGATGACCGAAAGCGGCGTTTTCATTTGATGCACCCATTGATTGATAAAGGTTAAATGCTCTTGATGGTTGTTGTTGATTTGCTGCATGTTCCTTTCGTATAAGCGGTATTGCTGATTTAATAAAGCTGTTATATGGCGGCCCCAGAAGGAATCACCTTGATCCAAGGAAGTTTCCTCGATGGCTTTGAAGTTACGTTTTAGTAAAACATAAATGTCTTTCGTCTTCACATATTTCCATCCTATAAAAACAAGCAGAATAAATGAATTGAATAAGAGTGCATATAAAACATCTAAAAATAAAAAATCACTCGCAAGGACACAATACAAAGTGGTCAAAATCACGGAAAAATAATAGACAACGATATAACTCTTGTGCTCCTTTAAAAAAAAACGCATCTACCATCATCTCCTACCAGCTCTTGTTTAATTTGTAGCCCATGCCTCTTATTGTTTCGATCCCATTCTCAATTTCAAGGTCTTGCAGTTTTTTTCTTAACCTTGTGACATTGACGTTGAGCGTGTTTTCTTCAACAAAATCGGAATGATCCCACATTTGTTCCAAGAGATAGTTTCGGTTAACCACCTTAGGGTAGGTCTGAATTAGACTTTCGAGCAAAATAGCTTCTTTTTTAGTCAGAATGATAGTCTTTCCTTGAAACTCCAGATCTAATCTTTCCGGGTATAATTTTAATCCTTCCAATTCAATTACCCGCTCGCCTACAGAATGGGCATAGTCCCCGAAGACCCGTCTGAGATGGCTGTTTATTTTGGCCATTACAACCTCGTAAGAGAATGGTTTCGTAATATAGTCATCCGCACCGTTCTCAAGAGCTCTCACTTGATCTATCCCGCTCTCTCTTGCCGAAATAAAAAGGATAGGAACCTTGGAGGTTTCCCTTATTCTCCTGCACCAATAAAACCCGTCAAACTTAGGCAAATTAACATCTAGCAGGACGAGATGAGGTTTGATGAGATGAAACTCTTTCATTATGCTTTCAAAGTTCTCCGCAACACTTGCTGAAAGTCCATATTTCTCAATATGTTCTTTAAGCAGGCGACTAATTGATAGATCATCTTCAATAATATAAATCGTATATGTCATAACAAACGCCGCCTCCTAGTTTAGAACCATCGATAAAAAGCCGCCAAAACTGGCGACTCCTCGATACACTGCTCGTCCCTTTATTGTCCCTTAATGGTATCACTTTGGTTCCTGAATTGTGTATTTTTTTTTATTAACATGAAAAGGGATATCTAGAAAAACGTCATTGTAAAAACCTCGTGATATCAAAGCTATATTCCCCCTGGACCGCTCTTCCATATTACCAAGGCAATGTTTCATTCGTTTTAAAGAATTGCAAAAAAAAGGTCCCCGCCGCATACATGGCTTGCGACACCCTCTTCATTTTGACTAATCTTCTTATAACTACCTAGATATCGTCTTTTCAATCAACGCGCAGCGCGCGGATACTTCTTGCACTATGATGCAGCGACTGATCGGCCTCTAATAAGACTAGCGAGTAGAAAAACAATCGGAAAACCGACGATGAAAATAGGGAAAATAAATGTAGTCCAGACAAGGTTCGCATAATCCAATATCCCAAAGACATTCGCAGGTACTATGGAGATCGCGAAAATGACGGGTGCCGTGATTGCGATCATTCCCCGCCATTTCTTGATACCAAACAATTGTGCTGTTCCATAACTATTGATGAACAAGTAGATGGATAACTTTACCAATACGCTGAAAATCCAGATAAACACAATCCAGACATCCATATTTTGAATAAACTCTAGATAATTAATAAATCGAACCATAGCAAAATACGGAAAATACATGCTCGATCCGATGTTTGTTCCGAATGTTGAAATAACCATAATAGTCGCAACAATGGCAAGTAAGGATGGAATGCATATTGACAATAGAATCGGCTTAAGCAGCTTTTCCGGCTTCGCAATAAAAGGCGTTAACATCATGATCATCATGGATTCCCCAAGGAAAGATGCATTCACCAAAGACCCCTTTAATATGGGCATGAGACCATTATCCGCGTATATGGGCAGAAGCAGCGCGGTGTGCAAATTGGGTATATTTAACGCAAATGAAATGATAATGCCAGCTATAATCAAGGGTCCAGCCAGTTCACTGAAACGTGCAATGGCCTCGACACTGCCAGCGAGTGTTATGTAAACCATTGCCGCCATCATCAGAGCTGAAATGCTCCATACCGGCGTATCGTGGAACAGAATTTGCTTAATAAATAATGAAAATATCCGCAATATATCGGCACAGACGGAATACCATACCACAATATACATCAGGCTAATTAGCTTTCCGACCCACTTCCCAAAAAGCTTTTGGGCAAACTCTACCAGCGTAAGGGAAGCATGTCGCTGACTGACACGAACTAGAATCATCGTTACGGCCAGTCCAATTAAACCCGCCACCGCAATTGAGATCCAAGCGTCTTGTTTAGCGATTTCAATCGTTGGAGATATGGTCAGCCAAATGGACATCGATATCTCTAACGTTGTAAACATCCAAAACAACTGCCAAGTTGAAATTTTCATTCTTTTTCTCCTTTATCTCCTTTTCTTACGATTCGCTTACGGATATCTCCCGTACTCTGAATATTCAACTTAACATCGACCGCCACTTCAACCGTCGGAAAGATGTCATCCCATCTATTTCGAAGTTCTTTCCATTGATATGGATGTTCTCTGTGAAATTCTTCGCCGATTCCGAATACGTCCTGCCCAAACTGAGTCTGCAACTTCTTAATTGTTTCTTCTACTCTCTTTGATTTAATTGCGTTTAGCTTATTTTCTACGTGAATGCGTTCTGTGGATACAGAAAGATCAATGTCCGTATTGTTTTCCAGTACCCTTCCGGATCCCACTAGTTTTATATAGGCTTTCAGCTTATTTCCATCAAATCTAGTTCGGATCGTTTGTTTTAAATTGGATTCATATAAAGATATGCTTCCTTCCTCGATCTCTTCGGTCACGAATTGATTTTTCAATACACCTTTGACCCAAAATAATTCTAGAGATTCCCTCCCACTCACTTCCCCGACCATCTGCAAATGTTTATTAAAAATGGCAACAGATCTGACATCAAATATTTTGCCTTTCTCTTGCGGATTCATCGGTGAAATCTCAACCATCGGCATGGATGGACGAATGCCATCCCTCCCTACATCGATTAAGACATCTCGTAAAGCAGTATCACCTAATCGACAATATCGATCTTGATCAACAGCCACGATCGAAGAAAATTGATTGAACGGGCTGTTAATATGCAATACTTCCTTTCCTTCCGCGTTATTCACAACGAAAATATCCGTCCGTAAACGAGTATCCGTATTTCGTGTAAATTGATCCATAACATCAATTAGCCCTTTTCGTGCCAGCTTTTCTCCGATAAAAATGGCTCTGCGATGCCCAAGGAAAACTTTACGGGGCAGCTTGTCTTGAATTTGTTGCGTCAAATCTACGATAGACGAGCCGGTCGCCGTTAATACAATGTTGGCCCTTTGGTTGTTTCCCCCACCGCCTCTGATACTTTTGAAATCAGCAGGAACCGCGATTTGAGCGCTTTTTTTTAGTTTACCGTTTTCCGATAGATCTAACGCAGTACCAATCCAGAATGCGTAATCGTTAATTTCATTTCTGTCCCAACATCCAGAGAGCATCAGTGCCTGAATCGAAAGAATGATAAAATACCCAATTTTCTTCATTATTTTTCTTGTGCCGATATGTACTTTTTATTCATGCGTATCAGCGTATCCTTCCAGAAGGCTGGACCAATAGGTGCTATCGGTTTTAAATAAGGCATACCGAATGACTTGAGTGTCACAAGATGAATCATAATGAACATAATTCCGATCGCAATACCGTACAGACCAAGGACTCCACCTGAGATCAACAGCGGAAATCGCAGAATACGAAAAGGTAATGCCAAACTATAGCTTGGAAAAGCGAACGATGCAATCCCGGTACCAGCAACAATCATTACGATGGGAGCAGAGATAAATCCAGCTTGAACGGCTGCTTCCCCAATAACAAGTGCACCTACGATACTCACGGCTGAACCGATGGCTTTAGGCAATCGAAGACCGGCTTCCCGTAATCCTTCGAACATAAGCTCCATTAACAAAGTTTCAATCACCGTTGGAAACGGAATGCCTTCTCTAGATGCTGAAATACTAAGCATCAGTGCAAGAGGGATCATCTGTGGATGGAATGTCGTAAGCGCAACATAGACGGATGGAAGCAAGCACGACATGATGGCCAGTAGGAACCGTAAAACTCTGACAGCCGAGACATATAAGAAGCGTTCATAATGGTCTTCTGCTGCTTGAAAACCTGCCCAGAATGTCATTGGCATAATCAGTGCGTTGGGGGAGCCATCAACGATAATGGCCACTTTCCCTGCCAATAAACTGGCGGAAACGGTATCTGGACGTTCTGTATTTTGAATTTGCGGGAAAAGGGAGAAGGATTTGTCCTCAATAAATTCTTCAATATAACCTGAATCCAGTAGTTGATTTGTGTGGAAAGCTTGAAGTCTTGCCCTAACTTCTTGAAGCAATTCTGGTTTAACTTTATCTTCGATATACGCAACGACAAACGAAGTATTAGTAACTTCACCTGCTTGATGGTTTTCGAACTTCAGTTGCGAATTACTTATTTTTCTTCGAACCATGCTTAAATTTGTTTTTAGGTTTTCCGTGAACCCCTCACGCGGACCGCGTATAGATGCCTCATTGGAAGGCTCATTGATTGCGCGTTGCTTGAACGCGGCTAGATCCGCTACATAAGCAAAAGGCTTACCATCTAAAAAGATGGCCGTACTTCCTTTCAGTACTTTTGCAACAATTTCCGAAAAGTTAACTACAATTGTATACTGTGTCAGTCGGTCAAAATCATGGCTTATCATGCATGCCGAAATAATCTCTTCTAATCTGTTAAAATCCGTTAATTCTTCAAAATAAACGAGAAGTATGTTCGAGTGATCAGATAATTTCAGTGGTCTAAATACGACATCGGCACAATTATGAAAAATGTCATGCATCGCGTCATGATTGATTTTAATACTTTCGCTCACATCGACAGGTATGCTAGGTTCCACATCGTTCCCCCCTTTCCATAAATTTCATTGCATATTATGTGCGGATATAGGTTGCCTTATTCGAGTAAATATGAAGAGAAGCACTGCTCGCAGCAGTGCTTCTCTAGGTATAAGCTTTTATTCTCGCTATTGACTATCACTTGCCACTATCACCTGGTGAATAATTTTTGTGCTCCCTTCAGAATGAACTTCCCTCCTTCTTTGATAAGAATTCCTGGGATTTTATCTCCAACTTCTTTCACAGTTTGAATATTTTCATGCCGCAAGATCTGGTAAATAGCGCTCCGCGCTTCATCAGATAGTAAGTTAATAAAATCCCAATCTATATTCAAATCGTATTTATCTCGCCAATTCATAGGGTCATCTCCTTATTTTTATGTTCTTAACCTGTTTATAATCTCATTGGCCATTACCGGAATAGCGACAATCAGCAAGTTCTTAAGCAGCCTAGGCATTGAATTCACCTGCTTTCTTCTTTCTGATTCGATCTTTAAGGTGCCTGCTTTTTACCCAGCAAGAATTCTCATAGAACTCCTCTTCAGGACGATGATAGACCGGCAATCCCTTGCTATTTCTTGCAACCTGATAACCGTTCGGATTTTCAATGATTTCTTCACAATAAGCACATCGTATTGGTGATTTAAATTCCTTAATATAATTGAACAAATCAGAATATAAAACGTCTTCGATCGTCTCATACTTAGGAATGACAGGGTAGAAAGTCGTATGCTCCAGAAAAGTGACCTGGCGTGAGACCTGGAAGTGTAATTTGCGAATCTTCTCATCCAGAAGTTTTGTAAATTCCCCAGCAATCCCTCTAGTTATAATAGTAAATACTGTGCTATCTGTATAGCCTGATAAGTTCTCAGTGGTATCTCTCCCATAGTGTCTAAATAACTCTTGTAAAACCTTTTCCTGCTCTTCCATTCCCTTGAGTATCATTCGCAGTTCAAATTGAACTGCTCTTAATAACCTGTTAGCCTCTTGAAAAACTTGCAACGTGCTAATCCGAAATGCACGGATACCAAGCTCCTCATTATCATCTGGTGCCAAATAACCACGAAGTAAATTTATCATAATGTTGTGCCTAAGTTTGTCTTGTTTCTCTCCTTGATTATTAAATCTCTCAATTTTCTCCTCGTCACTTAAATCCAGATTAGCAAAAGCGAGCACCATCCAGTATTTCGATAGCTCCATTCATGCTCCCCCTTTTCCTCGTTAAGGTTAGTATAACTATTCTAAATTCCATAGTATATCGGAAACTTCTTAGGAATCTTGAGATTTTTCACAAATAATCTGCCAATGGTTAATGTAAGATGAACTGTCGCAAAATAATCGCTCCTGCACAAAAAACACGATGCCATTTTGGCTCGTGTTTTTTGAACATTCATTGGATATACGAATATGTTTGTGTCGTAAAATGTTATGCACCTATGTTTGTGATTACTTATAAATCTTTACATTATCCACATTTGTATTACCTGTGTTAGCATCTGCTGCATAGAATTCTATTTTGCTAATATCTGTAACAGCGCTTCTAAGTGCAACCTGACTAAGCTTCTGAACACCATCAATAAACAAATCCAATTTATCTGTATCCGTATTGATGACTAGTTTCAACGCATACCATGTACCTGCTGTAAATGTTTGTACCGTTTGCCAAGTTCCATTAACGTTTACTTTAATATTGCCACTATCAAAGGCAAGCGTTTCTGCCCCAATTCCAGTACTACTAGTGATATAAGGCATACACCACCAGTTTGTGGTCGCATCTCTTCTGACTCTTGCTTCCACAGAAACAACACCACTTACTGGACCAAACGTCTTATACATGGACGTCCTATTTCCTAGTGTTGTGTTTGATTTACTTATCCCTACACTCTTATCCGAAGAATCTGGCACATTCTGTACAGAGACTGTTCCTACCGTTGTGTCTAGGACCCATCCCGAAGGCGGATTACCTGTGGTCGTGCTGTTAAAGTCATCATCGATATATTGAGCACTCACTTTATCCAGTTTGAAATAGTCGACAGCTGTCGCATAATTGGTAGATGCTGAATTCTTATCCGTTACTGTAAACCTAAAGCTATGCATGCCAGCACTTAACGCCATTGTTCCCAAATCAACCTCTTGATAGGACAATGTAGAGCTATACGCGTCAATAAGTGAACCTTTGGGGATACCATCAATCGTTAATTTGGTAATGCCTCGAGAAGGACCTTTTTTAACGCCAATCTTAATATTATAGGTACCAGCCGTGGCAATGTTCACGTTATTATATTGCACATATTCATTCACCGCTTGCAACTCAGCACTACTCCAGTGGTCATTACTTGGACCAGCGAGCTCGGATACCGTTGTTAATGTACGACCCGCCGTGATGTTAGCTCCACCGTTAAAGTTTTCTGTTTCGTAGATCGTACTACTGTCAGAAGAAATCGTACCATGAACTCTAATAATTGCCATGGAATAAGCTTCAGATGAATAATTGATGAGATTACCACTTACACTGGTCGTGGTTGTTCCTGTATCAACTTCATTTAAATCTGTACTCAGCCCATAATCAAGCCCATTGAGGTACCTACTATCTCTGGCATCCTTATTTCCTGCAGTTTTTGGTTTTAAGAAAGTCACATTTGCAGTAGGGGAAATATTGGTCATGCCATTGATTGCAACCGTACTGTTGTTAATATTGGCGCTATTATTAATAAGCTTTAGAATGACATCACTGGTTTCTGTATCTTTGCCCGCTACAACCACAAGATTGGAAGCTCCTGTTTGTCTGAAATTAACATTATAGTCGGCCAAATTTTCTGCCCACATCTTCTCTTCGTGATAATAGTTCGTTTTAAACACATTCGCATTATCAAAATCTATGACTTTTCTTAAAAGTGTAAAAGCGGACATGTTTAAAATATCCCCATTTTTCTCGAATACGGCTTTATCTTTCGCTGCATCAAGCGCATCGATAATTTTTCCATCCCTGATATTGGAGCCATATTCCCCTATCATGACCTGTGGTTTGGAACGATCATAACTATTAATGAACTCGATCCATCCAAGACTACCTTGATTAAAATAATAGTGGTCATCCACGCCAAACGCACCTAAATTCGTGCTAAAGTTATAGAGGGAGTGGGAGTCACTTGCGGTTACAATCAGTTTGAGTGCAGGATATGCAGCGTGAACAGCATTATATATTTTGGTAATATCTGCTCTTGCATTCGTACTGTTATGCTCCTCATTTCCAAGGCCCAGGTACTGTATGTTAAATGGTGCTGGATGTCCCATAGCGGCACGTTTGGCCCCCCATGTGGAAGTAGCACTTCCATTGGCAAACTCTACGAAGTCCAGTGTATCTTGTGTAAGTTGAGCCATTTCCGGACTATTAGGGTCTAGAGCACCGGCAAGGTGTGTGACGCCAACTGGAAGGACGGGTACCGCAACCATGCCCATATCTTCACTTAACTGCAGCCACTCGTACATGCCCATACCATTGGATATATGGTCTGTCGTCTCATACATATTCCATTGTGAATTGTTGTACTCTTTACGTCCTTCAATAGGACCTACTTGATCCTTCCAATTGTATTGGTAATCGGCACTATGGATGATGCACCCACCTGGAAAACGCAGGAAACCGAGATGCATGTCTTCAAGAGCAGTTCCCATGTCTAATCTAACGCCATTTGGACGATTTTTATAGGTTACACTAGGAAATACCGAAATAAAGTCCAAATATACATCGCCAGTTCCTTTCGCCAATACGACCAATTTGGCATTTGGATCCGTCGCATTAACAGTAATGCTACCTGTATACTTAACCCAATTCGTCGTAATAGCATTTATGGTAGCTGTACCATAATCTGCACCTGATTGATTAGCGAATCCGATCGTTATGGATGAGTTAAAATTTGATCCTCTTTTGGCATAAAGCGAATAATTATAGGTAGCTCCAGAAGTTACACTAATTCCGTACCACCCGCCATTGGATAATCCGACGCCATTTCCTGCTGCAGTAACATTAAAATGCGCATAATGTGTATTTACCATGTTCAGAGGGCTGGTGTTTTCCACTGTAATGCTTCCTGCACCGCCATCCCGGTATAACTGTGTCCATCCTGCTAAGGGATGATTATAGGTCCCACCGTCACCAGAATTAAATTCAAATGAGCGGTTAATAACCTTCTCTGCGTAAAGACCCCCGTCAACTGCATTATGAAGGTCTTCCGTGAATCCACCTATCAACTGCTGCGAGACTTTGTTACCCGTAACATTCGCATTTACGTCAACACTTGCTGTAGTTGTGGCCGCATAGGCAGGTTGGCTTACGCCTACTACCCCCACACCAATGACACTAAGTAACATTGAAAACATTAAGATGAATGAGATATAATTTCTGCCCCCCGTTTTTACATGCATACCATGTCCAGTCATCATATTACCTTTTTTCCCGTTTTTTTGTATTTAACAGTAGTCCTCCATTCAGATCCATCTCTGTATTAATTTACTTTCCATGCATATAAGCCGTTGATTGGACAACGGCTTATACGAAACATTTATTACCTTATTATTTATGAGTTTTATTATACCAATCTGTTGCTTCTTTGATCGCTTGGTCTCCCCCACGCTTCTTCCAATCCTCAACGAATTTATCGAAAGAGTCTACAGGATCCTTACCAGTAATGATTTTCGCAGCCGTTTCTAACCACAAGCCATCTCTTCCAAGTTCTGGATGCGTTTGCAGGGTTGGTAATGAAGGCATGCCTAGAGAATCATTTTTACGGCCTTCTTTGGAAGCAACATCGATTGCTTTAAGCACCAAATCCCCAGCAGGACGATTTTTCATAAATTCTGTATCCGACAAGTGAAGAGGACCTACCATACGCAACCAAGTCAGATGCATTTCTTCACGGTAAATGTCTTCTTGCTTCGCCGGATAGTTGTACTTAATTTTGCCGCCATCCATCGTATAGTCTTTGCCTTCAATGCCATAAGTAAGGAATTTCTGTGCTTCGTCACTATAGAACCAATCTAAAAACTTGATGATATTTTCTGGATTCTTAGTCGTTTTAGGAATAACCCATACATTATTTCCTACCGTCGACCCAATACTATGACCACCTTTGCCATCTGGACCGACAGGGGCTGGAATGATCTCAAGTTGAGCACTGGCCGATCCTGCCTTGATCTCGTTTGACCATTTGTCAGCTAGACGCGGAGCATGTATCCATAAACCTCCAATACCTTGAGCTTTGATTTTAGCATCCCATACTGGCCCTTTTTGTACAAACACCTCATTATCTAAAAGCTTTTCCTCATACAGCTTTCGGTAAGTTGATAGAGCCTGCTTCATCTGTGGACGAATGAGGTTAGGAATTAATTGACCATTCTCCAGCTTCCAATCGGCAGGGATCGCGTCATAGGCGCCAAAGAACGCTTCCGTAAACGCTAGCTTTTCACGCCCGGTGAAAGGAATTTCGTCCTTTTTACCATTACCGTTAGGATCCTTATCACGGAATGCCCGCAACATATCCGTGTATTCGTCGATTGTTTTTGGTGCCTTTAATCCCACTTTATCCAACCAATCCTTGCGAACCATCATGACAAGGCCGTTTGGCGTCGCGTTGACAGAAGGGATCCCGTAGATTTTTCCATCTTTACTAACGCTTGCGAAATCCCAAGCTTCTTTAGAAATATTTTTCTTCAGGTTCGGACCATATTTGTCAATCAGGTCGTTAAGCGGAATAATGACTCCCGTATCTACAGCAGGTGCTACTTCCGGTTT
Organism: Paenibacillus sp. J31R30; assembly: GCF_059692115.1. NCBI lineage: Bacteria > Bacillati > Bacillota > Bacilli > Caryophanales > Paenibacillaceae > Paenibacillus > Paenibacillus sp. J31R30. The sequence continues at coordinate 345,049 of NZ_JCAUAV010000002.1, read as the reverse complement.
ATTAATCCCGTGAGTTTGCAAGAGATCCGGCAGATCACCGCCCGCAAAAAGTAACGTTAACTTCTGATCAAATTCAGCGTGTGGAATAAGTTCGAGTGTGACATCTGTTTTAGAAATTTCACGAAGCTTTTTCGTATATTCATCCTCGTTGATGTTCGGAGATCCCTGGATGTACTGCAAACCTTCCGTACCAATACCTACTTTAAACTTCGCTGGTACAGTCGCACTCTTCGTTGGTGCACTCGAACTCTTCGTTGGACTTTGTGTCGATGTTGCGCTGTCGTTCGAAGAGCAGCCTACAAGAGTACCTGCAACTGTTACTGCTAGTGCTGCCGTTGTCCATTTTTTGTTCATTTGACCTTCTCCTTTTAATTTAATTTTTGTCTTTGTTTCTATGATTAACCTTTCACCGAACCAAGCATCGCACCTTTGATAAAATGCTTCTGGACGAAAGGGTAGACAAACAAGATGGGCAGTGTGGCGACCATGATGGTAGCCATTTTGACGCCCTCCGCTGATTGCAAAGTGAGGCTGACGCTTTGGGTGACGCCTTGCGTATCGCCCTCAACTAATAACTGCCTCAATTTTACTTGCAAGGGGTACAACCCGGGGTCCCGGATGTACATGATGGCACTAAAGTAACCATTCCAGTGCCCGACTGCGTAAAATAACCCAACCGTGCTTAGCGAAGACATAGATAAGGGAAGCACGACACTCCACCAAGTGCGATATTCGCCGGCTCCATCGATTTTGGCGGCATCCACCAAACTCTCAGGAATTTGACGAAAAAACGAAACCATGATGATCAGATTAAACGCGCTGATCGTCCCCGGGATAATGAGTGCCCATAGCGAATTGAGCATGCCTAATGATTTTACAAGCAAATATCCCGGTATCATAGGCACTTGAAAAATCATTGTAAAAACAACAAGAAGTAAGATGAAAGAGCGACCTTTCAGCTCGTTTTTGGCCAAGGCGTACGCCATCAACGAAGTTAGGAACAAATTGAAGGCCGTACCCCCTACCGTTAGCAGCAGTGTAACGCCGAAGGATTTCCAAATTGCCATATTTTTAAGAACGCCAATATAGTTAATCCATGTAAAATCTACAGGGAATATAGAGACCTTTCCTTGCGAAAGCGCAGTTCCTGAGCTTAAGGATCCAGCCACGATATGTAGAAATGGCAGAAGCATGGCGCAGCTTGTTAAGATGAGTATCGTATAGTTAAGGACAGCGAATACTTCTCGCGAGAAAGTTGGTTTTTTGGTCATTGAAGAGCCTCCTTCCTTTAATAAATCGAATTGCCGGTCGTTTTTTTACTGAGCTGATTCGCTCCTACGACTAAAATGAAACCAATAACGGATTTGAACAGCCCGATTGCTGTTGTATAGCTATATTGGCCACCAAGCAAGCCAATCCGATAAATATAGGTATCAATAATCTCTCCTGTAGAAGTGACGAGCGGATTCATGAGCATGTAAACCTGCTCAAAGCCGAGATCGAGAATGTTACCAATTCTAAGCAAGAGCAGCACCATGATCGTAGGCAGTATTGACGGTAGGGTAATACTGAACACTTGTACCCACTTACTCGCGCCATCCACCTCAGCAGATTCATATAACTCTGGGTTAATGCCTGCTAGTGCGGCCAGATAAATAATGGTCCCCCAGCCCACTTCTTTCCATATCCCCGAGGACACGACAATTGTGCGAAAATAGTTAGGCTCTTGCATGAAGAAGATCGGTTCTCTGCCCATCATGTGAAGCACATCATTCAGCATGCCTGTCGTCGGTGACAGGAAGTTAATGACAAGCCCACCAACAATGACCCAGGATAGAAAGTGAGGCAGGTACAGCACGGTTTGGATGATTTTTTTGAAAAACATCTTTCTTATTTCATTCATGAGAAGTGCCAGAATGATGGGAGCCGGAAATCCGATGACAAGCTGATAGATGCTGATTAAGAAGGTATTCTTTATCACCCTCAGAAACTCCGGATACGTAAACAGGTTAATAAAATGTTTCATGCCGACGAATTTGCTGCCCAAAATCCCAGTGAACACGCTATAATCCTGAAAGGCAATGACAATGCCTGCTAAAGGTACGTATTTGAATAAAATAAAGAAAAAAAGTCCAGGGAGTACCATCGTATAGATCTGCCAATATTTAACGACATACAGCTTAGGTTTTACTGACGGCCGTGCCGTTCGCCCAGCTGCTTCTGCCGCAATTTTCTCTTCACTGACATTCATTGCTTTATTTCTCCTCTCCATAATCTTGTGTTAGCCCATCTGTTAGGCTTTTTATTTTGCCTTAGTTGCAACTTTATTGTATACGGTTACATGTTAATTCGACCATGTGATCTCTTGCGAAAGTTGTGTTTTTATATTGCAATTGGTTGCGTTTTCAAATGAAAAGGACCATTCAGTTAAGAACGGTCCCCTATTGTTCGGTTAGTTAACCAATTAGCTAGGAGCTAATTTCTCTTTTTTTGTATTCATTAGGCGACAAGCCAAAATATTTTTTGAATGTTTTCGCAAAATGCGGATAATCCTCATAGCCAACCGCTAGAGCGGCCTCCGAGGTTTTTATGCCTGGAGCCTTCAGCAGTTCCATCACCTTCTCCATACGCAGCTTTATAACAAAATCAGTGAAGCTGAGCCCTAGCTCATCTTTAAAACAGCGACTGAAATAAGAGAGTGACATCCCTGACTTATCCGCAGCTTTCTGCAAGGAGATATCCTCATTGGCATAATTCTGAACAATAAATGCAATCGCCTTCGCAATCGATTGACGCTGCCCCCAATTCCTGGAAGCTCTAACCTTATCCGCCAAGGCTTGCAGGCAGCCTCTTGCTTGAGCGAGCCATCCCTCCAGCGGCATGTCATTGCCCCCTGTCAGAAAGGGCTTGCTCAACTCTGACATCCCGCCGCCTGAGCGATGCTGGAGTTCCGCCTCGACCATGGTCAGCAGATCTTCCGTACAGCTTCGAATGACCTCATTGGAAGCACCTTCTTCCCTAAGCTTTTGAACCATATCGCCCATAAGCCGCAGTGCCTCTTCTTCGTTTAACCCCCATAATTGCTCCGATACGGCTTCACTTCGCGCTTTGGATTGCTTTACCCATCGGCTTCTGCCTGTAGCTAATTTATTTTTTTCCTTGAATTTGCTGTCAATGCTTGCAAGCAGTTCATATAGCTGCTCCTCTTTAAGTGGCTTGAGCAGGTAATCCGTAACGTCCTGCCGTAGTGCTTGTTGCGCATAAGCAAAGTCATCATATCCGGAAATGATAATGGTATCCATGTCCCATTTCCTCCTACGCACCTCGCGAATTAGCTCCAACCCATCCATAACGGGCATCGAGATATCGGTAATCAGCAGATCAGGACGCAGCCTCTCACACAGTGCCAGCGCTTCCATGCCATCATCAGCTTCAGCGATTACTTCGAAATCGTAGGGACTTTCGGCGATAAGTTTAGCTAAACTGCGTTTAATCATAATCTCATCGTCTACAATGAGCACCTTATACATGTTCGGCCTCCTAATTAGTGAGTTGCGTATTTAAGCATCAGCTCTATGATGGTTCCCGTCTCATCCGACTTGACGATGTAAAGACCAAATGGCGATCCAAAGGAGAGGCGAATTCGCTGATGCACATTCCAAAGTCCGATCGACTCTGAGGAGCCATCTGTTAGTACGTCCGATTCTTTATGAGAATTCATCTCATTGCTATTAAATGCTTGATTATACTCATTTTTCAGCTTATTGTCCATGCCTTTGCCCTCATCTACAATCCGAAGCAAATAACCATTCTCTGAGTGTTCACCTGTAATACCAATATACGTAGGCTTGATTCGATGATGACCATAACCGTGCTTGAAGGCGTTCTCCACAATGGGTTGAATCATGAGGCGAAGCGCTAATACATTGTGGATATCCTCATCATGCAGCTTTAGTTCTACGCGTAGCGATTTAAATCTCTCCTGCTGAATTTCAAGGTAGGTGCTAATATAACGAAGCTCCTCCTTCAGTGTCACCGATTGCTGGGGATGGCCAATACTATACCGGAAAATATCGGCTAAGGAAGTTGCCATTCGACTAATCGGTTTAACACCCTCAATAATGGCATACGAATTTATAATTTCCAATGTGTTGTATAGGAAATGGGGATTGATCTGCGATTGCATGACGAGAAGTGCCGATTCTCGTTGACGCAGTTCCATCTCAATCTCTTTTTGCCTAGAATGCTGGATCTCACCAATCAATCTTTGGATTTCTTCAACCATTCGGTTAAAGCTTCGGTTTAAGCCCCCTATTTCATCGTTGCGTTTCTCTGGCGCGCGGATATGCAAGTCGCCTTCTTCCGCTCGGCGCATCAATCGCCGCAAATGCGACAGCGATTGCGTAAGATACACAGAGAAACCTCCCACCAAAAATAAGGCCAAGCTTACCAGCAACAACCCTATCCAAACCGTTACATTACGCCAGCGAACAAGATCGCCATTAAGCTCATTGAGCGGCACTTCTGAAACAAGTGTCCACCCGGTCAAAGGAGAACGGTCGGCAAGGATCAACTTCTTGGTACCGTTAATCTTGACGACAGAGTACCCATTTGGCTCATCTTGCGTTAACGGTATGTTCTGCAGGTTGACGGGCTCTCCCCACTTTGCCTTATCGGGATGATATACGACCTTACCGTCTTGGTCCATAATCCATACAAAACCGCTCTTTCCGAGTTTAATTTTTTCGCATATTTTAATAATTTCGTTCAATCTTAAATGGACAACCAACAGTCCTGTCGACTGATAAGACAATGTATCCACAAATTTTCGGATAATGGTCAGCACCGTTGTATACTCTAGCTCTGACAAACCCGCAATCCTGTAATTCTGGTCGCCTGTCAGCATATCCTTATACTGATCATAGCTAGCCTTGGCAGCAATCGCATTATTATTGGTGGTCACCATACCGTTCATGGACACGATGGATACTCCATAAATATCCGTACGACCAAAAACGATCGTAGGGAACAACTCATCGGATATTTGTTTATTATTTGCAAAACGTTCATATTGATTATTAGGATCCAGCTTCATGAACGTTTGGATTTGAGGATGCAGCAGTAACGGATAGGTCACACGCTGCAAATCCCCAAAATAAGAATCAAGCTGCCCATTAATTTGCCGCACCAGTTGATCACTGTAACCTATTGCATTCTTTTCAATACTCTCGGTTGAGCTTGAATACCACAAGGTTCCAAAGGCGAGTAAAGGAACGCATAGAAAAAATAGTATAATGCATACAAGCTTCGCATTAATTGTTAGCGCTTTCCGTTTTAACATGGGACTCACAGCTCCAGACCGATAATAACTTCTTTCCCTAGTTGTATACGATTTAGTTCATAATTTCAATGATAAATGTTTTAGTCCGTTTTTTGGGGCTCAATTTGAAAAGGCCAAACTGAGTAATCAGCTTGGCTTTAGCTTGCTAACATGGATGTTACAGGTAAAATATATGACTTCCACTCCCTATTTCCTCTGTGATCCCAGGAAGAACCACTGTGGCTGTCGTATTAGCGGGTACCGTACAACGATAGGTAGCTTTGTGTTCTTCAACGTTATAACTGCTTTCAATCCGGCCATACGGGGTGTCAAATCCTCCATTTGCTTTTCTAAAGCCCGACATATCAGGCCTCAGAGTGAAATGACCATAGCCTGGATGCCTCTCATCCCTCTGAATGCCAAGTACATACTCATAGAGCCAGCCCACCACAGATCCCAAGGAGTAATGGTTAAAGCTATTCATCGCATTTCGTTTGCCAAAACCCTTTTGGGCGGTATAGCTATCCCAATGCTCCCAAATTGTCGTCGCTCCTTGCGTTACTGGATAAAGCCAGCTTGGGTATTCGGTTTGGGTGATCATGGCATAGGCTAGTTCCGAATAACCGCCCTCACTCAACATCGGATTTAGTGGACCTGTCCCGAAAAAACCAGTGGATACGGTACATCCCATTTCCTTCGTTTTTCTTGCCAGATTATCAAAAGCCTTCTGCCTAACTGTCTCATCAAACATATGGTAATTCAACCCAATGGCATATCCGCCTTGCGTATCATTCACTGTGCCATCCAAATGCAAGGTTTTTCCTGTTGCAGCATCGACAAAAGTCTGGTTCCAGTAAATCTTCGCCTCATCTGCCTTCAACCTATAGTAGGATACGTCGTCCTGTTTTCCTAATAGCTCAGCATAAACAGACATCAGATAAACATCTCTACCGTAGAAAGCATTCCATACCAGGTTACTATCCGTTTTCTGTGGAGCAAGCCAGTCATCGATAGGTCCCATAAAGACCTCGCCTGGCATCCCTTTATTTTCTAAATAAGTTGTGTAGCGTTTCATGGCTTCATAATTTTCTACGATAACACGCTTATCCCCATATTGTTGGTACATGTCCCACACAATCAAGTGAAGTCCACTGCCATAAGTGATTCCACCGAATCCACCTCCTACAGGTGCAATATTGGGAATATTTCCATCTGGCAATTGAACATCACGAATGGCTTCGAGATAGCGCAGATAAAAAGTTCGCACATCCCCTTGGTAAGATGAGGTACGGAAGAATACATGTGCGTCACCAATCCAGCCCATTCGTTCATTTCGCTGCGGGCAGTCTGTAGGCACACTGATGAAGTTCCCGAGCTGGCTGTACTTCACATTGGATACTAGCTTGTTTACCAATTCATGATCTACTTCCACCTTACCACGCATCGTTGAAAGACTAGAAAGCAGGTAGCTCTGCACGTCTTCTAATTCAGGAGCGTAATCGAGTCCAGTAATTTCAATATAGCGGTAGCCATGAAAGGTAAATTTCGGTATGTACGTTTCACCATCTGCATCACCGCGAAGCATATAAATATCGGTGCTAGAAGCGTCCCTTAGATTTACTTGAAGCATTCTCCCACCCAGTTCCCCATACACATCGAGATTTGGATACAGCATTTCCCCATAACGAATGCGTACTTCAGTTCCTTTTTTACCTCTGAATGTAAGTACAGGAACCCCAGCTATCTCTTGCTCTAAATCATAAATATATAAACCAGGAGCAGGCTCAATCATACTTTTAGCTACAAATGTTTCTACATTCCTGATCGGTGCTTGATAATGACCAATGAGTTCTGGCTCGCTTTCATTAACTGCTGGCCAAGGTAAGAATAATTCAGGCCTGGAATCGAATTCGGCGATGGGGACAGCTTCTACGATCTCAGGTGTTTTCATGCCGTCTATAACAAATCCTGGTTTTGAATAATCCTCATAAATATAAGCCAAATTGGCATCGAAATGTTCCCCTTGGAAAAAGCCAGCGAAGCGGTAAGGACCTTCCCCGTAATACTGCCATTCGTCTTCATTGGTTACGTAAAGATCCGATGATCCATCTTCGTAAGTCAGCACCAATTGTGCCAGCAGGCTTTCTTTATCACCCCAGTAGTTATAGTTCTGCAGAACGAAAGTCTGAGAACCGTTCCACCAGCCCGAAGACAAGGTAAAACCAATGCCATTAACCCCTGCAGACAAAAAGTCCGTAACATCATAAGTCTGATACATCAGGTGTTTGTCAAACTGGCTCCAACCTGGTGCAAAATACTGATTGCTAATCGCTCTTCCATTGATCATGCAGTCATAAATCCCTCTAGCTGTCGCATAAAGTCTCGCTTTCTTAAGCGGTCCTTTGACCGAGAAATCCCTGCGCAGCATGGGGAGTGCATGGCAATCCGGACTTTTGGTAACTCGTAAATCAGTTCCATCTCCATCTAAATCAATTCCGCATTCGGTATCCATTTCAAAGAACTGATTAGACGGATGTCGCAAAAAGCTTAAGCGAATACCATCAAAGTGCGCGCTTGTTCCCGCCCCAACCAAATAACCAATTTCATTTAGTCGCGGGAAGGTTGTGATGTCGTTATCCCCAAGTGGGTTTAATTGTCTCGTAATTAGCCTCGTTCCTATAGATTTAGGATTTAACATGGCATCAACGAGTACGCCATCTACATAAGCGTAAGCCCCATTACCCACAACATCGATCTTGATTTCATGAGGATCGTATTGATTGGCTTCCGTAATCAACTGAACTTTCTCCTCACCCTCAAAGTTGACGATGGGTACTGAAGCAAAAGGAACATTTTTGTTATCATCTTTGTGATAGCCTACCCGATAAATATCCAAAGTTGCTGGCTGATTGCTTATGTTGATTTCATAAGAAATATAGTTTTCACCTTCTAAGAAGGATTCATTTCTTTCCCTGTTTAAGAGTCTGGCATCATTAGCACCAAAAACAAGCCCTGCCCTAGTTCCACCTGATGCTATAGTAATTGAACTTCTCAAAGAGAAAATTCCCATGGAATCGCTGCAGACGTAATATTCCGGCGCACCGATCCACTTCGCCCCGTTCCAGGCATCTAATTTCGGATTCATCAAGCCCGTTTCAAATTTGGTTGAAGCTACAGCTATTTCCGATGTTTGGTTCATCGTTATCACCGTAACATAATATTCCGTACATGGCTGCAAAGCTCTTCCTGCATAAGCAGTTCCTATTGAACAGTCCTTATTCATCCAACCACTGTCCCACATATCAAGACCCGCAGGTTTCTCCCCTACGGTAATCCTTACATCCGTTTGCTTCATGTTCTTCTCATTTGAAATAAATTTCCAAGCAAATACCGGTTTCTTCTCATCCAAACCCATAGGCTCAATTTCATTCATCACAGTAATTTCAGATATAATATAACTGGTCATTTTCCATTTGCTCCCTATGCATTGTATTTAATTTACATGATAATGAAATAAAAGAGTAAAATCATTAGCATCATTCACCTTCAAAAGTTTACATTTTATGTTCTTTTATATGGAGGCTAAGTACATTGAACCTAGTTGAATTGGATACAATGCTTAAGGCGTATTCGGAAGAAGAGTTATTTTATCGTAAGTATTATGATGCCAAAAAGGATCGCAATACGTTTCAAGTTTTTATGGATAACTTGGACATGGATCTAATAAAGGAACTCAAAGAAGAAGACTATTTTTCTTCGAGCGATCGTACAGACATTATCATTCTAAAACACAAAAGATTTACACCCGTTTTCAAACATCGGCATGCGTTTTTCGAATTGATTTACGTATATGCAGGTCATTGCGTCCAGAAAATTAATGGAGAAGTTATTCAGCTAAGTGAATGTGATTTATGTATCATCCCACCCAAGGTGGAACATACCATTGAGGTATTTGATGATAGCATTATCTTAAATGTATTGATAAAGAGAAGTACTTTTAATGAAACATTTCTAGAAATGCTTAAACATGAAACCGTTCTCTCCTCATTCTTTATGAAAGTCCTGTATACAGAGGAATACAATAATTACATTATTTTTCGAACAAATCGAGATCCCAACCTGAAAGAAATTCTCTCCAAGTTATTTATTGAACAGCATGATAACAAAAAATATACCGCGAATATTCTATATAACCTGCTCATGTTATTTTTCAGCTATTTGCTGAGAGAATATGAAAGTCAAGTCGAATTACCCAAAAGTTTAACCAAGAATGATAAGTTGCTTTCGATCTTAGCCTATATGCAGGATCATTATAAAACAGTAACCTTAGGAGAATTATCAAGTACATTTCATTTCACCGAATCATACTTAAGCAAGCTAATTAAAGCTGCCTCTGGCCAAACTTTTCTAGCTATCATCCAAACAATAAAATTAAATAAAGCCATTGAACTACTTACCTCTTCTGATTTAAAGGTTCAAAACATTAGTGAATCGATTGGCTTTGAAAATAACACACATTTTATTAGGACCTTCAAAAAAGTGTATGGCATTTCACCTAATCAGTTCAGAAAAAATAGCAAATAGAGGCGGCTTATGCCCGATGACATTATTATCCTACAACAAAAAAAAAGGAACACGATAGCCCCATTGGGTTCGTGTTCCTTTGCTCTTAGGGACGAGATTATTGTTCCAATTCAATGAATCACCCGAGCAGTTCGGTCACGAATCGATCTAGATGACCATGATTTCCCCTACCCACTAAGCTTATCGATTCTCTTCGGGATCATCCATATCATAGCCAAAGGCATCAAGCGCCTGCCATAGCTCGGGGGCAATCGGGTAATTCGCGAGCTCCAACGTCTGGGCTATCCGTTCCGGTTTACTCATGCCGACGACCGTGCTGGCGATCCGCGGGTCGCGAAGCGAGAATTGAAGCGCTGCTGCGGCTAGTGGCACATCGTATTCCTGACAAACTTTAGCGAACATACGTGCTCTTTCCACTACGATTGGCGAAGCATCGCTATAGGCATACCGAGCGTATGCTTCCGGACCTTTAGCTAATATGCCGCTGCCATAAGGAGCGGCGTTAATGACGGCGACGCCCATGCTACTCGCGACATCAAGCAATGGTTCGGCAGCTCGATTGAGCAGCGTATATCGATTGTGGGTTTCAACCGCACTGAACGCTCTCGTTTCGACATAACGAATGAGCATATCGATCGGTCCGCCGGAGATGCCTATGTGTTCAATGACTCCTTGCTCTTGAAACTTTTGAAGTACTTCTAAAGGTCCGCCGGGTCCCATCACATTTTCGAAGGTGGTATGTTCAGGATCGTGGATGTAAACGTATTGCAGACGATCAAGTCCTAATCGTTCGAGACTTCCTTCAATGGAACGTTTGATCTGTTCGCCGCTGAAGTCGCCGGTCTTGAAGTCGCGGTCGGCTTTGGTTGCCAACACGTAACCTGCGGGAAGACCACCATTTACATGAATAGCCTTACCAATTCGCCGTTCGCTCTCGCCTTCTCCGTATGCTGCAGCCGTATCTATAAAGTTGATCGGGCTTTCGAAGGCTGTGCGCAACGTCACCAATGCCTGTTCTTCTGACGTGCTATATTGAAAGGTCTCCGGCATATCCCCGAGCGGTGCGGCTCCAATACATAGCGGTGATATGAGTAGGCCAGTACTGCCAAGCGGCCGTAGGGATAATAATGCGTTCGTCATGGAGTTTACCTCGCTTTCTGATATTGTCTGCATTATAACGACACCCCCAAAAAGCCCCGTGTCATTTGAAAATCGATATTACCTTGCTGATAGAGACGCGGTACATAAGTATGTTCCAAAATTTCTTTGCTACGCTCGAGTATATGATCCACCCATAAGCTCGGGTTGCCCTCAAGTCCCAAATCGATATCTTGCTTATGGTTATGCAGCACGTCCTGACTCGACGTCACTTGCAGCATGGGGACGAAAGGATGCGCCTGCATTGGACGATCACCGATTAGCACGATTATTAATTCCACACCTGTGGCGGCGAGTCCTGTAATCGTCTCTACCCCATGCGTTGTTGGAGTCTCCATAATGTGGAAGCCGTTTCGGCGGACGTGTTCCCCATAGGCGATAGACGGCCCAACTGGATGAGCACTAAAAAGCTGTTGACTGAACGCTTCCTCGGCAAGCAATTCGCTGTTCTCGGGAACGACGACCATGCCTCCAGCACCGACAATTATCTTGGTCATTGCCCCAAGCTGCTTGCCGGCATCTTTGTTAATGGCACCGACGCTTACGATTCCGATGCGCAGCCCTTCCAAACCGACCGTCACCTTCTCCGCAGGATCGGAAGCAACCACTCGATCGGCGAACCAGGCCTCAACCTTCTCGCTAACCTTGGCAATTCCGCCGTCGAGCTGGATGCTGGCATAACCAAGACGGCTCGCATCAACGCCCATCACATCCATCTGATGGCGCATGTAGTCGTTATGTGTTTTCTCGCAGCCATGCTCCAGCAGCAAACAATGCTCCACCATCGGATGCGTAATATAGCCGATCATCGTGCGGGCAAACAGCGATTCGGCTGGCCCCCCCGAGGTGCCGCAACCTTCCGTGTGGGCCAATGTGACAAAACGCGAGAGCTCAGGCTGCCCTGCTCCTTGCTCGTTCAGGCGTCTTGTGATCATGCCCGCTACCTGTCCGGCACAAAGACTGGTCGGCACGATCAAGCCGATATTGTCACTAGACTGCCGATTGCGATGTCGAGTAAAGGAAAATTGGATCGGGTTAGCCTTCATTATAGCATCATCTTCAATTTCTATCGGCTCTCCTGTCGGTACAGGAGTGTGAAGCAGCGTCTTTAGCTGACTCGCATCGTTCTGCTGCCAGTTGCGCCAAATTTGTACTTGGGCATGGCCCGCCTTCTCTCCGACGCTTCGCTGACCAGAGGCAATTTGGAGCGCCAACTCGAATACCTCTTGGCCCAGCTCATCCATGGACTTGCCTTCCAGATACTGCCCCGCGTTCACATCCATATCGTTCGAAAGCAATTGGAAGCGGCGAGTTGTCGTGACCACCTTGATCGTAGGCACATATGGAAAGTTGGTGATCGAACCATTTCCCGTAGTAAAGAAGATCATGTTGCAGCCTGCGGCTACCTGTCCGGCTATGCTCTCCAGGTCATTGCCAGGGCTATCCATGAAATAGTAGCCGCCATCCTTCATGAGCTCCCCGTACTCAGTTGCATAATCAATCCGCGTTGTCGGATCTTTCTTCATAGCAGCGCCTATAGATTTAAGATAGATGTTGTACAAGCCGCGATACATGTTGCCGCCTGACGGGTTACCTTCCGCACTGGTGCCGTGCCAGGACGTGCGCTCCTTAAATCGGTTCACAAGTTCCAGAAATTTGCGCGCGGTTTCCACGTTGCGTACTTTCGAGAGGATATATGGCTCCGCGCCAATCAACTCATCCGTTTCGGCTATACTAGCCCCTCCGCCGTAACGCACCAATTGCTCCGAAACCCAGCCGAGCAGCGGATTCGCGGATACGCCGGAAAATGCGTCCGACCCGCCGCATTGCAAGCCGATTCGCAAGTGGCTGATGGATTCAGGCGTTCGCTGCATCGTGTTGACCGCCCCCAGCCATTCGCGTACTAACGCTTCACCATTAACCAGCTCCTCTTCGAAGCTTCCTGTGAGCGACACGAACTTATGCAGGACTTCATCAATCGGATAGCTATGCTCACGTGCATAAGCCTCCACCATCTTGTTCGTGACCGATTCATTGCCATAATCGACAACCAATACCGCTCCGACGTTCGGGTTGACCATGAAACCTGCCAGCGTCCGCAGCAGCAAGTCCACATTATTCGGCTTCTCTGTGCCGCCCTCCGTGTGAGCGACGGGAACGATCCCGTCTATATTCGAATCGTTCTTCCATTCGCCTTGCAGACGAGCGGCAAGCTCATTCACGTAGCTCCCCGTGTGCGAGGTGGTGCCGAGCAGTACGATGTAGTTCCGGGTGCCAACCCCGCGATCTTTATGGCGGCGATATCCCATGAAAGTGCGCGTATCCGTAAAAGCTGGCGATGCCTGAGCCGGCTGGAAGTTCTCCTCGTCAAGGATATAAGGAGAAACTTGATCCGCGAAATTGGGCTCCGCCGGCACCGCGAATGTCAACTGGCGCACACTGAGCGCTTTTCGTACTGTTTCGTTGATCACATAGTGGCCGGGCTGAATCGGCTTAAGCGCCACTCCGAAAGGCAACTGCCACGAAAGTAGATCTTCGCCAGCAGCAATCGCTTTCACCGCAAATCGATGGCCTTCCATAACTGTGAAATCCAAGGTGAGGATTTGGCCTTCATACTGAATGGCGGTACCAGAGTTCAATTGGTGAATCGCAACGGCACAGTTATCCCCTGGTAAGGGAAGTCTAGCTACTTCTTCAAATTGGTAAACGACGTCCATCGATGACTGGCTCCTTTAATGAGATTTTCCGAACAATCCAAATACTAAGTTGGCCTATGATAGAATAAATTAAATTTCATCCAATGTTGGTGCTACTTAATCATATTGTACCAAGATTATGGCATTTGTTAATTCTTTACCTTTGCAAAAACATACTCTATTTTGATATTCTATAAATAAGTCAAATAATGAAGTGTGTTGATCTGGGGAGGCTCGCAAAATGCAAAAACCGCTTATAAAGAACTTTACTAACGACGACCTCCTGCCATTTAACATTGTATTTAAGGACAAAAAGACACCAATTCGAGAACTTCCAGAACATCTTCATGATCGCTTTGAATTGGTTTATGTTTATAGTGGAAAAGGTACGTTTTTCTTAAACCAAATGCTCTATGAGATGAATGAAGGAGACCTCTTCATCATTCCTGGCAATACTATTCATCAGGCATTACCAGATTCTGAATCTCCTATTACGGCCACTGCTGTCTTTTTTGATCCGCAACTGATCGGACATTATTCAGCAGGTGATTCCTTTACGAATATGCAAGTTTTTGAGCGAGCACGAAAATATAAGAGCTATAAGCTTGTTGTCCCAGCAGACATGCGCCCTCATCTTGAAGAAAAACTCAAACAAATGCATGATGAATTGGAACGACACGAAGCTGGTTTTAGATACGCAGTTCAACTACTTTTAAATAGCCTTCTAATCAGCATTAATCGTTTGATATTAAAAGAATCCCATCATCAACTGGCCGAATCCGATGTCGGACCCTCCTGGTTACTAAACATACTTCAACACTTAGATCAGTATCACACTGACCAAATCGTTGGGCTTTCGTATTTGGCTAAGCAGACTTCAGTCTCTGCCGCTCATTTATCTAGGGTGTTTAAACAATTAACCGGGATGAATATCACCGACTATGTGAATGCCAAGCGAATTTCAACTGCAAAAGAGCAGCTTTTAACTACCGACTTAGGTATTGATACGATCGCCCACAATTGCGGTTATGAGAGTTTACCTTATTTTCATAAGTTATTTAAGAAGTTTACTGGCGTTACCCCAGGCCTATATCGAAAAAAAGTAATTAAAGAAATTAGCTTTCATATAGACAACATGAATTAATAATGTGAACGTATTTTTTCACAATTCTTGAGAAACCCTCTAGCAGGAAATGCATAATTATACATTCCCCCCCCAAGAGCGAAGCGTGCGCCAAGATCGGAAGTTTCGTATAAGATGTGAAGGGGCATATATTTCAAGCCTTGAGGAATGTACGCACAACGAAATCAGAAAACGATCGGTGGAGAGCATCAATTACATCGAAGCAATTTTCGCTAACTGCTTTCAGTCATCTGTCTTGCTACCGTGGTGGCCAACTTTGTTAAATGAATTGATTAATCTTGCGTGTTGTCACTTAACCCTTATGTTTGCCGTTTTGGCATGCTTATGCTTCCAATCATTACGCCGAAGCCGCCGGCGACGATCGAGTGGGAATATGCGAAAAATGACACCTTTGCGGGTGGCATTTTTTTATGATTGACTTTCAAGATGCGGGCGTTATAGTAAATTTAATATCGATCAGTACAGTATGGAGGTTCTTTCATGGCGAGAACAAAAGAATTCGACGAAAAGGTAGCTTTGAAGGCCGCAATACGTGTGTTTTGGGAGAAAGGTTATGAAGCCACATCCCTTAGCGATCTCACGACGACGATGGGGATCCAGCGGCCAAGCATTTATTCGACGTACGGAGATAAAAAGGAATTGTTCGCGGCTTCGCTGGTCAAATATTCCGAATCCATGATCCGCTACTTCGAACATAAACTTGGACAAGAAATGCGGGTAACGGAAGCCATTCGATCCTGTTTTCAAGATATCATCGATTCGGCGTACAAATCGGATCCGATCCGCGGCTGTTTTTCCGTCAATACGATGGCAGAACTTGCGCCTCATGAGCCGAGATTCGCTCAAATGACGGGCGAGCACCAGAAGAAATTGGTCGAAATTTTTCAAGAGGCCTTAGACAAAGGCATCCGTTCTGGTGAATTTAAACCAGATCTGAATGCCGCAGACGTAGCGAAATCGCTCGTCGTGTTCATGACGGGTCTCTTTGTTACCTTAAAAGCGAAACCTGAACGTAAGTTCGTCGAGGATACCCTTGAGGGGATCCTTCGCTTGTTGAAATAAATATGAGCCCTTGCAGAACGAATACGGGAAAATGAAGATGTCCATTCCGCACGCAGACTTGGCGTGCTTTTTTGTCGTTCAGTGAATAATCGTGCTCACCCGTGCAAAGAATGAGTGTGGAAATGATTCTGAGATAATTCAAATCGGAATTTTCAAATTTTGCATCTTGATAACATACCGATCGGTATGTTATTCTTTTTTTGTTCGATAGTTATGAAGCATTTGAACAACAAACTTTAGGAGGAAATGAAATGACCAATACAATCTCATCTGTCGAGGCGACCGCGGAAACAGTAGAAACTTCGTATTTAGAAGCGGATGGCATTCGGTTCGCTTATCGGACTTTTGGTAAGCCATCGGATGTTCCGCTCGTTTTCTGCCAACGTTTCAGAGGCACGATAGACGATTGGGATCCTGCTCTCATCAATGCACTGGCAAGAGAACGGACGATCATCCTGTTCGATAGCGCAGGCATAGGATTGTCATCGGGAGAGACACCGGATTCGTTCTTTGGAACGGCGAAATACGCTTATGCTTTCATTCGAGCGTTAGGACTTAAACAAGTCGACTTGTTGGGTTTTTCTATGGGCGGTTACATTGCTCAAATCGTGGCGTTAGAGCATCCGGATTTGGTCCGTCGCTTGATTTTGGCAGGTACGGGGGGAGGAACCGGGGAAGGCACGGAAGCCGGAAAACCGGAAGTATTTCAAGTTGCGTTCAAGCCGGTTAACGATGCCGAGGATTTCCTGTACTTGTTCTTTGAGCAAACCGAGACGAGCAGAGCGGCAGGCTTAGCGTATTTAGAGCGTCTTGCCAGAAGAAAAGATTCAAGAGCGCCACTTGTAAAACCGGAATCGGTGCAAGCCCAAATCAAAGGTGCCGGGGCATGGAGAACGATTTCAACATTCGACCGACTGGGAGAAATCAAGCAGCCCGTGCTTGTGGCCAACGGAAATCACGATGTCATGATTCCTACCGTTAATTCTTATATCATCTCTCAAAAAGTTCCGAATGCTCAACTGATTATTTATCCGGATTCCGGCCATGGCTTCTTATTTCAATACCCGGAGTTGTTTGCCGAGCACGTATTGATGTTTCTGAGATAATTCAAATCGTAAATCAAAAAAGACCCCTTTCGGGGTCTTTTTTCAGAAGCGAAGCTTCGCTCAATGGTTTTGTAGCGTAGTCGATACAGATATTTACCTGATCTACTTCTGCCGTTGGCACTGACCCATTCATAAGTTGATACATGTACTCTATGGGCATAACTAAATACACTTTCTGATGGTTTAGGTACCACTCTACGCCCGATACAAGAGTATACAATTTTCTCACGAATTTTGACAACAGGTCTCACAAATAATGATAACAGTCTCAAGAATATTGATAACACACAACACAACAACAACAACAACAACAACAACAACAAATAATTATAGACTCCCACACACCCTACGTGGTATCTTATTGGTATTACATAGATTTTAAATGGTATTACCCAGAATGGTGGTTTGGTCTCATGGAGAAATCTCCACTTATTAAAGAAAGACTCATCGAACAACTTCGTGTGCAAATTCAGTCTTTACAGAAGGATCAGCTCGTTAAGATTCCCTCTGAACGAGATTTGGCTGAGAACTTCGAAGCTAGTCGGGTAAGTGTTCGCGCTGCGATCAAAACTTTGGTCCAAGAAGGCTTGCTCGTTCAATTGCAAGGCAAAGGTACCTACATTGTTCCAGCTGTGCTCTTAGACACCCTATACGTCATGTGTTCACCCGATATCAAAGCGAATGACCCCTACTACACGAACTTCCTTGTTGAAATTACAAATTTATCTGCAAAGCAAGCCATCAAAATTTCTATGCTCCACCACGAACAGTCAACTGAAGCTTCACTTCCGAGCCCACTCATTCTCATCGGACAGATGGATGACGCACAGCTAGATCGACTCCATACAGCGTCTGGTCAGCTCTTCGCAATACAGCGCTACGCACACCGTGAGGATATCATCCAAATATATTTCGATGATTATCGGATTGGGAGTAAAGCAGCCAAAACGCTTTACGATGCAGGACATCGGACCTTCACCCTGCTTGCAGGGCCTGATAAATACGATTCCTCCCGGCTGCGTAAGCAAGGCTTTCTCGCGTACTGCCAAGGCCAGAACGCCCCAGTCCACGTCATTACGGAGAAAATGAACTGGGAAGGCGGCCGCCGAGCAGCGGACCTTTTGCTTACAGCCGAGCTGCCGAATGCCATTTTCGCAGTTAATGATTGGATGGCTGCTGGTTGTATACAAGGCCTTCGAGAGAATGGCCGCTCCGTTCCGGGCGATGTTTCCATCATTGGCTGTGACGATATTCCCCTTGCTGCACAAATATCACCAAGGCTGACAACGTTCAGCTTGGATGCCAAGCATCTCGTCGAGGAACTGCTTTCCGCGATCCATCGGCACCACGCGCAAGCGTCTATCACCAAGGAACAAATCATTCTTTCGGCTGCTCTAATCAGTCGGGAGTCGGTTACCAATATGAATTCATAAGGAGTAGATACCTTTCATGGCTAAGCTGACGATTCATTCGGATTCACCTCAACACACGATTAACCGTAATATTTATGGACATTTCTCTGAGCATCTGGGACGCTGTATCTATGAGGGTATCTGGGTTGGACTCGACTCTCCGATCCCAAACACAGAAGGCATGCGGAACGATGTGCTTGACGCGCTGAAAAAGCTGCAAATTCCAGTTCTTCGTTGGCCTGGCGGCTGCTTCGCGGACGAATATCATTGGAAAGATGGCGTAGGTCCCGCTGAAAAACGCAAACGCATGATCAATACGCACTGGGGCGGTGTTGTTGAGAATAACCACTTCGGGACGCATGAGTTTCTACGATTATGCGAATTGATCGGCGCTGAGCCCTACATTAGCGGCAATGTTGGAAGCGGTACCGTCGCGGAAATGTCGGAGTGGGTAGAGTATATGACCTTCGACGGAGAGTCACCGATGGCGAATTGGCGCCAAGAGAATGGCCGCGAGAAGCCGTGGAAGCTCACCTATTTTGGCGTGGGCAACGAGAATTGGGGCTGCGGCGGGGATATGCGTCCTGAATACTATGCGGATTTGTATCGCAGATACGCTTGCTATGTAAGGAACTATGGGGATAATAAGATTTTCAAAATCGCCTGCGGCGCCAACAGCGCTGATTACAATTGGACCGAAGTCTTGATGCGCGAAGCAACGAAATACATGGACGGCATCAGTCTTCATTACTACACATTGCCTACAGGGGTTTGGAAAGACAAAGGCTCCGCAACGGATTTCAATGAACAAGAATGGTTTGCAACCCTTGAGAAAACACTTTACATGGATGAACTCATCACACGGCATTCTGCCATTATGAATACGTACGATCCTGACAAAAGAGTCGCCTTAATCGTGGATGAATGGGGCACTTGGTACAATGTAGAGCCTGGCACGAATCCTGGCTTCCTCTATCAGCAGAATACGATCCGCGACGCGCTCGTCGCTGGTATTAATTTAAACCTTTTCCATCAACATAGTGATCGTGTTCGCATGGCTAATATTGCGCAGGTCGTCAATGTGTTGCAATCTGTTATTCTAACGGAAGGTGCTGACATGCTGCTTACACCTACTTATCATGTTTTCGACATGTACAAGGTGCATCAAGATGCGAGCCACATTGCAGTTGAAGCGGACAGCCCTACGTATGCGATGGATGGCAAGCAAATCAACCAACTCAGCGCATCAGCTTCATTAAACGCGGATAATCAATTGCATGTGTCCCTCTGTAATTTGCATCATGAAGAGCCGCTTGTGGTTCAATGCGATATGAAAGGAGCTCCTCGCGGAACAATCTCAGGTTCTGTCATTACGTCCGATACGATGTATGCACACAATACCTTCGAGGAACCAGATGCAGTGAAATCACAACCTTTTACCGATTATCGAATCGAAAATGACGTGCTTATCGTTACCCTGCCTGCTCGTTCCGTTGTCACACTATGCCTCACGTAGGAGTGTAATACGATGGATAATCCAGTTGGAACGAGAGATGAAGTTGGATCCGATTGCAAAGGCTGTTCAGCCTCCGTGCACGTAACACCTGAAGAAATCGCCAAGCTTTTCGGCGAAACGCTCCGCGTTCGTAACCTGAAGCTGACCACCGAAGCTGAATATGACCGTCGC
This sequence comes from Paenibacillus sp. J31R30, assembly GCF_059692115.1. Classification (NCBI taxonomy): domain Bacteria; kingdom Bacillati; phylum Bacillota; class Bacilli; order Caryophanales; family Paenibacillaceae; genus Paenibacillus; species Paenibacillus sp. J31R30. The sequence goes on along the minus strand of NZ_JCAUAV010000002.1, from coordinate 324,880 downwards.
ATCGCCGTCTGCACGAGCTGCAGCGATTATCAGTTCGGTACAACATGCCGTCACTGCGGTTGCTTGATGGGCGTGAAAGCCAAGCTCAGCAGCGCTCGATGCCCTTCACCGTATGGGAGCAAATGGTGACCTAGCTGCTTTGAATGAAAAAAGATCGCCTTCCTCACTAATTATAGTAGGAAAGCGATCTTTTCTATTATTTTCGGCTATACAATAATGGATTCAGCTCAGAAGCAGCTAGCTCCCCCGCTTTCTGGCCAGGAAACCATCGCTTCAAATCACTCTCGCGTGCTTTGCTGTCTGGCTCAGCAATCTGCAAACCATCTGCATAATAAATGACGGTCATGACTTTGCGCATCGTATCCGTCGGATTGCCAGGAGCACTATGCAGCGTCCATCCAGCATGGAACGTAGCGTCCCCTGCAGCCATCGCGCCGTGCGACTTGGTCTCAAAGCCCTTACCCTCGATATACCCTGCCAACGTACGATGGGATTCATCGGAAATAACCATTTTATTGATGTAACCCATGAGATGGGATTGGGAAGCAAAGGTCATCGAACCTACCGCTTCAGAGATCGGGACAAGCGGCATCCACATCGTAATCGTTTTATCTGTATCCAGCGGCCAATAAATTTGATCTTGATGCCAAGGAGTATGACCGCCATGAGGCTCTTTATACAAGGCTTGGTCATGATACATGCGCACGCCGTCTACACCCATTAAATCAGCGGCAATTTTGGCAAAACGCTTCGCAAACACAAAGCGGCGGATTTCTTCACTATGCTCCCACAAATTCGAAATCTGGATAAACGCCTTCCCATACGTATCACGCTGATCCAGTGGTTTATCTTGATTATTTAATGATTTCACCAAGTTCGAAATGATTGGCTCATAGGCATTAATTTCTTCTGCACTTGCGACTTCGCGAAGAACGATATGGCCATCCCGCTGATAGCTCTCTTTTTGCACCTGTGATAACTCATAGCTGTCATCGATTGTAGGTAGTTCATTGATTTGATTAGCTTCTTGATTACTCATATGCTATACACCTCAATTTGTCTATTTATAGCTTTATTATACGACCCACTTGCCTAAGAATCTTTGTCAAACATGGTTATTGATTTGTCAAAAACAACTGGCATTCAAGCATCATCATGTACTACAATAAGTGGTAATAGGCGTCAGCTGATGTCAGTCATACAACCTTTCGAGTAACAGAAAGAGAGGCTCTTCCATGCAACAAGAAATTTGGAAGTCCGCACCGATTGTCCCTTATATCAGAGAGTGTGATTATGCTGTTCGCAAGCCATGGAACTATCCAGAGCGAAGACTATTGGACTACTTATTGGTGTACATCCAAGATGGGACCTGTTGTTTCTGGGTCGATCATCAGAAATATATGTTCTATCCTGGCCAATTTTGCCTAGTCCAACCTGGGAGCCTGCTTTCCTTAGAAGGATTAACGAACACAGTTACGCCTTATTTACATTTTGATATTGCCTACAATAGTGAACGAGAAGACAGCTTCCCAACGCGCCCAGGCCAAATTGACCTATCCGCATACAGCCATCTGATACAGCCTACCATGCAAGACCTGTTCCAGATTCGAGTTCCTGTAGACTTTCAGCCGCAGAATCCATCTCTGTTAAAAGAAAAGCTCTTACAAACCATTGAGCTGATTACGATGCAAGATCCGCTCACGCAGCTAAGAACTCAGCATCTCATGTTAGAGATCATCCTATCTATTTTAGAATCCTATCAGCGCGAAGTCCCCACATCAACTCCAACCTTGAACTGGATCACCTCGTATTTCTCCAATCATTTAAGTGATCCCATCTCTGTGGAGGACATGGCCGAGCGCGCGAATCTCTCTGTTTCAAGGTTCAGCTACCTCTTCAAACAACGCTACGGGACTTCTCCGCACCAGTACTTATTACAGATGCGCATCCATCATGCGAAGGAATTACTTACGAACACAGACCTCAGCCATGAGTCCATCTCCGACTACTGCGGCTTTGCTGATTTACATCATTTTTCTAAAATATTCAAACAACGTACAGGCGTAGCTCCCGGCGAGCACCGAAAAAACACGAAAAATCCCTCCAACCGATAAGTGTATCTTATCCGAAGGGGGATTTTTCCCGTCTTTAACTATTTCCCAGGCATGGGGGACATCAATGATTTAGTCGAAATAAACAGCCTTACCTGTTCTCGCTGACTCGTAAATAGCTTCTAGAATCTCAGAAACCACACATGCTTGCTCTGGTGTAACGACTGGATCTGTATCATTCTCAATCGCTTGAATCCATAGCTTCATCTCTAAATCGGAGGCAACTTCTGCTTTACCGTCGTAGAAAGCAACTCCGCCCGCGTTCAGTTCTACTTCCGTCGTGAACAAACGGCTGTGCTTCTCACCGTTAATACGAAGACCGCCTTTCATATCAGCGCCGCCTTCCGTACCGGAAAGCGTACATTTCGCTTCGTCCACTTCAAGCGTATTTAACGCCCAGCTGGATTCAAGAATAATCGTAGCGCCATTTTTCATCGTAATCATGCCAAATGCTGAGTCTTCTACCGTGAACTTGGCAGGATCCCAAGGACCCCAAGCATTCGCCGCGTTCTCTCGCTGAGATAGCTTGTGATAAGAAGTACCCAAAACAACCGCTGGCTCATAGTTGTTCATCATCCACATCGTCAAATCTAGAGCATGCGTACCGATATCGATCAACGGGCCTCCGCCTTGTTTCTCTTCATCGAGGAACACGCCCCAAGTCGGAACCGCGCGGCGACGAATCGCATGTGCCTTAGCAAAATAAATTTCGCCTAGCTCGCCTTCCGAGCAAAGCTTATGCAAATGTTGGCTATCGCCACGAAAACGATTGTTATAGCCGACAGTTAGCTTTTTGCCAGTACGCTTCGCTGCTTCAACCATTCGTCTAGCGTCGGCTGCTGTTTTCGCCATAGGCTTCTCTGACATAACATGCTTCCCAGCTTCCAAAGCCGCAATTGTAATCTCCGCGTGGGAATCATTCGGTGTACACACATGAACGATATCGATGGAACCATCTTTCAAAACCTCGCGATAATCTTCATAAACGCGCGCTTCTTCCTTACCGAACTTCGCGGCAGCTTCCTGCGCTCTCTCCGAAACGATATCACAAAATGCTACCATTTCTACATTGTCCAATTTGCTTAAGCTAGGCATGTGTTTGCCATTGGCAATCCCTCCACACCCAATAATTGCGATTCGATACTTCGTTGACATGATGTTCCTCCTCTATAATGATCCTGCAAATTTTTCTAAAGACAGTTATGTATACATTAATTATACCCAATACCACCGCTAAAAAAATTCCCGATTTTGCGAAGATTGTATGCGATTGTGTTATTGGCTCCAAAATCAAGCCTAATCATAGAAAAAAAGCATGGCCGCTGCCTAACCAGCTTCCATGCTCCTTACTTTTTAATCATTGTTGCTACCAGCTTGTACCCAACGCCGCGAATTGAATCAATCTGAACGGATTGCTGATTCATTTCCAGCTTCTTGCGCAAGGAACTCACATGCACATCGACTGTACGCTGACCCCCGATATAGTCAAAACCCCAAACGATGTTCATCAAATCATCTCGAGTGACAACCACACCTGGCCGCTGCACAAGGTATAGCAGTACTTCAAATTCTTTCGGTCGAAGTGGAATCGACTCTCCATTCAACACGACTTCATATTTCTCAGGATAAATACGAAGCTCACCAGCCTGAATGACTTTCTCATTCGATTTGGCTATATCTGCAGCCGCTTCATCCGACTGAGTACGTCGTAGAACAGCAGCTACACGCGCAAGCAGCTCAGCCACGCCAAATGGCTTCGTGATATAATCATCAGCTCCGTGCTTCAAGCCCTGTACGACCTCATCCTCGGCATTGCGCGCCGTTAGAATAATGACAGGCGTTCGATTTCCCTTCTGTCTAAGCTTTGCCAATACCTCAAAGCCGCTCAGACCTGGGAGCATAATATCCAAAATGATTAAATCATACGACTGCTGAAGCGCCTCCTGCAGGCCATCTCCACCATGATCAATCACCTTTGTGTCATAGCCTTCCTGCGAAAGATTATAAGATAGTAACCGAGCCAATGTCGGCTCATCTTCAATAACCAGTATCTTTTGTGCCATGGGATCCCCCGCATTTACAGTTTATTAACATTGCACAACTTCAGTGTATCACACAAATGTAAAGGCATTGTAAAGTCTTCATCATCGTGGTGTAAATCCGCAATAATATCCAACCCAAATTAATGTATCACAGGTAACTCAATAATAAATTTCGTCCCTACCCCAACTTCGCTTTCGACGCGAATCGTTCCTTTATGCAGCTCCACGAGATGCTTGACGATCGATAAGCCGAGTCCTGTTCCGCCTGAACTTCGAGATCGTGCTTTATCCACCCGATAAAACCGTTCAAAAATCCGAGGTAAATCCTTCTTAGGAATACCCATTCCCGTATCCGAAACTATCACTCGCAGTCGTTCATAGTCTCCGTCGGCATTCGTCTCTAGAGGCTCTACACGCAATTTAACTTTGCCACCCTCCTGCGTATACGCGATACCATTGGATAACAAATTAATAATAATTTGGCGCAAGCGATCTTCATCCGCTTCAATATACATATCATCTTCAACCGTCATGCTGAGCTCAATATGCTTCTTCTCCGCTTCTTTCCGCAATACACTTAGCGATCTATCTAGGAATTCCGGCAAATAAATAGGCGAGAAATTCATCGGAATCCGCTTCGATTCGATCTTGGAAAGCTCTAGAATATCCCCGATCAATCGATTCAACCGCTCACTTTCATCAAAAATGATTTGTAGAAACGAAACTGCCGTTTCCTTATCATTCAGCGCGCCAGCGAGCAGCGTCTCTGCAAAGCCCTTGACTGCCGCAATCGGCGTCTTCAATTCGTGCGAAACATTCGCCACGAACTCGCTGCGCATTCGCTCTAGTCTTCGAACCGCCGTGATATCGTGCAGCACGATCAGCACACCTGACCATTCTTCATCCTCATGTGCAATGGGACTCAGATGGATATCTAGAATACGTTCTGCTGGATAATAGAACATCATCTCGTCTGAAATCGGTTCCTGAAGCTCGATGCATTCTTGGATCATTTTCGTAAAATCATATTGCTGCTTCGCTTCATTATATTTCTTCCCTAGCAGCTCTTGAGAGGAGAAACCCAGAATCGCTTCTGCAGAAGGATTGAGCAGCATAATCCGCTCTTCACGGTCAATCATCATGATGCCGCTCATCATATTTTCCATGACACCTTGCAGTCTGCGTTCGTTCTCCTGAATTCGCGCCATTTGTCCCTGCAAGCTTTCAGACATGCGATTAATCGCCTGCCCAAGCTGCCCAACCTCATCATTCCGATAAGCGGGAACACGAGATTCATAATTCAAATTCGTGATTTGCTGCGCGACCTTAGTCATACGCTCAATTGGCCTTGTAATTCCTTTGGCAATGCGATAACTAACGATACCTGCAATGACAAATAGGATCACAAGTCCAGAGAAGAGGAAGTACCATAGACTGCGTATGGATTTATCGACTTGCTCTAAGCTCATTGATATTCGTAAAAAACCGATGGTCGCTTTCGCTTCATTTTTAACGGGAATGGCAGCATACAGCATCTTCTCTCTCAACGTATCGCTGAAACGCGTCGTATATCCGACCCCATTTTTCGCTGCTGCTGCAATTTCTGGTCGTGATAAATGATTGTCCATTTGCTCTGGCGGTTGATCGGAGTCTCCTAGTACTTTACCGTCTACCCGTACATAGGTCAACCGCTCACCCGTTGTATCCTTCAACCGATGAGCCTGAGTCGAATAATACTTGAATAGCTCGGCATCCGTCCCTTGATAATCCCATTCTCCGCTAGACACAATGATATGCAGCTCACGCTCCATATTTTCTTGTAAAGACTTCACATGAGAGCTCTCAAGGACCTTCGCCATGAAAATACCGGCAACCAACATCGAGCATCCAATTAATAAGATTAAAATCAGGGTTAGCTTTGCACGAAATTTGGTCATGGATGTGAAAACCTCCAACAGGGTTGTGTGCCGATTTGTTCCATCAATAAGAAAAAGGGCTACTCTAAATAGTAACCCTAATTTCTAATGTTAATCCAGTATTTTTTTTGTAAATATGCAGGGCGCACTTTAAGACAAGAGAACTTATTTAAACACAGGCTCTTTCAGCGCTGCCAGTTTTTCTAATGAATTCTTTTCTACATCTGCATGCAGACTGTTGCCGTGTGAATCCATCGTTACAATCGCAGCGAAGCCTTCCGTCTCCAAATGCCACATCGCTTCTGGAATACCGAATTCCAGATAATCAACACCTTCAACCTTTTTGAAGCACTGTGCATAGTACTGTGCCGCTCCGCCAATGGCATTCAAGTATACACCGCCGTGCTCTTTCAGGGCTGCAAGCGTCTTGGAACCCATTCCGCCTTTACCGATAACTGCGCGGATACCGAACTTTTTAATAATATCGCCTTGGTAAGGCTCCTCACGAATACTCGTTGTCGGTCCAGCTGCCTTCACATGCCATTCACCAGCATCATCTTTGGCCATAACTGGTCCGCAGTGATAAATTGCCGCTCCATTCAGATCGATTGGCGCATCGTGATCCATCAAATATTTGTGCAGGGCATCGCGTCCTGTGTGCATCGTCCCGTTAATGACGACCACATCACCGACCTTCAAGCTGCGAATTTGCTCTTCTGAAATCGGAGTCGTCAACACGATTTCACGACGCTCTTCTTGTGGCGTATTTCTTGCTTCTTCCGCACTTGCTTCGAAAGCCTCTTGGAAAGAAACTTCCGAACCTCTTGGATACGACCAGCCGTTAATTTCGCCAGTCTCCGCATTCAGAATCACGCCTTGACGACGGAACGCCCAACAGTTATAAGCTACGGATACGAAGAAGCTAGCCGGCAGACGGTTCATAACGCCAACTTTACAACCAAGCAAGGTCACTTGACCGCCAAAGCCCATCGTACCAATTCCTAGCGTGTTCGCGTGCTCCATCACGTATTCTTCGACTTTACGAAGGTCCGGATGCGGGTTCACATCGTCAACATGGCGGAACAATTGATGCTTCGCAAGCTCATAGCCGCTTGTCCGATCTCCGCCGATGCCAACACCGATAAAGCCTGCACTGCAGCCTTGACCTTGTGCTTGATACACGGCATGCATGAGGCATTTGCGAATGCCATCGAGGTCACGACCCGCTTTTCCTAAACCTTCGAGGTCTGCTGGCAGACTGTATTGAATATTTTTATTCTCGCAGCCGCCGCCTTTGAGAATGAGCTTCACTTCAACATCCTCACGTTCCCATTGCTCGAAATGGATAACAGGTGTTCCTGGACCGAGGTTATCCCCGCTATTAGCACCCGTAAGCGAATCTACGGAATTCGTACGTAATTTAGAAGCTTTCGTCGCATTTGCAACCGCTTCAAGGATGTGTTTCTTCATAACAAGTTGGTTTGCTCCAACCGGACAGTGTATAATAAACGTTGGCATTCCTGTATCCTGACAAATCGGGGATACATTCGTCTCCGCCATATGAATGTTATCGGCAATTCGGGATAGGGATAACGCTGAACGCGTGCCATTATCCTCTCTTACTTGAGCAGCCTGTACCGCACGGCGGACATCACCCGGTAAATTCGTGGATGTTTCTACAATGAGATCATAAACGCTTTGATAAAAATGTTGCATAATACTGTCTAGCTCCTCTCAATTACCCGCATAATCGTAAAGAATATAAACTATTATACCATACCTCATAGGAACTGTTCGACGGTTCTTGTGAGCAAAACAAGGAGATTCGCTGACATGTATAAAAGAATCGTCATTTCGATTCTCGTTAGTCTGATTGGGCTCACGCTCTTACTGACACCCCTGCAGGCTGAACGATCCGAGACTATCTACTATCAAGATCAGGTTGCCGTCCTGATGTATCATCACATCCATGACACTGATACGAGCTCAAGCACAATCACAAGTGCCTTGTTTCAAAATCAGTTAACTACACTGCTCAGCAAAGGCTATCATTTCATTTCTTTAGATGAGTTTAAAATGTACATGGCAGGTGCAACGGTTCCATCGAACGCGGTGTTGGTCACTTTTGATGATGGGTATCAAAGCTTTTTTACAGGAGCTTATCCTATTCTCAAAAGCTTGCGCATACCCGCTGTCAACTTCGTCATCACCAAGGATTTAGCGACTCCCTTGGCCTCTTACATTCCATCGATGTCGAGTGAGCAGGTCAGTGAAATGACGCATGCGACGAATTTCATCGATATTGGCTGCCATACGGATAGCCTCCACAATAAGCTTCCTAGTGGAGAAGCAGCGCTTGTGGGCAGGCTCGACGGCGAGAACGCGGATGCTTATCAGCAGCGCGTGTTCCAAGACACGCAAGCCTGCGTAGGCAAGCTCGCGGGGCTAACGGATAAGCCGCTAGACGCGATGGCGTACCCGTTCGGCATCACGTCGCCTGCGGCGACGGAGGAAGTGAAGAAGGCGGGCATCCGCTACGCCTTCACGATCTCGCCCGAGATGGCGACGCGCAGCGCCGATCACATGTTGATCCCGCGGATCAACGCGGGCAGCCCGAACATCACGCCGGAGCTGCTGCAGCGCTCGATCCAGCGCCGGGTTACGGCGCAGCGTGACAGCGCGCCGCTGCGCGTGGACGCGGCCGCTGCTGCCGCGCAGCTCGGCGGCAGCGCAACGGCTGAGGGCGGAGAGCTTCGCCTCCGCCTCGGGCAAGAGGCATTCACCCTGCAGGTGAATGCGAAGACCGCGACGCGCGGCGAAGCGCGCGTCCGGCTGCGGCAGCCCGTGCTGCGCGAGCACGGGCAGGTCACGATCGCGCTTGACGATCTGCAAGCGCTGATCGGGCAGTCGCTCGTCTACACCCCGGCCACCGGCAAGGTGGCTGTGCGGGTGGCGCCGAGCGTGAAATAAAAAAGGCAACACGGTCACTCGTGTTGCCTTTTTTGGCTACTTACACTCCTACCACCACTAGCTCACCCCTGATACTCCAATTTATCAACTACCTCCACCTTAACCAATCCTTCCCCTGCAAGCAGTTGGAATTTACCGAACTAATCCCGCTTCCCACGACATCTTTTCATGATGAATAGTCCTAATTTGCCGAACTAAATCGCCCTTAACAACCCCCACCTTCAAAAAATGGGCAAATAGCTCGGCAGAATCAGACTAATTGCTCTTTTCTAACTGATATCCTCGATTTAGTTCGGCGATTTTGAACTAACACGGACATCATCCTAATCCATCCACCACCACCACCCATTAGTCTCTGGTAGACCCTTATTTGGAATCGCATGTGACCGTACCTTTGTAAAGGGAGACAACCCCCACATACGGGCTGCCGCTAAAGTGAATTAGCGTTCCATTCCTTTGATATACGGCTCTGCCCTTCCCTCATGTTTATTGACTTCAAATAGGCGAAGTGATATACCTGTTAGGGGACAATAAATTACGGAATGCATGCGCTCCGTTTTCGGGAGGAACATACAATGAATCATCACTTTTTTGCCTACTTATATCGTCTCAAATATATTGACCGCTGGAGTCTAATGTGGAACATGCGCCGCGAGAATGTAGCCGAGCACTCCTTCTACGTAGCTTCGATTGCGCATATGCTTTGCACCATCTCCAACGAAGTTTATAGCGGAAATGTACCCACCGACCGTGTCGTATCCATCGCTTTGTTTCACGATGCTTCCGAGGTGCTGACGGGTGACATTCCTCAACCAGTTAAACATAACAACGAGCAAATTCTGCGGAATTTCCGTGAAATTGAAGACGTCGCCGTTGAACGATTGATCGGCACGATCCCCCCAGCGCTAAGCAGCATTTACCGCGGCTTAATTCAAGATCCTGATCCTGAGCTCTACCGCTGGGTCAAGGCCGCAGATTTGATCGAGGCTTATATCAAATGTTTAACTGAGCTCTCCACAGGCAACCGCGAGTTCGTCGTTGCCAAGCAGCAAGTCCTCGAAAGCTTGAAGAAGATGCAGATGCCGGAAGTCGATTACTTCTTGGAGCATATGAGCGCTTCCTTCGAGAAAACGTTGGATGAGATCACGCTAGATATCGCGGACCCTAGCTAGTTCCAGCTAATCCCCAGTACCAAATATCCATCCAACCCTGACCAAGCAAAGAACCTCTTAAACCGCATGATCCATGCGATTTAAGAGGTTCTTCATTTATATATCGCTTACGCCAAAATTTGAGGATTTGTCATAATTAAAATAGCAAGGATTACAGCTATAGAAGCGATCCAGCTAAATGTTTTGATTTTTGCAGCATCAGCAGCAGTACTTTTCCCTGCAGCGCTGTTCGCTTTTAATTTTTTGATGCGACCACCGATCATGCCTGTAACAGCCCCAACAATGACTAAAAGAATAGTAGCAATCGCCATCCACAATGCAGACGGCATAGGGTCGATTTGACTAACCATTGCCCCGCCGGAAAGGAAGGTAACGATCAATGAAAATTGACCAACACGGTTAATCGTAGATAACAATCCCATGAAGCTTTCTTGTCCCGCACCGGATAAGCTAGCAGCTCGTCCCACAATGAAAGGGAAAACAACATAAGAGCCCAGCATTAGCGCGCTAATGACATGTAAAAAAATCATAACCTGATACATTGAGTCGACCTCCGCAATTTTATTTAGAATCGTTCTCTTTTAGTATACAAAATCGGATTGAACCTAACAAGAAAGCGATGTCATATTAGGAGCAAATTCACCATATCTCCATAAAATGTGACTAAATACGCAGAAAACAACCCCAGCTCCCCAAGTTTTGAAACCTAGCTTGGGCTGGGGTTGTAATAGAATCCCTATGGCAGCGGCACTACAGGCACATTCGCAATCGTCACTGCTTCCGTGAACTTATTCGTTGTGTTCTGTCTAATTCGCATACTCGCTGCACCAGAAGCAGTCGTATTGATTTGGACATTCACGATTTTCTCTGCATGACCACTCGCGTTAGCTGTCATCGAGAAACTCGTACTGTATCCATACGCTGCCGGCCATGTGCCGTCACTGTTCTGAACTTTGGCGACTTGGGTACCTGAGCCATTATAGATACCCAAATTATAGCCTGTAGTCGTCGAGTTTGCGGCTAACCCGTTCATAATAATTTTTACTTGAAACACATATTGATTCGGCAATTGAGCTTGATGCACGAAAGCAAAAGGGTCTGTTGTATTCGTGGATGACGGAACGCCGTATGATCCCGGTTTAAACGTTGTCGCATCATACCATTTGTAACCCGCTGCTGGTGTCGCCCATGGTTCTGCCTGTGGCTCTGTCGTATTCGCTGGCTGTTCCCACGTAAAGAGGGTCGTCGCTGTATCTAGGGTCAGACCTGCTACCTGCGTCAAGCTAGTATAGCTTTCCTTTGTGGCTAACCAATTGACCATATTGACTAGCAAGGTTGCGTCATTCTGCTCCTGGAAGCCCGCATACGTCGTCTTAGCTCCACCTGTTTCTTCCTTCAAATATTTAGGCGTTGCATCCTCAACAGGCGAGGAGTCGCCAATGAAGCCTGCTTTACCCGCGCTTACTTTGGAAACGGCTACGAATGGACCCTCCGCTACGCCTCCGCCATTATATACCCCTTGATCCACCGCACTTGACCATTTGGTCGTTGTAGCTGGAAGATACACAATTCCCTTCGCTTTGTTAGGGTTTGTAATGGCTAACGTCGAACCCGCATGCATGGCAACTGTGGATACACCGCTCGTAATCCCAAATCCTTGCGCTCCCGTCACGATATTGTTAGCCGTAATATCACCTAGCGCATTGTAACGGAAACGTACGCCAAAATTCGTCGATAACCAATCTGAGCTTGCTACGCCTGACATCGCTGCCGATGTTGCTTCTGCGGTACTCATCCCTAATGCAGGATTTGTCCACGCCCCGCGACGATAGCCATTGAATACTTCGGATGCATCCCAACGGTTCTTATTCCGATCCGCATTGTAATGATCTCCGATGAAGAAAATACTTCCCCCAGCCTGTACATATTGCAGCATTGCGCTCTGTTCCGAAGTTTTATAGGGGATATTAGCTTCCCCAAGGACGAATACATCATAAGCAGATAAGTCCGATAGTGTTATTGCTGTACTTTTGCGTAACTCTTTTACGTAGTAACCGGCATTTCCAAGCGCATTCGCGAAATCAGAGAACGCACCGTCAATAACCCAATCGGCAGCTCCAGCTGTTTGTCCATGGGTATTGTCAAACAATACCTTTTTTCCATTCGGGGATGCAGGGGTAATCGATGGGGCTGGGTCATTTGGTCCTTCAGCCCATGCTTGCGGTACGACGCTTAACAAGGTACTAGATATTGCCGCGATAACAAAAAATCTTCGCCAGCCTTTCTTGCCAAACCAACTTCTTCTTAACATCAATTCCCACCATCCTTTGGAATATTTAACCAATGTTTTTGGCTATACACATCGTATCATAGGCCATGCTCATGGGGGAGGTTAAGGTAATTAATTTACAAAAACAACAACCTTTTGTGCATCCATACAAAAAAAGATCAACCTCCTAATACTTAGGAGATTGATCTTGCATTTCTTTTAGATTAACCCGATACAACTTTAATTACGTTGCGTACGGAATCTGCTGTTTTATCCAAGGCTGTTTTCTCAGCATCGGTCAATTCGATATCCATGATTTTCTCGATACCATTAGCGCCTAGTACCGTCAGAACACCCATGAATAGATTATCATAGCCATACTCGCCTTCAAGAAGAGCGATTGTAGGGATGATACGTTTTTTATCTTTAAGGATTGCTTCTGTCATTTGCACAAGAGAAGCTGCAGGTGCGTAGTATGCACTACCGTTACCAAGCAAGTTGACAATTTCACCGCCGCCAGTGCGCGTACGTTGCACGATCGCTTCAATACGATCAGCTGAGATCAGCTTTTCGATTGGCACGCCGCCAGCGTAAGTGTAACGTACTAGTGGAACCATGTCATCGCCGTGTCCGCCGATAACAACACCTTTCACATCCTCAACGGATACGTTTAACTCTTGGGAGATAAATGTCAGATAACGCGCGGTATCAAGCACACCGGATTGACCGATTACGCGATTTTTGGGAAAACCAAGCGCTTGATAAGCGACGTACGTCATGGCATCGACGGGATTACTTAAGATGATAACGATGGAATCAGGTGCAACTTCTCTCACATTCTCACAAACGGATTTCACGATACCGGCATTCGTATTTACGAGATCATCGCGGCTCATACCCGGCTTACGAGCGATACCTGCAGTGATAATTACGATATCGGAACCAACTGCATCAGCGTAGTTGGATGTACCTGTGATTTGTGCATCAAAGCCTTGAACAGGACCTGCTTCAAGCATGTCAAGCGCCTTACCCTTAGTAGGGTTTTCCAGTTGCGGAATGTCGAGAAGAACGATGTCACCAAGTTCTTTTTGAGCTAGCATCAGAGCAGTTGTAGCACCAGTGAAACCCGCGCCAACAACGGTAATCTTATTACGACGAATAGCCATGTGAGATTTACCTCCTACTTTTTTGTAGTCAAACAAATCCTCTTTTGCAAATTAAGCCATGTTTTTGATGATTTCGTTTGCGAACTCGGAGCACTTAATTTCAGTTGCGCCTTCCATCAAACGTGCGAAGTCATAAGTAACTGTTTTGTTGTTGATCGATGTTTCCAAACCTTTGTAGATCAGCTCAGCCGCTTCCAACCAACCAAGGTGCTCAAGCAACATTACGCCGGAAAGGATAACGGAACCTGGGTTAACAACATCAAGACCAGCATATTTAGGAGCTGTACCATGTGTTGCTTCGAAGATTGCGTGACCAGTCAAGTAGTTGATGTTAGCTCCTGGAGCGATACCGATACCGCCAACTTGTGCAGCTAGGGCATCAGACAGGTAGTCACCGTTAAGGTTCAATGTAGCGATTACGTCAAAATCAGTTGGACGTGTCAATACTTGTTGAAGAGCGATGTCAGCAATCGCATCTTTTACGATGATTTTGCCAGCAGCTTCAGCGTCTTTTTGAGCTTTGTTCGCTGCTTCAGCGCCTTCTGCTTCTTTGATACGATCGTATTGTGCCCATGTGAATGTTTTATCAGCATATTCACGCTCAGCCAACTCATAACCCCAGTTTTTGAACGCGCCTTCTGTGAACTTCATGATGTTACCTTTGTGTACCAAAGTTAACGTTTTACGGCCATGTTTGATTGCGTACTCGATTGCAGCGCGAACCAAACGCTCTGTACCTTCGGAAGATACTGGTTTAACACCGATACCTGAAGTTTCTGGGAAACGGATTTTGTTAACACCCATTTCATTTTGCAAGAAGGAGATTACTTTCTTAACAGCTTCGGAACCAGCTTCCCACTCGATACCTGCGTAGATATCTTCTGTATTTTCACGGAAAATAACCATGTCAACCAACTCAGGACGTTTAACTGGGGATGGAACGCCATTGAAGTAACGAACTGGACGGGAACATACGTAAAGATCAAGCTCTTGACGAAGTGCCACGTTCAGGGAACGGATACCGCCACCGATAGGTGTAGTTAGAGGTCCTTTGATGGACACGATGTACTCACGCATAGCTGTCAAAGTATCGTTCGGCAACCAGTTGTTGAACTTGTTGAATGCTTTCTCACCAGCAAATACTTCGTACCAAGCGATTTTTTTCTCGCCTTTGTATGCTTTCTCAACCGCTGCATCTAGTACACGTACAGAAGCTGCCCAAATGTCAGGACCTGTTCCGTCACCTTCGATGAAAGGGATGATTGGGTTGTTAGGGACTTGAAGAACACCGTTTTCGATCGTAATTTTTTGACCTTCTGTTGGAAGTTCGTAAGCTTCGAATTGTGGCATGATAAATAGTTCCTCCTCTAATTTGTCTAAAATGGTTGTGCTATATGTTGTGCATAGCTAGGCACACAAAAAGTGACGGGAGTTACAGTACTCTCCCAGATGACCTGGACCCAGTACCGAACTGCCCGCACCTTGAGTTTACATCTATCAATTAGCGTTGGCTAATTGGAACATATTTTTGGTTTACTGGCCCCGTGTACTCAGCGCGAGGACGGATCAAGCGGTTGTTCTCGTACTGCTCAAGGATATGAGCGGCCCAACCGGAAGTACGGCTGATCGCAAAGATCGGCGTAAACAAATCACGAGGGATTTCCAACGTCGTGTATACGGATGCCGAGTAGAAGTCTACGTTTGGTTTCAAGCCTTTAAGACCTGTTACCAACTCGTCTGCTTTAATGGACATTTCGTACCATTTCAAGTTGCCAGTCAATTTACCAAGCTCATAAGACATTTTTTGCAGGTGCTTCGCGCGAGGATCTCCGTTTTTGTATACGCGGTGACCGAAGCCCATGATTTTGTCTTTACGCTCTAATTTACCGTTAATGTAAGGAACAACGTTCTCAACAGTACCGATCTCTTCCAGCATAACCATTACCGCTTCGTTCGCACCACCGTGAAGTGGCCCTTTAAGCGTTCCGATAGCGGAAGTAATACCGGAATAGATATCCGTCAATGTTGCAACAGTTACACGCGCTGCGAATGTGGAAGCATTCAATTCATGATCAGCATGAAGAACTAATGCTTTGTCCAAAGCTTCGATAGCTACTTTGTCTGGTTCTTTTCCTGTTAGTTGGAACAAGAAGTTAGCAGCTACGGATGAATATCCAGGTGAAGCAACTGGCTCTTTGCCTTCACGAATACGTGAGAAAGCTGCGATAATACCCGGAATTTGTGCTTGCAGCTTAATCGCTTTGCGCACATTGGATTCCATGCTAGCATCATTTGCCTCTTCATCATACAGGGCAAGTGCGGAAACCGCTGTACGAAGCGCCGCCATGGAGTTAACATCTTTCGGGAATGTACGAATAAGCTCAATTACCGCATCAGGTACTTTGCTGTATGCGTTCAGGTCGCTTTGCAATTTCTCAAGCTCAGCTTGAGTAGGCAATTTTCCGAACCAAAGCAGGTAGATTACTTCTTCAAAAGTCGCATTTTCTGCGAGGTCATCAATATCAATCCCGCGATACGTAAGCACACCATCTACAATGGAGCTGATCGACGAGGTTGTGGCTACAATTCCTTCTAAACCTTTGGTTGCAGACATGGGAATCTCTCCTTAGCTACTCTATTAGCAAATTATTGCTGTTTTCTTCTCTTAATAATAAAGTATTTTACTCGGTAAGTGAACAAATGGGGTCATAGAACTTCATTATCACTACCATAAGAATTCTTTTTGGCGGAATTTTCACACCATTTTTTCGTCCAGATCTTCCACACACACGATACAAGTTTTTGTTAATTTCCCTGAATTATTCAGTGTGCGAGGAAAAATTTGTAGACATAGTTCGAGATTGATACAATGTAACCAATGAATCTGTGAAATGAGTTATAAAGGAGCGACACTATGAGCAACCATGCAACTAGGATTGGCATCATCGATATCGGATCCAACTCCATCCGACTTGTCATTTATGAAATAAATGCCCAAGGAGCTTATCGTATCGTCAGTGAGCATAAAGATTCCGCAAGACTTAGTGAGCGCATGGGTCAAGATGGCATTTTACATAACAAAGATATCCTTTCCATCGTTCCCATCTTAACCCACTATGCCCTATTATGCCAGTCACAATTTGTCACGACCGTTCGAGCCGTTGCAACAGCCGCTGTTCGGAACGCTTCTAACACCGCAGAGATCATACGCGTTCTTGAGGAGCAGACCGGGCTCCGCATCGAGGTTTTGAGCGGGTTTGAAGAGGCTCGTTTCGGTTATCTCGGCGTCATTAACTCGATGGATATTCGCGATGGCATGATCATAGACATCGGCGGTGGAAGCACGGAAGTCTCTTTAGTCAAGGATAGGGAATTGGTACACAGCGTATCTTTTCCATTCGGTGCAGTGAATACCACTCGCCAGCATATGAAAGGCGCAAATCTAACGGATCAAGAGATTGCCGATATCCGCAAAATGATATATGAGGCGATTGCGTTACAGCCTTGGATTACGAAATCCCCTGATCTTCCAATGGTTGGACTCGGAGGAACGATCCGTACACTAGGTAAAATGAGCCGTAAGCGTAACAAATATCCACTCCAGCTTGCTCATAATTACGTTTTGAAGCCAGGCGAGCTGCAATCATTTTCACTTCTTTTATCCTCGATGCCTATTGAAAAAAGAAAAAAAGTCGATGGCCTCGCCAAAGAACGAGCCGATATTATGGTGCCAGGTTTACTCATTCTAGAGACGATCTTTGAAGCAGCGAAATCCTCAGCTTGCCTTATTAGTGGATCTGGCTTGCGTGATGGACTTTTCTTCGAAACCTTTAGTCCAAAGCAGCCCATTAAGCCCAATGTTCTAGAAGCAAGTATCCAAAATGTACTAACTCTCCACTCTAATGCATCTGTCAAACATGTCCGTCATATCGATAAATTTGCCCTGCAGATGTACGATGCCCTTGCTCCATCAGGTGATTTAGAGGCTCGCGGCAGACTGTTGCTGCACACAGCTGCACTATTGTACCGCATTGGAGTAAGTGTTCATTACTACCAATTCCTCAAACACACGGAATACATGATCCAAGAAGCTCATATTGACGGCTTAAGCCATAGAGAGATTGTCATTACTTCCCTTATCGCGACATTCAAAACAAAAAATCGGACCCTACAGCAAGCTCTTGCGTACAAGGACCTGCTGCTGGAATCCGATACAGCCTTAATTATTAAGCTAGGTGCCATCTTGAAGCTTGCCATTGCCCTGGATGTTAGTGAAATACAACCTATTCAAGAACTGAATATCCAACGCAGTGAAACATCGATAAGTCTCAAGCTGCTTTGTGTGCACAGCCCTTATTTGGAGCTTAAAGAGCTTAACGCATTCACCAAAGATTTCGAGAAAATCTGGGGACTTAAGCTTACGACTCACGCCGGAGTTTCTTCCATGAAGTAATTCGCATCGCCTCGAACTGGCTCCGATAAGGGGTCAGTTCATTTTTTATGCGCGCATACATCCCGTTAGGCATAAGCTCTCTTGCTTTGACATTATCATGGAGCGTCACGTTCAAGATTTGGATCATCATTTTCTTCATTTCATGGTCCAGAACTGGACACATCAATTCAATTCGCCGAGTTAAATTACGCGTCATCCAATCTGCCGAAGACAGATAAACATCGACATGCCCACCATTTTCAAAATAGTAGATGCGTGAATGCTCCAGAAAACGGTCTACAACAGACCGTACCGTAATATTCTCACTAAGACCAGGTACACCCGGACGCAAGCAGCAAACGCCGCGAATAATGAGTTCGATCTTCACGCCAGCTTGTGACGCCGCGTATAACGCATCCACCATCTCTTGATTAGACAAAGAGTTCATTTTCGCAATAATCTGCGCGGGCCGGCCTGCTCTGGCATGCTCAGATTCACGAGCGATGAGCTCGAACAACTTATCTTTCAAGTCCGTTGGAGCTACCGCGAAGGATTGCCAATCATGCGGTGCTGAATACCCTGTAATTTCATTGAAAAGCGCCGATGCATCTTCTCCAATGACACTGTTCGATGTGAACAAACCAACGTCGGTATATAACCGAGCCGTACTGTCATTGTAGTTGCCTGTTCCGACATGAACATAACGACGAAGCGTATGCTCCTCTTGCCTTACGACAAGCGTGATTTTAGCATGTGTTTTGAGTCCTACTAGCCCGTATACGACGTGACAGCCTGATTTTTCAAGCATTCTAGCCCAAGCAATATTCCGCTCTTCATCGAACCTAGCCTTCAGCTCGACAACTACGGTCACCTGTTTACCCGATTCTGCCGCTCTAGCCAGTGCCTGAATAATCGGCGATTTACCACTCGCTCTGTAGAGCGTCATCTTGATAGCCAATACGTGCGGATCATACGCGGCATGGACAATAAAGTCCGTGACTGCGTCAAACGTCTCATACGGATGATGCACGAGTACATCCTTCGTTTTAAGAATATTGAAAAAATCGGCCGAGTCCGCTGAATCCTCAAATTCAATCGGATATTTGGCTGTTATGCGCGGATAGCGCAGATTATCAAAGCCATTCAACGTATTAGCGAGCTTCATAAAGTAGGTGATGTCCAGGGGGCCGTCAATCTCAAAAATTTGTTCTTCAATCTCAAATTCATCTTGTAATTGCGCCAAAGCGTAGGGATGTATCCCTTCTTGGACCTCCAGCCTCACAGGAGAGCCCCAGCGTCTGCGCCTAAGCTCTTTTTCGATCTCTTCCAGTAAATCCTCCGCTCCCTCTTCATTGAGCGTTAAATCCGCATTACGCGTCACTCTGAAGCCATGTACGGAAATCGGTATGTATCCACTGAATAACGATTGTATATGGTGCTCTATGAGCTCCTCAAGTAAAATGAACTCGGTCTTTTTACTATTGGAACGGGTAGGAACAGGAATACAGCGTGATAAGTTGCTTGGAATTTGAACAATGGCGAAAAAAGGCTCCTCATCCAGATCTTCACCCTCACGCACAAGCAGCACAGCCAAATATAACGATTGATTATGTACGAGTGGAAACGGACGACTCTGATCAACAGCCATCGGAGTGAGCACGGGGAAAATAATATCATGGTAGTAAGCATCCATGGCTTTCTTCTGGGACGTATTCAGATCTTCGTATTCAGTGAAAACGATGCCTTCTTTGGTTAATAGCCGAGATACTTCACGATATGTTTTGTACTGCTCCATCACCATCTTCGCTGTACGTTTCATAATACGTTTAATAAGTCCTGCCGGCGTGTAGCCGGTAAAATCCTTTTTGGTATAGCCAGCCTTAATTTGATCCTTGAGTCCTGCGACACGAACACTCATGAATTCATCGAGGTTGCTTGACACGATTGACAGAAATTTCACACGCTCTAGCAGTGGTGTACTCGCATCTTGCGCTTCCTCAAGCACACGCCAATTGAACTCGATCCAGCTCAAATCACGATTTAAGTACTTGGTTGAAATCTCTTTGACTTCTTTGAGTTCCTTCAGTTCTTTTACTTCCTTCAGCTCTGGTTCGCGCGCAATACTCATAAATCCTCCAGTATTTTTCCTTTTTTGGTGTTCTATTATCTTCATTGTACTATGGGTCTTTAGGGGGCGACAATCTAAATCCCTGTATTTCAATATATTAAGATTTTGTAAATATCATGATATTTCCGTATTTATCCATGTTCATGTTACAATGTTATTGACTTGAAACAAGGAGTGATTCCTACCATGGGTATCCTAAATCCGCGATTGGTTCACCAAATTTTCAGGGGCATCTGGGTGGCAATAATTGTCTTTCTCGTGGCCCTTGCCTTTTACTATATCATTCCACTCATTTATCCCTTTATTTTCGGTTGGATCATCGCACTTATGCTCAACCCGCTTGTTAACTTTTTCCACTTTAAATTAAAACTGCCCAGGTGGCTGTCTGTCACATTATCCATGCTTTTGTTCCTTGGTGCGATGGTCACGATCATCACTTTACTGGTAGCCAATATCGTCGTAGAGCTAGGTTCCCTGGCGGATACGATTCAACTTCAAATCAACCGGTGGGTAGAGGAATTTAATGTGTTCATTAATTCGGTCACCTTCCAGCAATGGATCGAGCGTGTGAACGATTTTTTTGAAAATAATCCGAAATATCAGGAGACGGTTAACACCAATCTCTCTTCGACAGCAGGCTCAATTGCCGATGTCAGTAAATTAGTTATTACCTATATCTTTGCTGCGCTCAAAGCATTCTTGACCTCGCTCCCTAATATCGCGACAATCACCATCATCGTCATGCTGGCCACCTTCTTTATCAGTAAGGATTGGTATGGATTGATCAAACGATATAAAGGCATCTTCTCGGACATGATTGTTAAAACGACCAAGTTAATCCGCACGGATTTGCAAAAAGCCTTGTTTGGATATATGAGAGCTCAGCTAATCCTAGTTTCTCTTACTGCGTTAGTTGTGATCATCGGCTTGCTTGTGCTGCGAGTTGATTATGCCATCACCATTGGCTTGTTAACAGGGTTAGCTGATCTGATGCCTTATCTAGGAACAGGCGCTGTCATGGTGCCATGGATTCTCTACGTTTTCTTCGCACAAGGTAATATCGTGCTTGGCATTGGACTCAGTGTCTTATATGGAGTTATTGTGATCGCGCGGCAAATTATGGAGCCTAAGGTATTAGCTTCTTCAGTCGGGCTAGACCCACTAGCTACACTCATCGCCATGTTCGTTGGTTTAAAGCTATTCGGGCTACTAGGACTTATCGTTGGGCCTGTATCGCTTATCCTCATTACCGCCTTCTACCGAGCGAGAATTTTTCATGATATTGCAGCTTACATACATAAAGGCTCGGCACCTCCAAAATAGGAGGATGACCGAGCCTTTGGTTTGAACAGGTAGGCGAGCTTACCTGCGATTGATGATGTGCATGTTGCCTTTTCCGATTTGTTTGCGAATGATGGCCAGCAGCAGTACCTTGAATATCGGTCTTGTATACGGAAAGACGAGAAGGAAACCCAAAATATCCGTTATGAAGCCCGGTGTAATCAGCAAAATCCCTCCAAGGAAAATACATATCCCATCCAGAATTTGTTGCGCTGGCAGCTGACCCTGCGACCACTCAAACTTCGCATACTCCATCACCTTGCGCCCTTCGCGCTTAGCAAAGTAAGCACCCAAGAAGCCGCTCGCTATAATTAACAGGAAGGTCATCCAACCTCCGACTAGATGTCCAAGCATGATCAACATGGTAATTTCTATCGCAGGCACGAGAATAAAAATAGCAAGAATCCAACGAAACATAGGTTTAGCCTCCTTCAGAGTACTTCGCAATGAGCTGCCACAATTCTGGCGCTTCCTTATCTATACGTACGGGCCTCCAAGAAGGATTCACCCAAACATGACCAGATGTTCCTGTAACCAGCAATTCTTCGGACAAATCATCGTTTATTCTGCGAATTTCATAGGCAAATTGCAGACGAACGCTGCTCACTTGCGACACCCGTGTATAAATGCTTATTACATCGTCGTAGCGTGCGGGCTTTTTGAATTTGAGATCGGCTTCCGTCACAGGCAAAAGCAGGCCCATTTCCTCGATTTTACGATAGGGATACCCTAGAGATCGAATGAACTCTGTTCTTCCGATTTCAAACCAAGTCAAATAATTGGCATGGTACACAACCCCCATTTGATCCGTTTCCTGATACCGCACACGCAGCTGATGTTGATGCATCCGTTCCTGATTCATGATAAATCCTCCCGCAATGTCTTGTAATTTCATTATATCATAGGTGGGGGATGAGTCTTTAATGCTGCTGATGAGCGACCGCATTAAGAGGTAGGTACTAGCTACCTCTCCATCTCCTGAGAAATGCAATAGTGCAACCTTTCTCAATCAAATACACGATTTCAGCTAAAATTGATGCAAATAGGCAACAACTTCTTCATTTTCAGCTCTGGTTAGACATTTCCGACTCCAAAAGATGCCTTTTTTGCATTTATTTAAATCTTTGAAGTGAATCCCCCTAAAAGGATGCTCTTTTGCATTTTTGCAACCTGTGAAAAGAACATGAATAAGGGTAAGCTTCGCTTACCCCATAAACTTATACTTTCTATTATCGCAAAAAAGAGTGAAGCAAGATTGAACTCTCGCTTCACTCTTCGTTATAACTTACAGAACGCTCGCTTGACCGGAGTAGATCACGCCTACTTCTGGGTAGATCGAAACTTCTGTGCCGTCTTTGATTAATTCTACTGCATTTTCCACGCCTACGATGACTGGAATGCCAAGGCTAAGTGCAACAACTGCCGCGTGAGACGTAATGCCGCCCACTTCGGTAATCAACGCTGATGCTCTTTGAATAGCCGGCATGTACTCTCTATCCGTTGATACCGTTACAAGTACAGCACCGTCTACCATTTTCGCATTCGCTTCTTCTGGTGTGCGTGCCGTTACGACAGTACCCGTAGCTGTTTGCATGCCGATGCCTGTCCCTTTAGCGATCATCTCACCAACATGATGAACCTTGATCAAGTTCGTTGTTCCAGAGCGGCCAACAGGCACGCCTGCTGTAATTACAACGATATCGCCAAGGGAAACGATACCTGTTTTGATGGAGCTGTCCACCGCTAGGTTGAATAGCTCATCTGTTGTTTTCGCTTGTGTACCCAACACCGGAATAACACCCCATACAAGGGATAAACGGCGAATGACTTGCTCACTTGGTGTAACAGCGATAATCGGGGATTTCGGACGGTATTTGGATACCATACGCGCTGTGTAGCCACTTTCTGTAGCAGTCAGGATCGCTTTTGCGCCCAATTCCAATGCGGAGTTAGCAACAGCTTGCGAAATCGCTTCTGTAACAGTAACCTGTTGCGCTTGTGCTTGGCGTAGGAAAATTTCTTTGTATTCCAAAGCCGCTTCTGCGCGCTCAGCAATACGAGCCATTGTTTCAACGGATTCAACTGGGTATTTCCCAGCTGCTGTCTCTCCAGACAACATCACTGCATCCGTGCCGTCAAATACCGCATTCGCTACGTCACTTGCTTCCGCACGTGTAGGACGCGGGTTACGCTGCATGGAATCCAACATCATTGTAGCGGTAATAACCGGTTTACCTACGATGTTACATTTTTTGATCATTTGCTTTTGAACAACAGGAACATCCTCAGCCGGAATCTCAACACCAAGATCTCCACGAGCAACCATCAGACCATCGGAAACTTCAAGAATTTCGTCAAGGTTATCGACGCCCTCTTGGTTTTCGATTTTACTAATGATTTGGATGTGAGAAGCATTGTGACGCTCCAACAACTCACGAATTTCCATCACGTCGCTTGCTTTACGTACGAAAGAAGCTGCGATGAAATCTACACCTTGTTCGATACCGAACACGATATCATTCGCATCTTTTTCTGTAATACCTGGCAGGCTGATTTTCACGCCTGGTACGTTAACGCCTTTTTTACTTTTGATCGTTCCGCCATTGACGATACGGCACTCGATCTCTGTTCCACGAATATCAACAACCGTAAGACCGATCAAGCCATCATCAATCAAAATCGTGGATCCGATTTCAACGTCACGCGGCAGGTCCGAATACGTTACAGAGATACGATCTGCATCCCCAAGAATTTCTTCTGTAGTCAAAACAATGTGCTTGTCCTGAACAAGCTCAATTGGCTCTTCTTTTAGCTTACCTGTACGGATTTCTGGACCTTTAGTATCTAGCAAAATAGCAGCTACTTTGCCTGTCTCAGCGGATGCAGCGCGAAGGTTGCGGATACGTGCGCCGTGCTCTTCAAAATCTCCGTGGGAGAAGTTAAGACGAGCTACGTTCATGCCCGCTAGTAGAAGCTTTTTAAGATTTTCTTGTGATTCGCTTGCTGGTCCAATGGTACAGACAATTTTCGTTTTACGCATGGTTACTGTTACCCTCCTGAGTGAATGTGAACCTACCGATATCTCTAAATTTACGGTAACGATCCTCGAGCAGCTCCTGTTCGTTCAAACTCAGCAGTTGCTGAAGCTGTTCCCAGATCGCTGATTTAATATGTTCGGCTTGTGTTGCTAGATCCCGGTGAGCGCCGCCCTTGGGCTCTGGAATAATACCATCGATTACCCCAAGTTCAAGGATATGATCGGCCGTAATTTTCATTGCTTCTGCTGCGTGCAATGCTTTAGAAGCATCTTTATAAAGAATTGAAGCCGCGCCTTCAGGACTAATAACCGAATAGATCGCATTCTCCAACATTAACACCTTATTCCCTAAACCTAACGCCAAGGCACCGCCGCTGCCGCCTTCACCGATGACAATACAGATGATCGGCACACGAAAAGAGGCCATTTCCAGCAGATTTCTGGCAATCGCTTCTCCTTGACCGCGCTCTTCTGCAGCATTCCCAGGGAATGCTCCCTTCGTGTCAATAAATGTCACGATAGGACGCTTGAATTTATTCGCTTGACGCATCAAACGCAGCGCTTTACGAAACCCTTCCGGATGTGGACATCCGAAATTCCGCGCAATATTATCCTTCGTATCTTTCCCTTTTTGATGACCAACCACGGTAACAGGAACACCGTTAAGCTTCGCTAGTCCACCAACAATGGCAAGATCATCGCCATATAAGCGATCCCCATGGAATTCAATGAAATCCGTGAAAATCGTGTTGATATAATCGATCGTGGTCGGTCTTTGCGGATGGCGAGCCAGCTGCATTTTCTCCGCTGACGTCATTGTGGTATATAGTTCATCCTCAAGCTGAGTATATCTTTCTTCCAAACGGCGAATTTCCTCTGAAAAGTCGATTTGCTTCTCTGCTCCAAATTTACGCAACTCGGCAATTTTACTTTTCAGTTCCGCCAGTGGCTGTTCAAACGGCATTTCACCCGCCATAAGTCGGTTCCTCCTTCGTTCCGTGCATGTCGAGCAGCTTAATTAACGTCGGTCTCATATCCTTACGGCAGACGACCTTGTCGAGCTGACCATGCTCGAGATTGAATTCAGATGTTTGGAAATTGTCAGGCAGCTTCTGCTTTATCGTTTGCTCGATAACACGGCGGCCCGTAAAACCAAACGATGCGTCGGGCTCAGCAATAATAATATCACCAAGCATCGCAAAGCTTGCCGAAACCCCGCCGAAAGTCGGATCTGTAATAATTGAAATGAATAGTCCGCCTTCCTCGCTAAGCTTGGACAATGCTGCGCTGGTCTTGGCCATTTGCATAAGACTGAGAATACTTTCTTGCATACGTGCGCCACCAGATGTGGAATAAATGAGAATCGGAAGCTTTTTCTCAATCGCAATTTCGACAGCTCTCGTCATTTTCTCACCGACAACGGAACCTAGCGAGCCCCCCATAAAATCAAAGCTCATCGCAGCAATGATAACCGGGTATCCGCCAATTGTTCCTTGCCCCGTCAGAATCGCATCCTGAAGCTTCGTTGCGTTCTTGGCTTTGTCCAATTTCTCGACATAATCAGGAAACTGCAAAGGATCTTCAGAAATCATGTCTGTATCAAATTCAACAAATTGACCTTCATCGAGCGTAAGTTGGATCCTTTCGGATGCGCTTAATCGATAATGATATCCGCAAGACGTACACACTTTAAGATTCTTCTCAAGCTCTTTGCTTGTCTGAATCGTGCCACACTTCGGACATTTATTCATTAAACCCTCAGGAATCTCTCTTTTCGTTCTCTCGGAAGGAATCGTTGCATATTTTCGCTTTTGAAATAAATCCTTTAGCACATTTCCACCTCTACTTGGCTATGACCTATATTTCTTGACACGCCACGATTCTTAGTTCTACTTTTACTATCTATGTAAAATAGAATTGAGCACTTCTTGTACCTCTTCCAACTCCCCTTCGGGAACAACAATTTCGAATTGATTTTTGGATAAAGAGATGCCTCGCACTTGAACGAGAAAACCTTCTTCCGTCAGCCTCTGTTTAATCCGCTCTGCAATTTTCGCAGTAGGAGCTATATAGATCACCGTCCACATGAATAAACCTCCTATGACGTACAACTACAACCACTAAGGCAACTAAGCAATGACGATACAACATCCTTTATACGCATAGGAACACACAATGCAATAATGATAGCATAATTTCACTTTTGCCCGCAACAGAGCACATCGATATAAAAAGTAAAGCCTGAACTATTTAGGCTTAGTCCAGACGGTGTTTACTGCTATAATCAGGCGCATGCTCATTTTGATGAGCAATTCTAGCTGAAGCTGCTGCGGCTAATCCGCATACTAAATCATCAAGAAAAACATGCACAGCGCTGCGGTCATCGTTCAATGCGCGAATGATTCCTATTTTTTCCTTATCTAAGTAGCCAAAGCTGGTTAAGCCAATCATACCGTAAACATGAACAATACCAAGTGCTAAGGTCTCGTCGACCCCGTAAAGAGGTTCATCCGCCTCAAGAATCGATTGCAGCGGCTCTGGCAGCAGTTTCTTCTCTGCTAATTCATCCAATGCGATCCCCGTATAGAGGGTATATTGCACTTCGCGCTTCGAAAGCACAGCCATTACACTGTCTGCACATTCTTCAATCGTGAGCTGATCATTATACGGCTTCTGCAGCTTGTATACGATTTCTGAGACTTGATCCACGGACACGCCGCGTTTCTGGAGCAGCTGGATCATGTGTTGTTCGGTCATAAATCCTCCTCCTAGCATTGGGATGCCTATATGAAATAGAAAAGCCGGGTTCCTATTCATATGCGGAGGAAGCTGAATTTACCACAAGAGAAAAACCACGATTGCGATTTTTCTCATTTCACTCGGACGGAATATTTGCCCATAATCGTCTCGATCATGCGCATCAGATCCTTGGTCGGATCGACCCGATACTGGTCGCTCAAGGCCAAGAGCTTGTTGCTGCTTTCATAGAAAAGCGCAACCGCGAGCTGGCCCTTATGCAGCTTCAGCAGCGCCTTCAGCTGCAGGAGCTTATCCGGCTGCTCGCAGTCAGCTGTGATCTTGACGAACACGCGCTGCGGCTTCGCCTCAGCAGCGGGGATGGCCCGCGCTGGCTCTGCGCCAGCGCGGGTGGTTGGAGCGGCGCTGCGTGCGCCGCTCTGTGGGGCAGCCACGCGCGGCGCACGATCCCTGACGTCGTCAGGGGATCGTCGCTGTGCCGCAGGCTGCCTGCGAAGCCGCTGGACGGCCTCCGGGTCGTCCAGTGCGACGAGCTGCTCCGCGAGCAGCTTGGGCGGGTCCTCGTCCTGAAGCTGCAGCTTCGCGCGGATGAGGACGAGCCTGCCCTTCTGCACGAGCGGAGCCGACTTCTTCCAGGTCTCGGGGAACAAGACCACCTCGACCTTATCGATGCGATCCTCAAGCTCCATGAACGCCATGGGATCGCCTTTTTTGGTGACGATCGTCTTGTTCGAGAGGATCATCCCGGCCACTAGGACATCGCTATGATCTGGCAGTTCGGTTAGCTGATGCATCATCACGGCATCCAGTTCTGCCAACTGCTCGGAATAAGCATCCAGCGGATGGCCAGATATATACATGCCTAGAAGCTCTTTCTCCAGCTCAAGCTGCTTGGATGGCGGCATCGGAGGGATGTTCGGCACTTCAACCTCCCAGTTCGGCTCTTCGACAAATCCGAAAAGGTGAAGCTGCAAATCATCCCGCTCTTTGCGCCATTTCGTAGCAG
Organism: Paenibacillus sp. J31R30; assembly: GCF_059692115.1. Classification (NCBI taxonomy): domain Bacteria; kingdom Bacillati; phylum Bacillota; class Bacilli; order Caryophanales; family Paenibacillaceae; genus Paenibacillus; species Paenibacillus sp. J31R30. The sequence continues at coordinate 296,533 of NZ_JCAUAV010000002.1, read as the reverse complement.
AGGCAATCGTCTCATCGAGGATCGCGAGATGTTGAGCGCGATGCCCACCGAGCGAATCGAATGCGCCCCCTTGGATGAGGGATTCAATCACTCGCTTGTTACAGACGCGGAGGTCGACCCTGCGGCAGAAATCAAGCAAGCTCTCAAAAGGAGCTTTTTTTCTTTCGCTAAGAATGGCATCTATGGCTTGTGTTCCTACATTTTTGATGGCAGCCAATCCGAAACGGATGGCTCCTGCACTCGAATCGGGTGTAAACACCGTTCCGCTGCCATTCACATCCGGCGGCAGGACAGCGAGCTTCACACGTCGACATTCATCTACATACTCAGCAACTTTACGATGATTCCCCATAACCGCGGTTAACATCGAAGCCATGAAATAAATCGGATAATGCGCTTTAAGGTACGCCGTTTGGAATGCCAGCACCCCATAGGCCGTCGCATGCGCACGCGGGAAGCCATAATCAGCAAAACGCACAATCATATCATACACATGGTTCGCCTCATCCGCGTTAAAGCCTTGGCGTAAGCTCCCTGAGACGAAATGCGTACGTTCTTCATCGAGTACTTCCCGCTTCTTTTTGGAAACGGCTCTACGCAATAGATCCGCTTCTCCTAAGCTGAAGCCTGCCATCGATGAGGCAATCTGCATGATTTGCTCTTGGTACACGATGATCCCATAGGTATCGCGAAGAATAGGCTCCAGTGTTGGATGCGGATAAACAACCTCCACCTGACCATGCTTACCGGCAATATATTTCGGGATAAATTCCATCGGGCCGGGACGATACAAAGCTAAGACGGAAATAATATCTTCAAATTCCGAGGGCTTCAAATCCTTCAGAACCTTACGACAACCTGTTGACTCCAATTGAAAAACGCCTGTTGTTTCCCCTCTGCTGAGCATCTCATACGTGATATCATCCGAATCCATGTTCAGGAGATCAAAATTAATCTGAACCTCTTCTATTTGGGCGAGCCAATCCACGGTTCTTTCAATGATCGAAAGGGTCCGTAGACCCAGGAAATCCATCTTGAGAAGCCCGATCGCCTCCAAATGCTCCATCGTATACTGTGTAAGCGCCGTCTGTGTCGTGCCTTCTTGCAAGGGAACATAATGCGTAAGGGGCTCACGCGAAATAACTACCCCGGCAGCATGCGTAGAGGCATGGCGCGGCATCCCTTCAACGCGCATCGCCATCTCGAGTAGTTCTGCGGTCTTAGGCTGTCTGGCAACCATTCCTTTCAAATCAGAGCTCACCTGAAGAGCTTCCTTCAGTGTCATGCCTAACTGATTAGGAATCGCTTTAGCCGCTCGATCCACATCACCGTAAGGTACGCCCAGGACACGCCCTACATCCCGAACTGCGGCCTTAGCAGCCATCGTTCCAAAGGTAATAATTTGTGCAACATGTTCATGACCATATTTGGCCACGACATAATCAATGACTTCATCACGTCGCTCATCGCTAAAATCAATATCGATATCCGGCATGGATATCCGTTCCGGGTTCAAAAATCGTTCAAATAGCAGCTTATATTGCAGCGGATCGACATTCGTAATGCGCAGCACATAAGCAACTAAGCTTCCTGCAGAGGAGCCCCGCCCTGGACCTGTCATGATCCGTTTCTCGTGCGCGAAACGAATAAAATCCCATACGATTAGGAAGTAATCAGAGAAGCCCATGTTCGCAATGACACCGAGTTCATAGGCAAGGCGCTCTTCCGCCTGTTGCCTCATGGGATGACTCGGATCTCGCCATTCTGGCTTACTGCCATAACGCTGTTCCAATCCTTGCCTGCACAGCTCTTGCAAATATTCGCCTGCCGTCAAATGCTCTGGAATCGGCCTGAAGCTTGGCAGAATCGATTTCCCGAACGTCAGTTCGAGATCACAGCGCGAAGCTACCACAGCTGTATTCGCAAGCGCTTCAGGAACATGGACGAATAAGCGTCGCATCTCCTCTTCGCTTTTCAAGTACATCTGACTCGTACCCATTTTGAGCCGATCCGTGTCCTCAACGGTTTTGCCAGTGCCAATACAGATAAGGATATCCTGCATCACATGATCTGGCTCTGTTACGTAATGCACATCATTTGTTGCGATTAATGGAATGCCGGTTTCTTTGCTCAATTCGATCATGGAAACCATCACTTTTTTCTGCTCAATCATGCCGTGATCTTGAATTTCCAGAAAGAAATCGTCGCCGAAAATATCGCGATAACGCTCTGCCGCTTTGCGAGCCTCATCATATCGGTTATGGAGCAAATGCTGGGAAACCTCACTGCCTAAGCATGAGCTAAGGCAAATCAGCCCCTCCGAGTGCTGGGACAAATGTTCTAAATCAATACGCGGTTTATAGTGAAAGCCCTGTAGATGTGCAATCGACGTGAGCTTCATAAGGTTCTGATAGCCTTTAAAATTCTTCGCAAGCAAAATAAGATGATAAATCGGCTGCTCCTGCCGCGTCCCTTTATCACGAATGGAACCCGCAGTGAAGTACACTTCACATCCAATAATTGGTTTGATGCCACGCTGTTTGCAAGCTTTGTAGAACGCGATCGCTCCATACATGACACCATGATCCGTCAAGGCCAGAGAGGTCATGCCAAGATTAGCCGCTTGTGAAACAAGCTCCTCCATCCGTGCCGCACCGTCTAATAAACTATATTCACTATGCACATGCAGATGTACAAACGAACTCATCCGCTGGTTCCCCCCTTCTTTCGTGATTTATTCCTTATATTTTATCATATTGGAGCTAGCCAGTCCCATACAGTAGTAAAGAGAGTTTGTCCTCCCAACTCAGTAGAAAGGAAGCGATTGGTACATGGCTGGCTTTTGGGCAAGTATTATCATGTATTTCTGCATTGCATTCGGGGTCGTATTCGGAGGCAGTATGTTAAGCGGCATCGCAGCCGTATTAACGTTGCAATCTCCCACGGAAAAAATGTTGACCATCTCGGAAAATATTAAGATTTGGGCTATGGTCGCTGCGGTTGGCGGTACCATTGATCCAATCCGTTATATTGAAAGTCATGTGGCCATCGGCCATCTCAATCCGGCAATCAAACAGATTGTCTATATCATCGTTGCTTTTACAGGGGCACAATTCGGAACTGCACTCATTCAAATGATCTGTAAAGGAGGGCATCAGCCTTGAGAGTCCCTCCTTTTGCAAGGTACCAACGACTGCTGGCCAGCTTTGGACTGCTGTTGTCGGGTGCGATCATTGGGAGCGCCGTGTATATGAGCATTCATCAGCACACCTATAATGAGTTATACGTGCAATTGCATAAGGTTTTACAGGAGAATTATGATCTCCAAGATGATATCGCTAACTTGAATAAGACGAAGAACAATCAAACTTTAGTGAATGTTATCAATGTTCATCTGCTTCCCAAGAATCAAGATGATCTGATCAGTGAGGATATTCAAAAGGAAATCGAAGGCGATGTGAAAGGTGAGCTCAAGCTCGTCATTGGGCAAAAAGCAACTTTTGTACGCGATTCCCAGCCTCTCTACGAGCGATTGATCACGCAAAGAACGTATTTCCTGCACGATAAAAAATATGTCGTCGAGGTTAAATCCATTGTGTTAATTCAAACCGAATTGACCATCTGGATTACGGCGCAAGAGAAAAAAACATAACGTGAATGGCGGCCCATATTGCAATCCTATCTCAAAATCGCTAAAGTTAAGGGTAAATTCAACGATAAGGGACGGATTATCGCTATGCACGCCATACAATTGACGTTATTCATTCTTATTTGCCTCTTGCTCGGGCTTACCTTGTTCTATAGCATTCGTTCCAGGCGCGAGTCAGATGCCGCCAAACGAGGTTTGTATACAGCCCGTATGAACATTGCCATGGGATTGATGCTGGTGCTTATTGCTGTTACGCAGATCTTTTTCTTCAGCGAATCCAGCTTCCGCCGCATCTTCGGCACCGTACTTGTACTGATCGGTGTTTTCAACGTTTTCGTAGGTATCCGCAATCACGGACACTTCGATCGCTTGCTGCGCTAGATCACTTGGGCGGTTAACATCGCCTTGGAAACCAGGGCTCCCGCATGATAAATTTCTACATCAATCTTGCCAAATTTACGGCTCACCTCAATGATGGTGGGTCGTATTTCTATTTTGGAATCAATTTGCAGCGGTTTTAAAAAATAGGTCGACATATTATCCATCACGAGGTCACCCTTCTTGTGCTCTTGCACAATGCGGTAAGCCGCCTGTGTCATTAGTGTCGTAAGAACCCCCTCGGATACGGTACCCAAATGATTCGTCATCTGCGGCGTGATAACACCAAGAAACCGCAGTTTGCCTTTCTCATCTCTCACTTCTTCCATCCCCGACCAGATCAAATCCTCGAAGGTTTCGCCATTCTGCGGCTGCTTCTGAATCGATTGCATGGCCTTCAGGATATCGCTGCGATTCAGCACACCTACCATTTTCCGGTTCGTATCCACGACCGGCAGAAGCTCAATCCCTTCCCACACCATCATATGTGCAGCCGATGCGACTGACGTCTGAGGCGAAACCGTCAGTGGATTTCGCGTCATCAATTTCTCAACGGATTGCTGCGCGCTTGCGCCGACCATATCCTTGGACGTCACAACACCGATAATGCGATTCCACTCATCAACAACAGGAAAACGGCTGTAGCCCGTATCCTCGGACATACGCTGCCAATCCTTCAAAGTGCTGTTCGCCTTCAGTGCGAAGAGCGCTGCGCCAGAGGCGAGAATATCCTCCACGAGCATGATTTTCTTTTTGATTAAACGATCATAAATCGCTCTGTTAATCATGGATGCGACGGTAAAAGTATCATAGCTGCTTGAAATAATCGGCAGCTCCAACTCATCCGCCAGCACTTTAACCTCCGTACTCGTTTTGAAGCCACCTGTAATTAAGACACCAGCGCCTTGCTCTAAGGCACACAGGTGCGCCAGATTCCGGTTCCCTACAATCAGTAGACTGCCGGCCTCAATGTAGCGCATCATCGCATCTTGTTCCATAGCGCCGATGACAAACTTGTGAAGCGTCTTATGAAGCCCTTTCGCCCCGCCAAGCACCTGACCATCCACCATATTCACAACCTCGGCAAAGGTCAGCTTATCGATATTCTGACGCAGCTTCTTCTCCACGCGAACGGTTCCGATCCGCTCTTTGGTCGAAACGAGTCCCTGATTCTCCGCTTCTTTAATCGCACGATACGCTGTGCCTTCGCTGACTTCCATATTTTTGGCGATTTTACGCACAGAAATCCGACTGCCCAACTTCAAGTCTTCAATATGCCGCAAAATCTGCTCATGTTTCGTTAATGTATCGACGGAATGTGTATCCAACTGTTACACCTCATTCACTAGATCCTGTATTAGTCTGTACTACTAGTATAATCGTTCTAGCGGGTAAGAACAACGAGGCATTGAAAGATGGAAAAGCATCCAACCCTATTGGATTGGATGCTCCTTAATCATTATACCAAACATACGTTCGATGTCAAAGATTAGCTCATTCTCGGCTTACTTGCGGAATTGCAAAAGCTTCCGTCTGCCCTGAACGAGCTGCTCCATCTGCCATTTTTTCATCCGATTAATCCGGAGCTGCTGTTTGCGTTTCTCTTCATCGACACCAAGGATTTGGTGTAAATGTGCGGCAATGATGAGCAGGGCCATCACAAGCCAGATGACGCTAAAAATCATTGGCAAGGAACCCACCTCACGAAATTGTAATTGTGGGATGGAATAAAATAACATACCGACTGCCAAGCTCATGTACACGACATTTTTGAAACCTTTCAATCGAATCACACCTTTCGTTCAAAATAACTTCAAACCGTTCTCTACCTACTTCCATTGTATGAGACAAGTTCTAGTTATATGAACGTATAGGCGCGTGATCGCCACGCTTATTCCACTTCGAAGCCTTGGCTGCTCAGGAAAGCTTTCATATGCTTTCTTGGACGCTGCGCTTTCGCAGCCATTTCTTTGGACCAGGTCGTATTAACTTTGCCTCCGGTACGCACGTTCATGTAGTCGCGGATCGTCTCGTCGTACGCCTCGACCGCGCTGCTGTTAGGCGTATACCGATTCTCGTGGTATACGGCTTGTAAAGGGAGCCGCGGGCGATGCAGCGGCTCTTGCTCCGGCATGCCGATGCACATGCCGAAGATCGGGTACACGAGCTGGGGCAGGCCCAGCAGCTCGGATACTTCAGCGGGCTTATTGCGCAGCCCGCCGATATAGCAGACGCCGAGACCGAGTGACTCGGCGGCAATGGCTGCATTTTGCGCAGCTAATGCAGCGTCGACCGTGGCAATGATGAGATTCTCAGCATTGCCGGTAACCGGCGTGTCCACGTGGAGGTGGACCGCCTCCGCGTAGCGGTGCAGGTCTGCGCACCACACGAGGAAGAGCGGGCACTCGCTGACGTAAGCTTGATTGCCGGCTAGCTCGGCTAGCTGGCTCTTGAGGTCTGCATTCGTCACATGGATCACGCTGAAAGCTTGCATATTACTAGAAGTGGATGCAGCCTGTGCTGCCTTGAGAATCGCTGTACGTTGTTCAGCGCTAATGGGCTCACTCGTAAATTTGCGGATGGAGCGATGATTTTGTAGAAGCTCAATGATGGCATTCATTATCTGGTCCACGTCCTTTATCTATTTTCTCTCAGTATCCCTGAAATAAGGCGGATTTTCAAATCCTGCTAGTGGCTGGGCGCAGGTAGACAACGAGGGATAGCTCTAAGGTTACTGGTGGGTGGCGGGAGGTGAATACATGGGATACGGTTGGTAATAAGGTAGTGCCGAGATAGATGCAGCTGATGTGGTTGGTACTAGTGTGGGCCGAGTGGATACAGGGGATACGGTTGGTTCTAGGGTGGGGCCGAGTGGATACAGGGGATACGGTTGGTTCTAGGGTGGGGCGAAGGGGATGCTGGGGATTGAGCTGATACTCGTGCCGAGGCTGATGCGGGCGATGGGGCGGGAGCGTAGATCAAAAATGCAAATGTGCATCTTTTTTCCACATTTCATCCTTAATACTTGAAAATTAGTGCAAAAATACAACCTTTTCCCATGAAAACCCTCTGAATACTAAAAATAACCTAAAATAAGTGCCTATTTGCACGCATTCCCTATCTCCACGAAAGAAATCCCCCAAAAGATGCCTTTTCGCATTTTTGGGGGATTTGGGTGTGATTTACTTTATGGGAAGCTCGGTGTGATTTACTTTATGGGTGAGCTAGTGTGATTTAGCTTTCTGGTTCTCATCAATTTTCGTCTCTGTAAGTCAGAGGTTCCGCCAACTTTACTTCAACAACACTTTTCTCACCTTGCGATACAACAAAGTCAATGTCCAAGGTATACCCACAATCAATACAAACACGATGACATTATAGACATTAAATAGGATGATTGAACCTGGCATCTGAACCTTGTATTTCCACAAGGATAATAACGCAGGATGCATCAAGTAAACACCGAAGGACACCAACCCGAGGGAGACGAAAAACTTACCAATCCGTTTCCATCTTAGCAGAAGCTCCTTAGCCATCCAGATCATGCTTACGCCAATGCCCAGATTGTACAACAGCCACGTGATCTCATACCAGGTATTTTCAAAGGAATATCCTCTAGATGCTAATAAATAAAGCCCCGTGTACGCCAAACCACTCACGATAGACGCTGGAATCACCCATCCTTTATTGCGATCCAACCAGGCACGGAAATTCCCATAATTCATCCCAATGGCACCACCGACGAGGAAGTAACCGAAATACGTGATACATAGTTCAGGCTTATGACTTATCGTGCCAAACCAGTGACTATAGATGTAGACTCCCGCCTGAATCGCTAAGCCCCAAAGCGCCAGCGTTTTACGAAACCACGCCGCATTTCTAACAGCCCAAACAAGCAGCGGAAACAACAGGTAGAACTGCACGATAATGATCATGAAATATAGATGATAACCCGAATCTGCCCATTTTAACTGCCCAAGAAAGACTCGTAGATCTATTTTTATTGGATGCCCAGGTGTCCACAGCCATGGATTATATATATAGTAGAAAAAAGACCAGACGATATAAGGGACAAGCACTTGCCGAACGCGTTTCCAATAGAAAATACCTGCTTGTTTTGCGCTCCAATTATCCGCATAAATATAGAACAACACGATGCCGCTCAAAAAAATAAAAACGGGAACAGCAAAATAACTTATTTTGTTCATAAATAAAATAAACAGCTGCGTGCTGCTGCCTTTCAAAGCTGGATCCACTGTCCAGTCTGCCGTTACATGAATCATTACAACAGCAAGGATGGAAATTGCTCTGACAATATCAAGCTCCGTGATTTTTGCTTTTGCCATGTCGGTTAGCTATCCTCATTTCTTAATGAATACCCTTTTACTATAGACATTTTCGACATGTTTCGCAACAATTTCATTCCATGCCAAAAAGCCCCAAACCATAGCTTGGGACTTCATAATTGCTTAGTCTGCCCTACTTTGACTTGCCGTCTTCGTGCTGCGAGCAGAAACCTCATAATCGTTAATCCGACTACGATCGTCGCCGATGCCATGTACATAAACGTCACCAACCCCAACTTGCTATCTGTTCCGAGTAGTAGTCCATGCACCAAGGATAATATAAAAATCGGATACGACAAGAAATGAAGTGCTAACCAGAGCTTTCTCTTCAATTTATTTCTAATATCTGTGGTAAATAGCACTACCAATAATCCATACATGGCGAGTGTCCCTATACCGTTCAAGAGCGGATTATGTTTTGCTGTAAAAGGAATTAGGAGCTCCGCCCAGTCGAAAGGCATGAAAGTATCTATAATGAGAAGAAACGTGTGCATGAGGGCAAAGCAGGTCCCCGTGAGATTCATATAGCTATGCCAGCGGAGCAATCTGCCTTTTGTGTGCCCTTTGATTTGAGGATAACTGTAGATAATACCAATAGCTATTCCAGTAAGCAAGGTTAGATATGAAAATATACCAAAGGTTCGAATGAGCATCCACGTAGGCAATTCAACGAAAAAATGAATCATAGACTACTTACTCCCTCCAATCCAGTCCAGGTAAGCTCCAGCTCCATGCTGCCAAGGCGTGGCTTCACATGAAACACATCACCTTCGGAGGTGTATACAATAGCTTCCATACCATGCGTTTGATGCTGAAAGAGGGAAACTCCTGCTTCGACCCCAAGTATACACAGTGTTTTTGCCCATACTTCACAGGCGGTCAAATCTTGGCCGACAACGGTACATTGCACGACAGAAGATGTGCTCGGCTGCATCGTACGTGTGTCAATGAGGTGATGCTTCTCTCCTTCACTCGTCTGCCAACGCCTGCGCAGGATGCTGGAAGTCGCTACAGCACCGGTTATGAGTTGAAGCGTAGCTTCTTGCGAAATATCAGTTTCAAAAGGATTTGCAATACCAATGCACCACGGCTCGTTCTCCGACGCTCCTCCCCACACCACTACGTCACCGCCCGCATTCATGAGCCCCCTGCCTACTTGCAAATTCTTACGCAGAAGAGTTGCTATTTGGTGAGCTGTCCAGCTTTTCACAATCCCGCCGAAATCCAGTTGTTGACCTGCCGGGATTCGAACCGATTTCATCCTAGGATCCACTTGCAGTGCCATACGTGTCCCCGTACGGGATGGTTGTTGTTCAAGCTCCACTAACCTTGCCTGTATTCTCTCAAATGATTGTCTATACCCCGCTTGCTGCAAAGCATGTCCAACACAAATGTCAAAAATGCCATCCGTTTGTTCCTTATAATGATTCGCTAGCTCTAGCACCTCCATCATGCAATCAGAAACGAGACTAGGCTGCCCGCTTCGCGCATTGATATAGGAGCATTCACTAGAGGATAGGAAACGGCTAAACCGTTGTTCTTCCAAAGTAAACCTACTCAATATGGGGTTTTCAAGTTGAGCTATTGACGTTTCTGATTCCAATAGAACCTGCATGTGTGAATTCATTGCGCGAAATGTGAGTTCTTGAAGCATGCGGCCATCCTCTCCTATCCATTCACGTTGCTAGGATGCGTGACTTCTGGTATGCGGCTGTGTTTGGGACTGTGATTGTATTCCGCTGCGTTCCATCTTATTATCTGCGTTTCTACTATTGAATAACTCTGTCGACGGTGTGTTGACCTTCGGCTGTGTAGCCATGATTATCGAATTCAACTTTGCATTAGAAGCTTCTCGAACCGCACCAAGAAATTCAGGACTTTCTTTGACTTCCTGAAATAAATAGACCACAATCATCGCACTTACGAGTCCAATCTGCCATTTTGTCCATTTGGAGGATGCTTTCATTCCTAATCCATCCCATCTCTCTGAATAAGATTCTAAGGCTAATTATACGCGGATAAAGGCTTAAATTCCTGAGTAAACCCTAAAAATAAGCTGAAAACTCCCTGAAGTTATGTTTGAAGAATGGGCGCTTTCCGTCCGAAGCCTAGGCACAAAGGGAAATATGTCCTCATATGATGGAGTAGTTTACTTTGCTTGTTGGCAATAAAATCTACCTTTAAACGACGGTCGATCATCCTTGAATGGCCTCGATAGGGATTTTCTCATGCTGGAAGGAGTGTTCACTATTGACCACCAGAACGAAAGTTGGCGTATCCATTCAAAGCACCAGCATCTATTTGGATGATCGGACCGTTGTTCTAAGTGAAGCCATTGCAAGAAAATGGAAAGTTCCGTCCAATCAAATGATTACCATGCGATTCGGATCATACCAGCAGGATGTCAAAGTGGTCACAGCTGCTGTACCGAATAGCCTCCGTGTCGACCCTGCACTTGCATCCAAGATTGGTCTACACCAAGGGGCACGGCTTAACATCAACTATAAGCCAAATTCGAATACAATGTCGATCGGACCTTTAATTGGCGTCATGATTAGCCGTGTTAATGCGAGTTCACCAAGCCGCCCTTTTGGTCCTATCACCACTTTTTGTAAAGAATTGACCGATGCTTGTAATCAAGTAGGGGCTAGTGTGTGTTTCTTCCCTCCACAAGAGATGCGAGCAAACCCACACACACTTTCTGCCTATTCGTATGCTAATGGTTCTTGGAGTAAAAAAACGTTCCCGATTCCCAATGTTATTTACAATCGACTCACCTCGCGCAAGTACGAGAATATGCCCAATGTTCAGCAGTTCATGAAGGACGTCAAATCCAGGTATGGCACGGAAATCTTTAATGAGAAATATTTGAACAAAACAGAAGTTTTCGAGGCTTTGCGTAAAGATAGCTCATTGCACACCTACTTGCCTGAGTCGCATCTTTTCAAAAACTTTCAAATGCTGAAGTCTATGGCTGCTCGCCATAGTGCTCTTTTCCTTAAACCGATTACTGGAAGTCTCGGCAATGGCATAATTCGTATTCGCAGAGAAGGTCTAGGTGAATCGTATACGGCTCACTCAACAAGCCTTGCCGGTGTACGCAGACAGACATTCCCTTCACTGCTAGCCGTCTTCCAATCCATTTCTGGGAAACTCAAGACACAGCGTTATCAAATCCAGCAAGGACTTGATCTCATTACTGCGGAGGGAAATCCAATTGACTTCCGAGCACTTGTTCAACGCGGTGAAAAAGGAGAATGGGAAATCACCTCCATTGTAGGTCGGATTGCAGGCAGCCAGCACTTTGTCTCTAACCTTGCACGCGGTGGAAGCTTATCAACGGTTCCTGAAGCTTTAGCCAAAGCCGGCTTCTCCACGCCAACACGTGCCTCCATTATACGGAAACTACGCAAGGCCTCTATGGACATAGCCAAAGGGATCGAAACCCAAATTCCCAGTCACTTCGGTGAACTAGGAATTGATCTTGCTGTTGATCGATCAGGCCGAGTTTGGCTTCTGGAGGTCAACTCCAAGCCATCTAAGGATGATAATACAGCACTTAACACCGACCCGAATAGTAAAAATAAAATTAGACCGTCCGTTAAAACGCTAGTCAAATACGCTCGTTTCTTAGCGAAGTATTGAGGTGAAACATGCGATTGCGAACACAGCGACCCTTGTTGGGGATCATGGTAACTGAACTAAACAGAGAACTCCCGTTTGCCAACACGCGCTTCTATCAGAATCTGACGACGCACGGAACTAACGAGGGGATTGATGTGTTTGTCTTCTCACCAAATCGCATCGACTGGAATCAGAAAATGGTAAGGGGCTACATGTACGATCGCTTACAGCAGGCATGGCTTACAAAGCTGTTCCCCCTTCCGACTCTCATCTATGATCGTTGTTTCTTCAGCAATAAACACAGTTATCTTACCTATCAATATCATGTACGCAAGCTGCGTGCGATGCCCTCTATTCGGTTTCTTGGCTACGGCCTTGGCGGAAAGTGGGAAGTGGGGCAGATCTTACAGAAGGATCCTGACTTACATCCTTTCTTACCAGAAACCATCAGACTCCGAAGCGGACAACAGCTCGAAATCTGGTTGCAGCGTAAGGCAGATGCTTTCTTAAAGCCACAGGGGGGCAGTCAAGGCAGAGGGGCGTTGCACATTCATAAAGAAGGACACTTATACCACGTACAGGGACGAGATGGACGTAATCTCCCTATCTCAGAAGAGTTTGAGGAGTGGCATTCTTGTTGGCAATGGCTGAAAAGCTTGTTAGGCTCGCGGCCCTATCTCCTGCAAGAATATTTACAGCTTCACTCGATGAATGGGATGGCCTATGATGTCCGATCCTTAGTGCAGAAAAATGGTCACGGAAACTGGGAACATACGGGTATGGCTGTTCGCGTTGGCAAACCTGGAAGTATCACCTCCAATCTGCATGGCGGCGGCTCCGCCGAAGATGTGAGTGATTTTCTAATCAGAGAATTCGGTGAAATGAAGTCTCATCAGCTGATTAACACAATTGCCAGGCTCTCACAGCACATTCCGTCTGTACTGGAGTCTTATCACGGTCGACTTGCAGAGCTTGGTATTGATTTGGGGATCGATACCAGTGGACGTGTGTGGATCCTTGAAGTGAATTCGAAGCCGGGTAGAACGATTTTTGCCCGTTTGCATAATGAGCGAGCACGTAACAAATCAATTGCTAATCCGATCCACTATGCTGGATTTTTGTTAAACAAACAGCTGAGCTGAGCTAGCTAAGCTTTGTTTGAACGTGCTCATTGGGGGCAGAGAGCTATATCTGCCTGTTTTGACACGGAAAGCCCCGTAGGGCAACAAGTTTAGGAGGGTAACCTAATGAGTTTGACATCGTGTATGCTCCACGCCGTACAACGAACAGATAGATCGGTCTACTTAACGAGTGATCTCGCCAAAGCTTTACGGTTAACCGGAATCAAATCCATTACTGTAAAGGTTGGGAGTAAAGGTACTTCGTTACCGGTCCGTTTGATCAAAAAAAGTGGTCAGCATATGTACATCCCGCTTTCCTTAATGGCCTCCTTGCGTATACCTCGCACTGGGAATGTGTTAGTTTCAAACACCAACAATAGAGAGCTTCGTATCGGTCCACTTATCGGCGTTTTAACGAATGTGGAGAGCGGTACTTCGCCCTTCGGCTCCAAAACGGGCTTCATTCGCCAAGTCATAAATACAGGTTCACATCGTTCGTTCAGCTTCGCTTTCAGTCCCAAGAGTGTGAACTGGATTCAAGAGACGGTATCTGGTCTGATTCCGAAAGAAGGCGGAGGTTGGATGCGTAAAACATTCCCGCTTCCGGACGTTATCTACAACCGGCTTTCCAGCCGCAAAGCGGAGAAATCCGCAGGTATGGAGGGATTTAAAAATCGCTTCGTACAAAGAGGTATTCCGATCTTTAACTGGAGCTTCTTTGATAAATGGGATGTGTACAAAATGTTAGACGGCGACGATGCCTTCCGTTTCGTACCTGAATCCAGAATTAATCCCACTGCCGAGCAAATTAAAGAAATGCTCGATAAACATAAATTTATTTATTTGAAGCCTACAGCGGGCAGCCTTGGCATCGGCATTTATCGGGTAACTTATAATCCGAAGCGCGGTTATTTCGTTCGCTATCGTAAAGCGAATAAGAATGTTTTGATTCGTTATGCCAAATTCGAGGGCTTGATGCAAATGCTGGGTACAGGACGGGGACGCTTAGCTAGCTATGTCGCCCAACAAGGCATTCGACTCATCGAAATTGATAATTGTCCCATTGATTTCCGCTTCCACTTGACGAAAAACGGCAATAATCAATGGGTTGTAGCTGCGATTGGTGCTAAGAAATCCGGCAAAGGCAGCGTGACAACACATATCCGAAACGGTGGTCAGTTAATGACACCTGAGCAGGTTCTACGTTTAGTCTATGGCGGTCGCGCAGAGCAAATTCTAGATAACGCTAAAGAAACAGCGATTAAGCTTGCACAGGGGATCGAAAATAATTATGACCATTTGCTCGGTGAGTTAGGCTTCGATATCGGGATCGATCAGAATGAAAAAGTGTGGATGTTTGAAGCCAATGCGAAGCCAGGCCGATCGATCTTCAAGCATCCTTCGCTGAAAGATGGGGATGCAGCCACTATTCAAAGTGTTTATGAGCACTGTCTTTATTTGAGCCGCTTCCGCTCAAGGAGGGAAAACTAATGGGTTTTACCCTTCATGAGAAAGCACCTAGACCTACGCTGGCCATCCTCACGGTAAAAGACAGCTCCCGCGTATTTCGTGGGAACTTAGACAATTTTTTGGATTTGATCAAAACAGGTGAGCGTTTTGGCCTCGACGTCTATGTCGTGACTGCGAAAGACTTCAGTATATCGAACTCCGAGATGTACGGTTATCGCTTTCATGCGGGCGCTAATAAATGGAGCAGGGAACTCGTTCCCTCTCCTCAAGTTGTTTATAATCGAATACCCTACCGAAAAATGGAAATGAGACCTGAGGTTCAGCAAACCATTCAGGCCTGTAAACGCAGCACTAGCATTCATTTGTTCAACCCTTCCTTTTTTAATAAATGGACATTATTCAGTTGGTTAAATAGTGCCAAGGAAAGCAAGCCCTATATGCCAGACACACTTCAAATGAACGAGGTATCCGATCTCTCACAATTACTACAGAAACACGCTGTGCTTTACTTGAAACCAGTAAAAGGCAAAGCCGGGATGGGGATCATGCGAATTGATCGCGTGACCAACAAGAATAATCAATCGCAATATCGTCTAAGCCGTCTAGAAGATAAGAAAATGGTCTATAGCTTTCATAATTCTTCGGACGACATCTGGGATGAATGGGATCAGAAGCGCGGTGGCCAGGATTATATCGTCCAACAGGGGATTACCCTTACAAGATTCAAAGAACGTGCCTATGATCTGCGCGCATTAGTTCAGAAAACAGCGAAGGGCGAATGGAGCGTTTCTGGAATTGGAGCTCGTGTAGCTGGCAAAGCAAGTATCACAACGCACGTTCCACGCGGCGGATCGATCGACGAACCGCGGAAGCTGTTGACTTTTGCTTTCGGAGCTAAAGAAGCCAAAAACATTCTAAAACGAGTACGAACTGCGGTGATTACACTCGCTACTCAAATTGAGAAGTCCTCTGGCAATCCACTTGGAGAAATGTCCATGGATATTGGCGTTGACACGGCAGGACACATCTGGTTTTTTGAAGCTAATTCGAAGCCAATGAAATTCGATGAACCCCGAATTCGTCGGAAATCGCTTGAACGGATTATTCAGTACAGTCTGCATTTGATCAATAATCGGAGAAGAAGGTGATTATGCTTGGCTCAAGAACGACTAGGCGTACTCGCTATCTATTTAAACAACTCACGACTTGAAGAGCTTGCCTACTTCAAGAGGCTAAGCAAGGAAGGCCAGAAGCTAGGCGTTCAAGTCGAAGTGTTTACTCCGGCGGATGTACAGGGAAACGCAGTGCGAACACTCACATTTGATTCTAGCCGAGGAAGATGGCTTCGGAAGATCACGTCATTACCTCCTATTATCTATGATCGCTGCCGCTATAAAGCCGCGGCGAATTATCATATGCTTCAAGCCTTCCGCAACCGCCATGCCAAGCTGATTTATTTAAGTAAGCCGCTCGCCAATAAATGGGCGATGCATCAAACACTTTCACAAAGCAGCGCCATTCGTCCTTATTTACCAGCGACAGTGCGATACAGCACCATACATGAGTTGATGAGGTTTCTGAAGAAGTATAAGCTTATCTATGTCAAACCGAAGAATGGCACCGGAGGAAGAGGCATCATGCGAATTGAACAGCTTTCCTCCGATCTATATTTATTGCAAGGAAGAAATCAATACCGATCGATCATCGCGCCCTTCAGAGCCAATGAAAGACAGCTTGCGATTAAGCTGCATACGTTGAATCTGAGCCCTGATTATGTCGTGCAGCAAGGGATCCATCTGACACTGAATGATGGCCGTGTGCATGACTATCGTTTACTTATTCAGAAAAACGGTCAAGGGATGTGGGAAGTGACCGGATGTGCCGGAAGAATTGGCCCTCATCGCAGCATTACCTCCAATCTTCACGGAGGCGGCACTGCGGTCACGCAAGATCGATTATTAGGCTATCGCTTCTCTTCCCATGAGAAAATAGAATCTATCAAAGATGAGATGAACGATTTTGCTTACAAGCTTGCTGACTACCTAGAGGTCAAATTCGGCAAGCTTTGTGAGCTAGGTATGGATATCGCTGTCGATCCCAAAGGCAATGTATGGCTTCTCGAAGTCAATCCGAAGCCTTCACGCGAGGTTTTTCGCAGAATTGGTCAACACGCGACCTACCAGAAGGCTGTTACAAGACCATTGGAATACGCCCTTTGGATGCTGGGGCAAAGAAATCAAAACTCCGATAATTAATCCCGATAAACACCAGATGACACACCCCTGAGACCAACCCTCAAAAAATAATAAAAAACCTAAGACAACGAGATGACACGGAAATCTCGCGGCCTTAGGTTTTTCTTCATTTCTTTTTAGATCCCGTTACATATGCCCTAAATGCCCCATCGTCTGCACAAATAGTTGCTCAATATGCTCATCATCAAGGGAATAATATACAGTCTTTCCTACTTTGCGTCTTTTGACAATATGCAGGTCTCTCAAATACCGCAGCTGATGTGAAACGGCAGATTGCTCCATCCCAATCCGCGTCCCAAGATCATGAACACAGAGCTCCTTACTCAATAAAAAGTAGATGATTTTAACACGCGTTGGATCTCCTAGTGCTTTGAAGATCTCGGCAATGCCAATTGCCTGCCCATCTGTTAGTTCACTCTCAAGCTCCGCTTGGGACCGCTCCATATGCTCGCAGCTGCAATCGTCGGTCACCGTGCTTGCCTCCAGCAATCCTTTATCCATACGAAATCCCCCTAGCTTCATCACTTATTTTATACAGGAAGAACGCTATGATTGTTCGTTGATTTTTCAATTTGTATCGTTGCATGCGTAATGCCAAATTGCTTCTCAATAACCGTAATCCCTTGTTGAAGAATTTCCTGACTGTCACGATCATCCTGGATAAGCAAGTGACAACTCAAAGCTTCTATCCCAGAAGTAATCGTCCATACATGCAAATCATGGACATCAACGACACCATCAATCTCTTCTAAAACTTGTTTAATGTTTCCAATGGAAATGGAAGTTGGTGTCCCCTCCATCAAGATGTGCAGCGTTGATTTCAAGACGCTCCAGGCGCCTTTTAAAATAAGTAGAGAAACAATGATGCTGATGATAGGATCTGCCACATACCACCCGAAGAGCAGCATAAGCGCACCGGCTACTATCGCACCTACTGAGCCTAAGGCATCACCTAAAATATGCAGATACGCGCTGCGCATATTCAAATTGCCATGCACATCTCCTTTGCGCATGAGCGACCAAGCACTTAACAAATTAGCAAGCAGACCTATGCTTGCAATCACCATCATGGATCCACTAGCAACGACAGTAGGATGCAAGAAGCGTTCAATGGCTTCCCAAATAATGAGTCCCGCAATAACAAATAACGTCACGGCATTAAAGAGTGCGGCTAAAATTTCAAATCGGTGAAAGCCGAAGGATAAGCGCAACGAGGTCGGCTTCGCTGCAAACCATAACGCAAGCAGACTTAGAGCCAATGCGCCAGCATCACTTAGCATATGACCCGAATCAGAGAGCAGCGCTAAACTATTCGTCCATAGACCGCCTGCAAATTCGAGCAGCATGATACCTGCCGTTATACCCAGCGCAATGAGTAACCCTTGTTTATTCCCCGTGTGCCCATGGTGGTGGCCATGCCCGTGATGGTGGTGACCATGATGATGATCATGGTTATGGCTGTGGCTATGACTGTGGTTATGACTGTGGTTATGACTGTGGCCATCGTGGTCATGATGATCATGACTTTTGTTCTCATCTCCATGGTCATGTCCATTTGCGTGTTGTTTACCAGAATCGTGCTGATGCATGGCATTCCCTCCCTAGCTGCTCACTGCTTGAGCCATAAATGATGATATTGTAAAATGATATTTAATATATGAATGATTGCTCATATGTTTATAATAAAGAAGCAGACTTGCCAGTGTCAATAGGCTTCACCGAAAATGAGAAAAACTTGTACTCTCTTATGTGGAAAAAGCCGCTAGCGCACATTTTTTGTGCGCTAGCGTGCGACAGCCGGCGAGACTGCTTTCCTTGCGCTCATTTTTTGTGCGCTAGCGTGCGGCAGCCGGCGAGAACTCTTTCCTTGCGCACATTTGTTGTGCGCTAGCGTGCGGCAGCCGGCGAGACTGCTTTCCTTGCGCACATTTTTTGTGCGCTAACGTGCGGCAGCCGGCGAGACTGCTTTCCTTGCGCACATTTTTTGTGCGCTAGGGTGCGACGGCCGGCGAGACTGCTTTCCTTGCGCACATTTTTTGTGCGCTAGCGTGCGGCAGCTGGCGAAACTGCTTTCCTTGCGCACATTTTTTGTGCGCTAGCGTGCGACAGCCGGCGAGACTGCTTTCCTTGCGCACATTTTTTGTGCGCTAGCGTGCGGCGGCCGGCGAGACTGCTTTCCTTGCGCACATTTTTTGTGCGCTAGCGTGCGGCAGCCGGCGAGACTGCTTTCCTTGCGCACATTTTTTGTGCGCTAGACACACAATAGGCGCAGAGCCTGCTCTTTGAATTTTATAATTTCTAATAAATGAAAAAAGACCGATTCAACAACTCACGCGAAGGTGAGCTCGAATCGGTCTTTATCATGCGGGATTTACTGTTTAAGTCCCCGTTCCTACCTTATTCGCCCCTGCTTCAATCACGTCAGGATCCAACGTAATTGTTGCACTGAATACGGTCGTGGATATCGAAAAATCCCCCGTTATTCCCCCGCCCGCACCTGTATAAGTTTTGGAGGCACTCGTCGGGGCAATGACAGCCGTATCTCCGTTAATCAGGTTTCCTTCATTCCTTATGATGTTAAATATCCCTACAAAAGAAGGCATTCTGATCAGCACCTTTATCTCTCAATGTGCTATAGTGTATGCCCACCAATGCTGCTTTGCGACTGATTACACAGATTAGGTAATATGATCAAGCAATTCGGCAAATCGACCAAGACGCATATGTGCGCCATCAAGCTCGCCGGCTTCTCGGAAGCCAGCATAATCGCAAGCTGCAACGGTCAGGTTATTACGCAAACCTGCTTCTACATCCGATGAACGATCTCCAACCATCCAAGCCGACCCAATCCCGTGGGTTTCGAGCAGTATTTTGACTAAATCTACTTTAGATCTTGTTTGATACTCACCCGCACTGTATAACCCCTCAAATAGATGCGCAAGTCCCATCGCTGCAACTACTTCTTTCACATATGTCTCTAATCCATTGCTCGCAACAAATAATCGGACGCCTTGGGCGTGCAAGGTCTGCAAGGTTTCAGCCACACCTTCATATAACTCTCCGCGGCCCTCCAGAAGCCCTTGGACCTGGTATTTGATCAATAGCTTGTCGGCTTCTTGATGTGTAGCAATCGGTGCTTCTGGCATAACACGCATCCAAATATGTTCGAGCAGCATACCCAAAGCCCCTAGGATTCGTTCTTCTGGTGGAGTTTCCCCCTGGAAGAAGCCTCTGGCACGAAGCTCGTCGAATGTCGCATGGTAAGCTGGCAACAGTAAGGTTTCGGTTTGAAATAAGGTCCCATCCAAGTCAAAAAGCATCGCTTCCGGCAGTTGTCCCCGAGTCGTCATCTTCTTACTCCTTTATATGTATAAAATAGTTGTAATGATCTTAGTTAAGAATGGCAAACATACCCATGTAAGTCAATGTACAATCATGGAAAAATGGTTATTGCCGATCTCAAAAATTTCAGTTATGATTGAAATGAGAATAATTTGATCGAAAAATGAAACATTCATGCAAAATATTTTAACTACTTCTAAATAGTCTTACAAAAAAATCTTCTCCCCCTACAACTTACATTCATGAAAGCGAGGAATACGATAATGAATCTTCATATTTTCCAAAACCAACAAGAATTGAACGAAGCCGGTGCTGGTATTATCACTTCCCTGGTTCAAATGCAGCCGAGAGCTGTTCTCGGCTTAGCCACTGGCGGTACTCCCGTCGGTATTTATGAAGAGCTTGTCAAAGCTTATGAGAAAGGCCGTGTTAGTTTCAAACAGGTTACGACCTTTAATTTGGACGAGTATGTCGGATTGCCAGAGGACCACTCTGAAAGTTATCACGCTTATATGAAGCACCATTTATTTGCCCATATCGATCTTCCCGCTGAATCCGCACATATCCCCAATGGCAATGCGACTGATTTGGAAGCGGAGTGTGAGCGATTCAATCAACTTTTAGATGATGCTAAGCAAATTGATCTGCAAATACTAGGCCTTGGCCATAACGGTCATATCGGCTTTAATGAGCCTGACGATTCCTTGATCAGCGGTACTCACCGTGTGGAATTAAAAGAAGAAACACGCGAAGCGAACGCGCGTTATTTTGATTCGATCAATGATGTGCCTACGCACGCTTTGACGATGGGGGTTGGCACCATTCTGAAAGCCAAAACCATCCTATTAATTGTACGCGGCACAGATAAAGCCGAAATCGTACATCGTGCGCTTACTGGACCGATTACAACCGAAGTTCCAGCGACACTGCTTCAGACGCACCCTCACCTAGTTGTTCTTCTGGATGCTGAGGCTGGGAGGTTGTTCGAATGAGCGAGCTTCTCATCTTAGGTGCCAAGGTTGTTACGGAACAAGGTATAATTGAAAATGGGTTGGTTCATGTAATTGATGGCAATTTAGCCTACGTAGGTGAAGCCTCTGGCTTGCATGCGGACACTGCTAGTCCAAGTGCCGTACGTATAGACGCAGCCGGCAAATGGCTGCTTCCTGGCTTCATCGACGTTCACGTGCATGGCGGCTATGGCGCCGATTTCATGGAGGCGAATCCAGAGACATTGGATACGATCACACGTTATCATGCCTCGCATGGCACAACTGGCATGCTGGCAACAACGATGACGGCTACGCATGAAGCGATAGAGCGTGTGCTTATTGAAGTGCACAGCTATATGAAGCAGGGGATGCCTTATGCGCAACTGCTTGGCGTGCACTTGGAAGGTCCTTTCATCTCGCCCAAATGGGCGGGCGCTCAAGATCCAAAGCTCATGGTCACGCCGCAGCTGCCATGGCTCCAA
This sequence comes from Paenibacillus sp. J31R30, assembly GCF_059692115.1. Taxonomy (NCBI): domain Bacteria; kingdom Bacillati; phylum Bacillota; class Bacilli; order Caryophanales; family Paenibacillaceae; genus Paenibacillus; species Paenibacillus sp. J31R30. The sequence goes on along the minus strand of NZ_JCAUAV010000002.1, from coordinate 274,874 downwards.
GATTGGCATGAGCGGTTCCCACAGCTCATGAAGCAGTTGACGTTGGCCCCCGAGCGCGAGGGGGGCCACGAGATGATCGCTTGGCTGCGCGATCATGGCATCGTTGCCGCATGCGGCCACACGGACGCCTCTTACGCCGACATTCAGTCGGCTGTGGCAGTGGGGCTCTCGCATGCGGTGCACACCTTCAACGCGATGAAGCCGCTGCATCATCGCGAGCCCGGTACCGTCGGTGCGGTACTCACCGACGCACGCATCAGCGGCGAGGTGATCGCCGATGGGATTCACGTTCATCCAGCAGCGATCAAGCTGCTGACGATGGTGAAGCAGCCGCATGGCTTGCTGCTGATCACGGACGCCATGTCCGCCGCCGGGCTCGGCGACGGGCAGTACGACCTTGGCGGCCAAGCCGTAACCGTGCAGTCGGGCGTGGCCCGGCTGACGGAGGGCGGCGCGCTCGCCGGCAGCACGCTGACGATGATCGATGCGCTCCGGTTTATGGTGCGCGAGGTCGGTGTCAGCGTCGCAGACGCGAGCCGCTATGCGAGCGGCAATCCGGCGAGGCTGCTTGGCCTCGAAGCGACGCACGGCTCGATTGCCGCGGGCAAGCAAGCCGATTTGCTGCTGATCAGCTCGGAGCTTGAGCTGGAGCAGGTTTGGGTTCGCGGCGAAGCGATGGAAGCATAATCATATTGGGTCTCGCTATATATATGTCCAAAAGCCAGCTCATCCGAGCTGGCTTTTATTGTTTAAAATAAGGAAACAAAAACAGCGCCATAATTGGCGCTGTTTTGTCTGCAATACCGGCTATGTTCGGTAAAGCGCTGCATGATTCAAATCCAGCCTACTACTGCTTACTGCTTGAACATTTAAATATCTTTACCAGCGTCGCTCAGTTGCGCGATCGTTTCGCCAGACAGCACAATTTCAACATCCGGTGTTTCAATCTGCAAATTAATTTTTCCAGATGCAAGCTCTGACACTGCTGTGGTTGGTATGTTCACATACTGTTCATCTGCCGGGTCTTCCGGCAAATCTGATATCACTATTTTGGCAAAGTTGCTTTTGCGTTCCTTCGCATCTGCTGCAATTTCCTGTTGTATAACGCAACTTGTATTAGATGATCTCGAACAAGACAAAAAACGCCTATCTGTCCCCATCCGCAGTGGGATGAGTTCTTGATAGGCGTTATATATGTTCATAAATCTGATCCAAGCAATAGACCTTAAAAAATCTTCTTCGCCACCCGATCATCCTTCAAAATTTCTACAGCTTCCCTGAAGCGCAGCGAATGCACAATCTCCCTTTCCCTGAGAAATTTCAAGCTATCCTGTAAATCCACATCATCCGTTAGGTCGATTAACCATTGGTAAGTCGCTCTCGCCTTCTCCTCGGCCGCTATATCCTCATAAAGGTCGGCGATTGGGTCACCCTTAGCTTGTATGTAGGCTGCCGTCCAGGGGACGCCTCCGGCGCTCTGGTAGAACAGCCCGCGATCGTGAGCAACATAGTGATCATCCAATCCTGCAGCCTTAAGTTGCTCAAGCGTGGCATCTTTCGTCAGCTTATACACCATCGTAGCAATCATCTCAAGATGAGCAAATTCCTCCGTACCGATATCCGTCAGCAAGCCCACGACCTTATCCGGAATGGAGTATCGTTGGTTCAAATATCGCAGCGCCGCAGCAAGCTCCCCATCTGCCCCACCATATTGTTCAAGAAGCAGTTTGGCCATCCGAGGATCACATTTGCTAACTTTAACTGGGTATTGCAGCTTTTTTTCATAAATCCACATGGGCTATCCTCCTTCTTAAACTTGCCACGGCCAAGGTGTTTCTACCCACTGCCATGGCGCTTTCGTGAAGCTATGTCCGAAAGGCATCAAAGGGCCGAATTCCAGTTCAAACTGCTGAACCATGTGCATACGCTTATGAGCAAATTGATTATATTGTTGAATCACACTCAGATCGTCGGGATGTGTATCCAAATAGAGCGTCAACTCCACCAATACAAAATCCACGGCTTGCAGATCACGAAGCTGCTTGTAATAGGCTTCGGGTAGCACATGCTCGCTCATGTGGATTGGCCTCCTTCATCAGCTCTTGGCTCCTGCACAGGCATCGGGTAAGGCCCGTAAAGCGCTGGCCAGAGTGTCCCTATTCTCAAAGCTTCATACGGGCTAAACTGTGGCAGTCCTGGCGGTTGGAAATGAATATATAACTGCGGCGGCGTATTATACCATTTCACTCGGATCGGTGGACAAGGGTCGCACGGTCCGATATACGGGTACCACTTTTTAAATTGTGAGTTCATATGTCTCCTCCTTTTCAGAGCCTATATGACTCGTTATATGCGGCATAACTTGACCAAAATCACCGATTTCCCATCTTTTTCGAGGAGACGCTCTTTTTTCTAATTGTAAAAGGCTCTTGTTGAGCAGCTTAAGCTAGTTTCCCCGCTCATATCCCCAGCACAGCCTACCCTCCTGTCTCCATCTGATAAAAACAAAAAAAATCCCTCTCCAATTGCACCCACGCAATTCAAAGAGGGATCTCGGTATTTCTCAATCTAATTTAATATTAAAATTCAACACGCCTGCTTTGCGAAGCGCTTGATATATAATGACGACCAAGGGACCGAGGAACAAGCCGGCAAAGCCTAGCCACTCAAAACCGATGTACAACGAAATGAGCGCGGCGAGTGGATTGATTCCGACAGCATCGCTAAGCACTTTGGGCTCTATAATCCGGCGGAGGATGATAAGTACCAGGAAGAGGACAAATAAGCCGATCCCCATACCCGTATATCCCAGCAGCAACTGATAAATAATCCATGGAATGAAAATAATGCCGGTCCCAATCACAGGGAGGAATTCCATCACCATCACCAGCAGCGAAATCGCGAGCGGATACTCTGCTCGAAGTAAGAGCAGTCCAATGAAGGTGAACAAATACGTAAATATCGCCATGATCAGCTGCGCGCGAATGAAGCCAAAGATAGCCTCACGCAAATAAATGAGCATATGCTCCATTTTCTCTCTCGTTTTCGTCTCAAATATAGACAGAAACGCAGCCTTCATACTGGCCATGTTGTACAAGCACAAATACAGGGCGATCACGTATACGATCAACAAAATGAATAAATTAGGGATTTTACCTGCCATATTGAGGAAAAACCCGGACACTCCGCTCAGGATACTTGTTAAAGCGCCTGTTAGCGTTTCTGTACTGCGTTCCAGCCAGGACTGCACCTGGGCTGCCATTTCTGGCGATAAAGACTCATAGAATACTTGGGTTCGCACGACGGCTTGATCCACGTATTTATTGACATCCTCCATATAGTCAGGTGCTTTACGCCCGAGATCGATCAGCTCCGTTACGACATTCATCCCAATGAAATAGATGACGGCGCCCATCAGAAGAGTAAAGGCTGTGCTAATGATAGTTGCGGCGATAAAGTGTCTCATTTTCGCGGCACGCATCAAGAGAGACGTCAATGGGTCTAAGAAAATAGCTGTCACCAATGCTAGGAGAAATGGCAGTCCTATAGTGAACGACACGTATAACAGCACTAATCCTAACACCATGAGTATGGCTGTTTTAGGTGACATAGGGACTCCTCCGATTATTCATTTCCCGGTTTGACACTATCGATATTCGTTATATGTATACGAACAATACGCAACCGATCAACCTCTGTTACTTCAAACACGTGGTTGGCGTAAGGTACTTTTTTACCTTTGACAGGAGCGCCCTCCACTTTCTTGAACAGCCACCCGCCAATTGAATCTACATCATCATCCTCAATTTGGAGGTCCAGCATATCATTCAGATCTTCCAGCAGAACACGACCATCGACAGAGGTGTATTTGTCCTTGACTTCCACACCTGGCCGCTCGTTCACATCAAATTCATCATGCAATTCCCCCACGATTTCCTCGATGATATCCTCTAATGCCAAGAGGCCAGCAGTCCCGCCGTACTCATCAACAACGATAGCGAGTTGGGAATGCTTTTTTTGCATGAGCTTGAGCACACGGCTAACTTCCATCGACTCCGGCACATTTAAGATGGGACGAATAAAGGTCTTGAGCTCCTGCTCGACGTCCGGATCTGCTGTCAGTAAATCCGCAATATGTACAAAACCGACAATGTTATCTTTGTGCTGATCAGCAACAGGATAACGTGTATGTTTGGTTTCGTGTACGAATCGTAAATTATCGATAAAACTTACTTCCAGAAACAGACAATCCATATCTGTCCGCGGCAGCATCACTTCCCGCGCGATGAGATCGGAGAATTCAAATATATTATCAAAAAGCGTCATCTCATCTTCATTGATATGGCCGCTTTTGACACTTTCATCCATCAGGATTCGTATTTCTTCCTCTGTATGTGCGGCCTCATGCTCACTCGCAGGCTCGACACCAATCATCGCGAGAAATTTATTCGCTGCCCCGTTTAGTACCCAAATAATCGGACTAAAGATTTTATAGAAAAACAATAAGGGCGCAGATAGCCACAAGGATGTCAATTCTGGCTTTTGAATCGCAAAGGATTTAGGAGCCAGTTCACCAAGCACGATGTGCATGAATGTAATAAAACCGAAAGCAATAATGAATGACAAAGTCGTTGTATACACGGATTCCCCTAAGCCAAATACATGAAAGAGGGGTTCCATAATCAGATCATGAATCGCTGGTTCTCCAACCCAACCAAGTCCCAATGAGGCAAGTGTTATTCCAAGCTGTGTAGCAGATAGATACCTATCAAGCTGAGACGTCACCTTGCTCACATATTTGGCTTTAGCACTGCCTTCATTAACGAGCTGTTGAATCCGAGATACTCGAACCTTAACAAGCGCGAACTCCGCTGCAACGAAAAATCCATTCAGCAAGACGAGCACGATAACGAGGAAAAGATTGAGAACGATTGAACCGAAATCAAACGACGTATGTAGCAAATGTATTTCTCCTTCGGAAAAGTGATTAGATAATAGCTTTACGGCTTTTGAAATCCACATTGCGATAGTACGAGTCAGCAACAAGCAGGTTGGGACCGCAGCAGGATGCGGCACTACAGAAGCAGTTCACGCGCTGGTTCAGCGGATTATTCTCCCAACGTGCAAAGATGGCATCAAGCCCATCATCGTGTATATTTCCAAGCGGAGGCTCATTAGCAAAATCGGTGACGAAAACTTCGCCTGTGAACGTACTAACGTTCAAGCGGTTTCGTCCATCGGGGTCGTTACGAACCGTTACATTCTGTTCCTCGCGTAGACGCTTAACTAACCTGCGATCCTCCTCCAACTCATTACATGCGAAGAAAGGCAGTGTTCCGAACAGCATCCACATGTCTGGATTTCGCTCATCTAACAAGCGATGGATACTCGCGCGCAATTCATCCAGCGAGACCATCGGAAGATGTGAAGCGAAGGAGCTCGCATACATGGGATGTACCTCGTGACGCTTGCACCCCATTTCATTAATTAGCTGATGAATCTCTGGCAATTTCAAATGGGTCCGCGTGTTAATCATCGACTCCGCAGAAACGTACAAACCGCCTTTGCTGAGTGCGATCGTATTACTCACCATTCTCTCATACATCCCTGCAGCCGCCCCTTGCCCCACAGGACGCTGGGCATTCACAAACCCGACTTGATGGAAATCATCTGCATTCAAATAATTGAATGAGATATGCATGACATCGAGATAAGGCGCTAGCAGCTCATACCGCTCCAAATCCAAGGTTAAATTGGAGTTGATTTGTGTGCGAATCCCCCGCTCCCGCGCATACTTGAGGATCGGAAGCATGTAGTCCTTCACGATCTTGATGTGGTAAGAAGGCTCCCCGCCTGTTAGACTGATCGTTTCCAAGTGCTCGATCTCATCCAGCTTTTGCAAAATGACCGGCAACGGGATACGCGGCCCCTCTGTCATCGTTAGTGAATCTCCAACCGCACAATGCTCACAACGCATGTTACACAGATTGGTGATGGTAAGCTCTATACTGGTTAATACATGTTTCCCGTATTTCCGATACGACCGAATGGGATCCCATGGATCATAATGGGGAGTTAGCTCCGGTAATATGGACTGTGTTATGTTCCTATTCATGCTGTTTACACCTGACCTATCATTTCCTATTCAAGAACATGTTACTACCTTTTATGCCTATACCTATGCCCTTTATTGTAACTTATGATTCACAAAAAAGGAAACAGGGGCAGGAATTGCAGATGTCGCTAACGCTTATCCGCTTTCGCTTGGTGCTTAACGCGAAGCCACTTCGGTGCCCACCAATTTGCATTACCAAGCAGCTTCATCAGGGCAGGCACGAGCATGACGCGTACGATCGTGGCATCGATCAAGACAGCAAGTCCGAGACCTAGTCCCAACGCCTTCATAATTTCGATATCCGTGAAAATAAACGAGCCCACAACGACAACAAGAATGAAAGCTGCGCTTGTAATCAAGCTTCCTGTTTTTTTCAAACCTTCAGCCGTACTCTGATCGTTATCTCCGCTGGCCTCATATTCTTCCATGATGCGCGAAATGAGGAAAACTTCGTAATCCATCGATATGCCAAAAACGACACAGAAGATGATCACAGGCAGCGTTGCACTTACATAGCCAATCGACGTAATGTGCAGCATGTCCGCCATATACCCGTATTGGAAAACTAAAACAACAATGCCTAAACTAGCCCCTAGACTAAGCATATTCATTAGTACAGCTTTAAGTGGAAGCAAGACTGATCGGAAGGCGATCAGCAGAACAAGATAAGTAATGCCCATCACGAAAATTAATACGGCAGGAATCTCCTTTTGAATTCGGTCAATGATGTCCAATCGGTAGGCAGGTCCGCCTGTGACGGCAGTCTCTAATCCCTCTTTATCCAGCTTGCGAAGCTCTCGAACTAATATATCTGTTGCTGGATCATCGGTATCTTTCTCAGGTACAACGACCAACAAAGCAGTATGGTTTTTCGCTAATTGTGTGTTTTCCAGCTGCTTTTTAGCATCTGAACTGGCAAATAGACCGGCTAGCTCGGCATCCGAATGCGAACCTAAGACACTTAGATAGCTCTGCACTTCTTTGACACCAGCGACAGCTTTAACGCGATCAGCATAAGCATGGATTTCACCAATGGAAGCTGAAGACCACACTTCATCTTTAGTATGTATCACGATTTGAATCGGACCTGTCATGCGAGGGTCATAGGCCGTCTTCATCAGTTCTGCTCCAAAACGGGATTCATAGCTCGGAGGAAGCACCTCTGCGTTCGGCACACCTAATTTCATATGACCGATGGGCGTCATGCTATAAATCAGCACACCACCAACTAGAACAACCAAAACAACTGGACGTTTCATCACCGTATAAGCAATTTTTTCCCAGAACAAGGAAGTTTCTTGCTTGCGGAATCGTTTAGGAATGACCTGCAAGGAGTTAATACGATGTCCTAGAACACCTAGCAGGGCTAGCAGCACTGTATTGGCCACAATCACGGAAATGGAAACAACGACAACGCCACCGAGACATAAAGAGCGGAAGAAGGTCAAATCTACAAAAAGCATACCCAATAAACCAATCAGTACAGCGATTCCTGAAAAGAATATTGATTTCCCGGCTGTTTGACTCGTCATGGCTACGGCGTCGGCGACATTGCCCTGAACTTTGAGCTCCTCACGAAAACGACTGACCAGGAAGAGCGCATAATCGATCCCGACAGCAAGCCCCAGCATCGTCACCATATTCGGTAAAAAATTCGATAACGATTGATGCTGTGCGATAAAATAGGTAACCCCGAGTGTAAGGGTCACACTCATGATACCCACGATCATGGGCAGGAGCGCACCAACGAATGTCCCAAAAACAATCAGAAGCACAATGAGGGCAATTGGTAAACCAATCGCCTCCGATTTGGCAATATCATGTTTGCTCGCTACTTGCATGTCATACAGAACGGCCGGTCCCCCAGTTACATAGACATCCATTCCTGCGGGCGGATGCACAAGCGATTTGAACTCCGGATACTTCTCAAGCGCCGGATCCGTATCCAACGTGAGTGACACCGTCACAGCTTGAACATCCTGATGTCCTTCAATTCGAGAGCTAGATACGAACTTCACACCCTCTACATAAGGAAGCTCTTTCAGTTTAGTAAGAGAGTCCATAATGGCATCTTGCTGGGCTTTCTCCGTTACATGAAGACCGTTAATCCCCTGATAAACGAGATTTAGTTGTGTTCGCGGTACGCCAAGCTCATCCCTCATTTGAATCAATCCCAGATCGGATTCACTCCCTTTCGGTGTAAACCCATTGTCCTTGAGCATGCCTGGCGTTTTCTGCGCGAAAACAGCAAAGATGAGCATTAAGATGATGCCGATCGTTAGGACAAGCCAGCGAAACTTATACATGGCATGGCCCCATCTCCAAAACTTCCCTTGTTCCGTTGATTCCCGCATCGTTCTTCCCCCTTGATCTACAAAAAGAACCTGGTTTCCCAGGTTCTTCATCCAATAAGTACTATAGCTGTTCTAAAAAATGGTTGGTATGGTTGAATCAAATTCCGATTCGTTCACCTTAATTTCTCCAATTTCGGAAATTAAAATCGATAGCTTGACCGAAAGATCGATTTCATAAGGTTCTTTAAGCACGGTGCCTGCTTCATCCTGAAGCACGCGAATCGTCGGTCTGTGCGGAACAGCCATATTCAACTTGGATACAATTCCGTATTCTCCTGTATTCAGGCGAACCGTAATACCTAATGGGTAAATGGCAATTTTGTCTCGGAACAGTGCAATCTGACTTTGATCATACATCGTGCCTGAACCAGCAAATAATTGCTCCATCGCTTCATGCGGCAATAACGGTCTTCGATATACCCTTGTTGTCGTCATAGCGTCATAAGAATCGACAAGTCCAATCCATCTGGCGAACTCATTGATTTCACTCCCTTGAATCCCTCGTGGATAGCCGCTGCCATTAATCCGTTCATGATGCTGTAAAGCACAATGTGCAGAAAGCAATGGGATATTCGGCTCATCCTTCAATAGATTGAAACCATAGGTCGTATGATTCTTCATCTCCTTGAACTCATCAGGCGTTAGCTGGGATGGCTTGCGCAAAATCCCTAACGGAATTTTGGTTTTCCCAATATCGTGCAATAAGGCACCCAATCCAAGTGTTTCCAGCTTTTCCCGGCTGTATCCATAGCTGATGCCAAGCATGATTGCATATATACTTACATTCACAGAGTGCTGGAATAAGTAGTTATCCTTCACATTCATATTATTTAGCATGACCATAGCACCTTCATGCGCACTGAGATCATCAATAATCATCTTCATGACATCGCGAAAATTACGCCCAATATCATAATAATTAACGGCTCCGCGTTTATTCGAATCCTCCATTACTTTCTTGAAGGTATTGCGAATCTCCGAAACCGCCCTGCTTCTTGTTTCATCTTGAATCACATCTTCTTGAATAATGTCATTCGTTCTAGCGTCTTCTATATAGATATAATCGATCCCATACGTGAACAAGCGATCGAGGAGTCTCTGTGTAAGCTCAACATTAATAGCCAGAAGGACCATACCATCATCGTTGTATATATTCTTGGCCAGCCTCATTCCAGGTTGACACATGTTGATCGGCATTAACAGCATTTCAGGACCCCCGCCTAGGTGAGCATTACTTTCTATTTAAATGTAATAGATTTTATTCAAAACTTCAATATAAAAAACCGCGTCTTTCGACGCGATTCGCTAGTATTACGTAATATTTTACTTTAAAAACATATATAGCGCAAAAATAATCGCAATTGCAAAACGATAATAGGCGAAGTAAGTTAGCTTCATCTTTTGTACAAATTTAATGAAGGATACGACAGCAAGTAAAGCAACAACGAAAGCGACTAGAAACCCTACAATAAAAAAGGCCAAATCGTCCGAGGAAAGGGCGTCATAATTTTTCAAAAAGTAAACGCCGGAAGCTCCGAACATGATAGGAATCGCCATAATGAACGTAAAGTCAGCTGAAGCTGCACGGCTTACACCAGACAGCATACCACCCGCAATTGTTGAGCCTGATCGAGAGAAACCTGGCCAGATCGAAATGAGCTGCCATAACCCGATGGCAAAGGCTTGTCGATACGTCAAATCATCTAGGACCATCGTCTTTGGCTGTTCCTTCTTCTGCTCAGCAATGATCAACAGAATACCGCCTAACACAAGTCCAACTAACACCGTTGTTGTGTTGAATAGCTTCTCATCCACAATATCATTAAATAAGACGCCGATCACACCAGCAGGCACGATACCAATTAGAATGTGTATTAAATTCAGCTTTTTCCCTGTTTTGCTTTCACTTTTCCGTTTCACAAGTCCAAATAACGAGAGGATTCGCTTCCAATAGATGATGACGACTGCCATAATGGCACCCAACTGAATCACGAAATCAAAGGTTTTCATGACTTCATCATTTTGTGTGTTTAATAAGCTTTGCGCCAAAATCATATGTCCTGTCGATGATACGGGTAAAAACTCAGTTAAGCCTTCAACGATCCCAATGATGATCGCTTCAAAAATTGTATGCATAATTGCCCCCTATGACCTATCCAATATGATGAATCTTCTTCCAATTTCCTATTCTACCTGTTTGTGACTGGGTCTGACAACATCTGTGAATCTAAGATTGTGGCTGCTTGCGATCGCAGCCTCATCCTGCAGTTGATCCGCCAGTACATCACGGATAAATTCTGGCAGCATATAAACGATCTGCTTGCCGCGGCCCAGCGATAAATACCCGGAGCCGAACGTAAACATATCGATCGTACCTACGAGATAAGAGCGTTCTGGATCTAGCAGCTCCTCGCCCACATGCACAGCGAGGATGCGCTCGTAAGGAGGGCGCGAGGCATCCACTTGGACGGTTATTCCGTCCACACAGAGTACGCCGAGCACCTCCCCGCGGAAGCCGTAGCCGCGTATCGGCTTCTCCATGAATTCGTCAAGCAGCGACTCTTCGAGCGCTTGACGAATATCCGCGCCGCTGAGCAGCATGCGGCAGGGATTGATCGGGCCGGGGCAGATTTCCAGCAGCCGGCCCCGGGTCAAGCCCCCCTCCTTCAGTCCCTGAAGGAGCTGCCCGCTGTTGACCAGCCCGATCTCCGCGCTGGTCCAGCGGCGAATACCCGCGGCAAGCAAGTTGCCGAGCGGGGATTCGCCGTACCAATCCAGGCGCAGCGGCTGCCGCAGCTGCGCGACCTCCACCGCCAGCGAAGCTGCGCTGGCGATGCGGTAGTGCTCCAGCAGCGTGGTAACGCTGCTGTCTTCTTCGCTCGCGTCCGTCATCGGGACGACGCGGCCGTTCATCTCCACGATCCGGCGCTGCGCCGGGTCGTAGGCAAGTTCGATGTGGCCGGCATACTGTCCGAACTTGCCGGCCGCGCAAATATAAGTGCCGCCGAGCAGAAGCGGCTCTTCGAGCAAATGATGGGTATGTCCACCCAGAATCAGATCGATGCCCTCCAGCTCCTCAGCCATCCGCTGATCCATTCTCAGGCCTAGATGGGACATAACGATTAAAATATCCACCTTGGGGCGCAGAAGGCTCACATGGGCGCTCACAGCCTTCATAGGATCGCTTACATGCCAACCAAGCAGCTCATAATAATCCTGATAAGCCGCTGTAACACCAATTAGACCTATACGAAGTCCCGACTTTTCAATTGTCAGCGACGGCAGCATCCAATCCGGCGTCTCTTTGGTAGCGATTTCGGTAATATTGCTGCCGATAATCGGGAATTGCGCGTGTTCCAGCACAACCTCTCTCAGCCAATCCGGCGTGAAGGTTAAGCCTTCATTATTTCCCAGAACCATCGCATCGTAGCCAGTTGCATTCATAATTTCTAAATTCGCGATGGCATTCGTTCCCTCCGTCTCTGGAAACATCCGATCCATGTGGTCGCCAATATCGAGTGTCAATACCTGTTGTGGCGGCCAGAGGCGGCGAACACGATCAAAATAGGCGCTTATTTTGGGCATCTGTTCAAAATGACTGTGAATATCGTTCGTATGTAATATGACTAGCCGTTGCAAGTGGGCCGACATCCCGTTCACCTCTCTTCATACTCAACAAGTTCCTAGCATGTCTCTATGTTATGCAAGTATCCTTCTGCTCATTTCTTGAATTTCAATTCATCGAGGGACACTTTGTTTTTAAACCCATAAGTCGCTTCTTCCCCCAACGCTGGTTCGTTTAGGAACCATACCTTTACAATACTTTTAACATTGAGACATTCGCTGCTTCCATCTGGTACGTATAGACGAATGGGATACCCTTTCTGGAGCGGTTGTCCCTCTTGGGCATATAGAAATAAGGCTTGATCAACCTGTGACCACGGAATCACCGCTTGGAACTCATCTACGGCTTCCACCTTCACGTGGCTTGGCTCCTCACTGTTCATCGTTTGCGACTGGCTTCTCCAGCTGTGGTACCAACCCTTGAGATCAAAGGCATCGCCCTCTACGGCCGGTACGCGCTCTTGAATGTTCAAAGTTTGTCCCGCCAAGGCGACCATTTCATTTACCGTAAAGGTTTCCATCTTCCTATGTATGTCAGACACTTCTATGACTAAATTAGTTTGCATACTAACATCTCCTTCCAACTCCAAAGGCATTTACTTCCAAACGATCACTCCATTATACCATTTTCAGGGCAAAATATGATATGCTGTAAGGGATTCTAACATCTATCGCTAGGAGAAACAAATTGAACCTACATATCCAACTTTTCGCAGGTCTCGTAGACCTATTCGGAACTTCTAATCTGACGATTTCTGTTGAACAAGAGTTCATCACGATCGCACAATTGAAAGAGAAAATCCTTACTGACTATCCTGCAGCCTCGGCGCAGCTTCATATATGCTTTTTCGCCAAAAACCAAGCTTATGCCGGTGATCAGGAGACCGTTTCCGCTGCCGATGAGCTTGCTCTCATACCGCCTGTTTCAGGTGGACAGCCTTCCTTATATGAAATCACCCATACATCGATTGATGTTGTATCCGTAACCGCGAAGGTGAATCATCCCAACCATGGTGCTTCTCTCGCTTTCATTGGTACCACACGAGAAATGACTTATGAGCAGCGAACCGTGCTATTGGAGTATGAGGCTTATGTGCCGATGGCATTGAAAACGATGGCAAGCATCGGGGAGGAAATGGATGCCAAGTGGCCCGGCACCTTGTGCGCCATTACGCATCGCTTAGGTAAGGTTGCGATTGCAGAGGCGAGTGTCGTCATCGCCGTGTCCTCACCTCATCGCGCTGATTGCTATGAAGCCAGTCGATATGCAATAGAACGCTTGAAACAAATCGTACCCATTTGGAAAAAAGAAATATGGGAAGACGGGTCCGAATGGAAAGGCAGCCAAACTGGACCTTGGAACCCGCTTTCAACACCTGAAGCTTAATCATGACTTGATCGGAGATGACTTAACTTGGATCCTCATTTACATACAGATGCTGTCTCTGACATTGACTCGCGCTATTCGAGACAAATTTTATTTCCCCCCATCGGCCTTGAAGGGCAGCGAAAGCTAGGCCAAGGACGCGTTGCGATTGTTGGCATGGGCGCTTTAGGCACCGTTCTTGCTAATCATATGGTGCGTGCAGGCGTTGGCTTTGTTCGCATTATTGATCGTGATTTTGTAGATAGAAGCAATCTGCAAAGGCAAATGCTATACGATGAAGAAGATGCTTCCGCTACAATCCCCAAGTCGATCGCCGCAGCTAAACGTCTACAGCTTGTCAATTCAGCTGTTGTAATTGACCCTCATGTCTGTGATCTTAATGCAACGAATGCGGAGCAATTACTGCATGATGTTGATGTCATACTCGATGGCACGGATAATTTTGCCGTCCGCTTCCTGCTCAACGATGTCAGCTTGAAATTAGGGATTCCTTGGATCTACGGCGGTGCTGTTGCCTCAAGAGGTGTCTCATTAACGATTCTCCCTGAACAAACGCCTTGCTTGCGCTGCCTCTTCCCACAAGCGCCAGCTGCAGGTTCTACGGATACTTGTGATACAGCCGGAGTCATTGGCGGTATCATACATGTTGTTGCGTCATTTCAAGCCACAGAGGCACTCAAGCTGCTTGTAGGGGCAACTGAGCAGCTCAATCTCAGCATGCAGCAATGGGACTTATGGTTCAATCAAAGCTCAGCCATCCGGGTATCTGGGGCTAAGAAGTCGGATTGTCCCGCATGTGCACATCAGCAATATGAGTACTTGGATGCCATTCTCGAAAGCGATACGATTCAATCCTTATGCGGGCGTAATTCGGTTCAAATTCATCCAATCATTCCTAGTACACAGCCGCTTGAATACTGGGAGGAACGCCTGAAACCCCTAGGTATTGTTGAGAAAAACCGCTTTCTATTGAAGTTTCATGCTTCTGACGATATTCAAATGATTCTCTTCCCTGGCGGCCGCGTTCTCATACAAGGGACTGAAGACCTAATTCAGGCCAAAAGTCTTTACAGCCGTTATATAGGGATGTAGTATTACAATATACCTACAAGATACTAGGACTTGGAGAGGAGCTTCTATGCGTGTACATGTGCTTCAACTTATCGTTGGTGATCAATTGATTTCCGATTCCTACAATGCAGTAGGCCTAAATCTTCTATCTGCCGGCACGGTTCTTGATGCTGGAGACATTTCGATGCTCAATCGCCACAGTGTGGATTATGTTGATATAGCTCCTAGAAGCAGTGAAATCGAGAAAGTGGTTGAGGAAGCCCCATCCAGACAAGCCAACATGTTGCAGGTTGCCTCTTTTAACAACGCTATCGAGGGAATCAAAGAACTATTTGAAGTATTACAAGACGGGGGTTCTATTCGTAATGAGGTTGTAGAATCCGCTTTCAATCCGATGATTGGGAGCATTCAAGAAGAGAAAGATGTGGTTTCACTTCTCTTATCGTTGACAAGCCAGGATGAGTACACCCTTCAGCACAGTGTGCAAGTAGGTATGTTATCTTATTATATTGCCAAATGGATGAACAAATCCGAGAAAGAAGCTTTGCTGATCGGTAAAGCAGGCTACTTACACGATATTGGGAAATGTAGAATACATCCGGATATTTTGAATAAACCGGGCAAGCTGACGAAGGAAGAGTTCGAGGAAGTTCAGAAGCATACCATTCATGGTTATGATATTATTCGTAAGTCATTAAAGGATGATACGCTTGCACTTGTTGCTCTTCAGCACCACGAGCGTATGGATGGTTCAGGCTACCCCCTCCGGAAATTTGGAACAGACATACACTCCTACTCGCGTATTGTCGCAGTTGCAGATGTCTACAGCGCAATGATCTCAAGCAGAGTCTATCAACAGCGACGTGATCTTCTGCATGTTCTCAAGGAGCTGCACCGTATGAGCTTTGGTGAGCTGGATCCCAAAATCACGCAAGTATTCATTCGCAATATGATTCCTAATTTTATAGGCAAGAAGGTGTCTTTGAGCGACGGACGCGAAGGTACAATCATCATGACGAACCCTTCTGATTTCTTCCGACCGCTCATTAACATCGACAATCAGTTCTTGGATTTATCGCAGCTCGCTAATGTTGAAATAACGAAAATTGCGATCTAATCGAACTAATTGGCCGCCTGCTTCTTAAATAATTAGACTGCTCACCGAAATCGCAATCCCAACATATACAGCTGCAAGTAAGGTTCCTACGGCTACATTCCCTTGCTTCAACTGATCTGATAGCTTCATGCCGGGGGTTAACCAATCAAAAACCCAATATGAAGCTATTAAACATGCGTACCCAACCGCAAACCAGAGGCTCATATGCCAGATGGAGGAGTTCGTGTAGGCAGCAATGGCTAGAATGATCGCTGTTGCCACGAACTTACCACCCATGGTGATGCCAACGGCCAAATTGCCGCTATTTATTTCTTCCATATCACGATAGGGTGTCATTAAACTAAACACGTACATCCCTGCAAACTGTAGTAGGACAATGACAAATAAACTAATAATAATATCCAAAACGATCACTCTGCCCACCCCCGAAATTTAGCCATGGATTGATCAAAATCTGTATAATCATGTACTTCTTCCAGCACAACGCTCACTTCTTTTTTATCCTTGAACGTTTTGTACCGATCTTCTGGAATCGGCTGCTTGACCTTCTGCCCCGTTGGTAATTCAACTACGGCAAAAAATCTAAATTTGCTGTCCATCTCTGTTTTATAAACCCCGACCAAGCTCACATCCGTCTTTATTTCTACTTTCAACTCCGCTAAATCTTTGTCTGCTTCTTCTTTGGTTTTGAAAGACTTGATGGGCTTCCATTGCGACAAAGTGACTTCATTCTTTCCTTGACTATCCGCATGCATCGAAGCCTGCATAAAGCTCAATACCCAAATGGTATCTCCCGTAGCAAAATTCTGATCATTAGAAATGCGATCATTGTTCGGCAACAGCACCATGTCACCATCGATTAAATCGCCAACCTTAACTTGCTGAACCTGGTAGTCCCATGGCACCTCACCATTTGAACTAGTTGTGACTGCAGCTGCGTTACCTGATGTTACATTGCTTAGAACAGATGGTTTCTTATCGAATGCCAGGCTAAACAACCAGATGATACCAATGATTCCGATAAGTCCTACTGCCAATAGCATGAATCTTCCTTGTTTCAAGGCGCTTTCACTCCAATCGCCACAAATTGACTTGCATTACCCGTGATGATTCCACCAGCTCTTCCCAGAAGGCCGCATGGCGTACCATTCAATACAAAAAGGCCAGTTAATAAATGACCTTGACCATGCTGGAAGGAAAGCCGCGGCAAGTCAGCCCTCTCTTGATACACACGCTTGAAGAACACACTCGTATCGAAGCCTGCTTCATCCTTGAATTCCAGCTCTCCTTGTTCGTTATACAGCTCCACAGAGCCGCCCTCACGACCATACATCGACTTGGACACATAACTACCTACGATAACGGGTTCCATGTACGTAGCCAGCATGTAGGTCTTGATCACGTCGTGGTCCTCTTGGGTGAATAACTCAGACTGTCTGACATGAAGATCCCAGATTAACGCCTGTAAGCCTTTGGATTGCAGCACCACAGCGTGCAAAGGATTAAACAAGTGAACGAACTGTTCTTCGATTGCATACGACAGTGCTTCTCCCCCGTCGTCGACCCCCATCCATTCCTTCGGATACAAGGCAAACATACGATGAATGGTCTGATCCGCACCAACCTTGACCACGCCCTCATCAATCCATAAATCCAAACAATCCACACAAGTCATCTCTCTCTGGCTATGTGCCACAAGTGCACGTATTGTACCAGAGTCCTCCTCATGCTGTCCGTACGCAATACAGGCCGCGTAATCGGGAGCCTCAATGTCCCAAGCGGCTCTTACGAGCTCTTTCATCCCCACATTGGGTGAGTCAACACCATATTGCTCACATAGCCAAGGAGTAGCAATTGCTGCCTCTACATAGCCTGTAGGTGTATCTGCGTTCAATTCAAGCAATTTAATCGCGCCGTCCTGACTGATCGTAAAATCAAATCTAGCATAACGGCTAATGAAGCCTTCTTCATTCAGTTCCAGCCGATCCAAACCATCCCACAGCACTTCTGGGATCGATAATTCTGCATAAAGCTCTCGATTTCTGTGTACGTAACGGGCCGCTTTATCGAACACCTGCCACAGTCCTGAAGCTGCTTGAATAAGCTCCTGATAAACCCTATTTGGCATCACGACAAGTTGATCAATCCAGTACTCTTCCTTCTCCAAATTGGCCCACGTGAACCCTAGTTCAGCCAATTGCTGAACTCTCAAGTCTCTGTCGGGTGCTGGAGTCCCCCATACTTCAAATTCCATGCAATTAACCCCCGGAGCTTGAGCTAGAGGATGAGCTAAAGCCACTTGATTTTCCACCTATGCTGCCTGATGAAGTTGAAGTTGACTTGGTGCCACTGGATGAAGTGCTGCCGCTTGAATTAGAACTATTGACAGAATTGCCAGAAGAAGTTGTCGTGCTCGTGTTTGATTTGTTCGTTGTAGACGATTTATTGGATGTAAAAGTGCCGCTTCCGCTTGAAGTCGTAGGTGTCTTCGTGGTGGAACGATTTGTAAACGAGCTCGGTTGATATGTTTTATTGACATAGGGAGTATTCGAACGATAATAATACGAGCGATGATTGTTCCCCCAGCTGCTAGACGAATATGGGCTTACCGTGTTGAAAATAAGATGATACAAGAGCAGATCATCCCAACCAAAGCCTCCGCCCGAAACCTGATTCACAATAACAGTAGAACTGGCACTGCTGCTTGCTGTAGCACCAGAAGTGCTCGGTGTTGGCGTTGGTGAGGGGGAAGCTGAGCTCTTATCCGCCGGGATAGGTAAGCTCCAATCTACCTGCGGGTCATAATACGCTTTAACGTCTTCATTCGACCATTCCACCAATTTGGATGAACCTGTATTCGGACTCGGCGTCTCTGCAGCCTGAGCCGATACCAGCAGCATTTGTCCTAACAGAATAAGAGTAAGTGAAGCTGACAGTACTTTAAGTGGTCGTTTCACTACTTGCTTCCTCCCCCTTCTGAGCTGGCTGCAACGAGAAGCAGTTCAAACACTTGGAGATCCAAATTCAATCGACCTTCAATCATTTCGTATTCCTTCCCGCCAACGAGGATAAAATTAGCCACATTTAAAGCTTGAATTAGCTTCTCATCCCATGCGCGTTCTCCAATTCGGAGCAGCTGCCCTTCAATCAGTTTTTCATAAAGCACAATTGTCATTCTTCCTTGCCTCCTCCACAAACAAACTTCCTACACATTTAAACGCATGACGGATACATTTGTTTCAAAATTAACAAAAATAAAAGCCTATCTCATGGATAGGCTTCTACCATTACTTCCATTAATAGGCAATTCGCTTCGCTTTTAGAAATGTTTTTTTCCAATATGCCTTATTAATATTTGTGATTTGTACGCCATTTTTCGGCTCAGGAGAGGCATGCAGCATCTTTTGATTTCCGATGTAAATCCCAACATGGCCAACCGTTTTGTTCGATTTGAAGCGGCCTGGCACGTAGAAAAACATAAGATCTCCCTTACGCAATGATTTGCGAGAAACCAAAGAGCCTTTAGCCCCTTGTTGGCGAGCTACGCGAGGCAGCTTAATATTATATTTCCCGTAAACATATTGGGTAAATGTGGAACAATCGAATCGGCCTGTTTTCGGATAAGGGCCCGTTCCAAATTTATATTTGACCCCTAAATAATTCTTCCCTTTATTAATCATGGCGTTCACGTCGATATTCTTTAGAACAGGAAGTACCTCTTCTTGGTCAAATGGGGACCAAACTTGTAAATCAACTTCGGATTGATTCGGCTTCATCGCCGGATTGGCGCCTTCATCATTGCCTTTGAAGGGATCAGTTGGGTCATCTCCGAAATCCAACTCTGGTGAATTATCATTCGCGCCTGCAGGATCATCCTCATGCTCGATAATCGCAATAGGCGAAGCGTGGATAAGGACATCGTTTTGCCTTACTTCATACGACATATCATCTTGAAATAAATCAGTTAGGTCAGAGACAGGTAAAAAAGCCGTCCCTCCCTCTTTGATAACGGGCTGACTTAATTGAATATCTGCGCCATCCTTAATGGCTTTATTCGAGTTCATAACCAATTCAAAGTTGGCATCGTTATCGCCTAATATTAGCTTGTTCTCCGATTCTTCCCATTCTGATTGGAATTTTAACGTCTTAATGAGATCTTGGGCAGACACATAATTGACATTGCCAATCTGCTTCATCGGGAGAACTGCATCATTGCTCGCAAGCGCAATAATCTCCTTGCCTGCTTGTGATAGGCTTTTCGTAGCCGTGTTTCCTTGGCCTGTAAGACCTGTCGGACTCTGCGTAGGTGTTACACTTCGGGGGCTCGCATTATCCTTCCCACAAGCTGTTGTAATCGCCAGCATGACGACCATACTTCCAATCGCTGGTGCCTTTAGCTTACTCCACATGAATTTCTCTCTCCTTAAGGAAAACATTATTATCCTTTATAGAGTGAGACAAGTGGCATGCAAATATGCAATCCGTTAGCTCAAACTGACTTGGAGTATGTTGGAAAGCTGGCTTTACACTGCAATCCATGTTCTGCTTACTTGGATGTGAATAATCCTTTCACCCAGTTGGCAAAATCCACCGTGATCGGTACCAAGCCGAATCCATGTTCACCGATGGCAACGACTCCATAGGCCGTTTCACCAATTCCCACTGCACCAAGAGCCGTTTTACCTATCGCTACTGCACCTAAGGCTACATCACCAATCGCTACCGCTCCAATGGATAGCCAATGCGAGATCGCAACAGCTCCTCCTGCCAAATATGAAGCTACCGCGACAGCGCCAAAGGAGGCTAACCAAGATAGAGCAACAGCACCAAAGGAAACGAGGCCTACGCTTACAGCTCCTACCGAAATTAAACCTACCGCGACGTCTCCCACCGCAATAACACCAATGGCTACTCTACGTCTAGATTTCTTTACGCCGCCAGTCCGAATGTTGATGATCGGCAATTGGGGGGATGGCCACTGATAGTCGATTTCTGAAAGGTTCCAGCCTTTCGTTTCCCACATGCCATTAAACCATTTGGGATTACTCATCACGAACGCCTCCTAGTATGTAAAATGACACGAGATTCCTTCGATGTTACTACTAAGCATATCATCCTTAACCCATCATAATAACCGCCTCAAGCAGGCTTCGTATTCCGTCTGTAGACGGATGTGGTAAAAAGGATATCACAGTATAAATGTGGAATACGTACTTTTCAGTGGATTATTAGGAAATTTATCGGAAGTTTCGGTCGAGGAGCTTTCGAAGCAGTATGGTATGTATCTCATGCCGAACGAATCCATTACAACAGGCTTCAAGCTGGTGAGAGACTCTTTCGTTATCACCGACGAACGTATTATCCTCATTGATCATCAAGGTGTAACTGGCAAAAAGACCAAGGTTTCCACCATTGATCTAGACGCTATCTATGAAGTATCGATGGAATCTGGCGGTACAGGCTTTGATGACAGTGAGTTAACTATCCATTACATAACCTCACCTTATTACAAAGCGAATAACATTACTACGGCCGCATATCGTTTTGAATTCAAGAAGAAGTTCAATATCCAATCGTTGTATGTGGCACTCCAATCGGCAGCGACACAGAATCGTAAGCGGATTAACGGTTAACATAAGTAAAAAAGCGTCCCAGAGAAGATCTCTGGGACGCTTTTTCTATTGTCAGGAGATTAACCGATGGACCCTTCCATCTCGAACTTGATGAGACGGTTCATTTCCACGGCATATTCCATTGGAAGTTCTTTGGTGAATGGCTCAATAAAGCCCATAACGATCATTTGCGTAGCTTCTGCTTCGGTAAGACCACGGCTCATGAGGTAGAACAATTGATCCTCAGATACCTTAGATACTGTCGCTTCATGCTCCAGCGTAATGTTATCGTTCAAGATTTCATTGTAAGGAATTGTATCTGATGTCGACTCGTTATCCAAGATCAACGTATCGCATTTGATGTTGGCTTTGGAGCCTTGAGAGTTACGTCCGAAGGAAGCCAAACCACGGTACGTTACTTTACCGCCATGCTTGGAGATCGATTTGGAGACGATCGTCGATGTTGTATCTGGTGCCAAATGCGTCATTTTCGCGCCCGCATCTTGATGTTGACCTTTGCCCGCAACAGCGATGGAAAGAACCATCCCTTTAGCGCCGCGGCCTTTAAGAACAACTGCTGGGTACTTCATTGTCAGCTTGGAACCGATGTTACCATCAACCCACTCCATCGTTGCTCCTTCTTCTGCAACCGCACGTTTGGTAACGAGGTTGTAGATGTTAGGCGCCCAGTTTTGGATCGTTGTGTAACGAGCACGGGAGTTCTTCAAACATACGATTTCAACAACTGCGCTATGAAGGGAGTTCGTGCTGTAGATAGGAGCTGTACAGCCCTCTACATAGTGTACGAAGCTATCTTCGTCAGTGATGATCAATGTACGCTCGAATTGCCCCATGTTCTCGGAGTTAATACGGAAGTAAGCCTGTAATGGCACTTCACATTTAACGCCTTTTGGTACGTAGATGAAAGATCCGCCGGACCAAACAGCACTATTCAATGCTGCAAATTTGTTGTCGGCTGGAGGAATGATTGTTCCGAAATATTGTCTGAACAATTCTGGGTATTCACGAAGAGCAGTGTCCGTATCCGTGAAGATAACACCTTGATCTTCAAGCTCTTTTTGCATACTGTGGTAAACAACCTCGGATTCATACTGTGCAGATACACCAGCTAGAAACTTTTGCTCTGCTTCAGGAATACCAAGCTTGTCGAACGTTTCTTTTATTTCTGTAGGAACTTCTTCCCACGTCTTACCTTGCTTCTCGGATGGACGCACATAGTACTGGATATCATCGAAATCCAAGTCATCCATGTTGCCGCCCCAACGAGGCATTGGCATTTTGAAGAATTGCTCAAGGGATTTCAGACGGAATTCCAACATCCATTCTGGTTCGCCTTTAATTCTTGAGATTTCTTCAACGATTTCACGAGTTAAGCCTTTACCGGATTGGAAAATGGATTTGTGTTCGTCTCTAAAACCATATTTGTAATCCTCTAAATCTGGCATTTGTTTAGCCATGGTTGATTCCTCCTTAACGATCTCTTGCTTACCTATGTTTAACCTATTCCATCGCAAATGCGTTAGTTATCGGTCTTATGAGAATGTTCAATCCCTTTGCGAAGAGCGTTCCACGAAAGAGTTGCACATTTAATTCTCGCTGGGAATTTGTTAACGCCCGACAGGGCCTCAATGTCTTCATATTCAAATTCTACGGATTCGCCCTTCATCAACCCAGAGAAATCATCAGCCATTTTCAGTGCTTCTTCGATTGTTTTTCCTTTGACTGCATCCGTCATCATGGATGCAGAGGATAAGCTAATCGAGCAGCCTTCACCTGTGAATTTCGCCATTTTCACGATACCCTCTTCAACTTGCATCTGTAGTGAAATTTTATCTCCACAGGTTGGGTTGTTCAGGTCAATCGTTACGGTCTCGCCGGACTCAAATTTCCCACGGTTGCGAGGAGTTTTATAGTGATCCATAATTACTCTACGGTATAAATCATCCAATTGCATCGCCGAAGTACTCCTTTGTTTTAATTAGAGCCGTCACAAGACGGTCTACATCATCTTCCGTATTATATAGATAAAAGCTCGCACGAGCTGTGCTGCTTTGTTCTAACCATCTCATTAACGGTTGGCAGCAGTGGTGACCGGCACGAATTGCAATACCCATGGAATCCAACACGGTTGCCACGTCATGAGGATGAACATCCCCAAGATTAAAGGTAACGAGACCTGCACGATTCGTCGTCGGTCCGTAGACAGATAAATCTTCGATCTGCTTCATACGGTCTACCGCATAATTCATAAGCTCTACATCATGTTTATATATATTATCCATCCCGACTTCAGTTAAGAAGTCGATTGCCGCACCAAGACCTACTGCTCCTGCTATGATAGGTGTTCCGCCTTCAAATTTCCACGGAAGTTCTTTCCAAGTTGACTCGTAAAGATCGACATGATCGATCATTTCGCCGCCAAACTCAACTGGCTCCATGTTATTTAACAAAGACTTCTTCCCATACAATGCCCCGATTCCAGTAGGACCACACATCTTATGCCCTGACAGGGCATAAAAGTCACAATCCAAATCCTGTACATCCACTTTCATGTGCGGTGTGCTTTGCGCACCATCGACCATGATTTTGGCACCATGCTTATGGGCAATGGCTGCAATTTCCTTGATCGGATTGATAACGCCTAACACGTTGGATACATATACAATCGAAACGATTTTCGTACGATCCGTAATCGTATTTTCAACATCAGCAAGAGAAATGGATCCGTCAGGTTGTAACGGGATATATTTTAAAGTAGCGCCTGACTTCTTAGCTGCTTGCTGCCAAGGAATCAAGTTGCTGTGATGCTCCATCGGGGTAAGGACGATTTCATCGCCCTCACGGAGTACCGATTCGGCAAAGCTAGCTGCCACAATATTGATAGCGGTTGTTGTGCCTCTTGTGAAAATAATTTCCTGCTCACTCGCTGCGCCGATAAACTTCGCCACTTTGGCTCTAGCTCCTTCGTACGCATCCGTTGCTCGGGAACCTAGGGTATGAACCCCGCGATGAACGTTCGCATTATCCCACTCATAGTAATGCTTCAGTGCCTCGATCACCTGAATAGGCTTCTGGGAAGTAGCAGCACTATCCAAGTAAACCAGAGGATGACCGTTCACTTCTTGCTTCAGAATGGGAAAAAGTTCACGTATCTCTGCAGGTATCATTGTCCTAGCTTCCTCTCCACTAAGCTTTGCAGCTGTTCTTCAACGCTCTTAACTGGAATTTCAGAAACGACTGGCGCTAAGAATCCATAAATAATTAAGCGTTGAGCTTCTTCTTTGGTAATACCACGGGACATCAAGTAGTGAACTTGCTCTGCATTCACTTGCCCAACACTCGCAGCATGACCTGCTTTAACATCATCTTCGTCAATCAGAAGAATCGGGTTCGCGTCTCCACGAGCTTTCGGGCTAAGCATCAAGACTTTCTCGGTTTGTTGACCGTTACAGCCTTGTGCGCCTTTCTCGATCTTCGTAATTCCGTTAATGATTGCTGTTGAACTATCACGCATAACCGCACGTGTAATCATATCACTTGTAGACGCTTTGCCCCAATGAACAGCGCGAGTCGTCAGGTTTAGTTTTTGTTCATGAGTTCCAACACAGATGACTTTCGCATCGGAATCGGACCCTTTACCTTTGAGAATAGATGTCGTATCGGACATCGAGTTCCCATAGTTCAATTCACCAACTACCCAACCAATTCGGGAATCATCTTCAAGGATCGCACGACGGTACGTGAGATCTGTTACGGATGCTTCCAAGCTGTGGATGGAGGAGTAGCTTACGCGTGAACCTGGTTTTGCAAATACTTCAACGATTCCGTTCTGTACAAGCGCTGCGTCGCCAACGGAGGACACAAAGTTATCTACATACGTAACGGAGCTGAATTGCTCAGCAACGATCAGGACATGCGGTGCAAATGTTGCTTCTGCATCATCAGCTACAAACAAAGCTTGAAGCGGAATGTCTACAACAACATTTTTCGGAACGTAGATGAAAATACCGCCATTCCACAAGGCTGCATGCAAAGCAGTCAGCTGATTTTCATTCGCTTGAACAGCCTTCATGAAGTAAGGTTTAACCAAATCTCCATGCTCACGAACAGCTGTTTCAAGATCTGTGAAAATAACACCTTGCTGTTTCAAAGCTTCGGATACTTGATTGTACACGATCCCGGAGTTGCGTTGCACAATAAGGTTATCGGAATTCGTTAAGCCTTTGGTCACTTCAGGCAATGCATCCAGTGAACTCAAAGCTGCTTGCTCTTTATAGGAACCGTAGGCGGAAATGCTCCAACGGTCGATTCTTGTTTTTTCTAGTATAGGTAATTCCAACGAATTCGCTAATGCTACCCCTTCAGTACGAAGGGCTGTCATCCACTCCGGCTCTTGCTTGCTGCGGGAGAGCTCAGTAACAGCATTAGTATCGATGGAAAGTGTTGTTTTAGTGCTCATGATTTCCTCCATTTATAAGTATCTTTGACCCTAAGATCAAAGTCTCTCATCTCCTAGTACTTCGGCCCTGGTGTGTTCATAGGAACTTTGAATTCTTCCTCGTCTTGACCAACAGTTTCATCAACGATGCCAAGTTCTTCTTTGATCCAGTCGTAACCTTCCGCTTCCAAACGCTCAGCAAGCTCAGGACCACCGGATTTCACGATGCGACCTTGCATCATAACATGTACAAAATCAGGCTTAACGTAGTTCAACAAACGTTGGTAATGCGTAATGATCAAGAATCCGCGCTCTTCACTACGCATAGCATTAACACCTTCAGCAACGATACGCAAAGCATCGATATCTAGACCGGAGTCAATTTCATCAAGAATAACGAATTTCGGCTCAAGCAAAAGCATTTGAAGAATTTCATTACGCTTCTTCTCACCGCCGGAGAAGCCTTCGTTCAAGTAACGGTGCATGAACTCAGGGTTCATTTCTAGTTGCTTCATTTTCGCTTCCATTTGACGAATAAATTTGATCAAAGAAATTTCGTTACCTTCACCGCGGCGAACATTCATTGCACTGCGCAAGAAGTCAGCATTCGTTACGCCAGTGATTTCGCTTGGGTATTGCATAGCCAAGAACAAGCCAGCGCGTGCTCTTTCGTCAACAGCCATCTCAAGAACATCTTCGCCATCTAATGTAACAGACCCCTCTGTTACTTCATATTTCGGGTGACCCATTAACGCGGATGCCAATGTACTTTTACCTGTACCGTTCGGCCCCATGATCGCGTGAATTTCGCCGCCTTTGATTTCTAGGCTAAGACCTTTCAAAATTTCCTTTCCTTCGATGGTCGCTTTCAGACCCTCTATTGTAAATGTTGATGAATTTGCCATTTTCTTTAAGCCTCCATAATGTTTGAGTGTACTAGATAGATGACAATCAAATGTAATGATTATCACTGATTCTCATTAGAATAATTCTATTATAACTTACTGTGACAAATCAAGAAAGGGCCATCAGGTGAAAAAGGAGAGCGTTTTGTGAAATACTACGTAAATTTTACGCCAAAGTACGTTTTATTTCAGCAACTTGCGTGGTAAATTCTTTCTCAATCAACACAGGAGTCATCGCAGTACCATCCGGTACCGAAGCTCCCAGCTGTATCCATGATTTGCAGCCGATATAGGCCTGTTCGATCTCGATTTGGATCGGTTGATGAAGTGTATATACCCTTAAAATCATTATATGCAATGGGTTTTTACGTTTCCACCTCAAGCGCTCTTCTGTGAAATTTTCTGTCCAAATATGAAAAGGAAATAACTGATTCAGCTTTTCTTGATCGCTAACCTCGATATCTTCAACCATTCGGGCAAAGGAACTGATCGTAACGTGTGTATCTTCAGCGCTCCAATTCACCAAAGTTTCATCGATAACCCCGCGATATTGATCTTTCAGCAGCTCTTTTCTCTGATGTTCATATGTTGGATAAAGAAAGAAATCAGTCGATTCCACTTGGAAATCTCTTGTTTCTTCGACAATACCTCCCTTGCGCATAATAAAAATTTGCGAGCCCGCCTCTAATGCTTTAACCGCAGATGCCCATTCCTTTAAAGCCATCCCCTGCCCCATAAAGCCAACTCCTCGTTCTCCACATTAATCCATCTATTATAAATAAACTTTCTAAGCAAAACAAATATAAATTGACATTTTTCAGGAAAAATAAAAAGGAACGGCGCATAAAACTGCCATTCCTTCTCCTTACTTCACTGTATCTGTGTCACCACATAAGAAAGTTTCTCATAGGTGAGCTGCATTCGGGTAAACTGTTCTTGATTATATTTCATAGGGTTCGGATCATGGGGCGTGTCTGGAGCGTCTGCATGATACGCTATGAGTAGGAAAATGGTGCATACAACGATGACCATCATGACATTCAGGAATTTCATAAATTCCACATCCTTCGAAACCATTTGTCTCTAGGATAACTGAGTTTCATTTTACGAATGTTTGAACAAGTTAAAGATTGTGTAAATCTCTTGCTTAGCCCAAAAATGATTGCAGCATCCAGCGATGTTTTTCCAGGGACGTTTGGATCGCTAAAAGCATATCTGATGTGGTATCATCACTCGCTTCCTCACATACCTGCATGCCAGCCTTCAGCTCTTGTGTAAGAATAGTGAAGTCTTCAATGATCGCTTCGACCATTTTCGTAGCTGTCTCTGTGCCAGAGGCTTCTTTTAATGAAGAAATCTCCAAATAAGCTTTCATCGTGGCAGCAGGTTGACCGCCAATAGCCAGTAATCGTTCAGCCAGCTCATCAACATGAAGTGCAGCCTCATTATACAGCTCCTCGAATTTCACATGGAGTGTGAAAAATTGATTCCCTTTTACATACCAATGGAAATTATGCAGTTTAACAAATAGTAAATTCCAGTTAGCAATTTGCTTATTGAGAACAGCTTGAATGGATTGCGCCCCAACTAATGTCGCGCTCGTCATCGAAATCCCCCTTCATTTTGACTAAAAATCGTGCTTGTACATGCTAGTTTGCGTTTATTTCGCAGATTTTATGTAAATTCAACGACATTTCTGAAAAGTGTATTTCATGCGGAATCAATTTGTCTTATACTAGGTAAAGACTATTAATACTCAGTAAATTAGTTGGAATTAATTCCAATCACTTATAGGAGGTTCGCAAATGTCCACTTATCATCCATTATCGGAAGCGCAAGCCATCGAATACGCGCGTCGTATTCCGCAACTATTTCAAGCAGGTGCTGATCTGGCTAGCCAGGAAATCGGGGACGGGAATTTAAACCTCGTATTTCGTATAACAGAAGCTGCCACTGGAAAAAGTATTATTTTGAAGCAGGCTCTTCCTTATGCCAAAGTTGTTGGGGAATCTTGGCCGCTTACGCTGGATCGTGCACGTATTGAGAGCGAGGCTTTGATTATTGAAGAAGGACTCGTTCCAGACCTCGTCCCGCATGTGTACGCCTACGATGCCGACCTAGCCCTTACAGTCATGGAAGATTTGAGCGATCACGTCATTATGCGCAGAGGGCTAATTGAGGGCAATCAATACCCGCTTTTTGCTGAGCATATTGGGCGCTTTCTCGCTAATACGTTATTCTTCACTTCGGATTTAGGCAAAAATCAACAAGAAAAAAAGATTCAGCTGGGACGCTTCATCAATCCTGAGCTTTGCAAAATCACCGAAGATTTGATCTTCGATGATCCTTATCGTGATGCGGAAACGAACAATATTGAAGCTCCTATCCGTGATGCCGCAGAGCAGCTATGGGCAGACAAAGAACTTCACTTCGAAGTTGCGATTCTGCGCAACAAGTTCCTAACACAAGCACAATCTCTGCTTCATGGCGATTTGCATACAGGCAGTATTTTCATCAAGCCCGATTCAACGAAAGTCATTGACCCTGAATTCGCTTACTATGGACCGATGGGCTTCGATATTGGTGCTGTTCTAGCCAACCTCCTTCTTAATTTTGCTGCTCAAGAAGGTTGGAGTAAGGACGAAGAAAGCCGTTCCTCTTACCGCGCTTATTTAACGCAAACTGTAAAGGATGTATGGACGCATTTCGAACACAATTTCCGTGCATTATGGAACGAACAAGGGGTAGATCGTGTATTTGCTGCTCCAAGCTACCAAGATTATTACATTTCCAACTTGCTTCGTGATACGGTCGGATTCGCAGGCGCCAAAATGGTGCGTCGCGTAGTCGGTCTAGCCCACGTCGCAGATATCGATAAAATTGAGGACGCTGCAGCAAGAGAACGCGCGCAGCGCATGGCACTAACGATCGGCACAGCATGCATTCGAGCTAACCGTCAGATAGCAACGATTGATGAGCTAATTGCCATTGCAACACGAGCAGAGAAAGAGGTTATGTACTATGACAACGACGAACAACGTAGACAATGAAAACGTAAATAAGGAAAACGAAAATAAGGAAAAACAAGAGCAAGGTGCTTTGCAATCCTTGCGCTGGAACGGCCAGCAGCTTGATTTGCTGGATCAACGACTCCTGCCGGAGGAGATTGTGTATCTACCGCTGGAGACACCGATTGAGGTGTGGGAAGCGATTCGGCACTTGAAAGTACGCGGCGCACCTGCGATAGGGATCGCCGCCGCGTATGGGGTGTACCTCGGCATCCGCGGTGTGGATGCTGTGATTGAAGGGCTTCTGGCGGAAGTCCAGAAGCAAGCGGATTACCTGGCGACGTCGCGTCCGACAGCGGTGAACTTGTTCTGGGCGCTCGATCGCATGCGCGCGAGAGCAAGTGCTTTGGCAGCCGAGGGCGTGAGCACGGTTGCGTTCAAGGCTGCGCTTCTGCAAGAAGCGCAGGTCATTCAGGCGGAGGACGAAGACACCAACCGCCGTATCGGCGAACATGCGCTCACGCTGTTCGAGGATGGGTTTGGCGTGCTGACGCACTGCAATGCCGGCGGTTTGGCAACAGCCAAGTACGGCACAGCGTTAGCGCCGTTCTACTTGGCGAAGGAACAAGGGCTGAACATCAAAGTGTTCGCCGATGAGACACGGCCCGTGCTGCAAGGCGCACGGCTGACGGCTTTTGAACTGCAGCAAGCTGGCGTAGACGTCACGCTGATCTGTGACAACATGGCCGGCGCGGTCATGGCGAAGGGCTGGATTCAAGCGGTCATCGTCGGAACGGACCGCGTTGCGGCCAACGGCGATGTTGCCAACAAGATCGGCACGTACAGCGTGGCTGTGCTGGCGAAGGCGCATGGCATCCCGTTCTATGTAGCAAGTCCGCTGTCAACCATCGACTTGAACACGCCGACTGGCGGGGATATTCCGATCGAGGAGCGTCATGAGGACGAGATTACACAAGGATTTGGCAAACGCACAGCACCGGTTGGCGTGAAAGTGTTCAATCCTGCGTTCGATGTGACGCCGAATGAGTATGTGACCGCGATTATCACGGAAAAAGGCATTGTTCAAGCGCCGTATACGGAAAATCTTCGTAAGCTGTTCGAATAGATCATCTTCCAGCGTAGCCCAAAAAGAGCTGTCCGTAAGTAGATTTCTCTACTTCCGAACAGCTCTTTTGGGTTTTACATTATGCTTGCGTACTGGAGCTGCCTGTTTTCACGATAGGCATTGGGGGTTGTTCCATGCGCTTTTTTGAATACATAGTGCAGGTAATTGCTGGATGTGAAGCCGCTTCGCTCTGCAATTTTCTCCAGAGTTAGCGAGGTTTGCTGCAGCTCACTACAGACGAATTTGAGGCGAATCTGCTCCAAGTATTCGCTAAATGAAACATTCGCTTTCTCCTTGAAAATCCGTTGCAGCTGTCTCGAGCTAATCTGCACACGCTCTGCTACCTCCTCCAAGGTCAGAGGATGGCGGAAATTGTCTGCAATGAATTGAACAGCCATTTGATAGCGATAGCTTTTCATGTCGCGAGCAGGCAGGTTCACGCCCTGCTGTTCCGGTCGATAGGCGCTAACCGTTCTGAGCAGCATCTGGACAATGGACTGTTTAATAATCGTATACTGGCCTAGCTGATTGCTCCGCCAAGCTTCATAAGCAACTAGGAAGCATTTCATCGCTTCATGGCGATCTACAGCTGGAATAAGAGGCAGCTCACTCAGCTGTCCAATACACGCTTCCGCTTCTGCCATCTCCCATTCTTCTCCCCAGCTATGCGCAGCGCTTGAGCCATCAGCATCGTTCTGAGCTAGCTTGACAATATCCACATGGAGACAAAGCTCCCCCATTGCTTCCAGCTCATCCGCTTCTTGCCGATGGATGACACCAGGAGCGGTGACATAGAGAAGTCCTTCATGGAGTGAATGTGTAATCCCATCCAGAATGACTCTCCCTTTGCCGGAGGGAATATAATGAATCTCGTATTCGGAGTGTTGATGATAATTCACGATTGTTCCTGCTGGAAAGGAAGTCAGGTGGCAACGCAATACCCTAAGTCCGTAAGCTCCCCAGCGGAAGCTTAATTCCAGACGATCTAAAGCCATCGGATTTTCTAGCATGGGTTCGAAGTAAAAGGGTTGACTCATTGGGATAAACACCGTTTCCTTTCCAGCTTATGACAACATTAGTTAACCAAGGAATCCAGTCGGACCTGGCTCTTGCTTGCTACGGATAGATTGGAAGCTTCCATAAGCTTCGTTAAATCCACAGCCAACCCGATATTTTCAGTGGCTTTAGTACCATTTTGAATATGAGCGACCCATTGATCAAAAGCAGTCGGCTTCGCCTCTGGCAACGCCTCGTAAGCCACCCATTTTCCTGTAGCTTCCTCTAGCTTGTTCGTACGCAGCATAACGCGTCCATCTTGGTCCGAATATAAGACACTGCCTGCAGTGCCATGAACTTCAATGACGAATGGTGAAAAAGCGTTCACAAAGCCCGCTTCAACAATTCCCAATGCACCGTTCTCATATTGAAGCAACGATACCGCGTTATCTTCAACTTCTCTTCCCGTCACGTAGCCGTAAGAAGCGCTTACAGCAACTGGTAATCCTAGCAATAGACGATTGAGGTACATCGGATGGCAGCCCAGATCAATAAGCGCTCCGCCACCACATTGTTCGGCATTATAGAAATGCTCCGGCAACCAACCATTCGGATTCGCAGTGGTAGAAATACCGCCATTATGAGAGAGTCGTGTGCGCACAAGCGTAATTTGACCTAACAGTTCTTTCTCAACGATTTCTTGAATTGCTAAAGTAGATGGCGAATTCAATCGCGGTAACGAAACCGTTAAAGTCACGCCTGCTTCCTCCACAGCTGCGAGGATCTCATTCACTTCGCGGAGCGTAGGAGCAATAACTTTCTCTGTAAAAATATGTTTACCTGCCTTAGCGGCAGCGATGATTACATCACGGTGAAGGTTAGTTGGTGTATCCACAACAACCGCTTCTATTTCTGGAATTGCTAATAGCTCTTCGAGACTTGCATAGAAAGTCACGCCCCGTGCTTCAGCCTCTTGCTGGCCTCTTTCCACAATCTCGTCCCAAATCGCGACAATTTCAGTATCTGGGTGTTCATTCACCTGTTTTGCATAATCCTTGGCATGTACATGCCAGAAACTCAACATTGCTACTTTCATCCTAAATAACCTCCAAATAAGTGACTTGGGTTCATTGTAACACGGTGGTGAAGGCGGTTAAATTTCGAATTAGCGACAGATGAAGGTGCAAAATTACGACATATGAACGAATGTTTTCTTACTCGAAGATTAAGATAGAATGTCTAGAACGTCAAGCATTTTTAATTGCGTTACATATTACTATTTTCCAGTAACCCTATCAAAGCTGTAGATAAAGGAAGAACCCCACCGGAAAATGACCTCCTTGTGGGGTTAAATGCTCTGCTTAATTGGCGACTGGAACCGTGTGATAGTATTCTTCCATCGTCAAGTTTTTCGATTGGATCTCCGTCGCTATATCCGTTCCGACATATCTCAGATGCCATGGCTCGTATTGATAACCTGTAATGGTGGATTTTCCTTGCGGGTAGCGGACGATGAAGCCGTACTCTACTGCATGCTGTCCTAACCAGACAGCCTCTTTCGTGCCTGCGAAGCAATCGGATGCTGCGCATTTCCCGTTGCTGCCCGACACATCGATCGCAAGCCCTGTTTCATGCTCACTTGTTCCAGGAACCGCGCTATACGTTTTCGCCTTTTCTAGGCCGTCTTTTTTCACATAGCTGTCAAAAAGAGCTTTCTGAGTGGCATACGAGCGATACGCAGAAACACCTGCTAAAGGGACGCCATCCTTTGCCGCCCCAGCGAAAAGCTTCTCGATAGCTGTAGCGGCAGCTTGCCGCATTTTGCGCTTTTCATTTTTTTCAGAAAACGTAAATGCAATGTTTGGATAGACAAGATCCTTCGGCTCATAGCTCGATGGGAGCATATTTTGCTTATTGACAAGAACGGTTATGCTCTCTGGTTTAGCTATGACTTGAACCGCTCCATCCTTAGGCGGGGTAGTGCTTGCCGCAGGAGAAGCAGAGGGTTTCACAGAGGGCTTTGCTGTAGTCGTTGGCACAGTAGTCGCAGTAGTCGCTGGTGTAGTCGGTGTCGCTCCAGCACTTGGCGTAACAGATGCTGATGGTGATGCTGTAGCTGTCGCCGTTGGCGAAGGTGAAATGGAAGACATCTCTTCGCTTTTATTGCCGCAACCAGCTAAGACCGATAACCCTATAAGCAAGGCAATGCTTATTTTCGTTTTCTTTTTCATTCGTTGTCGTCCTGCCTCCTAGAAGTTCTCAAAGCTTTTCAAAGTAATAGACCGTTGATCGGGAGAAAAAGTTTCATACCTAACGTAATTTCACTGAACCACAAAAAAAGACTGCATTTAGGTGAGCTCCTAAATCGCAGCCTTCTCATATTTTATGCGGAACCGGTTAACGTTTCAAGTTTACTTTTGACTGGCCGCGATCGCTTGTTCCAAATCATAAATAATATCTTCAATCGCTTCTGTTCCAACAGATAGACGGATAAGTCCAGGCGACACACCTGCTGAAGCTTGCTCTTGCTCCGTCAATTGCGAATGTGTGGTACTTGCGGGATGAATAATTAATGATTTGGAATCGCCGACATTGGCCAAATGTGAGAATAGCTCCACAGCGTGAATCAGCTTTTTCCCCGCTTCGATACCGCCTTTAATGCCAAAGCTCAAAATCGCGCCTTGACCCTTCAGTAAGTATTTCTTTGCTAATGAATAAGACTGGTGGCTTTCTAGGCCAGCATAGCTTACCCACTCCACGGACTCATGTGATTCTAGATATTGAGCAACCGCCAGAGCATTAGCGCTGTGACGCTCTAGACGTAAGTGCAACGTTTCTAAACCTTGAAGTAAAAGGAATGAACTATTTGGTGACAGAGACGCTCCCAAATCACGCAATAATTGCACGCGTGCTTTGATAATATAAGCAATCGGTCCGACTGCTTCTGTATAGATAACACCATTATAGCTTGGATCTGGCTTCGTCAACCCTGGGAACTTCCCGCTTGCCGCCCAATCGAATTTCCCTCCATCTACGATGACGCCGCCTATGGTCGTTCCGTGACCGCCGATGAACTTGGTCGCAGAATGTACCACAATATCGGCCCCATGCTCGATAGGTCTCAGCAGATAGGGACTTGGGAACGTATTATCTACAATCAGCGGAATACCATGCTCATGTGCAATAGCCGCGACAGCTTCTATGTCTAGGATATCTCCCTTGGGATTGCCGATGGATTCGGCATAAATCGCTTTCGTTTTCTCGGTGATGGCGCTTCTGAAATTATCCGGATTACTAGAATCTACGAATTTTACCGTGATCCCTAGTTTGGGTAATGTATTTGCAAATAAATTATAAGTTCCGCCATACAAAGCCGATGCAGATACAATTTCATCACCGACCTCAGCAATGTTCAGGATTGAGAACGTGATGGCCGCTTGACCCGATGCCACAGCAAGAGCGGCAGGAGCACCTTCCAACGCGGCAATGCGCTGTTCGAATACATCTGTCGTTGGATTCATTATCCGTGTATAGATGTTGCCAAATTCCTTGAGCGCAAATAAATTAGCGGCATGCTCCGTGTCATTAAACACATACGATGTTGTTTGGTAGATAGGGACAGCCCGTGAATTGGTCGCTGGATCAACCTTTTGACCTGCATGAATCGCTAGTGTTTCCGGTAAGTGCTTACGTTCAGAATTTGACATGAGCATGCCTCCTGGGAAAATAGATTATTTGGGACGCGATCGAGAAGGATAATTAAATTATTCCTACTGGAATAGTATGTTATAATTTTAATGGAATTTTCTTCCTAAAGTCAATATAAGATTTCACAAAACAAAAACGCCCGCTCTCGAATCTATCTTCGATGACGGGCGTTCCTTATGCTTTGTCTTGTGGAAGCAGGATAATTCGTCCATTTTCCAACTCTACGCGAATTTTGTTCGTTCCAGCAGCACCAATGGATTCAAGATAGTTTGCCGGGATTTGCAATCTGCCTGCCTTATCAACGACAGCGTACTCAACATGAGAATCCTCGTCTGACGAAATAATCCCCTGTTCCAGCTCCAACAATTCTTCTTGATACGATTTGCGCCGCAGAATTTCGGAGGAGGTTTTGCCGTCACGAATCGCCACCACCCGATCTACTTTCTTCGCCAGAAGCGGATCATGTGTAACAATGACGACGGTCAATCCAAAGGTTCGATTCAACTCACGAAACAAATCAAGGATCTGATTCGCCATTTTCGTATCGACAGAGCCTGTCGGTTCATCTGCCAGCAATAGCTTCGGCTGATTAGCGAGCGCAATCGCAATCGCAACGCGCTGCTGCTCCCCGCCGGAAAGCTCATTAAGCTTGTTGTTTCTCCGGTGACTCAAGCCTACTGCATCCAATAAATCCAGCGCACGATAGCGTTTGCGTCGTCCCTGGAGCAGAATGGGCAATTCCACATTTTCCAATGCTGTCAAGTAGGGAATCAGGTTACGAGCATTATTTTGCCAGACGAAACCCACGGTTTCCCGTTTATATTTCACCAAATCGGACTCCTTAAACTTCAATAAGTCCTTCCCATCCACACTCAGATTACCTGCTGAAGGTCGGTCCAGCCCTCCCAGCATATTGAGCAGCGTCGATTTCCCACTGCCGCTATTACCGATAATAGCCATCAACTCTCCTTCTTGAATGTGGAGATCAAGCCCTTGCAGGGCAACGACTTCAAGATCAGCAGCTTTATAAATTTTAACTAAATTTTCACAGTGAATCATGCTTAGTCCTCCCCAAGCTTCACGGCTTGATGAATCTTAATTCTGGAGAGCATCGTACCGAGCAGCAGCAATCCCAGGCCGATCATAATCGTGACAATGACATATAAATGCAGTTGATCTCTCGGATCAAAGCTGACTTGAAATGGCGGGACTTGGCTTGACGAATCGAACGTTATTTGGAACAGCGGGACGAAAAGTCGGCTGCCCGTATTCCCCGTGATCATGCCAATCAGCACTGCTGCTCCTGAAGTGAGAAGCTGCTCAGCGACCAACATTCCGATCAACTGCCTATAGGAAATTCCCATCGCGCGAAACACGCCGAATTGTAAAATCTGCCCATACAAAGAGAGTAACCAGTATAAGAGAAATCCAATAAAGCTGATGCCAATTGCGATTAGAAATCCAAGCGTCATTACTCCGTTCACGGCCAGTTGGAAGGGATCGTTCTTCGATTGAATCACCATCATATTCGTATCCACTAAACGTGTGACCGACATATGCTTCTGTTCCAGCGCTTCATACAAGGCTTGACTCGTCATATCTGACTTCAGTTTTAACCACACATCATACGGCTCAACAGCTAAATTATTTTGGATAAAAGAAAGATGTCCGATGACAAGCTTCGGTGCGTCCACTTTACTTTGCTTCGATGCATCTGCTTTACTTCCGGAGCTCGTTGTCGCTTTCAATACCGGGTTCGGATTCCAGCTAGGCCAATAATCGATAATGCCATAGATGACAGCCGTTGCTCCCTCTACATCATTCCATCCAATTCGAACCACATCACCCACGTTGGCTCCGGTTTCCTCGGCAACAGACCTTGAGATCAACACGGCTTTGGAGTCCGTAGCTAACACGTTCAAATAGTCATTGATATGATGATCAAGTAACTGGTCACGGAACCAGGCTGTTCGGCCAAAATCGTCGGTATCAATCCCCATGAGCGTGGTTCTTTTCGTATCTTTGCCTAGTGCGATATAAGCATCATTCCTTTGAAAAACACGTGCTGCTGCTTCTACGCCTGTTAGTTGTGTAAATGGAATGAACGGCGGCTCTACGTATTGAACGCGCTTCTTGCCCCCGCCTTCGGTGCCCGGCGATTTCACCTCGCCAGGCGGACCTGACTGTGGAGGTGGAGCGTCATTATCCCATGCCGTTTGCAGAACAATATCGGATCCATTCTTATAATGGATTTTTTCTTCCACATTCTTATTCATCGTTCTTGCTGCGCTCGCACTAAAAATACCTGTTGCCAATGTCATAATAATAAATAGCATGATGAATTGGTATTGTGTGGTTGATCTCCCGACTTGCAGCAGTGTTGAGTACAAATAGGGCGGCCACCATTTGCGTCCGATGATATAGATCAATTGAATAACCCAAGGATATAGCCTCAACAGGAAAAGACCCATGGCGAATATAAAAAAGGCCGGCACGACGAAGAGGAGTGGATCAACCTTCATGTCTAGGGAGTCTAACCCTAGGGCTACCAGATCATCCATTCGTTGCTTAAAGCTTTGCAATAAATAGATGGAAACGACTAAGAGGACCACATCTAGATATATTTTATGAACAAATGAAAGTTTATTCTTCCTCGCAAGTGTTTGTTTATGACCTACAATGCTCACACGTGTAGCTAGTACAGCAGGAATGAGCGTCATACCTACCGAAGCGACTACAGCGATCAATCCGTATTGATAGGCCTCTTGCCCCAGCTTAACTTCCATCGCAGCACGCTGGACAAACGTCAGAAACCCGTTCGACGCACCCAGGATGTTAGTTAATTGGAGCCCGATATAAGGACCGATGAGCAGGGCAATGACACCGAGAATAACTCCTTCGATCACATACCCGATTAAGATTTGAGCGCGGCTTGCTCCTCGACTTCGCAGTACAGCGATTTCTGTTTTCTGCCGTTCTGTAATCAAATTAGCGACCATGAATAAATAGAAAGCAAGTAGAATACACACGGGTACATTCAATGACAAAAGCAGAATGCGGAGCTTCTTTTCTTTCTCTCCATAGGTTTGTAAGGTACTTATTGTTGGGTTACTAGTTGTATACGTTTCTAAATATTGACTAAAATAAGCATCCATTTTTTTGTACGTCGCGATGTAATTATCAATGCCCTCTAACTTTAATTGATGGTAGTCCACCATATAATTCCAATAGGAAAACATGTCGAAAAAATTCGCTTTGTTCGCGAAATCTTGCTCAAATAACGCATAAGGAATGAAAAACCTTGAACTTAAATCTTTCGTCGTATCGGTCCAGTAAGTATCGGAGATATCTGCGCGATCGATCACAGCAACGGGCTTGATGCGAATTTTCATCTTCACATCTTCTGTGTTCGAGATCGTTACTTCATTGCCTAGCACGATTTTCAACTTCGTTAACAGCTCTGGAAATACCCATGCCTCATAAACTCCATCAACGAGCTGATTCGAGGGCATGACGCCATCAACAAGACGAATATGCTTTTCCAATTCCGTCATGGCAGCTATTTCGCCGTACCGTTTCACTTTGGGATCTAATTTACTAGGATCACTAGGTGTAAGTTCAAACGTCTTGGTACTTCGCGTTATCGTTGAAAGGAGAATCGGCAATCCGAAGTGCTTGCTCGTCTCGGCCATAAAAGCATCCGTTTCCGTTAACTTTTTGTCTCCGTCTTTGAATTTTGTAAAGAAAGCATGGTTTGCCACTACTCCTGGATATTGCAGCGTATTGGTTTGTTGTACTTCCAAGTCTTTGATCAACATACGTTGCAAAATGGCATGCGTATAAATCGGCATCGAGCTCGCAAGAGCAACGGAAATAATGAGCCCCAGCAGTAAACTTAGCTCTAACCAGCGGTTCTTCACCATTTTACGGAGAATCATCAGAAATAAGGACATTGTAATCCTCCTAAGCGTTTTGCTTTAGCAAAACTAGCATCGTAAGCATAAGCTTTAAAGCGTGCTAATTATTTAAAATGACATTCTGGCCCTCTGCAAGCCCCGTTCGAATTTCTACTTCTGTAGCTGTGACAAGCCCTTTCTCAACATCGACTTCTTTGCGGCTTTCACCATTCAGCACTTGCACATAATCTCGGCCAAGATACGAACGCAGACCAGTTCTCGGTATGACAATGACATTTTCTCGCGTTTCAACGTTTATCGTCATATCGCCAGAAGCACCGATTTCTGCCCCTTCCGCACCCTCAGGAATCCCTACGATTATCGTTTTGGCATTTCGTTCAGCTTGCGCTTTATTATCGGATGGAGGAGCGCTGGATGGGGTTTGCAGCACTTTGCCTTTAATGATATTTCCTTTGGAACTGAACTTTACATCAACATTCATGCCAACCTCAACACCCGAAAGCGTTCCACTATCTGATGATTCATAAACTAGCTGCAGCTTGGTAGGGTCAGACACAACGACAAGCGAACTGAAGGCATCCACGATCTTCCCCTCTTGAACATCCGAGACATAGGTGACTACCCCACCAGCATCAGCGGTTATTCTCGTTCTCGCCAATTCAGCTTGGAGCGTTGCCAATTGCAGTTGGGCTGCCTCTACATCTATGGCTTTAAGACGAATCGCTAGCTCTTGATCTGGGGAAGTCGTCTTTACTTGCAAGCTTGCGATCTGAGCTTTCTCCAGATTTAATTTCTGAAGCGCAATCCTCGTTTCTAAATCTCCCTTTTCCAATTCAGCCAGCACATCACCCTGCTTCACGAGATCGCCAGACTTGACACGTATGCCAGCTAGACGATGACCTGCTTCTTTAAAATAATAACTGGTTGTTTTACTCGACTTAAACGTCGCAACCGCACTGACCTTCCTCGTAATCGTGCCCTTTTTCACTTCATAGAGCTCAAAATTTTCTTTGACTGGTTTAATTAAAGGCGGCTTCAGCGCTTCTTCTTCCTTCGGCAGCAACGAGCAGCCAGCAAGTATGAAAATGGCGCCGGTAATAAGCACAAGCTTTGAAGCGATTTGATTAACCTTCATCGACAATGGAACCATCC
The DNA here is from genome assembly GCF_059692115.1 of Paenibacillus sp. J31R30. Taxonomy (NCBI): domain Bacteria; kingdom Bacillati; phylum Bacillota; class Bacilli; order Caryophanales; family Paenibacillaceae; genus Paenibacillus; species Paenibacillus sp. J31R30. The sequence continues at coordinate 234,323 of NZ_JCAUAV010000002.1, read as the reverse complement.
TCCAATGCATAGACTTCATCTACAATTTCCATGATCGCCAAATCATGCGTAGTCAAAATAATGGTCATGCCTTCTTGCACCAAATCCTTGAATAATTTGAGGATCTGAAGCCCCATTCGACTATCTAGCTCCGCCGTAGGTTCATCCGCCAATATCAGCTTCGGCTTATGTGCAATCGCTCTTGCAATCGCAACGCGCTGTTGTTCTCCGCCAGAAAGCTCATAAGGGCGATGCTTCATTCTCGACTTCAAGCCTACGAAATGCAGTGCTTCTTCTGCTAACGCTTTATATTGACTGGGATGAATGCCCGAAATTCGCAATCCGAACTCTACATTTTCGTAAGCGGACATATACGGCACTAAAGCAAACGATTGGAAGATCAGACCAATCTGCTTCCGTCTGAGTTCATTACGCTTGGACTCAGAGAGCGTGCTGATCTCCATCCCATCCAGGTAAACGGCACCTTCCGATGGATGGTCCAAGGCACCTATAATGTTCAGCAGGGTTGTTTTACCAGAACCAGACCTTCCGCGCAATGCCACTAATCTGCCTCTGGGAATGGAGAGATTCGCTCCACGCAAGGCGTGAACAGCCCCTGTCCCTTTCCCAAATACACGTGTGACACCAATGGCTTGCACCATGGGCACTTGAACCTCATGCATAGTCAAAGTTTTTCACCTCATCTTTACGCTAATCCTGCATCTTCTCTTTAAATGTAAACCTTTACATGATAAATAAACAGACCACCTTTGTTGGAAAAGGTGTCTGTTTGTTCGGTTTCAACAATTAGTAAGGAAGAGAAGCCTAATTAGGCCTCTCGAACTCTTTCGGCGAGCAACCAACAACGCGCTTGAACGTCTTCGCAAACGTTTTGGCATCGGGAAACCCTACTGCATCCGCCACTTCATATACCTTCATTTCTCCCGTTCGCAGTCTCCGCTTCGCTTCCTCCATACGGATGCGAGTCAGCGTTTCACTCAGAGACTCTCCCATTTCTTTGCTATATAAATCGCTTAAATAGCTGCGGCTGAGTCTAACATGATCTGCCATGTCCGAGGTACTGATCGGTGATGCATAATTCTCTTGCATATAGGTCAGAACTTTGCGGATAAAGGGATTGTTAGAGCGATGTTTCTGATCTTGACCACCGAGAGATTGCTGATGCTCACTGAGCATACTCATCGCTTGCAGAAGAAGCTCCGTCACTTGTTCATAGCTTGCGCAATGATGAAGTGCTTTGCTATGGACGAACAGCTCTTCATAGCTTTCAAGCCCCGCGTAGCCGCGTTCACGCGCATAACCAGCGGCTAGCGCAAGCAGCTCTTGCATAAAGGACAACACCTTATCCTTCTCGTGTCGTTGCTCTCGTAATCTGGCGCAAAGGACTTCCGCATGATACAGATACCCCTCGCTGTTATCGTGCACGATACAGCGCAGCAGGTCGCTGCGTATGTCATACGGCAGCGGTAGGTTCTGCGTGCTTGCAGCCTCAGGCGCAAGCACGATTCGGCGATTCCGGCTCACGCCGTAGAATCGCTCATGCAGCTGCTGCGCGTGAAGTGCCGCAGCAGGCTGCACATCTTGGAGCCGGCGAAGGACGACGCCGGCTCCGATGAACCAGTCCGGCGCGTCTGCGAGCCGGACTTGCGCCGCGCGCTCCAGCGCAGCCGCAGCGGCGAGGGCGTCTGTAGCTGCTGCCGGCATGAGCAGCAGCACGCTGCCTTCGGCAAGCGGCAGCGCCGCGAGGCAGCCGGTCCAGTGCCAGCCTGCGGCAGCGGCGCTGGACCCGGTGTGCAGCAGCAGGCTGACTAGGCTGCTGGGTGTCTCTTCCCCTGTGCTGCCTGCTCCAGCACCAAACAGCTCTGCCTGCAGCTCAGCTTCACCAACACCCGCTTGCAGATACGCCTGCAATCGGGTCGAGAGCTGCATCTGGAGCGTCGATGCCAGTTCACGCTCTCGAATTCCTTGTTCCTTTTGCACATTCCGGTGAATTTCGAGATCTCGCTTCACGCTGAGCAGAATGTCTATTAATGACTCCGGCTCCATTGTTGGTTTTAGAATATAATCCTTGGCGCCTAGCTTCATCGCTTCTTTCACATAGGTGAAATCATCCATACAGCTCAGTACGACGCTACTTATCGATCTTGGACTATCTTTTAGCTTACGTATTAAAGCTAAACCATCCATTCGCGGCATAATGAGGTCGGTGATTACAATGTCGATATTCAGATCTTCTAGTCGCTCATAAGCCTCATAGCCATCCTCTGCATCACCCGCATAGGTGAAGCCATGCAGCTCCCAATCCACCAACTCTCGTAACCCTTGCCGAATGATAGGTTCATCATCCACAACAAGCACATTCATCTACCTTCACTCCTCGCCCTGATGGATGGGAAGAAACATCCTTATCGTGGTTCCTTCACCAGGTTTACTGCTAATATGCATCTTGAACTCAGGCCCATAGATCAGCTTAATTTTCTCTCGAATATGTGCAATACCAACACCGCTCATACGCTCCTTCAGCATACGATCAGCTTGCGCTCCTCCTGCTGCTTGCATGGCTTGCCAGCCTGAGCTGCCCTCTTCTACCTGCATGCCAATGCCATTATCTTCTACCTGGCAAAATAAGAGGTCCCGATCTAACCATGTCCGGATCGTAATGATACCTTCACGCTTCGTTGGCCCAATGCCGTGAATAATCGCGTTCTCCACAAGCGGCTGTAGGAGCATCCGCGGAACTAAACAACCTAAAGTAATCTCATCCACATGAGTTACGATTTGAATACGATCCCCATATCGAAACCTTTGAATTTCCATATAATCATGGGTCAGACCAATTTCATCACGCAATGTGATAAAATCACCCTTTTTACCTAGGCTAGCTTGTAAAAGACGTACTAACGCACTAACAACCTCTGAAATCTGAGGTGTCTTATGAATTTTGGCCACCCATTTTATCGTATTCAATGTGTTGTAGAGGAAATGCGGATTCAACTGATAGTGGAGCGCTTCCATTTCAGCTTCTTTCTTCAGAGATTCTTCCCGCTTCACTTGTTTAATGAGATCTTCCAATCGATTCAGCATCTGATTATAGCTTTGGCCTATTTGCATCCACTCGTTCGAGCTTTTGAAGGTCCAATAGGCTCTCAGATCGCCACGCTCCGCTCGATTCATTAATGCTTTCAAGACATAAAGCGGTTTCGTCACCGATCCGATAAAGAGCAATAGCCCCCCTAGGCTAAGCGCAATAACTAAAGTGAATAGTGCGATAAGCCAAGCACGGTATGTTGGAAATACGTCCACGCTATGTAAGGACAGAGGAGCTTCATAATATGACAGCCACGTGACTCCTCCAATGACCTCTACCTGTTTCACAGAATCCATCATCGTTCCATTCTTTCGGATGCTGCTGGTTCCTTGGAGGACTCCATGCAATTCCCCTGAGTAGACGCCATCTCGATAAAGCACCCGCTTATCCGAATCCATCAACATATAGGTATGAGGAGAGCTCTTCCTGCTGAACTCCTTCCATAACTTGTTCATATGTATCCAAATGGTAACTTTACCGAGTTCCTGCGTACTTAAACTGTCAATAATGGACTCCGAATATGTCATCAGATAGGCATTATTACGACTGGACGCTTCTCCTAAAGGCTCAAAACGTTTATTCATACCTTCCACTCGAGAAGCTAACGACCCTTCGGCTTCCCCGCTATGCGCACATAACGTTCGATTGGATGCTCGAATTGTCAGACAAACCTGCTCAATATAACGATTTTGAAACGTTTGCTCCGTTAATAAGCTATTCGCATAATTCGTTAGTTCTTTGGCAGTCTGTGAAGATGAATCTTTGAGTTTAGCCAATGAAATGAGGCCATAATCTGTTGCGTCTCGATGTGTCATTTCGGCAATAAAACGTAACTCCTGTTGGAATCCATTGATGATTTGATCGTGTTGCTGATCCACGGTATTCGTCATTGTTTTCTCCATGTACGATGAGAACTGCTGATTGCCAACATAAAGCAAAAGGAATAAAGGCAAGGTAATCGCCAAGAGTATATACAGGAACACACGCAGTTGGGATCGGTTAATGAGATGAGCAAACAACGATGGCATACGTCACCTTTCGTTTCGAATAGATTAATTAACTTAACCTCCATCATAGCATATTGGAATTTTTTCCATCTCATTTTTTTGGCAAAAAAAATAGAGCCGCGTTAAGCGACTCTATCCGGGATAGCTCTATAGCACTTTAGACAAAAATGATTTCGTACGTTCCTGGGTCGGCGCCTCAAAAATTTGATGCGGCTTGCCTTCTTCCACAATAACACCTTGCTCCATGAACATGACGCGATCACCAACTTCACGTGCAAAGCCCATTTCATGCGTAACGACAACCATCGTCATGCCTTCTTTAGCCAATTGCTTCATGACGTTCAGCACTTCACCGACCATTTCTGGATCAAGCGCTGAGGTTGGCTCATCGAACAGCATAATCTTCGGCTCCATGGCAAGTGCTCGTGCAATCGCAACACGCTGCGCCTGACCACCAGATAAGGAGTCCGGAAGTGCATCAGCTTTATCTGCAAGACCTACCTTAGCTAACAGCTCCAAGGCTTTCTTCCGTGCTTTATCCTCCGGCCATTTCCGTACTTGGATTGGCGCAAGCATAATATTATCAATAACCTTCATATGCGGGAATAAGTGAAACCGCTGGAAGACCATGCCCAAATCCATGCGGATCTCATTAATTTTATTCGTAGGATCCATGAGATTACGGCCATCAATCGTGATGGTACCGCCATCAGGCTGTTCCAAAAGGTTCAAACATCTGAGGAAGGTGGATTTCCCTGAACCTGAAGGTCCAATCACAACCAATACCTCTTGATGCTTAATCTCCGTGCTGATGTCACGCAGAACAACATTATTTCCGAACGCTTTTTTCAAATTCTTTACTTCAATCAAAGCTGTCATCCGTTATACTCTCCTTTCGATATAGCCAAGAAGCTTGCTAAGAGAGTAGGTAAGAATGAAATAAATAAGTGCCGCAGTTAAATAGGGCTCCCAAACTTTGAAATATTGGCTGCGCATTGCATTGGACCAATACATAAGTTCAGGTGCAGCAATGATCGCAAATAACGAGGAATCCTTGATCAAAACGATAAACTCATTACCAAATGGCGGAATCATTCGTTTAATCGCTTGCGGTAAAATAACGGATTTCATCGTTTGGAAATGTGTCATTCCTAATGAATGTGCGGCTTCAGTTTGCCCTTTATCAATGGATTGAATCCCTGCACGGAAAATCTCAGCCATATAACCCGCTGAATTTAAGGACAAGGCAACAATCGATGCAATGATCGGGTTCGTAGAGCCTATGAATAAGGGTACAACACCAAAGTGGACAAGCAATATTTGAACCAGCAACGGTGTGCCGCGGAAAAAGTTAACGTAAATACTAGTTGGCCATCTCAGATAGCCGCGGTGTGACATTTTGCCTAAACCAACTGCCAGCCCCAATACGGAACCAAAACAGATGGAGAGAATGGAAATACCAATCGTCCATAGCGTGCCTTTGAGCAGCAAGGGGACATAATCAAGAATGATATCAAAACGAAAATCCATTCCACACTTCCTTTCTATCGTTTATTCTGCTACTCACAGAAGAAAAGCATGCGTTAGGTTAAGTCACGCATGCTTTTGAACTTTTTATTTTTGGTCGAGCAACTTCTTCGTATCTGGCTCTTGACCGAACCATTTTTTGTACACAGTCGCGTATTTACCGTTCTCGATTACTTTCTTGATCGCTGGATCAAGTTTTGCTTTAAGGTCACTGCCTTTTGGAAGCAAGATGCCGTAGTACTCGGATTCAAAATTCTTCGCATCCGCAATCGAAACGAATTTTTTGTTAGGATTGTTTTTAACATACTCACGAATAATAGCAATATCCGCAACAACTGCGTCTACACCGTTATTCTCAAGTTCCATAAGCGCAAGTGTGTTGTTATCCATACGTTTCAGGGACTTGTTATCGCCACCCATGATTTTCGTCATAAGCGTATCCGCTGTTGTAGAAATTTGAACTGCTACTTTCTTGTCTTTCAAATCGACTGCACTTTTGATCGGGCTGCCTTCTTTAACAAGAATCATGTTCGTTGACTCAAAGTAAGGAGCGGAATAGTCATATGTTTGTTTACGCTCATCTGTAATCGATACGCTAGAAATCCCAGCTTGGTACTCTTTACCTTGTTGAACACTTGTCAACATCGTGTCCCAGCCAGTGTTAGTAACACTGTAAGAAAGACCTGCTTCTTTCATCACTTCAGCAAGGAAGTCGATATCGAAACCAGCCACCTTGTCTTTATCCATATATTCCATCGGTGCATAGGCTGCATCTGTTGCAAATTTAATTTTTGTTCCACCGCTGTCTTTTGACCCACACCCTGCGATTGTCAAAACCAAAGCTGCTGCTACGACAGAAATCATTAACTTTTTCACTTTTATTCCCCCGTTCTATGTAATGGACGAATCATATATTAACACTTGGTTAAATAAATAACAACTCTTTTATTGGTAAAATAGCCAAGGAAATTGCAGGAAGTGTGAACTTTTATACAATTTTAGTCTCATGCACTACTAGGCTATGGTTTTTTGTTCAATTGCATCATTAAAAAACGCCAAGGTCCTAAGACCCTAGCGTTTCAATTTGCCAATTCAGCTGATTTACATCATTTTCAAAATAGCTTCTCTACCCGTCATCCCGGCTACAATGCCAAGGTCTTCCGCCGTATAGGTTACTGACTCAAGCGGTGCTTCCAGGAGCTCCTCGATCGTTCGAACCCCAGTGGCTCGTGCCGCTACAATATTCCTGTCACTTAATCGCTCGTTGAGCAGCGCCACATCGAGGGCGCCACACATTATATAACCTTTATCCGTTGTCACAACTAGCAAGGTCGTCTTGGGCAATTTAACCTCTATCGCGATTGCTGTATGTCCTTCAAGAAGAATGGGTTCTACGCGCATCATGCTCTGCACAGCTCCTCTTCGCAGTCTTACGGTAGTATATGCGCCTGCGGCTAGTACGGTGTGAGGACACTGTAAAGATTCTGTGTAATTTTCCATTTTGTAGTTAAAGGGCATTCCTGATAACTTACAACCTCATTAAAGCTCTCCGCTCCGCTTGTGGTTTACATACCTTACAAACGCCAACGACTCTCCCTTGTTCATCTGAGTAGAAGGACAGTTTCTTCTCCTTCTTCCGACAAAAGGAACACATTTGCTTGTTGATCCTCATCGGTTTTTTACCCTGCAAAGACATTCTAATCACCTTAGTTGTCTCAACCCGGTCTCTCATTTTCAAAATAATTGTATAACCCAAAAGAAGGATACCAAATAGGATAATAACGAGTACGATCCATTTCATAAACTCTACCTTCCTTCATTCTATGTCTATTTCACATTTATTGGAGGTGTAGGCTTGATGTTGCTTTAATCATCCGAATTTTTTCTTTCTGTTCCTTGATCATAACTTCGTATTTCTTTAATTGACTTACATATAAATCATATTCTTCCTCGGCTTCTTTGAGAATGGCTTCTGCCTCAATTAACTTTAATCTCAAATCTTCTCTCGCTGCAAATTCATCCAAATCTGTTCCTCCTCCACATCCAACTAGAGCGTTCATTAGATCCATAGTACTTCTCCAGTGTATAGTAGGCAATACAAATATTACCTATCGGGTTGGTGAATGTTAGCTATTTATCAAAAGGAAGCTACATTTGGTTAGAATATCATGATATAGTTAGGATGAGTGCGATTTCAGTGCAGCAAGGAGGCTATGATGAACCAGCGGAATAAGAATGGACATTTATTCACCGTAGAGATATTAATTGAAGAAGACACAAATGGCCAAGCAATGGAAAAGCTCCTTCATTTATTAAATGTGGATAGCGTTAAAGATTATCAAATACTTAAGGGTATTCAGCTTGGTCAACTCATTGAACTGAACACGAAACAAGGAAGCCCAGCTTCCCTTCATTCAAATAAAAAGCCAACTGCTCCTACGCCGTCACAAGCAGGGAAATCAACGGATTCAGCAGCAGCCCTGCATATTGTTGAACAGTTAGAGAAATTCAAAGCCAATAATACCTTGATCCGTTTGACGGTGATCAAAGCGCAAGGTATTAAGCTGAATCTCCCTTGTCGCATCCTTAATTTTGACACAAGCAGCCAGAATGTTACCGTCTACCATGTTGATGAGAAGAAGGTATATCTGTTCAAGCTGAACGAAATTGATGATTATGTCACAACAAATTGACAAAAAGGTACCTTCGCTGACCACCAGCAAGGGTACCTTTTTCTATTCACCTGACGCTGCAGGTGTCGTGACTGAAATGCCATTTCTCAGCATCTGTTCAAGCTCCATGCTATCCACAGGAGGGCTGAACCAATAGCCCTGAACCTCGTTGCATCGGTTTTGATACAAGAATTTCAATTGATCTTCTGTCTCTACACCTTCGGCAATGACCTTCAAATTCAAATGGTGCGTCATGGCAATAATCGTCGCAACAATGGCCGCGTCATTCGGATCCACCATAATATCGCGCACGAAGGACCGGTCAATTTTCAGCTTATCAATCGGAAATTTCTTCAAATAGTACAGTGAGCTGTAACCCGTCCCGAAATCATCGATGCTCACATTGACACCAAGTTCTTTCAATTCAAGCAATGATTGTATCGCATGATCAACATCCATCGTCATACTTTCGGTAATTTCCAGCTCCAAATATTGCGGGTCCAGCCCTGTTTGCTCTAAAACATGACTGATCTTCCCTTTCAGATTATGCTGGAAAAATTGTCGCATCGATAAATTCACCGAGATGGGCATAGGGGAATACCCTTCTGACTGCCATTTCTTATTCTGCTTACAAGCCGCGCGTAGCACCCATTCACCGATAGGAACAATCAAGCCACTTTCTTCCGCTAAAGGGATAAAATGATTGGGCATAACCATGCCCTTTTCCGGATGCTTCCACCGAATTAAGGCTTCTACCCCAACAATGCGCCCTGATTCAATATCCACCTGAGGCTGGTAGTACAGCACGAATTCATCATTGACTAGCGCTCTTCGCAGCTCATTCTCCAGCCTCAACCGATCAATGGACACGGATTTCATATCTGTATTGAAAATCTGAAAATCGTTTCTGCCCTTCTCTTTGGCCCTTGCCAGTGCAATATCCGCATATTTCATCAGCATATCCGCATCATCCGTGTCTTCTGAGGAAATCGCGACGCCAATGCTAGCTGTGACATGAAGCTCATACTGCTCTAGGAGGAACGGCTTCTCCAATACACGGTTGATCTCCGCAATGACGGTCATAACATCATTCACATCTTCAACATTCGAATAGAAAAAGGCAAACTCGTCACCTTCCGTGCGCGCTAGGAAATCCTCCGCGGTTATGCACCGTGTGAAACGCTCGGCTAGTTGAAGCAGCAGCATGTTCCCATAGTCATGTCCGAAGCTATCATTTACGAGCTTAAATCGGTCAATATCCAAATAAAACACCGCGACGTTATGCCCATCCGCTTTGATTGCACGCAGTCGCTCATTCAGATGATCTTTAAATAGCCGCCGATTCGGAAGTCCAGTCATGTCATCGTAATAAGCCATATAACGGACTTGCTCGTCGCCACGCTTACGCTCTGTTACATCTTGGCAGATCAGAATGCTTCCTTTGGTATGGTGCTGGATATCAACAGGAACAGCTGTTACATGCAAATCTACACGATAACCACGCTGATGATGCACAGAAGTCTCAAAGGTATAGGGGATCCCATTATGGCTTTGCTGTAATTGCCACTCTGTACGCTTCAACTGTTCTTCCGTGACAATGTTCGTAAAGGGTTGATGCATGAGCTCAGTGGCCGTATAGCCCAGAATGGATTCCGCCGCTTGATTCATACGAATGAATTTGCCATCATCATTGAAGATACCGATCGCATTCGGATTATGTTCAAAAAGGGAATCCAACACACTCAGATAGGCATGATCCCTTGGCAGTTCCTTGGGAGTAGGTTGTTGCCGCGACATCCTTTTAGCACGCAGCAGGTAAAGCAGTGCAAGTGCGCCAAAGAGACAAATCCATGGGGCATACGGCTTTACAAATAGGCTAACGAATATGGCGGCGACGACATATACGCCAATATAGAGCCGCATTTTCACGAAATTGGCCTCCTTATATTGTTTAATCTTCGTTAGGGAAGCATTTCATTGATCTCCGATCTTGCTCCCAGAAGTAGTTCGTTTATCACGGTCTCATTACCATTCCTTGTTCTCTTTCTACAAAGGTTATGCCATTTCCTGCTAACCTGCCATAAAATACGAAAAAGAGCCAGATTTCTCCGGCTCTTTGTCCTATCTTATTTTGAGCGCAGCTAGGGCAAGCAGGATCCAGCCTACTAGGAAGCTCAATCCGCCTAGCGGTGTAATAGGTCCAAAGACCTTAAGTCCTGTCAAGCTTAGCGCATATAGACTACCTGAGAACAAGATAATTCCGATGAAGATTGCCCAACCAGAGGCATTCACCAATGAAGTATTTCCCAGCTTGTCCGACAGCAGCGCGATCACGAGTAAGGCAACCGCATGAATCATGTGATAATGAACGCCTGTTTGAAAGACATCGATCTTATCGGGAATTTTCGTTTTTAAATAGTGGGCACCAAACGCACCTAATGCAACTGAAAGGAAGGCATTTAAGCTTCCAATCAGCATAAACAATTTCATCATAAGACTTTATTTCCTTTCCTAACAAAAAATGATTATTCGAAATCTCCAATATCATGTTGGCCTACAATCAATTGAACAGGCTCCAAGAAAACACGCGTTACCGTTGGCTGCTCAATTAAATTAACTTCGATATCTTCAATTTTATAACGAATCGTCTTGCCTTCACGCTTGTCATAGACGACATCGAACTGCCTCAACCCCAACTGATGAATGAGTACAGAGGAACCAATAGCAACTGCATTAGACTCGTACACTCCATGTTCAAAGAGTACCTCAGACAAAATCTCTTCATTCATATCGACAATCGTAACATACTGGCAAAATTCATAGCGCATGGCATGTATCCCCCTTGAATTGGATAAAATTAGGTATAAGTACCCATTCGCCGAAAATTGTCGATATTCCTGCTAGTTTCATCATACCCTAGAATCTTCAAATAAAATCCAACAAATATATGACAATTGGGATCGTGAACATGCTAAACAATGTCGAAGTAAAGACAGCCTGTGACGAAAACTCCGCCTCATTCTCATATTCAATGGCAAGAAGCACACTGCTCAGTGATGTTGGCACTGCGCAGGACAGAATCAACGCTTTCGCCGTCAAGCCTTCGATCCCCAGCATCCAAACAACGAAGAAACCTAGCAGCGGCCCAATCGCCAAGCGCAGCATATTCGACAGCAGCACATTCGAGAAGTGAAATTCCCACTTCATTGCGCCCAGCTGCACACCTAATGTTAGCAATGCGGTAGCCATAAAGGCATTCGCTATGTAGGTCAAAGGAATATGGATCGAGGAAGGCACCGGCACATGGTAGTATCGCAGCAACAGGGCTATCGGAATCGCATAAATGACGGGTAATGAAAGTATCGTTTTCATCGTCGCTTTCCAAGTGGCTTTGTGTGCATTTAAGGTGTAAATACCGTAGGTATTCGGGATGAGCGATTGCATAACCATAATAACCATTTGGATTGCTAATGTGTAAGCATTACCGCCGAAAACGGTTTGATTCAGCGGGAGCGCATAGTTCGCACTATTATAGAAAATAACACTATTCCGCATGGCGATCCGCATGCCGCGCTGCAGCTTCTGTATACGAATGATCGCTTCGATTATGGCAAATAGCAGACTGAAGAAAATGACAAAAAATAAGAGCACTTGCATCAGTATGGAGAGACTCATTTCGGACTCATAGAGCTTTACAAAAACAAGCGCAGGCGAGAACACATAGAAATTCAACTTCGATAGGGTTCGAATATCAATGCGAAAGGCGCGATACATGGTCACGCCAATCGCGATCATAATACAAATTGGAACAATATTATTGATAAGAATATAAACGAAATAATTCATTTCCAAGCCTCAATTCCTCGAGAATCCCCATGATGCTCCTTACATTGAGGCATTCACGCTAGTAATAATTCGTTTCAATTGCGCATTGAAATTCACAATTTCCTCTGGCGATAATCCACTTGAAACAAATAGGGTCTGTGGAATGCAGAGCGCCTGCTCGTAAAGTGCTAGACCCGCCTCGGTGATGCGGATCAGTACAACCCGCTCATCTTCCTGCGAACGGTTCCGAACAAGCAGCTTTTGCGCTTCCATCCGTTTGAGCATCGGAGTCAGTGTGCCTGAGTCCAGATCAAGCTTGTCACTCAGCTCTTTAACCGTGCTTTCCTTTTGTTCCCAGAGCACAAGCAGAACGAGATATTGCGGATACGTGATGCCAAGCTCTTCCAGCATAGGGCGATACATGCGAGTAATCGCTCTGGAGCTCGCATATAAGCTAAAACAAAGCTGATTCTCCAGCTTCAAAAATTCACTGCTGCTCATTGTCGTTTCCTGTCCCTCCGTCATATTGTGAACAATCGATTTGCTTCCAATTTAAACAAAAAGCCCCCGACTGTCAATACAAAGCGAAAAGAGCACCCGTCCAACGGGCGCTCTTCCACTTATGCAAGCTTACTTATTTAATATTTTGACTTTTCACATACTCCAGCCACTGCTTCTTGTACTCAGCTTGAATTTTATCAAGTCCTGCTACTTTGGCTTTTTCCATGAATGTTTTCAGTCCGCCTTCAACATCTGCAACCAGACCTGCTTCAAGTGGATACAGATATTGTTTCTCCACTTGCTCTAATGCCGCTCTTTCAGCTTGGTAGCTTGTGTAGTCTTCTGCAAAGCCTGTGTATTTATCAGGTGTCGCAATTTTATCCAGATCAGCGAAGATCTTTTTCACGCCATCATAGCCTTTGTCGAACAACATAAACTCAGGATTTCTCCAAGCCCAGCCTTGCATAGCTTCTCTAGGGAAACCGTTGCTGTTGCTGTCACCGATCATGGTGTAATAGCCATTATCAACGGTATAGTTTTTGCCTAAGATACCGTACTCAGTCAATTGATTGTAAGTTTTGTCAGTTACCATTTTTTCGTAGAACGCAAGTGCGCGCTCAGCGTTTTTGCTGCTTTTTGGAATCGCGAAGCCGTTGTGAATTGGGTGAACCGGCTCTGCATGGCCTTTGATCATAGGTGCTGGGTAGTATTCAAGCTTCCAATCTGGGTGTGTAGAAGCAATTTTCAACTTTTGATCGTTAAAACGAGTAGGATTATCGCCTAAGTTCGCTGCTGCTTTACCGCTTGTGATCAGGTCTGTCATGGCATCCTTCGTATTCAGGACGTTCTTTGTAATGTAGCCGGCATCCTGCCATTTCTTCATCGTTTTCAGCTCATTCAAGTGCTCTGGAGAGCCCCAGTAAGAGCCAACCTCCGATGGTGTTTTATAGCCAATGTTCAACCCGTAAGGAACAGCTCCAATGGGATCGATGGTCAAGTTTTTGTATTGATCAGAAAGACTGCCCTTTACATCACTGTTCGCTGCCAATGGAACCATATCAGGCACATTTTTCTTGATTCCAGCTAGATACGCTTCGAAATTAGCAAGGGAATCCGGCTTCGGCAAATTGAATTTCTCTCTGAGGTCTTCACGCCAGATGAAGCCAGTCGTTACATACTCTTTATAGGTGGCAGGAACGGTGAAGATCTTGCCATCAATTTTGACAGCTTCCCACATATCCTTCGGTACGAAGCTATTTAATTTAGGGGCAGCTTTCGGGAGGAGCTCATCCAGTGCCAGGAAGGCCCCTTTTTTCGCGTAAGACTGGTACTGTGTCCACTCCGCCGTGAAGATCAGATCCACCGCTTGGCCGGATGATAGGAGAAGCTTATATTTTTGATCCCAATCCGTCCACGTTGTGAAGTTGAATTTGACTGTCGCGTTCAAATCCTTCAAAGCCAGCTTGTTAATTTCCTCTTCAATGACAGGAAGATCTTTCGGTGCAGGCCCTAGCATGTAAAATTGCAATTCCACTTTCTTGGATGTATCAAGTCCTGCTGGCTTAGCTGACGCTGCTACTGTAGCTTCTGGTGCTTTCGTTGCTTCTGCTGCTGCGGAAGGACTGGGAGAACTTGTGGATGTGGAACTGCTGCATCCTGCAACAACGGAGCCGGCAAGTGCAATTGCCATCGACACACTGTACATCTTTTTCGCATTACTTTTCATGTAAATCCTCCCTTTAATTGTGCAAATTTAAAATGGATAAAGCCATCTATGTTAGCTGACGGAATAGTTCCGTTTCAGTTCTAACCTTTAACAGCGCCGATCGTTAGGCCTTTTACAAAGAATCGTTGGACGAATGGGTAGAGGAATAGAATTGGACCTGTTACGATAATTGCCATTGCTAGTTTCGTAGATTCCGTTGGTATTTCCTGACTCATCGTTGCACCTGTGCTAATGCCAAGTGATGAAACAGCTGCCGCTGTGTTGATGATGTTGTACAAGAAATACTGCAGCTCGTATTTGTTCTGATCATTAATAAAGAGCGATGTCGAAAACCAGCTATTCCAATAATGCAAGGCAAGGAATAATCCAACTGTGGCAATCCCAGGCATCGCCAGGGGCAGCACGACTCGATAATAAATCGTAAAATCATTTGCGCCGTCAATTTTAGAACATTCGGTAAGCTCTTCAGGAATCGAAGACTTAATGAAGCTGCGCATTAATATAATAAGAAAGGGGGACATAAGCCCTGGGAAAATCAGTGCTGCGTAGGTATCTGTCAACTGAAGATATTTGGTTATCATGATGTACCATGGGACAAGACCGCCACCGAACAGGGTGGTGAAGTAAATATAGAAGGAAAGCTTATTGCGATATTTGAAATCTTTCCTCTGGAGCACGTAGCCGGCCATGGTCATCATGAACAATCCAAGAATCGTTCCAACCACGGTGACGAAGATGGTGACGCCGTAGGCTGTCAGTACTTTTTCAGGATACGTAAGTACCGCTTTGTAAGCTGTTAATGAAAAGTCATTCGGAATGAGGTGATACCCTTCTCGTATAATGGATTCATTATCTGTTAACGAGCCAGAAATGATGAGCAGGAATGGAAAGATACAAACGACGGAAATCGCAATAATGATGAGATAGGCAATGATATTAAATGTGACAGAATCAATTCCTCTGGTTCGCAAGGGGGTCACCTCCTAGAAAAGTGCATACTCTTCATTTGATTTTTTGATCAGATAGTTAACGGTCATGATTAGTACGAAACCGAAGATGGACTGATACAAGCCAGCAGATGTCGCCATCCCGATATCGAAAGTCACCTTCAAGGAGCGGAACACATACGTATCTAAGATATCCGTTGCATTGTACAGGATGCCGTTATTTCCAATCAGCTGATAGAAGAGATCGAATTGCCCCTTCATGATGCTGCCTAGTGCAAATAAGAGCAATATAATGAAAGTTGGCTTCAACATCGGAACTGTAATGTACCAAATCCGCCCAAAAATATTGGCCCCATCGATTGTAGCTGCTTCATAATACTCATCACTAATGCCTGTAATCGTTGCCAGATAGATAACCATTGTATATCCGACATTTTTCCATACATAGAACATCACAAGTAAAAACGTCCATGCTGACGGTGTGTTATAAATATCAATGGGGGTAGAGCCCCAAGATTTCAGCGTTGCGTTCACAAATCCAGTGTCGTAATTAAACATGTTGTAAGCGATTGCATTCAATAGAACAAATGAAATAAAATAAGGTAAGAACATCACGGATTGCGTAATTTTCTTGAAATACTTTCCTGTCATTTCACTTAATAGGATGGCGCAGAAAATCGCTGTCACATTCAGGAACACAATAAATGCCAAGTTGTAAGCTACGGTATTGCGTGTCAGTGTCCACAATACACCTGATTTCCATAAGAATTCAAAATTCTCCAATCCTACAAATGGACTTCCGAAAAGCCCCCCATTAAAGTCAAACCTAGTGAATGCGAAGTAGATCCCAACCATCGGTACGTACGAATTAATAAAGAAGAAAATCAATGTTGGCGCTATCATGAGAAACAACAATTTATTTTTGTTTAACTCATAGAAAAATCCTTTCTTCCGGATCATGCGGTAAACCTCCCTGCGTTAATATGTCCTGTCTAGCTTGTCGGTTGCCATACTCGAATTATAAACAGATCGATTCCCTCTCGGATACTGAATATCTGCTAACATTTATGAACGAACCGACCAAGAAAGGCTCAATTCACATATGTACAAATTAAACTTTCATGGATAAACTGGCTTTTCTAGTGCTTTTTCAGCCCCCAGGACTATCCGATTTCATGGCTTGCAGTATATAGTTGGGATATACTTTTTCTACCAAAGGGGGAGACGATTGACATGTTGCTTCGAAATCAAGAGAGCAAATTCATGTATCGCAACATACTTCTTAGTATTGTTTTGTCCATTGTCATTACACTGCTTGTCTCCTCAACCATCCTCTACGTCAATTTTGATAATATTGCTCTCAAGCAAGTGTATGAATCGGACTCCAACTCCTTGCTGCAGACCAGCCAAGAAATTCGGACCATAACCGAGACTGCAACCTCCCTGTCCTTTCAAATTTATCGTGATTTCGTGATCAGTAAATTGTTGTTTTACGATAAACCAGATATCTATGATGTCCAAGGCAGCATGTCACAACTGAATTTATATCGACTAGCGATGCCTTTTATCGAATCCATCTATGTGTATAACGGAAAATCAGAGCTATTCTATGTCAGTTCGAACAACTTTCAGAGCGGTATCCAAACGAAAGAGAACCTAGGCGATCCTAGCATGGTCGATATTCTCGATCATTTCCGGGATTATATTCCTTTTTTGCCGATCCCAAGGACATTCAAGACAACAGATGTAAGCACAATTCAATCCACTTCTATCGGGATCTATTCCTACTTGTGCTATGATGCCATCAATTTGAATAACTCCTTGAATTCTGCCGTTATCGTCAATATTTCAGAATCATTCTTTAATAAATCATTGAGAAACTTCGCAAAGAATCGGGCAAGCAACGAATTTATTATTAATAAAGAAGGCATGCTGATCTCCACCGATGGGACAAATCCTGTACTCTCCAATTATGCTGATAAAAGCTACATCCAAAAGATTATCGCCAATGCTTCTTCACCGGGTTATTTGGTTGACAACGTCATGGATACGAAGTCATTAATTTCCTATACAGCTCCTGATTCACTAGGATGGCGTTACGTTCGCACAACCCCCTACACAATCATCACCGAAGAGATCAGAGACATGCGAGCCAAAACGATTTATATCTCGCTTAGTATTCTTCTAGTCGGGCTGCTTACTTCGTTCTTCATGTCCAAACGATTATTCGATCCCATTGATAAAGTCATAAGAAGCCTAAAAACGTTAGAAATCGAAAAGCGTGATAATCTTCAAATTTTACGACAAAATTTCCTGAGAAATATTATGATGGGAAGAGATGTCTATCACCCTCAAGCTCTGCAAACGAAATTAACCTATTTCGGCTCCAAAATCACCATCGGGCATCCCTCTTTACTTCTCATGGTAAAAATCGATGATTATGAAGAAAATATTCG
Source organism: Paenibacillus sp. J31R30 (assembly GCF_059692115.1). Classification (NCBI taxonomy): domain Bacteria; kingdom Bacillati; phylum Bacillota; class Bacilli; order Caryophanales; family Paenibacillaceae; genus Paenibacillus; species Paenibacillus sp. J31R30. The sequence continues at coordinate 216,574 of NZ_JCAUAV010000002.1, read as the reverse complement.
CACCTATAAGGATCAGCTCACTTTGCTGCGCTACGCGGTCATGAATATATGTACCGAAATCAGCTCCTCCACCTTCCACGCGGAAGGCATTGATATGGGGGATGATCATATCATTTTGCTGCTTTCCTCGAAGGAAGCTGATTTCCAGTGGGATCCTCATGCTTTCACCGAGCTGCTACATAGTATGCAAGCCTCGATCTCATCCTTCATTAAGCTATCCGTATCGATAACGGTAAGCCCGCTTCAGGACGAAGCGACCCAGTGCTCCCAGCTCTATAAACAGCTGCTAGAAGCCTCTTACCATCGCTTGTTTAGAGGCCATGGATGTATCATTTGGTCAGACGAGATCATTGCGTACCGCACCAAAGAGTACAAGTTCCCGTCGCAGAAAGAGAAACAGCTTGTCGATTGCCTCATGACGGGTGATTCGGAAGAAGCCGAAATCATTTATACCGAGATCGTGAATGAAACCTCCCTATATCCATACACGGTCGTACATTTGGCCATTTCCCATCTGACGTTAACGGTCAATAACGTGCTTACGACCATCAATAAGAATAACGCGCTGGCTTTTCCCCTCTATTTGGATGCAGATGTCGCTTCCCTTACCCATGTAGAGACGATTGAAGAAATTAACACGCAATTCATTGACGTATTCAAGCAGCTTCAGAAAAAGCTGGATGAGAAACGAAGCTCCAAGCATGTAGAGCTCATCAAGAAAATGAATGACATCATTGATCGGGATTATGCGAATCAGAATCTGTCACTCAACTCCATCGCTGATGAGCTTGCGATGTCTTCCATTTATATCAGCCGCTTATATAAACAACATACAATGGCCGCTATTACCGATGTCATACAAGATGTCCGCATGAATAAATCCAAAGACCTGTTATTGAACACAACGCTTTCCGTTGCAGAAATCGCCGAGAAGACTGGCTTCACGAGTGACTCTTATTTCTATCGGTTATTTAAGAAGTATAATGGCATTACACCTAACGATTTCCGCAAGCAGCTCAAATACGAAAACACCCTCACCCAGAAAGGGATGGAAGAACGATGAATTGGCTAAGTGCTCACGAAAACCAACTAAACGGCATTTTTGCCGAAGCAAAGGAAGCAGTACGCCAATATCCTGCGCCACTGGACCAATTAGGGCTTGCCTATTTAGCTAAGTTTGATGCTACGCATGAAGGGAGTACCAAAAATTATATTTGTTATCTCCTCCCGTATTGGATGAAAGATATTTGTGAGCTGACTGCCGAGGAGTTCAACAAGCTTTCGCTGGCTAATGTATTCGTTATGCTCTATTACTTCATTCAAGATGATATTATGGACACTGCTAAGGGAGAACACGCGAGCAAGCTGCCGCTTGCCAACCTATTTCACGTCCAATTTCTGTCCATCTACCGAGAACTCTTTCCTTCCCATTCGCCGTTCTGGAGCTATTATGAAACCTACATTCTGGAATGGTCCAAGAGTGTAACCAATGAGCTGCAATCCGATTACTTTCATCATGACAAAATGCAAATTGCCAAGAAAGCCAGCCCTGTCAAAAATGCCAGCACCGGTGCACTTCTCCTTGCCAACCAAGCTCATCTCATCCCAATTGTGACCGCAGCTGTTGAACAAACACTTGTTACCCTGCAAATGCTAGACGACTGGGCGGACTGGGAAGAGGATCTAGAGGAAGGGACGTACAACTGCTTACTTGCCTCAATTCGCAAACATTTACAGCATTCTACAGCAGACGACCTCAGCCATGAAATGGTCAAGCAGCAGCTCTATGTCCACGATTATTTGACCGCATATGGCACAATTGCTGATGCCCATCATGAGCAGCTAATAGGCTTATCAGTTGGCATGGAGCAACTCATAGCTTTCCATGATTCTCTTGTTCAAAATATCCATCGTGTTACCCAAGAAATTAAAGAACGGAGAGCAGCGTTAGTCTCTGGCGGCTTCTACTATTTTTTGTCTAATTCTGATGAATTTTGATAGATTAATAGCTATTTCCATGGTATACTTTTATTTGTAGGAAAAATTACCCAGATGACTAGGAGTGATTATTTATGTCCACAAATGAAAGCGTAAAAGCCAAAATTATTCAAAAAGCTTGGGAAGACGAAGCCTTTAAACAACAACTTCTAGCCGATCCTAAAGCAGCGCTGAAACAAGCATTTAACATTACACTCCCTAATGACATTAAGGTAAAAGCTGTTGAAGAAACATCAACAGAGTTTGTTCTTGTAATCCCTACTAATCCTGCTAAAATTTTGGTAACATCAAGTGCTCAAGAAGCACTTTGGTAAAATAATAAAGGTGTCCCGCTAGTCTAGCGGAACACCTTTTTCTTACCCCATAGGAAGGGAGTAGTTGTACTTATTCGATACTTCCATTGGGAAAACGCATGATGACCTCAGTTCCAAGGAATCTTTGACTTTTAAACTCGATATGACCCTTCATGATTTCAATCAGTCGAAACGTGACCATTAAACCTAGGCCAGTCCCCTTCGTCTTCGTTGAGTAATAAGGTTCCCCCAACTTCGTAAGCTGCAAAGGTTCAATCCCCTCACCATTATCCTTGATATGAATGAAGACCTCGTCATCCTTCTTATAGGCCCAAATATGTATTTGGCCATCCACTTGAAACGCTTCGATACTATTTTTGATAATATTGATTAGAATCTGCTTGAATTTCGAAGAATTACCTTGAATATGAAGTTCGGATGCGACATTGACTGTTATTCGTCCACCATTTAATGTTGCCAACGGCATAACAATTCCTTCGATTTGGTTAATTTCCTTACTCACATCCAATTGCACAACTTCATCTAGCTGCGGCTTCGCGAACGTTAAGAAATCAGTAATGATGACCGAGGCTCGATCCAACTCTTCGATCGCAATGGTCATATACTCCTTGTTCTTGTCATCCGTCCTAGCCGCTACAAGCTGTAGAAACCCCCGTGTAACCTGCAAAGGATTTCTCACTTCATGAGCAACTGAAGCTGCCAAGGAGCTAATCATTTCCATTTTTTCGGAAAGCTGCAGTTGATGATTGTAAAATTCCAGCTCCTTCGAATAGTTGGACATCTGCTCCTGATTAATTGCGAAACGCCTGCCCAATATGACAATGAGTGCAATTATAAAGCCCACGACTCCAAATTTCCAAAGGAAGAATTGATACTTTTGATTATTTGCGTAGTAAAGAATGAGGTCAAACGTCCCCATTAAAGCGAGTATGGCGAAACCTGAGGAGAAAATAACCGCCTCTCGGTTGCCTCGTAATACAAAAAAGACGGAAACCCCAATAATGAGAATAAACTGAAAAATCATAATCGAACTTAACAAGGTAAGCGTGAAGAATACATAGGTATCCATAAATTGATAATGACTGAGATGGTTAATTACCATAAAGATAATGGAAAAAACCGAATAGCCTATCTGAAATTTACGGAAAATACGGATCCATTTAAATTTGCCATTATCAAATATTTTCTCAAAGAAGTAAGTGAGTGCGGGTAGGAATATAGCCAGAGAAATATCGAAAACATCCAAGAAGACGTCCCCAAAACGGGTGAAATTAGCATATAAAAAGGGGGAATATCCAAGAAAAATCATTCCCAGTGTAAGTATAATTAGGCAAAGTGAAACCCAGCTAGCTTGCTGAATTTGTTTAAGAAACAAGGAACAAATAAGCATAATAGCAGCAATAAACAGAAAGGCACATCCGAGAATAATATTTTGCAAATCCTGGAGTATGTATGCACGTGTCAGTGTTTCAAAGTGATCTAATTGAACGTCCGAGTGGATACCAAGTCGGTCCATAGAAGTCTGGAGCTTCAAATAAACCACTTTCCCACCATCTTCCGTGCTCAGGGGAAATAAACTTCGTTGCTCATCGACGGGAAAGTCATAGTTGACTTCACGAACAAGTCGATCATCAATATAAACTAATATCTGTTGCGCATATATACCATTAATATACATGCCGTAATCTTTAGGAAGCTGTGGTGGCAGCTGGATTCGAACCCAAGCAGTAGAAATATCTTTCGGTTTATCCGGCATCTCCGCTCCACTCTCTATTGTCCTCCACTCCGCTAAATGCGATGTAGCAATGACATCTTGGATCTTATCATTAGGTCCCCCCCATAGTAGATCCCACTTTGAAACCGCTTTCACAGTTTCAGGCTGCTCCGCAATCGCATGATTGGCCATGAAGAATAAACCAATTATAATAACCAACCATGTTTTCAATCGTAAATGATGTATTTGAAGCAATGGTTGCATGTATTCACCTTCCCCCAGATGACTGTAAGTAATTTACATTAATTTAATTCGACGGGGTTGGGAGCTTTCCTTCTTAATGTGGTAAACAATATATAAACATAAATAAACGCCTAGCTGCATGCGTTGCAGCAAGGCGTTCATTTATTGTCTGTAAACCAACGTGTGCTTGCCGGAATCGTTTCGGTGATGAGTTGACCCTGACTAACTACATTGCGACAGTGGGGCTGCCCGCGAACAAGATCCACGCCATTCTCACCTGGCAGCATAATGAAGCTAGCAGGTAGACCTATTCCAATACCGTATTCCTTAAGCTGCAGTGTTTGGGCTGCTCGAATGGTAATCATTCGAACGAGCTCATCTATTTCTTCGCGCCCCGTCATATGGGCAAGATGAGCAGCCATATGTGCAGCTTGCAGCATATTTCCCGTACCTAGCGGATAGAATGGCGTCCGAATATCATCATGGGCAATACTAACATTAATGCCAGCTAACCACATCTCCTTAATCCGGGCAATTCCACGCCCTTTGGGATAAGGGTCGAACCGGCCTTGCATAGCGCTATTGATCAACGGGCAACACACGATATGTATGCCTGATTGGGCTACGAGGCCCAATACCTTCTGAAAATAAGCTTCACTATAATAGGCCGTCGCGTTGACATGAGCAGCTGTTACACGTTCTCTTAAGCCTGAACGTATAGCTAAATGAGCAACGTTTTCAAGGAAGGTGGAGTGAGGATCATCCATCTCATCGCAGAAGACATGCACGAAGCATCCATGCTTCTCGGCTAGTCGGAAGCAGATTTCCAACGAGGCTTCTCCCTCAGTTTGCGTAGGCTCCAGATGCGGGACCGCACCAATGCCATCTGCGCCAAGCTCTAAGGCAAGCTCGAGCCGCCGCTCGTTATCTGGACAAGCCCGAATGCCATCCTGAGGAAAGGCGATAACTTGCACATTCATAAAGGGCTTCACTCGTTCACGAAGAGCCAGAATCGCTCTTAGCGCTGTCAGGTTAGGATCTGAAATATCCACCATCGAGCGCACATGCAGGATGCCTGCTTCGATTTGCATCCGAAGCACCTTCTCCGCACGTGCCATAACATCTTCATAGGTTAGCGTCAGCTTGCGTTTCTGCCACAGACCAATACCTTCAAATAGTGTTCCACTCTCATTCCATGCTGGCTCTCCTGCCGTTAACACCGTATCCAGATGAATATGAGATTCCACGAAGGGAGGCAGCAACAAATGCCCCGTCCCATCTACTTCTCGTTCACCGTGATCGGAAATCCCTCCGATTTGTGCGATCTTTCCGTTTTTCACGCCAATGTCGACGGGCCCTTTGAAGGTGGCATCACCTAGTAATCTTACATGACGATACACCATATCCAGCATGCCAATCACCTCTTTGTCATCGCTTCTCGATTAATTGTCCCGCTTCATTTCAGACTCATGCCAGGAGCTCAGAAGCCATTTGGCGAAAGCATTGACCAATAGGAAGAAAATGATCCCTAGTGCGGATGCAGATAACCCGCAAGCGAACAGGTAAGGTGTTTTCAGTCGCGCAGCTGCATAGGTAATGGCATAGCCTAATCCACCTTGACCGCCGCCAATGCCAGCGATATATTCACCAACAATGGCACCTACAACTGATAAGGTACAAGATATTTTCAAGCCTGCAACGATATAAGGCAGCGCAGCTGGAATGCGCAGCTTCCACATCGTTTGAAAGCCATTCGCATTATAGAGGTAGAACAAATTGCTCATATTTTGATCCGTCGAATTGAGTCCTATTAAGGTATTGGACAACATCGGGAAGAATCCGATTAGGAACGTAATGATCACGATCGCATTCATCCCTGCATCGAACCAGATCACGATCAAGGGCGCGATGGCAACAATTGGGATCGTTTGTAAGATGATCGCGTAAGGATACACACTTTTCTCAATCCATTTCGAGCTGGCAAGCAGAATGGCTCCCGCTATTCCTAGAATAATACTGAGGATAAAACCAAGAACCGCTTCAAAGGTTGTCGTTCGCACAGATACCCAAAGCCCGCTTTTGTTCTCGATGGCGGCTTTCACGATATCCGACGGTTTAGGAACGAGATACACAGGTGCATGCGTCAAGGCAGCGATCAGCTCCCATCCGCCAATAAAGACGATAAACGCAACTAATGGCGGCAAAAGCTGCTTGAGCAGCATCAGTAAGCGGCGACTAAGCGACACGCCCTCTTCCATGCGACTCATCCAAGCTGCACGTTCACGAGCAGGAAATATTTCATCGGGTAGTATTTGTAGGTACTTCGAATCGACAGCCATTGCACATATCCCCCTTTTAGATTACTTGCAAATGATTTTGCCAGGATTGAGAAGCCCCTTCGGATCATTCTCCCGTTTCTTCCGTTCCATACTGCCTACTTCGCCACGACCACCTTGGTCGAGCACCCAGGTATGTGGATCAAATATTTTGACACCTGCAGATTCAAAGAAATCAATGATTTCATATAATCGCGCTTCCGTTGTAAACTTTACAATAGGGAGTGCCGAAGGCGTCACAGCTCCGCCACTGCGAACCCATTCGACATGGAGATAGACTTCGTCGCCGAATTTCGATTTGATTTGCTTGATTTGCTCCAAGTAGCTGTCCGCTTTAAAACCCGCTTGCAGATACGTCATCGATGCGTCCGTTTTCATTGCCCACAACGTCGTGTGATTCCATGTAAAGTCGGACACGCCTATCGTTTTGCGGTAATTTTTGGCTTCGATCACATGACCGATATGTCCGCCAAATCGTTTGGCTAGGACATCCACTAAGCGCAATGTTTCTTCTGCGAATTCCAACATAACAGCTGCCATTTCTGGCATAATCACTTTGTTAAAGGGTACAAAATATGAAGGAATCGGCCATTCCATAGGTGCGATAAGCCGTTTGGGAATCGCTTCTTCGTGTGCGAGAGCCTCGCCAAACTGCATCGCCTGTTCAAAGGTAGGGAATTGCGCAATCGCCTGTGCCCATTCGGTACGCGGTGAAAGCGGAATGGTCACCTCAGTCAAAATACCTGTAGTCCCGTAATTATGAATATAGTTAAACAATTCGCGCCCTGTTACAACGAGTCTTTGTGGTTTTTCTTCCATTGTATAGATAACGGCCTCATAGACATTGCCATCCCACAGATTACCATGCGTGATCGAACCGATTCCGCCAGATCCTCCGCTCACGAAGCCACCAACGGTCGCTTTCACATACGTACTCGGGTATATGCGAATTTCTTGGCCGACTTCACGCGCTCTCTTATCAATAACACCTAGACGAACACCACACTGAAGGCGAGCGTAGCCAAGTCCAATCTCCAAAATCTCATCCATCCGACTCAGATCCAACACGATCCCTTTCTCTAAAGGAACAGCCTGACCATAATTGCCAGTTCCAGCACCGCGCACTGTCACGGGAATGCCATGTCGATATCCAAAAGCCAATGCCTCTGCGACTTCACCTTCATTACGGGGTAACACAACTACATCAGCGGATGCTAACCCCTGCAGCTGACGATTAAGGACTGGTGAGTACCAGTAATAATCCTTAGAAAGCTTATCTCTTGTTTCTTGATCGATCGATACAATTTCTTTCCCAAGCTTCTCTTCGATCTCATGAACCCAGGTAACTTCCGCTTCTGTGGACATGCTGTCTTCACCCTCTCGTCTTAATGGTCCAAAGCGTCATTCACGACACGCACCAAATCACTGAATTGCACCGTTGTTCGGTACGTTTCATCTCTAGGAAAAGGAACAGGAATATCAATACGCGCTGAGATTTTTCCAGGTCGTGGTGTCATGACAACCACACTTGTCGATAAGAACACCGATTCGAATACGTTATGTGTCACGAATAACACGGTCATCGATTTATCCTGCTGCCAAATATTGAGCAGCTCCATTTGCAGCGTCTGACGCGTAATTTCATCCAAAGCGCCGAACGGCTCATCCATCAGCAGCAGCTTCGGTCTTGAAATGAGCGCGCGTGCGATGGACACGCGCATTTTCATACCGCCTGAAAGCTGCCTAGGCAGCACTTTCATGTAATCCTTCAACCCAACAAGCTCAAGCACCCGCTCCGCTTCTTGCTGTTGGGTCTTCTTATCCACACCGCGTAATTCTAGCGGAAGCTTCACGTTCGCTTCAACCGTCGACCAAGGCAACAGGGTGTGATCTTGGAAAACGAAAGCGATGTCACTCTGCTTACGCGCTTCCTTCGGTGTAGTCCCGAAGACATCCAACGAGCCTTTGCTCGGTTTGGATAAGCCTGTAATGATTTTGAAAATCGTCGACTTCCCGCACCCCGATGGACCTACAAAGCACAAGAATTCGCCTTCTTGAATCGTGAGGTTTACATCCTGCAAAGCGATCGTTCCGTTCGGGTAGGTTTTGGAAAGATTCGTCATACTCACGAAAGAAGAACCTGAGGTTTGTGGGCTAGCTGTATCCATTAGAGAAGAATTTTTCGACATGTTCGTCATCTCCTATGCGTGTTTTTGGCTTGCCAGATCTACTTGCTGACTTTGAGCGATTGCATATCAAAAGCTTGGAATGCGAGCAGCGCCTCTGCGATATAAGCCCCATACTTGTCTGTCATTGCTTTGCCTTTGGCGATGGTTGCCGCCGTTGCATCTCCAGAAACGCCAGAATGAGAGAGGTCATCCATTACCCAAGCGAAGGCACGATTGCGAAGTGCCAGATAGCGGGAATCCGGATAATTCGGATATTCGGTTGGCGCGACGTCCATGTGCACCCAATGCGGCATCGCTGCCATCACGATCGATGTTTCCATATCTCCAGCATGTATACCCGCTTGTTTCTCCAGCGGAGTAATCCATTCATCTGCGCCGCCGAGCCCACCTGGATCTAATCGGAACACGGCTAGGCCCGTCTCGATGCGAATTTCTCTCCCCATCATGTTCAACAGATCGGTATTCCCGCCATGCGAGTTAACGAGAACGAGCTTCTGAAAGCCGCTTCGCCGCAGGCTTTTGGCAATATCCATCACGACAGCCATTAAGGTGGTTGCCGATAAGGTGATGGTTCCTGCATGACCTAAATGCTCATTGCTCTTGCCGTAGGGGATGGCTGGCAGCATCCATATATTCGCATCGTCAGGAAGCTGTTCGAAAGCTTCTGCTAACAGCACTTCGGAAATTAGTGTGTCGGTAAACACTGGCATATGTGGACCATGCTGCTCAACCGCCCCTACAGGCAGCACGATAAGTGCATCATCTTTAGGAATCTCAGCTACTTGAAGTTTACTTAGGCGCGGGAAGAAGCAATGATCCCAAGCTTTTCCTTGATACCGATTGAATGTCATGCTGAGCACCTCCTCGTCATGTTGACGCTATATTTGTGAAAAAGACCCAAGCTCTTGCTTGAGCGGATCTTTCAGCTTTCTGATTTAATGATTTTTGCGACGCTAAGCCTTCTTGTCATGAAACTGCTTTAAGGCAGCTGCAACATCCGCCACTCTTTCACCCAAGCGCGCTGCCATCAGCAGCTCTCTAGGATCTGGCGAAAGGGAGCTATCCGGCCCCGCTAAGGTTGATGCCCCATAAGGCGAGCAGCCAATCGCATCAGCGGTTAAATACTCTGGATTTTCGGAATAAGGCAATCCCACGAAGATCATACCAAAATGAAATAAAGGTACCATTGCCGTTAAAATCGCCGCTTCATGTCCCGTATGTATGGAAGCGGTACTATTAAATATGCCGGTCGGCTTCCCCTCAAGGGCACCCTCGATGCAAAGCTCACCGGCCATCTCAAGGAACAATTTGACTTGTGACGGCATGGAGCCGTAATACGTAGGAAAGCCCCATAGAATCCCATCGGCCCAGCGAAGATCATCATTTGTAGCGATTGGGATATCCTTTTGCAGCGCTAATGCTGCTTCATATTTATGATAACGATCGGTCAAACGAAATTGCTTAGATAGGCTAGTTGAGCTAGAAGTCCTCTCACTCATGGGAGAGCGTCTGTCTTTATCTGGTGTGATCACACGATTCGCGTCCGCAGCCATTTCGGGGATACGCAAATTCTCACGGAATGCGCTCCCGATTGACTGGCCCCATCTGCGACGGCTTGCGCCATCTGATAGACATGACCAAAGGCGCTGTAATAAATGACCAACAGATTAGCCATCTAGGCGGTTCACCCTTTCGCGAATTCAGGCTTTTGGAACGAAACGGCTTCACTTGCCTCTTGCCAGTACTGAGCTAAAGCATGATTGTTCCACGCAGCCTTCGTGCCAGGCGATCTGACGATGCGTCCTTGGCTATACACCCATCTGCGTTCTGGGAGCATGGTGAAGATTTCTTCGGTTGAATGACCATCCGCGATAACGAAGTTAGCTGGATGACCTTCTGTGATCCCATAGGCAGAGAGTCCAAGTACCTTAGCGGGTACTTCGGTTATCATACGCAGCAATGTACGAAGATCTGCCGGTCTTCCCATATGTGCCGCATACGAGGAAATAAGCGCTATTTGCAATAAATCCCCTCGCCCAAAAGGGTGAAAAGGATCATGAATATTATCCGATGCAACTGCAATGGGAATGCCTCTCTCATGAATTTGCTTCAATCGCGTGACGCCTCGTCTCACAGGAAATGAATCATGTCGACCTTGCAAATACAGGTTAACCGCAGGCAAGGAGACCGCTTTGAGCTGAGCACCTGCCATCTTCTCAATCAAGCCGCCTGCATCCTCATCCGTCATCGAGGCTAGTGCGCACAAGTGATCGACAGTCACTCTGCCCTCGTAGCCTACTTCTTTCGTGCGTTGCGCCACATATGCAACAGTTCGCATCTGCGGATTATCCGTTTCGTCACAGTGTAGGTCAATGGGTACATCGTATTTCTCTGCCATTTTAAAAATAAAATCAATATCTTCCTTCGGTGTCAGCGATAAATGCGGTGCACCACCGATGCCATCCACGCCCATGCGTAAGGCTTCCTCAATCGCTTCATTATCCAGGGACATGAAATTGTAGGGGCACATGGGAAAAAGCTGCAAAGCCATATAAGGCGCTAACGCTTCTTTGGCCTCCAGTGCGGCTTCAATCGTGCGCAGGGCAATATCACGCGAGAACCTCAGATTGAAATCAAGGTGAGTTCGAATATGCGTCGTCCCAAAAGATAAGGCTTGCAGCGCAGATCGCATCATTCTTGCCTTGATCTCGTCTTTCGAGAAGTTAGGCGATGCCGCCGAGTAGTTACGAACAGCCTCTTCTAACGTGCCGCTGATATTCTCCACGGTGGTTAAGGAAAACGCTTTATCGAGATGCATATGCGAATCTACAAAGCCGGGAAGTAGGATTTTACCCTGCAGATCAAGGGTTGTAAGACCATCTGTTTGCGAGTGCTGATCAGCCATCCACGTCTCTAAAGAAATTCCCATAGGACCGGCGGCATCCGCTTCTTGTTTCCGAATATGTGTCCAGCTGCCATCACGAATCGAGAGACGAAATAATTCCCCTTCATTTAATAATGGCAATCGGACATTACATAAATCGATATTGCTGTTAGAAACCAATGCCGCCACCTCCTCAGGTTTTATGCTGCTTACCGCTTATTTCTTAGGCAAGAATTGTGTCGTGAACACTTTATCAATATTCTCAGCGGTTTTCAGAACGCCTACTTCAACTAATTGCTTCTGTACTTCTTCCCAACGTTCCTTGGTCATAATACCCGTGCCTTTGGTCGCTGCATCGCCGCCGAATACAAAATCCATTTCCTTCGCTGCGCTGTATTTCATCATATCTAAGCCCATATCCGGGTTCTTCGTTTGAATGCTCGGGTTAATCTCATCGGAATGATCCTTATAGTAATCCCAGCCCTTCACCGTCGCTTCAACGAAGGCTTTGACTTGATCAGGATGCTCTGCGATCATTTTCTCCGTTGTGAAGTACACGCCTGCGTAAATTTTGTAGCCAGAATCCGCCACGAGCAGGGTGCCGTAATCCACCTTTTGCTGATCCATCGTGAATGGCTCTGAAGTCACATAGCCTTGCGTTAGCGCTGTTTTGTCACTCACAAAGTTCACCAATTGACCTGTATATTTCATTTCTTGCGCGTTATTCAATTTGTATTTATTTTTGATAAACTGCCAGAAGCTTGCTGTAGAAGCAACGTACACTTTATGAGTGTTCAAATCAGCGAAATCTTTCACACCTGAATCTTTATGATAAAACAAGGCTTGTGGGCTCTTTTGCATCGAAGTTGCGATAGCTACAACAGGAATCCCCTCTTGTCTGGCTACCAAAATATCATCACCATTGGCCATCCCGAATTGGGCTTTACCCGAAGCAACGATTTGCGTTGAAGATACCTGTGGACCACCTGGCATCAAAGTCATATCAAAGCCGGCATCCTTGTAATATCCTTTGGCTAACGCAGCGAAATTCCCACCATGCTCAGGCTCGGCGAACCAGTTCAACACAACAGTTGCAGGAACAATGGGTTTGGCTGTTGGTGCTGCCGATGCTGCAGGAGAAGCCGCCGCCGCCGTCGTTGGGGCTGCTGTTGGCGCTGACGAAGAAACGGGGGTACTCGAACTTCCACATGCGGCTAACAAACTTGAGATCATCACTAAGCTCAGAGATACAGCTGCTGGGCGTTTCATTACTAAAGTGCGTGTACGTTGAAATCGTTTCATGGTTAACTTCCCCTCCATATTTGGTTTTCTATGTCTATAACTCTTGTTTAACCTTGAGTCAAATATACGTTTCACGGCTTGTCTCCGTCAACGAATAGGCTGACGTTTTGTATTTTTACACAATAAAAGTACGTCTTTTCATTACTTTTCCAACTATATGTTTATTGTAAAGTGAATAATACCATTCAAATCCGAACATTAACTTAAACCGTCCCAACCACCACACCTAATTCCCTCAACCAACGACGATACGCAATGGAGAAGCGATCCACTTTATGATTCAGCTCGACTTGAAGATCCAGGGGCAGCAGCTCAGGCTTCTGCGTCTCAATAACTCTGGCGTCCTGTTCAAACACGATGTCTTGGAATTTAATGAAATTCGCATCATCAACATCGTACGCATAGTTACGAGAGACCATCATGAAGACGACGCATTCTTCTGCAGCCACTGGCAGCACGGTCAGCATAATCCATAAGGTTTGACCATTGCTCGGATCGGCTTTCGATAACCTAGCAGACAATGGCCGGTACACTTCTTTCATATACACATACGTAGTGCCATCACTTTTATCCGAACCGGAGTGGGCAACTGGCTGGAAAATAGGAATATTTTCGATAAAAATGCGATCCTCTTCCTTCACAACCTGGAAATCAGGAAGCTCCGCGTAGTCCGGGTGACCCAGTAAATCCTGATGCACGAACATTAAGTGAGCGAAGTCTGTGAAATTTTCAATAACACGCGTTCCTGCTGCCGCAACTTTATACGGACCACACGGAAGTGGATGATACTCGGGATTCGCGAACTCTTCAAAATGCGGAATTGGCGCTGCAGGTTCACCGATACATACCCAAATGAAGCCATATTTCTCTTCACACGAATACGTCAAGGCTTTCGCTCGAAGCGGAATTTTCTCCCCTTTGGGCTGTGCAGGAATACAAACGCATTGCCCTGAGGAATCGTACTGCCAGCCATGATACGGACAGACCAATACATCATCCTTGACCCACCCCTTAGATAACATAGCTCCGCGATGGACGCAGAGATCTTGCATGGCGTGAACGCCTCGGCTAGAGCGATAAAGCGCTACTCTTTCTCCTAAAATGATGACACCTACAGGCTGATCCTTCAGTTCAGATGCAAGGTAAACCGCATGCCAATCATTTTCAAGAACGGGATCGTGCAGACGTTGTAATGCCATAACAATCATCCTCCTCCAATTAAACCTACATCTGATTTGCGAAAATAGGGTACTGCCCTGCCAGCTTGCTTCTAAGTACATCCACTCTTGCTTGCGCTCTTCTCAAAATTTCCTGCTCATCAATCCATGTGCTCTTCCCATGCTCGACAACAACCTGACCGCCAACTATTACGAGATCGACATCGTTCCCATTCGCGTTATAAACGAGAGCTGAAGAAGCGCGATGCACAGGACTTATATGTGCTTTCATCATATCTACGGTAACTAGATCCGCTTTCTTCCCAGGCTCCAGACTCCCCAGATCATCGCTTCGGCCAACCGCCTTAGCCCCGTTAACGGTCGCCATGCGAAGGACATCCATCGGAGGCAGCAGCGTTGCATCCAGCTCATTCACCTTGTGTAAGCATGCAGTAAATTTCAACACTTCGAGATTATCTTGGCAGTTATTGCTGCCGGGACCATCTGTTCCTAGCGCGACATTGATCCCCATTCGCAGCATCTCGGGTACACGGGCAACGCCTGAAGCTAGGTACATATTGGATACGGGACAATGAATGACGGAGGCTTGCTTTTCCTTGATTAGCTCGAGCTCCCCATCATCAAGCCACACACCATGCACAACCTGCGTCTGTTCGCTGAGTAAGCCCACTTCATTTAATAGCTCCAAATTTCTAAGACCATAGCGAGCCATCGTTGTGTCGATTTGTTCACTCGTTTCTGCGACATGTACATGTGATATGAGTTTGCGATCCCGACTGAACCTTGCAGCTCGTTCGAGATAGCCTCTGGAGCAGCCGTATAAATTCAATGGACCTAATGCAATCCGGATGCGGCCGCTCGCTGCGCCTTCCCATTCATCCAGCAATTGATCTGTGGCATTGAAAATTTGCTCCTCCGTTTCCCGCAAGCGAACTTCCCCTGCTAGGTCGGAGCCTCCTCTTGCCAAATGTCCGCGTATCCCCGAATCGACCATCGCCCTTAGCACGCTGGCATCATTCTCCGGGTAGGTGTGGATATAGTGATGATCCATCATATAAGTAGCGCCTGATTTCAAATTCTCGATGCAACCGATCAAAGCGGCTAAGTAGAAATCCTCCGGCTCCATCGCCAGACTCATCGGCCAAATAATCTCTTTCAGCCATTGAGCTAGGGGGGAGTGGTCCGATACGCCGCGCATGAACGTTTGGAACAAATGTGTGTGGCCATTCACGATGCCTGGAATAACAACCTTCCCCTCTGCGTTGTAACGGTAAGAGGCTTCTGTGAGCAGATGATCTAAGCTGCCATCTGACTTCCATTCGCCAACTTCACAGATGACATCATGCTCCATGTAAACAAAGCCAGGTTTGAAGATCTGATTGGTGGCATTCATCGTTAGGACAGTTCCGTTGTAAATAAGTTTTTTGGACATGTGGCGGCTCCTATAAATGTTATATAATATAACATGTAATGATGAATCGATCTTAAGTATGTTATATTAATTAACACGATTATATGTATGAAATGAAATTCCGTCAACACCATGTGTTAATGTATTATTTGATTTTTGTTTCGTTTTTTTGTATTTTTATCATATTTAGGTTAACGATAGTAGTTTAACGGGCGATTTCCGCGTTATTTTTATGAAAGGATGAAGATTTTTGATCAAATGTATATATTTTTGCATTTATGATTGGAGTGATGTTCATGTTAGATTTACACGATCTCGATCCCGTTGATCAAAAAATTATTAAGTTGCTGCACGAAAACGGCCGAATGTCTTATGCCAAAATCGGTGAAATACTGAATCTTTCGCGTGTCGCCATTCAAAAACGCGTAGAAAACCTCATCGAAAATGAAATCATCGAGAATTTTACGATACGCTTGAACGCGACAAAGCTAGGAAAGGTGGTTAGTGCTTTTTTCGAGGTCGAGGTGGAGCCGCGCTACGCGGAGGAGGTCGGAAACACACTTTCGGCCGACCCGAATGTGGTGTCGATTTACCAAATGACAGGCACGAGCTCCTTGCATATGCATGCTTTATTGAAGGATGACGCTGCGCTGGAGGATTTCCTCTATAAAAACATCTACAAGCTGAATGGTGTTGTGCGCGTGAACACGCAGATGGTGATCAAACGGTTCAAGCAGGGAACCGGCTTGGAGCTTTGATTGGTTGGCGGTTCAATTAAAACGGGAATCGAGTGAAATTAGCTACCTATTTTCCAGTTATTTGATACGGGATACCTGAAACCCTCGACACCAAAACAAAAAGGCCATTCCCAAGTAGATCTCTCTACTTGAAAAGGCCTTATTTCCTGTTCAACTTCCTAACCCTCAACCCTACAGCTTCAACCGATACATCGCTTTGTTCTCCAACCCGCGGATCATCGGTGTCCATGACTCGGACTCCGGTGTGAGGAGCAATGTATCCTCGACCATTTGCAGCTTCGCATCCATCGAATCGATGTAGTGAAGCGCAACCGCCTCCGGAAGCTGCGGAAGCACAGGACTTCCCCACTCCGGCAAGTTGTGGTGGGATAGCACAATATGCTGCAATCCAATGACGAGGTCTGATTGGAGATCTAGTCCCAAATGCAGCGCCGCTTCTGTAATCCAGTTGGACGCCATGGAGATGTGTCCCAGCAGCTTCCCTTGTACGCTATAATCAGACACGATACCTAGCTGCGCGATCATTTCCTCCGGCTTCGCAATATCATGAAGGATAATGCCCGCTTTGATCAGGTCAGGATTGAGGAATGGCCGTTGTTTGCAAACAAACTCGCCAAGCTCCAGCATCCGAACAATATGATAGGCTAGTCCAGCGAAGTAAGCATGGTGATGCGTTTTGGCAGCAGGATAATGGTCCAGCTTATCGCCAACCTTCGCCACGCAAAACGCGACGATCGACTGAATCGTTGGATTCGAAATACTCGCCAAAACACTATTGATTGTATGAATCAGATCCGCTGGACTAATCGGTGCAGAGCGGATGAAATCAGTGATCTGCACGCCATCTTCCGGCAACGCTTTGCGAATCTTCCCGATCTTTACTTGCAAGCGTTCACGATACATTTGAACCAGTCCCTGTACCTTGACTAAGGTCATCGGGAAAAAGGTCTCTTTATCCGAAGCACTGACATCCCACATCTTCGCGGATACTTGCCCGGTCGCATCACAGAGTACAATATCCATGAAATCCTTGGCAGGCGTTGTATTCGTTTGTTTAATTTCCAATTCTTTAATTAAGTAAAAACCTGTAAATTCATCTGGTGCTTGTAACTGTTTAATTAATGTCATGTATGTGCCTCCAATAATCAATAGGAACATTATACTACGAAATGCTTCTTAGTGATTAGTGGAGCGCTTAGAAATTTATGGCGTTAGGGATCGAAGGGGTTTTGAACAAGCTATTACATCACAAATTCACGGAATACTTCATTTAAATACACAAACTTACTCGCTGGATATTTGAAGCCGAGAAAGAATCCCGAGAAGTCAATGTGAACAGAGATTAATCTCCGACTCGTCACTTTACTCCGTACCAAACGATTCAACAATGCCTCATTCTGCGTATTGATCGCTTTCACAACTAGCGCCGCGTAACTGGGATTGCACATAATTTCCCGATATAGCGGAATGACCGCCTTGGCGATCGCGCGATTAATCGCAGCGCTGAATGTGAACTGCACTTGACCCGGACGAATCGTCGTCCCATTCGTAATCACGAGAAGCGGTTTTGGCAGCGGAAGATCGACGAACCAGCCCACCCCATTCGACGCCAAAGCTGACAGTGGTTCCGAGCCGATAACAGATCGGAGCAGCGTATTCATGCGAGCAATATCAGCTTCCCGAACGGCCTTCGCCCATTGGACGGAAAATGTACGATTACTTGCCAACTTACGGTAAAAGGGCAGCATTACCCTAGCAACCTTACGGATTGCGAACACCCTCTGCTTGATTGGCTTTGCAGCCTTCAAAGCAACTTTCGATTTTATTTTTACACGTCTATGACCCGTTCGGTAGATCTCCATACGCATGCTCACTCCCCAAACATCATATAGACTAGACTATTACATAAGTTAGGAGAATGTGTGGGTAAAGCTCTCGAAATAAAAAAGTCTGTTTGAGCGTATATGCTCAAGCAGACTTTTTATATAGGCTTCTATAATCGCCTTACGATAACCACGTCTTTTGCCGCGTTCCAATCCCAAGTGTAGCCCAATACTTCCGCAAGTTTCGCCCAGCTTACGAGCACAAAATTGTTCAGCACATGTACCTCAGCCGATGGAATCGTCCCTGTATTCCCCTTGGAAGTGTATAAGATACGTTTGTTTTCTTCATCATACGTAGCATCTCCAAGACCAAGCTTCTCAAATGTTTGACTAAGCGGTACCCAAGGAATGCCTCCAATGACAATTGGCTTTATCCCATCGTAAGTAAGCGCTTGACCTTCAAAGCTGATTCGGATAAAAGGGAGGTGATGAGCGACCTTCGTCCCCTTCAGCAACGTGATCAAGCCTTGGTCTAACTCGGCTTTTTCTGTCGCAGATAGATGCGCGATCTTGTCCTTCGCAATTCGATCACGCAGCTTGATATGATACGTATGCTCCATCCGTTCATGAAGTCGGGTCATGTCCTCCGGCGTCGTCGACTTTAGGCTTCTGCCTTGCATCTGTGCCATGAGCACACCGATGGTCTCCCCAGCCATTGTTCCGTTCGGTTGAATTCTCGCACTTCCATAGGCTACTGCGGTTGCTCCTACCAGCTTCCCTGTGGTGACAACATTGTCGTAATCGTGAAGCAAATAGCTTCGCAGCGGAATCCCATATTTATCCGGTCTCCCGATAGCTAGCCCCTCTCGATTGGAGCGCGAGCCTTGAATGTCCATGAAATACCCGCCGATGCTGACGTTATCCCAAAACATTCGCCCGCTCATCAAATCCGAGGCTTGCAGCACATAATCTGTTGGATAATGATTATATTCCCGAATGTACAAGGAATTCGGTTCTCCATTCAGCTCCAACTGCTCAAAACCAATCATAGTCTTTCGTAGATGATCTCGTATGAAGGGCATTTCTGCTTTCGCTTGTTCAATCCCCCATGCAATCGTTACTTCCTTGCTCGGATCGATGCCATATACTTGCAGTGCGTTAATGATGATCTCCCCGCCGCCTTGATTCAGGATGTTCAATCCTCGGAGGTTGAGTTCGTTCTTGTTATGCAGCTCATAAGCCGAAACAATCGGTGGAAAACCATACGCGATATGTGAATTCACATAACTTTCTGGTCCATATTTATGCCCACGCTCGATCTTATCCATAGCCCAAAAATGTTTCTGAAACTTCTCCCAATCGACGCCTTTAAATTTCATCATGTACGTGCCGCTCATATACTCGCGTTCCTTCGCCCCATACAGGGCTTCCAGTCCTGGAAGCGGCTGCACATTCAACTTGCTAATCAGCGCCGCGTCATCCGAATTATCAACGACATAGGAAGGCTTCACAATTCTTTTCTTCCCATCACCGCCTAGATAGGCAAGAGAGACCACTTTACCGTCCGTCACTTTTAAGTCTTCTAATAGAACGTTTTTCTCAAGAGGAATACCTTCGATAAGCTTGTGAAAATAGTGGGCAAACTCTGTTTTTTTGCGAATGCTCCCTTTCGTATACTGATGGAATAGCTCTTTCATGCCGCCTTGCATGAGTTGATTACCATCATCATCGTATACGCCGTCAAGATAGAGCATCTCCCCTTGAATAAGCTGACCACCAAGATTCCCCTTCGTTTCGAGGATCAGAACATCGAGTCCTTCGTGCTTCGCCTTTTGTGCGAGATACATGCCTTCAAGCTCCGTCCCCATGACAACCACATCAGGTTGAAAGGCTGTTTGAGAATGCAGCGTAAATCCCCCGTCGCTGTCTCGGTGCAGTCCGAAGTATCCTAATACTCCTGAGCCTATGGCAATGACTAGGAGAATGCCGATTATAATTATCGATTTCATATGACGTATTAACATATTTTTCAAAAATGATCACCCTGCTGCATCTAATGTGGTATTTTTGTATGCTTTTGGATCCCTATATGTACATCTTGCCCATAAAGCTAAGCATATCATTAAAGTTGGCGAACATGAAGAAAATAGTACGAAAGTACGATATGAAAAATAAAAAGTTTGCCCGATCTCCATCGTACAGGAATCCGGAAAGCGTAGATGTGCTTCCGCAGTCAAACAAGTCACCTTCTTTTCCCCAAATCAAAACATTCACACACAATTCACCACATATCCCCCGCACACTTGAATATATTTAATAACAAGCTTTATTTCCCTATGCCTGATAGCGTTCCGCTTATCATAATCACCAAGGAGGTGTCCCCATGACAGAGCCCTTATTTATCGTTTCCAAAGAGGATTGGTCACTCCACCGCAAAGGATACCAAGATCAAACTAGACATCAAGAGAAGGTCAAAGATGCTATTAAACAGAACCTTCCTGATCTGGTGACAGATGAAAGCATTGTGATGTCCAATGGTAAACAAGTCGTGAAGGTACCGATAAAAAGCTTGGACGAATACCGCTTCCGCTATAACTTCAACAAAGGTAAGCATGTTGGTCAGGGGGATGGCGACTCTCAGGTTGGCGATGTGCTCGGAACAGATCCGCAGCCTGCTCAAGGGCCTGGCAAAGGCGAAGGCGCGGGGGATCAAGCCGGTGAGGATTATTACGAAGCGGAAGTGAGCATGGAAGAGCTGCAAGCGATGTTATTTTCCGAGCTGGAGCTTCCGAATTTGCAGCAAAAAGAGAAGCGAAACATGACAACCACCGAAGTTATTTTCAACGATATACGTAAAAAAGGGATCATGTCCAACATCGATAAGAAACGGACGATCCTCGAAAATATGCGCCGTAATTCGCGAGGCAGCTCGCCGGGCATTCATCATATTTCACCAGATGATCTGCGCTTCAAAACGTGGGAAGAAATCGAGAAACCACATTCCAATGCGCTTATTATTGCAATGATGGATACCTCCGGAAGTATGGGCTCCTTCGAGAAATACATAGCTCGCAGCTTCTTTTTCTGGATGACCCGCTTCTTGCGCACGAAATATGAGAACGTTGAAATTGTGTTCATCGCGCACCATACGGAGGCAAAAGAGGTTACGGAGGAAGAGTTTTTCACAAAAGGAGAGAGCGGAGGGACGATCTGCTCCTCAGCCTACCAGACCGCTATTGATATTATTGATAAAAGGTACCCCCCTTCCCAGTTCAATATTTATCCCTTCCATTTCTCAGACGGCGATAATTTAACCTCGGATAACGAGCGCTGTGTGAAGCTGATTACGCAATTAATGGAGCGGTCGAACATGTTTGGCTACGGGGAAGTGAATCAATATAACCGCAGTTCTACGCTGATGTCAGCCTTCCGTCATATTAACAATCCAAAATTCCTGCATTACGTCATTCGTGAAAAAGGTGAAGTGTATAAAGCTTTGAAAACCTTTTTTACCAAAAAGGAAGGAGTGCCTGCACAGTGAGTAAATCCGAAATCCAGAAGCTGGAATATGCCATTGATGAAATTACGGAGATCGCGAAAGGCTTTGGGCTCGACTTCTTTCCGATGCGGTACGAAATCTGTCCGGCAGAAATCATCTACACCTTCGGTGCGTATGGCATGCCAACACGTTATAGTCACTGGAGCTTTGGCAAAAACTTCCATAGAATGAAGACGCAGTATGACTTTGGACTTAGTAAAATTTACGAATTGGTCATCAATTCGGACCCTTGTTATGCCTTCCTTTTGGACGGAAATTCTCTGATTCAAAACAAACTGATCGTCGCGCACGTGCTCGCGCATTGCGACTTTTTCAAAAATAACGCACGTTTCTCCAAAACGAATCGCAATATGGTCGAGAGCATGTCCGCCACAGCCGAACGCATCCGCCAATACGAAATTGAGCATGGGATCGATGAGGTGGAACAATTCATAGATGCTGTACTCGCCATCCAAGAGCACATTGATCCTGTACTAACACTAACGTATGGCCAAACTCGCAAACGCCAAGAAAATAACAAAGCGGCAACACCAGCGGTTCGAGGCGAAGCCACATACGGTTATGAGGATTTGTGGGACTTAGATAGCCGAAATAAACCCATTGTTTCACTGGATAAAGAAGATACGAAGCGTTTTCCGCCGAAGCCGGAGAAGGACCTCCTTCTTTTTATAGAGGAAAATGCCCCTTATATGGAAGAATGGCAACGCGATATCTTGACCATGCTGCGCGATGAAATGCTCTACTTCTGGCCGCAACTCGAAACCAAAATCATGAACGAAGGCTGGGCTTCGTACTGGCATCAACATATCCTGCGAGAAATGGATCTGACCGAGGAAGAAACGATCGAGTACTCCAAGCTGAACTCCTCCGTCGTCGTTCCCTCTCGCCATTCTTTGAATCCTTATTATCTGGGTGTCAAAATATTTGAGGATATCGAGAAGCACTGGGATGCGCCGACGGATGAGGAAATCCGCAGATTCGGGCGGACGCCTGGGCAAGGCAGGAAGAAGATCTTCGAAGTACGCGAATACGAGTCCGATACCTCGTTCATCCGCAACTATTTGAATAAAAACCTGGTCGAAGAATTAGACCTCTACGTGTTTGAGAAGAAAGGGCCTGAGTGGAAAATTACCGATAAAACGTGGGAAAATACGCGGGATCAGCTTATTTACTCCAGGGTGAACGGAGGTTTCCCCTACATCGTCGTCGAGGATGGGGACTATCAGCGCAATGGAGAATTGTATTTGAGGCATGCCTTTGAAGGCGTGGAACTGGATCTGAAATATGTGGAGCGCACACTGCCGTACATTTATAAGCTGTGGGGTAAGACCATTCACATGCATACAGTTGTGGAGGATAAGCCGGTATTGTTCAGTTTTGATGGGAAGAAGCATCATCGGCGGTTTTTGTGAGCGTGCATAGTATTTAGTAGTGTGAATGTGAATAAAACATAAAAAAATAAGCTGAGACCTAATTTGAAACGGTCTCAGCTTATTTTTATTTCAACGTATGGTTAAGATAGGATTCCTTTGAAATGACATAGGACTTAGCGAGATAATCGTGCAGCGCTTTCTTCTTCTTGTTAAATACGATAAAAAGAGCATCTACGATTATCAGAAAACTTAGAAATAGATATATCGGATTTTTTTGACTATTCTCGCTTACAATATGTACTAAGTCTTTTATATTCTCAGGTAAATCGGGTTTCCCTAGAATTTGACTGGTTAAAAACAAGGACACGAGTAAAGGCATCATGCTTATGGCATATCTGATGAGTGAATAAGTAACTGAAAGATAATGAATCTCTTTGTTAACTATTCTAGCCCTTAATAATAATCGTCCGGGAGTTCCACCAAATTTTACTGTAAAGATAATATATATCACATATGTGATCAGATAATGCATCACCAGAGGGATGATCATCTTATACTCAAAAGATAACGAAACAGCGTAACGGTATAGTAAAATGAGTGGAGAAAAAATTATATAGTCAATAATATGAATCCCTACCCTATGAAATACACCAACATATTTCATGGGTTCGGTCTCAACATTTCCATGTTCTAACTCCTCTTTCAAAAGAGTACCCCTCCAATACTTCAACAGCAACTTAAAATCAATTGAATAAACCTATTATTATTGGTATCCAGAATAACACGCCAACGACAAGTAGAACCCACTGTCGATTAGTGAACTTATCCCTCACCACACGTTGAGGTTGTTCCTTTTTCCAGTATGCATTCAAAGCAAATTGAGCATGAGCGAGTGGGATGATGGATAGAAATCCTAAAAACCAATACAAATTTGGTAATCTATAAAGTGCATTCAGAACATAGAATGCAATCATAAAAATGATTGGATACATCTTGATATGAATTCCACTTTCATTCAATAGTTTCTTAATTCGCTTGAACAAATCAGCCACAATAATAAAACCAATAATAGGAATGAAAGAAAATACTGTTCTGTAAACGTAGCTTAATTCCCATCCATGATATTTCTGCAATTGTTTCCATGTCTTGTAAAACCAAACAAATTGATAGAACCCAGTCGTGACTATAGTCAACACGATCAAATGCCATAAGGGTTGAATATTGGAGTAATTGAAGTCAATTTTACTTTCTAATGTACGCTCCCCAACTTGAACGTCTGTCAAATAATTTCCGCCTTCCACTTTTTGCTGTAAATTTATTTATCCTAATACTTCCATGCACACCACTAGTTACCCTGCACAACAATCTCATTGAAAACCTCTTTCTTACTCGTCACATTTAAATGCACGATATTAAGGCGATCAATTTAGTGAGAAAGCCCAACCCGTGGCGGGTTGGGCTTTTGTTTGTGATGCGTATCGATGTCCCCTTATTATGGCACTATCCAAACTCTTACGGAACTACAGTGTGCTATTTACATGAAATCAGGCTTTTTAGCAAGGAAACGGAACGTAGATACGCTATTTGCGCAATTTGTACGGAAAAACGAGTATTTTTCGCCAAATAGCGCCCTCTCGTTCCCTTTCGCCTCCTAAAGTCGGCTTTAAGGGACAAATAAGGGATCTACGTTCCGTTTCGGCCAAGGTAAGCTAGGAACGAATCGTTGGCAATACGCTCGAGTCTTTCGTTCAGGAACATGAGCCTACTCCCACTTAAACGTGAAAGTAGCCACGATGAACGACACAACCAGCCAGATGGCCAGCATCAGCCCTTCCTGCCACAGCTCACCGATGCCCGCACCCACATTCATAACCTGCCGAAGGGCGGTACTGAGCTGGGTAATCGGAATCGATTTCACGATCGGCTGCAAGAACTCCGGCATGCTGGATACGGAGAAGAACACGCCGCCCAAGAACATAAGCGGGAACGAAATCAGCCCGGAAATCGGCCCGGCACTCTCTGGGGTTTTGGCCACACCGGCGATGATAAAACCGATGGACATGAACGTCAGGGTACCCATGACGATAAACAGCAGAAGCAGCCACCACGAGCCGTTTACCTGCGTCCCGAAAATCAAGGCGCCTACAAGCAATACGATCAAGGCTTGTGCCGTGTTCATCACAAGGCGCGCGGTAATCTGCGCAGCGATGAACGTTGAGGCCTTTAGCGGAGTACTCTGCATCCGTCGCAACACACCACGCTCACGCCAGGAAGCAATTTGCCCCGAGACGCCGTTTAAGTTGTTGGTCATGATCATCATCGCCAAGATCCCTGGAACAAGGAAATCGATGTAGCGAAGCTGCAAAGCTTGCACGCCAACGGGCTCTATTTTAACAATCGGAATGTAGTTAGAAATTTGCTTGGATACACCATCCGCCACCTGCCCGACCGTTTGCAATCCGATCTGCGCACTCTGCTGGTTCGTCTGATCATAATAAACCTGCAAGAAGCTTGCCTTGGTGCTATCCGCTCCTTTCAGCGCTACCGCCTGCCCGTAGTTCTTCTGAATAATCACAACGAGCTTCTGATCCCCATGCTTCAGCTGCTCCAGAGACGCATCCATGTCATCGGAGGGCTTTAGCTTCAGAATGCTATTGGTTTGAAGTGCCTCCACCATGATCCTCGATTCCGCACTTTGATCCTGGTCAATGACAACGCCGTCAATAATGATATCATTTCCCTTTCCTAGAAAGGAGCCGAGCATAATCATAAAGAATAACGGCATGAATAAGGTGAATACGAGCACTTGTCGATTACGCACAAAAAAACGAAGCTGGCTTAACGTCAATTGGATATAAGCATTCATTCTTCTTTCAAGCTCCTTCCGGTCATGGAAATAAACACATCTTCCAGCGTAGCCGTTCGTGTCTGCAAGTCTGCCAATTGCCACCGACCATCTGCGCTCTTCTCAATGAGGTCGATCAGCGATTCCTGAAGTTTATCTGTGTATAGAACAAATACGTCCTTCCGCACGTCAATCCCCTTTACTTCACGAACTTCCCGAAGCTCTTCAAGGACGGTTACCTTATCATCTTCCGCCAAGTCTTGCAGTCTGAACTCAATCGCGCTATCGGATTGCAAGCTGCTCACTAGATTACGAGGCGTATCCAAGGCAACAACTTTGCCTTGATCCATTAAACAAATACGATCGCAAAGCACATGCGCTTCTTCCATATAATGGGTAGACAGCACAATCGTTTTGCCTCGCTCTTTCAGCTTCAATATAATCTCCCAGAGTGTTCGTCTTGCCGTTGGATCTAGCCCCGTTGTGGGCTCATCCAAGAAAATAACTTTAGGATCATTAAGAAGCGCAAGACCGATCGCAAGCCTCTGCTTTTGCCCGCCAGATAGATGCTTGACGCGGCCGTTTCTTTTATCTACTAACGTCATATCTTCTAGTAGCGGCCCGATAGGAACTGAGCTCGGATAGAAGCTGGCATACATCCTCATAATTTCCTCAACCGTCAACAGTTCGAATAAGGACGTCGACTGCAGCTGAACACCGATGACTTCTTTGACCTTACCTAAATCCTTCTGCGTATCAAATCCAGCCACAATAGCACGACCGCCGTCAGGCTTCCGCAGCCCTTCAATCATTTCCATCGTTGTCGTTTTCCCGGCACCATTAGGACCGAGCAAGCCGAATACCTCGCCTTGATAGACCTGAAAATTAACACCTCGCACTGCCTGGAAGGATCCATAATTTTTAATTAAACCATCCGCTTCAATAACAATGTGTGAAGACTCCATACTACTAGCCCCCTCCGCTTCCAATTTTTGCTTAACTCACCCTATCATACAAAATAAACGGCTACGCCGTCCATCAAAGGACGGGAGTGTTTATGGAGAAATATAGCCAACTTATTAGGTGAAACATATAATTTCTTATATTTTAACAAATGAACCCACAGTTACACCTTCTCAAGGAGGAGCTCTCCCAGCTAGCACTCTCTCACATTTTTACTGACAGAACTAGTGGAATTCCGACAACGCCAATCGACGAACTTATTGAGAAAGATATGATAATCTTAATATCTACTTAATAAAACTCAGAAGGAGATGTGTTGAAGTGAGAATGAATATTTTATTTAATAAGAAGCCGATTTCCGTTAATTTCGTCGGCACGGATCATAAGTTAATTCCTTCCTTGATCAACGCACTTCGCCATAACAAATTCACCACCATGAATTTAGTTAATTCGTTAGAGCGTGTAGATTTATTTAGCTCGGAAGCGATTTTATATGCCAAAGATGGAAATAAAGCACGTATACCTATTTTTTGATTCAAGTCGCTACATAGATGCTTGTTGACCAACGCCTACGAATGGTAGATTCCTTCGTAAGCGTTTTTTTTCGTAGATAAATTGGCATATTCCTCCTATTCTTTTCATAGACTAATAGAAATAAGACCACAACAGCTGGGATGGAGAGCTCTATGAACGTTATCCGCCTTTTCAAAGATCATGCTGCTCAGCTACTAATCTATCTACTCATCATGTTAACTAGCTTTGTATGGACCTTAATTTGGGGTCTTCACACGACTTCTCACCCGCCTCCACTAGCGACGGCCGCGTACAGCATCCAACCTGCAACGAATGGTGTTCTTCTTCACGTTATCCAAACCTCACCTGACAACATAGGACTCAAAGCGATAAAAAACAATGTGACCGACCTACAGGACAATGGGATTAATGGCGGTTTTTTCTGGCAGGGTTATTTGCTGAGCATCGCTGTGACCAATGATCAGCCTGTAAAGGGGCAACCTGGCGATTACGGCTCTGGCTGGTACAATACGGATCGGAAACGAGGAACGCTGGTGTGGGATGAAAAGGCACAAACCTTTACAGTCCAAGTGGTTGAAAATGCGAGCGAGCTGAAGGTGATGGACCGCACGCGTTATTGGGCGCAGGGCGGTGTGAGCATGGGTCTTACGAACCCATTCGGCTGGGCCGAGCAAGCGATCTCAGAAGAAATGCCCGTGATTAATGAGAAGCGTATGCGTTCAGGTATCGTGTATGATCGATTCAACAACGTGTATCTGGTTGTAGCACCAACACCATGTACAGGCGAAGAGTTCCGTACAGCGGTACAGGAGCAAGTAGGGGAGAAACAACTGGTCGACGGACTTTTCCTCGACGGAGACGGCTCCTCCCAGCTGAAAGTTGCGAACTTCTTACTGCCAGGCGATCACCGCGAGGTCTATCAGATGATTACTTTGAAATAAGCGGAGGGAGGTGAAACCTTCCCACGCAACAAAAAGAGGAAACCCCGCGAAAGCGGGCGTTTCCTCTTTGCTAATCACTTAGAACGTTACGTTATCCGGATCCGGACCGATACGCTTGTTAACATTCATCGCATCAACTAAAGCCATATCCTCCGCACTCAACTCAAAATCGAAAATATCCGCATTCTCACGAATACGATGCTCGGTCACAGACTTCGGAATCGTCACGACGCCATGCTGAATGTCCCAACGCAGCACAATTTGCGCTGCTGATTTGCCGTATTTAGCCGCGAGCTGCGCCAATTCAGGCTGATTCAGCTTACCCTGCATAAGCGGGCTCCACGCTTCTAATTGAATGCCTCGTTCACGTGTGAACGTGAGCAGCTCCTTTTGCGAAAGCTCCGGATGATACTCCACTTGATTAACCGCAGGAATCACACCAGTATCTTCGATCACGTGCTCCAAATGAGAGATTTGAAAATTACTCACGCCGATCGCACGAACATGCCCCTCTTTGTAGAGGTGAACCAGCGCTTTCCAGGTTTCTCTATACGTCGCGGACACAGCCCAGTGCACCAAGTAAAGATCAATCGTCTCCAAACCAAGTCGCTTGCGGCTTGCTTCGAACGCTTGCAAGGTAGACTCGTAGCCTTGATCCGCATTCCACACCTTCGTCGTGACGAAAATCTCTTCACGCGGCACGCCACTTTGGCGCAAACCTTGACCAACGCCTTCTTCGTTGCGATAGACAGCTGCCGTATCAATGCTTCGATAGCCTAATTGCAAAGCGGTTTGAACCGCTCCGATAACCTCTTGACCTTCTTTGCTTTTATAAACACCGAGCCCCAGCCAAGGCATATGTACACCGTTGTTGAGCGTAACTCCAGCTGTTAATGCTTGATTCGCCTGCGTAGACATTGTCAATAACCTCCATCGGAATAAGATTAGAATGAGCGCATCTTTACCGTGTAGCTCTTATTAATCATACCACCCAAGTCGGGTTATTCCAAAATCTACGTTAGAAGGAGGCAGGAAGGTGGAAACGACTAAAGAGCTGAAGGCGAACAGACTGAAGAGCTGAAGGCGAACAGATTGAAGAGCTGAAGGCGAACAGATTGAAGAGCTGAAGGCGAACAGATTGAAGAGCTGAAGGCGAACAGACTGAAGACCTGAAGGCCAAATCTAGCTAGTTTTGATGGGCATGAATTAAATCCATTTTCAGTTGCCACAAGGCGGTGCTCAAATTGACACGATACACCTCGGGATTCAGCATCCGCAGATATTGCGGCCAAACGGTTTGCATTTGCTGTGCGTGATAGTCACGAATGCCTTCCAAGGTTGGCAGCTCATAAACCAACTTGCCGTCTTCGAAAATCGGTTTCAACAGCGGAATCGCCTCATAATCCTCGATATATTTGAACAGGTACGGATGGATGGGGTCGAATAGCTTAATTCGCTGCCCCCCCCGAATATCCACTTCGTCCTGCAAAGCCAAGTAATCAGCTTCCGCTTTGCCGGTTTTCAAGTTCATAATCCGGTAAGCTTCCTTGAAGCCCGGATTCGTCACCTTCTCCGGGTTGCCCGAAATCTTAATGACCGGCACGAACGCGCCGTCCTTCTCCCGGGCAACAAGCTTATACACGCCGCCCAGCGCAGGCTGGTCGGCCGCTGTAATCAGCTGGGTGCCAATGCCCCAGCTGTCGATCTTAGCCCCCTGGGCTTTCAGCCCGGCGATGATGTGCTCATCCAAGTCATTGGATGCCACAATCTTCACCTCCGGAAAGCCCGCTTCATCCAGCATGCGCCGCGCCTGCTGGGACAAGTACGCCAAGTCGCCGCTGTCGAGGCGAATGGCGTTCAAGCGCTTGCCGCGGCTCGCGAGCAGCCGCGCCGTAGCAATGGCGTTCGGCACGCCGCTGCGCAGCGTGTCGTAGGTGTCCACGAGCAGCGTGACCTGCTCGGGCAGGGCCTCGGCATACGCACGGAAGGCTTCCTCTTCCGTGTCGTGGGCCTGCACCCACGCGTGCGCGTGCGTGCCCTTGGTCGGGATGCCGAACAGCATTCCGGCTCTTAGGTTCGATGTCGCGTGGAACCCCGCGATATAGGCGGCTCTTGCGCCCCAGACCGCGGCGTCAGCCTCTTGGGCGCGGCGGGTGCCGAACTCCATCAGCACATCGTGCGGAGCAACGCCTTTCATACGCGAGGCTTTGGTCGCGATGAGCGTCTGGAAGTTCACGAAGTTGAGAATCGCCGTCTCTACGAGCTGCGCCTCAATAATACTGCCGATAACGCGAACCAGCGGCACATTCGGGAAGACAAGCGTTCCCTCAGGGATGGCTTGTATATCGCCTTTGAACGTAAACGCACGAAGCGCATCGAGGAATTCTTCCCGATAGTTCTCTTCTTGTTCACGCAAATATGCGATTTCCTCTTCACCGAAATGTAAGCTTTGCACATAATGAATCACCCGCTCCAGCCCAGCGAAGACGGCATATCCCCCATTAAAAGGCAGCTTGCGAAAATACACCTCGAACACAGCTCGCTCCGTATGTGTCCCTTGTAACCAGTGGGCGTACATCATGTTAATTTGGTATTTATCCGTGTGGAGCGTTAAGTTATTCATCGCGTCCATTGCATGCCATTTCATCGGATTCATCCTTTCCATCGCGCATTCGTTCATCCAATACCTCGTTCGTTAATTTTTCCAATTCCGAACAACCTTAGCCCCTAGTGTATGTTCAAAATGTCTCAACGCCCAATCATGACCTTGCGCATCAAAGCTGGCAACCGCATCCGCATGAATGATGAGGGAGAAACCTTTATTATACGCATCCACCGCCGTATGTAAGACACAAATATCTGTACATACGCCTGCTAGATGCAACTCCTGAATGCCTCTCGTTCTAAGCTTCAGCTCAAGATCTGTCCCGCTGAAAGCACTATATCGTGTTTTGTCCATCCAATAGATCGATTCCTTTCGATCCTCATACACATCTCTTAGGCGACCATAGAGCTCTCGCCCCTCCGTATCACGTATATTGTGAGGTGGGAACAAATCCGTCTCAGGATGGTAGGGATCCCCTGCCTCATGTAAATCAATGGCCATCACAACAAAATCCTGCTGATCAACAAAGCTATTAGTTAGCTCACACATCCGAGCTTCAATAGCGACCGCTGGATCCCCGCAGGGCAGCTTTCCAACGACGAAATCCACTGTGTAATCAATGAGAATCAAAGCTTTCATATTCACCACTCCTTATATTGTATATGTAATATTATTACAACGACTTTATCACGAAGTAAAAGAAAAGCCTAACTGTAAATGACAGCTGAGGCACGGATTGGAAAGCTGATGCCTTCACTCCATATTGTCATTTCGATAATTTCATTATGACATAATGAAATCCATTTTTCAACATGCACTCGCGATATTATTGCGAATCTGGATACAGATTGGCGTAATTAATAAGAATCGTCATAAACCCAAGTGCTATGAATGAGAAAAACGCCAGAAATGAAAGATGAAATACATTAGGAAATACGATAAAAATGGCGCCAGTGGCCACACAAACCCAGTTCTGCCACATATGCTTCCCTGATTTCCCCAAAGCTAGCATCGAGCTAACGAATTGTAGACTTCCGAACAGTGCACAGGTGTATAGCGCATTGGTTACATCTCCAAACCCAAACACCCAAGGAGTCATCAAGAACCAGAGTCCCATGAGAGCCGACAAACTATTTTTGAGATACATACCGTTCACACCTCCTAAAAGCGGGATGTTACAGTATATGCAAACGCTTACAGTAATGTGTGCAAGAAAAGCCCGATCCCAACCACTGCTGCGAGTATGCAACACTTTAAGCCCCTTTACGGGCCTTATTGACGCGCACGCACCTCGAGATCACGCCTTTAACGCCCAATATGGGCGTTAAAGTTGGGGATCTGGCCAGATGCTGCGAGTATGCAGCACTTTAAGGCCCTTTTCAGGCCTTATTGGTGCGCACGCGCCTCGGGATCTTCCCCTTTACGCCCAAAAAGGGCGCTAAAACCTTGAAATCTCGCTAGACGCTGTGGAATGTGCAGCACTTTAAAGCCCTTTTCGACTAGTCCCTCACCGTATCGCCACTACCTCTTACAAATCAGTCGAATTGTTCGTACATAAAAAAGGTTGGTTAGTCTAACGACCAACCAACCTTTCATATTATATTTCCCACTTATTGCTCGATATGAAGTCCTGTCGAAACTGATGTCACATCGGCTTTAAGAATATCCGTTACGAATTTAACAGGTACATAAAGAGAATCGTTCAGAATAACCGGAACCACTCCTAGCGCAACTGGCGCCATTTTGGCAAAGAAATAGCTGTCTTTCCCCACGCTTACACTCGTCCACTGCGCACCCTTCGTCAGCTCAGCAGCATACGTATCTTGATTCCATTTCACCGTGTAGCCAAGTGCTTCCGCTACTTTACGGAATGGAACGAGTGAAAGTCCGTCCGCATTCACGACAACATCGCTCGTTACTAGATCCACTGTCACCTTATCGGAACCAGGCAGTGGAGCAGGATTTGGCTTGATGGTCATATTTTCAGGCAAGCTGAAACGGAATTCTGGGCTGCCAGATGAACCGGGAGCAATCGAATATTTCGGGAACACAACAACCGCTTCCCCTTTTTCTACATAAAAGCCTTGTTCTGCACTAATTCCTTTAAATTGATCCTTAAAGAAATTTAGTGGGTTCTCATTTATTTTGGCAGTAACACCTGCATCGATCGTTGCCTTGTAGTCCGCACCAAGCAGATCCTGCAGCGTTACACGCTGAGCTGCTGCTGCATTCAGCACATTATACGTATCCACTCTTGGCATGCCCGTACCGCCTGTAGAACCATATGTTGTAACTTCAAGTGAGACAACTCCTGCTGGGTTTCCTGTGCCATCGGATTTCAGTTCATACGTGATCGTAAGCCCGTAAGGACGATACGTATATCCATTCTCTTTGGCTGCTGCTGAAGCCTCTGTAGCCTCCTTTTCCCAAACTACTACATCTTTGTTAGCATGCGAGAGGATAATGTCATTCAGCTCGGCTTGATATTTCGTATCGACCATACCTGTCAACTGAGGCACTTTGATGTTGGTCGTAAGATCTGTACTTTTGGAAGTAAGCACCACTTCTTTAATAACAACTGGGACTGATGATGCAGTTGCAGAAATAGCTGCTACGGTATCTGCTGAAGCAACGCCTGCTGCTGGCAATACAGAAGCACTCACACCTACAAGCATCGCACAACCAACAACACCAATTTTTAACATGTTCCACGGATTTTTTTTCATTTCTGATTCGCTCCTTCTGAGTTATCGTGATCTTCTCTCTCTTGTTCTAACCTTCACGATAACTAGACGCACCAGGGTTCGAAAAAGTCTGACCGCTAAAATTTTTTTCATAAAGTTCTTCTCATGAAAGACGGAAAGTACCCACCACTTGATTCAGATCGGTGGCAATCACGGCAAGATTCTTGGCTGATGCTGTAATCTCTTCAGCAGATGCCAGCTGTTCTTCGGTTACTGCTGCGACGGACTGCGCTGTGCCTGACGTTTGCTGTGCAACGAAGCCTACTTGGGCAACTGTAGCTGCCACTTCTTCGGAGCTCGCTGCCATCTGCTGCGCTGCAGCTGCTGTTTCTTGAATCTTACTCGCCACTTCTTGCGAAGCATGTACGATTTGACCGAAGGCTTTCTCGGCAATGCCTACCTCATGAAGTCCTTCTTGTACCTCAGTCCGTCCATTGTTCATGACACCTACAGCACGTGCTGAATCTCTTTGTATCGAAGTAATGAGCTCTGAGATCTCACGAACCGAATCATCGGTTTGCGATGACAATTTACGAACCTCTCCAGCTACAACGGCAAAGCCTTTACCGCTTTCGCCCGCACGTGCAGCTTCAATTGCTGCATTCAATGCAAGCAAATTCGTTTGCGAGGCTATATTTCCTATTAGCGTTGTGATTTGACCGATGCTCTGTGAATGTCTTTCTAGCTCTTGAATCACCTGATTGGCTGCATCAACCGATGTGCTTACAGCCTGCATTTTATGAACTACACGTCCCATTGCATGGGTGCCTTGCTCGGCGATGTTCGCAGCCGATATAGATAATTCTGAAACATCTGCTGTAGTTTCCGCAATACGCGAGATCCCGGCCGCCATTTCTTCCATAGCTCGACCGCACTCAACAGAGCTTTGAGCTTGTGCATCTGCCCCATTCGCGAAATCCTGGACGGAGACCGCGACATGCTGCGAAGCCGATGTGTTCTGCTCGGAGCTGGCGAAGAGCTGCTGTGATGAAGCTGCGACACTGTTAGAGGCTTGCTGCATTTGCTCCACAGAATGACGCAAGTGATGAACCATTTGATTGACTGCTCCAACAAGCAGCCCAATCTCATCTTTATTTTTGACAATAATAGGCTCAACAGTTAGATCACCATTCGCAATCCGATTCAAGGCAAGGGAGGCTGTACGAACAGGAACGGAAATAACTCTTACAAGGATATAACAGGCGGCGATCATGAATAGGATGATGACGGAGAGCACGGTTACCGCGATCGTGACACTTTCTTTGTACACTTCCTCACTGTCTCGCTCTGCTTGAAGTCCTCCATTTTGGTTGTAGACTACCATGCTTGCCATCGTATTTTGCGCCTTCGTAAAAGCTTCCGTCATTGCCGCTAGGCTATCTTGTGCTGCTTTACTTGTTGGATCAGCAGTATGTTTGGCATTCTCTAGAAAAGATGCTTTAAACCCTTCCCAATTCTTTGTGAGCTCTTGATATTGCGCAGCATCATCTTCATTTGCAAGTGTTTCCTTATATTTTCCTAACAAATTGTCGATTTGTGTAATTGTTGCCGCGATTTCTTTGTCTAAAGGCTCATGCTTTTTCGCATCAGGCTCTAGCTTTTTCCCTCTATAAACGGTTAGCAAATGCTCGGAGTTAAAATGTATCTCTTCAATAATTTGAATCCCCAGCATCCAATTCTCAACGAGCTTCTTATTGCTATCTTTAAGTGCGCCCATACGGCTCAGATCCGTCCAGCTTAATCCCCCAATCATCAGTAGAATAATCGTAAATACCATAATTAATTTTGTACGTACGGTAAATTGCATTTCTTAAATCCCCCTATACAATGTATGATTATTGAAGACTTGGTGTATACCCCTTTCATCTGTTGGATATATCATAGAAGGAATTCATTAAATTTGTTCTGTTCTAAACATGTTTAAACTATGAGGTTTTTTAACAATTACAATGCTTCAGGAGGCTGTTCATGTCATCATCCTTGCGCTTTAAACTGATTGCCTGGCTTGTTCTTATCACCTCCATCTCCCTTGCCGTCGTAGGGATAACCAACTATACACTCTCAAGAAATAAGCTGTTACAGCAAATCAACGAGCAATCGACGACCTCAGTCTCGAACTCTGCTCGCAACTTGTATGATTTCTTGTCCATTCGTTTGGCTGAAGTGGAGCTCATCAGTCGGGTAAGTATTATGAAACAGGGAACCCAAGCCGAACGCCTGGATTTCCTCACGCATGAATTACAAACCGATGAGAATCGCTATCATGCTATGGCTATTGGAGATTTGGCAGGTAACCTTCAATTCACATCAGGTACGACGATCTCCATATCGGATGAGCTCCGGTTCAAGCAAGCATTGCAAGGGAATACCTATATTTCCGAACCCCATTTTAGCAAAATGAATGGCATCTACGTCATCTCGATTACAGCCCCTATCTTTGATGATCAACATAAAGTCGTTAGCATCATTGATGTTTCTCTCAAAGCTGCCCCTGTGTTTGAAGAACATTTACTTGCTCCGCTGACAAATGGTGAGCTGCTGATCGTGAATCGAAACGGCCTCACCCTATATGCTTCTGACGCACCTACAATTCTCAAACTGAACATTTTCGCTGAATATCCTGAGCTTGGACCTGCTTTTAATAAGGCCTTACAAGAGGGGAGCGGTTTTCTTGACGAATCCTTTCTCAGCGGTCACAAGACGAGATGGTTCTACGCACGCATCCCGCAGTTAAATTGGTTCCTTACCTATTCCATGCCGATCACTGCGATTGAAGCCCCTACGAGTCCGCTGCTTTGGTCGACAATAGGCATCATTGTGATGACAGCGCTTATTATTTTTGTCCTGATTTACCTCACTATGAACAACCTGATTATCAAAAGGATCAAGCAAATCCTTCAAGTGACCGAGGCGGTCGCTGCCGGTGATTTCCACACGAAGCCCATCGTGTTTTCCAGCAAAGATGAACTAGGTGCTCTTGCCCTTTCTGTTAATGGCATGATAGCGAATATACGCGATCTCTTCGAGCCGTTTGAAGCTTTTATTCGACATAATCAATATGCCATGATCGTCATGGATCCGAATTTTCAAATTAACCATCTCAATAGCAGAGCTACCCAGATGCTTGGATATCAGCTGGCGGATGTACAAAAAATTGCTTCTCCGATCATCTGGTTGGATCAGAATCAACTTAACGAAAGAGCAGCGCAGTATTCCGCAGAGCTGGGAGAGACGATTCCTGCTGACTGTACAACACTGGTGATTCGTTCCTTGCGTCACCTGAAAGAGGATTCCGAGTGGATCTGGTATCACCAAGACGGTACTCGCATCTATGTACAAGCCAGTGTTAGCTGCATCACACACCCCAACGGGGATTTAAAAGGATACGTCCTCATTGCTCGCGATATCAGTGATATTAAGGAAAGTAATGAGACCAAGGATCGACTGCTCACCATTGTGGAGAGCGCACGGGATGCCATCCTCACCTTTGATCAGGCTGGGTATATTTTCTATATCAATCCTGCTGGCATTCATTCGTTGGGGTTGGACGACACGGATTATGTACGTACGCATTTCCATGAGATTGTTGAAATTCTGAATGACATTAATTTCGAGGCAGGTCTTCAAACGGCTATCCGAGATGGCTTCTGGGAATTTGAAGCAGAGGTCATGACGAAGAAACAACGTCGCAATATGGTTTCTTTTATCATTGTCCCTCACGTCCCTCTCGATAATGGGGAACTGTATTTCTCGGCGATTACGAGAGATATCACGGAGCAAGTCCACGCCAAGGAAGAGCTGATTCTGGCTAAACAGGAAGCAGATGAGGCCAATTTGGCCAAAGGTGTATTCCTTGCACGGATGAGCCACGAAATAAGAACGCCTCTCAATGGGATCGTGGGACTTTCTCATTTGCTAGAGAAAACGGCTATGACGGAATTGCAGAAGGACTATATACGCAAAATCTCGCGTTCCTCCCTCTCGCTTTCACATATTATTAACGACATTCTGGACTTTTCTAAGCTGGAAGTAGATAAGCTGGTGATTGAACATCACCCTTTTCAATTGGATGAAACGATTGATCGCGTATGTGAAACACTTAGCGTGCTGCTGGGTCATAAGCCGGTAGATTTCATTTGCGACATCCCTGAACATGTGCCTATCGGACTTATCGGAGACTCCTTGCGACTCTATCAGGTGCTCCTGAACTTATCCAGCAATGCGATTAAATTCACCGAGCAAGGAACGGTCACGCTTCGTGTTCAAGTTGACCAACTGAGAGAGAATGAGGTTACTCTCAGCTTCCGTATCGCAGATACGGGAATTGGCATGGATGAGAAGCAGCTCGCCAATTTGTTTCAACCCTTCGTCCAAGGTGATGAAGTGACTAGCCGCAAATATGGGGGAACCGGTCTCGGGCTTGTCATCTCCAAAAACATTATCGAAAATATGGGCGGCTCTATCTCTGTATCCAGTACGCATGGTACGGGGAGTGAATTTATTGTCGTTCTTACTTTCACGCTATACCTGCCGATCAGCAAATCGTTCATTCCCTTGCCGCTTGCCTTACTCGTTGTGGAAGACCATCCTGAACTGGGTAAAGTGCTCGTTCAAAACCTTCAGTCCATGTGTACGGACGCGGCAGGCGTTTCCTCGTGGAAGGAGGCGCTTCAAGTGGTTGCGCATATCCCTTTTGACATCCTCCTGCTGGATATGGAAGCCGATGATATGTACGGGGAGGACGTGTGGCTGACCATGCTGGCAACTTGTCAAAGTCAGGGGATCAGAACCATTATCTATACCTCTTTATCCGGCAGGGATGCTCTCGAACAGCTTCCCGCAGAAGCAGCCCCAGATGCCATTCTGGTCAAACCCATTTCCCGGAGTCTGTTATACAGGACGCTAGAGTCTCTTCATGCTGAAAAGAGGATCGTTCCTGTCACATCGTCTGATGCACGTACGCCATCTAGTGAAAACGTGTCAACGTTATTCCCCTTATCCACGCCAGGTGAAGCTCCTCTTCACATTCTGATTGTGGAGGATAATGAAATTAACCAAACCGTTGCGCGCTCGCTACTGGAAAGCATGATGAACTGTCGCATCCAATTGGCCGGCAACGGCTTCGAGGCGCTGAATGATTTGGAGAATCATACGTATGATTTGATTCTGATGGATATCCACTTGCCAGAGTTGGATGGCATTGAAACGACCAAGCGTATTCGTCTTGAACCGAAATGGGCACACATTCCCATCATCGCCATTACAGCCGATTCAACACTAGACAATCGATTGGCCTGTATGGAAGCTGGCATGAGCGAAATGATTTCCAAGCCCATCATTCCCGAACGACTGCTGGGGGCCATTGAAGCTACCCTCAATCAGCGGATAGAAGTTCGGGAAGCGCCTGTTCTTGATATTGCGGAAGCGCTCAAACGAATTGGCGGAAAAACGGAGATTTACCGTGAGATGCTGCGCAAATTCCAGGAGCAAACCAGACCTCTCATGGTGCAACTGAAAGCTGCCATTGATGCTCAGGACTTGGAGCAAGCAATTCGCCTACTGCATAGCCTGCGCGGTTCTTCCAGCAACCTTTCCGCTAATCGTGTGTTTGCCGCGGCAACCGAATTGGAGGAATATGCGAAGGCACAAGAGCAGCTGCAAGAGGCGGAAAGAGATCTCCTTCGCATGAACCATCTGCTTAACTTGATTGAGGATGAGCTGCTTTCTCTTTTTCAAAAGATCCAAAAATTGCTGCTTGATTGAAAAAAACATAAATTTATGTCACTATATGCGTATACTCCTTCTTGAAGGAGTGTGTCATTTTATACGTATAGGTGGTTAATTGTTATGACTGAACATGGCGCTCCATACCGCATCTTGTTGTATTATAAATTCGTCGCTGTTGCTGATCACGAAGCATTGGCGCGAGAACATCTGGCTTATTGCAAAAAGCTTGGAGTGAAAGGACGCATTCTGATTGCTCCTGAAGGCATTAACGGCACCCTTTCTGGGACCGTAGAGCAAACGGAAGCCTACATGGCGATGATGAATCTCATGCCATTGTTTAAAGATATGGTTTACAAGATTGATGATCATGAAGGGCATGCCTTCAAGAAGCTTTTTGTCCGTCCGAAAAAGGAGCTCGTAACCTTCCGTCTTGAGGAAGATGTGAATCCGAATGAGCTAACAGGTACGCATCTGAAGCCTAAGGAATTCTATGACAAGCTCAAAAATGAAGATGTCATCGTTCTCGATGGCCGTAATCACTATGAGTATGATATCGGACATTTCCGTGGCGCCATTCGTCCTGAAGTCGAAACGACCAAAGAATTCCCAGAGTGGATTCGCAACAATCTGCAGGAGTTTAAGGACAAGCCTATCCTCACTTACTGTACTGGCGGCATCCGTTGTGAGAAGCTGTCCGGCTTCCTCATCAACGAAGGCTTCAAAGAGGTTTATCAGCTGGACGGCGGGATCGTTACCTATGGCAAAGACGAAGATGTGCAGGGTCGCCTCTTCGATGGGAAATGCTACGTGTTCGACGAGCGCATCTCTGTGCCGATCAACCGCACAGATGAAGATATCGTTGTAGGCAAATGCTACCACTGCGGAACCGCAGAGGATCGCTATATCAACTGTGCTAACGATCTGTGTCACTTGAAGCATATTTGCTGCGAAGCTTGTGAAGAGGAGCATGATAGCTTCTGTTCCAAGGAATGCGAAGAGAAAACGTTGAGCTCGCTGGAGGCTTAGGCTAACTGTTGGAAAACGCGTTG
The DNA here is from genome assembly GCF_059692115.1 of Paenibacillus sp. J31R30. Lineage (NCBI taxonomy): Bacteria > Bacillati > Bacillota > Bacilli > Caryophanales > Paenibacillaceae > Paenibacillus > Paenibacillus sp. J31R30. Next base: position 176,084 of record NZ_JCAUAV010000002.1, on the reverse strand, counting down.
CTCAGACCAAGCTGACTTTCGCCGACCGAGTTGCTTACGAATAGATGGAGTCGTGCATATGTATAAGAGGACCTTCCTAAGTCGATTGACTTGGAAAGGTCCTCTTTGGCGAATACTCGAGCTGCTACGCGATCTGTTCCATAATCCGATCAATTAACGGGTAGACAAGCTCCTCTTCCAGCGTGAAGTGCTTCAGCAGAATGAGACACGCGGTCAACAGCTCAGAAGCCATGACATGGATGAAGTCCATGTCGATGGGCACACTCATGGCATTGACACCGTTGACGTATGACTGTACGACACTTTTGGCCAAATCATGATCCTGCTCTAATACATGCATAGACCGCGACACCGAGATGGCCATCGTCGGATGTAAATAAGTCTGCAGGCTCGGGAACAGAATTTGCTCCTCCCATTCCGAATGCTGCTCCAACTCCTCCACCAGGGATAAGATACTATCCTGAAGTTCGATCAGCCGACACATTCCAATTGAGCAATCTTCAAGGGCGTACAAAGCTGCAGCTAGCGTTCGAATGTCGGAGAGCTGCTCACGCATTTGCACATGCTCCTCCTTCAAACGCTGGGCTAGCATTCTAAATTCATTAGGATTCACATTATCTGCCCGATTCGTTTGAATGCTCAAACGGTCACTCATTCGACATCCTCCTTAACGTTCTTTAGAAACGCATTTCGTAAGTATAAGTATCCATATCTTAATGAAACAGAAAAACCCCATTCCGCATTATCATTGTATGCGGCATGGGGCTATTAACATGCGAAAGAATGTCTAACCCTTTTTAACGAATACGGCTCTCTGTCAAATGGAACTGATTCACAAGCAGCAGCATGGAATGCGTAATTGCCCCTACATCCCCTGTCGTTTGGCGAACATGATGCATGTCCTGCAGCAGCTCTTTCACCGTATGCTCAACCTCCGCCGAGATCTGACGGTTCTCCTTGCTCACCGCTGCAATCTTCTCCATTAGCGCAACCACTTCTTCCACAACCTGCGTTTTCATGGTATCGTGGGCGTTCGCACTGCTGAGAATTTCAGAAGCCGCCGCAACAATCTGCGTCCCTTCCAGAACGACCCTTGTGCCTTGCTCCATGGAGACAAATGCTTCATTGGCATGTCTTTCAATATGCTCGATCGTCGCATTAATTTCCGTCGTTGATTTCTTCGTCAAATCAGCCAACTTCCGAATCTCGCCCGCAACGACCGCGAAGCCTTTACCATGCTCACCAACCCGCGCTGCCTCAATCGAGGCATTCAAGGACAGTAAATTCGTCTGTGCAGAAATTTCCTCGATCACCTTAAGCAGCTTCGGAATTTCTTGCGTCGTTTGGAGGAAGGTTTGAATCGTCTGATTCGTTTCTTCAACCTTCGCCGAAATATCCGTCATCTTCTGGCCGATTCGCTCTACTTCGTCCTGAGCGACAGCAATTTGACCGGAAGCCTTCTGCTCCAGTTCACGTAAGGTTCCGCTCATATTTTGCGTAACATCCTTCGCGACATCGATATCCTTCAGCTGACCACGCAGCGAGCGAATCATATCATGGATTTTCGTGCTCATCCGCCCCGTCGATTGCTCCGTTGACCCCGTGGAGTCATTCATCCGTTCTTGACTAACTTGCACCTCAGCAGCCGCTTGCTTCACTTGCAGCATGATGCCTTCCAAGGAATCGATCATATTATTGATCCATTTGGCCAAATCTCTCGTCTCATCGCCAGCAAATTCATCAACCTTCAGACGCTGCGTCAAATCCCCTTTACCCTCTGCATTAATCCGGATAAACTTATTAATTTGCGCAAGCTGTCTTGCGATCGGTCTACTTCCTTTGCGTCTAATTAAGCTTGCACCGATCCCGCCGAAGAGCAGATTAACACCCACCATGATTGCAGCACCGGTACCATTTGAAACCTGTCCATTAAGCAGCCAGAAGCTGCCTGCGGATACAAGCACCATGAGCGCAATAAATCGCATTTGCAAGCTGAACACCTTCCAATCAATTGAACGAATGCGATATACCTCTTCCAAATCTCCCTCACACATCATTCCCCACACATCTGGGCAATGAGGCAGCTGAAAGGTTACGCCTTTGCCAATTACAGAAATATGACGATAATCGGAATAACCGGGGAATTCCACGAATAGATTATTTCCCTTAGCAATTGTTCCCGCAACGCCTGGATGCAGTTGTCCAGTAGCTGGATCCGTGAAAACGAGCTCAAGCTCAGTGTGCTCTTTGACACCTACGATGCCATAATCCGTTCGAACACCATCTTTCAAATTGTCCCCATGCGTAAAGGTCAAATCCTCAAAACGACTTCGCGATAAGGCTGTGCCCGGAATAATCTGTTTATTCAAAATAGGCTTCGCCATAAATAAATAATTATCACCAGAATCCGGATACACATGTCCCGATTCACGCTGAATTAAATCTCCGAGTACATCGTTCGGCACACGTCCGCAGACGGCTCCCTTCCAGTGCCCACCTACCATAATAGGTACGATAAAAGCGATCGTCATCGCATCATGAAACGGCGAGGTGCTTGGACCAATTTGTAGTGTAAGAGGATCAGAGAATGGCCCAAATAAGCATTTCACACCTTTTCTCGATTCATCCAATCCTTTCCCTAGCACACCGCCAGCCCCATAGGACCTTCCAACATGCGCGTGATGTGTGGAGTATACGACAGAAGCTTTTTCATTCAAAATGAATACTTCTGAGAAGTCAGCTCCACTCTTCTGTGTTGCTGCCAGGAGCCTTCCAACCGCAATTGCGTCCTTAGGCAATGTTCCTGTCAGCGACTCCGTCAATACTAGTTGCTCAAGCAAACGGTCCAAATTGGACCAAGAAGCTAGCGCCCAGCTGCGTAAAATTTCCATCCTCGTATGCGCAATACCTTCGAAAATATGCTCAACATCTTCTTTGATGTGACGATTCAAGCGGTAAGACCACCACAATGGCAGACCTTTTCTAAAACCTAACCAATCAAACATACCGCAGCCCCCTCATATCACATTCACAATGTGACTTTACTTAACATTAACCATATTCGACATTTTATAGCTGTTCGGGAATATTAGCAAGACAATTAACTGAATTTTATTGAAAAATCCGAACATTAACAATAAAAACATGAAGAATGTCGGTATTTTTAGCTGTAAGTTATATTGACATAATTTTCTGAAAAATTTACAATATAAGAAAAACTTTATTTTTCCATTTTCATATGTCATTTAACCTAACAGTCAAAGAACTTAGATCAGAAAGGAGGCCTGGTTTCTGCTTCGGGCCATAGCTTACGTAGCTTCCGAAAGCATAATGATGAAACCAGGGAGCTGCGATGTCTAAACCTGAGAATCTGGTCACTACCCCTTATGATCCTCGCCCTTTTTTTGATGAGATGTTTATGAACGCATACTCGGTTCGCCCGCATTATCAAAGTACTTTTCTTCAATTTATGTCGATGAAAACAGGGAATTTAAACAAACGCCAAACCGCTACCATGAAACGGATGATGGAAGAAGGGATTACCTTCACCCTCTATAGTCCAGATCAGACGGAGGCTCTAGAGCGTACACTTCCCTTCGATCCTATTCCTAGGATTATCCCACAGGACGAATGGATCAAGCTCGAACGAGGGCTCAAGCAGCGTGTAAAAGCACTGAATCTGTTTCTCAAAGATATTTATCATGAGCAGTTCATCCTGAAGGATGGGATTATTCCAAGGAAGATGGTGCTGTCTAATTGTTACTTCCGACCTGAGATGATGCGCCTGTCCATTCCCAATGATGTCTACATCACAGCCTCTGGGATTGATTTAATTCGTGATGAGCAGGGTGAATATTTCGTTCTCGAGGATAATCTCCGTTCCCCTTCTGGCTTTTCTTACTTATATAAAAGCAGATCCATTATGACGCACTTATTCCCTGAACTCGTGTTCAGTCATTCGATTCAAGATATCGAGCATAGCTTAAATGTATTTCTAACCGCGCTCCGCAAGTTGAGTCCTTCTGGTAAACCAGATCCTGTTATCGGACTCTTGACTCCAGGCTGCTATAACTCCGCTTATTTCGAGCACACGTTCCTTGCTCAACAAATGGGGCTTGAGCTCGTTGAAGGGCACGATCTCGTCGTCATTGATCATAAAGTATATATTCGCGGAATCAAGGGACTTCGCCAAATCGATGTTCTGTACCGCCGAATTGATGATGATTTCTTGGATCCGCTCGCTTTCGATCCGAGCTCGATGCTTGGTGTCGCTGGCATTATGAACGCCTATCGCGCGGGTAATATCAACATTGTGAACGCACCAGGTACAGGTGTAGCCGATGACAAAGCCATCTATGCCTACGTGCCAGATATGATTCGTTACTACTTAAACGAGGAGCCTATTTTGAACAACGTACCCACGTACATTCTTTCGCGGCCTGATGAGCGAGAGTATGTCCTGCAGCATTTGCCTGAAATGGTTGTAAAAGAAACTTCACTATCAGGTGGCTATGGCATGTTGATTGGACCAACGGCTTCAGAGAGCGAAATCGCTGATTTCCGCCTCAAAATCGCAGCCAACCCTGATCGCTACATTGCACAACCTACCATTCAACTATCCAGAGCACCAGTCATGTTAGATGGCCAAATGGCAGCTAGACACATCGATTTGCGCGCTTTTGTGATTGCAGGCGAAGACATCCAAGTGATCCCAGGAGGACTCACGCGTGTAGCTTTGAAGGAAGGCTCGCTCGTCGTGAATTCTTCACAAGGCGGGGGATGTAAGGATACGTGGGTCATTCGTTAATTCCGACCTACAAATTGATTGGAGGCTAATTCATATGGTAATGATGGGACGAACTGCGGAAGCTTTATTCTGGATCGGTCGATATTCGGAAAGAACAGAGAATCACGCGAGGCTGATCGATGTGTACTATCATATCCGAGAGGATAAGGAAGGGAGCAGCAGCCAATCTTGGAGCCGACTTATCGATACGATTGGAGATCGCGCTGCTTTCATGGAGCAGTACGGCAGCTTCACCGAGCAGCACGTGCTTCAATACATTACATTGGACAAAAATAATGCTAATTCCCTACTCGCCTGCACGAATCATGCACGTGCTAATCTACGAAATATTCGGGAGAAAATGCCCTCCGAGCTGTGGGATATTTTGAATGGACTATATTTATGGCTAAAAGAAAAAGAAGTCCGCGATATCACGAATGATTCGCCTCATCTGTTCTATCGCTTTATCCGGGATACGCTGTCTATGTTTCAAGGCGCCGCTACGTCTGTTATGCCGCGACAGAACGAATGGCATTTCGTCGAAGCTGGACGCTATCTAGAACGTGCTGAGAATTTGCTGCGTTTGGTTCAATCCCTCTGTTCAGAGTATGCCAAGGAGGACTTTTCTTCCTATCCGCTCATGCTTGCGGTTTTGAAATCGGTAAGTGGATACGAATCGTATCGAAAAGAGTATGCGGATACGGTTAATTTGAACAGCATCATCAAATTTCTACTGTTAAATGAGACATTCCCTAGATCGGTCGCCTTCTCCGTTCAGTCTTTGGAGCGCTCGTTCAAGGGCATTCAATTGGATGATCCGGAACTCACCAACGCTGTGCATAAGCTAGCCAAACTAGCTGGGAAAGTGAAAGCGAATTTAGCCTGTATGGATGAGGAGGATTTGAGATCCGGGAAATTAGAAACCACATTACAAACACTTCTCGACTCCTGTAATGGGATGGGCGCTAGGATGTCGAAAGTCTTTTTTCCCTCTCGGGAGGAGGTTATCGCATGAAGAAGCTGGAGATCACACACATTACGCGCTATTCCTACACCGATTCCGCACAGGACAGTGTCAATGAGATTCGGCTCACCCCGTTAACGGACAATCGCCAGTCCTGTTATCACCATGCGATCACAACTGAACCGGTATCCGCCTTCTTCACGTATTCGGATTATTTTCATAATCGCGTACACGCGTTTACCGTCAATAAGCTCCATCGTGAGCTCACGATCAAAATGGTCTCAACCGTCGTCACGCATGAAAATGACAACAATCCTGTATCCGTCCCCTCACCCTACGAGGATAAAGCTTCGAGATTCGGAGATGATTTCCAGAATGAGTACGCTGAATATTTATTACCCACCATCTATACCGGGCTAACACCGGAGTTGAAAGCCTACTCTGACGCCATTATCGATGATGGGGTACCGTTATACGATCTCCTCCAAAACATCTACACCACGATCAATCGTGATTTCACCTATGACATTTCAGCAACCTCCGTACAGACGACTGTTGGCGAGATGTTGAAGCTGCGGCGTGGTGTTTGTCAGGACTACTCTCATTTCATGATCACCATTTGCCGGGAGAAAGGCATTCCAGCCAGATACGTGAGCGGTTACCACTTCGTCGGTGATTTGCAAGGAGGCAGTGCAGATTTCACGCAAGCCTCCCACGCATGGGTAGAATGTCTCATCCCTGGCTCAGGCTGGTTCGGGTATGATCCAACGAACAATTGTGAAGTCAATTGGCGCTATATCAAGCTAGGACATGGCCGAGATTACAACGATATCGTACCTGTCAAAGGCGTCTATCGCGGCTCGGGTACGCAGGATTTAGAAGTGATTGTGGATGTAAAGCTTGTGGAGTAACGGTTCGGTTACGGGAAGTGGGCTGTCTCAAAAGCCCACCATATGAAAGGGAACCAGGGCTCACTATTTGCCGATAAATAGGTGATATCGTCGTAGAAGGGGAACGACAGTTCCTTATTTTGCCGAATAGTGCTATAAGTCTCGGGATTAGCCAAAATAGATCACCCAAGTTCCCCTTCATCGAGGTCTCTGCAGACAAAGGAGCTAAACGCGTACAAGCCGCTTAGCTCCTTTTCATTTAAACAGTCAACTAGGTTGAATCTATCCTCATTTGGATATTAGTTACTTTTAGGAAAGCCTCTTATTCATGACTAAAAGAAATCCGTCAGATAAGTTGTTCGCTCAGGAATCAAACGTTCTAATCTCGCGATTTCAGCGGCGTCACCTTGCAAGCGGCCAATGCGGTGCAGGAATGAGGCTTGCTTGTAGCCCATCAGCAGTGCCGCTAACGTTTGGATATCGCACGAAATAACGTCCCTGTCCTCGATGTGCGACAGTTGCTCCTCGTCCAGCTTTTTGACGTCGTTCCCCTCACCATTTCCTAGTTGAACTCGGAAGGTCCCGTTATTCCATTCAGCCTGCCCATCGCGCAGCTGAAGATACAAAGCTGTCTCAGAGCCAGCCGCAACAGGATGGAATGGATACAACTGCAGGAAGGCTTCAGCATCGACAATCCGAGCCATAAAATAAGGAATAATCTCCTGCTTGATTCGCGGATCCGCCAGCATAAAAGGCAATGAGTCGCCTGCAGGAGCCTGGCATACGACTTTATCAATCATCGAGTCATGATTGGAGATTAAACGCCATATCGCCCGATTGGCATCCTCGCTTAGTGTAATCAGTTCATGGACGGTGAGCACCCTTTCCTTCACCTGATAAATGATATAACCCTCCGGCTCACCGGCAGGATTCAGATACAGGGTTACGATCCCTTTTTTTCTATCGAAAACTCTCCTACCCCACCATGCCTCGTTCCGAACAAGCATACCGTTAAACTGTTTCGCGTACGCCTCATAGATTGGATTCAGGATTGCCGCATCCGCTTCGATCCGTCGGAGTGTGCTGCCCTCTACAACCTCAGGCTTCGGCAGCTGGTGAGAAGCAATTTCATAACGAACGTATTCGCTATAAGACTCCCAGCCATATTTGCGATAAAAGGCAAAGGAAAACGGCGCAAGGAAGGATACGGTCTGCCCGGCTTCTTTCATCGATTTCAGCGATTGAGATAACAGCTGGCCAACCATTCCCTGGCGGCGATATTCAGGCCAAGTTGCAACACTTGCAATGCCTCCCATTTTAAATGCTTTCCCGTTAATCCAGATATTTAGGTTCAGTACCATTAATTTGGCTGCTAATTGATTCTCAACAAAAAATCCCCATATCGGCTCTGACTTCATAACAGCGAGACGTTGTTCCCGCTCCTCTGGCGACATCGTAAATTGAAAAGCAAACTCCGATAAGGCAAGATTGTCCTTCAATTCATCCTCTTTTAACAATCTAATCTGATCCATAGTGCCTCCCTTAAATCCTATTTGCTTCTATTTTAACATGTAAAATCCAACTCAACCCCGAATATTATCAATATTCTTAAAAAGTGATAACTCTGCTAACAGCCGTATGCGTAAGTATGGCTATTTTCCTTGCTTACGCCGCACCTAAAGTTAATACGTTGACTGACCTACGGGGATTACACCTTGCGAATTCCGCAGACTGATTAATAAAAGCTAACGAAGAATGAGGGAGCAATTACGCCTGGATGGCGCAGCTGCTCCCTCATTGCTTTCTACATTATAGATCTTTCGCGTACCTAGCATAGCTCTTCCAACTCTTATACCCTAGCTTTCCGTAGAAATCTACGAAAGGCGTCGTGTCGATGACCACGTTGCGTACGTCACGCTGCAACAGGTAATGAATCGCTGCTTGTACAATCGAGATCCCATACTTGTGTCCTCGAAAGCTCTCATCGATGCCTAGAGGGCCAATACCGCCAAGTTCCCCATCAAAGAGCGGCGACCAGTAAATGTTCTGAGCTAACAAAGGGGAATGGGTATCGTTCATCCTGCAAAACCCAATAATCGAGCCCTCTTTCTCTAACAGGACGAACTCTCTGCCCGTACCCCCGCGTTCCCAGTAGTCGCGATGCTGATAATCCCATGCGCCAGGAAAACAGCGGCTCATGAACGCTGTTAAGTCTTCTCGATCATGCCGATTTGCGACTCGGAATGTCGCCTCATGGGCAGCTGGCAAAGATAGGGTCTGATCGTCTTCGTACGTGTTCAGTAGATCGAAAGATTTCTCCAGGAAGGCGTAGTCCCTCTTCTCAAACCACGCTTTCGTTTCCTCAAGCTGATCCGGAATCCCCGGAAACAGTCGGCCGTGCAGATCATTACCCAGCATGATCCGCCGTGCTCCGGCATTCTGCAAAGCATCTTCGGCTTTGTACAGCAAATAACCCCCGATCCCCTTGTTCCTATGCTGCCTGTCAACCATCAGTGCCTGGATCCAGCCCATATCCCTGCGTATACCAAAAACCGCTGTAGCTTCACTCGCCATCTTGGCAATGACGACCCCCACAACACGCCCGGACTCTTGCTCTAGCGCTACCCAGGATCCTTCCCGCAACCAGAGGCGATCCTCTAGGATATTCTGCTGCAGCAATCTAAGTCTCATAGGAAATGAGTCCGATAACTCATTATTCCAAAGCGCTAAAAGTTCACTCAAGTGCGACGCTTCCAATTGTTCGTAAATTAAGCTCATCGTGCTCCTCCTTTTAGTATGATCCCTATATAATAAGAATCGCGATAAATGAAACCGTTATTTCAACATTGCAGTTACCGGTACTATTAGGATCTAGTACTATCCATCAATAAGGCCATCTCGGTATAATCAAATTAATAAATCACTGGAGGTTTTCTACTTGAACTGGTTATTTTATATGGCATTACTCTTTGTATTCATAGCTCTATATTTCGCTCTGCAAGGAGGGGAAGGGTTTGAGCCCATGTTAAATTTAATTTTTCTTGCTCTTCCTATCTTCATTCTTGCTATTTTCTTTTTCATTTTGTGGCAAAAATCAAATAAATCTCGTAAATAACATGAAACTCATGCAAAGAGTAGGCTATTTATTGCGATTAATTAACTTAATCATCTTTTTATTAAACTTAATAATCTTATTTCTACTATTTTACGGATTACCTGCTTTAGGAGCAGGTGTTGCACAAGGGACTGTATTTAGTAATCTTAAAGGAATGTTATTAGCGGAATATCCATATTACTTACTATTTCTCTTTTGTTTTACTAGCAATTCTGTAGCTATATTCTCGAATAAAAATAGAATGGCATTTAGCATAATTGGTGTAATTCCTATCCTTATTTTAATCGTATATATTACATTATTCACGATCTCTTCTCTTCAGTAAATCGGGCTTTTGCTTGCTCTCGCTTAAGGTGCATCCAAGTCGTTAGATAAACACCTTCGGGTATTTCAAAGGGGACTCTGCCAGTTACACCTTGTGATGTATAACTCGCCATAATCTTCGGATCAGCATTATCATGCATAACCATTCTTATATCTCAAAAAGCCCCCCCCCCGCTTCCATTGCGAGATCGGGGCTTGGCTATTCCTTGCTCATTCCGCATAATATGTGGATTCTGGCGGCGGCATTCCTCCATGACCCATAGCTGTCTGCGCACCTGTTGAGGCGTTATTTCCAGCTCCTTGCCTTCTGTCAAGGTATCATACAGCATGAGATACAGCTTCTCTGTCATATGCTCAAAAGCTGTCTTCCCGTCTGGAATGGAAACTTCCCAGCTTTCAGTTTGCCACGGCAGCGTCTCGCTGCAATAGGCAGGCTTTCCGTCTGCGTTGAATAACGGGTCTATGATCAGATCCAGGTCCTCATTAACTACCATATCCTCCCATGACGCATAGGCTTGGCAGCCATATTCTTTCGTCGCAAGCTCCTGACGTTCGGGTATGGAATCGGCAACCGCCGTAATCCGATAATGCTCTGTGAGCTGATCGAGCAAATTACCGTGGATATCGCGCCCACTGCGGCCCTGTCCAATAATACCTACCTTCACAATTTTCTTGGTCATCGCAACCACCTCTATCTTTCGTGGATTTAAGGTGTATGTCCAAATGTTTTCTTATATTCAGTAGGCGTGATGCCTGTTCGTTTTTTGAAGGTTCGGATGAAATGGCTGAGATGATGAAACCCAACCTGGAAGCCAATCTGGGTAATCGTATGCGAATTGCGCTGAATGAGCTCCATCGCTCTTTCAATTCGCACCTCGTTCACGTAATCTACGAAGTTCTGGCCCGTTTCTTTTTTGAAAATAGTACTGAAATAGGCAGGCGCCATATTCGCTAGGAACGCCCCTTGCTCCAGTGGGATATCCTGACTGAAATTGTCTTGTATGTAACGCTTCACTTCCTCAATCGGATGTTGGCTAGTCGCCGTTGAAGGCACACTTCGCGATCGCCTCGCTCTCCGATATTCACGGTCCATTAGGATAAGCAGCTTGACTAGGCTCGTGCAAATGGCATATTCATACCCTGCTTCGCGATGCTCGAATTCATCCTGTATATCTTGAAGCAACTGCTCCACCAGAAGCTGTTTCTGCTTAGAGATATGCAGCCACGGCTGCGGCAAGGAACTGTTTCCTAGCTCCGGCAACTCCTCCGAGTTAAGAAGAAAGGGATGCAACGTATCCGAGAAGGGCTTCAACTGATCTCTTACCAGATATGGCAGGAAATCAATTAACACCACCTCGAACGTATGTTCTTCAATCGCACTCAAACTGTGTTCCACTCCCGGTGATATGATGAACATATCCCCTCTGCTTACATTCAGCGACTTGCCTCGCAGCTGGTGGTTGCACATTCCCTTGAGCACATAGGCGATCTGCGTATAATCGTGGATATGCAAGGGCTGCTTCAGCGTGTGACTGGAGTAGCGGAATATTTTAAAAGGAAACTCCTTTTTCAGCGTTAATTTACTTTGAAAATAGGACATCCCCTTCTCCATGTTCATACGATTACCACCTGTCCGAAGCCATATTTCCTTCAAGCATATGCCAATTGGCGGAATAGAACAACCCTTGTATGCTAGGTCGCTTGACTTGCATCAAAGACGAGCTCGCCAGCTTTATAGGTCTGCCTTAACCGACTATGCGTGTCCTCCCTGTCGAGGAGGACGAAGTCCGCTGGTGCCCCTGCCGCCAGGCCCTTTGCGCCCGGCAAGCCCATCAGGCTCGCCGGCCGGGTCGAAGCCATTTCCCACGCTGTGGGGAAATCGGCTATGCCCCGTCTTTGCAGATGTGCGATGCCCCACAGCAGCATTTGGGCTGAGCCTGCAAGCAGCCGAGGATCAGCGGCGAGATGCAGCTTGCCTTCTGCCGTAAGTACAACGTCCCCGCCAATATGCGTCTTATAGACACCTGGCTCAAGGCCGCTGACTGCCACGGCATCGCTAACCAGCAGTGCCCGCTCCCCTTTCACTTTCAGCACGACATTCAACACCTGGTCCGGCAAATGAAAACCGTCCGCAATGACACAGCTCCATAACTCCTCCTGTGCCAACTGCTCCCAAATATAATTCGGATGCCGAGGCAGCATCAGATGCGCCCCGTTCCCTAGATGCGTCGACATCCGAGCTCCGGCAGCGACAGCCTCACGAATCTGCGCTGAATCCGCAGCGGTGTGGCCAATGGATACGGTCACGCCACTATTGGCGCAGCGCTCGATGAACGAGACACTGTCCGGCCATTCTGGCGACAGTGTTACGATCTTGATGCGGCCGCCAGCCGCTTCCTGCCAGCGGCAGAAGAGGTCCCAATCCGGCGGCCTTACAGCATCAAGACGATGGGCACCTCGCGCGCCGTCATCCGGTGAAATGAACGGGCCTTCCAAATGGATGCCCGCGATCCCTTCTTCCGTCGCCTGATCCGTCTCACAGGCGAGTGCAATACTGCCGAGCGCTTGCTGGATCGACTCGGGACTGTTTGTAATGACAGTGGGGTAACTGGAAGTGACCCCTTCTCTCCATAACATGCGGATTATCTGGCTAACCGTCTCCGCTTGTAACGGAAGCTGGTTAAAGTCGCAGCCTGCATAGCCATTGATCTGAAGATCCACCAATCCTGGGGCGGCAATCGGCAGGTTCGCTGCATCAAACGCTGTAAGCTCTTTTATTTCAGCAATCCGACCACCGCTGACAGTTATCTCAACAGGCTTTCCCGTTGCATAATGCCTTGCGTGAAAGACGTTCGTTTTATAGACCATAAGAATCCCGGTCCAAATAAAGTGTACAATCCGGGTGCCTGCGGAGAATCGTCGAAGGGCACTTAGTCGAAAGCGACTCGTTCAAGGTGCGCTCCACTGCCTGGTGCTTCGTTACACCCGGAACCGAGCAATAAAGATGCGCCCCCGACATCAACGCCGGAATTGTCAGCGTTAAGGCATGGGTGGGTACATCCTCGAAGGTGCCAAAACATCCATCATTCACCTGCTGCTGCCGGCAAACATCATCCAACTCCACACGCTTGACCAGCTCGGTATCTGCGAAATCCGCAACAGGCGGGTCATTGAAGGCGATGTGACCGTTCTCGCCAATGCCGAGACAGACGATATCAATCGGCGCTTCTTCAAGAAGAGCGCCATACCGTCTGCACTCGTCCTCAGCTTGGTTCAGACTATTAATGAGATGTACCGTGCCCGGCTTCACTTTATCAAACAACCGGTCACACAAAAAGCGTCCGAATTTCTGCGGAGCCTCCTCACCGAGACCGATATATTCATCCATGTGAAACACGGTGATTCGCGACCAATCGATGGCTTTATCCTGAGCCAGCGTTTCGAGCATTTCATTCTGCGAAGGCGCTGCCGCGAAAATGATACGGATACCCGCTTTCTCGGCAAGCAGCTCCTTGATTTTGTTCGCCGCATCTGCTCCAGCGGCTTGACCTAGTGCTTTCCGATCCTGATACACGTTAACCTTCAGCGAATCGATTAGTGCACTCCGGACTGGCTGTGCATGTAATTGTTGTTCACTCATTGGAACGTTCCTCCCTTTTTTTATGAAGTCAGCTGCCGTCCTTCGGCCGCACTCTTATAAATCAGTTCCACCAGCTGCACTGCCCGCAGCCCGGATTCCCCAGTAACCAGCGGTTCATCGCCCGCCTCAATCGAAGCTATGACATCCAGCAGCTGGCTTTGATGGAAGTCCGAGACGATACTGCGCGGATCGGTTATGCCGCCATAGGCACCCTCCTGCGCCCAAGTCGGCTCACTTCGACCTGGTACGGTCCAATGGACGATCGTCGAGCCTTCCAGCTTGATCGTGCCCTTCTCTCCGTACAAATGGATGGTTGCTGCGAAGCCCGGGCGAATGCTGGTCGAGGCCATGATCGTACCGAATGCACCATTCTTAAATTGCAGAATCGCCAGCCCTAAATCCTCGGCTTCCATCTCGTGTGTTTGGGTAGCGATTTTGCCGAAAACGGTATGAACGTCACCAGCAAACCACAGCAGCAGATCCAAACAATGGATCCCTTGATTCATCAAGGCTCCGCCATCCTCAGCTATCGTACCGCGCCATTCGGCGCTGTTGTAATACGACTGTGTTCGATGGAACGGCAGAGATACCTCAACCAACAGAAGCTTGCCTAGTGCACCTTCGTCCAAAACCCGCTTAATCGCTTGATTCTGAGCCTCGAAACGCCGCTGTGACATGACAGAAAGTGTGACATTCTTCGCTTTGGCCGCTTGCACTAGCCGCTCTGCGTCTTTCACATTCATAGCAATTGGCTTCTCGATAATCAGATGCTTACCTGCATTCACAACCTCTAATCCGATCGTCGCGTGGCTGCCGCTAGAAGTTGTGACACATACGATATCCACATCAGGTCTGGCAAGGAGTTCGCGATAATCTGACGTCCAAGCACAGCCTTCACGTTCGGCAACGGCTTGCGCTTTTGCCTCCGTACGGCTGGATACCACTAACAGGCTTGCTTCTTCAATCTGACGAATAGCTTCAATATGAAAATCAGCCACCGATCCGCAGCCTATGATGCCGAACCTCCAATTAGTCAACAACTAAACCTCCTCTAACAACGCGCGAAGCGCATCCAGTGTCATACGCGTACCGGTTCGCTGACTTCCACCCTCTGGAACAAAATGCGTTTCAATGGTATACAAACCCTTATAACCATCTGCTTCAAGCGCTTTAATCTGCGCTAATACGGGTACATTGCCAGAGCCGAGAGGCACGCATTTCGCTGTTCCATCTTCGCGAATGTAAGCATCTTTGAGATGAACGTGAGCCAAGGCGGTTTTCATTGCTTCGTAGCCTTTCGGGAATGCTTCCTTAGCGCCATACGCTTCATTGCCCGGATCCCACAGCCCTCTAACAGCTGGCGAATCGACTGCCGAAACAAGCGCTGCTACTTCCGCCGCAAAGCCCCCATTACAGGCTGGCTCATTCTCAAGGAGCAGGGTTACGCCCTCCTTCGCCGCGATGTCTCCAGCTCTTTTCAAATGATGAACAATCTCATCCTTGTGCTGCTGCGGCTCCACCTCTCTCCAAAATGAAAAAATCCGAATACGTGACGTCCTGAGCAACTTCGCAATCGCAATGACGCGATGCAGTTTAGTAAAATGTTCTTCCACACTCTGTTCCTTCTGTCTGAAGGTGTCCCCTGATTGAACCATCCGTGCTGGGTCGAGTGCACATTTAAACAATGGCGAAGCAATGGCAGATACATATAATCCGTGAGCTTCCACCACATTGCGGATGTTAACTGTCTGAGTATCCGTTAG
The DNA here is from genome assembly GCF_059692115.1 of Paenibacillus sp. J31R30. Classification (NCBI taxonomy): domain Bacteria; kingdom Bacillati; phylum Bacillota; class Bacilli; order Caryophanales; family Paenibacillaceae; genus Paenibacillus; species Paenibacillus sp. J31R30. The sequence goes on along the minus strand of NZ_JCAUAV010000002.1, from coordinate 160,602 downwards.
CTCCGACACATTGACACCGTTCACAATTCTGACTTCGACATGCTTTAACCCCTGGTTAGCAGCCCATTTCACCGCCTCCTCGACATCGGGGGATACCTCATCCGACAATACGCCTAATCGATTCCAAATCAATGAACTTCCTCCGCCTTCACCTTGATGTGTGATGCTGTTTCTCCTATTACTTACTATAACAAGATCCTCTATTGCAAAGTTGACGTTTCTATTGAACTTAGTTTACATTTTTTTCGCTTTCAGCCGGGTGCAAGACATGTGTTCCTTCTTCGAAAAGAGATTCAGTAAATAAAAGGGATTTGAGTACAAATGTGGAATAGAAATATATAACAGATATGAGGCTCAGTGACTTGGTGATGAAGGTAATTGGTTAAATGAAGAAGGGGGCTAACGTATGAAATCAACGGGAATTGTAAGAAAAGTAGACGAGCTGGGGCGGATTGTTCTGCCAATTGAGCTACGACGGACACTCCATATTGAGATCGGTGACGCTATCGAGGTTTATGTGGATCCTGAACGGATTACGCTTAAAAAGTATATGCCTGCTTGTGTGTTCTGCGGTAATTTTGAGGACATGACCTATTTCAAAGGGAAGCTCGTTTGCAGCAATTGTATTGATGAGATTACTTAACTGTAAGCGTGTGCATGAACATTGGCTAGATGGCAATAAAGCTCACAGGGGATGTGGATATGACCCTGATGGGCTTTTTTGCGTGTAATCCGATTGTGCCTGCTTATTAGCAATCGTTGGTGGAGTTTCTTGCCCTCCCACTTTCACCGGCATGCCATCCCCCAACGCTCAAAAAAAACCCCCGAATGAGAATAGCTTCTCACTCAGGGGTCCATCTTTGCTACTTCACATCAACCTGAACCTGCTCAGGTCGATACACCGCCAACAACTCGCCGGCAGTATTCGCGGCGAACATCACCGTACGCTCGGCTTCCAGCTCGAATGCGTAGCTCCGGCCCGTTGCCGGATCAGTCACTTCGATCTGCGTGTCCACGCCGAACTCCGAGACGAAGATGAACAACGCGCCGGCATCGAAGCTCAGCTTCCGCCCATAAACGCCAGGCAGCTGCCCACCCTTCACCCAAGTTAACTCCGCCTCAACACCAGCTTGCTTCATCGCATAAGTGTACAGCTTCTCTAGTACATCGCTGCGCTCACCTAGTTCAACGGGTAGTGGACACCAGATCAGCTGGCCTTTGCCTAGCTCGTAGCTGCGAACAACACCATGCTGCGAGTTCCAGCCTCCATCATCGGAGAGCGTGACCTCTTTGTTCAGCTGAGCAATCCGTACTCCACCGAAGGACACAGGAACCATCTCCCCCTCCAACACCATCGCTTCTTCACGCACGATGTTGCTGAGCACCGTTTCACCTACGATATCCGTCAAACGTGCTACTGGTGCCCAGTACTCATTCAAACCAAGCGGCCCCGTAAACAACAGTGTTCCGCCGTTTTCACATACATGCGTCGTCAACTTCGAAAGCGCGGCATCACTGAAGTTATGTGCGCTCGGCACGATAATCAGCTTCGGCTGATCCGATTCCAGTGCCTCGAGATGATACTCACTCACACCGCGGAAAGGCACATTCATCCTATAAGCTAACGTACGAGTCAGTTTAGCTGTTGCGTCTCCGGCTACTTTTCGCGTAGAAAAATCATTCGAATACGGGAACACAGCCACGATATCCTCTAATTTGCGACCCACGAAGAGATCACGAATCTCACCCATGAATGCTCCAAAATCATAAGAAACATCCGCTTCTGGCTTCTCTGTACCGTCTGCACGAAGCGCTCCAATATGCGACTCATTGATGTTGTTCATATAGAAGTTAATATTCCAAATCCACTGAACGGCACCGGCTCCGCCTGTCGAGAAGGCATAGGCATATTTGCGCTCCAGAATATTACGCAGCTCATACTCCGAACGCTTCGCGCGCCCATCTGCCGTCTCTACATACATAATGCCTGTTTCTTGAATTAAACTCGGCTTCGTTGGCGCCTTAGAGAAAATTCCATCCCACACCAACTGATCCATCAACCACCACGTATGCACCGTCGTATAATCAACAGCTTCTGCGTAAAAGAATGGCGATGGCCGCTGCGCCCCTAATCCCTCATCTTGACCAACTGTAGCCAGTTGGGCTGGATTAATACTGCGAATCGTCGCGATCAATTCCTTCGCCCACCGATTATGCATGTCCATGGTGAACAGGGTGTAGTCCAGCCATGGGGAACCCTTTTTCTCCACCGTCTCCGTTGTACTCATGTTCACCTCGGAAGGATCCAGCAAACGAACACTAGCGAAACTCGGCAGCTCCGCTGGAGACATATTCCAACGTTCTTGCAGCTTGCGAATATCCCCATGACGCTCCACCAGCCAAGCAATATACGCCTCGCGCTCGAAAGCATCATGCGCAGACTGCGGCCCACGGAAAGGCTTACTCGGATTGAACATCGACGGCTCATTGATTAGATCCCAATGCACATTCGTCGTTTCCTTATGTCTGGACACCACCGAAGAAATAAACCGTTTCTGCGCCTCCACGCTGCGAGGATCCAAATACGGATTCACACCCTCCCACAGCTCTGGTGTAAAGGAGAAGAAATTGAACGTGACTTCAATCCCATGTCTTTTACATGTCAAAATGAAAGCATCAATGCTGCGCAGTACTTCCTCATAAGGATGCCCGTCCACGAACATGATTTGACGCCACGCCGACCATACGCCAGTACGCAGCAGGTTGATGCCCGCTTTAACCATTTGCGCAATATCCCGATCCCATACGGAAACGTTCGGCAAGAACAAAAATTTCCTCGCCACATCGCTCGTCATATACGTCATCCCAACGATCGGAAGCGGACGTCCGTCCTTCCAGAAGTAGTCGCGATCACAGGACATCGGTGTCCCCTCACGAAGCAATTCTGCGTCATATCCCCAGAAGCCTTGGTTAAATGTGCGCGTTTCCCCCGTATTAGCAACCGCTTTACATACCGCTGTATAATAACCCGCTTCAATATCGACAGGCATGTTTACCTTTTTAAAAGAGAGCTCTCGAGACGCGTTCATCGCGAATTCCGTCGTCCAGATCGGCGCTGCATGCCCGTCTTTCGTTACTTGGACTTGGAATGTCCATGACACATTCTCGGAATTAGCCCCCGTACGATCCGCCAGCGTCTGCAATTGAACCGTCAAAGCAGCACGGTCGCCCGGATCATAACAGGCATAGTTCGGCTTGAACCAAATTTCCGTAACGCCTCGCTTCGTATAAGCAGCCAACTCACCTACTAGCTCGGCTCCCCCGTTACCCCAGAAGGCTTCATCTGTGATCACATTGGCGAAAATCCAACGGCTACCCGCATAGGCTCCCTTCGTGTTCTCAAGTAGCACGATCGGTGCCGCGACCTCTCGTCCCTCTTTGGAAATCCCTTTCAACAAAGGGGTGAAATGAGCATCCATCGGACCGCTGGAACCGATCTGACCTGGGTGATCATCGGTCCGTGTAACATGGAGTGCGAATCCAACCGTCGGTTGAATGGCGAACAGCTCTTCTTTACCTGCCAGCAATGGTAACTCAGCATTTGCGGCATAGCGAGCAATCGGTGCGTCATCCACGGAAAGGATTTCATGAATTTGAAGCTGCTGATGATACGCAGTCTGCTCAATCTCCAGTTCCCAGCCCTCTGATCCTTGGTAAGCCGGAACTCGGAAGGGTGCGCTGCCTAGATGTACGAATCCTTTGCCCTTACGCGCATGAGCTAGGATGGCATGCCATGCTGACTTTGGAAAGTAACGTCCATGTAGATGGATGAAATTATCCGCCCCCTGCTGAAGCGCCTCTCCAAGCCCCTCGGCTCCAACCACCCTTCCTATTTCTCCAAGCTGTGCAACCGCTTTGTCGTCAGGCCGAATCCCTTCATATGGAAACGTTGGATCGTAAAATATGATCGTTGTAAGCATGCTCTCATCCTCCAAGTGGGTGTGTTTTCTAACATACATCTCAAGAATAATTTGTTATTTTTGTTAGGCTAACAACGTTTGATTATTAACATAATTTAATCATTATCTTGGATGAGGTCAATCTTTTTTTGAATAAACTCATGATATAAGCGAGCATTGACAATATCCATCTAATCAATAACAATAGATTTGTTAGGTTAGATGCGAAATTACGAAGTATTTTCAACATAAAAGGATGTTTATCATGAGTAAAAAAGTGTCCATGCAGCAAATTGCCGACCGACTTGGCATGTCCAAGTACACCGTCTCCCAAGCTTTATCAGGTAAATCAGGCGTTAGCGAAGAGAACCGGCTTCGGATTCAGGAGACAGCGAAAGCCATGGGCTATACGATCCAGCAGGCGCAGCGCTCACAGAAGAGCCTTCAAGCAGCCAACCAGCATGCCAAAGAAGGTCCGCACCATACAGACGAAACGACTCCCTATATCTTGGTGTGGATTCAGTCTACCTATTTGCAGGACAACCCTTTCTGGGGAAAGGTGCTCTCCGGCATTGCCACAGCCAGTAAAGAGTTAGGCTATGAGCATCTCATCGTTCCCATCTCACCACAGCACCAATCTGGACTTCAGATGCCTTCCTATCTCGATCCATCGCATTGCATTGGGCAATTGTTGGCTGGAACGTTTCCGGCGCAGTCCGTCATTTCTTTGAAGCAGAGTGGGATCCCGCTCGTCCTCATTGACCATCATGAACCGCTCGTCGAAGTGGACAGTGTGCTCAATAACAATTTGGATGCTGGCAAAATGGCCTGTCAACGCTTGCTCTCCGCTGGCGCGAAACGCGTGATATTCATTGGCGATGATCATTTCGCCGTTAGCTTCAAAGAGCGATGGTGGGGCTGCCGCATGGCGCTCGAGGATATATCCGGACCCGCTGAGCACTACCATTTGAAGAAATGGCAGATCGCTTACTCAGGGCCACACATGCTACACCAAATGGAACGCAAAGTGGCTGCATTATCCGAGGAGACGATGCCTGATGGTTTTGTTTGTGCCAATGATCACCTTGCATTAGCCCTACTGCCTATCTTAAGTCGTCACGGCCTCGACGTACCTAGTCAAGTTAAGGTCATTGGGCTGGACAATATCGAAGCGGCCGCCTACGCAACGCCCGCGCTTAGTACCATTGAGCTCGGCAAGGAAGCGCTCGGCATTCGAGCTGTAGAAACGCTGCTTTACCGGTTGCAACACCCTGGCAGGCAAGTGGAGAAGGTTGTGTTATCCGCCCGCTTCATCGCACGGGATTCCGGCTAACCGCCAACCAAAAAAAGCGTACAGCCCTCATCATGAACATGAGTAGCTATACGCTTTCTTTCATTTAACTATTTGATAAATAACTAAGCCCAATGGATACCAGCATCCCCGCAAGTGCAATCCAAAATAAGTAAGAGCGCCCGATTCGTTTCAAACTTTTATCTTGGCGATCCATGACATTTTTCTTCCGATTGCTGCTCGTTTTCGTCTCTTCCTCGAGCTCATCATTTACTTGTGATTTCCAATTCACGAATTGAAAGCCAACCCCGCTTATGACCACGGCTACCATCATTAAAATCAAAGAACCCATAAATACCTTGTCCGCAATGGACGCCATGCTGCAACCGACCTCACTATCTGACTGTAATTTAACCATTATACTTCAAATAGCGATCAGAATACAGGAAAGCCCCAACCGACATCATGTCGATTGGGGCTACATTATCTTAAAGTGTGCGATCGCCTGGTTTCCAGTTCGCTGGGCACAGTCCGCCTGCTTGCAGCGCTTGAAGCACGCGCAGCGTCTCGTCAACCGAGCGTCCTACATTCATGTCCGTGACCACTTGATAGCGCAGCACGCCTTCAGGGTCAATGATGAACAAGCCGCGGTGCGCAGCACCCGTTTCATCATCTAGGACGCCGTAGGCACGTGCTGTTTCTTTGGAGAAGTCACTGACCAAAGGAAACTTCACAGGGCCGATGCCGCTTTGATCGCGCGGCGTTTGTGTCCAAGCACGGTGCGTGTAGACACTATCTACAGACGCGCCTACAATGTCACAGTCGAGATCAAGGAACTGCTCGTAATGGTCGCTGAACGCCGTGATTTCCGTCGGACAGACGAAGGTGAAGTCGAACGGCCAGAAGAAGAACACGAGCCATCTGCCGCGGTAGTCCTCGAGCGAGATTTTTTCCTCGAGCGTCTCCATATTTTTCGTGGAAAGCAGCGAGAAGCTTGGTGCTGGCAGCCCAATTTTAGCAAAAGTAGGATGGGATTGAACGTTAAGTTGTTGTGTTGTCATGATGTAATCTCCTTTGTGGTTATGAATTAGCTAGCGATTTCGGCTAGTGCTTTTTTGAGTTTAGTGACGTTGAGACCTAGAATTTTGTGATCACCGATTACGGTGACTGGCAGGGACATTAAGCCCATATCGTGCAGCTCTTGTCCGAATTGATCATTCAAATCGATGTTTCTTTCTTCGAAACCGACTTGCTGTTCCGTTAAATATTTTTTCAGTTGGACACAATATGGGCAGTTGGAACTGGAATATACGATTACGTTAGACATGGTTGGTCATCTCCTAGTGGGTTTGGATTATTTGTATTGGGGGATCAATTGAGCCCGTTTATTAATAAATTTATCGACAGCCATGGCGGCAATCGCACCATCAGCAGCGGCAACAACAGCTTGTTTGACTGGGGTGCGTCTAACTTCACCTGCTCCAAAAACACCCGCAACAGGCGACTGCATCGAGCTGTCCAAGATCATGAAGCCCTCCTCATCGAGAGGAACTTGATCCTGCAAGAAATCCGTACCTGGCTTACTGCCAGATAGGAAAACGAAGACACCATCCACGTCCAGCACTTCCTCGCTGCCAGTGCTTGTACGAATTCTGAGACCTTGCACCTGCTTGTCTCCCATGACTTCAAGCGGCTTCGTTTTGTAGAGAATATTCGTGCCTTTTAATTCCGGAACGTGATGAACGCCTTGCAGCTCAGGACGCGGTACGACGAAATGGATGGATTTAGTGAACTTGCTCAACGCTTGTGCTTCTTCCAGCGCCTCTTCGGAATCACCGATCACAGCGACCGTCTTCCCCAAAAAAAAAGCTCCATCGCAAGTCGCACACGTGCTTACCCCGCGTCCCATCAGATTTTCCTCACCTGGCAGCATCCGATTGCGTCCCTTCGAGCCTGTTGCAATAATGATAGACTTGCCTTCATACATCCCATCAGCGGTAAATACATATTTCGTTTCGCCTTCCACATCCACATCCGTGATCGTCGTCTGGATGAACTCGGCTCCGAAGCCTTTTGCTTGCTCGCGCATTGTATCCAGCAGGTCCTTCCCCGACAATTCACCCATAACACCGGGATAATTCGCAATTTTGTGCGTAATGGCCAAAGCTCCTGTATTCGGTGCTTTATCGATAACTAATGTTTTCAAATTCCCTCTAGCTGTATAAATCGCCGCAGAAGCTCCAGCGGGACCAGCTCCAACAATAATGACATCATACATCGCGATGCACTCCTTCCGTACGACGTTTCAATTTAAATAATAATATATATCAGATAATAATTATTATAATTAAAAGAAAAAGAAAGTCAAGCTTATTTATAATAATTCTAAATAATAAAATAAAACAAAGAAGAGCTGCCTTGCAAGTAGGGATTTCCTACTCGAAGGCAGCTCTGATTTTAATGCAATGGCGATTACAAATCATCCTCTTCCCTTATCACAGGGTACGTCGGATATGGATATTGCTGATAGTATGGCGGGTATGGATAAGGATACGGATACGGGTAATAAGGCGGGTAGTACGGTTGTGTCGCCGCACCATATAGCAATGGAGCTACTACCCAAGGCAGTACATTGTTAAAGCCGCCGCCATGGTGTGGGAAGTGGCCTGGCCCCCCGGGAAAGTGACCAGGACCTCCTGGGAAACCGGGTCCACCAGGGAAGTGACCTGGGCCGCCAGGGCCTCCTGGGAAGTGTCCCGGACCTCCAGGGCCGCCAGGACCATGACCTATACCTCCGGGTCCATGTCCTATACCGCCTCCTATACCGCCGCCATGCCCTCCGAGCGGTGGACGAAATTCTTGATCTTCACGCTTTGTCATATCGGAATCACTCACATTCTCTGTATAGTTTGATTTTCTCCTATACTGTATGTGTGCGATTGCCTACTCGGTGAACGAAAGCCCAAAAATGGGCGGATTACCTGGAAAGGAGGGCTTCTTGTTCTGCTTTCTTTTGTTCATACTTTTCTCGATAGGTCGTGACAATCGCCGTATCATAACCATTCGTTGATAGCTTCGTTTCCGTGTCACTCATAATTTGACTAAATCGATTATCATATTCTGCAATCTTCGCTTTACCTTGCGCTTTTAAGCTTTCACTTGGTGCGGCCAAGTATTGAAGAAACAACGCTGTTAGCGTGGATTGAGCCTCCGACATTAAAGATGAAATTTTCCCATCTGCATCTGCCTTAATCGACTCAAATGATGGTTTCGTGATTCCGCCACCACCTCCACCACCAATTGGAGGCGTTGTAACAGGCTTTGTCGTCTCCGGTAGTTTCACTTCTGGATCCTTCTTCACTTCAGAAGTAACCGCGGACACCGTGTATGTTTCCGGATCCCAATTAATCGTCTTACCAACCGACTCAGATAAAAAACGAATCGGAACAAACAAACTTCCATCTACAATATACCCAGGCAATTGATCAGATGGGCTCTTTGCAACACCATCGAATAGGTAAGAAACTTTTTCCTTATAAACCTTCAATTTGCTTGGCGCTAACTTGGACTTATCGAACTTCTCAGTGCTTTTCGAATACACCTGCATATTTATTTTATATTCATTAATGTTAATTTTTTCTGCCGCTTTAGGCTCCGCAATCGATACCGTGTATGTATTCGGGTCCCAACTTACCGCTTTATCCAACGAATACGAAATGAAACGAATCGGGACATAAGTCGTGCCTTCGTAGATAAAACCTTGCTGACCTTCTGGCGGCGCATATTCCTTCCCATCAAAAGTGAAATGCATCGGAATCTGATACACATCCACATCCGTTGATGTTTGTGCTGCAGTTGCTTGCGCAGAAAACCCCATCATAACTGCTAGAGATAGACCCATTACTGCTTTAATACGTTTACTAGCTTTCACTTCCTGAACACCTCTTCTATTAATATTGGGATAAATCTCAAAATAACCCTATTGAATAAAACCTATTATAACTTTTTTTAGGCTAAAAGTCGCATTTTATCGAAAATCAAAACAAAAAAAGCACCATCCCGGTGCTTCATACTTAAAAATTAATTCAAACTTACTAATTCATCGACAAATTCCGACACACTTTTTAAAAGCAAACAGTTATATTCGAGTAAGCTATATCATACAAAGGAGGCGTAGCAAATGCCTAATTATTATTTTACAGAAGTATGGACACCTTTGAAATTAGCAGGCATTAAGCTATTCAAAGACGATGAAGATGCAATTTGGATAAAGGTTTGGGGATTTAAACGTAAAAAGCTTTCAAAAACTTGAAATTCAGTCTAGCTTGCGTCTCTGATCAGACGTCCGCTATTGTTACTATTCACCAACACTTAGTTAGTATAAACCAAGATATGACAAATGAAGAGGGACTAAAGACAGGGTCGATAGTCCTATTTATTAAAATAAAATGATTATGCCTTATGACAATAGGTGAAACAATCCATAAGCGAATGCATCGTTTCCTGCTGTGCACGAAGTAATTTGGACAGTTCCCATTGACCATTTTGTAGATCATGTTCGATTAAACCTAGCATCCAAAGCGAATGTACGATTGCATAGCGGTGATAATCTCTTATAAATGCTACCGCATCAACTTCCCAACCAAGTGCAACTCGATGATTCAGATACGCGTGCAATGCAGCTTGACGAGTGCTGGAGCTAATCATTTTAGGAAAATCGGGATGACTCATGTCTAATAAACCATACAAATCCCAGTACACGGAATTATGATGAACGAACTCCCAATCTAGAATGATAAACTCTGCGCCTTTCCGGCACACATTCCCCTGATGATAATCACCATGTGAAATAACAATTTCAGATTCAAAATTTCCGTCCAGCCGTGTGAGGAATTGCTTAATTGCTGTAATCTGAGCATCCTCTAATCCAAACTTAGTCAACCAAATTTTCACATCATCATACCTATCCATAACCTCTTGCATCAAATCAGACAGATCTCGTTTATCCCCTTTGAAATGCGAAGGGACTCGTTGGAGTGGAAGCCTATGCCACAAAGGGATACTCGCGGCTGCAATAACATAATCGTCTTCCTCCAAATGATGGGTCAGCTCACCCATATCTTCGTAGATCGTCCAATAACATTCTGGATCTTCATGCTCAGCAACGGCATAAAGCTTAGGAATTCTTACGGGTACTGAGGCAAGTAAATGTTCGTACATCCATCTCTCACGACCACACGTCGTTCCATTTGTTAATGGTTTGAAAATAAATGACTCCCTCTGTCCATTGATATCCACCCAGAATCGTTCAATCACCTTGCCATTTCTACCTGTATACAAATGCTGTCTGTCTATAAGCTTAGCTGTATTCAACATTCCATTGCTTGTAACTATACTTGAAAGTACATGCTCACGCTGTTCGTTCACCGCTGCATCACCTCCAGCTTTATCCCAGCTCTCCTATACCTATTCACTATCCACTTTCTGTATCCTCTTAAAATAAAATAAAAAAGCACCTGACATAGGTGCCTTCGTTAGATAAGATTTTCTACAAATCTAGCATTATGAAGCCATTACTTTCGGTTCGATACCGTCCATATTAAATACTGCCGCGGCCATCTCATCAGCACGTTTCGCTGCCGCGAACACGCTTAAATAAAATAAACAACCACTCAGCCATACTAGAAACAACGCGATCAGCCAAAACATTACAGATCTACCTCCTACGTATCGTTTCACATAAGAATAATCGGAGGTCCGTAATCGGCAGCTGGCTAACATATTAGATGACTCTAATTTAGTCCCTTTAGCTTTGCGTCATTGATTTTCATCAATTTTGCCATTATCCTACGAGTTATGTGATTAACAGTTATAGGTATATTTTAACAAAATCTATGATTCTTTCATCAACCTTTAGAATCATTGTTTCACCTTTCATCTAGTTCCTAAGACCTCTATTACACTTATTTAAGAAATGCTTGAGACAATTGATTAATTGCACTGCTCTGTGCAGATTGTTTCATAGAACTGTATGCCTGTTTCCAAGCATCCATATCCTTTAAGCTTATACCTGCTTTTTCTGCATCTGAGAGAATCCCATTAAAACTCGCATCACAGCGAGACTCAGCACTAGTGAATTTGCCCATAAACATGCTTTGAAGTGCGCTTAAATTCAAATTCTTGTCAGCCTTTTTAGCATTTACTACGCTTGTTATTAGATTGTTAATATCCCCCCGGCAGCTAGCTTCTAGAGAGTCCAACTTCGATTTATAACTTGCGACTACTGTAGAATCTGATGTTTTGGTTGGAGTGCTCTCAGTTGGAGACTTTTCTACAGTCGCTTGTTGATTCTTTGTTGGTTCAGGTTGCTTGTTTCCTAACTGTGATTGTTTTTTGGCCTGTAATTCTTTTTCAACGCGCTTTCTTTCTTCTGGATCATCGATGCCAATTAACTCTATTGGATAATTAGGATCAAGGATGAGTAGGCCTTTGCCATACTGCTTAGTAATCAAACGTAAAGCAGATATTTCATCTGAACTCAATTTCGAAAGTAAAAGATCACGAATTTTCTGCTTGTCCTCCGTTGACAGATCGCTTTTCGCTTCCCCAGTAAGGTAATATACCTCTTTCAAGGTTAAACCAGATTTTAATAGTAGCGCTGCTACATCAAGTGCATCCTGCGTCTTAATTGGCTTACTTGCAAACTCCTCAGCTTTTTCTACAGGGGAGCTAAGTATACTTGGGAGCTTGGTCTCATTTGAATCATTCTTGGCAACCACTGATGCGGCCTCTGTCCCTAGACGTTCTTCAATTGGTTGCTGGTGTCTTTGAACTATATCATCTACGTTAATCGAACGAATTTTATAATATAGGATACCGCCTCCAACTAACATTGCAAAAACAATAAAACTCAAACTACCTAGCAGCCATTTCTTCCATGATTTTTTAGGTTTCCTACTTCTCATTAAATAATCACCACCTTTACTTTACTAGAATCCAAAGGATCCCCCTAAAGATCGTCTTTGCGACAACCTTTAGGGGGAATGTACTCAATTTGAAAATTGTAAAATCTCTTCCCAGCTCATATAAAGCCGGATAATGTCTTCTTCAATAAGTTCACTGCCTGTTTGTACTTCGATAAACTCTAAATCCGTAATCCCTCTAATCGCGTGTCGAGAACGCATTGGAATTTGGATCACATCCCCAGCCTTGACTGGTATGAGTTTCTCATTCAATACCAGCTCACCCTCGCCAGCAATAAATGTCCAGGTCTCGCTGCGCTTATGGTGTAATTGATAACTTGAATTCTTGCCTGCACCAATACAAATTCGTTTGGTTAGGACGTGTTGATTTTCAGCAAGCTTACTATAATCTAATACTTTATACCAACCCCAGCGTCTTTCCTCATACATAGGCCTCAACTCGACATCTCGCATAATATCCTTGATCTTAGGGCTGGAAGCCTTATCTGAAACTAGAATACCATCTGGACTGGTCGCGACAACAATATTGGAAAGACCAATCACCGTGACAGGAACATCTAACTCATTAACGATATGCGTGTTCACAGAATCATGACTAATAATGCCATTCCCCATGAGATGGGAACTCATTTCTTCCGTCAATGTATTCCAGGTACCAAGGTCCTTCCAGTATCCATCATATGGCGCAACGACTACGTGACTGGCTTTTTCCACGACTTCATAATCAAAACTGATTTTCTCTAAACTCTCATATTGTTTCACGAGTTCCTCATACTGAATGGGAATACCTTTCTCAATCAGTAAATTGATGAGGTAATCTAATTTAAAAGCAAAAACCCCACAATTCCAAAGCGCGTCTTGCTCAATCAAGAGCTTCGCTTGGTCTTCATGGGGTTTCTCAGTAAAATGACTAACTTTATTATAGGGATCACTGCATATTTCTGGTTCAGGAACAATATAGCCATATTTTTCAGAAGGATAAGTTGGCTTTACGCCTATAAGTCCGATATCAGCACCTGATGATAGGACGATATTCTCTAACTCTTTGACTTTGTTGAAAAATCTATTCTCGACGTAAGGATCCACGGGTAAAACTGTTATAACCTCTTGTAGACTAACGCCTTCCATGGAGTATAAATACGTCGCAGCTAACGCAATCGCTGGGAACGTATCTCTACGCTCAGGCTCTACGATAATGGGAGCATCCGTTCCAAGTTGACTATAGATCATATCTAACTGCGCTTTGCCAGTCGCCACATAAGTGGAGTCGGATAGGCCGACATTCCCGATTTGCCGCCATACACGCTGGACCATCGATTCCATGTGCCCTTCTTCATCCTTTAGCACCTTCAGAAATTGCTTCGAACGTGAGTCATTGGATAATGGCCATAGACGTTTGCCGGAGCCTCCGGATAGTAGGATAAGTTTCATTTAGTTACCTCTCTTCGATGTATCTTTTTTAATTTTACGAACCTGTTATGAAGATATCTGAGTCAATAATTGCTTATATTTAGTGAGCGCCATATCTTTCGTTAGATTTAGGTCCAGATATTTCCTTCCATTCAGCCCCATATCCGATAAATGGCTGTGATTCATATAGAGGATCTCTTCAATTTTCTTAATAATTCCTGAATAGTCTCCAGGTTCAACCACAACTCCGCACCCACTCTTCATAATTAACCGATGAGCTTCACTACCACTCTCTAGTACACCTAAGACTGGCTTACCAGCTGCCATCACACCATATATCTTACTGGGAACAGAGACCCCTTTAATTCCCTTTTGATTCACAACCCAATGTATATCTGCTGCATTTAAGGAATACTTAATCGTATCTTTTGATTGAAACGGAAGAAAGTGAGTGTTTGTTAAGCCATTGTCATTGGCAAATTGTTTCATAGCCTTCTTTACAGCGCCATCTCCAATAAAAACAAATGCAACACTCGTATCGTCTTTAAAATGTTTAATTAATTTTATTATGTTTTCTAAATCATAATATAAGCCTAAATTCCCTGAGTACATGATAATACGCTTATTTAGCAAATCATACTTTCGTAGAAATTCTTGAACTTTTGGATGTTCCTTCTCTAAAGGAACAATATCTATTTCATCTGTCCAGTTATTAATGACTGAATTACTCGGAATAGACTTATTCTTCTTGCCAAAACGCTGAATAAGCGTTTCTTGCATATCAGTACCTACTGTTATTACATGATCAGCCAATTTACAGCTTAAATTGTCTATAAATCTTGCAATTCCAAATATAGCCTTCTTGTTTGTATATTTAACCGCTTCCGCTTGTTCTGGATTAAAGTCTTGAATATTATAGATATGTTTGGATCGCTTAAGTATCTTTCCAATAGTACCAATTAAACCACCTAAAACCGGCGGTGTTGAAATCGTATAAATAACATCCGTCTGCTTTTGCTTCAACAATGCGAATATTGCAAATAAAAAATAGGCTGTAATATATCTCAGCCTACTCACCTTATTGCTTTTATCTAATTTCGGTAATTTAATCCTTACAATCTCAATGTTTTCAAGTCTATCATGTATAAATCTCTTGCCACTCGATTGAGCATCAGTTCCCTCTGGTATTGCAGCAATGACGGTGATATCAAAGTCATGTTGTAAATATAAACATAATTCAGTCATTAACTGACCCGTTGACGCGAAGTCCGGATAAAAGTAGTTAACAACGAATACTATTTTCTTTTTCATGTGCTACCTCTTTCGAAAATCTTTCTTTTAAAAACTTAGCAGGCGAACCAATATGAATCTCATTACATGGAATATCTTTAATTACTGTGCTTCGTGCACCAGCAACCGCCATTTCATAAATCGTTACACCAGGATAAATAAATACATCGCTTGCAACCCATGCACCGTCTTTTATTCTAATTGGTCTGGTTATTAAACTAAATGTGATATCTTGAAGATCATGCGTCCCTGTACACAGGTAAGAATTTTGTGATATTACACAATGATTACCTATTTCTATACGATCAAGACTATACAACTGAACATAATCGCCGATCCAAGAATAATCCCCAATCTCAACTTTCCAAGGGTATGTAAATTTAGCAGTCGATCTAACCTGCACGTTCTTGCCTATCTTTGCACCGAATAGTCGTAGTAAAAATCTTCTCCATCCATACATGTTATGGATAGAGAAACGGAAAAAGGTTCCTTGGATGAGCCACCATAATAGAACAATTGCCCCGTTTCTACCTCTATAATAGTGAGATTGATTGTATAGATCTAGTCTAATTACATTTTTCATTTACCCAACAACTCCTCATAGACATCCGTTGTTTTGGCAACATAACTCGCTCTAGTAAAATGATTTAACACTAGGTTCTTTCCATTTTGACCCATTGTTATGTAATCCATATTTAATAGTTTGTCTAAAGCAGTTTTTATAGCAATTTCATTCTTAGGGGGTACTAACAAACCTGTATGTTCATTGACCATCTCTGGAACTCCCCCTACATCTGTAGCTATAATAGGCAATCCAGCACACATTGCTTCTAGAATTACTGTCGGAAATATATCATAAATAGAAGGAAGAACAAATACATCCGATTGGTGTAATAGTTGCGCCACATCTCTGCGAAGTCCTAAGAAGAATACATATTCCTCTAATTCATTGTCGGTAACTAGCCTCTGCAGCTCATTTTTATATGCTTGATCTGCATCGAAGGCAATATCTCCAACTATGACAAACTTCATATTTTTCTTTTCCTTCTTAAATAACTCTGCTGTCTTAATCAGGTATTCGATCCCTTTCATTGGGTTTAACCTTGCGACAGTAATCATTATCTTGTCATCTAAAGATAACCTTAATTCTTCACGTAAAGTTTTATGGACAGCCAAGGTTTTCTCATTCGATGTTGAGTAATCGATACCGTTGTAGATTTTAAGTAACTTATTAGATTGAAAAGGTCCCCAACGAAACATAGTTTTACTTCGATCACAAAGTACAATTACTTTATCATTAAACAGGTGGTTTAAATAGCCAACAAATTTATATGCAATTAATGGTCGTCTTGGCAATTCATGAACAGTTTGCACGGTCGGAATTCTTGCTATTTTACCAACAATATTACCACCAATAAGCTCCATTTTATGTGAGTGAATGATGTTTATCTGATGCTTTTTTACAATTCTTCGTATTGCTTTCATTGAAGAAAATAAATTTTTAAAGTTTCTCAAGTAATACCATTTGTCAGTCGGCTTTCCAAATACCGCTATTGTCCCAAATAATACTTCTGCTCCCGCTGCTTGATATTTCTCTACATACGGGCTAGGAGCAGGGAGCATGACATATGGTTTATATCTTGATTTCTCGAGTCCCTGTACTAACTGCAATAAGACAGTATCTACACCACCCACATGACTAGCATAAGGTTGTATATAAAGAATATTAATCATATGTCTTCCTCACATCATGGCTTTTTTTATTGCTAGTTTCACGGAGCGCGCATAGGAATATGGATGAATCTTTCTCCAGATATTGAAATTTAATTTCCAATTGTTTTGAAGGTATTCTTGGTTTGCACACACCCATGAGAATGACTCGACTAAATTGTGTTCATCCATTGGGTCAATCACAATTCCATTCATTTTTTCTACAATGATATCTCTTGTAGCTCCAGCATATTGTGACGCGATAACGAATGTTTTCGTCGCAAGTGCTTCATTAACTACTAACCCCCATACCTCTATTAGTGATGGGAAAACTAAACAATCTGCATCTATTAAGTAGGAAGTAAGTTCCTCTTTTTGCTTATATCCTTCAAAGCTTACATGATTACTCAATCCACATTCCTCAACTTGCTTCTTAATGGCTGCTTCTTCAGGGCCTGAACCCACAATTTTCAATTCCCAATTTACATACGGGACTTTTTGAAGAGCAAATATTACCTCTGTTAAACCTTTTCTTTGAATTAATTGACCGATATATAATAACTTAATTTTATCATGAGCAGTCTGTAACTTTAGCTTCTCTTTGTGATATTTACGATTGAAGTATTTAATATCTACCGTATTATAGCCTGTAATAATCCTTGCCTTGTTCACTCCATAATGTTGAAGGCACTGTGTTGCCGCGGAGCCATAGGTGATAAATGAATCTGCACGAGCAAAAAAGAATTTACGCACACCATTTACAAACTTATTTTTAATTCGGCTGCTCTCTAGGGTACTCCCCCACCAAACAATAAATTTTTTCCTGAATAGTTTCGCATAAATAAGTGCCGACCAATACCCAATTGCATCGTAGCCAGAAGTAATAATTACATCTGGATTAAGTTTTAATAATTTCTGAAAGAGCCCGTAATTAAGATGGACCCCCATATCCAATTGTTGAATATAGGTATGTATACCGGGGAGGCACTCATATTTATAATGAATTTCATTATGATTAATATTCCAGTTCCTGTTCTTCTCACGCTCTTCCAGATACCACACAGTAAGATTTATATTTTCATCTTCATTTAATTTATTAAATACAGGAATACGGTATGGAGCGATTGTATTCGTTAATATAAGAGTCTTTATCATTTGAAATCAGCTCCAGTGAATATGATCTAAGCTGCGAATAATAGATGGCCTTCCAATAGAGAAATAATCGATATTAGCTGATTCAGCATCTTTCAAGGAGAAACAGTTCCTCCCATCGAAAAAAGCTGGAGTTCTCATTAACCTTGCAGTTTTCATGAGATCCATCTGCTTGATTTGATCCCATTCCGTAACGATAAAGACACAGTCAGCATCAATCATTGCTTCTTCGATAGATGAACTGTATTGTACTGCAGGGTTAAGTACTTTCTTTGCCTTTGGAACTGCTATTGGGTCGTAGGCTACTACTTCAGCACCTTGTGAAATCAATTGATCAATGATAACTACTGAAGCGGCTTCCCTCATATCATCTGTATTCGGCTTAAAGGATAGACCAAGAATAGCCACTCTTTTATTCTTTAGATTCTCAAAATATGATTTAGCTTTATCAACTAGGCTAGATTGTTGAGTCGCGTTTACTTTAATAACAGACTGCAACAATTCGAAATCGTGCTGAACATTTCCAGCAATTTGAATCAAAGCTTTTGTATCTTTGGGAAAACATGAACCCCCGTATCCAATACCAGCCTTAAGGAATTGCTCACCGATTCTTTTATCTTTCCCCATCCCAACTGCGACATCTTCCACATTGGCTCCAACTTTTTCACAAATTGCAGCAATTTCGTTTATGAAACTGATTTTAGTAGCCAGAAAAGCATTTGCTGCATATTTAATCATTTCTGCACTTCGTCGATCTGTCAGATAGAATGGGATATGAAATGGTTCGTGCATTTTCTGAACAATCGCAGCAGCATTCTCACTATTTGTACCAATTACAATTCTATCACCATAAAATGTATCCTTAACCGCTGTACCTTCTCTTAGGAATTCAGGATTGGACACAACTTCGAATTCAACAGCTTTCTGCAAATGATTCGATATTAACTTCTCAATATGATCGTTTGTTCCAACTGGCACAGTACTTTTAATTACCACGATTGTATAACAACTAATGTGTTGCGCTATTCTCATAGCCGCCATTTCAATATAGGAAATATCAGCAGTACCATCCTCTTTACAAGGCGTCCCCACTGCGATAACAATAACTTCAGCATCTTGTAAACCAACAACGTAATCATCCGTAAATGACAAATTTCCAGATTCCAAATGTTGAACCATTAACTCTTCTAGTTCAGGTTCATAGATAGGAGACTTTCCCTCTTTCAGACTTTCCACCTTTTTGATGTCTATATCAATACAACTTACTTTGTGACCAATTGCTGCATAACAAACTCCACTTACTAGTCCAACATAGCCAGTTCCAATAATGGAGATTTTCATAGTAAATCTTCTCCTTCGTAAATCATATTACTTGTATATTAAGCTTTTATGTAAGGTCCTTATTGTTAAAAATTGATTAAAGATTTCATAGTGCCTTAGTGCCATATTTTCAATTTTGTATTGTTGAGCAATCCGAAAGCTACTATTCGAATATTTTTGTCTTAAACTCTCATTTTTAATTAATTCATTTAATTTCTCATATAGTTCTTCTGGATGATCACTGTTAACTATATATCCATTTTCATCTTCTGTAATTAAATCGTGTGCAGCTCCAGTTGTATATGTCGAAATGATGGGTAAACCAAACCATAGAGCCTCATTTAATACTAAGCCCCATATATCATACCTACTAGGCAATACAAAAAAATCTGCTACCTTGAAATATTCGATTAATTTATCTTTATGCATAAAATCTAAAATAGTAACATTAGATAATTCTAACGATTTAATCAATTCCCTATATTCTTCTTCCTTCTCTCCACCACCAATTATTAGCAGGCTGGCATTACAATCTTTCAACTTACTAAATGCATGTATGAGGACATCAAACCCTTTGCGATGAATAAATTGTCCGATAGTTAGCACTACAATGTCATTTAAGCCATGCGCAATTTTAATAATATCTTTTTTTTCTCGTGTTAATGGAGTTAATTCCTCTTCATTAAATTGGACTGAACTAAATGGATATTCACTAATAGCTTCCTTTTCCGCACCATAATAGCTTAAATACTCCGAACAATTCTTTCCTGAAGATAACCACATCGTTGCCGATGAAATTAGATATGTCTTAAACCATTTTTTAATTAACGATTCCTTTGCAGGAAAGCCACCATCCGAATTCAGTATGAATGGAATATTATGATACTTAAGCCAGTGTATGGCCATTATTTCAGTAGGCGAGCTATAACCTCCCAATACATATACATCAAATAGCTCTTTATTCAATTCACTTAGAATTGAAACATTGATATGCTTATCAAGTCCAAATGTCCGTCCTTTTAGAAATTTATATTTAAATCTTTCTCCAAGCCCTTCAAATTTCCATTTTCGATTGGATTCATTTTCAGCTTGAAACCAAACTGTAAGATCACAAAAAAACCCTAATTTGTTGAAAAAATCAACTCTGTACGGGGCTGGAATGTTAGTTATGAAAAGTACTTTCATGCTGAATTTAATCACCTCTTCAAATATTAGTCCTTTTCTAATCTAAAAAAGACTATTTTTTTTAAGATTTAGAAATTTATCTATAATTTTGGGAGTAAAATATAATGCTAGAATCGCTCCTACACCATAAGCAATTCCATTCATTAAATCACCTCTTAGTAAAAAAATTAAATAGAAAGTAAGGTAATAACCAAGAAAAGTGTAATATCCCCCTTTAATAAAGAAAACGCAAACTTTTTTTCCAAATAAAGATAATATATAAGCAAAAAATACTATTCCTAACAATCCAAAATTAATATATCCTTCAGATGGTAGTGGGTTTGAAAGATTATTAAACCACATTGAATAATTAGACATTAGGTAATTTCCTATTAATTGCCCTGTTGTTATAGGCTTATCTTCCCATATTTCCCTTGGAATAAAAAATAGTAATGATCCAGCCAGTTGGTTTCCGTATGTAATTCCATTTAGTTTAACGTATTCTATAGTTGCAGCAAAATTTGCCCACGCATCGTAATCCAGATCTGTAAATTCCTTGAAATAGTCTATTTCTTCAATGTACTGTGTTACACTCTCTTTACTGGCTAGTAAATCATCAATTCCAATTGCTTTGTGGGTAATAACACTAGAAATTGGAAAAAGAAAAATCAGAGTAATAAACAAAGTAATCAACAACTTGTTATTAGTGAACCTTTTAGTGAAAGTAAAACACATTATTGACAAATAAATAGGTCCAATGGCGTTTCTTTTTTCTAAAAATGGATTTTTCACAAGAAAAATTAGTAACAAGAATGGTATTAATAACACTGCATATTTCAGTTTTTTATTTTCTTTAAATTTCATTAATGTAAAAGAAAACAAAAAAAGAGGCAACAAAAAGACGTATTTGCTATAAATTAATGCTACTTGAGAAGATACATTATCAAATAATGCCTCTCTATAGATAATACCTCTAATGATTAAATCAAATTTTAGCATTATAATAATTATTGCAAAAATAGATATTACAAACATAGTAGACTTTGGATTTTCTAGAAAAGGTTTTTCCGTTTCAATAGACATGTTAATTTTTTTTGCTACCTTCGTAAACCGAAAAAATAAATATGAGGAGCAAAATACTGCTAAAAGCAAATTTGTTGAAATAATACTTTCTGAACTGATCAAAAAAGTATTAGGTAATCTTTCATATCTAATTTGAGATAATGGAGCAATTATAAAGAATAATATTGAGAAAACAATGAAACTCACTTCAAAAAATAAATATTTGAAACCGTGTAACATATAGATCATGGTACATATTGGAAAAATAATCGAAAAAAAAGAAAGAAAGACCATAAAATTATCAGTGAATGAATATGCCAAAATAATTAGTGCTGTAGCGACAGTCAGTGCTATAAATAATGATTTTACTTTACTTTTTTTTACAATTGATCCATTTTTAAGGTGATTCATTTCATTCCCCCGAGCAACAAAAAAATATCTAAAATAATCAATAAATGCATTTATTTATTGTAAAAATTGTTATAATAATATCCAATATGCTGGAAACAGTTCCACTTCTTCTAATCCCTTTATATTAATCCATTTTCGTGGTGCAATAACAACTTTATCTATATTCTCATTAAGATAAGCTCCCCACCAACTAAATGAACTATTGGCAATAATGTTGTGTTTACATGAGTTCATAAGCCACATGTCTTTATAACTATTATTGTTTCTATTGTGGTTAATATAGCAGGTGTTGCTGTCTGAAAGCCCCAGGTTTTTTTGAGCCCAAATAATATCATCTGAAAAAACATAAAATTTAGGATTTAATACCTTCTGTTTTATGAATTCGATTGATTTTGAATAATACTGTAAATTTGCAATATTCCCGAATTTTTTTTCAAACTTTTCATTTTGGTAATAATCCCCGCGTCTTACATGAATTGAAACCGAGTTTTCATTTTTTATTTTATTAATTAATTCTTCATTCGATTTATCTAAAGGTTCCCGGAAGGTAAATTCCTTTTTTAAATTAGATTCAATATCTTTAAAATAATTGTAATTTTGCCAGTATCCTTTTATATATTTTTTTTGTTTATGGAAGATATTTTGATCAAATACAAATTCTTTTTCTTCGTTATACATACTGTTTTTACTACCAAATATCTTTCTTCGAATACGTGACCGTAAATTAACTTCTAAATCTGAATATCTATTTATCATTACCTCACTGGCATGCTTTGGTGTAATATTAAAAACATTTTCCAACTCATATCCATTATGCTGATTTTTAAACATCTCATAATTTGTTCTTGTATCTAAATATACTTCTTCATCATCTAATAATAATTTCATATAAAGAGCATACTGAAACATTTGATTTCCTAATCCGCTACTAATTTGTACTATTTTCACTTATTTTCTCCTTATAATTATTATTTAAGTATCTACTAAATAGATTAATAAGGTCACTTAAAAATTTTCTTGTTGATTTAAAAGCACATAACATACTTAAAATAAATAAAACATACATAACTATTTCAACTATAAATTCTAAAAGAATATTTTTATTAATCCCAAAATTTAAAACAGATAATTTCGAGATAGTAAATGAAATGAAAATAATTATAATTATTGTAAAGTTCTCTTTACAAAATAATCTAATAATTTCACGTGAATAATAAAATTGTATAGATAATACTATTAGTTCTGTAATAACCCAAATAATAGCGGCAGCACTCACACCAAAAGATGGTGTTATTAAACTATTTAATAAAACACTAAAAAGTGCTCCAATTACTAGGGGATATGAATGAAGTTTATTTCTACCTAATGGCACCAAATACCATCCGCCAATTACTCCACCGATAATTTTGGTTATTAAGATTGGACTTAATATTGAAAACAACAATATTGCTCCATCGTACTCTTCACCTAAAAACAATTTTATAATTTCTTTTGAGGACAATAATATTGCGAAAACAAAAAAACAGCCTAGAATTATATATATGTTAAACCCATTACGAATAATAGATTCAGCCTGCTTATGTTTAGATGATGAACGTAATAAAGCTATTTTTTGTATTAAGACAGCTGAAGGAATCATTAGAACAGAATACAAAAATATAATGAGTCTTTGCACCTGTTGATAATTAGATAATCCAGTAATATCACCCATTTGCCCCAACAGAACTTTATCAAAGCTTGAAAAAATTAAAACTGTAATATTCGGTAAAAACAGTAAGAATGCTGCTTTAAAATGTGATCTTAGCCTTCCTTTATTAATTAATTTTATATATTTTAATAAGGATATAGTATTTGCAAACAGAATAAAATTCCCTAATAATTGACTACCATTCATTAAAATTAAATACACCCATAAATCCTCAGGGTTTCTCACAAATAAAAATACACTTGATGTTCCGATCAACTTAGCAATAATATTTCTACTTACAATTTTTTTAAAGTCCCCCTTTCCTTGATAATACCAACTGACGTCGAATAAGCTAACAATAATATTCAAACCCTGTAGAAAAAAAATCGTTACACTATAGCCTGTTGAATATTGCAGAATAAAAATTATATATAAGAATAGTCCAATTAATAAAAATAAGACTTGTAAGATGATTATCTCTATAAATGTGGTATTTTGAGATTTCCCTTTAGATTGGGCGATTGCATTCGCCCCATAAACAGAGAAACCTAATGAGAATATTACAACGAACAAATTTACTATTGTAAGAGAATAAGAATTGACACCATTTTGTTCAACCCCTAAAACTCTTGCTATATAAGGTATGGTTAGAAAAGGCAAGATTGTATTAATAAATTGCTGACCTGCTACATAAATAATGTTTTTAACTGTTTTATCCAATACTAACATTCCTCACGAGGTTAACTAATATTTTCACAACTGTCTTCAACTCTATCTTTACTTCATTTCCCATTAAAGTTCTCCGTAAACTAAAAATAGAACTTAAATCAGGTTTTTGTGTATGTATTCTTCTAATGTAAATATTAATAATCCAATCAAAAATTTCTTTTTGATCTAAACTACTATTTAAGTTCAGCTTCCTGATTTTCAGTAATTCAGGAAATATTTTATTTAAACTATGATAGCTGTTTTTTTTATTTAAAGCTCCCATAATTGATGTTTTTCTAATTCTATGAAAAACAACATTTTTTTCAAAATGCATAATCTTCGGGTTCAAAAATAATGTTTGAAAAAAATGAAGATCATCTTCAGCATGGATCAAGCCAGGATAGAATACTAAACTATTATCTATTAAGAACTTCTTTTTATAAATTCTTCGCCATACAACAGGTGAAAAATAATTTCTTCTTTTTATTATTTCTAAGTATTCATTACCTTGATAACAAAATGTTCGAATACCATTAATAACCTTTCCGGGCCTACCTTTTATCTTTTTTTCTATATAGTCCCTATCACTTTGAAGACCATTAGAAATATCTTCTTTAAAGATTTGAGCATCAAAAGTTAATATATCAACATCCCTCAGTTGAGATATAGAATTAACGAATTTTATATCTTCTGCCAATATATCATCAGAATCAAAAAAAAATATATACTCCCCTATTGAGTTTTCCAAACCAATATTTCTTGAAGTACTTGGTCCTTGGTTTTCTTGATCTATTACTTTCATATTTTTATTTCTTGATTTGTATTCCTCTAATATTTGCAAACTATTATCCGTTGAACCATCGTTGACAGCAACTAATTCAAAATTAACTAAGACTTTTCCGAATATTGAATCTAAGCATTCCCTTAAGTAAGGTTCGACATTATACACTGTTAACACGATTGTCAAATCCATTATCTAACCCCCTTACAATTTCCAAGTAAATTGAAAAAGCAATAGTTTTAAATACTCATTTATGTGTTCCCTTACAAAGGAAAACTTCTTTATTCTCTTCTTATCTTTTGTTAATGCACTATTAATGAATTACTTCATCTCTTTATTTACCCGTTTCAAATCCGAATCCACCATCATATGAATCAATTCCTCGAATCCAACCTCAAGCTCCCAGTCTAACTTCTCTTTCGCTTTCGTGCAATCCCCGAGCAGCAGATCAACCTCAGCTGGTCTAACAAAAGCCTGATCAATCACTACATAATCCTCATAATGCAATCCTACATACGAGAAGGCTACCTCCAACAGTTCCTTCACTGTATGCATTTCTCCAGTGGAAATTACAAAGTCATCTGGTTCTTCCTGCTGTAGCATCAACCACATGGCTTTTACATAGTCTCCAGCGAAACCCCAATCCCGAAGGGAATCTAGGTTGCCCATTCTAAGCTCGCTTTGTAAGCCAAGTTTAATTCTAGCCACAGCGTCAGTTACTTTGCGAGTTACGAACTCAATCCCGCGGCGTGGCGATTCGTGATTGAAGAGTATGCCTGAGCATGCAAACATATTAAAGCTCTCGCGATAGTTCACCGTAATCCAATGTCCATACAGTTTCGCTACCCCATATGGACTGCGAGGGTAGAATGGCGTCGTCTCTTTCTGTGGTGTTTCCACAACTTTCCCAAACATTTCACTGCTCGATGCTTGATAGAATTTGGCATCGGGCTTCATGATGCGAACAGCCTCTAGCATATTCGTTACGCTTAATGCTGTCATATGCCCCGTAGCCAAAGGCTGCGGCCATGATGCGGCTACATAAGATTGAGCTGCTAGATTATAAACTTCATCTGGTTGCGATGTTCTTACTGCTTCTATTAATGAGGCTAAGTCTGTTAAATCACCAGACAGCCATTCGATGCGATCTTTAATATGTTGGACATTCTCGTAATTCGGTGTGCTCGTACGTCGACGAAGGCCATACACTTTGTATCCTTTTTCTAATAGAAACTCTGCTAGATAGGAACCATCTTGTCCAGTTACACCTGTAATTAATGCTGTTTTCATTGTCAATTCCTCCACTTGAACATTCATCTATTTCGTAGCTACGATGTGATTATCAATAAACCATTGGTAAGCCGAACGGATTCCTTCTTCGAGTTCGATCTTTGCTTTCCAACCTAAGTTTGAAATTTTCGTTACATCAACAAGCTTCCTAGGAGTACCATCCGGTTTGGATGTGTTAAATACTAACTCCCCATCATAGCCAACAACTTTCTTAATCATCTCAGCCAATTCTTTAATAGAGATATCTTCACCAACACCGACATTAATAATGTCATTGCTCTCGTAGTTATCCATTAAGTACAAGCAAGCATTGGCCAAATCATCCGCATGGAGAAATTCCCGCTTCGGCGTACCCGTCCCCCAGATTTCAACCTGTGGTGCCTGATTCATTTTAGCTTCATAAATTTTACGCATTAGTGCTGGTAAAACATGTGATGTCTCCAAATCAAAGTTATCATTAGGTCCATACAAGTTGGTAGGCATCACGGAAATATATCTTGTACCATATTGGCGATTATAAGATTGACACATCTTAATGCCAGCAATTTTCGCTATGGCATAAGGTTCGTTCGTAGCCTCAAGTTCACCTGTTAATAAATATTCTTCTTTAAGTGGTTGAGGTGCAAGCTTCGGATAAATACAAGTGGAACCAAGGAATAATAACTTAGTAACGCCTGACTTATAGGCTGCATCAATAACATTGGTCTGAATAAGTAAATTATCTCGGATAAAATCAGCTGGATACTCATTATTAGCCACAATGCCACCAACTTTGGCGGCAGCCATGAATACATAGTCAATCTTTTCTACAGTAAAAAATGTTACAACATCATCGAATTTCTTCAAATCTAATTCTGCACTCGTGCGATAGACTAAATTTGTATAGCCTTTAGCTTGTAATTCTCTCAAAATAGCAGATCCTACTAATCCTCTATGCCCTGCAACATATATTTTAGCTCCAAGTTCCACGGAACACCTCTATTTCTATGTGATTTAATAGGCATCTTTCGATCCCAAAAGCACCTTACTAGTTTTCAAAATGATTTTCAAATCCATGGCAATACTTCTGTTTTTTATGTATTGCAAATCTAGCTCTACCATTTTTTCGAAGCTTACATTGTTCCTACCACTTATTTGCCACAAACCCGTGCACCCAGGAACTACGTGTAATCGTTGCTTATGATAGTCGCTATATTGCTCAACTTCTCTTAGTAATGGCGGTCTTGGGCCAACTAAGCTCATTTCACCTTTCAACACATTCCATAGCTGAGGAAGTTCGTCCATGCTTGTTTTCCGAATAAATTTACCTATTCTTGTGATTCGAGGATCTTCTTTCAATTTAAACATGTGACCTTCGATTTCATTTTTATCCAGTAAACTTTCCAACAACTCTTCAGCATTTGAGACCATCGATCTGAATTTGTACATTTTAAACTGCTTCTCATCTTTACCAACGCGCAGTTGATAGAAGAATACGGCTCCCTTTGGATCTTCAAGCTTTATCAAAATAGCCAAGATTAGAAATACAGGCAAGCAGAGGACTATACCAACAAGTGCTCCCAAGAAATCCACTACTCTTTTGATAACTAAATACGATGCTTTGCTCTTGTAAGCTGCCTTTACTTTCCTACTGGGATAGTACTTTTCTGTCTCTAATAACGGCGTCTCAGTGGAGATATTCCGCATCTGCTTGCCTCCTAGCCATATGTGAATTGTGAACGTTTCTCTCTCTCTAGAACATCTTGTAAGGCATGAAGCAAAGGAATTCGAAGTTCATCATTCTTCAATGCGAAATCAACTGATGTTAGAATAAAACCAAGCTTTTCTCCCACATCATAACGTTTCCCATCGAATTGAAAGGCAAAGACATCTTGAATTTCGTTTAATCGAGAAATCGCATCTGTTAATTGGATTTCTCCACCTGCACCTGTTTCCTGAAGTTCAAGAAAATCAAATATCTCAGGTGTTAGAATATAGCGTCCCATAATGGCTAGATTTGATGGTGCTGTGCCAAGAGACGGCTTTTCTACAAAGCTTCGGACCTTATACAAGTCCCCATTCTTACTAATTGGATCAACAATCCCATATCGTTTCGTGTCTTGATCGCTTACTGGTTGCACACCAATTACCGATGATTGGGTCAATTCAAATTGATTCATCAGTTGCTTCAAACACGGTGTTTCAGCACTTACGATATCATCTCCAAGTAAAACAGCGAAAGGCTCGTTACCAATAAATCGTCGAGCGCACCATACCGCATGTCCCAACCCTTTTGCCTCTTTTTGCCTAATGAAATGGATATCCACTTTAGCTGGCTTAAGGATCTCTTGCAGAAGCTCATGTTTCCCTTTTTCCATCAAATTGTACTCTAGCTCAAAAGCGCTATCGAAATGATCCTCAATCGCCCTTTTCCCTTTTCCTGTCACGATAATGATATCCTCAATACCGGATTCAATGGCTTCTTCAACAATATACTGAATAGTTGGTTTATCCACGATTGGAAGCATTTCTTTGGGCATTGCTTTTGTTGCAGGCAGAAATCGAGTGCCTAGGCCAGCAGCTGGAATAATTGCTTTTCTGATTTTCTTCTCCATAGTTTCTCCTGTATCTCCTCTGTAATTTCTATACAACAATCCTTATTTTTTTAAAAGTTTCTTTTAAAAAAACCAGTCATACCGTTTTATCAAAAAAACAGCATGACTCGTTCTTTTAATAAAAATATGGGGCATTTAACCCCACCTCACATCACACCATTGATGATACACATCTAAGGCGCCTTACGCCCACAGCATGACCGAGTATCTACATTGATAAAGGAATAGTAGACATTACCTTAATACGCAATAAATTTCTCCGAAATTGTAATATGAACTTACCTGTCCTTTATTGACTTTCACCATAATAATAGTAGTAGTAAGCATCTTTGCTCTTACGATCCACATTGTTAAGAATAACCCCTAGTATTCTCGCTCGTACGTTATCGAGATTTTGCTTCGCTTTAAGCACCGCATCTCTCTTCGTTTTTTCAGAATTGACGACCAAGATTACGCCATCTGTGCGAGAAGCGATGATCTGCGAATCGGTTACGGCAATGGCAGGCGGAGCATCGATAAGAATGACATCAAAACGTTGCTTTAATTCATCTATAGTTGTTAGCATCTTTTTAGAAGCAAGAATTTCTGATGGATTTGGTGGGATAGGTCCCGAAGTTATGACCTGTAAATTAGGTATAAATGTGTCTTGAAGTACCTCAGGAATTGTCAACTGATTCGTTAACAAATTAGTAAGTCCCCAACGATTAGATACACGTAAGGTATGGTGCATGGTTGGTTTTCTGAGATCCCCATCGATGACTAATACTTTCTTATCTGATTGGGCGTATGCTACAGCTAGATTAATCAACGTAGTTGATTTGCCTTCCCCTGGTCCTGCGGAAGTCACCATAATAACTCTCAATTCTTCATCGATTGAAGAGAATTGAATGTTTGTTCTTAGTGCTCTATAGGCTTCAGAAATTGGCGATTTGGGATTCTGATGGGTAATGATGGGCCTTTTATTGGTTGAGTTTGACATCTGATCGTCCCCCCACTCTTTGCTCATTGGTTTGTTTGCTATGATTATTCTGAAAATCTTCTGGTTTCATCTTCGTTATCATGGCTAAGGTTGGCAGTCCTAGGTATTGTTCGACTTCTTCCTCCGTCGTAAGTTGGTCGTTTAAATACTCCAACAAGAAGGCAATACCTAATGCGATCATGAGCGATACAACGAAGCTGATAGCCACATTTAACTTTTTATTTGGCTTTACTGGCACCGGTTGTTCAATGTCTTTGGCCTCATTCAGTAAAGAAATATTATCAACTTTCATAATCTTAGGAATTTCATCTTGAAATACGATCGACACCGCATTGGCAATGCTCGCTGCTCGCGTGTATGAAGGATCTTCAACAATAAGGGTCATTACTTGTGTATTGTTAACCGAACTAACTTTGACTGTATTGACTAGCTGCTCGGCACTAATGTTCAAATGTGGGTACTCGGCAACGACCTTATCCATAATTCTTGGCGTTCTAATAATTTCTTTATAGGTGTCAATGAGTCTGATGTTTAAATTGACTGTATTGATATCAACTTGGGATAAACCCACTTGATCACTTGACTTATTAACAATTAACTTTGTTGAAGCTTGATAGATCGGCTGCATAAAGAAATAACTGATAATACCTGTTGTGACTGTCGCTAGTACAACAATTGAGAGTATCATCCACACCCTTTTTCGTATTATTTTCAAGTAATCCTTTAAATCCAGTTCCATGCCATTCCCTCCGTCTACATGATGCCATGTCTCGTCTTGGTATGATTTCTCCGCTATTTTGCTTAGAAAAGATAAGGAATCCCTCTCTATCCGATAGAGATTAGGATTCCCCCTGATATATACGGTTTACTATTTATTCAACAAACGATAGATAACAACCGCAGCTTGGGCACGAGTAGAGTTGGCATTTGGATTAAATACATTGCCTTCTTCACCGATTACAATCCCTTCACTTGCTGCAAGTGCAACGCCATCTTTCAACGATGCGTTGATCGCACTAACGTCAGTGAAGCCTTTAAGTGCTTCTTCAACCTTCGCTGGGCTTAAGGAAATCCCCTTAAGTGCTAGCGCTCTGGATGACATCACTGCCATTTCAGCACGTGTAATATTGCCATTTGGATCGAACTTACCAGCTTCTTTCCCATTCACAATGCCATTCTTAACTGCTGAAGCGACATAGACTTTGAACCAGTCAGAATCATTGACATCTGTGAAGCTCTCGGTTGCTGTTACGCTTTCTAGGGAGAACGTTTTTACGATCATTTTCGCAAATTCAGCACGCGTTACAAGGCCATTTGGTTCGAAAGCTTTGTCAGCACGACCTTCTAAGATCCCTTTTGCTGCGGCTACTTGAATTTGTCTGCCAGCCCATGCTTTAACTGACGCTGTATCTCCGAAAGATACATTATTTTCTACGACGGTATAGGTTGAGAAACCAGTACGTTGGGCATTCAGAACCCCATCCTCATAGGTACCACCATAGAATTCCAATTTACCATCTACGATTTTGGCAAGGGATAACAACTCAGTATCATATTTGCTGCCATTAGGAACTGGAATCGTCACTTCAACAGGTGTTTTAAAGTTGCTAATATGGCTTCCACCTGATGTGAATTCAAATTCATATACACCTGCAGCCACAGGCAGCTGTGTTGCGTTTGTTGCTACTTTCGAATCTTGACTCGTCACCTTAAGCGTTGTATCTGCACTGAACTCGGATGGACTTACACCTAACGTAAGACCGTTCATTGAAATCGCTACTGTATCAACACCATTTGCAATCGCTGCATCAAGTAGTGCTTTGCCTAAAGGAATTTCCGTTGTTTTGGAGGAAATAGTACCAAAATCAAGTTTTAATTGAATCTTCTCAACCGTTGCATTCGGATTCAACTTCTTCAATTGGTCATTAAGTTCTTTTGCTTTCGCAGCAATTTCTTTCATCTTGTTGGCAAGCTCTGTTACGTTAAGCGTCGGTTTAGCTGTGTCGCCTTCTACCTTAATGAGTGCACTTAGATCTAATGTTGCTAGCTCTTGAATAGCATTCTTAACTGCTTCTTGAGCTTTTTGGAAAATTTCGTTTTTCTTTTCTTCAGAAGCGTCTTTCAGTTGGTCAGCAAGATTGTTAAGTTCTACTTTGATAGGATCTGGTGTAGGAAGAGGACCGCCACCGCCGCCACCTGATCCATTTGTCAATGAAATACTACCTGAAATGTAAAGTAGAAGACCAAATTTCGAATCCCGCGCTTGAATTACGCCACTACCGGAGTTAGCTCCATCGAGAACGAGTTTACCGTTTTCGAATTTAACACCTGTTCCACTTTGTTTGCTCCAAACTAGGTGACTATTAGCTGAAATACCAAGTACAGTTAGTCCTGGCTCAATGGATGTCGAAGATGTATTGACTGCAACATATTTAATCTTGTCATCTAATAGGTATCTCAGAATGGCAGATTCACTGGCAGTAATTGCATCTTCGGCTTGTTTTCCTTTGACCGAATCAATACCTGTCAAATATTCAGCAATTCTCACTTGAACCCCATTAAGATCACTAAGTGTAATTCCATACTCTAAAAGGAATTCACTGATGATTTGACTTTGGTTCAACACATTTGTAGCCAGAATAGAATCCATCGCTTGAAGGATCGGTTCGATGCTTTCTGTTAGGAAGGCTGTCGCTACACTCCCAGCTAAAGTTTCTTTGCTAGTTTGTAGTTTCAGGGCATCGAGCACAAGGGCTTGGAACTCTGAAACACTTTGTTTACTTAAACCATCTGGATCATCAATCCCCGGAAGACTAACATCTGTAAACAATTCATTTAGTGCATTGCGAGTGGTAGGATTTAATATTAATTCATCAATTGCAGCAGCTGAAGTGTTTGAGAAGGGATCTAAGTTGCTAATTAAAGCATATAATGGCCCTAACTCTACATCAGATTTATCTGTAATTTTCGTCCATACATTTCCAAGAAGTACCTTCATAGTATCAGCAGATATATTACTAGCATCGCTAGCAATAAACGCTCTTGTTGCATTTACATCCGCAAATCCTTGTGTATCTCTCGCAAGCTCAGCGCGCAACCGATCTAACTTATCCTGGGTAGTATCCGTAGAAGCAGAAGCCACCCCTGCCGTAATACCCAGTTTGTTAGCTAGACCTTGCTCGCTTAATGGAAGTCCAGCAATGGATGCAAACAGAATGCTTGCTGCCATTGTCGTTACAGTTAATTTCTTTTTCATCGTCATGCTAAAATTCACCTCTTCTAATTAGTTATCTTGCTTTATTTGGATTTCCAAAACTGAAACCATTTCGGCCTCGCCCAAACAGGGGATTGCGTCACAATCGGAAGGTTATGTATGATCCTGTTGGCATTGTTTTGAAAAGAACTCACAATAGGTTGTCCTAGCTCTGCACGTAACGCTTCATACCCTTCGACGAGTGCGAACCCACGATTAGTCGTGTTGTGCGCATCAGAAGATATAAAATGAGCCAAATGGTTCCTACATAAATCAAACGAGAAGGATTGAATAGATTTGCCGAAGTGACCTAGTAAGGAATGAGCCGTTACTTGGGTCAATGCGCCGAGCTGTACCAATTCGAGAAGTTTCGTAGGATCCTCTACAATCTCGCGATTACGCTCAGGATGTGCAATGATTGGCACAATGTCCATCAGCTGCAGCTCATGCATAAGATCATGGATACCCGTAGATATTCGGTCAGATGGGAATTCCAACAGCATGTAACGAGAGCCCTCTAACGTGGCAGTGCGCCCAGCTTCGACATCGTCAATTAATCCCCGATAAACGCGAATCTCTTGACCCGCATGAATATGAAGAGAAATATTCCGACTCATCAACTCCTCCTGAAACAATTTCACTTGATCAGCAACAAAGTCTGCGTCATTTGTAAATCTTCCATTTTCATGATGCGGAGTAGCAATAATAGTATGAATGCCTTGTTCCACGGCTGCCCTTGCCATGTGAACGGATTGCTCCAAATCGGACGACCCGTCATCCAAATCTGGTAGTATGTGACTATGTATATCAATCATAGGAAACCCCAATCACTGAGACTAACACTTAACTTTTCGACACAAAATAAGGATTTATGGCAATATTTGCATGAATCTATTACTCAAAGTGTATCATATATACGATGTGTTGCCTACCTTAAGCACTAGGATTAAAGCACTATTACAGCGAATTTTATGTAATTTTAATCAAATTTTCACCTTTGTAATAGTTCCGAATTTTATGTGCAATTAAGGCATAATAACTAATAATATCCCAAAATAGTGTAAAATCTCCCATTTACTCATCTCTTTCGACATACTTCTACAGGAAACCTTTTAAATTCGACATTATCCCCCTATTAAATAGATAGTTGAATTTTCTGTAAACTTAACCATACATTCGAGTTTTCAAGTAACAAAAAACAAGAAGCCTCTATGAAACTTTTTTTTAGAAGAGGCTTCTTTAACATTATTAATCTACCAACTATTTCCTATATTTCATCAAATCGCATAGGCCCACGAAGAAAACAACGATCGTTGTCAGCACGATGAATCTGAAATCCCAGGCGTTCGGAAACTCATTCATTTTGGTATTGGTAGCACGAAGAATGAGAACAAAAAATAATAAAAGCAAATCAAAAAACATGCAGTACGCCATTCTAGCTGATAGTTTATACAGTGGGAGTTTGTCTATCATTTTACCGAATCCAAATAAATCACTCCACTTCCCGGACTCAGACTTCGACTTCTGGGGGGTGTTGTCTTTATCCTCTTGCTTATCCTCGATCGGTTTTGGCTCGTTTGACATTCTCCGTGCCAACTCCTTGCAATGGTTCTACAGCATCCTGCCACATCAGTATCGCCCCAATGAAGCTTACACCTCCAATAAAAATCCCCCCCAAAGGTGACAACAGCTTGAGCTCCCATGTCAAGATGATAGCTAGAAAACATACTAGCATTAACAGATAAGCACCTATTATTTTCATTGAATTCCCTGCCATGTTCTTCTACACCTCCCTTATATATGAAGCTAAAGTAGTATATGAGAGATTCATAGATTACGTGTTAGGCACGAATCAGCATCCGATTCACGGTAAAAAAGACCTAAGGGGTCGTCACCCGCTCAGGTCTTTGGTTTCAAGCGTCTTCGCCTATCTGTTCAACAAGCTTCCAACATAACGCAGCAATTCGTTCGCACAAACTGGGCAATAACCATGCTCATCGATCAACTGCTTCGTCACATCGTTAATTTTCTTCAGCTGCTTCTCATCCGGTGTTTTCGTTGAGGTTGTAATTTTCACGATGTCCTTCAGATCAGCGAACAGCTTCTTCTCAATCGCTTCACGTAGCCGCTCGTGACTGCTATAGTCGAATCTTCTGCCTTTGCGTGAGTAGGAAGAGATGCGGATCAAAATTTCTTCGCGGAATGCTTTTTTCGCATTTTCCGAAATGCCAATCTGCTCTTCAATGGAACGCATGAGGCGCTCGTCTGGATCCATCTCCTCGCCGGTTAACGGATCCTTAATTTTCCCCCAGTTGCAGTAAGCCTCAATGTTATCCAAGTAGTTATCGAAAATTGTTCTGGCCGACTCTTCGAAGGAGTAGACGAACGCTTTCTGCACTTCCTTCTTGGCAATATCGTCATATTCCTTACGAGCAACGGAGATGAAATTGAGGAAGCGCTCACGCTCATCTTTGGTAATGGATGGATGCTGATCCAAACCGTCTTTCAGGGCACGCAGCACATCTAAGGCATTGATACATTGGAGATCCTGACGGATTAGGGCACTTGAAATTCGGTTGATGACATACCGCGGATCGATACCGCTCATGCCTTCTTCTTGGTATTCATTTTGCATTTCCTTCAGATCAGCTTCTTTGTAGCCTTCAACCACTTCACCGTCGTACATGCGCATTTTTTTGATCAGATCCATACCTTGCTTCTTCGTTTCCTTCAAACGTGTAAGGATCGAGAAGATCGCGGCTACACGCAGCGCATGCGGCGCAATATGAATGTGCGACATATCACTCTGTCCGATAAGCTTGTAGTAAATTTTTTCTTCATCGGATACACGCAAATTATAAGGGATCGGCATGACAATCATACGAGACTGCAAGGCCTCATTTTTCTTATTGGCGATAAAAGACTTATACTCGGTCTCATTGGTATGGGCAATGATGAGCTCATCCGCACTAATCAACGCGAAACGTCCGGCCTTGAAGTTGCCTTCTTGGGTAAGCGAGAGCAAATTCCACAGGAATTTCTCGTCACATTTCAGCATTTCCTGGAACTCCATGATACCTCTGTTCGCCTTGTTCAGCTCGCCATCGAAACGATACGCACGCGGATCAGACTCGGAACCAAACTCCGTAATCGTCGAGAAGTCAATACTTCCCGTTAAGTCTGCGATATCCTGGGATTTAGGATCAGATGGACTGAAAGTACCGATCCCGACACGACCTTCTTCTGAGACAAAAACACGCTCCACATGCACATCTTCAATACAACCGTTATACTCCGTTTTCAGACGCATTTGGCACGACGGACATAGGCTTCCTTCAATTTTCACATTCAGCTCGCGCTCGATCTCTGGTCGCAGCTCCATCGGAATCAAATGAAGCGGCTCTTCGTGCATCGGACACCCTTTGATCGCATAGACTGCCCCTAAATCCGTTTTGGCAAATTGCTCTAATCCGCGTTTCAGCATGGTCACAATTGTGGATTTCCCACCGCTTACAGGACCCATTAGCAACAAAATACGTTTACGAACATCCAATCGACGGGCTGCGGAATGGAAATATTCTTCCACCAGCTTCTCAACGGCACGATCCAGGCCAAAGATCTCTTGGTTGAAAAATTTGTAAGATTTGTGGCCAACTTGATCGTTGATCCCTTGCGAAGCAATCATGTCATAGACCCTTGAATGCGCAGTTCTCGCGAGTCCAGGATTACTGCGAAGCAATTCTATGTACTCCGCGAACGTACCGGTCCAGCTCAATGAATCCTTCTCCGTACGATGCTCTGAAATTCTTTTGAATATGTCCATGGGTACCTCCTTTCACTGCTGCCTTTACTGGCAATAGGTCAGCTCGTGATGGTGAATTGTGTACTACAATCCTATGCACCCAAGAAGGATAACTTGCCCGAAATTTTAAAATGTAACGGAATTCTCTCTTACCGATTTTTGAAAATGGAAATGACTAGGATTCCAAGTCAATCTTCCCTATTTTCTGAAAATCTCATACTTGCAACCCGCTTCGACTCGAAATTCGATAACCGCATGTTCCCTGTTCACTAGGATGTCTTCTCCTCCACAGCGCACCTGAACTGCTTCGCGTGTACGGACTCTGCATAAGCCAGACTTGGCTGCGCAGATCACCGCTTCCGATAATTTGCCCTCGGACCACTTAAGATCAATCACATATCCATTGCGCCCTCTCAAGCCGCTCACGGCCCCCTGTAACCACGCAGACGGCAGAGCAGGGAGCAAACTCAACTCTCCCGCATGCGATTGCAGCAGCATCTCCACGATACCAGCCACGGCTCCGAAATTACCGTCAATTTGAAAAGGGGGATGCGCATCAAACAGATTGGGATACGTTGATTTCCGCAGCATATGACTCAGATGCGCATACGACTGTTCGCCCTCCTCGAGTCTCGCGTACATATTAACGATCCACGCGCTGCTCCAGCCCGTATGCCCGCCTCCATTTTCCAATCTGCGCTGAAGGGTCGCGGCAGCGGCAGCAGCCAATTCAGGCGTGCGGTGCGGGCTTATTTGCGTTCCCGGGTGCAGGGCAAACAACTGTGAAATATGACGATGTCCTGGATCCTCCTCCGCATAGTCCTCCAACCATTCCATAATCTGACCGTGTCTGCCGATCTGAGGCTTAGGCAGCCGTTCTAGCAGCGCTGTAAGCTGATCTCGCAGCTCACCATCCACCTGCAGCTGATCGCAGCTCTGGATACAGGCCGTGAAAAGCTCATGGATGATCTGCGAATCCATAGAGGGCCCCATGGTCAATGCTCCTCTAGTTCCGTCAGCCAATACGTATACGTTTTCTGGTGAGACAGAAGGACCTGTCACAAGATGCCCATTCGGCGATTTCACCAAATAATCAACGAAAAAAGCCGCGGCTTCCTTCAAGATCGGATAGGCTCTATGCTGCAAGAATTCCTTATCTTCGGTAAACAGGAATTGCTCCCAAAGATGTAAGCTCAGCCATGCCGCTCCCATTGGCCAAATGACACATGTCGGAAACAAGCCCTCAGGCCGTGTTTCTCCCCATATGTTGGTGTTGTGATGTGCAACAAAGCCGGAGCATCCATACAACTCCCTTGCTGTTTGCCGGCCGCTCACTTGCATGCGTTCAATATGATCAAACAAAGGCTCATGGCATTCGGATAAACCGCATACCTCTGCTGGCCAATAATTCATTTGCGTATTGATATTAATCGTGTATTTGGACTCCCAAGGCGGAGTAAAGCTGTCATTCCAGATGCCCTGAAGATTAGCCGGTAAACAGCCAGGACGCGAACTGGCGATAAGTAAATACCGGCCATAATGAAAGTAAAGCTCCGTCAAGCCAATGTCCACATTGGATTGTGATTCTTGCAGCAGCTTCAATCGCTCGTCCGTTGCCAAACCGTCTAACGGATCATGTTCCGTCAATTGCAGACTTACCCGGTTGTACAACGTTTGATAATCCTGGATATGCCGGTTCTCCAGTTCATCAGCGTGATAAGCATCTGCGGCAGCAATATGCAGCTGGCATGCTGCCAATGGATCAGATTCACGAAATGTGCTTGCTGCAGCAAGCATCAAGGTAACGGAACTTGCTCCTTCCACAGACAGGAAATCGCCAATGACAGTGACAGAACCATCGTCGGCTTTCGCCTTCAACACACAGGCATATTCGACACCGTGCTTTCCACATTCGCCGCTCATCCAGATGCTGTCAGCCGATAACTTGCCGGTTTCCCCCTCGTAGGGTCTGCGGTTCAGATTCGCCGAGAAGTTCAACTGCCCAGGCTGATCGCACTCCAGTCGCAGGATGATCACTTGATCTGGGTTGCTGGCATACATCGTACGATGATAGGTAACTCCGCCTACCCTATAGCTCGTCCGAGCCACGGCATTCTTGATATCCAGTTCTCTCCGATACCCTTCAACTTCACCCTTTTGACCATGAAAATAAAGCCTCAGGTCTCCCAAAGGCTGATAGGGATTATAATATTTAGGCGTGGAGAAAAGGGCCATACGCGTTAATCGCGTGGCCTCCTCCACCTTCCCTTCAAAAAGCATCTCCCGAATTTCCTCCAAATGACGGGAACCATCGGGGTTGATCCCATCCTTAGGACCTCCGTACCAAATGGAATCTTCATTTAGCTGAATTCGCTCCTCCTGTACATGACCGAAGATCATTCCACCTAATCGACCGTTTCCGATCGGAAGCGCCTCCACCCACAACTTAGCAGGCTGCAGATACCAGAGTTTCTCACGATTGTTCAAGAATACGCCCCCTATACAATACTTGGTTTATCACCCTGTTTAGGCGATGCTGGCATTACCATAATCATTTTGGTTCCCTGCTCGGCCACACTTTCAATCCTCAGTCCATAGCTCTCCCCATAGACCATTTGAATGCGGCGATGGACGTTCAGCACACCAATGCCACCCTTTTTGCCCGCTTCATCTGTTTCGGCATCCGCCAGCCGGTTAGCGCTTAATTTCTCTTGGAGCTGCGTTAACTTCGCCTCCGACATCCCTGAGCCATTATCCTCAACGCTGATCCAGAAAATATCGTCGATGATGCCTCCATCAATGCGAACGAAGTGATAATCTTCCAACCCGTCAGGAAATGCGTGCTGAAACACGTTTTCGACTAAAGGTTGGAGGGTCAAACGAACCATGACATGAAGCAGATACTCCGGTTTGATCGCAACATCAATCTCGAAATCGCGGCCAATTCTATGTTTCAGAACAACAATATAATACAAAACATGCTTCAATTCGTTAGCAACTGTAATCTCCTCGAGATTGGTTTGGACCGAGTATCGCAGCATGTAGGCCAACGCCTTCACAATTTCAGATATCTCCTCTGATTCTTGGATCGTGGCATAGCAAACAATGGTCTCGAGTGTGTTGTACATAAAATGAGGATTGATCTGCAGCTGCAGGGACTGAAACTCTGCCCGCTGACGCTCCATGCGAATCTCTGAGTTGCTTAATTCGACCTGCACCACTCGGTCTACGGCTTCGGACAGCCGCTTAACCATCAGGTTGTAGCGGACCATAAGCTCAACAATCTCATCCTTGTGAGGGGGTAACGGAATCGTAGCCCAGTTCCCTTTCTCCGTCTCTCTCATTCCGCTTTTCAGCACTTGAATCGGCTTCGCAATCGACTTACCGAATCGGTATGCAAGTAAAATCGCCAGCACCAACGTAAATATACCGACAATCAGCGTTGTCGAACGAATGTTCGCCAACGGTTTGCGCAATTCGCGCAGCGGCATGGAAACGACGAGCTGCCAGTCCGAATAATCGGACTTCCGACTTACATACATGCGTTCGTCGCCCTCACTCGTGTCGATGAAGGAAGAAGAACCTGCCTTTTCAAGCTTCTCTACAAACTCTTTCGGCACATCCGATCCGACTTTTTTCCCATCCGGATGATAGACATATCGACCTTTATTATCAATGATAAACAGATAGCCGTATTTGCCTAAATCAATCCCTTTCCATAAGGCGGACAAATCAGCCGATCTCATCTCAATGGCGAGTAAGCCGCTTAATTCAGGCGAGGTGAAGCCACGAAAACGGCGAACTAGCGTAAGCATCTGATTCTCTTGACCTTCTATGATCGTATGGTTCAAAATACTTAATTTCCCATCTGGCGATGTATTCGCTAGGAAATATTGTCGCTGCTTTCTTTTATCCTCTGCATTGAAGGATTGTTCGCTCACACCGTTGTAGTAATAAACCGCATTCAGTTTATCGCTAATCACATAGACAGAAGCCAACTTAGGATTACGAATAAATAACGGATCGACACTCAGTTCGAGAATCGTTTTCCGAGCAATATAATAGTCATATTCCTCTCGATCGGCCTTTAAATCAATAAACTCCATGACCTGTCTGTTGGTCAAAAGAGAGACAATAGAGCGTTCATAGTCTTTCAAATATAGATCCGTATGATGAACCGCATTTCCGACGATCTGGTTCATTTGATTCTCAACCATTTCCGCTAACTCGCCGGAAGAAGTCATATAGGAGAAGATGCCAACACTGCTAAGAGAAAGAATGATAACAATCAAGAAATAAACGAATATCTTCTTCGTTAAGCCTCTAATTTTCATTTGATACCCAGTCCTGCACGATACTCAGAAGGAGATACGCCCACAATTTTTTTGAAGGTTTTTGTAAAATGCGGGTAATCGTCGTACCCAACATCTGCCGCTACATCTACGATTCGGACATAAGGAATAGCCAACATTTCCTTGGCCTTCATCATTCTTTTATTAATCCGGTACTGAACGAAGGTCTCATGTGTGACTTTTTTAAAAAGCGAGCTGAAATAAGTCGGTGTCAATCCGACCATGGCAGCAACTTGATCCAACGAAATGTCTTCCGATAGTCTGCTGTCAATATAACTTTTGGCCTCTTCCATCGGATCTTTAAAGCTACCGCTTCGAACAGCTTGCAGTCCCTTGGCCATTTGAATCAAACCTTTATTAAACGTGTCTAAGGCTTCCTTCACACTATCTGCCTGCATGTGAGCTAGAACGAAAGAAGGCGAGTAGTTTCGAGCTTGAAAGCGCTTGACTAGCATGGCATTGCAATCATCCAACAGCTCTTTAATCCCAGCCAACGAGAGATTCACGGATAGACAATAGTCACGCCAACGGACGATCAGACTGTCTAGCTCCTCCATTTGCAAAGCCCATATTTGCTGCTCCATCTGATCGATCCATTCAATATAACGGGAAGGCGGCATATAGCTGCGAGAAGGTTCTTTGATTAACTGATTCAACATGTCATGGACATCCGCTGTCGTGACTGGTTTCAACATATAATGACGAACACCATAATTCATACTTTTTTGCGCATATTCAAAATCACTGTAACCCGATATCACAACCGTTTTGATCTGAGGGAATTCCTCATGAATGATTCTGCAGAGCTCCAATCCGTCCATTTTCGGCATACGAACGTCCACCAACACAAGATCAGGCTCGCAGACACGAATCAGTTCCAACGCATCCACGCCATTCTCGGCTGTCTGAATTCGCGAGAAAGCAGGTTGGTACATTTCCGCCATCTTTACGATGCCTCTGCGAATGACAGGTTCATCGTCTACAATCAATACATGCATGTATAACCCTCCTTCCCATGTTTCAGAAACAATATCCAATTATGATAACTCACCGTGATTGGTTCTTCAACGGAAGGTGCTACAAACGAATTTGTGCGAAGCGCCACGTGACAGCGCTGTATGCTTGCGGCTTGTCAGTGGGTCCAGTAAGTTGCCCCTCGTAGGAGCCATCTGTATGTTGGGTAACCGCCGCCTTCCACATGCCGCATACACCTGCCTCATAGTCAAACGTTTCCCCATCATCGTCGTATAGATTCCCTTCACCAGCTGCATCACCGAAATGAATGATTTCAAGCGGGACCTGTGTACCCATCGATGGGACATGCGACAGCGCAGGCATCAACGGAATGACAGCTCCGTTCCTAACAAACACTGGAATTCGTTCCAAACCGCATTGAATCCGAATGATGCATCCACCTTCGTATCTTTCCCCTGTCTCTAATCCATACCAAATTCCCGAGGGGAGTAGGACTTCTCGCTCAAACTCTCCTTCGACAAGAGGGGCTACTAACAGGGCATCGCCAACCATGTATTGGTCATCCCATTCTCTCACTTTCTTCTTGCCATAGGCGCCATCTGTCGTGTTCAAGGTTTGTTCAGCTGCTTCAGCTTGGATCGCCTCGGCTGCAGCGATTTCTGCTGGGGACATCACGAATGGCATGGCACGGAAAGGAGGAATCCCCTTCTCTCGGTAAGCGGCGAATGTCGAATACAAGTAAGGCAGCAGTCTCATCCGCAGCTTGATGTAATGGCGTACGGTATCCTCAACCTCTGGGAAAGACCACGGTTTCGTTCCGTCTCCCCAAGCATTCAGCATCGCGAGCGGCGAAAAAACGACCGTTTGCATCCGTCTGACCCAATCTTCGGCATTTCTGGCTCTTCTCACTTCTGGCGTCCACAACAGTCCGCTGAAAGAAGCGCTGCATATCCCGCGAATAAATTGCTTGTGATCATACAGATCCGAATACAAGACATACGGCATGGAGGAAGCCGCGGCATTCGAAGCCCTGACAAGCCCATAAGTACGCCGATTTTTGCTGCGGAATAATTCTGTCGTCATTTTTTGGAACATTAACCCATACATTTGTCTCATTTGCTCTCCATCCAGACCGGATGGAAACTGAGCATGCCCCGGGAACATCCAGGAATTGTTGGTCAAATCACTGCCGTCACATTCATCCAATTTGTAACCCGCTACCCCGATTTTCACGTGCTGCTCTTCATGCTGCTTCTTATAAAGTGCTGCAGCTTCAGGCAGTGCATAATCAGGTGCAAGTCCTCCCCAGACCGAATGACTCCCCGATAGCGGCTTCAAATCTTCATACAACTCACTCTTCGGTGATACGAAGGGATGCTCCCACAGGTTCACACGAAATCCTTTTTGGTCCAATGTTTTCACGAATTTTTCAGGTTCAGGGAATCGGCTCTTTTCCCATTCGTAACTGACGGGATAGCTTTGGCTGTGCCAGCCAGGCTCAAGTCCAATCACATCACAGGGCATATCGTGCTGACGGAACTGCTCTGCTTCTTCGAGCACCTGCTGGTCCGTATACAGCGTCGGAACACGATGCCAGAAGCCAAGCCCCCATTTCGGAGGCAATGTGCCTCCACCGCAAAATAAATTATATCTAGCTACTACGTCCGAGAGAGTTGGGCCCCCAAACAAATAAACATCTGCACCTTCACTAGGGAGCTTGATCTCTACGCGCGATGCGACTAACGTGGCTTTCCATCCCTTGTCGGTGTTGCGATCACGAATATCCTCGCTCAGCGTTTCCTCTTGTCTCAGGGTAGAGCCGCAATACATCGTAACGATTCG
The DNA here is from genome assembly GCF_059692115.1 of Paenibacillus sp. J31R30. Classification (NCBI taxonomy): domain Bacteria; kingdom Bacillati; phylum Bacillota; class Bacilli; order Caryophanales; family Paenibacillaceae; genus Paenibacillus; species Paenibacillus sp. J31R30. The sequence goes on along the minus strand of NZ_JCAUAV010000002.1, from coordinate 116,587 downwards.
CGAAGTATCTACCAACACACCATACCCGAGATCGCTGATGTAAAAAGGAACCGGCGCGTGCGTCTCCCCTGTATCCTGCTTGGGATCACTATTCACCCGCAAATAACGGTTCCTTCCCCGTTGATTCATTCTTAATAATTGAAGGCCTGTCCCGTACAGCTTTTCCGTACGATTAAGCGGTATAGATAGAATCCGATAGTCGCCTAAATCCTCAATTTCGATGTTTTCTCTTGAAAATGGAGGGTCCACCTGCGGAAGCTGCTGCAGCGCTTCTGTTTTAGGTAAGGCTCCCATCAAGGAGAGCGGCGTCATGCCCTGCGGTTCTCCTATCGTAAGACGCCAAACACCAGGCGCCGTTTGTTGCCAATTCGTTGTTTGCATCCTAATTTCCCCATTCATCTATAGTGTTGGAACCTCAATGGACATCGCGCTGCCGGATTCATTAGCCAGCTTCGTGTAATGAACCAATGCTTGGGTTTTCAGATAATCCCTGCCGCTCGTCTCTGCTTCACGTCCCTCACGGAGTGATGCCAGAAATTCAGCCAGCGTATCTTTTTCATCTACACCACTAATATCATCAACGACCGTAACTTTGCCATCCCGAATGAGGCGGATTTCTTTATCAATGACTTCCATAGCCCCTTCGCTTCCTTCGATTCGCCAATTGCCGCTCCATGGTGTCTCCGTCCCTCTGGCCGAGATGGATGCGTTGTAGGCTGCTGTAATGCCGCCCTCCATTTCAAAGAAAGCATAAGCATTGATAAGTGCTCCTTCCTCTTGCCAGGCGCCAATTGGATTGTACAGCTTCGATTGAACCGCCTTCCCTTCACTACCCGTGAAATAGCGGATCATATCTAAGTGATGCACCCCGATGTCATCCAGAATACTAACGGTATATCTCCGCTGAACATGATGGTATCTGTAGAACTGTATATCCATTGACGAAATACTACCGATGACGCCTTCGTCCAGAAGCTGTTTCATTTTACGAATATAAGGCATTCTGCGGTAATTTTCTGCGATCATAAAAGGGATCTTTTCCCTAGCAGCTCGAGCTACGATCTCGATGGATTCCTCATAATCAAAGGAGATCGGTTTCTCGCACAATACGGCCAACTTACGGTCAAATGCCGCATGGTTCACAGCCGTGTGCATCATAGGTGAAGTTACATTGACTAGAAAGTCAGCCTGTTCGTTCTGCAGCGCATCCTCTAATGAGGTGTAAAAAGGGAACGGATCGTCCAGCATCTTCTCTTTCATTGACAGATCGACCTCTACAACAGCTGCCAATAGTCCTTGATCTCTCAGTCTTTTATACCAGCTGAATCCAGCTGAACCTAAACCAACCAATATTGCTTTCATATGTCAAATACCCCCTAAGAATCCATGGAATTTTAGTTGCCTTCATTATAGGAGATTATCCACCTTAGAAAAACGTATTAACTTACGACAGCATGTGTTTTTTTACGATTTCTATATGCAAAAGACATCCCTCTGCAGAATACGCTGCAAGAAGGATGTCTCTATGGAAAAACGCTTATTTCGTGTCAATCATAATCGCGCCTTGCTTCTTGTTCCAACGCTCAGTTGCTTCCTTAATAATTTCGGTTCCGCCTTTGGCTTTATACTCTTCGATGACTTTCGGCCAATCGGAGATCGGCTCTTTGCCATAAATCATTTTGATCATGTGATCGACGATGATTTTCGGACCTACGTCTGGTTGCGGAGCTGCAAGATCCGGGAATTTAGCGAAGCTGCTCAAATCAGGATAGAATCCGATGCCCGGAAGACCTTCCTTCGAGAGAACCTCGTCGAATGCTTTCAACGTCGTTTTTCCGTCATCGTTTAGCTGCATTCTTGGTTTATTGTAAGTAGAGTCATGTACCGCCCAAAGCGTTCCGCTGCGGAACCCTTCTTCATCAATTTCTTCTTTGGTAACCGGGAATTTATAGTTAATCGCACCGCTGCTGTCCTTGGTATAGGTATCGCCTTCAATCCCGAAGGTGAAGAACGTTTCTGCATCCTTGGAAGTCATCATCCAATCGAACATTTTGATAATGCCGGCAGCTGTGTCTTGCTTCACGTTTTTATTAACATAGAACGTTCGTACGACAGGCGAATAGAGGAAGTAACCGCCTTTGCCTTCCGGCCCCTTCGGAGAAGGAATGATGTCCGCTTTAAAATCAGGGTTGAGCGCTCTTAGCTTCGTTTTGGACCCAGGTAAACCGGAAGCATTCTGCGACCAGATCCCCGCTTTCCCCGCATCTAAGCTTTTGTTGTAATCCGTAGCCGAAATGGTGGCAAATTCTTTCGGAATCAAGCCTTCATCATACATGGTTTTGTAAGCAGTAAGAGCTTTCTGTACATTCTCTGAATCAAAGAACTTCGGAACCACTTGACCGTCAACAAGTTCAAATTGATCCTTATAAGGCAATACATCGTAAGCTCCTAGAAGAACGTCCGCATACTTGAAGTTTTCCCTCATTTGATAAGGACTCTCGACGCCTAGCTTCTTAAACTCACGCAGAACATTCAGAAACTCCTCTACCGTTTTGGGAGCTTGAAGCCCCGTTTTAGCTAACAAATCTGTACGAATGTAAGTGGCACGACGGGAAGGATTGCTCAAATATTCGGGAATGCCATAAATCTTTCCATTGTAGGAGACACTCTCCCAGGCTGCTTTGGGTACCATTTTCATCAAATTCGGTCCATACTGCTTCAGCAGATCGTCCAGCGGCATAAAAACACCGTTCTCTACAGAACCCGACATCGACTTACTTCCTGGACCACCGATACTGCCAACCACATCAGGAATATCGTTACTTGCGAACATAACGCCGAATTTGGCATCCTCTACAACCCTGACATCCAAGTCCGTATTCGTTAATTCCTCCAGCTTCAATACCCACTTATCCTTGTTTAAATCAGGGATTCGGGTGTGATAGCCCGTACTGACTGTCGTTGGAAAAAGCAGCGAGAACTTAACAGGTGCTTTCTTCACATCAGCAGATGGCTGTGGGGAAGCATCCCCAGCTACTTTGCCATCCGAAGAACATGCGGTTAATGCGGTAGCTACCATCATGACGGCTAGACTAAGACTGATTGTTTTTTTCATTGAAAACCCCTTCTTCCCTTATTGTACTGAAAGCGATTGCATCGATCTGTGTTTATCATAACGATTCGTTGTTGATTACTGAATGTATAAATTTAAGACGCTATGTGATTTTATACGATTGAAGAAAGACCGCCAAACAGCTTGGCGGTCTGGGAATCAATCAGTTAATAAATTGTAGGGATTGCAGCATGCGCTTCAGCATCGTGGCCGCTTGTGCACGTGTTGCAGGCTCTGTCGGCGCGAAGATATTGTCCGACAAGCCTTGAATAAGACCGGCCGCCAGCGCCTGTGCGACGGCTGTCTTCGACCATTCGCCGATTTGCGAACGGTCGGCGAAGCGATCGATTGCAGCGATGCTGGCTGGGATTTCCTTGCCGCCTACTTTCATCGCGCGCATCATCATCGCCACCATTTGCTCGCGAGTAATGTTAGCGTTTGGCTTAAAGGTACCATCCTCAAAACCATTGATCAACCCGGCTTGATTCGCCGTGCTAACGGCTCCAGCGAACCAGTCGCTCGGGCTTACGTCACGGAATGCATCTATTGCCTTCTTCTCAACCAAGCCAAGCGAACGAACGAGCATAGCCGCAAACTCAGCACGAGTGACTTGCGCCTCTGGTGCAAACTGCTGATCCGTTACACCGTTAACAATCCATTTATTTGCCAACAGCTCAACGTCCGCTTTGGCCCAATGCCCCATTAGATCTGCAAACGAATGATTGGATTGGATGACCGTGTACGTACTGTTGTGCGGCGAACGAATCGTAATGTCAGACGACCCATTCTTCGTCGTAATCATGGCGGGTACGAAATGGATCTGATTGTTCGCATCGATCCACACGGCAGTTACCTTGCCAGGGTCACCTGTCCATGTATCCAAGCTAAGCGTACGGTTCACATAAATACCGCCAAAATCAGTCATTTCTTGTCCGTTGACCGTGATTGTAAATTCAATCGGGTTCGCAACGATTTGTTTAGCGTTCAACCTGTTTACCGCTGCGTTTACATCGTCTCCGACTTTACCGGAAACCTTAGAAATCACAACGCTTACGGTTGAATCCTTCGCGATATGTTTAAACAATTGAACTGGCAGCTCGTAAATGGCACCATTCGCTTTAATCTGAATCACCGTGTTGCTTTGCTTATTGATTGCGTTCAGGATCGCTTGGCCCGGCAGTTCCACATTTACGATGGATGCACTGTCCTTCACTTCAATAACGACAATTGGAATCGCTGATGCTTTCTCCAACTTATCCGCATCTACGGCAACTTTCGTAACTGTCTTTCCATCCGCCGTTGTTTCTTTGGTTACTTTCGCATCTTTTTCAAGATCGATGATTCCCGTGGTTCCTGAACTAGAACCATTAGAAGTACCTGTACCCGTTCCTATACTCGGCCCCGGATCTGACGTACGCTGTGTGACTGTTATCGTTGCTTCTGCCTTTATGGAGGTTCCTGCAACTGTTCCTGTCACTTTAAAGGTACCTGCCGACGCATATTGCGAAGCCTCTATGTTGCTCCAGACGACGCCCAGCTGTCTTGTAGTATTGTCGCTGTAAACCGCTGTGACGACCGATGGCAATACAGGTGCTGTTCCCACGCTAGTCGTAATATTGATTGGCGAATAACTAACAATAGCAGGTAGCGGAATGTCCACTGCTGTAACTGTAATATTGGCCAAAGCCTTATAAGTCACACCGGTAACGGTTCCTTGTACGCTAAAGCTCCCTGCGGAATCGTATTGGGAGGCGTCGATTGAGTCCCAAATTACCGGTCGCTGTCCCGTTGAGTTATCACTATAAACGGCTGTGATGACCGTCGGTAACACAGGTGCAATTCCCACGCTAGTTGTGATGCTGATCGGTGCAATCCCTACGATATCCGTTGCCATGTTAAGTAAGGTCGGTGCCGATATCATAAACTTGCGTGAATACGGGTCTGTTCCTTTGGACCTTACGGCCACTTTGGAGAAATCGGTCAAGTTACTCGGTAACAGATAGGTTGTTACGCCTGCTGGTAAATCAGCCAGTACCGTAGTCTCATTGTACACCGTGTAACCTTCGCTTAAAACATTTGCATCCCACTTCAATATATGACTTGAACCGCTAGTTTCAATCGTCAGATGCTGCGGAGGAAGCGGCGCATTGAATACTTGTACTTGGGTCAGGCGTGGAGGTCCAGTAAGATCTGTGCCTGCATTCCCGCCAGTTGCATTCTCTACCGTTACTTTGATATATCTGGCATGATAGGTCTTGCCCAGGTTAATAGGGTGCGAACTATCTGCTGAATCGATACCGCCATTGCTATTGCCTGTATCGTACGTATAACCTAGGGCTGTCTGCTTTTCTACTTGTTGAAAGGTCATATTGTTAAAATCAGCAGCCGATGAATGATCTCCGATATCATTGGAGACAAACACGGTTGCGCCCTTTAACCTCGTGGATTTGGCAAACAGTCTAATTTGGCTAAAATCCATCGCCTGGCCAAGGTCAATAACGAAGCTGCCTTTGCGCTCTCCGTCAGTACCCAGCCATGAATAATTGCCGATTTGATCCAAATTGGTAATGTTCGTTACCGTCCATTTGGTCGGGTCCTGCAATACACCATTGGTCAATTTGTTGGCATTTCCGTATACATTCGCCGTAGCAGATTGCATCTGAATCGGATTAGCACCAACTGTCGGTCCAACATTGTACGCCTTCTTATTAAGCGCAAGGTTGACAGATGACAATCCTGATGCCACCTTGCTTATGGTAATGTCGGATAGCCCGAGCTCAGCGTCATAGGCAGAGTTGGTGCCGTTAGCAGAGCTGCGGTAAATGCCCCACTTCGGACGCAAATATTGATCAAACGCTGCCGGATACTCGGTCTCAAAGCCGCCTGCTCTCTCGGGTCTTCGCCATAAGTCTTTGACCCCGTCGCCTGTCCCTTGATTACCGAACACTTGATAGACATCTGGACTGTCAAACGTATAGGCCTTGCCCGTTACTTGATCCGTAATCTTAATGGTGAGCCAGCCGCTGTCCGAAATGTGTGCTTTGAGCTCAACCTTAATCCAATGGCCATCGATTTCTCTTAATGGAATTCGCATCAGCGTCTTATCGCCGTCGTACCGGTTATGATTCACAACCAAATCTCGGTTCGTCGTTCCAGAAATGGACATCGCCAGAATATAGGCGCCGTTCTCACCACCGTTGTTGCCGCCAGGTAATGTATCAGGAGCTTGACGATTCGTAGCCTTCAACTGGAAGATATGCCTGAAGTTTGACTGATTCCACTGGATGCCGTCGGGGATATTCCACATCCACTCATAGGAAACCAAATCGCCTTCGTACGCTACAAAATCTTTATTCGAATCTTCACTTGGGCGAATCTCAATTCTTTGCCTGTCCGTGACAGCCGCACCATCAACAACATAGCCTAAGGTCTTATCAAAGACACCTTTATGACCATATTCGCCATCTCGAACCTTATCCAAAAATTCGTTATTCAAGCCTCTGCCATTAGCCGTGATCTTGAACACATTTTTTTGTAAGGTGCTATCCCAAACACTCCGAATATGATCGTCGGCAGCTGTTGCTTGAGGTTGACTGCCATAAAATTCATGATAGCCATCTCTTATTCTTTTCGTAATCCCTTCTACAGGTTCGTCGGTACCCATGGCCCCGCCAAATACATTGTAAGGAGATACACCTTCGATGGCGTTCATCTTAATCGTCTTATCATTCGCGCCATAACCCCGAGCAATGACATCTAAGGCAAATAGCGAAGGGGCACCGCTGTTGAAATGAAACATTACTTCATTCGTGCCAAGTGGTAATTTGGCAAGGTAGGGAGCTGTAAAAGTAACCTTATTGCCGGATAACGTGTAATCCGTATTTAGTAGAAGCGTCTTGTCACCCTTCGTGATGCTTGTCAGCATTTTTCCACTCAGGTTCATCGTAGTAGCTATTGGTTCAACCTGATCCCATGTACTATAGGTATCCTTAGCCGGTACTAGTGCCGTTGCATTCGTTACGACATCTTTGCCGTAAATCGTCAAGCCGGATAAACCCATCATTGAATTGGTATCATTCGCGCGCTTATCGCTAGGCCCCACCAGTACCGTGTTAATCATGACATAACGGGCTGTAAACGGGTATAAAAACGTCTTCGTATCATAGCCCCATTGCTGCCCGTTATACGTCACATAAGACCACAAACCTTCGGTCTCCGTACCACCAGCTAGCGTCCAGCCGTTTGCTTTCCAGTCATACTGCTGTGCCCCGTCAGAAGCCGTAGGCGCACTTGCCCAAGAATTCGGATCATTGGTGTAATAGACCTCAAATCTTGTAGCATTACTTTGAATATTGGCGATGGTATTAGGGATTTCAAGGTATAGCTTATCAATCGTTTTAGGAGCACCTAAATCAAGGCTTAATGCTAGTGAGGATGGCGAATAGTCACCCTTATAGGCACTAGGGCTTGCATTCCGCCAATACCCGCTGCCGCCCGATCGCAAAGCATCTATACCTGGATGATCATTTGTTTCTGAGCTTACCTTGAGATTGACACCAGCTTGCGGTGTAAAACGTGAAGGATCTAGCAGGTTAACAGATTCTCTAGGAATAACCGGAACATCCGTTGCCGAAGGTTCACCGAACACATTGAATACATTTGCTTTGATTCCGCCAGCACTATTATCTAATTGAACATCGGACACAAGCAAAATATATTGAGCTGCAATCGGTTCGGTCAACGTATGATTGGCCTTTTCATTATTTTCTAGTGCTGTCGTTTTCCCCACGCCAGCGATTGGTTGCCATAGGGCACCATTTGCCGTCTCGAGCGGTTTACGCGTTGCATCCGAAGTAGCAGATAGAGCATTACCCTCTTTGAGTTCATTAAATGCTGCTGCATCATTCGCGTAATACACCTGATAATTTTTCAAAAACTTACTATTACTCGTCCATTCAATTTGAATTTTACTCACATCTATTTTCTTTTCCAGTTGTACTGCAGCCCAGTACTGATAACCATCTGTCTTCGTAAGAGAACTGTTGGCCTGCCAAGCTGTCGTAGCATTATCATCAATAAAGTTATTTTTGCTGTTGCTGCTGCTAGACACGACCTTAAGCGCTGCCCCGGGAGTTACCGCCCAGTTTTTATAGCTGGAAAGATTCACTTCAACAATTGGCTGAATATGCGTTGAGTTCGTAATTCCTGGGCCGTTAAACTCACCAACAATTGTAGTAATCCCCGTATGATCAGGGTTATAGCCAGACGAGCTCCATGTTACATTCACTTGCTCTATTTTCCCCGTACTCAGGGTGACATCAAGCTTGGTAGGTAAAGTTAAACTGCCAAATGGCGTACCTTGGGAGGCTGAAATCGCTACTGGTCTTGCCCATGCAACAACATCCTTCGCTTGTGTATTGGGGTTCCAGCCGTCAGGGAAAACATAGCTGTCTTCATCCCTTTTAATTAAGTGTACGTCAGACAGATACATGGTAGCTGCTTGCCATTCATCGGCATAGGCTGCATCAGCCGGGCTGTTATATAATCCCCGGTATAGCCCCCATTTGGACCGGTTTTGTTGACCCGCTTCAACTGGTAAATCCGTTCTTTCAAGTCTGCCGGTAGTCGGATTGCTCACTTCAGGTCGTCTAGAGGTTTCGGCTGTCATCCCGCCTTCGAACAGCACATCCCCTGACTCCAGATCGACAAGTTTACCGTATACATAACCTTTATCTGCCGTTAAGATCGTTACTTCAAAATCAAGCCAGCGATCCGCGACCTCTTCAAATGGAATCGTGAACAATGGCTTAATGCGATCCGCATAGCTGCCATCTGGATTGTTTCTAAATTCAAGCTGCCCTTTGCCTTCACTGGAAACCAAGGTCAACGTAGTCACCGGCTGGCCGGCTGCATTGCCTGCTACCTCTTTCAGTTGGAAGATGTGCCAAAACCGGTGCGGATTAATAAAGTCACCAGTTTGATTATCACCAACATCCTTTTGAAATCTTAACGTCTCCGACGGGAGCATGAGCCTCCAGTGGTGGGTCATAATATCGCCGCCTACACTATTGGCGTCTATATTGGCTGCGCTGGTATTGCTCTTAATCTCCAATCGTTGCCTGTCACTGCCCACGGCTCCGCGATCACCATCGTCCCTGCTTACACCTTCTGGAGTAACAAAGGGTTCAAATTCGTGAAAACGCAAAATGTCAGAGTTGAGTTTGGACGTACCCGGCACATTCGCTATGTTATATTTCGTTAACGCATCCTGATCGTTTCGCCCGATCGTCTGCAAATACATGTTGTCTCCCAACCATGTTTCATTCACAGTCGAAGCCAATGGGTAGTCCCCTGAACGGTCATATACCGACTCCGTCCATGGTTTCCCGCTGTAGGAGGAGGGGCTGGTAGGTCCTTCGATGGAACCCGTACCGCTGCCATTGCCAATTTTGGAAGCACCCATAACGTCCCATGCGGATTCGCCTGCCTGAATATTTAGCGGCAAATATTTGTCGTTAGGTCCCATCTGGCCAGTAATAGGAGGCACTGCCGTATCTACCGTAACCGTTATGGTGTATTTTTTACTATTGCTGCTGTTATTGGTATCGGTTACTCCCAAGTAATACGTCGTGGTTCCACTTGTTGAAAATTGGTCCATTTTCGCATCACCTTTGTTGATGCCGCTGGCAGCAAAAGGGATCACCGTTGTTTCGTCACTTCTGTACAGAACTGCGTTTGCACCGTTTGTGGTAACATTCAACATTTGATAGATGGTGCCGTAGGGCAAGGATACGTCAATTGTTGCATCATCAAGATCAACAATTGCGCCCACTGGCTTATTCACATGTATGTCCAAAATGCCCAAGTTGTCTTCCGGCGCTGCATGAACCGTTTCTCCTGGATTCATCAACGTAAGGACAAGTGCTAATGAAAGCACTATGCTTACTGCCTTTTTAAGTACTTGTTGCTTCAACATCCTACTGAACATTCTAAAGCCTCCTTAGAGTCAGTTACACCTACTTGAAACAAAGGGTTATCGTTTATATTGCAATCGCTTCCATAACGAATGTTAGGCTCATCTCCTTCCTCCCCTACTTGAATGATTGTAAATCATAAACTTATTTCCATATATGGAAAAATTTACGATTGGGGTTGTTTTATTTATGATCTTGTTAGTCATTCGTTGGGTCAAAAAAACCACCCCGTTCACGATTACGGGGCGGTTGATATTCACTATTTTTGATCAAAGAAAAATTAAGATTTAACCGAACCGACCATCATACCTTGAATGAAGTGTTTTTGCAGAAACGGATATACACACAGGATTGGGATCGTAGCGACGACAATGACCGCCATCTTAATCCCTTCCGGGGAAAGGAGCTGCAGGAGTTCCGAAGATACATCCGATTGCCCCATCTGATCGGTAAATACAATTTCCCTCAGCCGCACTTGCAGGGGTATCCATTGACGATGGTCAATATAGAAGACGGCCTCGGCATAACGGTTCCAGTGACCCACGGCATACATAATGCCCATTGTAGCCATCGCAGGTTTGGACAGAGGCAAGACAATATTCCAAAGAATCCGGAACTCGCCACAGCCGTCCATTCGCGCTGAATCCAGCAGCTCTGATGGCAGGTTCAAGAAAAACGAACGCATAACGAATAAGTTAAAAGCGCTAATCGCCATTGGAAGCATGAGAGCCCATAACGTATTCAATAGCCCTAATTGCTTAATCAACAAATAGTTGGGAATTAACGGTGCGCTAAAAATTAAGGTGAACAGCACCAACAGCAGAATTGTTTTACGAAACAAATATTCAGGTCTGGATAACGGATAAGCAAGCGTTGTTGTCATAAACAAATTAATGAATGTGCCAAATACCGTTATAATGACACTATTCCGGAATCCCAGCCAGATCGTAGGATCCTGTAAAATTAGTTTATAGCTGCCCAGTGTGAAGCCAACAGGCCAAAATGATACGTCTCCTGCATTAATGGCCGTGTTATTACTTAAGGACTGAGCAATAATGTGAATAAGGGGCAGTACCATGCTCAATCCAAGTGCACCTAACAATACAAGGTTAAAAACATTAAAAATTTTATGGCCTTTAGTCATAATCATAGCAATTCACCTCCGGTCTCCTTCCGTATCAGTACAAGCCTTCGCCAGTCATTTTTTTACTAAACATATTACTGATCATAATCAACAGAAGACCTACAACCGACTTGAACAGTCCGATGGCCGTCGTGTAGCTGTATTGACGATCAACAAGCCCTGCCCGGTACACAAACGTATCAATAATCTCCCCATTCTCATTATTAAGCGGGTTAAGAAATACGAAGACGCGTTCGAAACCGAAATCGAGGAAATTACCAATTTGCAGTAAAAATAAAATGACAATGGTTGGTAAGATACATGGAATCGTGATGGAGAACACTTGTCGAATGCGACTGGCACCATCGATTTGTGCGGCTTCGTACAGATCAGGATTAATGCCTGCAATCGCAGCCAAATAGATGATCGTCCCCCAACCGCTATCCTTCCAAATACCAGAACTAATGAGAATGGTCCGAATATAGCTATTTTCCCCTAAGAAATAAATCGGTTCAACGCCAAACAAGGACAGTAAATGATTGACGATTCCCGTGGACGGTGACAATACCCCAACAACGATACCACCAACGATGACCCACGATAGGAAGTGCGGCATATAAACCACCGTTTGTACAATCCGTTTATAAGCCATGATTCGTACTTCATTAATGAGAAGAGCCAAGATGATTGGAATCGGAAAAGCGAAACAAATGTCATATATACCAATTAATATCGTATTTTTTAAAATGATAAGGAAATCGGTATAGGCGAACATGCGTTTGAAATGCTCTAATCCTACCCAGTCGCTCCCTTTAATCCCTTTGAAAATGTTATAGTTTTGAAACGCGATGACCGAACCGAATAAGGGGATATATTTAAAAAGCAAGAAATAAATAATTCCCGGTAATGAGATCACATAAATCGGCCAATGTTTTCGCATAAAAGCCCATTTCTGACTCTGCGATGTGAATTCGTACATGGTATGATCGGACGGCTGTATTTTACTGGCCATGTTTTCCTCCCCTTCTTGCATGCTGCATCTATTTGACATCTTCATCTTACTAGGGTTGTTCCGAGGTGACGATGGTGAAACTTATAGCGGTTTGTGTTTTTTTACGATTGGATCATCGATGGGAACAAAGGGGACAATGGGAACAATGACGATTGCAAAAACAGGATCAATGGGCGACCCCATACCGCTTCGCTGCACTGTGGTACAGCCAATTCTCTGCCACATAGATCGCCGTGTCGTAATCTATCCAGCCTGCCTCGATCTGACCCCATAGGAAGTCGCTCACGATTCGTTTAACCAGCATAATCTTGCCATAGCTCCACTCCATACATCTGGCATCGGATACAATGAGTGAGCTTTTGATGGCCGGAAGCGCTTCTAACCGGTACTGCATACTATCTCGATAGGTACTCGCTCGGAAGTTAAACCACCAATGCCCACCTACGTGAACATTCGGAAAATTCCATGCCGCTTGCACAATATCCAAATTGTTAAGCTCTGAGGCCACCACTAGCTCGAAGGTGCAGGTGTACGCTTCAAACAAGGCAGAAAGCTTAAGAATGCGAGCAGGGTCGTTGACCGGCGTGGCTGTTCCACACCAGGAACGTTCCACGCCGAGAAACAGCTGTATAAGAAGTCCCCTTTGCTCAGCTGCGGCTCCTAATTCATGCAGAAGCATCATTAATATCTCATCTTTGGTGCTGCCTTGCCCGACCACTACCTTACGATTTGCTCTGGCTTCATAGCTCGGCAATGTGGTCATAACGCCCGCGTAACCCGCTTCCTTATAGGTATCCATAAGCTGAGACAGTTTCTCACGCACTTGTGCGAATGCTCCTGCCGGGTTCTGGGATGACTCAATCTCTTTGACCCAACCGCCCAATTTACCATCAATACGCGGGATCAGGATAGCGTTCTCACGCATGCCTTCGAAATCTGCATGTTCGGGTATATTCACGACGAATCTGCTAACATTCAATCGGTCTGCCACCTCTTGCGCCCACGTTGCACTTCGCGCAGTCGCTTTAACGGCGGCGTCAGCCTCCTTTATCGAGGCGGCGTCACGGATGACAATGCCGTATAGGTTTTTAATAATTTGCGTCATTGCCATATTCATCATCGTATTTCTCGATCCATGGTAAGCTTCCAAGAAAGCAGCAATCCGTTCATCCTCCGGAAGCTCCATCGCGTTCGCTGGATAGCCCGCAGCCTGCAGTTCACGAAATAACCAGAAGTAATGGGCAATCTCCCAGAAGTCGCTGGCACAAAGTCGGTCCCCCACAAGGTGGGTGTGTGTATCCACAACGGGCAGCTGCATAATCTGCGCCTCAAAATCTTCCTTCCCCTGCTTCATCTGCCTATTCATTCCTCTTCCTCCTTTTACACGCCGTATGTACTGATGGTACATGGATTGGCTAATCTGTTACATGGGATAACTTCCAGTGGGTTGTGATTTTTTATGATCGTTGAAATGAAAAACACCCGTTGTTATCCTTGGCAAAGGGCTATTACTTACGACTAGCCCGGGTCGGATGACACCACCTGCTCCTATTAGTCCGAAATTGCAGAATTAATCTCACTTTCCACGTCATGACCACTTAATTAGTCCTAATTCTCCCACCTAAATCGCCCCAAACAGCCCTCACGCAAGGAAAATGAGTGATTAGTTCGGCAAAATCGGACTATTGGTCTTTTTTTATTAGTAATCCCTGTTTTAATTCGGAGATATCGGACTAAACGTAGCTCTGAAGCGATATCGCTGCACCACTCCGAAATTACGGAACGTAGTTCCCTTTCGCAGCACCGGTGCTCCACTGGAACGATCACCTCACGCCGCAGCTAAAAAAAGGGGTAAGCTTAGCTTACCCCAAACCCAAAACATATAAATTCTGGCGTGTTAAAAAAACACCGAATGGACGACAATATCCACTCAGTGTTCATATCTCATTTACTTAAAATGTGATCAATAAGATCCAATTCTTCCAGCGTGAAATTAGGCTGCTTCAACGCTGCCACATTATCATCCAACTGACTCACTTTGCTTGCGCCAATTAATGCAGAGGTCACATGTCCCTTGCGAAGAACCCAAGCTAAAGCCATTTGGGCAAGACTTTGCCCTCGCTCCTGGGCTAGAACATTCAAAAGACGAGACTTCGCAATCTTGTCCTCCGTAATATCCTCAGGTCTTAGGAACACACTGCCCCCTGCAGCACGGGAATCCGCCGGAATGTTCTCCAAATAACGATCCGTCAGGAGTCCCCTAGCGAGCGGACTGTAGGCGATAGATCCTACACCTTCTCTAGCCAAAATATCTTGCAGCCCCTGCTCCAACCGTCTTTCGAACATCGAATAGTGTACTTGATGGATGATGAACGGTGTACCAAGACCTTTCAATATCGCTGCAGCTTGCTCCGTTTGCTCCGCATTATAATTGGACACGCCTACATACAGCGCTTTGCCTTGTCGTACAGCCTGATCCAAGGCGCTCATCGTTTCTTCCAGAGGCGTCTCCGCATCAAAACGGTGTGAATAATAAATATCGACATAATCCATGCCTAGTCGCTTTAAGCTTTGATCAAGGCTAGCGAGCATGCTTTTGCGGGAACCACGCTCTCCATAAGGACCGTCCCACATGCGGTAGCCAGCTTTCGTTGCAATAATCAACTCATCACGATATGGAAGCAAATCCTTTTTCAATATTTGCCCGAACACTTCTTCTGCTGAGCCCGTAGGTGGACCATAATTATTCGCAAGATCAAAATGCGTAATCCCCAGATCAAAGGCATGACGCGCTAACGCTCTGCTATTTTCGAATAGGTCCACACCACCAAAATTATGCCACAATCCAAACGAAATCGGCGGCAGCTTTAAGCCGCTCTTCCCACTTTGATTGTACGGCATATCTGCATATCTTCCTTCATTTGCTGCATAGTTCATCGCTAATCCCCCTAAAAATGACTGCCGAATTTCTACTCCTTATCCAATGGAGATGGTAGCAAGCCCTGATGCCGGTATCGCCAGCTTATGAATACCTGTCTGCCATTCGACAGATCGCTCCTCCGTGATTTCTCCGCAGCAATTACGAATTGTCACGTTCGCTATCCCCATCTCACCCGTAACCTCTATATAAAGTCCGTCCTGCCTGCGGCCGTTCACAACGATCCATTGAGACACCGGCGCGTTGGCATCAATAGGGACAATTTGCTCCTGATATGCGACGATAATCCCTCGATCCTCATGAACCGCTCGGACTAGCGGATATAACAATTCCGGATTCATAGGCGCAATAGAGCCGTCTAGTAACAGCGTGCGGTTCTCTTTCCAGAAAGCAAGCCAGTAGGTTAGCATTTTCAAATGATCTGAAGGCAGCTTATCCAAGAGAACGGATACCTGTGGCACCGAGAACAAACAATTAATCAACTGTAAAGCGGCGCTTTCCACAGGCTCCTCTGGATGCCACATGATCATATCCGCGTGAGCTGCCGTATTTCCACAAATTAGCCTAAGATCCAGCGTTCGCACGCGATTCTGGATGCTGTCGTTCGGACAATCGGAAGCGCGGAACATGTTGCCGTATTTGCGCATCGCAGGACCGATGTACATTTGTCGGAACTCGATCATAATACTAGGGTTCAATTCTCTCAATCTACCGATAGAATCCGTCAGTAAACGATCAACAGCAGCAGGTATCGACTCATAATCCTTACCTTCCACTGTAGAAGGAAGCTGCAGCTCAGGCGAATAGAACGTATCAATGAAATCAAGCTTGAAGCCATCCAAGCCCCATTCCTTAACCGCTTTCTCATACGTATTGATGATATATTCCCGGACATCCGGATATCTCGGATCCAATACAGCTGCTCCGTGTCCTTCGTTATAGCGAAGAATTTTATTGCTAAATCGATCCCATGCCTTACTGTATTTGCCGATAAAAGGCACGGAGTACCAGAGGATAAACTTCATACCTAACGCATGAACGGCATCCACATGACGCTTCATATCGGGGAATTTGCCCTCATAGGTCTCCCAGTCCCCGCAATAGGCATATCCTCTGCGGTTATCTGCCGTCTGCCAGCCATCGTCCACGATGACAGCTTCCATCCCCAACCTTTTGGCGATACGGCACTGTTCTTCGATATGTGTATCTGTGACATTCTGATGCATGCTGTACCAAGTGGAATACATTGGTTCCTTGGCAGCCTCAGGAACGAATGACGGATGATATTCCGGCATTGTGCTCCACCACGATTGAACGCCATCCAGGCTTTCATAGTAAGGAACATCTCTCGTATCTACGAGAAGCTTCGCTTCATAAGATTGGAAAGGCGCAGTCGTCTCTGTAAATAGTTGGACGCAACAATGGAAATCTGCGGTTTCCTCACTAATGCCTCCCGAGTAATGCACGGTGTTAAGTGCATCCGAATAAGCAAATGTCATCCTATTGCGACCCATGCTATTAAACAAAGCATAGACAGGAGCCGACGCAGCAGCATTGGAACGTAATGTGCGCATCCAGTCGGCCTTGAAGCTCTTATTCCTGTCCTGAGCCGGATGCCAGCTCCCCTGAATGTCACAGGCAGGATGCGACCATCGAAGCGTAAAAACGGGAGGTGTTAGCGCCTCCTCTGCTTCCAATCGCAATGATACGAGATCAATGCCGTCCTGCAGCTTCTCCGTAAACAGCGTGACGGTAAATCCATGATCCTCACTCGATAATTGAAAAGAATGGGTATCCGTATTTATGATCTTGTTCACGATGCATCCTCCTGCTGTTGATTCTTATGACGATTCGGGCCTGCATGGCACCACACGGTGACAATCGGGTCGTCCTCGCTGGAATTGAGATGATGATCCTCTCCTGGTTCAATAATTACGATATCTCCCGTTGTAACCGGAATATGCTCCCCATTCATCTCCATCGTTCCTGTCCCCTGCAAAATAAGGAACGCTTCACAATCGCCATGAACATGATAGTCTCTTCCTTCAGGTCCATCATTCGTATGGCTGCGGTCGCCCCGTTTCGCGAAAGACAGACCGCCTGATGATAAAAAAGCACCCGGTAATACATCCTGCAAAATATGGCCGTGCCTCTTATCCTGCAAATCGCTCAAACGCAGCTTTTTCATCTTGTCTATTCCTCCATTTTCAAGCGGTAAAGGCGGCTTCGGAAATCGCCTTTCCAGATCGGCAAATTAAGACCAACGTGCATGAGCTCATCTCCACCAAATATTTCCACACGTTCACCCTGTTCTCCCGCATCATAAAGTGAATAATTGCTCTCTGGTGCAAGGCCCTTCAATCGCAATTTCCTGAGAGGTGCGTTCGGTTCCGACAACACTTGAAAAAAAGCAACCAAAGCTTCCTTCTTATCCTCGGAAACGAACATCCAAGCCGCGCTAGCATGTTCAAAAGGGCTGATCAGTCGGTAAAATTCACCGAACTGGATCAGGGGCCGCAAGTGTTTATACAGAGCGACTTGCTCCTTCACGGCTTCCTTGTCCGCATCTGTGAAAGTAGTCAAATCTAGCTCATAGCCGAAGTTACCCGACATCGCCACATGTCCGCGCATTTCAAGCGGCGTCATACGATGCACCTGATGGTTAGGGACGGCGGAAACATGAGCGCCCATCGTGCTGATTGGATACACGATACTCGTGCCATATTGAATTTTCAGCCGTTCAACGGCATCCGTATTATCACTCGTCCAAGTCTGTGGCATGTAGTGGAGCATCCCTGGATCGAACCGCCCGCCGCCGCCGGAACAACTTTCGAACAATACGTTCGGAAATGCAGAAGTTATCCGTTCCATCACATCGTAAAGCCCCAGCATATAACGATGTGCCGTTTCCCTCTGCCGCTCTGGCGGGAGCTGTGCAGAACCGATTTCCGTCATATTGCGGTTCATATCCCATTTCACATACGTGATAGGACTGTTAGCAAGAATATCGGTGATGACCTTCACGATGTAATCTCTGACATCTTGACGCGAATAGTCCAGAATCAACTGCTGCCTCGCTTCTGTCCTCCGCCGACCAGGCACATGCAGACACCAATCGGGGTGGGCTCGATACAGGTCACTGTCTGGGGACACCATTTCAGGCTCAAACCATAGACCGAACTCTAGCTCTTGCTGCTTCACACGGCTTACCAAGTCCGGCATGCCTTGCGGGAGCTTGTTTCGATCAACGAACCAATCGCCGAGCGAACTTTTATCATTGTCACGTTTGCCGAACCAACCATCGTCCAGCACAAGTAGCTCTAAACCGAGCTCCTTGCCTACTCGTGCAAGCTCTTCAATTTTATCCGCGTTAAAATTGAAATACGTGGCTTCCCAGTTGTTGATCAGAATCGGCCTGTGACGATCACGGAATTGTCCTCGGCATAACCGTGTGCGATACAGCTTGTGATAGGTGCGCGACATCCCGCCGATGCCTTCCGCAGAATACACGAGAACCGCTTCGGGTGTCTGGAAGGCTTCCCCAGGCTCCAAGAGCCATGAGAAATCAAACGAATTAATGCCCATCACGACACGGGTCGTTCCATAAGGGTCCACTTCGGCTTGAGCAACAAAATTCCCGCTGTAGACAAGGCTGAATCCATAGACTTCTCCGTGATCTTCATCCGCTGGTTTGGAAAGCAGCGCCATGAATGGGTTTAACGAATGGCTGCTGGACCCCCGACGGCTCTCAATCACAGATCCGCCTGTTACAAGGGGGCGTCGCTCGATATGACGCTCACGCGCCCATGTGCCAGATAAATGAAGCATATCGAAATCACTGCGTGAAATATCAATTCCGAAGCTCAATGCTCGCAGCAGCTTGATGGACTGATTCCCCTCATTGATGAACCGAACAGACCGGGTAATCGCATTCAAATCACGAAATACCGTATAGGTAAGAATGACTTTTAATCCGATGATCGGATCTGCCAAAACGATATCGAGACTCTCTGTTTCGCTATCATCCTCCGCATAAGTCGATGGCAGTCCCTCTAGCGGTGCTTTGCCCGCGTAAATCCGGTGGGACTCATAGACGAGTTCACTGACCGTTGTGCCGTTTTCCATTTGAACCTGATAGGCTGGAACTCGAAAATCACTCCCTCCATATCCCGGATATTCCTGCGGCAATGTGTCTAATGACAGGGATAGATCGTCCGGATCCGTGGATGGTGAGAAGGAACAGCGACGTCGCATAGCGAGCAATCCTCCCAGATTGCTGCCACGTACTTGGCGCCCCCAATGAACGTGGGCTACGTATTTGGATTTGATCAGCTGCATGATATAGCTCGATGACTTCCCTTGAAGATGGAAGGTTTGCGAATTCGAATCGTACACAATCCCCATTTTGACGCGTCCCCTTTGTGCGTATTAAACCTTGAGATGCTTCCAAGCCCCGCGTTTAAACCTCAAATAAATCAGATTCGATCGGAGAAATTGATCACTTGCAACTGCACTCCATAAACCGATCATGCCCCAGTGGAAGATATATACAAACAAATAACTTAGTACAACCCTGATTCCCCACACGCCAATGAATGTTGAAAATAAGGGATAACGGGTATCTCCAGCCCCTCGTAACGCGCCGCCAAGTACAAATTGCGATATTTGAGATACTTGGATAAAACCTACAATACGAAGAGCCCAAGCCCCTTCACGAATAATCCTTTCGTCATTCGTATACAGCGTTAGAATATGCGGAGCGAATAAAATAAAAAGCGCCCCCATAAAACCAGCCACGATCATGCCGTACTTCCGGACCTGCCACACATATCGTTCGGCGAGATCGGGTTTGTTTACACCAAGCGTTTGCCCAACTAGCGTTGAAGCTGCGATAGCAAAGGCAGCCCCCGGCATAAACGAGATGCCAATGATGCTCGTTACAATTTGCGATGCCGCCACGGCAACGGTACCCAATCCAGCGCAAATTTTCACAAACGTCATAATCCCTAATCGCATAATCAATTGCTCAAGACTGCTCGGAATACCAATCCGCAGCATACGGCTAATCATGGCTTTATCCAAACGGCTTATCTCTGACCAACCGATGCGGACCTTAAATCTTCCGCTGAACATGACAGCAATAAAACAAGTCATAGCTCCGGTCTGAACGACCAAAGTAGCGATTGCCGCACCCGTAATGCCCATTTGCGGTAAATCGAGATGACCATAAATCAGCACAAACCCGAGGACAACATTCACGCATCCTGTCAGCACATTGATTTTCATCGGTGTTCGTGTGTCTCCCGAACCTCGCAGAATAGCAGATAAAGCAGATGAGATTGAGGAAAAGCCAATGGAGAAAAACATGATCTTCGCATAAGGTAGTCCAACTTGAATGACCTCATCACTAGCGCCCATCAGTTGAAGCAGACTCTCCGCAAAGGTGACACCAAGCGCAACAATAAGGACAGACAGGACTGTGCCCAGCATAAGCGATTGCCCTGCCGCCAAATTCGCATCCCCCATCTTCCCCGCTCCGGTGGATCGGGCGACGATAACGGTTGTTCCTGTATTCAGCGCTGCAAAAAGAACAGTCAACAATAAATAAGGTTGGCTTGTTAAGCCAACAGCTGCAACGGCAACGGCCCCGAGGTGTCCAACTAGAATCATCATCACCATTTGGGTTGCGTTCATGAGCAGCATTTCCGTCAAAGACGGACCTGCCAGTTTGAAAATCATCCGGCGAATGGCTTTATCATCCTGTGGATCAATGGAGGCGGATTCGCTGACCAACGCTGCATCTGCACTCATGGCCTGCCCGCCATTAGATGTTCCATCCAGGCAAATAAGCTTTCGTATTGTGCAGCATCTGAGCGAACAATACTTCGGCATCGTGGATATCGATCGTCACAAGCGGATCGTTGATAAACGCTTTGAAGGCTAAGTCTTTGTCCTTTTGAAGAGCAGCCTTCAGAATAAGCTCCTGATTCATCGTATGCTGCAGGACTAGATTATTAACTTCCATCGGAAGCTCACCTGCATAAACCGGACGCAAGCTGTTCGCAGAGAATACGGCATTCGTTTCAACAACTGCTCCCATCGGAATACCTTTCATTTGTCCAACGTTAGGAACGTTAATATTGGTTACAAATTGTTCAAGTCCGATTAGACCTTTTAACTGTCTAACTTCTTCTTCGCCTGATGTCTTGAGCGGCAGTTTCTCCTCACCACTAAGCAATTTGCCGTAAAACAACTCCGTTGCAGCATGCTTCTCGACACGACTTTGGACCGTCGTTAAACCGAACTTCCAGGAACGAACCGTCTCCGGATCTTTCAAATACCAAGGAGGCATGAATTCCGCCAAGTGACGGTCACCTGCCGCTGCAATAACCCCATAACGCCGAAACAAATCAAATTTCACGCGATTGGCCGCTGTATACGTGTTCGTAACCCAGGCATCTTTGTTATGCTCGAAACCGGATTCGTAATATTTATCAACAAATTTTCGATACATCGGAAGTAAATCTATATTGTGATACGTCGCCTGATCGATCCAAGTAAAATGGTTAATACCCAGCACATTCACTTTCACTTGATCGCGGTGTACGCCTTCAATGCCTTCCATATCGCGCAGCATGCGAATTAATAACCCTTGCACACCGAATATTTCATGACAGCAGCCAATGGCTTTAATGTTGGGAAATACTTCGTAAAGCGTGCGCGTACAGAGCGTCATTGGGTTCGTGTAATTAAATACCCAGGCATCAGGGGAGTATCGTTCGATCGCTTGTGCAATTTCCACATACATCGGGATGGTGCGAAGTGCTCTGAGCAGCCCCCCTGGTCCAGTCGTATCCCCAACGGCTTGGTAAATGCCGTATTTCTCCGGCGCATGGACATCGGATTCCATTTCTTCGAATGTGCCTGGAAGAATCGAGATAAACACAAAATCGCATCCATTCAACGCCTCTTGAAGCGTCGGATACGCTTTGTATGTCCATTTGGATTTCGTCTCAGCATAATCAGAGACCGAGTTACCCAGCTTTTCATTATTTTTGGCTTTGCCGTAATCAAGATCATACAAACGAATCGTGCCCGATAATTGACCATCCAGCGCCAAATCGGCAATCAGATTTTTGGCCCAATACATCGAGCCGCCGCCAATATAAGCGATTTGAATATCGCTGACCTTCTCTTGAGCAAATTTCATGTTGTGCCTCCTCAGGGAATCGTTCTGCTTTAGCAATCAGTATAGAAAACAATTCCGCATTGCGGGATGGCAAAAATTAAGTAGGGTTGTGATTTTTTACACTTTTGTATGCAGAGAAAACAAAAAAACGCCGGCCCCCTCTAGAGGACTGGCGTTACATGACGGATGCAAGATTGGAAAGTGAGAAGGGAACGAGGATGCGCTATTGCGGCTAAATACGGTGAAATGAACAGCTCAAGGGAACTACAGTGCCTTATTTTGCCGAATAATGCCAAAAATCACGAAAATCGAATAAATAGCGTACCTACGTTCCGCTTGGTCCCAATATCAATCGATTTCGAATAAATAGCGCATCTAGGTTCCCTTTCAACCTTGTCATGTTACTATTCTCCCCATTGACTTCGAGCTTACAGCAGCCGCTGTAAGCGTAAAATCGTAAACCGGTTGCGCACGAACAGCGCATCCTGTAGCGACGCCTCCACCAGCGCTGGCTCCACGCCAAGCTGGTCCGGCGTCACCGGCCCCTGCACCGCCGCGAGCCACGCAGCAAGCAGCGAAGGCGCCGGAACCCCGCGGGCGATGTGCTGCACATCGCCCCAACAAGCTGCGATGCGCGCCTGCAGCGCACGCGCATCAACCCCCATCGCCGACGCATTCTCGGCGATGATCGCCTCAGCCATGGCCCCGTAGGCTGCCCGGATGCGTTCCGCATCCGTCTGCGCACTCGGGGCCTGCCGCCCCGCTAGGCGCGTAGCGGCCTCGTCGGCCGTGAGCGTGAGCAGCGCCTGATAGCGCTGCGCCATGAGCACGGTCGCGACGCCGACCTTCGCGCCGTGCAGCAGCGCCCGGCGGCGCTGCTGCAGAAGCACCATCTCCCAATAATGGGAGAGATGGTGCTCAGCCCCGGAGGCCGGCCGCGAGTGGCCGACCAAGAGCATGGAAAGGCCGGAGAGGATCAGGCCTTCCATTAATCGACGCATGCCCAGCTCGGTGCGCTGCGCAATCTCTTCCAGATGTGCGGTGCAGAGCTCCACCGCCTCCAAGGTCAGACGAGCGCTGAGCTCGCAGTAGTGCTCGTCCAGCAGCACGCGGCCGAGCGCCCAGTCCGCGAGGGAGGTGTGCTTGCCGAGCATATCGCCGACGCCGGCGGCAATCATCGCCTGCGGCGCCGAAGCGAGGATGCCCAAATCGGCGAAGATCGCCTCGGGCGCCGAGCAAGGAATCGTCTGCTTGAAGCCGCGAACGATGAGCGGCGCGCCCACAGAAGCAAACCCGTCAACGGACGGCGCTGTCGGCACGGAGAGAAAAGGGCGATTCGTTCGGTGACTAACGAATCGTACAATGTCATGAATCGTCCCCGTACCCACGGCGATCAATACTCGTGAAGTAGTCGACGTGTCCAGCATCAACTGAACAATAGCTTCCTCATCAGCAGCGACTTCCCCTATCCCGTTCTCGCGAATCACGCTCAAGCCAACGCTCACCTGCGCTTCTTCCAACAACGAGCGAAGCTTTTCTCCCGCCACTGCATACGTATTCGCGTCAGCAACAAGCGTTACTTCTTCATAGCTATTTTCTTTCACATAGCCGACAACATCACCCAACGCACCTCTTTCAATCACAATTCGGCGAATCGGAACTTCATGCTGCTGTCCACAGGCACATTTGAAGCTTTTGCCCAACCAGTCATTCAACAATTCACTCACATCTCTCAACTCCCCACATGTACATCTCCACCCCAATTCTAGCTCAACATATGCTATAATTAAAGCCATTCTGTCAGACTTTTTGCATGAAAAGAGGAGAATAGACCCTCATGCCGATCCAAACTGAAACCGAGCTCTATGCACCGATAAAACAGTTCTTCGAGCAGCGTGGCTATACCGTCCGCGGGGAAGTAAAGCACTGTGACTTAGTGGCCATTCGTGGCGATGAGCCTCCGGTTATCGTTGAATTGAAAAAAGGCTTTAATATCCCGCTTCTCGTTCAAGGCATTGAACGCTTGAAGCTTACGCAAGACGTATATGTCGCCTTCGAGCTTCCTAACAAGGGAAAAGCCCCCCACCGCTTACAATGGGAGGATATCCGTCGACTTTGTCGCATGCTGGGACTCGGTGTCCTAACTGTCCAATTCTACAAACGCAAAAAGCCCACAGTCGATCTCGTCTGTGAGCCTACACCTTATACACTGCGACCGAACAAACGGGCTTCTGGCAAGCTGATGACCGAATTCCATGAGCGCAGCGGCGACTATAATGTCGGCGGCAGCTCCCAGCAGAAGCTCATGACCGCGTACCGCGAGAAATCCCTGCATTGCGCCTATCTCATGCAGCATCTCGGTCCACTCAGTCCACGCAAGCTGCGTGAATTAACCCATAACATGAACGTCAGCTCGCTTCTACAGCAAAACTACTATCGTTGGTTTGTGAGACAAAGCCGCGGCATCTATCATCTTACGCCAGGCGGTGAGAAAGCCCTACAAGAGTATGCTCACGTAGTAACAGCTTTCCCGGCCGTGTCTAAGACCGAATAACAACCCGATGCACATTCGCTTCCTCATTCATCCGCAGCAGCGCTTTGTTCATCCAAATCGCCGCCTGTGATCCTTCCCCCATCGCGATTGTCACTTGCTCCGCATGAACGCCAACATCGCCTGCGGCCCAAACGAACGGGATACTCGTCATTTTACTCCGGGGATCGGTCATGATATGCCGATTCTCCATGCGTTCCGCGCCAAGCTGTCGCGCCAAATCTGACTTCACTTCATTTCCGCCGAAGGCAATGAAACCTCGCTCTGCTTGCAGCATCCAGCCATCATTCAGCAGGACCCCCTTGAATCGTCCAGGCGAATCCACCATGACCTCATTAAGATCTTCCGTCACATAGGTGATGCCCTTATTCTTCATTTCCAGCAGAAACTCGCTTTTCACAGCCCGATTTTGGTGATTTACATAGATCATCTTGTCCGTGCGGTGGCGAAGCTTAATCGCCATCGCTGCTCCTGCATCGCCCGAGCCCATCACGAGCGTACTTCTATCCTTTATCTCATACCCATCGCAATCCGGGCACACATATACCGTAAGTCCCAAGCATTCCTTCAAATTTGGCAATTCAGGCATACGGTCCATTAAGCCCGTTGCTAACAGAAGCGTCCTTGCCTCATAGCCGCGACCGCTTTTTCCCCATAGCTCGAAGCCATCACCGATTCTTCCCTTCGCGACAGCCTGTACAACTTCATCCTGGACAAAAGCAACACCTAACTTCTCAGCTTGCTGTCTGCCTAATCGCCGCAGTTCCTCACCCGATACCCCGTCTGGCCAACCTAGAATATTATGATAGCTTCTGCATAGGGTAGAGCGGCCATAACCAGCGTCAATTACAAGTACTTTATGCTCATATCTGCCTAGCTGAATCGCCGCTTGAAGTCCAGCAATGCCTCCTCCGACGATAATACTGTCTACTTTCTCCATTTGCTTAATGCCCCTCTTCTCCAATTCACTACCAACTAGGATAACCGAATTGAGGGACAATCATCCTTATAAAGGTTGTTCAAAAAGTCCACTTTTGATCACGAAGTAGTCCAAGAAGCATATTCGACATCGAATATTGAATTCAGCCGGAACTTCCGGTGCTCACGTAGCTTCCACTACGCTCCGCTCCTCACTTCCTAGCTTCTCGGTGCTGAAAACCGGACTTTTTGAACTCTCACTTACTTACCTATTGATTCTTGAGCGACCAGACGATACCAAACTGCGTTAGCGCGGCTATCAGCAATATCCAAGGAATGAGGCCGCCATCCAAGTCGCTGCCGAAGGTAATGAGCACTAGGATCGAAATGACCCGCCCCACATTCAAGAAAAATTCCCGAACGACTACGCTTTCTACTTTTAATTCACCTTTTAGTGGAAGCCTTGCGATCAAGCTATAATAGTAGCCCGTCATCGTATTCCCTTGAAGCGGTGCAAAGATCGAATACAGAATCATAAAGCCGACCACGGACCACACATTTAAACTTCCGATAATACAGGAAATTCCCACAAGATAGCCTACTGTCGATATCGTTAAATACAACCTCGCTCTGCCCGCGTTTGCATATTTGGAAATAAAGATCCCCATAACGATACTTAAACTCGAATACAGTACACCGAGATACCCGACCAAATCTTCACGCGGCAGCACCTTGAACAAAAGAATGTTGGGTAAAAACAACATCGTCCCCTGGAGTAATCCCATGCCGAAAAAGCCTAGCAGCGCTTTGGACCACTCTTGCTTTTTCTTCATGATGAGCCCAGTATATTTTAAATAGTACACGCGGTGATGACCGCCTAAAGCTTTTATTTTCATAGAAATGATCGCAGCCAGTAAGAACATGAAGAAAGCAATCGAGAAGACGATCGTATATCCGCTTAGACCTACTTTTAAACGAATAATGAAGCCAGCAAGTGCCGGTCCTGCAAGCGTAGCCGCTGTGAAAAACATCATATTATATGCGAGATAACGTATCCGATTCTGCTCGGTTGACACATCATACATAAGGGTTAAATAGCCCACCCAGTAGAAGCTGCCTGCGAGTCCATTAAAAATCGCAAACAGGACGTAATAATCAACAAGCCGCTCCCCAGCAATACTCACACATAAATAGAAGAGACCAATCAGGACAATACCAAGCCGGTACGCTACCATGCGATCCTTCTTCTTAATCATGTAGCCGCCAATAGCGAATCCAATCGGTGTTAGGATATAAACGATCATACTGTATGTACCATTCACGACAACACTATGCGTTAACCGCCATAGGTATAAATTAAGAAACACCCCTGACATGGAAGCTCCGAATTGAAAAATAGAATGAATAAGTAGGGAAATAACCGCTTCACGAGACAGCCTTTTCTCAAGTGGCATGGAATTGTCGCGGCTTTGTTGCCATGCTCTAATTTTTAGAATCATGATAGACCTCCAGTCCTCTTCATTGTAACAGCCATTGTCACATCTGTTAAACAGCAAAAAGCCTCAGCATTGGCGCTGAGGCTTTACGTACGTCTAGATTCGGGTTACTTCTTAAGGCTATCCCATGTTTTCTGGAATTCTTCCAACATTTGATCCTTCGTATACTTCTTCGCAACATATCCTTGCATAACATCTCCGAATTTCTTACTGGATGCTTCCCCACCTGGGAATTTGAACCAGTTCCAGCTCAATGTTTTACCAGCTTTGCTGTAAGTAATAATGTCTGCTGCTAATGGTCCAAGTACTTTCTCGTCAGCAGGAATCGTTTTGAAAGCAGGGATAAACTTAAACTCTTCCGTGATATATTTCTTACCGATATCGGAGCTAACCATCCAATTCAAGAATTTCTTAGCTTCGTCTTTAACTGCGGAGTTTTTGTTGACAACCCAGTTATTCGGTACGCCTACGAACAATTTGTCGTTCGCTGCTGCGTCATCGCTGATCGGCATTGGCAAGAAGCCAATTTTGATGTCTGGATTTGTTTTGGAAATTTGAACTTGTGTCCAGTTACCTTGTTGCGTCATAGCCGCTTTACCCGTAGCAAAATCCGTTACTTGTGTATTGTAGTCGGTTTGCAATGGGTTTTTGTTGCCGTATTGCAATTGCAGGTCAAACAATTTCACCCATTGGTTGAACACTTCGTTGCCTGTAATCTTCGATGTGCCTTTGTTCAAACCATCGATGAACGCATTTGGATCTTTTTGATATGCAAATGGAAGGTTTACGAAGTGGTTACCAAGTACCCACCACTCGGCATAGCCTGTTTCAAAAGGTGTGATCCCTGCATCTTTTAGCTTTTTAGCTGCTGCTTCTAATTGAGAGAACGTTTTTGGAAGCTCTGTGATGCCCGCTTTTGCAAAAAGGTCTTTATTATATTGGAAGCCATAACCTTCAAGGTTAAGCGGTTGACCGTATAGCTTTCCACCCTTAGTCATTGGCTCTTTTGCAACGTCTACAAGATCTTTCACCCAAGGTTGATCCGATAGATCTTCCAAGTTATCGATCCATTTATCTAGATCTGTGAAACCACCGTTGTTGAAAATATCCGGTTTGTCACCTGCGTTAAATTTCGCAAGAAGGGCTGCACCGTAATCAGCTCCACCGCCGACAGTGTCGACTTGAATTTTCACATTTGGATTCAGCTTCTGATATTCTTGCACCATTTTGCCAAGCTGATCTGCGATCTCTACTTTAAATTGGAAAATTTTAATAGTAACTGGCTTGCCGCCTGCAGCAGGCGTTGTTGTTGCTGTTGATGATCCTGAAGTTGGAGCAGGACTTGCTGTCTCGTCTTTTTTACCGCAACCAGCTGCGAGTACGGATAAGGACAATACAGCCGCCATTGAGACCATTGTTAATTTTTTCATTTAGGTAATGCCTCCCTTTATTATGCTTCCTCTTGTAAACTCTTCTTGCTTTGCTCTTTGCGTTGCTTCCTTACAAGATTCATTGTAAACACTTACATCGTGCCTTAACACCGAGTATATTGAACATAAAGGTGGAATATCTTGCACATATTTGCAATTTTGTCATCCCTTTACTGATCCTGCTGTAATCCCTTCAACAATGTGCTTTTGTAAGAACAAGAAGAAGATCACGATTGGCAACACACTTAATGTTAACCCCGCAAGAGCTAAATCCCACTGCTTCGTATATTGTCCGAAGAAGGAGAACGTGGCAAGCGGAATGGTTCGCAGCTCTGGATTGCCCAGTACTAGCGAAGGGAGCAAATAGTCATTCCAAATCCATAGGCTGTTTAGAATGATAATCGTAATCGACATCGGCTTGAGCAGCGGGAATACGATTTTCCAAAACACCCCATATGCTGAGCTGCCATCTACTTTGGCTGACTCCTCAATTTCCAGTGGAATGGACTTGACGAAGCCATGATACAAGAACACATTTAAGGAAACACCGAATCCGTAATAGCATGCAACCAATCCAAGCTTACTATCCATCAACCCTACTTGACTGGCTACCCGAACAAGTGGAATCATGATGGACTGGAACGGGATAACCATTGCAGCAACGAATGCCAAGAAAACAAGATTATTGAACTTCGTAGACTTTCTCACCATGCGATACGCCGCCATAGATGAAATGATTACGAGGCCCACATTAGCCAATACGGTAATGAACAGCGAGTTAAAGAACGCTTTCGGAAACTTCATGATACTCCATACTTTGGTGTAGTTATCCAGATAAAGCGAGCTAGGAAGCTTAGCCGTATTCGCTGCGAGTTCGGGAAAGGTCTTCAAGGAATTCGCGATCACGAAGTAAAACGGCACCAAGAACAGTAAAGCAACTAGAATGCCAAGTACTTCAAAGGCAAATAATCGACTTGTATATTTTTTGACGGAATCCATTAGATCTCAACCTCCTTGCGCTTGGTGTACATCACTTGGATGGTTGAAATGATGGCAACCACAATGAAGAATACGAGAGCTTTCGCCGTTCCTAAACCGTAGCGATTGTTACGGAAAGCTTCTTGATAAATATTAATTGAAACCGATTCGGTTGAATTGAAAGGTCCACCTTTTGTTAGGGAGAAGTTCAAATCAAAGATTTTGAATGACCACGATATCGTCAAGAACAAACAGACGGTGACAGCGGGCATAATGAGCGGTACGATGATACTGCGCAGTACTTGCAAGCGAGAAGCGCCATCAATGTACGCAGCTTCCAGCATATCCTTGGGCACATTGGATAGGGCTGCGATGTAGATGATCATAAGATAGCCTGCACCTTGCCAGACACTAACTATGACGATTGCCCAGAAAGCGGTTGATGAAGTCCCTAGCCACGGAAGCTCGAAAAATCCGATACCCGTTAGGCTCCCTACAGTTGCAAAGCCTTTGACGAAGATAAACTGCCAAATAAAACCGAGCAGCAAGCCTCCGATTACGTTAGGCATAAAAAAGATTGTGCGCAGCACATTCCTTGTTTTCAACGCCTGCGTTAGCAATAACGCTAATAAGAAACCTACAAGGTTCGTAAGAATCACATTCGTTACCGTCAAACGTGACGTGAAGCTGAAGGCGTTGCGATAATCCTTATCATGGAATAGGATTTGCTTGAAATTGTCCAACCCGTTGAAGGTTACATCTGTCGTTACACCATTCCATTCTGTGAATGAATAGTAGATACTCATCAGAAAAGGAACGAGAACAATGATACAAAAGAATAGCAATGCTGGGCCAATAAACACCCACTGCTGCAGCCATCCTGAAAGCATTTTTTTCGTTTTCACTGGGAAATCCCCCTTACCATTTTACTTCTATTCTTCAAGTATAGAGATCTGCCTTCACCTGAAACACTGACGATGGTGATGCATTAGGTGGAATTTGTTGACCTCTCCTGCTACAATGTAGGGGAAAATCCCATTATAGAAACCGAGCTGATGAAGCCTGATACGACACAGTATTCGTAATAAATTGATCTTATTTCTGCTAATTGCCACTCTTGTGCCTTTCCTTACCTCCCTTTTGGTCTCCTATTTCTTCACCAAACAGAAAGTGACAGAAGATACGCTAACCAACAATTCCGCCTTACTCTCACAAGGTAAAACGAATCTCGTGAACTATCTGGATGGTGTAGTTCAAGCTTCCTTAACGATTTACTCAGGGAGGAATCTTGATGAACTTGACCCCTTTTATGATATTCTTCAAATGCAACGCGAGATCGATTATATGAGTGATAAAGTAATTAGAAGCGGTCTGCAGGTCATGTCACACTCTGTAAAAGAAATCAAACAAATTTACCTGTATGCATCGGTCGGTAATCGTTCTTTTCTCTCTCAGAATGACATTCAAGTAAGCACGGTTGGTAAATATGAAGAGTTACAGCCGTTCCCTGCGGACAAACTTGTGTATTTCGAAACAACGCACCAGAGCAACTTATATGGCATGTCACTCTCTGCATATTCTAACCCAACCCCAGTTATTTCTATGCACCGCAACATCATGTACTCTCCCAGCAATCAATCAATCGGCGAGCTTGTCATTGATTTGAATTTGGACTTAGTCTCTGATATTGCCCAAGGCCTATTCACCCATAATCAAGAGGAGCTCTACATTTTAGATGAAACGGGACATATCGTATTCGGTCCAGATCCAAGTCAATGGGGACTTCCATTAAAGGACAATTGGGGCGATGAGGCTGTTCACAGTACCCTTGACAAAGGCAGCTATGAATGGTCGAAGGGTGCTTTTGCAGGGATTAATATGTATGAGAAAATGCGTACAGACTATCTGAACTGGACGATTGTCAAGCGTCTTCCCTATGAGCAGCTCACCAAGAACGCTCGGCAATTGACCTTCATTAACGCCCTTATTCTTTCCTTCTCTATGCTGATTGTCATGGCGGGGACGGTGTTTATTAGTATTCGTTTCACAGCTCCGATCAAGCAGCTGATTCGTTATATTACAAGAATTCAGACGGGGCAAGTTGGGCTTGGCGATCCTCATAGTGACATTGAGTTGGCGAGGGTCGATGAGATGGGCATTCTCGCGAATCGTTTCCATGGGCTTATGCAGGACTTGAATCAAATGGTAATGCGCGAATATCGGCTGGAGCTGGCGAATAAATCGAATCAGCTGATGGCACTGCAAGCGCAAATTAACCCGCATTTCCTGAATAATGCCTTGCAATCGATCGGAACGCTGGCTTTGCAGCATGAAGCACCTAAGATTTACGCGTTGATTAATTCGTTAGCCAAAATGATGCATTACAGCATGAATACCAACGAATCTGTCGTTCCCTTACGGAAAGAAATCGATCATATCAAGGCTTATTTGGAGCTGCAGAAGCAGCGTTTTGAACACCAATTTGATATTTTCTACGATATTGAAGATGGAACCCAAGCTTTCTCTGTGCCTAAAATGATCCTTCAACCGCTTGTCGAAAATTATTTCAAGCATGGGTTTAAACCAAGCCATTCGCAGGATGTGGGGATATTGCGCATCGCATCTGAGAGGCTGATCACCCCGGAGGGAGACTTCTTACAGCTCACCGTAGCAGATAATGGGATCGGGATGACAGATCAGCGTATGAGCGAGGTCCGCAATCGATTAAAAGCACCATCCGTCACAGATGATTCCTATATTGGACTCCGCAATGTCCTAACGCGCGTCCAGCTTTATTTCAATGATGATGCATCGCTGGAGATTGACCATGTGCATCCCCAAGGCCTGCGGATCGTCATCCTTATTCCGATGAAAAAGGGAGTTACCTGATATGAAAGTACTGCTAGTAGATGATGAGAAGCATGTTCGTGACGCGATTCGTTTACTCGTGAATTGGAAGCAGCATGGGATTGATACGATCTTAGAGGCGCCTGACGGTGAAGCTGCTATTGCGTTGATTCGCAGTGAGCATCCTGAGATTATTATGACCGATATGATGATGCCCCTCATGAACGGTGTCAAGCTGTTAGAGTGGCTGCATCGTTATGCGCCTGATTCCAAAACCATTGTCATCAGCGGCCACGACGACTTCTCTTTACTTCGACACACAGTGAAGTTTGGCGGAACGGATTATATTCTGAAACCGATTGATCCGGATCAGTTAAATGAAGCTTTGGATAAAGCGATACAGTCTTGGCACAAGGATGAAGAGCAAAGGCATGCCAACCGAGAACTAAATATCGAGGTGAATCAATTCAAACCGATTTACTGGGACAAGCTGCTTTCAGCGCTAATCACAGAACCCAGTACCTATGAACCGGTGGCTGACCAGCTGGAGCGCGAGCTTCATTTATCGAGAGGTCTTACATCGTGTCGTGTTGCCATTCTTTCCTTAGATACGATGGAAGCCAGTATTAAAAATAAATTCAGTCAAAATATCGATCTCCTTGCCTTCTCATTGATTAATATTTGCAATGAGTTTCTCGTCACGCAGAAGCGCGGCTTCGCATTTCGGCATTGGCATAATCCGAATGAAATCGTGCTTCTCCTATGGTCGTCCCCATCCATGGCAGAAGAGCTGCTGGCGACGATTAACGATGGCATTCGAACCGCGCTGCATACCCGTGTGGACTTTGGGATTGGGAGTGCACACAGTTTCCCCGCTCATTTGAAGCTAAGCTATCAGGAAGCGCGTGATGCGCTAAGGCACCGTAATTTGAAAGCCAAAGAAACGTGGATCCATAATACCTGGCATACTTCCAAAGGGTCACAAATTACACTAACTTTTCACCAATTTGAGGAGCAAATTCATCTGGCTCTGCGTAGTGGGAATGAGGAGCAGATCCAGGATATCGTTCAGCTATGGATCGATGCAATCCGAAGCTGTGAGATCATTACCCCTGAACAATTAGAACATTGGTGGGGAGAATATCGGGTGATGATGCGCCGCTGGATTCAGCAGCTCATACCGAATACCCGAGAAGAAGAGGTTCATCCATTGCTCGTTGAGGATAGTGCAGCTGCGATCATTACGCTCGACGAGCATGGCATCATATCCCTATCCCTCTGGCAGCAAGAGCTGACCCGCAGCCTCGTACAGGTATCCAAGCTTCACCTGGAGAGTCAGCACAAGGATAATAATGTGATTTTCGAAATCGCCAGCTTTCTGGAGAAGCATTATCATGAAGATATTTCCCTTGCGGATATTGCCAGCCGCTTCTATCTCAGCCGTGAGTATATTTCACGCAAGTTCAAGCAGGAATTTGAAGTCAATCTCTCTGATTACTTAGGTCAAATTCGGATGAGCAAGGCCAAGGTACTGCTCTGCAATCCGAATCTACGCATTTCACAGGTTGCTGAGATGGTTGGCTATCAGGATGAGAAATATTTCAGCAAAGTTTTCAAAAAAATGTCAGGCATGACCCCCAATGAATATCGAAAAACAACGAATTCTATCTAAACTTCCGAGAAAATATTGGAATATGCTATACTAGTAGTAAGAGGTGATTTTCATGAGTATGCCCATTGAGAATGTATCGGCGAATTCTTTTCCCCGCACATCAAAGGCAACCAGGGTCAAGAAGAAAACGTACGTCCTATTATTTGTGGGTTGGGCCATGCTGATCGCAGTCGGAGTAGCAGCTACGATGATGTACACCGAGCATCTGAGGCAACAAATATCGACCGATATCGCACAGCAAACCCAGCAGCAATTACAAGTCATTCAACAAGACTATCAGAAGCAAGTCTCTCAATTGAAGGATAGTGTAACTTCCGATATGAAGACTTTGCAAGCCAAAGTAGATTCATTGAATGAACTATTGGCTTTCACCAAAGATAGCGCTAACAGCAAGACCGATAATAGCAATCAACTGTATACGCAGCTAGCTGACGTCAAGAAGAAGCTAGATGAGCTGACCAAAAATCTGGATGTGTTGAAATAATGACAGCGAATTCGATTCAGCAAATCAATCGTGTCATGTTGCTAGCTTGCGCACCGTTTCTGGGAATGCTGATTTGGCTGCTCTTCGTCTCCTTACATATTTCCATTCCCTTAAAGGCTCCAGATGCTTTGGCACCGGTCAATTTTCATCAAGAAACGCTTGCGATGAACAACCTGCTTACCCAAGCGAATACAGATGCGGTCCAAACCAAAACCATTATTCAGCAGTATTTCCAGCTGTACGAGAAAAGCACCGCGGAAGTAACAGCTATGCTCCAGAGCGCGGCTTCACAAGTCGCCAAACCCGGACTTATCTACGATGCGCGTATTACAGGCAAGCTTGGCAGCCCAATCCGCCAAGCAACTTCAGGCAATATCGACATTCAGCTGTTTGCTTTGAATGAAAAACATTATTCAGGTTATGCTCTTAAAGTAAACCTGAAGAGCGATAAAGCCATTAAGCTCGTCTTGGGAAATGACAAACTCGGCTCCAGTGAAACAACGTTAGCCGCTGCTTCTCGCTATGGCGCCGTTGTTGGGATCAACGCTGGCGGCTTCGCGGACGACAATCGTGGAAGGCGCTATCCGCTTGATACCACCGTTATGAATGGGAAATATGTCAACGGCTTCTTTCCCACCAATAACGACACGGCCTTCATCGGCTTGAACAAAGACCGCAAGCTGATTGGCGGCAAGTTCAGCTCGCAGTCAGAGCTCGACAAGCTGAACCCTCTCATGGGTACGACCTTCGTCCCTGTGCTGATCAAAAATGGCAGCAAGCTGTCCATTCCATATCAATGGCAGAGCTCACCGGCTAGAGCAGCACGAACGGTAATGGCCAATTATAAGCATGACCAGCTGTTGTTCCTCGTCACGGACGGCTACGACGAAAGCGGGAATTCTGGCGCTACGTTGGCAGAGCTGCAAGACAAGCTGCAGCAATTAGGCGTCGTGGATGCTTATAATTTGGATGGAGGCGGCTCTACGACGTTAGTCTGGGGAGGAAGCGTGATCAACCGTCCTTCGGATGGCAGACTGCGACCACTAGCTACGAACCTTTTGTTTTTCAAATGACCCAAATTATTCACACAAAATTCGTTTCTTTTTTGGGGATGGTTGGGTATAATAAGCCTTAACTATGTGCAAAATGCTCTTTAACCCTATAGGAGGTGCAGCAATGTTCGGTTTATCCACAACATTTTGGCTCGTTAATGCCGTTTTTCTACTATTTCTCGTCGCAATGATGACGGCTTCCTATAACGAGGACAAAACAAAGGGCCTTTAATTGAAGAAAAAAAGCATCGCCTTCTCCATTCGGAGGTAGCGATGCTTTTTCTTTTCTAACTACTAGGCTCTCGCCTTAAGCAGGTTCATTTCAGTTATACAAACGCCGCAAATATAACGTTCTTTGAATTCACTGACACTTTCCATGCTACCGCAGAACACACATTTCGGACGATACCTCTCGAGAATGATATGGTCACCCTGTACTAGTATTTCGACAGGATCTCCTTCGTTCATTTGGTATCGCTTTCGTAGCGATTTAGGCAATACGATTCGTCCCAATTGATCGACTTTACGTACGACTCCAGCTGGCTTCATCATAGGACTTCACCTCTCTTTTCCCAGACGTTTTCTACGTTTCCGGCAATTTCACTTCGACCAACATAGCAATTCGAGCTTACCGATACTATTCGCCGTGTTTCACGAAATTCCTTCTGCTTAGGCCCAGAAAACTTTCTTTTCTTGTCAAAAATGTCGGTTCAGCCCTAAAAAATATAGGTCGTGAGAATCCCTACTCAAGACCTATAAACCCAGTCTGGCGCAATCCCTCATATAGGATAATAGCCGCAGAGTTGGAAAGATTTAACGATCTCACCGCATCGGACATTGGCAACCGAATTAGCGTTTCTGGATGCTGACGCAATAGCTCCTCCGGAAGCCCTTTGGTCTCCTTGCCAAACACGAAGAAATCGCCGTCTCGGAAGGTAAAGTCCGAGTAACGCTTGCTCGCTTTCGTCGATGCAAAGAAAAATCGATGCCCCTCGTACGCCGCCAAAACCTCATCGAATGAGTCGTGGTAGTCAATCTTTACAGAATGCCAATAATCAAGTCCAGCTCGCTTCAGCGTCTTATCATCGGTATCAAAACCAAGAGGGCGTACCAAATGAAGATGAGTGCCTGTTGCCGCACATGTTCGTGAAATATTGCCTGTGTTCGCAGGAATTTCGGGTTCTACTAATACAATATGAAAAGCCATCTCTGTTCATTCACCTCAATATCTATCCTATTATAATCAATGTTGGATTGCAATTTAACACAGCGTTAACTTTATCTTAATATCGCGATGATAGAGGTACGTCATAATAGAGTTATCCTTCATTAAAAGGAGTCTACCTAACGATGAAAAAGAAAATTCTTATTGTTGATGACGAGCCATCTATCTCAATGCTTATTGAATTCAACCTCAAGCTTGCCGGTTTCGAGGTACACTGTGTATTCGACGGGGAAGCTGTCTTCGGTGCGATTCAATCGTTCCGCCCCGATCTCATCGTCCTTGATCTCATGCTGCCCAAAATGGACGGCTTACAGGTATGCCGTAAACTTAGAAGCCAGAACAACCTTGTCCCCATCATTATGTTAACAGCCATGCAAGATCTTACCGATAAAATTGCCGGTTTAGACAACGGCGCAGATGATTACATGACAAAACCATTCTCACCGTTGGAACTCGTTTCTCGTATTCAAGCGATCCATCGTAGGATCCAGACTTTACCTTCCACCACGGAAGAAGCACCTATCTCGATTGGCCAAATCTCTGTCAAAGCAGAGCAACGCGAAGTGACGATGAATGGCGCGCCAATCGAGCTTACGCCGAAGGAGTTCGAGCTGCTTCTTTTCCTCTGCAAGCATCGCGGTAAAGTGCTTAGTCGACAACAGCTGCTTCATGGCGTCTGGGATTATCACTTCCTTGGCGATACGCGCATCGTTGATGTCCATATCTCACATCTGCGTGATAAGATTGAGCAAAATGCACGTCACCCTGAGTATATCATGACCATTCGAAACGTTGGCTACAAGCTGACGGAGCCTGTCATCAAAGAATCCTACGCTTAAGCCCCTTAAAGAGTTGGTTAACCACCTCTTTTCCATTAAAATAGCCTCAGCAAAGTAGAACTTCCTACTTCGCTGAGGCCTCTTTACTATATTAAGCTTTCAGTTCTGCTGCTGCTTGCTCAGCTTGTTTATGCTCCAACGATTCGCTTAAACGTTCTTTACTCATTAGAACCGCTGCTACGACAGCCAAGGCTGTTGGAATCAGTGCCCACATGAAGGTGTACGTAATCGAGGAAGATAACTCAGCCGTAATCTTGTCTAGAATAGGCGTAGGGATTTGGGCACGCATTTCTGGTGCTAGCAGAACCCTAGGATCACTGAATGCCGGATTATCCGACATGTTGCCCTGCCCACTCGCCGCGAAAATCTCTTTAAGCTTCGCTGTGAAATCATTCCGTTGAATGATCCCGAATAACGTAATCCCTAGCGTCATACCCAGGGAACGGACGAAGGATACTGTCGCGTTTACGGAACCTCGTTGCGACGGATCGAAGTGATGAATCGCCGAATTGGAAAGTACGGAGAAACTCGCACCAATACCAACCCCGACCACAATCATGCAAAGTGTCACAAACCAGCGGCTTGTATCCGGCTGAAGCTGCGTCAGCATGAACATACCTGCTGCTAGAATGACAACAAAGACCATCATAATGTTACGGTAAGGCATTTTGTTCATTAAGAAACCGCCACCCACGGCTGAGAACACGGAGCCTACCATCATGGGTAGTAGAACAAGTCCTGAATTGGTTGCTGTTCCGCCGAGCACACCTTGAATATAAATAGGGATATAGACGGATGCTGTGATAAAGCCCATACCACTCAATAAACCAAGCGCATTACTCGTCGTAAACAGGCGATTCTTAAACATTGGGAATGAAATAATCGGTTCAATGACTTTTCTTTCAATGAAAATAAAACAAATCGTAAGCACTGTAAAAGCTGCAAAAAGTCCGATAATAATGCTGGAATCCCACGCATATTCATTGCCGCCAAGCTCAAGAGCAAACATCATGCTGACAACGGCACCAACCAGCGTAACGGCACCCCACCAGTCAATCTTTTGTTTCGTATGGATCGGTGATTCTTTGTAGTAGATGGCAATAAAGATAAGCGCTAAGATACCAAGAGGAATATTCACATAGAAGACCCAATGCCAGTTAATATAATCCGTAATATACGCGCCAAGCAACGGCCCGAAAATACTGGATAAACCGAACACCGCACCGAACAAACCGCCTAGCTTCCCGCGTTGTTCAACAGGTACCGTATCAAACATGATCGTGAACGCAATTGGAATTAGCGCACCGCCACCGATCCCTTGCAGGGCACGGTAAATACTAAGCTGTACAATACTTTCTGCTGTGCCACACAGTATGGAGGCAACTAAGAAAACAATTAAGCCAAAAATAAAAAATCGTTTACGCCCGAACATATCGGACAGCTTTCCAAAGATCGGCATGCCCGCCATTTCAGCGACCATATAGGCGGATGTAACCCATACAAACTTATCGAGTCCGCCAAGATCTCCTACGATGGTTCCCATCGCAGTAGCAACAATGGTATTATCCATTGACGCCATCAACATTGCCAGAAGTAGACCTGCTAGTACAAAGCCTACTTTATTACCTTTATTCGTCATGCTTACACATTCCTTTACTTTTTGTTTTCGTTGTAACCCTTGAACTACAGACTTCCTACATCTTGCGGGATTCCATCACAATGGCACCCTTCTTCTTCTCAAGATGCACCTTGTATTCCACCAGATCAATTTCACAACCAGGACCAATGACGACTTGATTACCGCGAACAACCTTTGCTCTCGTATGCTCCAAGTAAATATCATCTCCTTCAATCACCGAAACCGTTACCGCGGCATGTGGCGAGGGTCTGAAGAAGAAGCTAAACGGGTGAAGCAAACTCGCTTTGCGGATTCTAATCTTCTCACCGCCGATTTCCTTCGCTGTGGAGTCTTGGAAAAGTCTAATATCGATCTCCCCAGCATTCAGTAGTCCTCCAACATCAAACATACCCTTCAGCTTAAAGACATCGACTTCGCAATCCCCTCCTGCAGCAATATGACCTTTTAGCGCGATCTGGGTGCCTTGCATATGGCCTTTGACTTCCACCATTCCTGAGCCAGTAAGCGAACCAATATCCGCATCACCGCTGATGCTCACCGTCCCCGAATTTTTCATTGTATCGCTTTGAACATTCCCCGTCAATGAAAATGTGCCCACAATGCCTGAATGGCCTGTCTGCAGATCACCTTCCATCTCTAAGGTGCCTATACATTTCATAAGACGACATTTCGTATCACCTTCAATGATGCCTTCTCCAACAATTTTCACACGATCATAGAGGCCTCCCGCCGCGGTCGAGCTGCCTGTAATGCTCAAATTACCAATTGTCGAACGTTTGTTTGTATCTATTCCCATTGTACATCATCCCCTCCTCTCTTTGCTACAATTTTTCGCTATGCTTCACTTTGGAGCGCTTATCTTGTTCGAGCTTCCCTGTGTATTCAATGAGTCCGATCTCACAGCCAGGTCCGATTGTAATATTTGCCCCTCTAACAACCTCAGCTGAAGTATACTCGAGGTAAATATGATCGCCTTCAATCGTTTGAGCCGTCAAATGATTGCCGATGGCCTTAGGCAGAATCTTCAACCAACGAACCAAATCAATCCCCGACTGCTTGCGAATTTGGATCCGTTCTCCGCCGATCTCCGCAATCTTGCAATGCCCATGCAGAGTAACAATGATGGTATCCGCATTGAGAGTGCCCATATGCAGCTTACCATTCGCTTTAAATTTCTCTGCCTCACAGCTGCCTGCTATTGTTGTCGCACCATTGATTTCAAGGCTTTCGCCGGCATAATTGCCATCGATCTT
Organism: Paenibacillus sp. J31R30; assembly: GCF_059692115.1. Lineage (NCBI taxonomy): Bacteria > Bacillati > Bacillota > Bacilli > Caryophanales > Paenibacillaceae > Paenibacillus > Paenibacillus sp. J31R30. The sequence goes on along the minus strand of NZ_JCAUAV010000002.1, from coordinate 75,855 downwards.
GACTCTGCCTTGAATTCGGGTACGCTCCGCCTTCAGATTGCCATGAATCGTCAGGATTCCATTCATCTCAGCTGTCTGAGACGAGATACTCCCATTCACTTCTGCTCGACCATGTAGAATAAAATCAGAGCAAGTAATATCACCTTCCAGACGTCCGATGCCATCTATTTTAACTGCACGAAAGCTCCCGCCGTTCGAAGAACCTAATCCGGAAATCAACAAATTACGTTTCGTGTCTGCCTGCATGGATGCCACCTCCTTACACCGTTGTTATTTTCAGCTTCAGCTCTTCTATTTTCTTTGCGATCTGTAAGCGCAGCACAACCTTGACACCATGCTCGAAATACAGCTCGCTGCCTGTCGTAACGAGTAAAAACACTGTTAAGCCCATTTTGCGGATAAAAATCAAATCACAGGGCTTGCCTTCAAATTTGGCATATTGCTCTTTCATCGTCAGGAGCAGGTGCTTTCCTTCATCTAAGTTCATTTCGCCAGATTGCAGGCAATCCTCTAATAGGAAGAGAAACAACGTTTCCTCAAAGCTAAATACCGCTGTAGCACTCAAAAATGGGGATGCATATTCAATCGTTTGCAGAGAAACAATGTTTCGTTTCACTAGCTCTAATTTGTCTATTTTTAAATCACTGGGAACGATCGAGAACACATCTGCTAATTCGTCCAACGATAAATCATCTTTCATATTAATAATTTTATCGATACGCGCAAGCATCTGCACCTTCGGGAAAAACGTTTCTTGACCTGTAAACGCTGATTTCCGAATAAACCATTCCTCAGGAACTAAGTTTTTCCGTTTCCATCGATATAACTGACCATAGGATATGCCGGTTAGCTCTAGCAGCTCTTTTTTCGAAATCAAATCCTCTTCCAATCTACACCCCTCCTTTGCCATTTCAATGTAACATAACATTGTTACGCTGTAAATCAGCCTTGAGACTGATCAAGAACACCCCCAGCAATCTTTAACTGTACATTCCTCCCTCCTATTCATCCTACCCCCACGTTTCCGTTATAACAGTCTCTATTTCACTCAGATTTTAGCTCGTTGCTGAGCCGAGCCTTACTCTATCCCCCCGACTCTCTCCAAATCCAGCGCAATCACTGCTCTTCTGAGCCTTGGGGATTGTGACCATAGACAATACTATCAGCACCATCCCGCTCCCTCAGGAACTAGCAAGCATTAGCAATCTGAGCCTTGGGGATAGTGGCATAGGAAGTCAACGCACAAAGAAACCCGCACTGCCAGATTCCCAAGAATCAGGTTGTACGGGTTATTCAAGTTATCTCATTTAAAATACAAAATCATCATCCGTCAAAGCCTCGACGTGAATCGTACGCACATAACCGTTTCCTTTTTTGGAGAAAAAGTCATGCTGCTTCGTCTTCGTGCTCAGTCCGTTCAGAACAATCGGGTTGATCTCCTCTTCCGGAAACATCGGCTCAACACCCAAATTCATAAACGCTTTATTCGCATTGTAGCGCAGGAATGCTTTCACTTCGTCCGCCAGACCCAGCGGTCCGTACAGACTGTCCGTGTAGCCTTCTTCATTCGCGTGAAGCTCCTTCAACAGCGCACACAATGTCGCGTATGCCTCATCTTGCTCAGCTGGGCTAAGCTCCGCGTAAACCTCTTGTGCCAGCACGCCGATGTATAACCCGTGGATGCTCTCATCGCGTAGAATCAAGTCAATGATTTCGCCGCTGCTCGTCATTTTACCTTGGCCAGCCAAATACAACGGATAGTAGAAACCGCTATAAAACAAATAGCTTTCCAGCAATACAGACGCAGCCATCGCTAGGTACAGCTCTTTGGTCGTATTAATATTTTCGTAATAATGGGAAATCTTATTCGCCTTAAACTGCAAGTGTGGATTCCGCTCCACCCATTGGAACAGCTCATTTATCTCTTCTGTCGTAGACAGCGTTGTGAAAATCGAGCTGTACGACTTCGCATGGATCTGCTCCATCATCCCCATGAAGCTGAGCACGGCTTTGCGTTGAAGTCCATCAACATGCTCAAGAATCTTCGGCATTCCAATGCCGCCTTGCATCGTGTCCAGCAAAGTCAGACCGCCAAGCACCTTCATATATAGTTCACGTTCAACGTTGCTGAGTGTAATCCAAGACATTTTATCATCAGACAATGGAATTTCTTCATCTGTCCAGAATTGCATGATATTTTGATTCCAGAACGTAATCGTAAAATCATCATCCGGCCGATTCCAATTCACCGCTTTTTTGACGATAGGTTTATTGATGGTTGGTGCACTTGTCATGAATGGTAATCCCCTTCCTAATTATACCGAGCAGCTTACACATTCCTCAACGGATAGCTGATTGGTTCGTGTGTAGTAGAGCGATTTAAGTCCTTTGTGTGCCGCATACAGGTATAATCTAGCAAGTTGTCTTGTTGAAACATCACTGTTTACGTGTAAAATTGTCGAGATCCCTTGATCCACATGCGTTTGAATCTCCGAAATAAGATCAAGAATCTTGAACTGATCCATTTGATAAGCGGATTTATAGTAGAAGAAATTGTCACGTGCCATGAATGGCATCGGATAATACGTTGTTGAGTTCGCGTATGTACGCGTCTCGATCGGTTCCACAATCGGCATAACACTGGATGTTGAATTTTGGATATAAGAGATGCTTTGTGTTGGCGCTACAGCCAAACGGTAGGCATGATACAGTCCGTGCTTCTGCACATCCGCTTGCAAAGCTTTCCAGTCGTCTGGCGATGGAATTGGCATGCCTTCGAATAATGCTTTCACTTTGTCCGACAGTGGACGGTAATCGATTTCGGTATAACGGGTAAAATAATTCCCATTCGCATATTCAGACAGCTCGAAGCCTTCGAAGGTTTGACCGGATTCTTTGGCAATCTCCATACTTTTCTCAATAGAATAGAAATTCATCGCAGCAAAGAAGGTGCGAACGAAATCCTTTGCCTCGGCACTCTCATAAGCAATTTTGTTCTTCGATAGGTAGCCGTGCAGGTTCATGACACCAAGACCGACAGAATGAAGCTCACGGTTCGCTTTGGCGACACCTGGCGCATTGTGAATCGTTGTCATATCACTAACCGAAGTTAGGGCAATCATGCCTTCGTGAACGGTTTCGCGCAGCTTTTTACGATCCATCACATTCGCAATGTTCATGGACGCTAGATTACAGCTGATATCGCGAAGAATGACATCTTCTTGACCGTAATCATTGATTTCGGACGTTTCCTGCAGTTGGAAAATCTCTGTACAGAGATTGGACATCTTGATCGTCCCGATCCCCTTCAGGGCATGATCCTTATTCGCATTCGTGCGGTTCATGATATATGGATAACCGGATTCCAGTTGAGTAGTCGCAATTTTGGTCAGCATATCACGTGCATTCATGACAGCTTTCTTCTTTACCTTTGGGTTCGCTAAGAGTTCATCGTACATCTCATCCAAATCAAGATCATCCAAATGCTTGCCATAGGCTTGGAGAACGGTATATGGTGCGAAAATATGTAGAGGCTTATTCTCCTCCGCCAGCTTATAAAACTTATTCGGAACAATAAGTCCAATCGAGAGAGTTTTCAAACGGGATTTCTCATCCGCATTAATTTTCTTACTATCCAGAAATTCCATGACGTCCCAGCCAAAAATGTTGTAATACGCTGCGCCTGAGCCCTTGCGTTGACCCATTTGATCCGCATAGGAGAATGCATCCTCCATCAGCTTAAGAACTGGAATAATCCCTTTCGCTGCACCCTCAACGCCTTTAATCGTTTCACCGCGCCCACGAAGCTTCGATAGATTCACGGCTACACCGCCGCCAATTTTGGAAAGCTGCATGCACGTTGCCAACACATAGTTGATGGAGTTTAAGGAATCATCCATTTCTAATAAGAAGCAAGATACCAATTCACCACGACGACTCTTGCCTGCGTTCAGGAATGTCGGTGTTGCTGGCTGCAAGCGCTGCTCCATCATGGATACAGCAAGCACTCGTGCTGTTTCCGCGTTTCCGCGACCCAAGTACAGGGCTACAATCGCTACGCGATCTGGGAAATGCTCCAGGTACAACGTTTTATCATCACTGCGTAAAGCGTAATCTGTATAAAATTTCGAAGCTGCCATGTAAGATGCGAACTCGAATTGATTGTCGTGAGCTACTTGATAAACGCTGTCAACTTCAGCTTCGGTGTATTTGTCATAAACATTCTCGTAGAAGTTATTATCGATCATGTAACGAACCTTCGAAGAGGTATCGGGGAATGTGAGGCTTCGGCTGTGGACTTCCTTCATAAACACTTCAACAGCTTCTTTATCCTTCTCTAATTGAAAAAAACCATCCGTACCGCGTTGCATTAATTCATTATTAAGTTCAATGTGCCGCAATTGCCTGTACCCCCTGAACAAATCGTTCTACATCATTTTTGGTGCCTGATAATTCAAACTTGGTTAATACGGGAACATCGTAAAGCGCTGAGATTGTATCTGCGCTTTTGGCGAAGCCGTCTCCCCAGTTGCGATTACCGCTAGCTGCTACGCCTTGAAGACGAGAGGAATTACTTTCTAGGAAAGAAGCCACCTTAGGAGGAATTTGGCCAAAACCAGTTGTATATGTCACGAGCACGAATGGCTCGTCCATTGTCATCGCTTCCTCTATTTGAACTGCGGGCATTTGGAGCTTCGCTATAAAACGGCGAACATTTCCAGTCTTCGAATCGTAAGCAATTAACATAGCTTCCGTCTCCTATCATTCTCAATTCTCTCTATCTTGTGCCTGCACTTGCGGGTAACCTATATGTAGTAAACATTCAAATTCTATCGTGTGTCTTACCTGAATGCAGCTTAACCTTAATCGACAGAATCTGCGTTTTCGTACCTGCTCCGTTAGCGCTCCAAAAAGCTCTAAACCTGCGGTTTTACTAGATTTCCGGCTCGTTATGAGCCTTCGTTCAGCAATCTCGCAATGCGCTTTTTATCACGACATCTAGTTGATAGATTCAAATTTATATCAATATATTGTGTTTGTCAACGAGCAAAACGACCTATTTACATTTCCAAAACACCTAATCCTAGACGGGGCGTGGCTCGATGGGTTTAGAAAAAATATTTTCAATTTTTGCTTGATTTTTTCGGATATGTCGAAATGACTAGGACAATTATCACCTACTAGATCTAGTTTCATCCCCTCTCTCAATTACCGTTTTTAAACCTTCTCAGAGACCCTCTACGGGCCCTCAAACCCTTCGAGCGATAACTCATGCCTCCAACAAAAAAAGCTATCCACGGACACACGAGGGTGCCATGAATAGCTTAATTCATTTTCTCAACTGTTGCGTTGTTGGAAGTCCGTCATGAAATCAGCGAGCGCTTTACATGAAGCGTAAGGTACTGCGTTATAGGTAGAAGCACGTAATCCACCTACACTGCGGTGACCTTTCAATCCAACAAAGCCTTGTTGTTCTGTTTCTTTGATGAACTTCTTCTCCAGCTCTTCATCTTGCAAGCGGAACGTAATATTCATTGTTGAACGGCTGCCTAGATCTACGGGTCCACGGTAGAAACCATTGCTGCTATCAATAGCGCTATAAATGAGGCCCGATTTTTCTACATTATTCTTCTCAATCACTGTTAATCCGCCTTGCTCTTCAATCCATTTCAAGACGAGATTCACCATGTAAATGGAATAAGCAGGTGGCGTATTGTAAAGGGAATTGTTTTTGCTATGCGTTTCATAACGCATCATGGTTGGGATTGTTTTTGGCAGATCAACGAGTAAATCGTCTTTAATAATCGCCACTGTCACACCAGATGGCCCAAGGTTCTTCTGTGCTCCCGCATAGATCATGCTGAACTTCGACACATCAACTGGGCGGCTCAGAATATCGCTGGACATATCGGCAATCAAAGGGACATTCCCTGTATCCGGGTAGCTTTGGAACTGCGCCCCTTCAATCGTTTCGTTGGAAGTCACATGTAGGTAAGCGGAATTCGGGTGAAGATTAATTTCACTCAAATCCGGGATTTTCATGAATTTCTGTTCCTTAGAGCTAGCTGCAAGCGATACTTCGCCAAACAGAGCAGCCTCTTGCACAGCCTTCTCAGCCCATGCGCCAGTAAGTACGTAACTGCCAACTTTACCAGGTTTCAAGAAATTCATCGGAATCATGGCAAACTGGGAGCTTGCCCCACCTTGCAAGAAGAGAATTTGATATCCAGCCGGAATCCCAAAAATTCGCTTCAACAATTCTTGTGTTTCATTATGTACTTGCTCATATTCCGCACTACGGTGAGAAATTTCCATGATGGACATGCCAATACCCTTAAAATCAACAAACTCCTCTTGCGCTCTTTGAAGTACTTCGAGCGGTAACGCCGCAGGCCCTGCGTTAAAGTTAAAGGCCCTGTTTCCCATGAGTGACCACACCTTTGCTTTTGTATTATGGCTATGATAGCAATATTCTGTTCAAGCATCAAGTAAAACCTCAAACAGGCTTTCCGAGAGCAAGAAGAATACCACTGTAAATCGCAACCATTTCCTCCAACTTCATCCGCACAAGTCCACTGGAAGATGGGCATACATAATCAATGACGCTGTCTACCATCGGATTCGGTTGTTCCCCCCATGCAATACCTCTGCGACCGCTATATTGCTCGTAAACGCCTTTACCTACGAAACAAACCACCTTAGGTCGGTAAGTCTCAATTTTCTTTTTTAAAATGCGTCTGCCCTCACTGTATTCCTCTGCCGTGATTTCCGCAGCTGTCAACGAGGGGCGTGACACGATATTCGTGAAGCCGTAGCCGATTTGCAACAGGTCCCCGTCTTCCTGTGGCTTATAGAGCCGAGGCGTTATTCCCGCTTGAAATAATATGCGATAAAATCGATTACTCGGATTCGCATAATGATGTCCAGTTTCTCCCGATCGGATACTAGGGTTATAGCCCACGAAGAGAATTTGCAAATTCTCCGCCATATGATCTGAAATTGCCGCTAGCTCCAACAGCGCACCTCTTTCTATTTAAATAAACTTTAAATTCTCATATGTTTTGCCTAGCACTGTCGCTGAATCCCCTTTTAACCATGAGTCAATTAACGTATGATACACAGATCTGAAATCCAACTCATATTTCAAATCATCATTGTCCAAATTACTCAAACTCGGGTAGGTGCCATACAGACCGCCTTTGACTTTGCCGCCAATGACGAACATCGGAGCAGCGGTTCCGTGGTCTGTGCCTCCGCTTCCATTCTCCTTAGCGCGACGTCCGAACTCGGAGAACACCATGATGGCAACCCGATCCTGCAGCCCTTGTGCCTGCAAATCCTGATAGAAAGCAGTCAGTCCTTCATCGACCTGCGTGAGCATTTGCGCGTGCTGCAGCTTCTCATCGGCATGATCATCAAATCCGCCCACTTCTACATTAAAGAGTCGCGTGCCTGACTTTCCTGCTAACAGCTTCGTTACAAGCTGTAAGTCTCTCGCAAAATTCGTATTCGGGTACTCAATTTTCTTCGTATAAGTAGCAGCAAGGGATTGGATCGCTTCAACACTCTTGTACGCTTCCGAGCCTCTAGCCGAGGCAACTCGCAGCTGATCCAACTGATTCGATGCCCCATACATATCCAAGAAGGCTTTGGTTATTCTATTCTTGTCCATGAGGGCCGTCTTAGGATCAAATACATGATAGGACTCCAGGGATTGAATCACTGGAAAACTTGATTTATCAGAGGCGAATGCTTTGCTGCCTGAACCGCCGATTTGAATCACTTTGAGCGGATTAGGATTACTCTGCAAGGAAGATTCCGCGTACCTTGCCAGCCAGCCGCTGCGGCTCATCTTGGCAGGCTCTGCTGTTTGCCAGATTTCCATGGATCGAAAGTGAGAACGATTGGGCTCTGGATATCCAACTCCTTGTATAATAGCCATTTTGCCTAACTTATACAACGCTGCCAAGCCTGTGAGACTCGGATGCAAGCCAACATGCTGATCGAGCGCCAGTATCTCCTTCTCCTGGTAAGCAAGCGTGGGCCGCGAATCATAGTAAATGCCCTGCCCATAAGGAATCAATGTGTTGATACCGTCATTACCACCGCTTAATTGTATAACCACCAGCACAGGATCATCCACGTCGGATTCCGAGCTTCCAGCCCATAGTGATTTCCCTGTATTTGTGAAAAGCGCACCACCAAGCCCAAGGGTTGCGAATAACGCCGTACCTTTAATTAGAAAGTCTCTTCTCGTTAATTTCACCTGGTTCCCCCCTATTTCATCTGAGCTTCAGGACTAATTAATACGAGCTGCAATAAGCCGCGCAAGCCTGTTGTTTTCTGTTTCGACTGATTCGTATGTACAATGGTGTCGTCTGCATAAGCGCTCAAGCTCATCTGTGTCTGCTCCGATAAGTCCGTTATGCCCAAGAGCTGTGCGCAGAACTTCACCCATGCTAGGGGAGACTCTGCTTGATCGGGCTTGAACTCAGCGGAAGCTAGCCGCCCCCCGTTCATCTGCTTCGCTATGCTCTCAGCAAATTGATACCTCGCCAACAAACAGTTCGTTGTAAGCCAAGAGGCGCCTCCTCGCCAGCCCGCAACATCAGGCGGTACGAATAGCTCCTGCCCCATCTTCCGCATCGCTTGTGCATGCCCCTTGGCGACAGAGAGCTTGCAGCATTTCAGAATCCCGGCCACATAATCTGCTGGTGTCTTAATGAGTGCCATCCTATATTTCTCCGCGTAGAACTCATCGGATAGGAAAAGCTCTTGCAGCACTTCTCCCACTGTATGCTTCTGCGTGATAAGCCCTGCTAGGGTCTGAATCCAACTATCCGATGGCGTATCGGTTGCAAAATAATTCAACAGCTTCTCTGCCAGAAAAGTTGGCAATGCTTTCTGACCAAATAAAATATCAATCACATCGTCTGCGTCTAGCTTGCCGCTTTCCCCCAGCAACGTCTTCGCGTCGTTATCGTGCTGCTTGGCATTATAGTTGACCTTATGTTCATTCTTATTGTACGACCAGCCAGTGAAAGCTCGCGCGGACTCCTTCACATCCATTTCGGTATAGTGCCCGATGCCAAGCGTGAATAGCTCCATTACCTCACGGGCATAATTCTCATTCGGCTTGCCCTTCTTATTCTGATTCACATCCAGCCAGATCATCATGGCAGGATCTTTACCGATTTCGGTTAGCAGCTCCTTGAAATTGCCCAGGGCATATGAACGAAAGAGTTCATTCTGCCCCACCATGAGTGCCGCATCCTTCACCTTGTAATTCGCCGTCGCAAAATGCCCATGCCAAAATAGCGTCATCTTCTCGATGAGCGGCGCCCCTGAGTTCACCATTCGATAGAGCCAGTACATCTGCTGATCCGCTAAGAGGAGTGGGTCCAAAGCTTTCTTCCCGTCCGCGTGGAATTGATCAAAGGAGACGAGCTTCGGGGCTTTCTCGATCAAATTTTCACCGGTAACTAAGCGTCGAACCGTTTCCTCTCTTCCTAGGGCCAAGCAAGCTGCAATTTCCTCTTTCGTTGAACCAAATCCTGCACGCAGTAAAAGATGAACAACTTCCTTGTTCGTCCACTGGACTCCCATGATCTCCCCACCGTTCATTTTTTTACCATACTGTACCATATAAATGTGTCAAAAGTGTGTAGAATCGCAAAAAAAACCAAGTCAGGTGACTTGGTTTTGCTGCTAGCTACATTTTGACTACTGCCTTTTACCCATGCGTTCGTCCCGAAAGCTGCTCAGCAAGCTGTAAGAAGGATCCAACGACGCGTCGAACTCGCTTGTCCACATCCGGGTGAATGTCTTCGAAGCCAACGTCTCCGCGGAAGCTCTTCCGTTGATCGCCGCCAATTGAAATCCATTCCGGGCAGTTAATGCCGTGTAGATTGCGGACCGTCGTCTGCATCTGAGTCAGCGAGCTGACAGCAACCGCCCCGCCGGAAGAGCTGATGGATAGCACAGCTTTATTCTTGAAATGATCCTGCCCAATATGATCGAGCGCATTCTTTAATACACCTGACATTCCGCTGTGATACTCAGGTGTTGCCAATACAATCGCATCAGCGGACAGCATCGCTTGTTTAAATGCTCCTAGCGCTTCGTGATTATCCCCCTCATCTTCAGGTGTATAGAACGGCAACGGTGTCCGATACAGGTCGAACAGCGTTACGTCGTGTTGCTCCTGCGTTGCCAAGTGCTGAATATAAGCAGCAAGTCGTGTACTTGTTGCTGCACCATGGTTGCTTCCTGCTACTATTGTAATTTTCATTATCTTTCATCCTTCCTAAGCTAATTAACTTACGATCATTATACTTGAGATTTTAGCTTTGTACACCACTATTTATAATTATTATCAAAAGATAATTATTATAGTATTATTCAAAAAGAAAACTGCACCTCCATAGCGTCCTATGAAGGGGCAGTTCCTATGATGATATCTAATAAGTGCTAAAGATTAGCAATCGAAGTAAAGGTTATACTCGTGCGGGTGAATACGGATTGCAACTTGTTTCGCTTCGCCACGTTTCAAGTCGATGTAGTTATCGATGAAATCTTGTGTGAATACGCCGCCTTCAAGCAAGAAGTCGGAATCTGCTGCAAGAGCATCCAAAGCTTCGTCTAATGAACCAGGAACGCTGCGGATTTCAGCTTTTTCGCTATCTGACATTTCATAAATGTTAGTATCGAAAGGACCGTATCCAAGAGCACGTGGATCGATTTTCTTCTTGATACCGTCAAGACCAGCCATCAACATTGCTGCGAAAGCAAGGTATGGGTTAGCTGTGCTGTCAGGTGTACGGAACTCAATACGACAACCTTTAGGTGTCACAGCCGCGATTGGAATACGAACAGCTGCGGAACGGTTACCTTTGGAGAATACAAGGTTTACCGGAGCTTCGTAACCAGGAACTAGACGTTTGAAGGAGTTTGTACTTGGGTTCGTGATCGCGATCAACGCTGGAGCGTGATACAGGATACCACCGATGTAGTTAATAGCCATTTCGGAAAGGTTCGCATATGCGCCTTTTTCGTAGAACAAAGGGTTACCTTCATTGAAGATGGACATATGAACGTGCATTCCGCTACCGTTGTCACCAAATAGTGGTTTCGGCATGAAAGTTGCAACTTTACCATATTCTCTCGCTGTGTTAGCAACGATATACTTGTATTTAAGCAGGTTGTCTGCTGTTTTAGTCAATGTGTCAAAACGGAAGTTGATTTCAGCTTGACCAGCTGTCGCTACTTCGTGGTGATGACGTTCAATGCGAAGACCTGCATCAGCAAGTTTATTACACATTTCGGAACGGATATCTTGTTGGGAATCCATAGGAGCTACTGGAACGTAACCGCCTTTAACTGGAACTTTGTAACCAAGGTTACCGCCTTCTTCTTTACGGCCTGTGTTCCAACCAGCTTCTTCGGAGTCAACTTCGAAGTAAGACTTGTTCATACCATTCTCGAAACGAACATCATCAAAGATGAAGAATTCGGATTCTGGAGCGAAGTATGCTGTTGTACCAACACCTGTCGTTTGCAAATATTCTTCAGCCTTTTGAGCGATGCTACGTGGATCACGGTCATAACGGTCGCCTTCAGGTGTATGGATGTTGCTCATAATTACTAGAGTTGGGTGTGCTGTGAAAGGATCCACATAAGCAGTTTCCGTATCTGGCATCATTACCATGTCAGATTGTTCAATACCACGGAATCCTGGGATGGATGAACCGTCAAAAGCAACGCCATTCACGAATGTTTCTTCATCTACTTCTGTTGCAGGCAAAGAGATATGCTGCGCTTTACCGGAAAGACCAACGAAACGAAAATCTACCCACTCAATATTTTTTTCCTTGATAAGGTTCAACACATTTTGAACTGACATTTTAAAAACCCTCCCATTTCCGTACATTCAACGTACTTTGCATGATTAATGTTCAACTTTTGCTTGTTTTCTTTCACATATTATATAGCGATTCCTCTAACACAGTCAATACTTATGTCAGGTATTTTTTAAAGGAGTGTAAGCTATTCTTACACTATTTATTCACATCTGCCATATATCCAAAAACAGGCATGGAATTTCTCCTAATAAGGAGAAACCCATGCCTGTGAAAACCGTATATTACGCCAAAATGGCTTCCTTCTTCGTATCGAACTTCTTGCCAAGCAACGGAGCAAGTTTCTCTAGATCAGACAGTAAATGCGCAAATTGGTCTGGGAACAAGGACTGTACGCCATCGCCTGTCATTGAATTGTCTGGATCTGTATGCATTTCGATGATTAAACCGTCTGCACCTGCTGCGACTGATGCCTTCGTCATTGGGACTACAAGCTCTCTGCGGCCCGTACCATGACTTGGATCTGAGATCACTGGCAAGTGGCTCAACTGTTTAAGCACAGGAATCGCTGATAAGTCTAACGTATTACGAGTATAAGTCTCGAATGTACGGATTCCGCGCTCGCAAAGCATAACGTTCGGATTGCCTCCAGCAAGAATGTACTCAGCTGCATTCAAGAACTCATCATACGTAGAGCTAAATCCACGTTTGAGCAAGACAGGCGTTTGAATCGTTCCCAATTTACGAAGGAGATCAAAGTTTTGCATATTACGCGTACCCACTTGGAGAATGTCCGCGTATTGTGCACATACATCAACGTACTCCGGTGTCATCACTTCAGTAATAGTAAGAAGACCATGCTTCTTCCCCGCTTCAGCCATCATAATCAATCCTTCAACGCCAACACCTTGGAAGCTGTAAGGACCTGTTCTTGGTTTAAAAGCACCGCCGCGCAGCACCTGTCCGCCAGCTGCTTTCACCAAGCGAGCAATCTCATCGATCTGCTCTGGTGTTTCAACCGCGCAAGGCCCGCCCATGACAACAAGCTGCTCGCCGCCAATTTCAACACCTTTAATAGAAATAACAGTATCGGCAGGATGGAAATCGCGGCTAGCTAGCTTGTAGGACTTCGAGATTTTCACGACTTGCTCAACACCTGACATTTGGCGAAGCTGTTCTGCTAATTTAGGATCCGCTTGACCAATGATGCCAATTACCGTACGGTCCTCGCCTTTGGAAACATGCGCTTGAACCCCTTTGCTCTCGATAAATTGCACGATTTCCTGAATACGCTCATCCGAAGTTTTGTTTGATGTAATTGCGATCATATGATCCACGCTCCTAATTGATTTATTATGGAATAAATTAATATAATTTCACATACATGCTTCAACGCTTGTTCGCTTCTACGCTTTTATGCTTTTAACCACTAAAGTAAATATACAACGCTTGACGAGAATTCGTCAAGCGCTAATTTATTTCACTATTCTTTTGTTTCCGCAGGAGCTAACTGATCTTTACGTATTCTGCGCTTCTCTTTGCGGCGGTTCGTGTGGTATTTAAGCAACAGCACAACAGGGAAGTAAGCAATGATTCCAAGGAAAAGACCAACGACCATGCCTCCGACAATTAAATCAAGCCCGCTTCTAATGATATTAGAAAGGAGATGCGGCAGATGATGGATCAGATAGATCTTAAAGTGCTTCGGTACTAGATATTCCCCGACTTGCTTATTGAGAATGGAAAAAGGGATATAGATGACTTTACCGAACACGAAACCAATCAAAGCCGCAGGCAGGTTCGCTCTCAGTAGATAAACTAATGGAAAGATGAGAACAAACGCTGTCCCTGCGGTCGGCAGCGTGAACATCTCAACGAATAACCCAATCGAAAAGCCTCTTCCTACTTTTGAAGGACCACCCTTGGCGCGTAAAAGCAGGATATATTTGTATTTAAACCAACGTTTAATACTCTTCCAATCGTAGCGAGATTTCATCATTTTCACCTTCTGAGTACTTTGCATGCTAGTTTCAATCCCGTCGAGTGGAATAAGCAGGAATTACACATTACTTACTGCTTTGGATTTAACAGTGGGTATAAGTTTCTTCATATTGATAGTACGTTTAATTTCCCAACTGGTTTCATCTTTCGCATCGTAGTTCTCCAAAAAGGTAATAACCTCTTTGGTTATCGGTGTTGGCGTTGAAGCCCCTGAGGTTACACCCACTTTACGAACATTGGCCAACCACTCAATTTTTAATTCGGAGACGTCTGAGATGCGGTACGCCATGACACCAGCGATCTCTTGAGAAACCTGCGCCAAACGGTTCGAATTGTTGCTTTTCGGATCACCAACAACAATCACAAGGTCAACTTCCTTCGCTTGCTCCGCCACAGCTTCTTGTCGAACTTGCGTAGCTAAGCAAATTTCATTATGAATTTCAGCTTTTGGGAAAAGATCCAATAACCGATTCATGATATGCTTAATATCCCATTGACTCATGGTTGTTTGATTCGTAATAATGATTCGGTTGGACCCCAGATTAAGCAGCTCAGCTTCCTCAAGCTTTTCAATAAGATGCACATGATCAGGAGCAACACCGATTGCGCCTTCTGGCTCTGGATGTCCCTTTTTGCCAATATAAATAATATCATAGCCGTCTGCGACTTTCTCACGAATCAAATCATGCGTCTTCGTCACATCTGGGCATGTAGCATCCACAACGGTTAATCCCTTGTCACGCGCTAAGCGTCTTACTTCAGGAGAAACCCCGTGTGCGGTAAAAATAACAGTCCCTTTTTCAACTTGCGATAAAATCTCGAGACGGTTCTCGCCATCCAGCGTAATAACGCCTTCTTCTTTGAAGAAATCCGTCACGTGCGCATTATGAACAATCATGCCTAAAATATATATAGGTCTGGGAAGATTTAAATTTTTAGCAGTTTGCATGGCGAGCGCCATGGCATCAACAACCCCATAACAGTAGCCTCTGGGGGATATTCGAACAACTTCCATTTCTTCCACCTGCCTAAGCCATCGTATTTCCTCTAATTATATCTGATTATATAGAATGAGGGAAGTTTGCCGGAAGCCATATTAAAAAGGTACTTCCTTCGTCCTTCCGCGTAGTGACTTCAACAGACCCATCATGCTCATCAATGATCCATTTGGCGATAGAAAGACCTAATCCTGTCCCTGTCGTAACCCCTCTTGATAAATCAGCGCGATAGAAGCGATCAAAAATATGAGGAATATCCTCTTTATCCATCCCTATGCCAGTATCCGAGATGCGTATGCCAATAAAGCTGTTCCTCCGAATTGCCTCTATAGTGACTGTCCCTGTTGGTGTATATTTAAAAGCATTTTCAATAAAGATAAACAACAATTGCTGCAAGTAATCACGGTTTCCTTGTACAATCGCATCTTCGAGATCTTCAAGATCGCCTATTTGCCACTCCGACGTATGTTCGAGCAGCTGTGCTCTCCTAACCACCTCTAGGACAAGCGGTTTAAACTCAATCGGTTGCTTTTCCATGAGTACACCCGCATCCGCCCTGGCAAGCGCGAGTAAATCATTGACTAATCGACTCATTCGCTGAGCCTCACCGGCAATATCGTGCATAGCCTCTAAAGACATCTGAACCTGCTCTGGCGTTGCCAGCGCCTGCGTCCCCGAGGTTTGCTTCCACATTTTCTCCAGCAAATCTACATTTCCACGAATCGTCGTCAGAGGTGTCCTGAGCTCATGTGAAGCATCGGATACGAATCGCCGCTGCGCGCGGTAAGCTTCATCTAATTCCACATACGTAATCTGTATACGCGACAGCATGCCATTAATCGTATTCGTCAGCCGTCCTATTTCATCCAACGGTCCATCATAGTGTATTCGCTTTTCTAGATCGTCGCCACTCTCGATTTGGTTGGCCGCATCAATCACACGCTCGATTGGCTTCAGTGCCTTACGCGCCAAGAACCAGCCCAACGAAGCTGCAACGATAATGGTTAAAATCGCCCAAATGATAAGCGTATATCGCAGTGTAACAGCCGTTCTCTCGTAACTCCCGATTGGTACAGCCGATTGCAGAATACCAATGAGCTTCGCTTGATTATCGGAGGTAATCCCTAAGTAATAGATAAGAAAGTCTTGATTAAGGATCTTCGTTTTCTCAAAAAAGCCAACCTCATCTTCCTGCTTATCCACCTGCCGCTGCAGCTTATCAATTGTTGATTGGTCAATGGGCAGCGTCTGATCATAATATTGTAAATTAGCTGATCGGTTAAAGCTCTTCAAAGCAATATTATATAATTGTAAAAAGGTATTCGTTGAATAGAAGTCTCTGCTCTCTAACTCAAGATCGACCACCAGCCCCTTCTGAGAAAGAGCGATGCTTTTTTGAATACGTGTGGAGCTGTTGACGGCTTCCCTTTTGACATCTTGCCGAATTTGATCATAAAGGAAATAGTTCAAGAAGAAGTAGAGAACAATTCCAAAAAGCAGCATCGTGATGGCTAATATGCCTGAATACCAAAGCGTTAGCCGCAGGCGAAGCGACATCTTAATTTTCCCCTCTCAATACGTAGCCTGCTCCTCGGACCGTTTGAATCAACCGTTTATGACCAAATTCTTCTGTCTTCTGACGCAATAATGCTATGTAAACCTCTAAGACATTGGACTCGCCGCTGTAATCGTAGCCCCATATCTTCTCCATAATGATATCCCTCGACAGAACCCGCTTAGGATTCTGCATAAATAAATGCAATAAATCAAACTCTTTCGTCGTTAATTCGATCAGCTTCTCGCCGCGGAAAACCTCACGTGTATCTAAATCCAGGATGGCGTCTTCAAAGCCCAGCCGATTGTTCGTCTGTTCGGTTCTTTCTGTTCTTCGACGAAGCAATACACGCACCCTAGCCAGCAGCTCTTCTAAAGCGAATGGCTTGACCAAATAATCGTCAGCCCCCAAATCCAGACCTTTCACGCGATCACTAATATCATCCTTCGCTGTCAGCATCAGAATCGGTACCTCGCTGCCGCTCTCACGAATCCGGCGAACGACTTCCCAGCCGTCGATATGCGGCATCATCACATCCAAAATAATTAGCTGCGGCTCTGTCACCAGCATTTGCTTGAGACCCTCTAAGCCATTAGCTGCTGTGGTAACCAAATACCCTTCGAAAGCTAGTCCCCGTCTAAGCATCGATGTGATCTTCTCATCATCGTCAATGACCATAATATTTTCTCTCATATGTCCGTCCCCCATTCTATTCTATATTGTAGCAAAATTACCGCTTAGCAAAAAGAAGCAGAGCCTGCAAGCTTGAGGCCGCGGACTCTACTTCCCTTTCATTGGGCATGCGCTTACTGAGCTGGTGTCTCAGCGAGCGTATTTTTATCTCCAACCGTTACGGGGACTTCCGTACGCTTACCATCACGAATAATGCCTAGCGTTACTTTGTCGCCAACCTTAGTTCCTTGGACCTTCGTAATCAACTCTTGCGAGTTTTTGATCTTCGTACCGTTCAAATCTACGATCACATCATATTGACGCAAGCCTGCTTGGAACGCTGGGCTCTTACGTTGAACACTGCCCACCAAAGCGCCGTCTGTGTTAGAAAGCTTCAATTCACTAACCCAATCTTTACCGATATCTTGCAGACCAACCCCTAGGTAAGGAACTGGTTCTTTCGGAATCGTCACATTGTTTTTCAAATTATCTAGAACGGAAGAGATTGTGCTTGTCGGAATCGCAAAACCAATACCTTGCGCCTGTGAGCTTACCGCTGTGTTGATCCCAATGACTTCACCGTTTAGGTTAAGCAGAGGGCCGCCCGAGTTACCAGGGTTAATGGAAGCATCTGTTTGCAATAGATGTTTATATTCACGAGTACCCTTTTCATCAGGAATACTAATTGGACGTTCCTTCGCGCTAAGTACACCAACCGTTACCGTATGGTCGAAGCCATATGGATTCCCGATTGCAACAACCCAATCACCTACGTTAACATCATCAGCTTTACCAAGAGGAAGGATTGGGAAATCCTTCGTGCCTTCAATTTTAAGAACCGCTAAGTCCAAATCGTAGGAGCTACCTTGTAATTTCGCTGTGAAAGGCTTGTCGTAGCCTTCTACGGTTACTTGAATTTCATCCGCACCGTCAACAACATGCTCGTTCGTTAGAATATAACCTGTTTTTTCGAAAATAAAGCCAGTTCCCATACCTGCTGGTTGGAGTTGACCGCTACCTGTGTCATTTTGACCACTCTTAGGCGTTGTTTGACCGCCACCATTATCGCCAAAAAATTGACGGAAGAAAGGATCATCAAACAGTGAGTTCCCACCACTGCGACTGGATTGCTTCGGTTTAACTAGTGCTTCAACCTTTACAATCGCAGGTCCTGCATTTTGAGCAATCGCCGCGATATTACCAGGGCGAACAACGTCCAGAGCTGCATTTTTCACTTCGCCATTGTTGTTATTCGAACCATTTGCTAAGGTTGTCGCTGAACTTGAACCAGAGGCTAGCGGCTGGTTGCCTGAGAACATATTCGTTTTATCCGCTGTAAACATTAAAGCGCCGACAACTAGTGCACCTGCCATGAAGGCTGCAAAAACACTTTTGACCGAGGAACGCTTCTTCGCATTCGGATCCCAACCTGCTGGACCTTGTGCAGCATTGTCTGGTCCGAAGCTGAAAGGGCGCAGCGTCTTAGGCGGCGTCACTTCAACATTCGATGTGCCATCAGAAGCTGAGGAAGAAGTGGTTAAGGCTTGCCCTTCACTTTCTTCATTAAAAGCGGATTTGTAAGGCCCATAGGAATAGTAGTAGGAAGGTCTTTCTTTATTCGGGTCTTGCCCTTCATTGTTTCGAGCTTGATCCCTCGCAGTATCCTCGTTGTTATCATTATTCTGCGGCTTAAAAAAGTCGCTATAATCTTTTTTGTTATCTTCCATGGGTCTTACCTCCATTGATTAAAGTTATAAGTGCATGTTCTCTTGAAGGATCATGTTGTTCTCTATGTGTCTATCATGCACTCACAACCTTAAACGAATATTAAAAAACAATAAATAGGAGGTAAAAATAGGACATAAATTAATGAATCCAAGCTTGTTCAACTTTTTGGAGGACGTTTGCGGCTTCTTTCACCCATTTATCCTCGATCCCAGCATCAGAATCCAGCGGCGATTGGAACTGGTCAACCAACGCTCCGGCGGTCTCTATCTCAGCCTCAGGATCAAGTCCTTCATTATAGACATGCTTTAGCACAAAAGGGGTTCCTACCTCGACGACGGCATCCGTCGCCTCGACATCACCATCAATTCTGCCGGTGATCACTTGAACAGGAATTCGCAGCCAAACTTTATTCGCTTCATCTAGAGAACGATCAAAGTAGCCATGGTCGTAATCCCAGCCTCCGCCCAAATTAAAATCAAACTGTTCTAGTTGGGCACGCACCTTGTCAAATGATTCTTGAACCTGCTCCAATGAGGAAATTAGTGGTTTCATTGCAATTGGACACTCCTTAAGCGCTCATATTATTTTACTTACGCATAGAATGTGCCAAATTGTCGTTTTTATGTGTAAAAGTCCCTCTAATTGTTCGTTCTGTTAAACCCATCCTTTGCGATGCGCGAAAATAGCTAATTGCGTCCGATCATCAAGCTCACACTTCATTAGCAGATTGCTCACGTGTGTTTTCACCGTTTTGATACTAATAAAGAGTTCCTCCGAAATATCCTTGTTGCTTTTCCCTTCGGCAATTAACAAGAGCACCTCCCGCTCCCGCGCGGTTAATCCCTCTTGCTCAGGCAATTCACTTCGCTGCCGAATGCCTCTCGTTAATGCTTGTGACACTTCTGCATTCATGACAGGCATCCCGCGGTGAGCGCTCTGAATAGCGTGAATCAATTGATCGGATGAAACTGTCTTCAGCATATAACTGATGGCTCCCGATTCAACAGCTTCCAGAACTTTGGCTTCTTCCAGAAACGAAGTCAACATAATCACTTTAACCTGTGGAAACTTGTCACAAATCAGCTTCGTTGCGCCAATCCCATCCAACACGGGCATCGTCAAATCCATCAGAACAACATCAGGTAATGAGGTCTCTAAGTGTCCTTCATTTAACTGGTCGTAGGCATCTCTACCATTCGACGCCTCACCCACAACTTCTAACCCAGGCTCCAACGAAATGTAAGTACGCAGACCCACTCGCACCATATCGTGATCATCAACAATCATGACTTTAATGTTCGGATTCATTCTTGTTTTCCCCCTGAATGCCCAGTAAATCGCGGAATACGTACACGTACGCGAGTTCCAGAGCCTAATTTGCTATCAATCTCCACTTCCCCGCCTAGCTTCTGAGCTCGTTCTCTCATCGTTGACAAGCCATGGGAAGCAGAAGGAATATCACTTCGTTCAAAGCCTTGGCCATCATCCTGCAATTGCAGCACATATTGATGCTCTCTTTCGTAGATCGACAATCGAACTTGTTTGGCCGAGGCATGTTTGATGACATTCGCAAGTCCTTCTTGAATAATGAGAAAAAATTGATGCTCAATCGCCTCCGAAATGTTCTCGGGCAGTGAAACATCAAGTTGACCCTGAAGTTCATGGGTCCGGCAATATTCCGGAAACCATTTCTCCAGGGCTTCTTGTAAGCTCATATCTTTGAGTTCGATCGGTCTTAGCTGTGAAATGAGACCCCGCATCTGCTTCTGGGCATGATGGGACATCTCGATGAGCTGATTCATCAACGCAGGCGCAGCCGTTGGGTTTCTTTCTAATATTTTGGGAAGCGAGGAAGCTGACATATGGATAGCGAAAAGCTCCTGACTCACCGTATCATGGAGATCTCTCGCAAGTCGGCGTCTTTCCTCCATCACGGCATTTTCGGTCAGCTCCTGATCCCGGATAGCTTCTGCTTCTCCTAACTTTTGCGTAAGCTGCACACGTTCTTCAATCGATGTCGCCATGCTATTGAAAGCATCGTACAAATACAGGAAAGGCTCGACGGGCTCCATCTCGATACGAACTGAGAAATTCCCTTTCGACAATTCCAGCATCGCCACATGCAATTCATCTACTTTGCGCTGCCACCTTCTAGTTGCAATGTAACCTACAGTCAGGCACACCACTAGAATGGCAAGAGCAAACCACATCCGGAACTCCCATGAACCAAGTGCTTCCTCGTAATATTCAATGACGATATATATACCTGAAACCGTCAATACACTAGAAATCAGAAAGTAATTCAGCAGCTGCCACTTCATATTGAACATTCGCAATTTGTACATGCTCCATCCTTAACCTATCTTTTTAATCGTGATATCACCGATAAACATACTTGTCGTTACGACGATTTTATGTTCAGCTTCTTCATAGTGTGAGGTTTGTGTGCGAATATTGCGTAAAAACCCACTCTCAAAACGATCAAGAACCTTCATATCGCCAATAAAAGAGCTTGCCATAACACGAACCTCGACGTCCATGTCATTCGGAATGAAAATCTTCACATCGCCAATGAAAGCCGTAACATGAATCGTTGTCTCACCACGTGGAATTGAGGCACGCGTTAGATCGATAACGGAGTCGCCGATAAAATGAGAGATTTGTACCGGCTTTAATTCCCAAGCCTCTTGACCTAGATGCACATCCCCAATAAATCCATGACGGTGCAAAACATTACCTGAATCGAAATTCCGAACAAAACCATCATACTTGTTATGGTGGTGATCTTGATCCATGTTACTTGTCTTCGGCTGACTAGTCCGATTGGCACGCGCAGAAGCCTCTCTGCCTGCCTTTTCCTTATCGGCAAGTTCGTCCGAAACCTTCCATTGATCAAGCTGATCTTCCGCTGGATATACACCGTGAATATCCTTCAGTACTTCCTTCTCTTCGTCGGTTAGTCCAAATTTCACATCGTTCATTGGCGAGTGATTCGTGTGTTCATTGGATTTGCTTGTCGGTTCCCAATTCCCGGATTCCCATTGCTTCTTATACTGTTCATGGCGCAATCGATTCGCTTCTCGCCGAGCTCTTCTTTCTTCTTCTTTTGCTTGCTTAATTGAAGGCCAATCGGGTGATTCTTTTCGGCTCGGTTTAAATATCACATGTAATCCGAAAAATATTAAAGCTACTGGAATCAGAAACTTAAACATTTCACCTAGTGATAGATCGGTAAGATTTAAATTTTTCAATAGAAAAATGGTTCCGACACCGCACATCATCAAGCTTCCGATGGATCCACCCCAATGATACTTACGCTGCGAAACGAAACCAATGAGTCCATAAAAAATGAGTATGACAGGCCAATACGTGGAAAACATATAGGCGACATCCACTTGAATGATTCCCAATTGATTTAGTAAAAAGAGAGTGCCCGCGGATACGAGGACAAGCCCCCAGATCATTCTTTGAAACATATGCGGATTCATACGTTCTTCCTCCATTTGTGAGAAGCGTTGTTAAGATAACTCTAGTTTATAAGATACGAGATAGAATGAAAAGAGACGTTGGATTGAAGGCGTCCTCGGTCTCCAGACCGATATTTCAAAGGCTTCCACACTCAAACCTCA
The DNA here is from genome assembly GCF_059692115.1 of Paenibacillus sp. J31R30. NCBI lineage: Bacteria > Bacillati > Bacillota > Bacilli > Caryophanales > Paenibacillaceae > Paenibacillus > Paenibacillus sp. J31R30. Next base: position 53,414 of record NZ_JCAUAV010000002.1, on the reverse strand, counting down.
CATGACTGTCGTATAAGACGAACATTTCGATGTTCATGTTATGTATTCTTACGTATTCCGTTGACATGCTTATCATCAGAACCGTATAATTGGTGCTGAGAATGCATGTTTTATAAGGGGAGATTACGGGAATGGATCAAATCCAACAGCTAACATCTGGCTTAGACACAATTTGGGTTGTTTTGACTGCTGCCATGATTTTATTAATGGAAGGCGGCTTCGCCTTACTTGAGGCAGGGTTTGTCAGACAAAAGAATGCCGTAAGCATTATCATGAAAGTATTTGTAGATATCTCATTTGGCGCGCTTATCTTTTACTTTTTTGGATTTGCACTGATGTACGGCAAGGACGTTGGGGGTGTCATAGGAACATCTGGTTTTTTCATTGGAGGAGATTTATCACACATCGCCTTAACCATCACACATGATACCTATTGGTTATTCCAGTGCGCCTTCGTTATCGCTGTTATCTCAATTGTATCCGGAGCTGTAGCAGAACGCATCAATTTTCGCGCTTATATTCTTTATACGATAGCCATGACCGGTTTAATCTATCCCATTGCTGGCCACTGGGTATGGGGCGTCAACGGATGGCTTGGCAAGCTTGGCATGGTTGACTTCGCTGGATCAGCCGTTATCCACGGACTTGGCGGTTTCTCCGCACTTGCCGCAGCGATGATCATTGGTCCGCGGATTGGCAAGTTTTCTGAAGACGGAACAGCGAATATCGTCCCTCCTTCTAACCTGCCACTTGCCTCAGTAGGCGCATTTATCCTTTGGTTTGGATGGTTTGGTTTCAATTCCGGGAGTACGTTAAGCGCTACCAATACGTCTATCGGGCACATCGCGGTCACCACAATGCTCTCCGCTGCAGCCGGCTGTGCGGCATGCATTCTGTTCACGATGATGCGCTATCGCAAGGCGGATCCACCTATGGTTATCAATGGTGCGCTTGCTGGTCTCGTCGGCATTACCGCAGGTTGTGCCTTCGTCAGTGACGCTGCAGCGATCTGCATTGGTGCGATCTGCGGGATCGCCGTGGTATATGCGACGGAAATATTAGAAGCCAAACAGATTGATGATCCCGTTGGCGCCTTCCCGGTGCACGGTATCAGCGGAAGCATCGGCACGCTCGCTGTCGGCTTATGTGCGAAGCCTGACGCGATTCGCGAAGGCACGGCTGGATTATTCTATGGCGGAGGCTTTCAACTTCTAGGTGTTCAAGCACTGGGTCTCGTAACCGTCTGTGCGTGGGGCTTCTTCATCACATTGGTTTTCTTAAAGTTGATTAAGCTAATCGTTCCGTTACGCGTAAGCCGCGATGAAGAATTAGTCGGACTCGACGTCGGTTCTCATGGGGTTCCTGCCTACAGTCAGGAATCAGGTTTCTTGGACTTACAGCAATTAAAGAATAAATAGATACATTAATGAAGAAGAGGACACTGCAAACGCAGTGTCCTCTTCTTCATTAGGTTGAAAATATATCTTCGAATTCTTCCGGGAACGTAATATCGTCACCAGGCTTAGAATCATTCATGATTTGTCTAGCTTGCTCAATTTCGGCACGAAGCTTTCTTACTTGCTCCATAGGTTTCTTCACATAATGGATATACTCAACAGCAAGATGATGATCAGGCTTCTTACCAGAGAGCATGCGCCGAAATGATGACATTGTTTGATAAGCCCGTTCTTCTTTCATTCTCTTGACTTCATAACGCTCAACAACCTGCTCAATTTCCCGAGCCTGCTGCTCCTTGCGTGTAATGAAAGCTTCCAAGAAGGGAAGTACCTCTGCAGCTTTCCTAGTTGTTGCTCTTAAGGGCTTTCCATCCGATCGTAATGCTTGTAGCATGATCCATCACCTATCTCTCCGTGTCAAGATTTATAACAGTAATCTTATTTTACACTAAAAAGAGCGGTTTGAGAACCATTAATTTAACACAAGGTCGATTCCAACGACACCAATTGGCGTTCCCATGTCATCTATTACCGATTTCGACAACGTGATGCATGGTTTTTTCGTAATAGCTGACACGTACTCTTCCGAAATGAAGAGCTCCCCCGCCATCGCACGCTTCCACCACTCTCTTCCTTTGGCATTGACCAAGCCTGCTTCAGGCTGCGAGAAGATAAAGGTTCCATCCCCGCGATTGGACCAAATTGCTTCAATTCCAGCTGTTTTCTTCAAAATTCCATTTAAATGCGAGGCATGCTTATCTTCCACCAAAGATTTGATGTCAGGTACTCGAACAAGCGCGTTCAACAATTGCTTCATTTCTTCAATATTCACATGAACAGTTCCACTTTTGCTCTTCATGCCTACCGCTTGAATAGCCTCGATGAGCTCTGCCGAAGAGCGATCTAAATTTTGATTAATATGCTGAAGTCGTGAAACCTCGTGCCGCTGCTTTTTCATTTGATCCAGGGTATGCTCAACACTCGACATCGTCTCATTCATTAGCTCCACAACTTCTCCTAGAGAAGTCCTTGTTCCCGTAACTAAGGAGGATTGATGTTTCGTTGAACTCGTAGTACTTGCCACTAGGCTGTTCACATGAAGGATCAAAGAGAAGATCGTATCAATCTTCCCTTTCATCACCTTCATCTCATCAATACCGTGCGTGACAGAAGCTTTCTCTTCTGCAACTGCCGCAACAACCTGCGATACGCCGCTCTCAATATCAGCTAGGAGCTCAGACGATTTCTGTACGGCTTCATGACTTTGCGCAGCTAGCTTCTTAATTTCCTGCGCAACGACGGAGAAGCCTCTTCCGTGCTCACCAGCTCGAGCTGCTTCAATCGATGCGTTCAAAGCAAGCAAAGACGTTTGTGCAACGACTTCGGTAATAAACATGTTGATTTCTTCAATTTTCGAGGTATGCTCTGTTAAATCTTGAATTTTCCTCTGCATCGTATCGTTGTTCACGTGTAAATCATTCATAACCTCATCTGTTGCATTCAAGGAGCGGCAGACATCAACTACAGTATCTTTGGTTTGTTCACTTTCGCGATGCATATGTAACGACGAATCCAATATCTGATCAGCTGCAGCAGCCACCTGTTGAATCGCAGCAAAAGCTTCCTGTAGCTGTCCTGCGGCATGCTGGCTTCGCCCCTTCAACTCTTCTTCCCCTTGAATAGAAGCATCAGCAATCTGGAGTAGATGCCCGATCGAGCGATTGACCTCTTCAACCGCCGCCGCTAGTCGATCCGCAACAACTTGTGATTCTTGTATAAATGTACGGAATTGTTCTTCTTGATCAAGTGATCCTTGCTCACGCGCATTAACGGATGCTCTTGAACTCAGTATTGCGCTTACACCCATAATGAGGAAAACTGCGACACTAACTACGGTAACCCATTTTGAAGCAGCAAATAAAGCGAATACATTTACACCCATACCAATAAGTACAAGACCAATGAACCAAGCACTCTGCTTTGAACCCGTCGACATCGACAACCGAAACTCCTCCCAAAAGGAACATATTGTTAGTTTTTGTTACATTATATCGCAGGAGGGCTTGAAAAGAAATGAGAAAAACGGAGATCCTCTCGGATCTCCGTCTTCTCATATTGACTATGTTTTATTTATTTTGGTTTTGTGTGTTGTTTTGTTGCTGCTTGTTAGGTACCGCTACTTCTGTAGCAAATTCCGTGTCTTGCGCTGCTTTCTTATTGTTCTTGTTCTTTGCCATGTCAATCACCTCCTGTAAGAGTATGATTTCCCAAAAAGAATTTTTTATGAATTTTCTTTTTATACAAAATTGAACATTACAATGCTTTGGCTGGAGCAAGTATTTCGTCCTTCAACTGCTTCCAGATCACTTCCGTCACTTTGCCATTTCCTTTTTTCACAACAAAGACTTTGACGGTTTTTTTACCCCATTCTTTATACACCTGATCCTTCGTGTCAAAATACAGGTCGATTTTCTTCCCTTTAATCGCACTTCCTGTATCTGCAACAACCCCGTAGCCGTAACCGGGAATGAACAACACTGTACCTAACGGGAACACCTTAGTATCTGCGGCGATCGTTGATAAAGCTTTATCATCACGCTTGACTTTGATACCTGAATACGTAATCCCATAGGTCGGATGGTCCGGATTCTTCCCTGTCGATTCCTTACCTGCAAAATACCCAGTCGCTGTCACTTCAACTGCCGTGTATTTAGATAAATCGGCATCTAAGTTCGGAACAAAGCGGTAACTAGCTTGCTGTTGATGCTCTTGCGCAACAGGCCATGCAGCAGGAATCACTGTTCCTGGCTGTTTGCCCCGCTGATCTCGTATATGGGTATCGGTGATTGCCGCCCTATTGTTACCTTGATTACTAGCCTCTGCTCCGAAAAACACGACCAAAACGGTGAGCACCATCCATGCTACTATCCATTTGGATTGCACCTGCGCATCGGTTATTCTCATTGTGTTAAGCCTCCCCCTACTAAAGTAGGCTGTCCATTTCCTTTCATCAATAAACCTCCACATACAGACTCACTGTATAACATGTCCTCCTTTATACTGCTTATGCACTGACATACCTATAATTTTGAACGCAAAAAAGCCGAGGAGTGACAGTCACTTCTCGGCTTTTTTCTTATTATGTGAGAGTTACAATTTTTTTCTGATCTCTTCGTTAATCATGCTGATAACTTGATCAATCGGCTGGGTACCAAGATCTCCTTGACCCCGCTTACGAATGGACAAGCTGTCATTCTTCACTTCGTTCTCGCCAACGACGAGCATGAAAGGTATTTTCTCCAGCTGTGCTTCTCTGATTTTGTAACCAAGTTTCTCATTGCGATTGTCTGCTTCTACACGAATACCAGCTTCTCTCAATCTCTCTGTTACTTGATTGGAGAACTCTTCAAACGCAGGTGATACTGGAATGACTTTGGCTTGTGTTGGCATTAACCAAGTTGGCAATGCGCCAGCGAAATTCTCAAGCAAGAAGGCCGTCATACGCTCCATAGTGGAGATAATCCCTCTATGAATGACGACTGGGCGGTGCTTCTGCCCGTCTTCCCCTGTGTATTCTAGCTGGAAGCGCTCAGGCAGCAAGAAATCGATTTGCGCAGTTGAAAGTGTTTCTTCCTTCTTCAACGCTGTCTTAATTTGAACATCCAATTTAGGACCATAGAATGCCGCTTCACCTTCGGCTTCATAGAACGGTAAGCCAAGCTCTTCTACAACCTCACGAAGCATGCGTTGGGAAGTTTCCCACATTTGATCATCCTGGAAGTACTTTTCAGCATCCTTCGGATCGCGGTAGGATAGACGGAAGCGATAGTCAGTAATGCCGAAATCAGCGTACACTTGACGAATCAAGTTCACAACGCGGGAGAATTCTTCTTTGATTTGATCCAAACGGCAGAAAATATGCGCGTCATTCAAAGTCATTGCACGCACACGGTGTAAGCCTGTCAAAGCGCCTGACATTTCATAACGGTGCATCGTTCCTAGCTCAGCGATACGAACCGGCAAATCACGGTAGCTGCGCATATCACTCTTATATACCATCATGTGGTGAGGACAATTCATTGGGCGCAGGACAAGCTCTTCATTATCCATGATCATCTTCGGGAACATATCTTCCTGGTAGTGCTCCCAGTGTCCTGAAGTTTTGTACAACTCTACGTTGGCAAGTACAGGTGTGTACACGTGTTGGTAGCCTAGACGCTCTTCCAAATCAACGATGTAACGCTCCATTGTACGTCTAAGCTTCGCGCCATTTGGCAGCCAAAGCGGCAAGCCTTGACCCACCTCGCGTGAAAAACCAAACATTTTAAGCTCGCGGCCTAATTTCCGGTGATCACGTTTCTTCGCTTCTTCCAATAGGTGCAAATGCTCATCCAATTGCGCTTTCTTAGGGAAAGCAGTTCCGTAAATGCGTTGCAGCATTTTGTTTTTGGCATCGCCGCGCCAGTAAGCACCAGCAACGCTCAATAATTTGAAAGCTTTGATACGGCCAGTTGAAGGCAAATGCGGTCCGCGGCACAGGTCGAAGAATTCACCTTGATCATAGATCGTGAGAACAGAATCCTCAGGCAGATCACGGATAAGCTCCAGCTTGAACGGATCTTCCATCTCTGTGAAAATACGAATCGCTTCATCACGGGAAACAACGCGGCGCGTAATCGCCAAATTTTCGTTAGAGATGCGCTCCATTTCCTTCTCGATTTTGACCAAATCTTCAGGGTTTAACGGAGTCTCCAAATCGATATCGTAGTAGAATCCGTCCTCAATCACAGGACCGATTCCTAGCTTAACCGCTTTGTTGCCATAAATGCGCTTGATCGCTTGTGCCATCAAATGCGCTGTGCTATGACGGTACATTTCTAGACCTGCTTCGCTATCCAGCGTTAAGATTTCAACATCAGCATCATTGTCCAAAGCAAAAGATAAATCAACGGATTTCCCGTTTACTTTACCGCCAACAGCATTTTTCTTTAGACCGGATGAAATGGATTCCGCCACTTGCTCAATGGTCGTCCCTACTGCATACTCTCTCACTGCGCCATCTGGTAATTTCACTTGTACAACCATCTTCAAGCCTCCTAGTAAGTTAATTTGAACGCAAAAAAGCACACTGCATCCCATAAAGGGACGAGTGCGCTCAGCTCGTGGTTCCACCCTAGTTCGATTCGCTCATACCTGAATCTGAGAGACTTTTAGTTCCGCTAAAAGATCCCTATATTAGGTAAGTCGAATCCTCATCAGCATTCGTTAACGGGAATGATTCCGGTACTGTATAGTATCGCGCCTGCAAGTCAGGACGAATTCCACAATACGGCTACAAAGGGGTAAACAATCCGATTCGCTGAAGGAGATTGCAGCCTGGTCTCCTCTCTCTGAGCAGTTCATACAGAAAGTTCTTGTCTTTGATACTAACGCCTTCGATCACTATTATAAATGCCGAGGAGTGCAAGGTCAAGGGGATAGTTGATCCTGCTTTTTGGCATCCCCCAGATAAAGATCACAAGTACGGCAATAACTGCATACGGATGTGCGGTCCTCGAAGATCTGCCCTATCGTTTTTATGATCGTCAATTCAGGATCCCGGGTATGAATGTAAATGTTGGCTGGCGAGACCGTAATCAGTGTACTCACGATCATATCCTCGAAATTGATATCCTTCTCCAGCATTTCCATTCGAAAACTTGCATCGAATTCATTTGCATCAATCGGTTCCATCCTGTCATTCAGAATGACAAACTCATGTCCGCCTTTGTGAATAAGATGTGCTGCGGGTATTTTGGCCTCTTGAATATAGACAAAATATTGCAGAAGCGAAATAAATTCCTGATACTGGCGGTCCATCATGAACTCGTCAATCGCATATTCAGCAATTTCTCTTAGTTCTTCCTTATACTCCTGAATTCGGAACTTGAGAAAACCATTCAAGCTGAACTGCGCATTCTCTTCAAGCAATGTTAGTATTTGTTCCTTCAGCATCTGAATCCGACGAAGCCGGCTTGGGCTGCTGTTCACTAGCGGCAAGCCTTCCAGCCCACTCTCTTGGACCAAAGATTGCTTACAATAGCCTTCAATGGCTTCTATGTCTGTCTGCTTCTCATATTTAAAATCCTTCGTGATCAGGTTACGCAAGATGCTGGATTCCTTGTCCGCTACAATGTGGCTCGCCAACACTTCTGCTAAGCAGCCTCTTACCTGAGCTTCATGAACCTGCGGATCGTGGTGTACACTCCCCGCTTCCGCTTCCACATAAATAAAAGCACGTGACTCACTCCAAGTGTAAGTAGCCGTTAAACCATTTTCTACGATATGTAAATGCTGCAGCGCTTGCTTCACCTGTGCGCTCAGCGAACGTACATAGGATTCCTCCACATCGATTAGGGCAATTGCAAACAGTTCCATGTGCTCACTCCTTCCATGTATGCATCCTCCTCTTAAGAGTATATGGTCGATAGCAAGGAGATATACAACGAACAATTTGCCATTTGCGGAAGAGTTGTGCATGCAAAAAAGGAGCAGCAAGTAGCTGCTCCTCATGAAAGTAACAGGGCTAGTTACAGTTGTTCAAGCAGAATTTTCACGAGTAAGAACGGGAGAGCACCAATGGAGACGAAAGCATAAAGGAATCCTTGCACAAAACTTTTGAGCAGTTTCACAAAAATCACTCCGATCTTCAATCTCAAATTTGTGGTGTTCCCCCATTGTACTCTTATTAACCAAGGGTTACCTGAAGATTAGATTAAAATTACGCTTATTGGGATAACGCATTGGAAAAAGCAGTTAATAATGTTTTGTTCTTATCGCCCGAGAATTCCCAGAACATACCGCCTCCAAGCCCCATGGACTTGATGTAGTCTGTTTTGTATTGGAACGATTGTAAATCATCATAAGTAATAAAAGTCCCCGTACTTGGATTAAACAACCATGGCGTCTTGGTTACATCATTCCAATAACGTGTATATCCGTTCTTGTTGATATAGTTGGCCTCCAGATCCCAGAAGTCAAAAGAGCCAGCTTCAACAGTTCCTTTGGCGGAGGCTTTCGCACATGGTTGGTATAGCCCATTATTCACATTGGCACAGCCGTCCCAGCCGCGTCCATAGAATGGAAGTCCCATGATAATTTTGTTAGTGGGGACGCCATGATTAATAAAGCCTTGAATCGAATTCGCAACGTTAAATCCTTGCGGGTCAACGCCGTTGTCAGCTGGATCGAAGTACAAGCGTGCGTTCTGTCCGGACTTAGCATCCCAGCCGCCATGGAAGTCATAGGTCATAATGTTGATCCAATCGCAGTATTGCGCGATTTTATCAAGCTCTGTGTTGTTTTGAAAAGCTGGCGATGCACCCGCTGCAATCGTCAATGTGTACTCTTTGCCATCTGCAATTTCAGCTGCATCCAGCTTGGTGCGAATTTCTTGCAGAAGAAGGGAGTAATTTTGCTTGTCAGATGGACGGTAGCTGTTACTAACAAGACCGCCGCCAACTGGGTATTCCCAATCAAGGTCTACGCCATCAAAGCTGTATTTGCGTAGGAAATTCACTGCAGAGTTACCGAAAGTTGAGCGCGTTGTTGGATCTGCCGCGACATCCGAGAAACGATTGGACCACGTCCAGCCACCAACGGAAATAATTGTTTTCACATGCGGATTGGCAGCTTTCAGTCTTTTTAATTCGCCAAAGCTCCCTTAATTGGTGTTTCCCACGTATCACCCGGGTAGGAAATGCCTGTATCTGCCCAAGGGTCGCCTTGCACAATGGTACCGTTAGGAGCGTTAATGGCTCCAGTCTCATCTTGGCAGCTCCAAGTTTGCATATTGGGACTATCTGAACCTGGATTACCGTGAATACCATTCCAGCAAATATCTGCGAAAGCATAGTTGATATGTGTAATTTTAGATGCATCAATATCTTTTACCTTGAAATTCCTACCGCTATAAACGCCCCAGGATGCGAAATAGAACACTTTTTTATAGCTAGTCGTCGTCTCATTAGTTGTCGTAATTGATATCGCGCTGCTTGCGGCAGATAGATTTCCTACAGCATCTTTGGCCTTAACTGTAAAACTGTAGGCTGTATTAGGTGTCAAACCAATCACATTCATCATCGTACCGGATGATGAGCCTTTCAGTGTGCCATTAGCATAAACATTGTAACCAGTAACCCCCACGTTATCTGTTGAAGCGGCCCAGGATAATGTCGTGGAAGTTGCTGATGTGCCTGCAGCTGCCAAGTTTGTTGGAGACGTTGGTGCTTGGTTATCAGGAGCAAGTGTTGTTGCATTTGCCGAATTGCTTACTGAGGATACATTGTTAGCTGCGTCTTTCGCTTTAACCGTGAATATGTACGAAGTAGACGCTGACAGACCTGTCACGTTAAAAGTGGTTGCTGTTAAGGAACCAATAAGTGAAGTACCTTGATACACATCGTAACCCGCTACACCGATATTGTCTGTGGATGCAACCCACATCAATGTTAAAGCATTCGTTGTGATGTTCGAAGCGGACAAACCCGTTGGTGCGGTTGGCGCTGTAGTGTCGGGTCCAGATGTGTCAACTTGCCACAAAGTAGGTGTATTGGATGGCTCCCAGCCTACTAAAGACGTATGTGCTTGAAGACATTTATAGATAGATCCACCATAGGAGACTCGCGCATTCACAGCATAAGCTGTGTTCAGAGCCCAAGGTGCTACAGACGATTGAGCGTCTGTTGTTACAGACACGGCGTTACTTGCTGCTGATTTATTACCCGCTGCATCTACGGCTTTTACAGTAAATGCATATACCGTACTCGCGGAAAGACCTGTTACGTTATGGGAGGTTCCCGTTACCGTTGTAAGCAATGTGCTTCCGTTGTACACCTCGTACCCGGTTACACCTATATTGTCAGTCGCAGCACTCCAAGATAGTGCTACAGAAGAGGACGTTTTTCCTGTAGAAGTCAAGTTCGTTGGTGCTGTTGGGGCTTCTGTGTCTATAGGAGCTTGGCTTGTTGTAACCGCTACAGCATTGCTATCTGCAGATTTGTTACCAGCAGCGTCTTTCGCTTTTACTGTAAAAGTATAGGCCGTGTTGGCAGTAAGTCCAGTAACATTATGGGAGGTTCCCGTTACCGTTGTAAGCAATGTGCTGCCACTATAAATCTCGTAGCCGCTAACGCCTACATTGTCTGTCGATGCAGTCCAAGAAAGTGCGACGGATGTTGCCGTTTTCCCAGAAGAAGTCAAATTAGCAGGGATGGAAGGAGCTTGCGTGTCACCGCCACCGCCGTTTATTACCGTGAAGGTTAGATTATTAGATGTTGTCGTTCCGAAAGAGTTGATCAGATCAACCTTGTAAACATATGTACCCGATGGCTTATTCGTAAAAGAAAATGAAGATGATTGCGCATTCGGAGAATTATCGGTTAATGCAGCTGTGTGAATGACAGTACCATTCTCGTATAGCTTCCAAGATGAACCATTATTTCCCCACCACATATCGAAACCAATCGTGTAGTTTGGACTGTTGTCCCATTTGTTCTGATTCAAGTTCGGGGTTCCAGGCGCTCCTGTCGCTGCTGCAAATAACACACTTGGCAGAATGGTAAACATAAGCGTCAGCAAAAGAACGATGTTGGTAATCATCTTTGTCATTTTCATTCTAATTTCCCTCCCAAATGGTTGAATGCGTATACTCTTCCTCCTTATTCAGTCTGTGAGTGAATCGAAGCATATCCAAGAATGTAAGCGCATTCCATAATTTGCTCCTACTTTGATTTTATTGCCCATTGGATAATTTTGATAGGAATCATTCCTCTATTTGAGGGATAAATTTGCGTAATTCTTGCATTTTAACGAAAGGTAAATGCGTATTTACGCAATGATATTTGTGTGAATATGCAAATTGCCGTAAAAAAAGAAGCAGCCGCAGCTGCTCCTTCAAAAATTCATATTTAGTTCTGCATCACAAAATCACGATCAATCTTCGCATTCACGTCATCAAACACACGCAGAATTTGATACTTCGTGTTCCGCTGCGCAGGGATTTTGCCTGCTTGACGGATGATGTCTAGTGTCGAGGACACGTTGACTTTGTGCGTAGTGCCCGCCGCTGATACGACGTTCTCTTCGATCATCGTGCTGCCGAAGTCGTTACAGCCGTAGCTAAGCGTCTGCTTGCCAACCTCTGGTCCCATTGTGACCCAGGAGGATTGGAAGTTCGGTACGTTGTCCAGCATAATGCGGCTGATCGCCAACGTTTTCAAGTATTCTTCAGGCGTCACTTTCTCCGCCTTCATATTCGTGTTGTCCGGTTGGAACGTCCACGGAATGAATGCCAGGAAGCCTGGTGTGTTCAGCTTCTGCAGCAGCACATCGTCTTGCGCATCACGGATACGCAACATATGCAGAGCACGCTCTTCCATGGATTCGCCGAAGCCGATAACCATCGTTCCAGTGGTGTGCATGCCGAGCTTGTGCGCCGTCTGCATGACATCCATCCAATCGCGCCATGAGCCTTTCAGCTTGGAGATCTTGCGACGCGTACGGTCATCAAGAATTTCCGCCCCGCCGCCTGGCAGGGAATCAAGGCCCGCTTCGTGCAATTGGCGAACGATTTCCTCTAGCGATAAGCCGCCGGAAACGTCCTTCATTTTCATAATTTCAGCAGGTGAAAAGGAATGCATCGTGATATTGAAGCGCTTCTTAATCTCACGCAAAATATTCGTATAGTAACTGAATGGCAGATTCGGGTTCGTACCGCCTTGCATCAGAATCTCGGTACCATCCACATCCAAGGTCTCTTGAATCTTCTGGAAGATCGTTTCATCCGGCAGCACATAGCCTTCCGCTGATCCCGGTGGACGGTAGAACGCACAGAAACGGCAATATACATCACAGATGTTCGTATAGTTGATATTGCGCCCAATGACGAAGGTCGTAATGGGATCCGGGTGCCACTTCTTCATAATCTGATTGGCGGTGTCGCCAATTTTCTCTATTTGATCGGACTCGAACAGCGTAATACATTCTTCTACATCAATTCGTCCGCCTGCTTGTGCTTTATTTAAAATGCGATCGATCGTTTTCATAACAACTCACTCCTTTACTTTCTGAAGGCTCGTATCCATCAATCGTACCATACTCATGCCAAAAAAGCAGCAAATCGCTGCTTTTTCCAAGTGTTATTGCTTTGTAAATATGGATAATTTCTGAATAACGTGGCACTTATCCTCGCAGGGCTTGTTCCAAATCTTCAATGATATCTTCAATATCTTCAAGCCCGACTGAATATCTCACGAGACCGTCCGTGATACCGCGCTGTAGGCGAACTTCCTTCGGCATCGCCGCGTGTGACATCATGGCCGGATACGACAAGATACTCTCTACCGCACCCAAGCTCACAGCTACAAGAGGAATCTTAACTTTGCTCAACAATTTCTTCGCTTTCTCACCTGAGCCAACATCAAATGAGACAACAGCTCCATAGCCTAGGGATTGCTTCTCGTGAATTTCTCTTCCTGGGTGATTAGGCAGCCCTGGATAGTAAACCACGTCAATATCTGGCTGCTCAGTCAGCCATTGTGCTAGTCTGCGAGCGCCCTTCTCGGACATTTCCATTCGTGCCTGCAGCGTCTTCATGCCGCGAATGAGCAGCCATGAATCTTGAATGCCGAGCACGTTCCCCATGCCATTCTGAATTTGCTTCATCCGACGGCCCAGGGTATCGTTCGCTACAACAGCTAAGCCGGCTAGCACATCGCTATGCCCGCCAAGGAATTTCGTCGCGCTGTGCAGCACGATGTCAATGCCAAGCTCAATCGGACGCTGATGATATGGCGTCATGAACGTATTATCCAGCATCGTGAGCAGATCATGCTCCTTCGCAAAAGCGGCAATCTCACCGATGTCCGTAATGCGCAGCGTAGGATTGGAAGGCGTCTCAATGAAGACAGCTCTTGTATTCGAACGAAGGGCCGCTCTCACCTGAGCGATATCGGTCATATCTACAAATGTGGATTCCACACCCATGCGATTCATAATTGTTGTAAGCAAGCGATACGTACCGCCGTAGACGTCTTCCGTACAGATCACATGATCTCCTTGCGACAAAAGCATTAACGCAGATGAAATAGCTGCCATCCCAGAAGCGAACGCAAATCCCCGCGTTCCGCCTTCTAGCAAAGCAATGTAATCTTCCAACGCCTGACGCGTCGGGTTACCAGATCGCGTGTAGTCGTACTCTTGGTTAGCTTCCAAATCAGCTTGATGAAAGGTTGAAGCCTGATACAACGGCACACTGGATGCCCCTGTCGCTTCATCGATTTCTGCGCCAAAATGAATCAGTCTTGTAGCAAATTTGCCATGTGCTTTGCGTTTCTCTTTGTCTGATGAGGAATGGCTCATGATTGTGGAGCTCCTTCCAACTCGGCTTGCGCGGACTCCAGGGCATTCGACAAATCTGCAATCAAATCATCGATATGCTCAATGCCAACGGAGAAGCGAAGCAGACGGTCATCGACACCAATTTGCTGTCTAATTTCAAGCGGGATGTCCGCATGCGTTTGTACAGCTGGGTACGTCATTAAGGATTCAACTCCGCCTAAGCTTTCCGCGAACGCAATCAGCTTGATATGACGAAGAATCGGTTCAACTAATCTTGCATCCTTTACCTTGAAGGAGAAAATCCCTGTGTTTCCACTGGATTGTTTGTTTTGAATCTCATGGCCTGGATGAGACTCCAATGCTGGATAGTACACGTCTGAAATCAGACGGTGCTCAAGCAAGAAGTTCGCGATGGCTGTTGCATTCTGCTCATGACGCTCCATGCGAAGCGCAAGAGTTTTCATCCCTCTCATGAGAAGCCAGCTATCCTGTGGTCCAAGCACAGCGCCAATGGAGTTGTGGAGGATGGCCATTTGCTCCGAGAGCTCTTTCCCTTTTGTCACAATCAAACCTGCTAGTACATCATTATGTCCACCCAAGTATTTCGTCGCGCTATGGATGACAATATCGGCTCCAAGCTCAATCGGGCGCTGAAGATACGGTGTAAGCAGCGTGTTATCGACAATAGATACGATGCCCTTTTTACGGGCCCATGTACATACGAGTTCAAGATCTGTAATCATCATTAACGGATTCGTCGGCGTTTCAATAACGAGACCCTTCGTATTCGATTGATATGCGCCTTCAAGAGCATCCAAATCATTCGTATCCACATACGTAGCGGTTACACCGAAACGGGACATGATTCTCTCTAGCAGACGGTATGTACCGCCATATAAATCCAAGGAAACAATCAAATGATCACCTTGGCTGAAATATGCGAAAATCGTTTGCAATGCCGCCATACCTGAAGAGCATGCAAAGCCTGCATCTCCGGATTCGAGTTGGGCAATAGCGTCTTCTAGCACTTTACGTGTTGGACTCTTCGTACGGGCATAATCAAATCCTGTGCTTTGCCCAAGCTTAGGATGGCGAAACGCAGTTGCTTGATAAACTGGAAAGCTAACAGCACCTGTAACAGGTTCTTCAATAGAGCCAATTTGAGCGAGACGACTTTCGATTTTCAACAAGGGAATTCCTCCTCAGGATGTGGGTTCGTTATTTTACAATTGCGAGCTTGCCCAGCTTTCATTAACGTTTACCGTCAACTCAAAAGGTGTTTCTTGATATACATAATAGTTCAGCCAGTTCGAGAACAGCAAGTTCGCATGTGCTCTCCAAGTGTTGTAAGGCTGTCTGCTTGGATCGTTATTCGGGTAGTAATTGTTCGGGATATCGATTGGCAGCCCTTTGGCCACATCGCGGTCATACTCCCATTTCAAAGAGCAAGCGTCATATTCCGAATGTCCTGTTACGAAAATATGCTTACCATCACGCGTTGCGACGATATAGACCCCTGATTCATCGGATTCCGAAAGAATTTCCAAATCCGGACATCGTTCAATATCTTCACGAATTATATCGGTGTGACGTGATTGCGGAACATTGAACACTTCATCGAAACCGCGCAGCAGCTTCGTGTTCGGAACACTCACCGTATGAGGGAATACACCGAACGTTTTCTTCTCCAGACCATATTTCCGTACGCCGAAATGATGGAATAAGCCTGCTTGAGCCGCCCAGCAAATGTGCAAAGTGGAAGTGACATTACGCTTGCTCCATTCGAGAATTTGCGTCAGCTCTTCCCAATAATTCACGTCTTCGAACTCCATTTGTTCAACTGGCGCTCCGGTAATAATCATACCATCTAGCTTGTCGTCTTTGATATCATCAAACGTTTTGTAAAACATATCTAAATGTTCGAGCGACGTATTTTTGGAAGTGTGGGTTTTGGGATGCAGCAGCACGAACTCCACTTGCAGCGGCGTGTTTCCGATCAGACGCAACAGCTGTGTCTCTGTCGTTTCTTTGGTCGGCATTAAGTTAAGCAAGGCAATCCGAAGTGGACGAATATCCTGATGATACGCGACAGATTCGTCCATGGTGAAGATGTTCTCTTGGTTTAAAATTTCTTTGGCAGGCAGGTTGTCAGGAATCTTGATCGGCATCCTGTTCACTCCTCTTCTTTAGTTTAAGTTAGGTACAAACGTGTATTAAAAGCAAAAATGACCTTCTCTGGAATCAGAGAAAGGCCATGGAAAGTCAAAGTCAATGTCCTTCTCTTATCTCCCAGATTCGCTGTAAACAGCGTTTCCGCAAGAATTAGCACCGTGCTCCCCTTTGGATTACAAAGGTTTGTCGGTTGCCGGGTGTCATAGGGCTAGTCCCTCCACCTACTCTTGATAAGAAAACGTAACGTATGCGATTAGCATTATCATACTATAAATTAATCGAAAGTCAAGATGGTTCGGCTTGTACCGTGGTCAGATATCGTAAGGTTTTGTAAAAGTAGCCATCCGTCTATTCCTTTGATACAATTCGTATCAGGTAGAACTGTTTAAGCATGGGTACTTCAGGTTAAACAAGTAGGACAAGCTTACGCTGTTAATGTGGACAAAGAAATGAGGGCTACTATGTCAACTCAAACATCGGATAATTTCTCAGTATTCGCCTCCCTTCATCGTTATTTCGCCTTAACTGAAAACATCAAACCCACGCTGGAGCAAGCACAAATGGCTGCCGCTCAGCTTCCTCACATCTATGGAGCTGAAAGTGAGGCCGATCTAATGAAGCGTGGTACCCCAGAGTTAATTCAGATGTACACGGACATCAAAAATAAGATTCTAAGTGCCGCCAAGTAAGTTTTGGCGGTTTATTTTTTTATCACAGACCTAGCCTTGCTGCCATACCTTATCTAAACGAGATTTCCCTTATTTCATCAAACTTTTTGGCTTGAAACGTGATATATGAACGGGTATACTAGACAAGTATTCGACACGGACGGAAAAGGAGGGCATACGCTTGGACGGAGAACCGAGGAGTAGTACCTGCAAGGTCATCAGTAAACAATTTCAAAGTGTAGGAATGAAGTCGGTTATTCCATCATCCTGAGCTATGCTCTTCTAGATGAACTAACCGGCTGATTCCATTCAAAGGGGTGGGCAGATGAAAACACGGTTGGTTCAAAATGGTATTTTCACGTTAATTGAAGATGTCACCGCTGCGCTTACACCTCCTAGTCAAGGCTTCTATTGGATTGATGCGGGGATCGAGGATCTGGAATTACTTCAGCCTCTGTTCCATTTGCATGATTTGGCCGTTGAAGATTGTCTTAGCGAGGAAGAACAGCGTCCTAAGATTGAATTTTATGATTCTCATTATTTTATTGTTATTAATAGCATTCGTTTTGATGATGAAGAAATTTTTCTACGCGCACTTAATTTATTTCTAAGTAAGCATGTGATAATTACCGTAACACGACAAAAAATTAATGAACTGCGCGCTTTAAAGCCCTTCCTTTGGGAAGAAGAAGTGAATAGCGCGGATCGTTTCTTATATCATTTGGTCGATCTTGTTGTCGATAACTATGTGGCGGTCGGTGACCGAATTGAAGCGAAGATTGAGAAGCTGGAAGAAGATATTCTCATGTCGACGAAGAAGTCGCATTTGAATGAGATTATCGGTCTTCGTTCTGAAATTTTATGGCTTAAAAAGGTGCTAGTCCCTCAGCGTGACGTCATCGGAACGCTTGGCAAGAAAGAACTGAGACTGATCGATCATCAGTTGCAAAAATATTTCGGCGACATTTATGAGAATGCCGTCAAAATTGTAGATACGTTCGATACGCTCCGCGATCTCATGGGGAACTTACGAGAAGCTTATCAATCCAGCGTTGCGAACCGAGCGAATGAAATCATGCGTGTTTTCACCGCACTTACGACGATATTCATGCCTCTGACATTCATTACAGGCGTGTTCGGAATGAATTTTGATAATGTTCTTGGGATGCAGGTTGCTCACGGCGATACCATTGTATTAGCTTTTATGGGTGCTCTAGGCATCGGTATGTATGTCTTATTTCGCAAAAAAGATTGGCTATGAGCCGATCAGATGGTATATGTTGAGGGTGACTCCAAGCAGAACGATGCTGAAGTCACCCTTTTTGCATGTATCCTACGATAGCTTAATTTTGACAAATTTCCGTTTACCCACTTGAAGGATATCGCCATCCTCCGGGGTGATTTGCGCATGAATATCGGTTAGCTTCTGTTCGTTGAGTTTCACTGCCCCTTGCTCTATGCTCCGCCTTGCCTCTCCATTCGACGCTTGCAGGGATAAATTGACCAATAGCTTGATGATCGAAATCCTTCCCTCATCCAATTGATTGCGGCTCAAACTAACTTCCTCAATCTCATCCGGTAACGAGCGCTTTTGAAAAACAGTAACAAAATGCTGTTCCGCGTCCTCGGCCGCTTGAACGCCGTGGTACATCTCCACATACCATTTGGCCAGCCTCAGCTTGGCGTCTCTAGGATGGATTGTCCCCGCTTCGAGTCCTTGCCGCAGCTCCTCGATTTCCGCATTCGACAGCGCTGTCGTCAGCTCGAAATATTTGAGCATGAGCGAATCCGGAATGGACATTGTTTTGCCGAATATGTCGTTCGGTTGCTCATCAATCCCGATGTAGTTGCGCAAGCTTTTACTCATCTTCTGAACGCCATCCAGCCCTTCAAGCAACGGCATGAGGATCGCCACTTGACCCTCTTTGATCTCGTAGGCACCTTGGAGCGTGCGCCCCATTAGGATATTAAAGGTCTGATCGGTTCCACCCAGCTCGATATCGCTTTCTAAGGAAACGGAGTCGTAGCCCTGCATAAGCGGGTAGAAAAACTCGTGCACATGAATCGGCTGGTTCGCCGCATACCGCTTGGCAAAGTCATCTCTTTCGAGCATGCGCGCGACAGTCACTTTACCAGCAAGTCTTAGGACATCATCAAAGCGCAGCTCACCTAGCCAAGAGGAGTTGTAGTAGAACGACGTCTTGTTCAGATCCAACACTTTGGCTAGCTGCGTCTGATAAGTTTGCGCGTTGCGATTCACATCCTCTTCCGACAGCTGTTTGCGCGTCTCGGATTTCCCTGTCGGATCGCCGATGCGGCCCGTGAAGTCACCAATAATGAGCTGAACCTCATGTCCCAAATCTTGGAATTGACGCAGCTTCTGCAGCACGACGGTATGACCGATGTGAATATCGGGTGCAGATGGATCTAAGCCTAGCTTTACTTTAAGCGGTGTCACTGTTACAACGGCTTTCATAATCTTCTGTTTAAGCGCTTCTTCCGGCACGATTTCTGCTGCCCCGCGCTTAAGGATACTCAGTTGATGCTCTACTTGTTGTTGCTGCTCTTCCGTAAGCTTATCCCATGAAAACATTTGCAATCCCTCCGTTCTACTGGTTAAAAGAAAACAAAAAAGACAACCTCAACGTCCACAAAGGGACGAGAGATTGTCTCGCGGTACCACCCTAATTAAAGAGATTGGTTACATGCCTGAAGACACGCAGCTTCTCTTTCACTTAGAAAATTAACGACAAATGAATTGCCGGGTGCAAGCTACTGATGCTCGAATGAGCACGTTCCCTCCACCAACTCAGAACTGTAATTCGGAAAACATGCTTGCATCGGTTTGCACCTTCCACCGACTCTCTGCAGCAGCGGCATTTTTCCTACTCTGGGCTTCGCCCATGTTCGTCATCGCATTGACGGTTATTAGATTATTGAACATTTAAACATATCCGTTCAACCTTTGTCAATACGCATTAACTTGCTGCTTGGATCGTATTTCTTTCCTTCTCCCTGCGAAAACGCAACCGAAGCAGGCGCAGCCACTCATACGCTCTGTCCAGCTCCTTGCCTTTCAGCTCCTCGATCCCTGTTAGGCTCTTGAGGACAGGCTTTAAGTAGCGGTCCCCTTCCGATTCGTACGCATTCCATGCCTTGATCTGCTCTTCCTCAGGTATCGAAGTAAGCTCCGCTTCCACAAGAGGATCCATATCGTAGCCTTCACGATCCAAATCCTCCACCCACAGCAGCAATTCTCTCCGCGGCATCGTCAGATTTGCTTGCAGATCGGCCAAGCTGCCACCGCCAGCAACGATTTCAAGCAGCTTGCGCTTGCTAACTTCACGATCAAGCTCAATCCGCAGCTTCTGCTCTTTCTGTGCAAGGAGCCAACCCTCGAATTTCGTCATATCGACGTAGTTAGCAACCCAGTCTAAGGGAAAACCATTCGTACGTGTGGACTGGCCGATCAGTCCAAGCAATTGCTCAGCGTACATCGCGGTTTTTTGTTCGCCAAAGCCAGGGATTTGCTGAAGCTCTTCCTTACTCTGAGGCAAGAAGACAGAAATCATCCGCAGGACACGGTTCGTAGCGAGGATATAAGGTGCCTTCTTCTCACGAGCAGCCTGCTCGCGGCGCCATGTGCGAAGAGACTCGTACATCTCTTCATTCGGATTTTCCTCACAGTAGTAGGTTAGCATCTGTGTCATTTTGGCTTTACCCGTCAAGCCTTGTGTAAGATCTAATTCCGTGTGTACCAATGGTCGGAAGCCGATTCGAATTTTCTCACGCAAGCCTTGACGGAAGGCATAGAGCATCTCATCCCAGCTTATGCCCTGGTACCATTCAGCTTGTCCAAGCTTCCCCTCGGAGTCGGGCTCACTCCAATAAACGCTCCAAATCCCCTGTTCTTCAGCAATAGAAACCTGCGCAGAGAGCACTTGCTGGTCCCCCGAATTTTTCTCCAACGTGTTCAGAAATACAATGTTCATCTCTTCAATTCCTCCAGACTTTTCATGAATTTTGTTTCAGAAAAACGAAAAAGCACCTCTTCCGCCCGTTAGGACAGAAAAGGTGCTTCCTTTTTCTAATATCCAAATCATACCATGTTTGGCAGTTAGGCGCAACAACTGTTTTGTTGACGAGCCCTTATCGGTTATAATAGATTCATACTAGAAAGAGAATGGAGGGCCCTTATGTCTGATTATGACTTTTTATATGATCATCAGGAAGAAACGACAACACGTTTTGTTTGTTTCGTAGGTAATGCATTACATCGATTTGACCTCGCAATCATGACCACTACCCGTTATTATGGCAAGAAACTGGTTATCGATTTGCAATCAGGACGCAGCGCAGTCATTGGGCCAGATGATTTGGACGAAGAAGGCTATCTGGAGCACGTGTTTAAGCTTAACGAAGAACAAGCCCAAGAGCTAACCGAATTTTTATCTCAAATTATCGGTTCGATACATTTTACGGATATTTAAGGGATTGTCGGGGGACACTGGAAAAAGCATAACCTGAAAAGGAGGCTTATCCATGCGTAAGAAGTCACCACATACTAACAATGTAGAGGGATTAGGCTTCCTCTCAGAAGACCGCCTTGCTGCGTACACGGACCTCAAGTCGGTAGAGTCCCAGCGTAATGACATGATCCCCGAGGAGTTTCCTGAAGGACCCTATGGCACATCGATGATGTCAGAGTCACTTGGAAAGAGCTCGCCTTGGCGAGAGGATCAACGCCCGACCAACCGATTTGCTTATGAGAACCGTGAGCTGCACGAAGGCATTTCTAGAGACTATCCTGGCGCAGATGATGAACTAGGAGAGTCTACTGAGGGCTTGTCCTAGGTAATTGAGAAACGCCACGAACACCCGTCAATTGGGATGCTCGTGGCGTTTTTTGTTCGATTGCTTATTTGCCCAGCAGCTCCAAGTGTCTGCCAATATGATGACGGAGTCCTTCTGCAAAAGTATCCTCTTGCTCAGCTAACGTTTGGAAAAACTCGTCTGCAAAGGTACGGCTACCATCCTCATTTTTCGCTTGAAGGAGCAAGCCATACGTGATGTGCAGCAGCTGACGCGCATTATTCTCTTCCATGTAATCAGGCAGTTGTGCATCTGATACATCGTTAAGCGGGACGATCGCGTTAATATCTGTCGTCACGTGGTAGTAAGCTGTTGCTTCAACGAAGTGATCAAGCGCATATTGGTGCATACGGCGATAAAGCGTAGGATTTACTTTCGCTACAACACGAACGGCTTCCAGCCAGTTTGTACCTGCTGTTTTGATATGGAACAAGCCGTTCGTATATTGCCCGATCAACGGGAACACACTGAATTTATCACTGCCGGAATGGATACTAAGCTTATATTCAAAATGTACAGCAATCGCAGCATGACTCGCTAACTCTCGCTCGAATTGCGCGATATCGCCAATGTAGTCGATTCCTTTTTGGAACTCGCCGCAGAAGCGTGGCGCCATGCTGAAAATCTTAACGCCGCGATCACGAAGCTCATTTGCAACTAAATAATGTGCCTCAGGGGAAGTCGGAGTTGCTGTTTCATCAATGGAAATTTCGAAATCAACCGCACGATCAAGTGTAACGATATACTTGCGGTAGATGGCTTCCATAAAATTAATCGCAGCATCATATATCAAGACATCTTTCTTCAAAGCTTCCGCTGTATAGGCAAGTGTTGCACCCGGTACATTCGGAGCTGTCTGCAGGTAGCGCTCTTCATAACGGTTGCGTAGGCTAGCAGGCAGCTGCTCGTATTTCGCAGCAATTTCCGCTTCGGACATGGACTCAATCGTATTGTCGATATTCTCGGAGCAATCGAGCGTCAGCATTGTAAAGCCAAGGCGCAGCGCGTACTCGATGTCTTCTTCTTTCTTCAAGTGGTCGCCGTCTGCGCCATACCCGTCCTTGTAGCCCTCTTGCAGAACCGCATAAGCCGCTGCATCCAAAACATCTTCATACGTGCGACCTGTCAATGCCAACTCACGAATACTTTGCTGTGCCAAAACAGGACGAATATCTTTGCCGCGGATCGTTTGAATATGGCCAGGACTTGCAATGCCAAGTCGATCGCCTAAACCCATTGTCGCTACTTGTGTACCGAAGGCTTGTGGAGCTGTGTATGGCAAAAATTGATTGATAATCAAACGATTTGCATGCGTTAACGGAGCCACTTTCCCGCCTTCTACAACATCACCTTGCAGCGCATCATACAATTCACCACTGCCTACAACTAATAGACGTTTACCTTCTGTAGTGCGTACCACTAAAAGCGTAGTGTCTCCCACTTGCGTTTGGGATGATGCATATACCTTTACCACTTCGGATGAGAACTCGCTTACTTTTCCTGCGCGTACTGCTTCTATAAGTGCGTTCATGTTAAATTTCCTCCTATTTTTGCAAACGTTTGCTAGGTTCTATACCTTCATTTTAGCGCAAGCAACGAGCGTTTTCTCTTCATCAATTCCTATTTTAAGTAAAAACTATTCATATTTTTCACTATGTTCATGATATACTTCAGATACATCATTTCAAATAAGGAGTCTCCCCTATGTCGCGTACCGTCACCTTCGGCAATGAAGATGAAGGCCCTTTCTACATCCAGCATATTCATCGCTCTGGCCCCTTCGAGAGGACTCAGCACATGCATGATATGTATGAGCTCTACTATTTGTACGAAGGAGAACGTATGTATTTTATTCGTGATCGATCGTATCTCATACTTCCAGGTGATTTGGTCCTCATCAATCGCCGCGAGCTTCATGCTACGTCCGATTCAGATAAATTAGGACATGCACGAGTCGTCATTAATTTCAGTGACAGCTTATTAGAAAGCATGAAGAACGAAGCTCCATACCTTCTCGACGCCTTCACGCATGCAACGCCCGTACTACGGCTGGATCTGCCTACTCGGAGACTCGTCGAAGACATTCTTGGCAAAATGATTCAAGAAGCGAAAGAGCATCATCTGGGACAAACCTTCGCCATAACGCATTTTCTAGTGGAACTGTTATTGTTCACGGCACGATTCGTACGTGTACATCCCGTCACTTCGCCAGAACATGTCTCTCCTCTGCACCGGAAAATATCTACCATCGTGCGATTTATCAACACCCATTACGCTGAGCCGATGCGACTGGAAGAGCTAGCTGAGCAGTTTGAAATCAGCCCGGCTTATTTAAGCCGAATGTTCAAGGAAATTACCGGTTTTTCGCTGGTTGAATATGTGAATCTCGTTCGTGTGCAAGAAGCTCAGCGACTGCTGGCAACGACGAGGCTAAAAGTCATCGTGATCGCCGAGCAGGTAGGCTTCGGCTCATTAGTCCAATTCGGCCGTGTTTTTCGGCAGATGACGAAAATGACGCCGTTGCGGTATCGGCAATCGGTGATTGTGAGATGAGAAAAAGAGGGAGAAAACTCCCTCTTTTTTCCGTTCTATTACTTATAGATGGTAAAAATCAAATCCCGATTACCACTGTTTTCCGTACTCCAGGTTGCTCCGCCATCTGTTGAAATACGTTCAAGTCCGCCTGCATATGAATTGCTGTCATTGTAAGCATATCCATATTTATTGTTCGTTGATCCATCATCTAGCGAGGCAGGTGAGCGTAAAATAATGCCATACTTCTGCGTCGTATCGAGGCCCGTCAATTTCGGATAAATCGCGTAAGGCGTCGCCACTCCAGGAATATTGTTCGACGGCAGCGATGCCGTGAACAACTTCTGCACCGGATAGTTATTCACATCCAACTTCACGATATCGATGTATACATTGTCCTCAGGCACTTTGTTAACGTAGCTCTCGTACAGATACATATCGATTCTCGGCAAGCTCGTGGACGTTAAGGAGAACGTCTGCATGCGTTGCAGATTAGCGCGAATATCCGAATAGGAGCTGTACGATGTGGCACTGTTGTCCTGCTCGATGATACTGCCCGTATTCCCCGTTATGTTATAAGCCTCAATCTCATTAATGGATGCTAAAAAGTTGGCTTTACCGATATAAACCCGAATCTTCGACGTCGAAACGGTCGGGAAATCAAAAACGCGGTTATCCCCGATCGTAAAGCCATTCTTGAGATTAACGAAGCTCGTTCCGTTCCAGTATTGCAAATTGTACGTATTGATTTGGAAATTCTGGTTGCCATAGCCGTATTCTTTGACGGCAATGCGGTTCACATTGGTTGCAGCGCCGAAATCAATCTGCACCCACTGATTATTATACTGACTATCTGCTGCGCTCCAACGCGTTGAGATATCTCCATCTGTGACTTTGGAAGCTTCGTAACCCGCCGAATAGAAGCTGGAAGCTGTTGCTGTTTTGCCAGCTGCCAGATTGGCTGAGGCAAGTGGCAGAGCTGAGCTGGTCGGGGAAATTCGCAAAATGACTGATTCTCCTGGCTGCTGGAGTCGCGTATAGCTCCCAGTGAAAGTGCCGACTTTCGTACTGCTGTAAAGCTCTGTGATTGTGTATGTCGTGCTAGCGCTAAGCCCTAAATCAGCGAAAGTTACTGTCGTTGAAGCTGTGCTGTTCATGTTCCAATTGGACAGACCGACAATCTTGTCACCATTCGTATCGGTAGAGTAAATGGCTGTCGGCGAATGTTCAAGCTTGTGATAAAAGTTCGTCATCTTAATCGGCTTAGCCGCTTTGCCTTGACCCGATAAAGCAATTAAAGACGGGTTCGTTAGAGTACTCATTCGATCCTCTGAAATAAACGGAACATTATCACCGATGATATTATGACCACCCTCAAGCATCGTTACCGTTGCGTACAGCTTGCTTTGATTCAACGTATTTTTGTAGAATCCATTGGCAATATTTTCGGGCAGTGCCATATCGGGGTCATTGTACGTATAAAGTGTGCCGTTCGTCCACCATGAGGCAGCGGAGTTGAAGGCTTGACGCTCGATGCCCGAATATAGGTTGCCTTGAAGTGGAATCGTCGTGTCGATGCCCGATCTTCTGCCGTGCGCATAGCCCGACGGGAGCAGCGGAGCGATCGATTCGTTAATATAAATAGGCTGAGCAGCAGTTAACAGCTCGTCACGCATGATTTGCATACCGATGCGATAGGCCTGCATCCCATTTTTGGAAGCATCATAATGATTGCCTTCATACATCCCCAGATCAAGGAAATCTAGCTTTGCATAGTCCATGCCCACATTGACAAAATCGACGTCCATTAGATTTCTCAAATAAGCCTGCGCTCCCGGATGCGTTGCGTCAATAATGTACGTACTTGCCCCGAGATATGTTGAAATTGGCGTACCGCTGCTATCTTTAAGCGCGATATCTTGGAAAGTGTACGTTGGAGCACCAGGAACGGTATCGGTGAGTTGCTGGTAAATAAAGAAAGGCGCTGTGTAATTGCCTGCTTTCAATCCCTTGCTGTGCACATAATCCGCATATGCTTGAAAATCAGTCGGGTACGCTTGACCTGACGTTCCTTTGTAGCAGCAGTCCAGGTTCATATAGGTGTAGCCCAACGGTTTCAGATTAGCAGCAAAATAATCAATCATGCCGTGCATCGCGTCTACTGTCGGCAGGCCGTAGAAGCTGTAATAGCTGTTATAGCCCATCGGCACGCCACCGGTCCATGCGAGTTTCGGCTCTCCCACTGCATATGTTTGGCCGAACTGCTCCAAGCCATCTTGGTAATTGCTGTAGTAGCCTAGGAAAAACTTATCCGATGATATCGAGGTTCCGCTTTGGGATCCGCCGGCGTTATATACGGAAAATCCCGTTAATGGACCATTAGCCGTTGCGGCTTGATGTAGGTACTGCATGCTTTTCCATTTAGGTGTCGTGGCAGCACCAGCAATAAATCCTTTCTTATTGGTATTGTCAAACATCGCAGCCACCCAATAACTCGTTCCGTCAAAAGCGCCCCATGTCGTCGTAGATGTGGCCGTACGATCAATTTGATTCTCGCCGTTACCAAAATCGTTCACAGGTGCGACACCATAATCGTAGTTGTTATTGTATGGCGTTGTGTAAATCCGTTTATCTGTGCCCGTGCCGATATCCAAATTGTTTGCAGCAATCGGCTCCATGAAGTTAATGCTTTGCGAAGTACTTTTATTCACCGTCATGCTTACTAAGGCAAAAGGTTTATTCTCATACAGGGTTACGTAGAGAATAATTGTCGAGCCCGATGTCAACGTATTGGTGATTGTCAGTTTTTTACCGTTAATGCCGTAGCTATCCGTGCCAATCGTCGTCCAGCTAGCTGATCTTGTTCCCGCATCGTACGAGCTAATCCGCGTTGAACTTCCCGTTACGCCGTAATCGGAATAAAAATTGCTGATGATGCTCGTAGAACCGGCATTGAAGTTACCTCTACCTGTCGACAAATTGTAGGTGATCGTCAGCGTTCCATTCGTTGCTGTTACGACATTACCAGCCTGTGAGATGGTAACCGTGGCAGCCAAGGCCGTTGTTGCGCCTGCTTGCAGCAATCCGGTCAGCATCACAGCGAAAAGCGCGATGAATACAAGCGATTTTTTAATCATGAATTCCCTCCTCATTTAGTTTATGATAGCGCTTACAATATTGATTATATCGTTCGTTTCCTATTGAATTGAATCCAATTTTTTGTGGATTCGATGTCTTAATTTTTGCAAACAAAAAAACGCAAGTCACCTTGCGTTTCATCCAAACGATCTCTATTTCATTCTCTTCACTCGAATCATCATACTTTTATAATCCCCTCGCAGCGTCAACGGAACGCCGAGGTTCAGAAGTGTCGAACCATGACGAACGAGAGCATCTCCATCGTCAATTTGTACCTCATAGGACGCCTGGGGCTCAAGCCCTTGCAGCCGCAAATTCCGGACTTCAGAGCCAAAATGCTGCGATTGCAAAAACGCAAACACGACAGCCTCACGTTCATCCGTACTTAGATATTGATATGCTGCCAAATTCGCATCCCTCAACGAGGAAAGCCGATAAAGGCTGCCGTTCATTATTATCGGCCTGATCTCTTTGTACAGCTCCACGTAACGCTTCGCTTCATCCAATTCCTCTACCGACCATTTGCTGATGTTCGCCCCTATACCCAAACCACCCATCATCGCGCTATGGAATCGGTACGATAGCGGGAGACTTCTGCCGTTAAAACCATGCGGAGATTCCGTTACCCAACACATCATGACAGCCGGACTGTAGGCGTAGGAAAACCCCTCTTGAATCGCTAAACGGTCACGTGCATCGGTATTATCACTAATCCAAGCTTGATCGGCATAGCGCAAAATGCCAAGATCGATCCGCGCGCCTCCGCCCGCGCATGTCTCAAACTCCACATGGGGGAATCGCTCCCTTAACTCGGACCAAATGGCGTACAAGTGATCGACATGTTTGATCCACAGGGAGTCACCAGCATCCTGCCCCGAGTTGATCGTACCGGGCTCTGTCACGGTTCGATTCATATCCCATTTGATAAATCGGATATCATACTTCGAAAGCAAGGTCGTCATGAAGTCGAGGACGAATTGCTTCACTTCAGGCAGCCCCACATTCAACAACAATTGATTGCGCAGCTGTGTGCCTACGCGCGTCGGGAATTGATACACCCATTCCGGATGCGCTCGGTACAAGTCACTGTCGGGGTTGACCGATTCTGGCTCTACCCATAGTCCGAATTCCATCCCTAGTCCCTTAACGTGATCGATTAGTTCCTCGAGACCTTTCGGGAATTTCTCCGGGTTGACATACCAGTCCCCAAGGCCCGCTCGATCGCTATGACGCTGGCCGAACCAACCGTCGTCAACAACGAAGCGCTCCACTCCAAGGCGAGCAGCTTGCCCAGCAAGCTCCTTCTGCCCTTCCACGGTTACGACGAATTCAGTCGCCTCCCAAGAATTGTACAGCACTTTGCGCAGCACACTTGTCGGCAATACGTAATCCCTCTGGTACTTGTGCAGATTGCGGCTCATCTGACCGAAACCATCCGATGTAAATCCGCCGACGAATACAGGCGAAGTATACACTTCACTAGGTGCGAGCACAAAGGCGCTGTCAAAATCATTCACTCCACCTACGATACGTACATGCCCGAACGTCGATTTCTCCGCAACGATTTTCCAGTTGCCGCTCCAGCCAAGTGCGCCAAACCACACATTCCCCGAGGTTTCGTCGGCTTTTCCATTTTCGATAGCGAACCATGGATTAGCGTGCGGACCCGTAAAACCTCTGCGTGATTCCAGCACCTTTTTCCCTTCAGACAAGACCGTTGATCTTAATTGATACTCGCCTGCCCAACGGCCTGTCACATGCGTCATTCGGTAATCAGGCAGACCCTGCACCGACCAAACTGCTGCCATAACCTGCTCAATACGAACGGACTCGTTCAACCCATTGTGCACCTGCACATATCGTTCAATCAGATCGTACTCAGGGATCGTTTTATAGTGAACTTCAATATTTAACGGGTAGCAAGCGTCCACCATCCGCAGTACGATTTTATTTTCGCCAACAACTCGATATCCTTCATACCTCAGCTTCAAGTCACGTACACCGTCTGCAAACGAGGCTTTCAGCGCTGGTTCGGCATAATTACAGCCCCCCCAGCCACCATACTCTTCTGTCTCCCGATCGATTTCCGCATCGAAGGAGCTATGCAGCCTGCTTTTCAATAAATACCCACAATCCGCAGCTTCAACGTGTGCGCCCCAATATAAGTGCTGAATGGTGCCTTTCTCATTGATCCCGAACACATATGAAGATTTATCAGTGCGAATTTCGAAGATGTTCGCTTGTTCCAAAACCGATATTGACACCTGTACAGTCCCCCTATATGTCTCCATGAATCTATCCCTTGATCGCTCCGGCGGCAATCCCTTTGATGATGAATCTCTGCATGAACAAGAAAAAGATGATAATCGGAATCATGCCCATAACCGCATAGGCGAAAGCAAGATTCAAGTCACTGCTGTATTGACCGAAGAAGAAGTACTGCTGCAGCGGGATCGTACGGTAATTTTTGTCCTGCAGGTAGAGCAGTGGAAGTAAGAAGTCGTTCCAAATGTACAACGCATTCAGTACGAGTACCGTCGCCGTAACCGGCTTAAGCAGAGGCATAACAACTCGGATAAAAATACCCGGTGTCGAACAGCCATCAATCCTAGCGGCTTCTTCAATTTCACGTGAAATGCCTTTCACGAAACCTGTGTAAAACAATACGCCCATCTGGACACCGAAACCGCCATAGATTAGCGCTAGTCCCCAATGTGAATTCACGAGATGGAACGATTTGCCGATCTGATACAAAGGCAGCATAATGACTTGAAAAGGGACCATCATACCCGAGAGGAACAAGATAAAAATGAAGTTGTAAAATGGCTTACTTCTGCGCGCAATTGCATACCCAGCCAGTGCAGAAGCGAAGATAATCAAAGCAACAGAGATGCCAGTTACAATCAAGCTGTTTATAAATGCTGCAGGATATTTGGACGTACTCCACGCATGCGTGTAATTCGTAAAATTTAAGCTCGTCGGCAGCGAATAGAAGGAATCGAAGGTTTGCTTCGCTGTTTTGAGTGACATCAGTAACGCGACATACATCGGAAACACAAACAGAATAGCTAGAATTGCAACCGCAGCGAACGTGCTGTATCGTGTAATTTTCATTACATTTCCACTTCCCGTCTTCTGAAAATGGATAATTGCACAATCGTCACGATGACCAGAATGACGAAGAAAATCATCGATAACGCCATGCCGTAACCTGCTTTGAAGGAATTGAAGGCTGTCTTGTAGATGAATGTTGTAATAACCTCTGTAGCGAAGCCCGGTCCTCCCTGCGTGGTTACCCAAACGAGATCAAACACTTTGAGCGAGCCCGTCAACACGAGCAAAAGGTTTATCGTAATGGAGGGTGCAAGCAATGGTAATGTCACATGCCAGAACGCTCGACCTGCTCCAGCTCCGTCCATTTTGGCACTCTCAACGAGCTCACTAGGAATCCCTTGTAAACCTGCGATATAGATAATCATAGGTGCACCTACGCCTTGCCACAGGGCAACTACAATCAATCCGAACAAAGCATAATCGGGATTACCAAGTGGACTTGTTACATCCAGACCGAATATTGTCAGCAGCTTGGGAAAGCCTGTGCTGAAATTATATTTCCAAATAAACCCAGATAATACAATGGAGAGAATGCTCGGCAGGAAGAAAATTGTCCGAAACAAGTTCTTAAACTTCAAATATGAATCCAGAAGCAAAGCCAGTAGAAGAGATAGCACATTCACAAGCACCATTAGAATAAAGGCATATTTAAACGTATTTCCAAGCGCGGCCCATACGTCCGAGTCTTGAAAAGCATGCACGTAGTTTTCCCACCCAATATACGTCAGCTTGCGTGATACACCATCCCAACTTGTGAAGGAATATCGGGTTCCTATCACAAATGGAATAAGGACTGCTAACGTAAATAACAGAATACCCGGAATAAGGAACAGCACATACCAGAACTCACTACGGATCATTCGTTTTATATTTCCCATAGGTTAAATTCCCCTTCTGATCAATAACGGCATAGGCAATAGCCTATGCCGTTATAAAGCTGTCGTTATTTGTGGTTTTTGGCAACCCAGTCATCGAGATCCTTAATGATTTGATCAGGTGTTGCTTTCTTGAAAAATACCTTTTGAACATATTGGGTAAATTGTGAGTTCCAATCAATTGTCGTGGTAATAAAGGATTGAGAATCATACGTTAGCCCTTTATCGAAATATGGCTTAAGATCATTGACCGCTGGCGCGATGTCTGTTGAGGCGCCTTTGACAAAGCTAAGCGAGTTAATATTTTTCACCCAAGCATCTCCGCCCTCTTTGCTGGCCATGAATGCAAGGAATTTCAACGCTGCAGCTTTATTCGCTGATTTGCTGTTCACGGCAAGAGAGGCATCAGGGTTGAATTCAAGCTTATTCAAGCTTTCATCATTGCTGAACGGATACGGGAAGTAGCCCATGCCTGTTTTGTACAATTCTGGATTTTTCTTCTGAATATCCGCCAAAGGCCAAGTTCCCATGTACATCATACCTACATCGCCTTTGGAGAAAAGGTCTACGACGCCATTGTAATCGACGCCAAGCTGATCCTTGTTACCGAGGTCAAACAAATCCTGTGCATGAGCGATAACCGTTTTGGAGGCAGGGTTGTCAGCAAATTTCGCTGTTCCCTTTTCAACTTTGGTGAAAAAGTCCGCTTGTTTCTCCACAAGTGCTGTGTTACTTGGCAGGTCTCGGCTTAACCACATGCCTAATGTCCAGTTGTCTTTCCAACCAAGGGCGAAAGGTGTTTTGCCCGCTTCTTTTATTTTTTTGGCAGCAGCAATCATCGCATCGTACGTTCTAGGAACCTGAAGGCCGAGATCGCTGAATATTTTTTTGTTATAAAATACGGCAATTGGTGTAGCATTAACTGGCATGATATAGTTCTTGCCGTCTGTTGCTTGCGCTTTCAGTACGCTTGGATCGAAGTTGGACATGAAATCTTTCCCCGTCAAATCTTCGAGATACCCGCCGTCATGCAGCAGCTTCGTATTACTGCCCGCATTTAACGTAAACACGTCCACGATGTCGCCGCTGGCCATTTTCGTTTTCAATAGGGTGTAATAATCATCATATTTAACAGGCTGTACCTCGACCTTGATGTTAGGGTTTTGCTTTTCGAACTGCTCGACGATTTTGGCTACGCCGTCCGTGACATCACTTTTGAAATGCATGAAGGAAATCGTTACTGGCTTCTCTACTTTTGCCGTTGCAGCCGCAGTAGCTGCTGGCTTACTCTCGCTGCTTGCAGCTGGTGCTGCCGTGCTTGCCGTATTGCTGTTGCTGCCGCACGCTGACAATAATAGAGCCACCATTGTTGCCGAAACACTTACACTTGCAAACTTGTTCATATCTATTACCCCTCTTCCTCGTTCTCGGTTTAGAACAGTGTACGCTCGTTCTGAATCCTATCTTACGCTCAGAAAGAAGGAATCGTAATAAAATAAATTGTCGTTCTGATGTTCAAAATTTTGGTATTTACGTCTTAGCCGCATACTTCTCTCGGTATTCCGAAGGCGTTTGTCCCGTGAACTTTTTGAACACTTGGCTAAAGTAACGTTGATTCTCATAACCTACAAGCTCGGATATCTCGCTAATTCTATATTCGGACATGTTCAGCAGCTCGCATGATTTTTCCATCCGTTTACGCGTCACATACTCGATAAAGTTCTCAGAGGTCACGGATTTAAACTGCTTGCTTAAGTAACTTGGGTCGAGATGAAAACGTGTGGCAATGTCGATCAGGCTGATGTCTTCAAAATAGTGTGCATCCAAGTAGGAAGCAATCTCATGCATGGAATGAACGGATTGGGATGTCCCCTTACTCGCATGATATTCCTCTATGGCTTCGGTGAACTGTTCGATGAAGTGGTTGAACAGACTGTAATCCACGATGCCTGAGATCGAACGTGCATCAAAAAGCTGCGGATAAGCAATCACCATGTCTGACAGCTCAGCGGCGGCCATTTCTGTTAGCTTTTTCAGCGTTCGCTGCCCCTCACGGATGGTCAGTCCACTCATTTTGTCCGCTTTGTGCAGGAAATTCCGCAGCAGCTCGCGGCTCTCGGCCCCATTCCCTGCGGCAAATGCTTGCTGCAAGGTTTTCAGCTCAAACACCGTTAACAACTCCCACGCGGCAGGAGCCGCTCCTGTGAATTGTTCCGGGGTGCTTAGCGAAAAATGGGTCGCATGCAGTACGTTATTTCTCAACTGGTCATTGGCAATGTCATAAGCCTCTGGCAGCCGTTCCAATGTTTTGAACACACTGCTTAAACCAGCTACCACATCAAGCTGAAGCATCTGGTTTATCACGTTGTGAAAGGACGTGAGTAACTGTCGGATACGTGTCTCATCGTAGGCGGACTCTGGTGCATATAGACAGAGACTCATCCTGTCGTCCGACTTATAAATAAGCGGTGCAACATCCTGTACGTCAGAGGAGAGCACCTCAGCCAAAATATTTTCGATACTATACATTAATAAATCTGCATTTCCATGGAATTTCTTGATGGATATGTCATGAAAGTTGCGGAACATACAGACAGCTAGCCGAAAGCTGCCTCTAGCGTTAGAGATTGCAAGTTCTTCCGCTTGCGTTTGAATATCTATGACATTCGTAATACGGCGGCTAGTGACATGCCCAAGAAACACCTCTCTGCGGAGCTGCCACATGTCTTGGCTGAATTTCTTTTGCTGTTGCAGCGTCAAATGGTTGTGACTTGCCTCCATAGCCTTCACTAACGCGCTTTTCAAATCCAGCAGAGAAATTGGCTTCAGCACGTACTCACAAGCCTGAAAAGTCACTGCTGCTTTCATATATTCAAATTGCGAGTAGCCGCTAATGACAATTACTTTGATCTCGGCATAATTGGTGTATAAGGCTTCTAGAAACTGTTGACCGTTCATGACCGGCATGTTCATGTCCGTCACAATAATATGAGGCTTGCTAATACGTATAAGCTCCAACGCTTCCTCACCATGTCGCGCTTCGGCAATAACTTCCACGTCCAGAGCAAGCTCACTAATCATTTTGCAGACGGATTTCCTTCCCAATGATTCGTCATCCACGACCATTACTTTGTACAAAGCTGTCACCCCCATTATAATTGTACGGAATGCGTATGCGAATCGTCGTTCCGATCCCTATCTCACTCTCCACATCTAGGCCATATGGCGCTCCATAAACCAGTCTTAATCGTTCATGCACATTTTTGAGCCCGATGGATACACCATAGAAGACGTCGGATGATTTGTTCTCGAACGATGCGCGCAGCGCAGCAAGCTTTTCTGTTTCGATACCAGGTCCATTATCATTCACCATCAGTACAACGGTATCCGATTCCCGCAGTACGCTCACGCCAATTCGAAGCGACTGCTCCTCTTCCCGCATGCTGAACGCGTGCACAATGACGTTCTCAATAATCGGCTGCATGACGAATCGAATGATCGCACAGTCCATCAGATCCGTAGCGACGTCGAACTCAATCTGCAACGTCTCCTCAAAACGGAGCTGTTGGATGTACAAGTAGTTATTCACGTGCGCAAGCTCCTGACCAATCGTCGAAGCGACATTGCCTTCATAGAAGCTGTATCGGAACATATCGCCTAAAGCACGGCACATCTCGTGAATTTCATAATCCCCGATTAGCACAGCTTTGCCGCCGATCGTCTGCAGCGTATTGTACAGAAAATGCGGATTGATCTGCATTTGCAGTGCAAGGATTTGCGCTTCTTTATTGAGAAGCTGCATTTCGTATTTGGATTCAATTAGCTCACGAATTTTATCTGTCATGAAATTAAAATTGCCCGTCAGCTCCGAGATATCATCACGATAATTGGTATTCTGCGGCAGACTAACATGAAAATTGCCTTTGCGAACAGTTTTCATCGCTTTTCCGAGCAGCTTGATGGGTCGGGTAATATAATGCTGCGCGAAAATCGAGAGCAGTGAAATGCTCAGCATCACGAAAATAAACGCCCCAACCGTCGTATGCAAAATATTCCTGCGGTTCTGTTCCAGTTCAGGGTTCGGATATACAATTGAAAGCGAAATATTACCATAATTGAGACGCGAGGTAGCGACAAATAAATCCTTCTTATTCAAAAATTGAATGTCCTTAGGATTATTTTGCGAGCTAATCTCTGGCTTTTCATATTTCGGTACGATATCCGCATATTTGCCATTCGTCTGATAAAAGGGCTCGCCGCTGGCGTTCTGCAATACGATTACGTTCGGCGAATGATTATTCGCTTCAATCATTTTCGATAATTCCTTGCTCTGGATGTAAAAAACGAGCGTACCGAACTTCGTTCTATAGAACGGATCATAAATCGGAATCGAATAAACAAAAAAGTCCTGTTGTAATGTGATGTCTTTATACGTAAACATAAGCGCTTGCTGAAATGGCAAATCGAGCATCTCCTTGTAATGAGGAATGCTCTCCTGATCCATTTTAACGGATTCGTAGCTAGCCGCTCTGGACCATGAATCTTCCAGCTTATTTTCTTTGCCGAAGATCATGATCTTAATAATGTCTTTGTTTTTATTCTGAATCAGCAAATCATAGTTTTTAATCGATTCCCTGAGCAAAATAATATCGGCATCATTATAATTAGCCCCATGCTCCATGAGATTCAGGATGCGTTCGAAACCATATATTTGCAGGGCAGACGAAGAAATATTGCTGAAATATTGATCTAAATACCCAGATAAATACTCGGCATTCTGATCCGAACTTCGGAACATCGAATTTTCCAAAGAGCGGGTACTCGACTTATAAAAAATCATGGAGAGTACAAGCATGGGGATCAAGGAGATCAGGACACTGCTCCAAACTATTTTTGTACGGATGCTCCTATTAATAAATAGCCACCTGATCATGCCATCCCAACTTCCCCTGTTGTTCAAATTAAAATTGGATCGATTATACCACATTGTAACATCTATCCTGCTGCTTACAAATTCAACTTTTTGTTAAGTTTATGTTCAAATTTTTGGCTCACGAATAACGCTAAACAGGTACCCACCGTCTAAACACTTGTTCAAAGTGTCCAACAATGGGTACCTGTTTTTTTAAAATCTCATGTTACTTTTTGTTTTTGTCCAAAATTGCTGTTGCATCCTTACGGAAGGAGACAGCCGCTTCTTGAACCGTTATTTTCTTGTACATTATTTTCTCAGCTGTATCTTTTAGCAGCTTCTCGATTTCGATGGAACCAACTGGGTTCGGAGGATCCATTGGCGCACTGTTTTTCTCAGCCCATGCGACATAGTCAAATACTTTTACTTCATTCGGGCTTAACAGCGGTTTCAAAGCTTCTTTCACTTTGGATGCTACTGGTACTCCGCGCTCGCCTTTAATGATTTTATTCGCTTCAATATCATTGATCCAGAAATCAATAAATTTAGCCGCTTCTTCTTGTACTTTGGAACTGCTTGATACGGACCAGTACATACTTGGTTTCAGGAATAACCCTTTGTTTGCATCAGGACCTGGCATTGGCTGCAGGACAAGCTCACGTTTCGATGCTGTAGCTAGACCAATAAATTGATTGGACCAACCATTGGAGGAAATGGAATTACCTAATGTCAACTCGTCATCTTCTGGTGTGCCTTTCTTTTGGGCAGCCTTATCAAGCGCTAGCACACTTCCAGCATCATAATACTTCTGGGAGCGAGTGAAATAATCAATAAACAGCTTATCGTCGGTATAACCAAGGGCTGTGCCTTCCGCGTTATACATTTTTTGACCAAGTGTACGCAGGTAATAAGGGAAGAAAACGTCATCTCGGAAACCGCCCGTGATTTTGCCCGCAGCTTTCGCTTTTGCAGTAATCGCATCCATATCATTCCATGTCCAGTTCTTTTCAGGAGGCGTTATATTGGCTTTTTTCAACATCTCGAAGTCCATGATGCTGGTCAAAGCATTAACCCCTAAGTTCATAGCTACGAGCTTCCCGCCTACTTGACCACCCGAAACAGCATTTGGACTTACGTCGTCTACGTTAAGAACTTTACTCTTCGTAAAAGGTGTCAAATCCGCCAATTGGTTTCTTCCACCGTATTGTGTTAAATACGAGATATCCATTTGTATAATATCTGGCAGTTGGTTAGCAGCAGCCTGAGGCGCAAGCTTTTTCCAATAATCATCAAAAGCGGCATATTCAGCTTCAATTTTAACGTTCGGATGTGATTTCTCATACATTTCGATAACTTTGAGCGTATAATCGTGGCGCGCTTGACCTCCCCACCAAGCCATACGAAGCTTAACTGGGTCCTTACTTGCACTAACTGTTGCACTAGGAGTCGTTGCTGTTGTTGGCGCTGTTGTGGCTCCACCACTTTGGTTACTAGAAGTACCTGAAGAACAAGCGGTTGCAGTGAAAATCATGGACAATGACATTAATGTGAATACTGCCTTTTTCATGTTTTTTCTCCCCTTTGTACGTACATTTCAGAAACCGTAATCGCTTACATTCCTATTATCTTCTATAAATTAACATTTGGTAATTTAAAATTCCGTCCTCTTTGTTCAAATTTCAGTCTTGTAAAAAGAAAAAAGACAATACCTCTGCGTAGGTATTGTCCCTTATTCGACGTACTATCCGATCAGTCTCATTAACCCTTTGTACGCTAGTTCCTCGAATTTACTAACGACCTTATCCCGCTCCATCGCCCACTCGCAATCCTCAAGTGCGCAAGCAACCGGTGCATCTAAGCGAATCGTCGCCAGATCAAGCGATAGATGAAGCATATCCAGCTCAGCCTCAATCTTCGTCCGCACACCCTTCGGAAGTGCAGCTAAGTTTTCTAAGATACCCGCGATATTCTGGTACTCATTCAGCAGCTTCGTTGCTGTTTTCTCGCCGATCCCTTTGACCCCAGGATAATTATCTGCCGTGTCTCCCGTTAATCCTTTCAGATCAATGATTTGAGCTGGAGTCAGGCTCTTCTCCTCCATAAGTGTATCTAGGGTATACACCATGTAGTTGGATTGCCCTTTTTTCATAATAATGACTTCCGTGTTCTCATTAACAAGCTGCAGCATATCATGATCCCCTGTAAGAATCTGCACTTTCGTATGTGGGCTGTATGTACGAGCCAAAGTGCCGATACAATCGTCGGCTTCATAACCAACTACGCCTACATTTGGAATGTTAAAGCTAGCTGTCACGTCTTTGACCAAATCAAATTGGGGGATTAACTCCTCGGGAGCAGGTCCGCGATTCGCCTTGTAGGCTTCAAATTTCTCTGTGCGGAAAGTCTTGCTTCCCATATCCCAACAACATACAACATGCGTAGGTTTGAAGGTTTCGATCGCATCTAGCAAATATTTCAGAAATCCGTACACGCCGTTAATCGGCACGCCATGGTCTGTTCTCATAATATAACCACTAGATGAAGTAGCGTAAAAACCGCGAAATAATAAGGCCATGCCGTCAACTAACAGCACGGATTCAGATGAATTGTGTGACATCAATAATCGCTCCCATTCGTATAATGCCTATGAAAAAATATGAACTTGTTACGAGTAGTATAGCACGGGACCTGTGTTCCCGACACGCAAAAACCCGCCATCAGCAAAAGTTACCAACGTCACCAACGATGATGATTGCAGACCAACAATGGGTCGGGTACAATGAAATTAATGCATATGCCATACTAGGAGCTGATGAATATGGTATCAATCAAATCCACAAAATCCGTAGACCATATCAAAGAACAGCAAGAATCTTATTCGGAGACAGCTCCAGAGTTCCTGGACATAGAGTACGAGCGTTATGAGATCATTGAAGGCATTCGTTATGATCTTTCCCCTTCGCCCACAGTAACCCATCAACGAATCTCTGCTGCCCTTCACATCATGTTACACCAAACCTGCCACCCAAATGCTACCATTCTTTACTCTCCTATCGTTGTGTATCTAGATGAGGAAAACCTGTTTCAACCTGATCTTGTCGTCATCCGGCACGAAAACGAATCGATCATTAAGGAGAAGCGCATCGAAGGAGCACCTGATTTTGTGTTGGAAATCCTTTCACCGAGAACGAGTCAGAATGACAAGATCCGCAAGAAACGCCAATATGAACGATTTGGTATAAGGGAGTACTGGATTGCAGACCCTGTGCACCGCACAATCGATCAATTCATTTTGACTAACGGGAAATTCCTGCTACAGGAAACCTACGGAATTGAGGATATGCTGACATCCCCTCTGATGACCTGTATCCAAATCGACGTCAGTCGTGTGTTCCCAGCCATAGTTGAAGCGTAGTTTTTTATCTAAATTCGCAACTAGCGGCTCGTATGCCAGTTAATTTCCTGAATGAATTCCGTTATTGATTCGTTCAAGCGTGTGGAGATTTCATCATCCAGAATCGCTTGCCCTTGGTCGCCCCATGTTACTTGTTTATCGAGGACATACACACCTTGCAGAATGTTCTGTGCGCCTAGAACGGATAATACTGGCTTAAGAGCATAATCGATCGCCAGCAAGTGGGCATAGGTTCCCCCAACCGCTAGTGGAAGTACGATTTTGCGCTCGAGTCCTTTTTGCGGCAAAAGATCCAGATATGCTTTCAACACGCCTGTGTAGGAAGCCTTGTAGACGGGTGTAGCTACGAAGACAGCGTCAGCCTCAGCTACCCGCTTATTCGCATTGATAATCGCCTCGCTGTCAAACTTAGCATACAACAAATCCTCTGCAGGAATGTCGCGAACCTTAATCCAGTCTACTTCAAGACCTGCTTGCTGAAGTGCGCTTTTGGCGACTTCAATCACACCATGTAAGCGGGAGGTTGGGGTTGGACTTCCTGAAATAATCACTACTTTAGCCATTCGATACACTCTCCATTTGCAATGTGATGAGAAAAAGAGACTCCGCTACCTTGTGTTCGATACAAAGTGGGAGTCTCCTGCTGTGAGGTCGACTTATTTAATTCACAGTATTTCACTTGGAATTATATTATCATGGCTTACTAGGGACGTCAATGCGTTCGGCTCAAAAGAAATTCCAGCCCGGCATCCACCGTAAAAAGAACGAGTATTTAGACGGTATGATCATACCCGATAGAATGGGGTAGAACAGTGCGAATAGCACGAATACGGCGGCCAGGTAACCGTACACCCATCTTCTTTTGTGCAAAGGACCCTGCTCCAGATAGTCTTTGATGTAATAAGTTAAGATCAGCACTAGGAACGGCACCATAGCAAAATAGTGGTAAATGAACGTCAATCTGGGTACCAGCATCCACGGCAAATACTGTGAGCAGTAGCCAATTAGCAGCATTCGCAGCAATTTATCTTTACGTACGATCGCGATATAGAAGGACATCAGCACCGCAATAAAGCCTGGCCACCAAACAAGCGGGTTACCGAATGAAACGATGCTCGAGAGCATGCCCGGCGGCATAAGCTTCGCTTGATAATACCAGATCGGACGCAGCATCATCGGCCATTCCCACCAAGGTGAGGAGAACGGATGCGTTGCGACTAAATCCTTGTGGTATTTGTACATATGAACCTGGTAGGTTACAACATCCTTCAAATTATGTCCTGGACCCGGAACCATCATGAAAGGGATATAAGATAGCGTATAGACACCCAGCGGCACGATGACAAACGTGAGTACACACCAGAGTAAGGTAAGCAGCGTATTTCGGACGAAAAGCTTTTGCACACGTTGGAGCTGTGTTGATTCGGCTTCGGTGAGATTAATACGTCCCTCTTCCTCGTCAACTACTCCTTCGCTTTCTGGCTCATCTCGCCTATTCAACAGTAATCGCTTGGCAAATTGGTACTCTCTGTATCTCTCCCATAACGAGATGAATAATAGCACCGCTAAACCAGCACCGCCATAAATCACAATCCATTTGGACGCAGCACCGATACCGAAGAACAAACCGGACAGCCCAAGCGGAATAAGTGTTGCCCAAAGCTTCCCTCGGTAGAAGCTCAACGTTGTGTAGCGATACATAAAATAGAACATCAGCATGATGAAAAACACGCCATACACATCAATCGTGGAAATTCTCGTCTGCGCAAAATGCATGAAATCAAAGCTAAGTAAGAAGGCAGCAATGAGTGCATATTCAGAACGCCCAAACATCCGCTTGGCGAACACATACATAATAGGAATCATACCGACGCCGAATAACGTACCGATAATTCGCCATCCAAATGGATTTAAACCGAACACATAAATCCCGATAGAAATCAGTATTTTGCCCAGTGGGGGATGCGTGCTTTCATACGGCTCTATCTTGTGTAGATGCTCATAAGCCGTTCTTGCATGATAAATCTCATCAAAATACGTACCATTCATATACGTAGGCGTATATGGAACGACACTTGCTTCATCAAATAAATGAGCGGTTTTCCCCTCATCGGAAGCATTGACGTCTTGTTCCTTCACACTGGCGATCGGTAATGGGGTCGTACCTCCATCTCCGAATATCCCGATCTCATGAAGATGCAGCTTGGCACTCTCTTGCGCGTCGATCACAATCTTCACATACCGTGCTTCTTTATTCGCTTCAACGGTGTGCCAAGTGAACACCTTCGTATGGTCAGATTTTACCGCCATGGCATCCTGCCACTGCTCACCATCTTTGGAAAACCAATACGAATAAGCACCTTCCCCAACACCAGCAAAGCTATTGATACGAGAAATCTGATGAGTGCCACCGAGATCAGCAATAACAGTCTCTCCTGCACCCGTTGGCTGCCAGAAAGTCGTCGGATCCTTATGCCCGCCTAAATGAAACAGTGCAATAATCGCATAGACTACCACGAGAGCGCCTAAGTACAAGACATCCTTTCGCGAGAAGAAGCGTCCGCGCTTACTTCGCTCTATATGATCCTCCGCAGGCAGGATAACCGCCTTCCACAGAGAGGTCTCTCTTACATCCGTTGTTTTCTCTTGAGGCTCCTCTT
Source organism: Paenibacillus sp. J31R30 (assembly GCF_059692115.1). Classification (NCBI taxonomy): domain Bacteria; kingdom Bacillati; phylum Bacillota; class Bacilli; order Caryophanales; family Paenibacillaceae; genus Paenibacillus; species Paenibacillus sp. J31R30. The sequence goes on along the minus strand of NZ_JCAUAV010000002.1, from coordinate 11,221 downwards.
GCACTGGAAGCACTTCAACCTTGTCATTAACTGGAGGTATTGTCTCCTCCACAGTCCCATCTTGATCTGATTTCACGAAAAGCCTCCATCCCAATATACACGCATAGACAAACATCATAACATTGATCCCCGAAACCGTCAGCATCAATGGATTATATCGCGGAATGTGATAGTCTTGATGAAAGCTGCGCAAGAGCACATCGCCGATATTGATAAAATGCGTGATGCTGAAGCCTATAAAAAGCCATAAAATCCGGCGATCCTTCATATAAATGAAGCTCGTTAAAGCTAGCAATAAGCCATAGTGTAAATAGCGCTCGTGCATTTTGGTCATACATATAAATACGGCTGTGATAAATAAGAAGGAAATGTACAAGACAGCACCGCGTCGATGCCTCCCCATCACATACAGGAAGATGACATAGAGAATGGATAGCGCCATTAAGACAAGTCCCATCCATTTATAGGACAAGTGCCCAAAACCACTGTTCATATCCACGAAGTTTCCGCCGAGAAGTGAAAACAGATTAAACGCATTGAGTGACGCATACGGATAGGAAGCTAACGTGCCCGAATACAACTCGATCATCCATCCATAACCTCTACCCACTGAAAAAGGCAGTGAAAGAACAGCCATCGTAGCTATGCCAGTCAAAACACTCAACAGCCAAACCATCACGTTGCGTGCCCGTATGACATCGATTAATAGAAATACGCCAAACAGCAGCGCTTGAGGCTTAAGCAAGAGAGCAAGAGCAATAAAGAAGGCCGCTTGAGGCAGTTTGCCCTTCATTTGCATCAACAATGTGGCAACAACACAGAGCATGAAAAAAGAATCCACCTGTCCCCATACCGCTGAATTCGCCCAAATGGCGGGGTTAAAGGCAAATAAGGCCGCAATCCAGAGCGCCTGCTTCCAGGTACGTGCCCCCTCTTGCTTACTAATCGCTAGACGGAAAAGCAGATAGACAGTCCCTAGATCCGCAAGAATTGCGGGCAGCTTAAGGATGATTAAGGAGCTCCCACTCTCCCAAGGGATAGAGAACTTATGATGAAAGAAACCGACAACGTATAAGACGTACATGTAACCAGGGGGATAATCTAGGAAATAATCTTTGGCATTCGAGTATAAATCCTTTAAACCAACCGTATAGGCGCGATCCGCCCATGCCATGAACGTTCGCACGTCCGTATCATAACCTACCCACGTGGGGGCCAAAACTAGTCTAAGTATGAGGGCAATCAGAAGCATGAGTCCTAAGAGTAAGAATGAGTTGGGAGCGAATCCCCGTTGTTTGAACCAACTTACCATGCGACATCTCCTTAGCATTAAACTCTCCCTATTATACCTGTCCACACGCATCCAGAAAAGGAAAAAAGCACCGACGCTAAGTCAGTGCTTGGGTTCAATCTTTTCTATGCGCTCACAAATGTCATGCAACCAGTCATAGTCCCCTGTCATGGAGGCGCATAGCGATAAATTTTCTAGTTTTAATCGGTTCCATACATAAGTCGCGTTCGCTTCCATGCACAGCATTAATTCCTCTTGTTCGCCTCGAGTTAACTCTCGGGCTCTGCGTAGTGTCCATAATTCCGCCATACGTTGATGAACGGCTAACATGGTTCTTAGCCCCCTGCTCCGTGGAGTCGCTTTCATTATGTAGTATGGACAAAGTGAAGAGAGTCGAAACAACGAAAAAGTTCTAGACCCCGTGCGTTTATTTTCTTATAATTAAACTAATATAAAGGCAATGCTACCTAACAGGTACAACCTCGGATTCGAAACTTTCGAATGCAGGTTAGTACCTGTTTTTTGCGTTTTACCACATAAGAAAGAATAAGTTTTCGGTTCCCGAAAACGTCTTTCTTATTGGCGATAAAACCTACATCTAAACGCGGTCGCTCATCATTGAATGGCCTCGATAGAGGTTTTCTCACAATTACCCAGAGGGGGCTTATTGGATGTCGATGGTCATTGAAGCGGTCTATCACCGCCCTAAATTAAACTGGTCTTATGCCTATGATGAAAAAACCGTACATATCCGAATTCGCACGAAGCGCGATGATGTGAAAAAGGTTTATGTGTACGCCGGGGATAAATATGCTTGGGAACGTACCTCCGATTATATCGAAATGCGTATTTTAACAAGTGATGCGTTATTTGACTATTGGGAAGCTGCGATTCAGCCGCCTTATCGGCGCTTGCGATATGGTTTTAAATTGCAAAATGGGAAAGAAAAGCTCTGGTTAACGGAGCAAGGCTTTTTCCCTAAGGAACCGAAGGATTCCAACGGCATGTTTGAGTATCCTTTCCTTAACCCTGCAGACATCCTCAAGCCCCCAGCTTGGGTGAAGGATGCTGTGTTTTATCAGATTTTCCCTGAACGTTTTGCAAATGGTGATCCCAGCCTAGATCCTTCCGATGTTGAGCCTTGGGGCGGCAAGCCCACCCCTACGAATTTTTTTGGCGGGGATTTGTTAGGTGTACAGCAGCACCTAGATCACTTATCTGAGCTGGGTATTACTGCGATTTATTTCACACCCGTGTTCGAAGCGACCACCAATCATAAGTATGATACTAGGGATTATAAGAAAGTAGATCCGCAATTCGGAACCAACGAGACTTTAAAAGCGTTAATCGAAGCTTGCCATAGTCGCGGAATCCGTGTCTTGCTTGATGCGGTATTCAATCATTGCGGGCTTACCTTCCCACCATTCGTCGATGTTATGGAGAAAGGAGCTGACTCTGCCTATGCAGACTGGTTCCATGTCAGAGAGTGGCCGCTTCGTGTAGATGACGATGGCATCCCAACATATGAGACTTTTGCCTTCGAGCCCATCATGCCTAAGCTTAATACAGAGAACGAAGAGGTCAAAGCCTACTTGCTGGAGGTCGCTGAATTCTGGGTAAAAGAAATCGGCATCGACGGCTGGCGCCTGGACGTTGCCAATGAAGTCGACCATCATTTCTGGCGTCAATTCCATGATAAGGTGAAACGCATCAATCCGGATGCTTATATCCTCGGTGAAATTTGGCACGATTCCATGATGTGGCTGCAAGGCGATCAGTTCGACGCTGTCATGAACTATCCTTTTACGACGGCGGTTCTAGACTTCGTAACCACAGGTAAGCTCGACGGCTATGGCTTCGCCAATGCCATTGGTGCCCAGCTGGCCAGTTATCCGCAGCAAGCTAATGAAGCTGCGTTCAATCTGCTGGACAGCCACGACACGCCTCGCCTGCTCACGCAGTGCGGCGAGGATAAGCGCCGGATGAAGCTGGCCGCGCTGCTTCAGTTCACGTTCCCTGGGACGCCGTGTATTTACTACGGCGACGAGATAGGGCTTAGCGGCGGCGGCGACCCCGATTGCCGCCGCTGCATGGAATGGGACGCGTCCTTGCAGGACCGCGACCTGTTCGAGTTCTACCGCAGGCTCATCGCCCTGCGGCGCAATACCGAAGCGCTGCGCACCGGCGCATTGCGCTTCCTGCACGCCAAGCCGGGCGATGCGCGGCTTGTGCTCGAGCGCGTTAACGAAGATGGTGAGCATCTGCTCATCTTCGTTAACGCAGGCAGACGCTCTGCGCAGCTGAGCGTCAAGGTCTCTGGCGAGCGCCGCTGGCGCGATGCGCTCGAAGGCGGCGCCGCGGCCGAGCCGGTCGGCGGCAAGCTGCGGCTGCAGCTGCCGGCGTACGGCTACGCCGTGCTGCGCGCGGAGTAGCGTATGCTGCTAAGGTACCTTCGGAGATTTACTGAATTCGCACCTCTCCCTCATCTGTAAACTGAGGGTGCGATAGAGATGCCCCATGTTCGACAGTTAGAAAATGTGAACACTCTAATGGACAGTAAGGTCGTTATTTGATCAGATACCTCACCATGCAAATACTATCGGACACAGCTGCCGTTATTTTGACCTTTAACGATGATTTCCGCCTGATTATCGCTTAATAGCGTATTTGGTGTTCGATAAATAATCAGGATTATTGATTTCAGCTATTTAACGTCGTCTATGTCCGTTAGGCACCACCGCAACACAAAAGCCCCCTTCGCCACACTGTAAAGTGCCGACGAAGGGGGTACCTATATCCTACTTCTTTAAAATCACACTCGAATAAGCAGGCACAACCAGCTTCTTCCCATCAAGCTTCCAACCCTTAACCGTGAACCGTTTCACCTTCGTGAAGCCGGTATTCACTTGCTCCTCACTCAGGTCCAGCACTTGCTCCTGCCCCGAGAGATTGTGAACAACAAGGAGCGCCTCCTTGGCTTCGCCTCTCACATAAGCTGCGATGTGCTCATTACTGGCCTTAAATTCAGCAATCTTCCCACCCTGCAGAGCGGGCTCCTCGTTTCGCCATTGAATCAGCTTCTTATACTGATTCAGCAACGAACTCGAATCCTTCAGCTGATCAGCCACATTCGGTGCTCCTTCTTTGTTGTAGCGCGGAGCCTCCCAAGTGGTCTGCCCAGCAACGCCCGCAGCAGTCCAATGCATCGGCTCACGCAAGTACTCGTCCGGTTTCATGCCCAACATGCCAATTTCCTCGCCATAATAAAGGAACGGGTTGCCTGGCATGGTGAGCAGCAGGGCTGCAGCCATTTTAGCATGGTCCACATTGCCCTGTAACGCACTCATCACCCGCGTCTGGTCATGGTTGGACAGGAATGGCGCATCAATGAATTTGCCGCCAGAGGTTTTGTCATATAAGCCATATGCCCTTTCAAGTGTAAACGCAATGTTTCCTGCGGTCTCGGAATTCGCCGAGCTAATCAGCGTTTTCGCCAAATCGAAGTTAAACCCAGAATCGAGAGCATTGTCTAAGTAAGGCGCAATAACGGCAATACTATCCCAAATTTCTCCGACTACATAAGCATGCTCATTCACATCCCGCAGACCCGCACGGAATTCTTTCCACCAAGCTACATTTTTCAGCGAGGTTTGAGGATCTTTTTTGGAATCCGTGAGATCTTCATAGACATGCTTGGCCGCGTCTAAACGAAAGCCATCGGCACCTTGCCCCAGCCAGAATTGGCCGACCTTGATCATTTCCTTGCGAACATCCGAATTGTCAAAATTCAAGTCTGGCATGCCTTCCCAGAAAATACCGAGGTAATGGCTGCCATTCTTAAGATGCCACGCCTTGTCTCCAGCGGCACTTTGCCCAGTAGCAGGTTTGCCTTGATCCTCAGCCCAAGTATACCAATCGCGATACGGACTGTTTTTATCTTTGGCAGCTTCGATGAACCAAGGATTCTCGGAACTGGTATGGTTGACGACCAAGTCCATAATGACCTGAATCCCGCGTTTATGCGCCTCTTTGGTTAATGCCTGAAAATCAGCCATCGTACCAAACTCAGAATTAATCTGATAATAATTCGTCACGTCATAGCCGTGATAGCTAGGTGAAGTCATGATCGGCGTTAGCCAAATCCCTTTGATCCCCAGATCCTTTAAGTAGTCGAGCTTGGCCGTAACCCCGTTCAGGTCACCGATCCCATCACCATTCGAATCTTGAAAAGAACGAACGAAAATCTCATAGAACACGCCGTGATTACGGCTGCTCGCCTCGTTCCCCAAGTCTTTCGAGCATCCTGTAACCATCAGCACAAAAGCCATCCCGAGCATCCAGATCAGATTCAGCCTGCGAAATCTACTCATCCTTTGGAAGCTCCTGCCGTTAAGCCATCAACGAGGAAGCGTTGCAAGAAAACGAATAGTATTGTAATCGGCAGGGCAATTAGCACCGACCCTGTCGCAAATAGCGCAAAGTTACTGCTTTGTTCCTTATCCACTAAGTCGAACAAGCCAACAGCAACGGACCAGTGATCTTTGGAACGCAACACCACTTTGGCCAAAATAAAATCGACCCACGCACCTGTAAAGGACATTAATGCGACATAGGTTAGCATTGGCCGAGACAGCGGCAGCATGATTCTTGTGAAAATTTGCAGATTCGATGCACCATCAATGCGTGCCGACTCCTCCAAACTCCGTGGAATGGTGTCAAAAAATCCTTTCACTACAAACGCTTGCAGCAAACCTGCTGCCGAATAAATCGCTACTAGCGCATAAATGTTATCAAATAATTTGAGCTGAAGCAGTAAGACATAGAAAGCGGTTAAGCTCATGAACGTTGGGAACATGCTCAAAATGAGTACACCCGTCATGATCGTTTTTCTGCTTTTGAACCGGAATCTAGACAAGGAATAACCACTGATCGTCGTTAAAATCGTCGAGAAGATCATCGTCAATGTGGCGATTTTCAGCGTATTCCAATACCAGGTTGTAAATTTAAAACGCGTCGAAGTTAATAGCTCGTGATAATGGTCTAAGGTTAAACTTTTCGGAATCAATGTCGGGCTATACAGCGCGGCACCTGGCCGGAATGAGGCTAATACAACCCAAAGCGCAGGATAGATGCAACAGATCGCGATAATAACCAGCACAATATAGCTTAGAAGCAGGCCGAAGGTGAATTTGGATTTTTTACGAGTTGTACTCATTGGATCATATCCTCCTCTTTGAATGAGCGCGTCTTCCGATAGCTCCAGATGGAAAGCGAAGCAATCATAAAGAAGATGATAATCCCGACCGCTGCCGCGATATTGTACTTCTGTTGATCCAACGTCAGCTTATACAGCCAAGTCACTAGCAAATCTGTACTTCCGCCATATTGGTATTTTCCGTTAACCGGATCACCTTTGGTCAATAAGAAAATAACGTTAAAGTTATTGATATTACCTGCAAATTGAATAATCAGTAACGGCGCTGTTGTAAATAAAATGAACGGCATCGTGATGAGACGGAATTTCAGGAATGCGGATGCCCCATCCACTTCAGCGGCTTCATATAGATCTTTGGGTATCGCGGTTAATACCCCCATAATAAGGATCATGGAAACCGGAATACCAACCCACATATTGACGATAATGACGGTAATCTTCGCCATCGTAGGATCTGTCAGCCAAGGAAGCTTACCTAACCCGAAGTAGCCCAAGTATTGATTAATCGGGCCAAACTGTCCGTTGAACATGTTTTTCATGACCAACAAGGAAACCAACTGCGGAATCGCATATGGAATGATGAAAATCGTTCTCCACATGCCTTTTAGGCGAATGCCTTTTTGATTCACAAGTAAAGCTACCAGAACCCCACCCATGTAAGTAGTAAAAGTAGCCACTACCGCCCAAATAATGGTCCATCCTAAGATGTGGAAAAAGGAATAGCTCCAAGTTTTGAACATAATCAAATCATGAAACGTTCGGAAGCCAACCCATTTCAGCACCTTCGCTGGCGGCAGATTATCGGGACCTGAGTAATTTGTAAAGGCAATCAGTATCGTAAAAATAATCGGCAAAATCGTTACGAACAACACACCGATGATAGGAATCGAAAGGAAAATCTCTGGAAAACGCTTATCTAGTACATGTCGCACCGATTGCGCAAAGTTCGCGGGCTGCTTACCCTCTTCCCGCTTCTTCCCTGTTAGGTAAGCGTCTTTAATATTCATCACATATATGACAGCGAAGAGGAAAAGCAGCAGCAATGTAATTAATCCACCCAACATCAGGAAGATGGAATGATCCCCTTTCACTGTCTTGGCAACACCATTTATCGTTTCAAAATGGGTTGGGGTTTTCCCCAGTGTAAACAGTCCCCAGATCGCGTGACTCAAGTTTTTGATAAAATAATTGAGTCCTACAACTTCGATCAGAAGCAGGAGGAGCCCTTTCATATACTGGCGATTATACAATTGTCCAAGGCCAAGACTAATTACAGATAAAGCAGCCGCCATGCGACGATGAGTTCCCATTTTCTTCAGCCAGCTCCTTCCCTATCCTAGAATGGAATCACCCGCCGATTCCTCGACGGGTGTCCGCAACCTATACAAGTGGTTTGATATAATCTTATTTTGTTGCTGCGTTCGTATCTTTAATTTGTTTAACCGCGTTGTCTAGTGTTGCTTTAGGATCTTTGCCATCGTTCCAGATATCGCCTAGTGCTGCGCCCATTGGTGTCCAGATGTTGCCCATTTCTGGAATGGAAGGCATCGCTTGGGACGTTTTCAACTGTTGCAGGAAGCCGTTAGCAAGCTCATCGTTTTTCACACTAGCATCATCCGCTGCCGCTTTATTAGAAGGAAGCTGACCGGAAATTTTGAAGTTTTCCAATTGCGCCGCTTGGGAAGTCGCAAAGTGAGCAAATAGTTTAGCTGCGTTCGGGTATTTCGTATAAGCGTTAACACCTAGAATTTTGATACCTGCAAAGGAAACAGCTGGCTTACCATTAATTGTAGGGATAGGTACTACACCAATGTTAATTTTCGCTTTTTTGTAATCAAGAATAGTCCATGGTCCGTTCAGATCCATTGCAAGCGTACCGCTTGTGAAGAGACCTTTTTTGATGTCATACGTCACATCACCGGATTTCACAGGAAGTACATCCTTTTTCAAAGAAGCAAAGAATTTCGCTCCAGCAACAGCGCCTTCATTGTTTAGACCGATGTCTGTTTTATCTGTACCATTTTTACCAAATACGTAACCACCAGGACCTGCTAGGAACGCATAGTCAAAATAGAAATTGCCGATATCAAACATGAAAGCAAATTTGTTTTTACCAGGATCATTGTACGTTTTAGCAAAAGCTACAACGTCATCGAATGATTTTGGAGGTGTCTTCACCAAGTCTTTGTTATAAATCAGAGCGTAAGTTTCGACGGATTTCGGGTAACCGAACAGTGTATTATTGAAGGTCGCGCCTTGAACAGCAGCTTCCGCGTTGTCTTTTTTCGTTTGATCTGCGAACACATCATTCGGCAGATACAAGCCAGCAGATACCATTTTCCCTAAGTTATCATGCGGGATTACAGTTACGTCAGCTGCTACACCAGCTGGGCCGTCTGCTGTCAATTTAGCCGGTTGATCCGGCGGGTTAACTTCTTCGAATTTAACAGGTACTTTATATTTTGCTTCGAATTGCTTTGCAACGGATTCAATGAATGCCTTTTGATCTGGTGCATCCCATACAACTAGTTTCGCTCCAGCTTCTGGTTTAAGTCCCATATCGTTATCAGTTGTTGTTGCTGTTGTTGCCGCTGCAGTAGCTTTCGGCGCTTCTGTTGCAGCTGCTGCTGAAGGCTTCGCTGTTTCCTCTGGTGCGGAAGAACATGCCGTTACGGATAAGGCAACAACGGATACAGCTGCGATCATGGATAGTGATTTTTTCATTTTTGTAAAACCCCTCTCATATTAGGTAAATAATCAATCTTAGCGTAGTATTGCTGGCATGCTGAACAAATGTAAGCGACTTCATTAATTTGTGCAAACGTTTGCTCATTTTCGTCTAGGAGCAGCTTGCGATTTGTATTCCGTCGAATAAATAGGCTTGATAAGCGTAAGACAATTCTTGCAAGCGCTTTATTCATGTGTAATCATACAACAGGACTATTCATTTGTAAAAACGTTTGCACATATTAAAATAAGCCGTTTACCCAAGAAAATAGACTATTATCTTCTGTTTACTCTCATTTACAAAGTATCTCAAAATATTATTACATGATAAATATCAACTTTTTGCACAAATCGCCATGCAAATTGCACACATGTTAGACGAAGCTAGCAGAACCAGCCTTTTTCTGAGATATCTACAATACACACCCCCTCCCGGTATCTTACAAAGTAATTACCGTTAATTTCAGAGAGTATGCTCACTTTGTGAAGTAGAATTGCGATCTCACATCGGCGAATGTCTTAGCTACAAGCTATTCTCATACAAATGATTTACTTTTGCTTTAGAAATAGCTAACATAGAAAATAACGCATCACGATCCGTGAGCACAATCGTTTGCACTGGAGGTTCGGACCATGTCCGTTACGATTATCGATGTCGCCAAGAAAGCAGGAGTATCTCCTTCTACCGTATCCCGTGTAATATCCGGACATTCTCGTATTAGTTCAGCAACGATCCGCAAAGTGAAAGAAATTATGGACGAATTAGGATATCACCCGAATGTGATGGCTAAGAGTCTTGTATCCAAAACGACACAAACCATTGGTATTCTCCTGCCTCGTTCGGCAGAAGAACTATTCTTAAATCTCTTTTTCTCTGAAATTATTCGCGGCGTCGTGACACAATCTACCCGCAGCGGCTATGACCTCATGATGACCACAGGCACATCAGAGCGTGAAGAGGTCGAAGCGATTACGAGACTTGTCAAAGGACGCAGAGTCGACGGCGTCATTCTGCTCTATTCTCGTAAATCCGACCCTGTGATCTCCTTTTTGCAAGAGATGAAATTCCCTTTTGTCCTTGTGGGTAGAAGCGAAGATTTCCCCGAGGTATTATCAGTTGATAATAATAACGTACTAGCTGCCTACGATGCGACGCGGCATCTGATCGCCCAAGGGCATAAGCGCATCGGCTTCGTGAGCGGTCCTCCTAACCTCATTGTTTCACGTGATCGGATGGATGGCTATGTACAAGCCATGCGTGAAGCCAAGCTGGAGATTCAATCCGAGTGGATTGTTGAGGGCGAATTCCTCCAAGAGAGCGGCTATCGCGCTATGTCTTTTTTCATGAATCTGCCTGAGCGCCCGACTGCGCTTGTCGTCATTGATGATATCGTTGCCTTCGGCGTGCTTCGAGGGGTAACCGAGCTTGGCTATAAAGTACCATCTGACTTAAGCTTGGTCGGTTTTAATAATATTCCTATGTCTGAGCTATCCTCTCCACCGATCAGCTCTATCGATATCGGCATCTATCAGCTCGGATATACAGCTTCACAAACCTTGATTAAAGCCGTCAAGGGAGAACCGATTCATCACAATCACATCATCATTCCACATCGTTTGATGATAAGGGAATCGTCTCTTCATCCTATTCATTCTTGAACTATCGTTACTCTGCGTTGAGAGAAAGGTTTTATCGCAAAATTTTGTGCGCTTGCGGGCGACGGCCGACGGGTTCGCCTTCCATGCGCACTATTTTTGTGCGCTAGCGTGCGACAGCCGGCGGAATCGCCTTCCTTGCGCACTATTTTTGTGCGCTAGCGGGCTACGACCGGCGGAATCGCCTTCCTTGCGCACTATTTTTGTGCGCTAGTGGGCGACGGCCGGCGGATTCGCCTTCCTTGCGCACTATTTTTGTGCGCTAGCGGGCTACGACCGGCGGAATCGCCTCCTCGCGCACAAAAATTGTGCGCTAGCGGGCGACGGCCGAC